>NZ_CP098400.1:1200000-2400000 GCF_023674465.1 Xiashengella succiniciproducens | reverse complement strand
GAACCAACTGGCTGGACTACTTTAATCCTGCAACCAGAGAGGATTACTGGAATACCCTTAATGATAATATGTTCTCGAACGGAGTGGATGCCTGGTGGATGGATGCTGTTGAGCCTGAAAATGATGCTCTTGCAGGAAGGATGACATATTTGGGACCGGGCAACTTCTACCGATTGACATATCCGCTTATGGTGAGCAAGGCTGTGTACGAGGGGCAGAGATCGGCAACTGACGACAAGCGTGTTTGTATCCTTACTCGTTCAGCCTTTTCAGGTCAACAAAGATATGGGGTAATAAACTGGTCGGGAGATATTGGCGGTAACTGGGACGGCTACAAGAGACAGATTACCGCTGGTCTGAATTTCGTGATGACGGGATTACCATACTGGACTACAGATATAGGAGGATTCTTCAGACCCGGACCGAGGCAGTATACCGATGATAACTACAAGGAACTGCTGGTAAGATGGTATCAGTGGGGTGCCTTCAGTCCTATATTCCGTATGCATGGTTATATGAGCGAAACCGAACCATGGAAATATGGTGATGAGGTTGAACAAGCTATGCGTAAGATGCTTGAGCTGCGTTACAGACTTATTCCTTATATTTACTCTGAAGCATGGAAGGTAACCAATATGGGAAGTACCATGATGCGTCCTCTGGTGATGGACTTTATTGGTGACAAAGAGGCATCTGAACAAGCATACCAGTATATGTTTGGCAGTTCCTTCCTCGTTGCTCCGGTTACTGAGTCTGGTGTGGATGTTGTTAAGGTGTATCTGCCTGAATCAGAGGGGTGGTATGACTTCTGGACCGGAACAAACTACAAGGGTAAGCAATGGGTTGATGTGAATGTTGCATTTGACAGACTTCCCCTATTTGTAAAGGCAGGTTCAATAGTTCCCATGGGCAATCATATTCAACATACAGGTAAACTACCTGCTGATGTTATAGAACTTAGAATCTATGATGGAGCAGATGGCTGTTTTGTGCTGTACGAAGATGAAGGTGACGGCTATGGCTATGAAGAAGGCAGATATTCAACAATAACATTCAGATGGGATAGTGCGAAGCACAGTCTGACAATAGATGACACTGAAGGTGAGCATCCTGGTATGCTTAAGGAAAGAACCTTCAGGATTGTACTTGTCAGTGCTAAAAAGGGAGTCGGTATTGAAGTTTCCAGGGAGGTTGACAAGATTATCTCTTATGACGGAAAGAATCAGGTTGTGGACTTTGATTGATATTTCTATTAAAAAGCAAGTCTTATGTGTAAAACGTGTGTCTATTTAAGGAGTCTGTTGCTGATAATTGCTTTGCACGCTGCAGCATTTGTATCAGCAGCGGATATTGAATTACGTTCTCCAAACGGTAAAGTTGGAGCTGTATTAACCAGCGAGGAGGGGCACTGGTTTCTCAAAGTGGATTACAGAGATAGTGAAGGTAGTACCGAACTCACAAAGGTCAGTCTGGGGTTAAGCCGCAGCGATCAGGACTTTTTCGGTGACCTGAGGCTGCTAAAGATAGGTAAGCCTGTTCAGATAAAGGAGGAATATACTGCTCTCCATGGCAAGCGTACCAAGAGGCTGAATTTTGGTACTGAGCAGGTTTTCTCATTTGAAAACCCCTCAAAAGCCAAAATGAATGTGATTGTAAGAGCGTACAATGATGGAGTGGTTTTCAGATATGAGTTCCCTGAAAAGTCAGGAAAGTACACAGTAAAGGACGAGTTTACCACTTATACTGTTCAGGACAGTACTTTAAGATGGCTTCAGAAGTTTGATCTGTCAAACGAGAACCTATATGCTCTGATTAAGGATGGAAGCGTACAGCGCGACTGGTCATATCCTGCTCTGTTCAAGGATAAAGATAAGGAAGCCTGGTTTTTGATTCATGAAGCTGACCTTGATCGTGGCTATGCGGGTACCAAGTTGGTCAACTTCACTGACGGAAATGGATTTAAAGTAGCCCTTCCTCTTGACCATGAGGGAGAGGGAGATGCACTTCCGGTAATCGAACTACCATGGAAGTCTCCATGGAGGGTGATAATACTTGGTGACCTGGCTAGCATAGTTGAGTCAACCCTTGTTGAGGATGTGTCAAAACCATCTGTTATTAGCAATACCGACTGGATTAAGCCCGGTAAGGTGTCATGGAATTACTGGTCGGACAACCATGGAACACGTGACTATCAGACAGTGAAGAAATTTACCGATCTGGCTGCTGAAATGGATTGGCCCTATACTTTGTTTGACTGGGAATGGGATGCAATGCAGAACGGCGGAAATGTCGAAGATGCTGCAAGATATGCTGTATCCAAAGGGGTGAAGCCGTTGATCTGGTATAATTCGGGTATGTTCAAGTGGATTACCTCAACTCCTGTCGACAGGATGAAGACCCACGAAAGTCGCATGAAGGAGTTTGCCTGGCTTAAGAGCCTTGGTTTTGTTGGCGTAAAGGTTGATTTCTTCCTTAGCGAAAAACAATATATGATTGATTACTATCTGGATATTCTGGAAGATGCGGCAGAAATGGAAATGATGGTCAACTTCCACGGTGCCATTGTGCCCCGTGGCTGGACACGCACTTATCCAAACTTAATGACTACTGAGGCTGTACGTGGTGCTGAATGGTACAACAATAATCCTGAACTAACAACTACTGCTCCGGAGCATAATTCTGTGATGCCCTTTACCCGCAATGTGGTTGGTTCTATGGACTATACCCCGGTTACCTTCTCAAATTCACAGTATCCTCATATTACCTCCTATGGTCACGAGCTGGCTCTCAGTGTAGTTTTCGAATCAGCATTTCAGCATTTGGCTGATCGTCCTGAAGCATACAGGGAATTGCCTCATGCAGCTCTGTCCTTCCTGAAGGAAGTGCCTGCAGCCTGGGATGAACTTGTGTTTCTTAGCGGGTATCCAGGTAGGGATGTATGTCTTGCCCGTCAAAAAGGAGACAAGTGGTATGTTGGAGCGCTGAACTCCGGTTTCAGGGGTAAGATGATCAAGGTTGACTTTGGATTTCTTGAAGAAGGTGTCAGCTACAAGTATTGTGTTATAACTGATGGAAAACACGACAAGGAATTCAGTACTTCATACGGAGTGGTAACTAAAGGTGACTCGTTGGAAGTTGAGACTCTACCTCGAGGAGGTTTTGTAATAAGTCTGAAACCACTGACTGCGCTTTTGGACAACCAATAGAAAATGATGCAATCAGGTTTAAGGTACTGTAAATAGAGCCTGACTTCAAATGTCATAGCGACTCCTCAATTCTACCTGGTATTCTGGAAAGACAAGTAGTCATGGCCTGTATAACTAAGTAGTAGCCTGTATTAACAGGTGTTGCAACAAAATAGTTTCAGCCCGCTGGTGTCAGAAATCTGCGTTTTCCGGATTGATGATCTCGACGGGCTGAAACTCTTCTTTAGAGAAGGTTTTGCCAGTAGTTAGGTGTTCGAACATCATCTTCAGGGCTTTCTCGGATGACTCAACAGGTCTTTGCCCAATCAGGAAATTAATAATACCGTGTTTGAGGAAGTCAAGGTTCTCCTTTGTCATTTCATATCCCACCAGAATAATATCTTTCAGCCCCTTTTCCTCGAGGTATGATGCCACGATGTGGGTCTTTGCGCTTGATACAAGTATAGCTCCTATGTCGGGATAATCAGCAAATACTTTGTTGAGTTTTTGCCTTACTGTATCCATATTGCTTGATTCTATCTCGACAGTAATTTTCCTTCCCTTATTTCTGCCACCTTCCCCGAAATAGTTCATAAAGCCACGTGTGCGACTGTACAGGTGTCGTGTGTTTTCAAGATCCTTAGCGATATTTACAACCAAAATATCATTATCTGCTCCTACACCGAAGTCGACCAGGCTTGCTGCAACCCGGCCACTCTTGTAGGCGTTTTCGCCCAAAAAGCTAAGATTTCCGCAGTTTTCTATGTGGGAGTCGATAAATATGTAGGGCACGCCCTTTTCTTCGAGTCTTGAGCATATGTGCAATGATTCTTTGCGAAGGATGGGAGCCAGGATAACACCTTCAGGTTCGTCGTTGAGCAGATCCTCTGCCTTGCTAAGAAAATCGGCCTCATTGTGTAGTTCGAACAGGTAATAGCTAACATTTACTTTGAAGGGACGCAGCTCATTTAAAGCCTTGTTAATCCCTGCGGGATGCATGGCCCAAAATGAGTTGTCCTTGTCAGCTCTTGGAATTAGTACAGCTATTTTGTACTGCTTTTTTGTAGTAAGTGCCTGTGCAACAATATTGGGCTTGTAATCAAGCTCACGGGCTATTTTAAGGATTTTTTCCTTTGTATCAGCAGCGACTTCGCCACGGTTATGCAACACCCTGTCAACCGTGCCTATGGAAAAGCCGGACAATTTTGCTATGTCTTTGATACGAACCTGTTTCATAATTAAGAAAAGCCATCAGAAAAAACTGCAGGCCCAATATGTATGACAAATACCTGCATCCAGTGATGCAGGTATTTGTCAGTATTGATTGTTAAATGACTATTGGCTTGTATTTGGGAACAAGTGCTTTCATAAGCAGCCATCCTATAAGATAGGCTACTGAGCAGAAGAGGAAAACGATGAAATATCCTGCTTCTACACCCTGAAAGCCCATAAATTTCATGCTGGTTTCTTCAGCAAAGTCGAAGAGTATGCCAGATGATCTGTTTATTAAAAACGCTGACAGTCCTCCTGCCATACCGCCGATACCTGTGATTGTTGCAACAGCAGATTTTGGGAACATATCACCTATAGTCGAGAAGATATTTGCAGACCATGCCTGGTGGGCTGCACCTGCAAGACCAATAATGATCACAGGATACCAGAACGACAGCTTACCAAGCGGCTGTGCCATCATTGCAAGTAAGGGGAAGAAGGCAAAAATCAGCATTGCCTTCATACGTCCAGCATATGGATTCATCCCCTTCTTGTCGACAAAGTAAGTTGGCAACCAACCCCCGATAATTGACAACAAGGTGATGCCGTATAACAGGAAGAGTAGGAACTGCGCCATCGTTTGGTCGGATGTCAGTCCATACACATCGCTCAGATAGGCCGGAGTCCAGAATAGGTAGAACATCCACACTCCGTCGGTCATAAACTTACCCACTGTAAAGGCCCAGGTCTGCTTGTATGTAAAGCATTTTAAGAAAGGTATCTTCTTTGCATCCCTTCCCTCATCACCGTTTGCTGCCTCCTCATGACTGTCCTGATGTATGTAGTCAAGTTCAGCCTTGTTAACAAGAGGGTGAACTTCGGGCTTTTTGTACATAAAGATCCAGAAGCCCATCCAGACAAAACCAAGTGCACCGATCACAATAAAGGACATCTCCCAACCCCAGTGGGCTGCTATAATTGGAATGCTAAATGGGGCTAGCAGGGCGCCCACCGTGGCACCTGCATTGAAAATACTTGTTGCAAAAGCTCTGTCCTTCTTTGGGAAGAACTCGGCAGTTGCCTTGATTGCAGCCGGGAAGTTGCCTGCTTCTCCAAGTGCAAGTACTATTCTTGCAAAAATAAAGAGGGTTACACTTACGGAAACGACCAATCCGACGTCTCCAACCGTAGCGATGGACTCTTTGGCTCCTTCAAAACCAACCAACCATTTGCCGGTAAGAATACCAGAGGTAGCAATACCGCAATAGGCATGGAGTACGGCACCTACAGACCATATTCCGATGGCCCACAAATAACCCTTCTTAGTATCAAGCCAGTCAACAAACTTACCGGCAAAGAGCATACAGCCTGCATAAAATAGTGAAAACAGACTTGTGATATTACCGTAGTCACTATTGGTCCAGTGAAATTCAGGTGCAATAAAGTCCTTCCAGGTCAATGATAATACCTGTCGGTCCAGATAGTTGACAGTCGTGGCAAAGAACAACAGAGAACAGATGTACCATCTGTAGTGCGACATTTTCTCTTTTGAAATAGACATGATGAGTGGGCTTAAATATTAGACGTTATAGGTTGTAGAGGCTGTAGTTCCACCCCTTCCTGTCCAGTTGGTATGGAAGAACTCACCACGTGGTTTGTCTACTCTTTCATATGTATGAGCACCAAAGAAGTCACGTTGAGCCTGCAGGAGGTTAGCCGGAAGACGTTCTGAGCGATAACCGTCGAAATAGTTCAATGCGCTTGAGATAGCTGGCGCAGGAATCCCGTTTATTACCGCAGTTGCTATTACGTTTCTCCAACCTTGTTGTGCCTTTTCTACAACGTCTTTGAAGAAGGGATCAAGCAAGAGGTTGCTCAGGTCCTTGTTTCTGTCAAACGCTTCCTTTATGCGACCGAGGAAGGCAGAACGTATGATACAGCCTCCACGCCACATAAGGGCAATGCCTCCGTAGTTGAGGTTCCATCCGTATTCTTTTGCAGCCGCAGCCATAAGCGCATAACCTTGGGCATATGAAACTATCTTGGATGCAAACAGGGCTGACTCAATGTCTTTGATAAACTGCTTTTTGTCACCCTTGAATTCAGGTTTTGGACCTTTGATTATCTTGGATGCAGCAACTCTTTCTTCTTTGATAGCTGACAGACAACGTGAAAAAACTGCTTCACCGATAAGGGTTAACGGTACTCCATGTTCAAGGGCTGATACAGCAGTCCACTTGCCTGTACCTTTCTGACCTGCAGTATCCAGAATCTTGTCAACTAGCGGCTGGCCGTCCTCATCTTTGAAAGCCAGAATATCACGTGTAATCTCTATCAGGTATGAATCCAATGGTCCTTCGTTCCATTCCTTGAATACCAGGTGCATCTCATCAGCTGACATACCCAGAACATCCTTCATGATATGGTAAGCCTCATTGATAAGCTGCATATCACCGTATTCGATACCGTTGTGAACCATCTTGACGAAGTGGCCTGCACCATTTTCGCCAACCCAGTCACAGCATGGTGTACCATCTTCAACCTTGGCAGCTATACTCTGGAAGACTGGCTTTACAACAGGCCATGCTTTTTGACTGCCCCCCGGCATAATAGAAGGACCTAGCAGGGCACCTTCCTCACCACCTGATACACCAGTTCCAATATAGAGCAAGCCCTTGCTTTCAACATAAGCAGTACGGCGGTTGGTATCGGGATAGTGGGTGTTTCCACCGTCAATCAGGATGTCGCCCTGATCGAGAAGGGGAACAAGAGATTCAATAAGATCATCCACCGGCTTGCCAGCCTTCACCATCATCATTATTTTACGAGGACGCTCAAGTGAAGCAACAAGCTCTTGCAATGAATGAGTTCCCCTTATATTTTTGCCTTTGGCACGTCCGTTGACAAAGTCGTCAACCCTTTGGGTGGTACGGTTGTACACCGAAACCTGAAAGCCCTTGCTTTCCATGTTCAGCACCAGGTTTTCACCCATTACTGCCAAACCTATCAATCCTATGTCTGATAATTCCTTCATATGGCTTAGTTTTTACATTTACTTTTAAAGAGATCTTCCTTCCGGGAAATATTGCTTCTGCAAGCCAATGGCTTAATTATTTCGTTTTTAGAGTTTTGTTGATCAGCCTAAATCCTAATTGTATTAGCATGATAATAGGACCAGATAACCCAGCTCAGTCCTTAAACCTGTCGCTGTGGGCCCAAAGGCCCACAGCCGGATTGGATATGTAGAATATCTTTTCCCCGTCAGGCATTATATTGTACCCGTCTTTCAATTTATCAGGATCGTATCGTTTCATCATTTCCCCAAGGTCGGCGTATTTGAAATGTACCGATTCAATTTCCTCCTTGCTCAGGTGACCTGGACAATAGGTGATTGAAAAGCGACCTTCTGAACTGCCGTGGATAAGGTGGGCTGCAGCACCAAGGTTGTTTCTCATTTCCTCGTCCTCTTCGACATATTTCAACGTCTTTGGAGTGCCGCAATAGCCATACTGCCTTATAAGACGGTCTATCGTTTTGTCCTCGCCGAATTCCCTCAGTCCGGGTGCAAGTACTATCAAATCGGCACCGTCGGCCAAGGCCATTCTGGTACGATAGATACTCTTGTTGCCAAGCCAGGTGCTTTTAAATTCTCCCGGCTCGAGATAAACAACCACCTTGTTCAAAGGTTCTGCCACCATCTCAAAATTGACTTTTATTGACAGGTCGGCAGCCAGCTCGAATACCTCTTCATCATCGCCTATAAAGATACCACGGGTTACCAGTTTACCGGCACTATTGCGGCCAATTACTGTCTGCACATAGATGATGGGCAGATGAGATGTGAAAGTCTTTGAGGCATAGTTGAGAACCTTGCGAACGGGATTGTTGGCACGACCCATAATACGTTCCATGCCATAGACGGCACCGATAAAGTGGCTTTTATTGATACCTTCCGATCCACCTGTGCCCACGAAGATATTCTTGTTGTAGTTGGCCATACCGATTACCTCGTGGGGGACTACCTGGCCAATAGACAGGATAAGGTCATAGCCTCCCTCCACAAGCATTTTATTGACCTGCACGGGCCAGTCATAGGTGACCTGCCCATTTGTAATTTCTGAGATAAAGGAACCGGGAACTACCCCAAGGGTCACTACATCGTTGCGCCAGTCATGTACCCTGAAAAGGTCATGGGGCACACCAGGAAACATATGTGAAATCTGTTCCTGCGTCATTGGGGCATGGGTCCCCAGTGCTGGAAGTATATCAGTCATTGAATTGCCAAAATACTCCCACGCCAAGGAAGTGAGTATTCCGGCCTGTGAATGGAATCTTGTATAGTCGGGCGGTATTGCAAGCACCTTACTGCGACTGCCCAGTTTTTCAAATGCCACATGCAATGCCTCACGCAGGTCAGCCTGGCTTAACTCCTCATTTTCGGATCCTCTTTGATACAGTACCATAGACAAAGTTTTACCTTATCACTTTTGTATTTCCTTTCCATATACTCCAGACCGAAGCCTCGTCTGAAGGTAGTGCATAATCAGTTACAAAGGTAGTTGCCAGTGCACCTGTTGCCCAGCCAAACTGCAACCACTTTTCCGGTTCCCAACCCCTGAGGATTCCGTAGAGCAGTCCTCCCATAAAGCCGTCACCTCCTCCGATACGGTCAAGAACTCTGATTGGTCTTGGAGCAACTTCGTACCATTCGTCCCCGGCAAGCATCACTCCACCCCAGAGGTGTTCGTTGACACTTATCTCGTTACGGAAGGTTGTTATAAGAACCGAAGCATTGGGGCAGTACTTCCTCATTTGAAGCAGTACCTTTTTAAAGTCAGCCATTGTGTCGTCTACGCTCACACCGTGAGTTTCAGGCATCTCATGTCCTAGACAAAGATTGAAGACTTCCTTGAACCCTATTATTATATCACTCAGAGAAGCAATCTCGTTGAATATCTCTCTCAGTTCTTTTTCCCTTCCTTCCCAGAAAGAAGCTCTAAAGTTAATGTCGAAAGAGATAAGAGTGCCGTATTTCTTTGCAATTCTTGCAAGTTGGACACAAAACCTGCCCGTCTCAGGCGACAGGGCAGCGATAAGACCGGACATGTGGACTATCTGGACCCCTTCCTCCCCGAATATTCTTTCAAGGTCGTAAAAGCTTGAATTAAGCAGTCGACCAACCTCTCCGGCACGGTCGTTCTGAACCTTTGGGCCTCGAACTCCAAAGCCGCTGTCGGCTATATTAAACTGGTGCCTGTATCCCCATGGACCACCCTGGGCAATCTCAGGACCTTCATAATCCAATCTGCGTTTGCGCAGGTCACTCTTGATAAACTCGGCTATTGGACTGTCTTTAACAAAGGCAGTAAGTACCTTGACCGGTAGGCCAAGGTACGCTGGTATGGTAGCCACATTGGTTTCTGCACTTGTGGCCTGCATATGAAAGGTTTCGCTGCAATGTACAGGCTGGTTGTTGGCCGGGGTGATGCGAACTCCCATGCTTGATGGAACAAGCAAGCCCCATTTGCAGTCTTTTCTCAATGTCAAATTCATATCTCCGAAGTTGTTGTTTTATTCAATTTACTCAAGCTCCCCCTTCCATTAGCTATCCTTAACCTATTCAAGCCTTCCTGACTCGTTTGATGGTTTCAATCAGTTCCTTTGACTTCTGGGCTAGAGCCTGATAGTTTCCGCTATCAATAATCTCCCTTGGGAAGAGATTAGATCCCATACCCACACAGAAGACCCCGGCTCTAAACCAACCCGCAAGGTTGGCCTCAGTTGTATCAACACCACCAGTAGGCATGATATTGGTCCAGGGCATGGGGCCTTTGACGGCCTTTACAAAAGAAGGACCACCGATTTCCGAAGCAGGAAAGAGCTTGATAACCTCAGCACCTAGTTCCTGAGCCTTACCTATTTCGCTAATTGTACCACATCCTGGTGCCCATGCCACTCCACGTCGGTTACATAGCTTTGCTATCTCCTCATTCAACAGAGGGGATACAATAAAGTTTGCACCTGACTGAATGAAAATTGCTGCTGTGGCCGCTTCGACAACCGATCCGGCCCCAAGGATCATACCAGGCAGTTCACTAAGCACATATTTATTGAGTTCACTAAAGATCTCATGTGCGAAGTCTCCGCGGTTTACAAATTCAAAAACCCTTATTCCTCCATCATAGCAGGCTTTTACAACCTGCTTGCAAACTTCAATATCTTTGTGGAAGAATACCGGTACCACACCGGTGTCCTTCATTGCCATAAAGACTTCACTGCGACCGTACTTTGCCATTTTATTTTAACTTTTAGGTAACCGCTATACGCTATTTGGCTTTCTCGCACCACCTGCCATGACTCTTTTTCAGATAAAAAAGCAGGGAGGATTGAACACCACAATGTTATCCTATCTGGATACCCTACCAGATGCATCACCATCCATCAGCTTTTCTACCTCGTCGACACTTACCTGGTTGAAGTCACCCAAGATAGTGTGCTTCAGGCATGAAGCTGCTGCTGCAAAGTTCAATGCTTTGGCATCATCACCGGGGTAGCTTAGCAGCCCGTAGATCAGGCCTCCCATAAAGGAGTCGCCTCCTCCTACACGGTCAACTATATGTGTAATCTGATATATTGGGGCTGTGTAGAGCTTTGTTCCGTCATATAGGACACCCGACCATGTATTATGGTTTGCGTTTATAGAACCTCGGAGGGTAGTGATTACTTTCTTTACCCTTGGGAAGCGTTCCATAATTTGTCGTGATACACTGCGGTAAGCCTCAGCTTCCACATGTCCACCTTCGATATTTACACCCTCAGGTTTGATGCCAAGTACCATTGCTGCATCTTCTTCGTTGCCCAGGACTATGTCACAACCTTCAATCAGTTCGGGCATTACCTCACTTGCTTTTTTGCCATACTTCCATAGATTCTTCCTATAGTTAAGATCGGTTGATACTGTTATACCCAATCTATTGGCTGCCTTTATTGCCTCAAGACATACATCTGCGGCACCCTGGGAAACGGCCGGTGTGATACCTGTCCAGTGAAACCAGGTGGCTCCTTCAAATATCTTATCCCAGTCGAAATCACCTTTCTGTACCTGTGAGAAGGACGAGTATGCACGGTCGTAAATTACCTTGGAGGGACGAGCAACTGCGCCTGTTTCGAGAAAGTAAATACCCAGGCGGTCACCACCAAACTTAATGTTACTGGTATCTACACCATATTTTCTAAGCTCCCTAAGGCAGGCCTCTCCAATATCATTCTTTGGGAGGACGGTAACATAAGATGCATCCAACCCGAAATTTGCCAGTGAAACAGCTACATTTGCCTCACCACCTCCGTAGCAGGCATCAAAAGAGTTTGCTTGTGTAAAACGTTGAAATCCGGGTGTAGAGAGTCTGAGCATGATCTCTCCAAACAATACTATTCTTTGTTTCATATAAAGCCGGGTGTTTTTGTCCTATTTTCTCTTTGTATAGAATTATTACATCACAATTTTAAAATCCGAAATACTCTGCTGCATTGCGGTAGGATACTCTCTCAATAAGTTCTTTAAGCAGAGAGTCGTCATTTGGAATGAGTCCCTTCTCAACTTCTCCACCTATGTAGTTACATACTATCCTTCTGAAATACTCATGACGAGGGTAGGAGAGGAAGCTACGTGAGTCGGTAACCATTCCTACAAAATGACTCAGCAATCCAAGAACTGAAAGATCCTTCAGGTGCTTTTCCATTCCGGCCTTTTGGTCGAGAAACCACCAGGCAGCTCCGTATTGCATCTTACCTGCCACACTGCCGTCTTGAAAATTACCCACCATGGTGATAAACATTTCATTATCAGCTGGATTGAGATTGTATAGTATTGATTTTGCTAGCTTGTCCTCATTGTCCAGCAGGTCGAGGAAGCGGGACATCCTGTATGAATCCTGGTTATTGCCTATTGAGTCATGTCCGGTATCCAGGCCCACATTTCTAAAGATGCGAGTATTGTTATTGCGTATAGCGCCAAGGTGAAATTGCTGTACCCAACCGCGTTTGTGGTTCATCTTACAAAGCTCGTACATCATATAGGTGCAGTAAGCCTCATTTTCGTCCACATCCAATGCTTTACCTGACCTAATCTTTTCAAAAGCCTTCGGGGCTTTTGAAACGAAATCCGCAACGTAATACATCCTTGACAGACCATGGTCGGAGGCACGACAGCCCATGCTGTCGAAATATGCATGGCGTTCGTCAAGAACCTCAACCAAAGTGTCCAGATTATTAATAGTCTTTCCGGAAACCTGTTCCAGTCTGGTGATATAGGCATTAAACTCATCCAGCACCTCTGTCTTGATCACATTATCAGGTCTGAATGTAGGCCTGATCTTAATGCTGAAGTCCTTTAGCGCTTGATGGTGTTCAAGAGAATCTACCGGATCGTCGGTGGTACCTACCACCTCTACCTTCATCATTTGAAGCAAACCTCGGGTACCCATGTCTTCACCGGTAAGCATTGCGCTTGCCTTATCGAAGATCATACCGGCATTGGCAGGTGATAGGAGATCAAAGATTCCGAAATATCTTGCAAGTTCAAGGTGGGTCCAGTGATAAAGAGGGTTGCCAAGGGTGTAGGGAACTGTTTCAGCCCATTTTTGGAATTTCTCTCTATAACTCTTTTCCCCGGTGCAGTAGTCTTCATTTACACCATGTGTGCGCATGGCTCTCCACTTGTAATGGTCACCTGCAAGCCAGGCCTCTCCGAGATCCTGGAAGTGATAGTCCTCAGCTATCATGGCAGGAGACAGGTGACAGTGGAAATCTATAATGGGAAGCTGGCTGGCATAGTCATGATAGAGTTGCCTGGCCTTTTTGCCTTCCAACGCAAAGTCTTCATTTATAAAGTGTCCCATTTTTTTGTTATATTGTCGTTAGCGTACACGAAGATACAACTGCATAATTACTATTGCAAATAAAAACTGCGATTAACCGGGATTGGGTTAAGGTCTTTTAATTAAGACTGGAATCTGATTATACATAACTCAATTGCATTTTTAGGAGATGCCTCATCAAAGCCTGGTTACCTAAGCTGGAAAACACATTCTTGCATTTGTTTGTATTTGCTTGAAAAATTGTATTGCTTTAGTTTCCTTTGTGATAAATCCTAATTATATGGACCACCACAACCACTTCCATAGAAGAGAAGCTGAACATGATATGATAGGTGTGAGAAAGCGGATGATTGGTGCTTTCTTGCTAAACTTCTTTTTTACAATTATTGAGTTTATCGCAGGGGCACTGACCAACTCTATGGCCATCCTCTCAGATGCGGTGCACGATCTTGGTGATACGATAGCAATAAGCAGTGCTTTGTGGTTTGAGAAAAAAGCGGAAAAAACCAGGGACCGGAAATACACCTATGGTTATAGGAGGTATTCTACACTTGGTGCATTGCTGACCAGTGGTATTCTGGTGATAGGCTGTGTGCTGATTCTCTATGAATCCATTCCGCGACTAATCAATCCAGAGGAGGTAATGGCAACCGGTATGTTGTGGATGTCCATACTTGGCATCGTCTTCAATGGTCTAGCTGCCCTAAGGTTAAGTGGAGGCGGAAAATCTCTCAATAGCCGCTCTGTTATGTTGCATATGCTTGAAGATGTACTGGGATGGGTAGCCGTCCTTGTAGGGTCAATAATAATCTATTATACATCCTGGTATTGGATAGACCCTTTGCTGTCAATAGGTGTGGCAACATTTATCCTTGTGAATGTGATCAGAAATCTAAGAGATATTCTGAATGTGTTCCTGCAAACTTCCCCGCCAGATTTTAACAGGGACGGTATGGAGAAAGAGTTGCTTGCACTTGATAAGGTCAAAGACCTTCATGACACCCATGTGTGGAGTCTGGATGGGACTTTCAATATTTTGAGTATTCACCTGGTGGTAAATGCAGATGTAACAGTGGCTGATCAGATTGAGATTCGTACCAAGGCTAATAGGATAATACGTAGTTATGGAGTGGATCATCCAACGATAGCCCTGGAGTTTGATGGTGAAGACTGTTCTCAGTGCTGTTGAGGGAGTGCAGGGTGTATGAAAAGAAAACAGGCTACCGAGAGGTAGCCTGTTTTTCATATCCGATCAATAAGAATTAACGGTGATATCCGCCACCGCTTCTTCTATCGCTGCCATAGCTTCCGCCTCTTTGATTTCCGGAAGGACGACGTCTTTCACCGCCTCCACCTTCTTTTCTCTCTACAGACTTATTGACCACGATAGTACGTCCGCCAACTTGTGAGTTGTTCAGTTCATCAATAGCCTTTTGAGCTTCTGCATCATCGGGCATTTCAACAAAACCGAATCCACGGCTTTTTCCTGAAAACTTGTCAGTAATGATACGTGCGGATGATACTTCACCATAAGCTTCAAATAGCTCTCTTAATTCAGCTTCAGCCAAACGAAAGGGTAAGCTGCCAACAAAAATGTTCATTCTAAGGTATTTAAGAAATTAATAAGTGATTTAAAGATAGGAGATTTTTTTCAAGTATGCGCAAATAATAATTTTTTTGCAAAAATATTTCATACGATACATATTGGTATTGACTGAAACATCCGCTACACTTAATTATCTATCCCTTTACTCCTCTGTATCAACAATCACAATCTTCTCAATCAGGTCTCCCTGACGGATCTGGTCAATGACTTCAAGGCCTTCAAATACTTTGCCGAAACAAGTATGACGTCTGTCCAAATGAGCTGTGTTCTTCCTGCTGTGGCAGATAAAGAATTGAGAGCCGCCAGTGTCTCTTCCTGCATGAGCCATACTGATGACTCCTCTGTCGTGGTACTGGTTGTTTCCATCCAGTTCACATTTGATCGCGTAGCCAGGACCTCCTGAGCCTACTCTTGGATTTCCTGCTTCCCTGGAATAAGGGCAGCCTCCCTGAATCACAAAGTCGGGTATTACCCTGTGAAATCGTAATCCGTCATAAAAACCTTCTTCAGCCAGCTTGATAAAGTTGGCCACAGTTCCCGGAGCATCTTCAAAGTAAAAATGTAGTTTCATTACCCCTTTGGAAGTGTGAATCTCTGCTGTCTTCATTATTGCTTTATTAATATTTAAAGTATAAAAGTAGAGATATTATGTTGCAGAACAAACAGGTCTTTCAAATTATTTGAGACAGTCTCAAAGCACTTACTTTTATTTCATATATTTGCGATTAAATCCTGCTGGCGGTAAGACTAAAGCAGGCATTCACCAAGCAATATAGTACTGGATGATAAAAGTGCCTGACATATATCAGATCAAGATAGAGCTGAGAGAAATCAAACCTTCAGTATGGAGGCGTCTGCTTGTTCCTGATGACTTGTTTCTGCATGACCTGCATAAGGTTATTCAAACAGCCATGGGCTGGGAGAATACGCACATGCACCAGTATGAAAAGAACGGCAGGATATTCGGCATCGGAGATGAGGATTATTCGAATATGCCCAACTTTATGGACTATACCTCCATCAGGCTTAAGGACATCCTGAAGAAGAGAGATGACAGTTTCCAGTATGTATATGACCTTGGAGACTACTGGATTCATGACGTAGTGCTGGAGGATATACACGAACCTGAAAATACTGCAATTTATCCAGTATGTGTTGATGGTGAAAGAAATTGCCCACCTGAGGATTGCGGAGGTCCACAGGGATACCAACAGATGCTCAAGGTTCTAAATCATCCCGGACACCCCGACCGAGAAGAGTTAATGGAGTGGTTGGATTATGACTGGGATGCAGATGAGTTTGATATAGATTATGTAAATAGTCTGTTGCTTGAGGATGACTTCGGTTGTCTGCCAATGATAGACTGACAGAATAAGAAAGAGGATCCGGCTGGATCCCCTTTTATTTTTTACCAGAGTTGATTCTATTTGATTGCAATAAGCTCTACTTCGAATATCAGAGTTTCTTCGGGACCAATTTTTTCTCCGCTGCCGTTTTCACCATAACCTAGGTTTGCAGGAATATAGAGCTTCCACTTCGATCCGACCGGCATCATCTTCAGAGCTTCCTGCCAACCTTTAATGACATCTGTTACTTTGAATTCAGCAGGTTCGTTGCTTTCAACCGAACTGTCAAACACGGTTCCGTCGATTAAGGTGCCTCTATAGTGTACTTTTACAACGTCGTTTTCTGTTGGAGTCTGGCCATTGCCTTCAACTAACACTTTGTATTGGAGGCCGCTCTCAAGTTGTATCACACCTTCACGCTTTGCATTCTCTTCAAGGAAGGCCTTGCCCTTTACCCGGTTGCTGTCAGCCTTTGCATTATGCATTTCTTCCAGTTTTCTTTGCCTTGCCAGGTAAACTCCGTCAAGGAAAATATCTGCGTCCATTTCGTTAAAGTAGGATTTGTTGTAGGCTACTTTATTGATAAAGGCAGTGTGATATATCTCCTCGTTAAACTCCCCAAATGAGTTTTTCATAAACTCGACATATTCCTTCTTCAATGTTGACTTTGAAAAGGCTCGTGCCAGATCCTTTCTGTCCAGTGTGTCAAATGGGATACGCTCAAAGTTCATCATATACTGATTAGCACTCATGAAGCCCAATGCATAGCTAACGCTATCGACAGTATTCTTCATTTCAACCTTGCCCGATCCTGGTACTTTCAACCTGCATGCAGGTAACAATGCAATAAGCAGAAAGATGCCAATGACATAAGAGTACTTTTTCATAGATCTCTCAGATTTAAGTCCAATAAATTATGAGTTAATACTTCAAATGCTGCGAATTTACAGTGAAATTATGCAATTGGAAAATTTTCCGTGAAGATTTCAAACACCCTGATATGTAGCCCTGATCATCTGTCTTTTTCCGGGAGGACCGGGAAGTCTTTCGACCCAAAAGCCGGCAGCCTGTAAGGCTCTGCGAACTGAGCCCTTGGCCGAGTATGTGGTAAGGATTCCTCCGGGAGCAGTCATTGAGGCAATGTTGGCAAACATTGCCTCTGTCCATAATTCAGGCTGCTTATCCGGACCAAAGGCATCGAAATAAATCAGGTTGAATTTCAGGTCCGACCTGAAATCTTGAAAGTCACACCAGTGTTTTGTAAGATAGAAGTCATCAGTGAGCTTGTGTGCTTTGTCCCACTCAACACTGTGCATTGTGTCAAACAGGTCTCGCAGTTGACCTGAACCCAGGAGTTCGGGGTAGTTTAATTGGGACACAAGATTTGAAGCAACCGGGTATTTTTCAAGGCTATGGTATTGAATTGTGGATGTCGGTTTATGGATTAGTGTGAGTAAGGCGTTGAGCCCTGTTCCGAAGCCCACCTCTAATATAGTTAAAGGATCTGTGTCACTACATTGCTCAAGTCCTGCATTGATAAATATATGCAAGGACTCTTGGATGGCTCCATGCCACGAATGATAATGCTCATCAAATGATGGGACATATAAGGTGGCACTGCCGTCTTCCGAAATCTTTAAGACCCTTTCTTCTGTCACTTTACCATATTGTCAGTTGCCTGTACAACTTATTGATGCGGGGTTGAATAAACCAGAGTCCTATGGGGAAAAAGAGCAGAAGTATAAACTCTTTGGTGAAATTCTCAAACCTGGCTTTCTTACCAGTTTCTGCCGACTTTAACAGTTTGGCTGTAAAATAAAAGCAGTAAAACTTACCAATCATAAATATAAGCTGTAGCGGTATGGCATATAGGAGTGTGGAATACAACATGTTGGCTGCAGATAGTTTTCCCATATAAATCGTAGATGCTCCATAGACCCAAAATGCTATAAACAATACTGTGACCAATAGTGGAATCCAAACAAAAAGACGGAATGCCTTGTTGGAAAACATCTCTCTGACCGGTGATGCCTTATAATAAGCATTGCCAAGGGCCCACATCCATAAGTATAAAACTACTTCTGTTGTAAGTATAATGGCTGATACAGCAAAAAACATATACGCACCGTTTATCCAGTAACCTGGTACAAACTGAATAGAGGTAGCTATTGCAAGTGGTAATATAAAAACCAGGAAAAACAGTAATATACTCTTGATGCTGAGGAAGAATCCCCAGATGCTCTTTGACTTTAACTCATCACTCATAAATCTCCTTTTGTGATTTTCAAACAAAATAATTATCCAGCTATAACGATGAAAAAGCTTTTCGGTTTCAAAAAATTCTGTTTTCAGCACTATTGCTAGGAAAAATTATCTTGGAGCCAGTTTGATATTGAGGTTAAGTGTTCCGAATGCCTTCATGTCAGAAGGTTTGATTGATTTCTCTATATCCTGCATCATCCTTTTGCGGAAGTAAATTGTATATTCTTCGTTACTAAGTAGATGGAAGGAGTAATTGCCCTTTTCATCACTTTCAAGGTTGGCCACAGGAATGCCATTCTTCTTAAATATGCTGATGGATACAGCTTCCTCTGCTTCACCTGTGATATCGTTGGTAATAGTTCCCCGTATCTGAGTGAATCTGAGTGGAACCAAAGTGCGGAAGGCATATATATCGTCACTTCCTTCACCTCCGGGCCTGTTTGATGCAAAGTAGCCACCGCTGTCATCATATAGGATGGTAATACCGAAATCATCATAAGGAGTATTGATGTCCGGACCCAGGTTATGTGGATTTGAAAAACCATATTCACCAGGTAACACAACAAAGATGTCAAGTCCACCAAGCCCCGGCAATCCATCAGAAGCAAAAAACAGTCTTCCGTTGGTATCAACAAAGGGGAATACCTCATTACCTGCAGTGTTGATTCCCGGACCCAGGTTAACAGGCTGGGAGAAAAAGCCTCCCTTAAGTTCGCTATAATACAAATCCATGCCTCCATAACCACCGGGCATATTTGAGGCAAAGTAAAGCCTCTGGTTGTCCGGGCTGATTGCAGGATGAGCAATAGAATAACCCTTTAGCTTAAGTGGCAGGGTTGCAAGGGTTGTGTTCCATTTACCTTCTCGCTTTGATAAAGTAAATATATCAAGTTCGCTGACCCCTTCTTGTGTCAGCACTGTGTTGCGTGTAATATAGACTAGGTTTCCATCATGTGAAAAACTTACTGGACCATCATTTAGTTCGGTTCTTATCCTCGGCAGGAAGGGAGTAGGAATACCTGTAGTAGCCAGTTCTTCCAGCTCTGCAACATAGAGACTGTAGAATGGTTTGTTATTGCGTGAGTCAAGGTATCTGACCACACTGTTCTCAGGTGTGTTTGACGAGAAAACAAGTTTGTTTCCGTCATAGAGAGCAGGTCCAATTTCCGAGTAAGGGGTGTTGATGCTGAGCTTTACAATCTCAAACCTACCTGAGTCAGATCTTACAGTTCTTAGATATTCTTCAGGAGATAATCCTTGTTGCGGAGTCTGGGTCCGGGTTATTGCCCTGAAACGGTTTAAATATATATCTGATTCCTCATATCTTTTTAAGGTTCTTAGAGTCTGCCCCAGGTGATAATATGTTTCAGCATCCACATCATGAAATTCAATAGCTTTTTCATACCATTCCACTGCATGGGTAGGCATATCCAACAGGCGGTAACAGTCGGCAATCCTCTTGGTGACGTAATATTTTGACTCGTTTTTCTTTTCCAGTTTCTGGTAGATATTCAATGCTTTGGAATAGTCAAAGCGTCCAAAGGCCTTGTCTGCCTTATGGAGTGCCTTGCTTTGGGCCGGGAGCGTCATGCAAAAACCAAGTATCATAAATGCAATGAGCATAAGCCTTAGCAGTACGGAGGGTCTATGCAACCTGACCTGGAACGAACAGTGTGTCTGAGACCTTTTCATATCAGAAATATCTTGGATTTAGCACTTTATCTTTTTTGAAACTAAACTCAAAACCTATCATAAATTCATGGGAGCTGCCAAATTTGGATGCCAGACTATCGAAGCTTGTGTCATATGCATAACCGATAGAAAACTGATTGCCAAGTTTCAGACTTACTATACCTCCTGCACTCTTGGGATCTCTGTAAAATACTCCGGCGCTTATCCTATCCTTGATAAACAAGGTAAGGTTGGCATCAGCTGAAAGGGGGGAGCTCTCATTCAATCGCAACATAAATGATGGTTTAAGTACAAAGTCCTGATTTATGTGAAATACTACACCTCCCATTAATAAGTAGATACGTTTCTCGTCAATAGTATAGGAACCTGGTACTACCTCGTTTTCAACCGAATTCTCAAGCAGTCGTGGGGCAGAGATTCCGAGATAAAACTTGTCTGACCAAAGATAGGTTCCAAATCCGAAGTTGGGTAGCATCTGTGCCTCCGGGGTTTCAAAATAGGCTGCCTCCTCTGGCGACGCCTCTGCTATCAGTTTTGAAAAGTCGGTCTTATAATGGCTGAATCCACCCTTCAGTCCTAATGATAGCTTTACCGAACGTGATAGATTAAGGTGGTAAGAATAGTCAAACCAGGCAGATGTGTTGGCTGTGGGACCTATCTCATCGCGGATAAATGTAAGCCCTGTTGCAAAGCTCTTTGCAGTGAATGGGGTATGGATAGTGAAGGTCTGTGTAGAAGGTGCATCATCAAATCCAATCCATTGATGCCTTGATGTAACCATTGCATGTAACATACCTGAGGTTCCGGCATAGGCAGGGTTAAATGCAAGTGTGTTAAACATATACTGTGTCAGCAGAGGATCCTGCTGCCCCGTGGCTGCATGGGGCAGCACACAGAACAGTAAAGGGATCAGTATCTTATAGATTGAGCGCTTCATTATTTTTGTTTTCACCGTTTATCAAAACATTTATCGTTTCAGATATATACTTCCCTTGTAATAGTCATTACCCACTCTAAGGATGTAGTAATATACACCTTCGGGAAGATTGCCTGAGCCAAATAGGTTCTGGTTTGTTGTTCCATCCCAACTGTTATCATAGGGCGATTTATGGTAAATTACACCTCCCCATCTATTGAAGATTGACAGTTCGTTGTCGTTATAGTCTACTATACCCTGAATCTTCCAGGTTGATTCAAGGGCTGGGATAAAGTACCTGGGCATATGTAATCTGTCGGCACAGTCGTCGTATTCGTCGATATAGTTGGGTGTCCCGTCTCCGTCACAGTCGGATGTGCCCTCTGACGCATCAGGCATTCCGTCACCATCTGAATCCAAATCCAGGTAGTCGGGAACTCCGTCACCATCTGTATCAACTGGGCTGTCGTTGTCACATGCATCGCTTATTCCCGATTCTATGTAGTCGGGTATTCCGTCATTATCTGAATCAGTATCCAGATAATCGGGAGTTCCGTCTTTGTCAGTATCACGATCCAGCGTTTCTACAAAGTCGGGTATGCCATCACCATCGCTATCAAGTGGCATAATGCTGATAATAATCAGTGCATCTGAGCATGCCCCATGAATGTCACATACTCTATATATAATTGTGTCGGTATTACAGTATGCTCCCGGATATGAACTATATTCGAAGCTACCGTCTGCGCTTAAGGTGAATGTGCCAAATTTTGTCGGAGATTCGCTTACTGCTGAGACAGACATTGCCTCATTCTCTGTTTCTGAATCATTGTCAAGCACATTGATTGATGCAATTGACATATCAAACATGGCAATCTCATCATTAGCTGTGACAGGAGCATCATTCACTGCATTTATTGTGAAAAATACGGATGCTGAAGCACAAAGTGGCGGATGACCAAGGTCACAGAATGTGTAAACCAACTTGTCTATACCATAATAATTTGGATTGGGAATATAGATCAAATCTCCACTTTCCCCTGAATAATCAATAGTGCCATGTGCCGGAGCTTCAAGAATTGTAAGGGATAGGGGGTCAATATTGTTGTTGGGATCACTATCATTATCAAGCGGGTTAAACAACAATGGCTCATCTTCATTCAGAGTCAGATAATCATCTTCAGCATGCGGAGGACCATTACCTGCGGTAACCCACAAGGTAGCTGTAGCCTGGCTGCATGCTCCCTCAGTATCACAGACTGAATAAACAAATGCATCATCTCCAAAATATTCAGGATCCGGCAGATAGAATACGCTTCCATCAGTATTGACAGTAATTGTCCCATGCTCTGCATTCGTGACTATTGTAACAGATGCCGGGTTAATATTGTCTTCTGGGTCAACATCATTATCCAGTATTCTTAGTGTTGCACCTGCTGCATTTATGTTGCTGTAGCTGTCACTGGATGGTTGTGGTGCATCATTTACAGGACTTATTGTAATGTTGACCACAGCCTCTCCCCAGGCACCATCTGGGTCGGTAATCCTGTATCTGAAGCTGTCGCTTCCGTTGTAGTCATGTGAAGGACTATAAACAATACCGTTGGGGTTGGTAGCTACCTGAACAGTACCATGAGATGGTAGTTGGGCTATTGTGATGACTAGCTGCTCGTTTTCGTTGTCAACATCATAGTCATTTGACAAAACATCCATGAATACGGGATTGTCTTCTAGTATTGTCCTGTTGTCATCCACCGCAACAGGGGCATCGTTGACAGGAAGGACTGTAATAAATACTGCCGCTTCTCCACAATAGCCTGTTTCATCGCATGCTTTGTAAACCAGTGAATCATTGCCATTGTAGTTGAGTGCCGAGGTGTAAATTATTACTCCCTTGACAGGGTCAACTGTAGCAATTCCGTTTGCAGGTTGGGTGACAATAATTATTGTTGATGGATCAATATTATCCTGCGGGTCTGTATCATTTGCAACTACATCCAGTTCGGTAGCCTCGTCCTCATTGACAGTAAAACTGTCATTAACCACAACAGGAGCCTGATTGGTAACCTGAATACTGATTGTCGAGACGTTACTCCTAAGTCCGGTTGCATCTGCCACACTGTAGTCAAAGCTGTCATTGCCTGAATAAGCCTCTTCAGGTGTGTAAATCAGTTCACCGGCATTAGCACCCAGACTAATACTTCCATGGCCGGGTGAGTTTTCAATTACAATAGTTGAATAATCTACGTCATTTTCAGGGTCACTTACGAGTTGATATATTGGGATGACTACAGATTGATTTTCCTTTGTAGAGTAAAGTCTGCTTGTGGATACTGGCGAATCGGGAACTGGATGGACATTAATATCCGCACGTGCCACATTACTTATTAGGCCGGTTGCATCCCGCACTGTATAGGTGAAATAGTCACTGCCATTGAAATTGAGTGCAGGAGTGTATTTTACAACTCCGTTGCCTTGATAAACAACATTTCCGGAAGTGGGTTGATTCACAATAGTGAAAGTCTCGGGCATAATGTCATCATCAACGTCATTTGTAAGCACATTGAAGGTTACCGGTGTATCCTCATCAGTAGAGGCGAGGTCATCCACAGCAAGCGGGGAGCGACGCGTTACATCGATGAAGATTTTTGCAGTAGTACACTGTGCAGGCAAAGGATAACCAAGGTCACATATCTCATATTCAGCAGTATCCTTTCCAAAGAAGCCCAAATGCGGACTATAGCTTATGTTCTTGTTGGCCAGTATTATAATACTTCCTTTTGAAGGTTGTTTGGTGATTCTTAAAGTATTTGTTGCCAAACCTCCGTTTCCGCCATCTGCTGCATCATTGTCATTGGCAAGGATGTCGAAAATAATGCCTGTGCCTTCTGTAGTATAGATATAATCATCCAGTGCAACTGGAGGGTCATTTACTGCATTGACCATTATTCTGAGTCTTGCGCTAGCGGTATACTCTCCATCACTTATATTGTAAAAGATATCCGGGTAAAGACCGTAAAAATTAACTCCTGGTGTGAATGTAAAGCTTCCGTTTGCTCTGACAATGATTTTCCCCTGGGTAAGGTCCGCTGTACTACCGGCACTATAATTGGTGACACCAATAGTGAAACCTGTAACACTAATATTGTCGTTGTCAGGATCGCTGTCGTTGATGAGGATTCCTTCAGCAGCAGTTACATCCAGGATAATATCCTCAGTAGTTGTGTAGAGGTTGTTGGCTGCTACTGGCGGGTCATTTACTGGATTTACAATAATTGACAGGATTCCTGTAGCAGACAGTGTACCGTCAGAAATTGAATAGTTTATGAGCGGAATAGTACCATTGTAGTTTAGTTTGGGCAGATACTCCAGTTTTCCATTCGCAAAAATAGTAAGTGAACCATAGTCTGGTAGGACTGCAGTCTGACCTGCTACATAAGTAGTTCCGGCTATTGTAAAACCTGTGACTTGAAGTGGATTCATATCCGGATCACTGTCATTTTCAAGGAGTCCGGGAGCATTGACTGCAAGAGTCTGATCTTCATTTGTGGTGTAAAGATCGTCGGTTGCAACCGGGGCACTGTTTCCAACTGTTACCGAAACTGATGCCTCGTTATTTCCGGGATTGGTATCGAGTTCGGTAGCTGTTACCGTAGCTGAATTGGTGTAGTTAACCCCCAGTTTTACTGTAGCCTTAATCTTTAACTCAACAGAAGTTCCCATAGTAATATTACCCAGGTTCCATGCCCCTGTAGATGAATTATAGGTACCACTTCCAGTATATTCCTTGAAGAGGAAGCCGTCAGGAAGCAGGTCGTTTACTGTCACACCAGTTGCAGTACTGGGACCGGCGTTTGATATAACTATTGTAAACTCTACATCATCACCAATCTTTGGATTGGCGATGTTGACTGTCTTGGTAATCGCAAGGTCGGCAACAGGTTTTGGATTTACATTCAGAGTAACAATATTATTGCTGCTCTGCGGGTCAGTTGTCACTGAAGTGACACTTGCAGTGTTATTATATGTTCCTGTACTGAGCACTTTCGCAACTATGATCAGGGTGACTTCTGATCCAGAAACAAGTTCCCCTATGTTCCATGTTGGGGCAGTCCATGTACCTGTCACCGTTGTTGCAGAAACCAACTCATACCCTGAAGGCAGGATGTCTGTTGCAACAACCGAAAAGGCTTTGCCAGGGCCTTCATTTTTAACTTTTATCGTGAAAGTGATATTACTGCCAACATTAGGTTCGGTATTGCCAGCAGTCTTTGTAATTACCAGATTGGCAATATCATCGTCATTAATAGTAGTAACAGCAGAGGCCTGGGCTATTGAGATTTGTTGATTATTTATATTGACTATACTTATAATACCTGTAAACGTTTCCTCTGGCTCTGATATTTCGTCACCCAGAATAGTAACCGGAATGTCCACAGTTGTCTGACCGCCAGAAATCAATATAGTCTGACCAGGAACAGCAATATAGTCGCTGCCTGAAAGCGCTGTGCCGTCTGAAGTATTGAAAAGCAGTTCAACAGCTTCCTGTGCAGCCCCGCTCATTGTAACGGTGAAGTTGGCTGTTTGAGAGGTATTCGTTTCAGTAACAGTAAAGCCGGCTAAGCTGATAGTTACGGCATCGTCATCAGTTATCGTTGCAATACCTGTGTCATCAGCAATTGAAACGCCATAGCCTGTCTGATCCGATAGTATTACCTGAAATGTCTCTGTAGGCTCAGCTATTGCATCGTTTACTACTGGAATGCTGATGGTTTTAGTTTCACCTGCTGTTCCAGTAAAGGTCAGAGTTCCATTGGTTGCAGTAAAGTCATTACTTGGGGTAGCAGATACTGGGTTTGTTGTGTATTTAACGGTAGCACCACCTTGTACTGCATGACTTAATGTAACTGTAAACACAGCAGTTCCTGCGTTTTCGCTGACAGTTATATCATTTATTGAGAAGGACGCAAAGTCATCATTTTCGATTGTTGCAATAGCGGTGGGCTGAGATATTGTGACCTGCTGCCCGTTAATGTTGGAAATACTAATTGTGCCCATGAAGGTCTCATCAGGCTCTGCAACAGCATCTCCAAATATAGTAACAGGTACAAGGACAGACGTTGTATTTGAAGGAATTGTAACATTATGGTTTGTAATGCCTTCATAATCACTGCCTGCAGCTGCCGTTCCATCTGAAGTGTTGAAAAGAAGGATGATAGTTTCCTGCGCAGGACCAGTCATACTTATCTCGAAGTTGCCCTGACCAGATGTATTACCTTCGCTAATTGAGAGCCCGGTAATACTTAGTGAAGGTGTATCGTTATCTTCAAGATTAATATCCAATAAAGCAGTGTTATAGTTTACGCTAGTGTCGCTAACTGAGGTAATAGATACTGATATTGTCTTTGTAGGTTCAGCAATATCGTCGTCAATGATAATTAGCTCAATTTCTGCACTGGTTTGTTCTGCAGCTATGGTAACAGAAGATACTGGAGTATAGTCAACTGATTGTGCAGCAGATCCGGAATAGCTTAAATCTACTGTGAATTCAAAGTCGTATACGGGATCAACTATTATCTGGAACTTTGCATTCCCAACACCTTCTTTAGCGTTTTGTATTAATTCAAGTCTTACTTCCTGCGCGATTGCACTTTGAACCATCAACGCAAATAAGAAAATCCACAGAGATCTGATCATAACAGGCAGTTTACATGATAGCGAAAGCTAAATTTACAACTACCTGCGACGAGATGCTTGATTTTTTGATAAACCCGGCCTTTTTTAACGTGAAGCCTGAGTTATTTTGGATTATCCCCCGGAGACTTAGGAGTACTTTGTCCGAAAAGACTAAAAATGGCTGGGTCTTAATTTGTTAAGAAGTTCTTCTGACTTCTTTTTCTCGTCCTTGATTCGCTTTATCTCCTTAAGTATAAATGATATCTCATATGCATCACGGATGGCTTCCCGGTCATATTGTTCCATTATTATATATTCCCTCGATTTGCCAATAAACTCAACTCTTAGAGGCTTGTCTGAATTGGCTGCAATGAAATCCACAATTCCATTGTCCTTCCCATCTTTGTAGTATACAAATTCCCACTTAAACTCGCCATCCTCAAAGCGTCTCATGTCGATACCATTATCAGCAACTTCCTCTGAATTAACAGACTCTGATCCGAGGTAAACCCTTATTTTGTTGTGATTAATCCATCTAGAACCGTGGTAACGGCTTGAAATGTAAAAATTGCCGTCTTCACTCAGATGGGCCCTTAGGTAGGTCCTGTTGTAACTATTCTCCGGCTTCTGCCTTTTGTGAATCAGCAGTTTCTCACTGCCATATTCGTCGCTCAGAGTGAAATTCTTCATTAAGGGCTCAAGTAGTGCTTCCTGTTCAACAAGTGCACTGTCAAGAAACCTTAGATTCCGCTCCTGCTCATCAATCTCAATCTCTGCAAGCAGCTTACGTGCTTCCTGTCCTTTTTCACTTTGGTTGCCTGCAAGTAGCATCACACTGTCAAGCTTGATCTTGGCCAGATTGAAATTGCCTGAATCCTTTAGCGCCTTGGCTTCTTCATACATCTCGTCTGCAAACTTTACAGCAGATGGGGTACATCCCCAGAATAAAACCAAAGTCAAAACCAAAGTGAGACCTTGAAATATCCTTATATATGTTTTGTCCATCTTTATCTATACCTACATGGTGTGTCGCAAATATAGGAAAATCAAAGGGTCACGTTTCTTAAGTTTCGTTAAACTTCTCAGAGATATATAAAGGTCAACCATGCTGTTATTATTACTTTTATTTATTTTTGGATACTTTATATTAACTTTCAGCTTAAATAAAAAAGGCAGGTCATGAGAATAGCATCCCTTTTACTGATGATGGTCTTATCCATTCTTACATCAGAAGTATGTCAAGGCGGTGAGCCGCCGGTGGGTGGCAAACCCATAAGTAGCAATCTGTTTGGATTGTTCTTTGAGGATATCAATTATGCAGCCGATGGTGGCTTGTATGCTGAGCTTGTTCAAAACAGGTCCTTTGAATATGCACCGGCAATGCAAAAGGGCTGGCATCCTTTTACATGTTGGGATTTCCTGAGGGCTGGTTATTCAATAGGTTACCTTAATGTAGGCACATCAGAACCAATTCACCCAAACAATCCGACCTATGCTGTACTGGATATTGAACTGGTGGGGGCCTATCCCGAGATCAGGGGGTTGTCAGGTGTTGGTATTATAAATTCAGGGTTTGATGGTATGCCCGTGAATCAGGGTGATCAGTATTTCTTTAGCTTTTTCGCAAGATTGTTGAGTGAGGAGCCTGTAGATTTCCTGATTCAGCTTCAGGATACAAAAGGGAAAGCACTGACCGGTGGAACTTTGAAAGTTGCATCAGGCGAATGGCAGAAATATGAACTTACATTAACCCCGGAAGTATCATGTGACAGCGCTGCTTTATTGGTGCTGGCTCAGAGTAAGGGAAAGGTTGCACTTGATATGGTGTCCCTGTTTCCCGAAAAGACCTTTATGGGGAGGCGAAATGGTATGAGAGCCGATCTGGCACAGGTGCTTGCAGAGTTACAGCCCCGTTTTATGCGTTTCCCCGGTGGTTGTCTTGTTCACGGTGACGGAATAAGCAATATATATGACTGGAAGAATACAGTTGGTCCTGTAGAACATCGCAAGGCCCAGCGTAATATATGGAACTACCAGCAAGGTTATGGTCTGGGCTATTTTGAATTCTTCCAATTTTGTGAAGATATAGGAGCAGCTGCAGTGCCTGTGCTTCCTGCCGGAGTAAGCTGCCAAAATTCAGGCGGTACCCATGTCATCGGTGGTGCGGGTCAACAGGCGATATGCATGGAAGATATGGATGCCTATATTCAGGATGTATTGGACTTGATAGAATGGGCTAAAGGTCCGGCTGATAGCAAATGGGGCTCTGTAAGGGCTGCGGCCGGAAGGGTTCAGCCATTCAATCTCGAGTATATCGGAATAGGAAATGAGGAGAAGATCACTCCTGAGTTTGAAGAACGCTTCAGGATGATACAGAATGCGATCAGGGAGAACTATCCTGAGGTAAAGCTTATTGGAACTTCCGGACCTTTCTCTGACGGAGATGATTTTGAGAGGGGATGGGAGATTAGTCGTAAACTGGGCATTGACATAGTTGATGAGCATTATTACAAGGGGCCAGATTGGATGCTTGCTAACCTCCACCGCTACGACAGCTATGACAGAGAGGGGCCTAAGGTCTATCTGGGTGAGTATGCAAGTTGGGGTAATAAAATACTGAATGCAGTTGCAGAGGCTGCCTACATGATTGGTCTGGAAAGAAACGGTGATGTAGTATCGATGGCATCATATGCACCGCTGCTGGCTCGTAAGGGTAATACTCAGTGGACGACTGACCTTATCTTTTTTGACAACAGGAATATAGTGTTGACACCCAACTACTATGTTCAGAAGATGTTTATGAACAATCAGGGTGACTATTATTATGATGGATTAGTGACATTTACTACTGAGGACCCGCTGTTGTCGGCTTCAACTGTATATGACAGCACTACTGGAGACGTAATTATCAAAATAGCCAATCCAGGGATGAACCCAAGCAAGGCTAGAGCAGACCTTTCTGGATTTAAAGGCATTGGCAGCGATGCACAGTGCTTTATTTTGAGAGGTGCACCGGATGCAGAGAATACCTTTGATGCTCCCACCAATGTGCATACTGTTACTGTTCCGGTGAGATTGAATAATGCGGCAGTTCTGGAGTATGAAGTACCAGCTATGTCTGTTACTACAATCAGGATAAAAAAGGAATAGCATTTCAGAAATACAGTCATATAACTAAGAGCAGATATACTGGACTTCCATAATTTTTGTACCTTTGCCGAAATTTATTTCACACACCCTAAAAGCATCACCTATGTCATTTATTGAAGATAAAATCGATTCGTACGGGTTAACATTTGATGATGTCCTTTTGATTCCTGCTTATTCTGAAGTTTTGCCAAGAGAAGTCTCTTTGGTAACAAAGTTTTCGCGCAACATTGTTCTCAATACTCCTATCATTTCTGCAGCTATGGATACCGTAACTGAAGCGCGTATGGCTATAGCCATAGCGCGTGAAGGAGGTATGGGTGTTATCCACAAGAATATGTCTATTGAGGAACAGGCACGACAGGTCGAGGTTGTCAAGAGGGCTGAAAACGGGATGATATACAATCCTGTAACCATCAAGAGGGGCTCTACAGTTGCCAACGCACTGAATCTTATGAAGGAATACAAAATCGGTGGTATTCCGGTTGTTGATGAGCATGGTTATCTGGTAGGTATTGTAACCAACCGTGACCTGAGATTTGAGGTTAACCTGAATCGTAAGATAGATGAGGTGATGACCTCCAAGAATCTGGTAACAACAGACCAGACAACAGACCTTGAAAATGCTGCGGCTATCCTGCAAAAATATAAAATTGAGAAACTTCCGGTAGTTGACAAGGATGGTAAGTTAATTGGTCTGGTTACATATAAAGACATTACAAAGGCTAAGGATAAACCTCTTGCCTGCAAGGATGAGAAGGGGCGTTTGAGAGTAGCTGGAGGTGTAGGAGTGACCTTTGATACATTCGATCGTATTGAGGCTTTGGTCAAGGCTAACGTTGATGCTATCGTTATTGATACGGCTCACGGACATTCAAAGGGTGTTATAGAGACCTTGAAGGAAGCCAAACGTCGTTATCCTAATCTGGAGGTAGTGGTTGGCAATATAGCAACTGGCCAGGCTGCACTTGACCTTGTTAAAGCAGGTGCTGATGGGGTAAAGGTTGGTATTGGTCCGGGTTCTATTTGTACTACCAGAGTTATCGCGGGTGTCGGGGTACCACAGCTGTCAGCCATCTATGATGTGGCCAAGGCATTGAAGGGAACGGGTGTCCCTTTGATTGCTGACGGAGGTCTGCGTTACAGTGGTGACATAGTGAAAGCTCTCGCTGCAGGTGCTGATTCCGTAATGGCAGGATCTATGATTGCCGGTGTTGAAGAATCTCCCGGTGAGACAGTGATCTACAACGGCCGAAAGTTTAAAAGCTACCGTGGTATGGGTTCACTCGAAGCCATGCAGAAGGGCTCTAAGGATCGTTACTTCCAGGATGTTGAAGATGATATCAAGAAGCTTGTCCCAGAAGGTATCTCAGGGCGCGTGCCTTACAAAGGAACACTATACGAAGTTATCTATCAGATGATTGGTGGCCTAAGGGCAGGTATGGGTTACTGTGGTGCACGCAATATTCAGGAACTCCACAATGCCAAGTTTACTCGTGTTACTGGTGCCGGGGTTACCGAATCTCACCCACATGATGTGACTATCACTAACGAGGCTCCAAATTATTCAAGATAGTGAGCTGAAGGACTTAAATAATGACTGGGAGAACCGCTACTGCGGTTTTCCCTTTTTTCGCTTTCACCCAGGGGAAAATAAATGTTGGAACAGGATTGAAAATTAGTTAATTTCGACACTGTTTCAGTTAGGATAAAACTCACAAGGCATGAGAGGCTTTGGTTCTTTTCTTATAATTGCTTTTTTACTTCTTTGCTGTCCTGTACAGGGATCTCGCGAAGGAGATGTCGTCTTGACTATTGGAGATGAGAGTTTTGAACTTGGTGAGTTTTGGCATATTTACAATAAAAACAGGCATCTCCCTGGCTTTGATGAGAGCCCTGCAGAGTTTGCAGAAAGGTTTATCGATTACAAACTGAAGGTTAGGGAAGCAAAAGCGCTGGGACTTGATACCCTAAGTTCTTTTCGCAACGAGTACCAGCAATATGTCAATGAGGTCAGGTACTCTTATCTGGTTGATTCTATAGCTCTCATGAGAGATGCCAGGGAGTCTTATTCCTATATGAAATATGTTGTAAGGGCCTCACATATTCTAATACTTACTGCCCCGGATGCTTCGCCTGAAGATACAATGGCAGCATACAGCAAGATCAATCAGATAAGGGAGATGGCTCTGGCAGGCGAGGACTTTGCAAAGCTTGCAAGAGTTTATTCACAGGATCCGTCAGTCGAACATAATTCTGGTGACCTGGGATATTTTACTGCCTTTGTGATGATTGCTCCGTTTGAAAAAGCTGCCTTTTCAACACCAGTTGGAGAGATATCTCCAGTAATCAGGACTGACTATGGTTATCACTTAATCAAGGTGTTTGACAAACAACCAAATAAGGGAAGGATTAGGACTGCCCATATTATGAAAAGGTTTGAATCTGGGAATAAGGAAAGTGAAGCCAGTGCAAAATTGGCTGCTGACAGTATTTATACAAGATTACTTAGTAAAGAGTCGTTTGATACTTTGGTCAAAGAGCAGTCTGAAGACAAGGGTAGTGTGGACAGGAATGGTGAACTGTTCCCCTTTACATTGGATGAAATGATACCTGAGTTTGCTTTGGCTGCATTTGCGCTTGAAAAGGATGGCGATATTTCAGAACCTGTGAGAACGGATTTTGGATGGCATATAATAAAGAGGCTGGGTCTGGATCCTCTGGCTTCGTTTGAGGAGGAATCAGAATTCATTATCGATATGCTTTGGCGTCAGGGCAGGGTGAAGGTAAATGATTGGAGTACAGAAGAGCTGGCAAGGAATAGTTCTGATTTCAGATACCTAATCAGGGAGTATTATGATGGCCTCTTGATATATGAGATCAGCGACAGGATGATATGGCAGGCTGCAGGAGCTGATAGTGCAGGACTACACAAATATTATTTGGATAATATTAATGAGTTTATGTATCCTCCGGTTCTGGAAGGCGTGGTTGCTGAAGTATGGGATGGTAAGCTACAGAGAAAACTAATTAGGTTTCTTGAAAAAAATCCCGGAGCCTCAGGTCTGGTACAAATATTGAAGGTCTTGGCGGGGAAGCCTCAACAATATAGTGTTGTAGAGGGGCGATTTGATTTTATCAATAAGGCCTCCAATCCGGTTGCTCCGTCTCTGTTGCCCCGAACATCAGAGTTGTATGGAAAGAAGGGATTATTGTTTTGGGAAGGTGTTGTAAGTGAGCCTGTTCCAATGCCTTTTAAGGAAGCTTTGGGTACAGTACTTAACAGCTACCAAAACAAAATGGAGAGGGAATGGGTGAAGGAGTTGAGAGAGAAGTACAAACCTGTGTTTAGGTATGAATTGATAGGTATAAGATAAAACAGACGGGATTATGCTGTTCGGAAGAAAAATTTGGTTTTTATCTATAGTGTTGTTGACACTGATTGCCTGTAAGTCTGATAAAGCGGACCCAGGCGCTGAGGCCATTGTGACTGTAGGGGGAGAAACATTGACTCTTGGTGAGCTGATGGATGCAGTCCCGGATAACCTTGCGGATCAGGATAGTATCGCAATTGCTGAGGATTATATAAGTAGATGGGTTCGGACGAAGCTGATGCTTCGTCAGGCAGAAATTAACCTGTCGGAAGAAGAGAAGAATGTGGATAAACTATTGGAAGAGTATCGCACTTCTTTGCTCGTTCATATGTACCAGCAGAAGATTCTTGAGCAGAAGCACTCGCCTTTGGTTACAAGCAGGGAGATTGAGGATTATTATACACAGATGAAGGATAACTTCAATCTGCAGGAAAGCATTATCAGGGGAGTGTTTATCAAGATCCCAGTAGAAGCGCCAAACCAGGAACTTGTTAAAGGATGGCTTAAATCAAATGACGATAGCAACCTAGTGAATATTGAGGCCTATGCCTTCCAAAGCGCGAGGACTTATGAACAGTTTGTAGAGAACTGGGTGCCATTTAGCCGTATCAATGCACTTCTGCCTGAACCAATGGTAAATGAGGACAGGTTTCTAAGATGGACAACCTTTTATGAAACGACAGACGGTAATTACAATTATTATCTGGTGATTAGGGAGTATATGCTTCCTGGTACAACGGCACCACTAAAATATGTAGAGGAAAGAATAAAGGCTATATTACTTAACAAGAAGAGAATAGAGTTTATTCAGCAGTTGGCCCAGGACTTGTATGATGAAGCAATTAGAGAAAAGATCATTACATTTAACAACTAATATATATTGCATTTTAAAGATCAGGTATGACTAAACTTAGCAGGAAAATATCAGGGATGCTGCTTGGGCTCGTTTGCGGCACCTTCTCCATGTTCTCTCAGTCCAACGTTATAGATGAGGTAATTGCTGTAATTGGTGATACTCCAGTATTGCTTTCCGATGTGGAAATGCAGTATCAACAGGCGGTTATTCAGGGAGCAGATTATCAGGGAGACCTGAAGTGCCATATTTTTGAGCAGCTGATGATACAAAACCTGCTTATCGAACAAGCTAAGCTGGATAGTATAGAGGTAAGTGAGAATATGGTGATTATGCAGGTTGACAGGATGATCAATGAGTTTATCAACAGAGCCGGTTCAAGGGAAAAACTTGAAGAATGGCTTAACAAGCCTCTGTACCAGATCAAGAACGATCAGAGAGTACTTGTCCGCAATCAGATGATAACCCAAGAGATGCAGCGTAGTATCACCTCAGGTGTTAAGGTAACACCTGCTGAGATCCGTGCCTTCTACCGTACTACCAATACAGACAGTTTGCCAATGGTTCCGACTCAGTATGAGATTCAACAGATACGTATCAACCCGGAAATAGACCTTGAGGAGATTGAAGCTGTAAAGGCTCGCCTCAGGGAGTTTCAAAGGCAGGTAGCTGAAGGTCGTGATTTTGCGACCCTGGCTGTATTGTACTCCGAGGATCCGGGTTCTGCTGCTAGAGGAGGAGAGCTTGGCTTTATGAGCAGGGCTGAACTGGTTCCTGAATTTGCTCAGGTTGCATTCAATATGCAGGAAGCCGGAAGGGTATCCAAGATTGTAGAAACTGAGTTTGGATTTCACATTATCCAGTTGATCGAACGCCAGGGAGACAGGGCTAATGTACGTCATATTCTGCTCAAGCCGAAACCAAAGCCTGCTGCTATTGAAGCTGCAAGGTTGAAAGCTGATTCAATTGCCAACCTGATCCGTAATGATTCTGTTTCCTTTGAAGAAGCTACCCTGCTTTATTCATTTGACAAGGATACCAAACTTACAGGTGGTCTGATGGTAAATCCTCAGGACAACTCTACAAAGTTTGATATTCAGATGATACCACCTGCCATCAACCGTCAACTGGAAAAGATGGATGTTGGTGATATCTCTGGTGCCTTCTTGATGAAGGATGAAAGATATGGTAAGGATTACTATGCAATCATTAAGCTTAAGTCTAGGGTTGAAGCTCATAAAGCAAATCTTACAGATGATTATCAGCTGATACAGACCATCCTTGAAAACAAGAAGAGAGAGGAGTTATTCAAGAAATGGATTACCGATAAGCAACGGGATAACTATATTTCAATCAGTCCAAAGTGGTCGGGTTGCAGCTTTGAGTTTAAAGGCTGGATTAAGTAAGATATCCGGGATTTGAGATATACCTTATGAAGGGTTTGAAGAAAAGTATCCTTCCCTTTCTTGTGCTATTACTGATCGGGGTTGCCTCTGCACAGCAGAGGCAAGGCACTTCCATGGTCAACATTGAACATGCTGACTATCTGGAGGGCTCATCACGTTTCGGTAAAAACGTACAGGCACTGTTTGGTAATGTCAGGTTTAGGCATCACCAGACTTTGATGTTTTGCGACAGTGCATTCTTTTACAGGGATTCCAACAGGGTACATGCCTATGGTAATATTCATATAATTCAGAACGACACAATACACCTATATGGTGATACTCTGTATTATTATGGCTTTGAGGACAAGGCAATGGTTAGAAGTAACGTTAAGCTTGTCAACAAAGATGTGGTTCTGACTACACACTTCCTGGACTACAACCGTAGAAGTGATGTTGCTTATTATTTTAACAGGGGACAGATTGTAAGTGGGGATAATCGCCTTGTTAGTGACTGGGGATATTATTATCCGCAAACTGATGAAGCACATTTCCGCAAGGAGGTTGTGGTTACCAATCCTGATTATACAATGTATTCAGATACCCTTTTGTATTACACGGTAACTGAGGTAGTCAAGATTGTAGGTCCTACTACTATTATCAGCGATAGAAATGAGATATACTCCGAATTAGGGTCTTATGATACCCGCAATGATGTGGCTCGCCTTGAGAAGAACAGCTATATAAAAGGCGAGGAGCAATTGTTGAAAGGAGATACAATATTCTATGACCGCAAAAGCGGTTTTGGAGAGGTCTTCTCGAGCATGTTTCTTCTTGATTCAGCTAATCACGTCATTATTACCGGTGATTACGGTTATTATAACGAATTGGAGGATAAGGCACTTGCTACACGCAATGCCGTTATGATGCAGATAAGTGAGGACGATACTCTATACTTACATGCCGATACCCTTAGGGCCGATCCTATTGAAGATACCGAATTCCGTATTATCCGTGCCTATCACAATGTGAAGTTTTTCAGACACGACTTTCAGGGCAGATGCGATTCTATGGTATATGACCTAAAAGACTCAATCAATACCTTCTACAAGAATCCGATAATATGGGCAAACCTAAATCAGATGAGTGCCGGTACTATCAGACTCTACACCCGCAATAAAACTGTTTACAAGGCCGAGATGATTGATAATGCATTTGTGGTGGCACCCGAGGATACTGCTGCATTTAATCAGATTAAAGGCCGTAATATGACAGGTTATATAAGGAATAATGAACTTTACCGTATTGATGTTGAGGGCAATGGTCAGACAATTTACTATCCAAAAGATGAGGATGAGGTAATCGGGGTCAACCGGGCCGAATCGAGTAATCTTACTCTGTTGCTGGAAAACAGGAAGGTAGTGGGAATAGTAATGCGAAGTGCTGTAAGCGGCAATATGAACCCACCTCTGATTCTGGAAGCAGAATCAACAAGATTACAGGGATTCAGATGGCTTGAAGAATTCAGACCCAAGCGAATGGAAGATATTTTTATCAAAAGTGAGGGACCGGAACCTGTTGAACAGGTCAACTACAGCGACTTTCATTTTGACACTACAATGCCCTAAAACAAAAAAGGAACCCGCGCGGGTTCCTTTTTTGAGTTTTAGTACTCATCTTCATTGAAGAAGAAATCGTCTTTGCTCGGATAATCCGGCCATATATCTTCTATACTTTCGTAGATCTCACCTTCATCTTCAAGTTCCTGGAGGTTTTCAATTACTTCCAGGGGAGCACCTGAGCGGATAGCGAAATCGATCAGTTCTTCTTTAGTGGCAGGCCAGGGAGCATCTTCTAACTTAGCTGCTAGTTCAAGGGTCCAATACATAGTTGAATAGATTTTACTCCGTTATTTTTAGATCCTTCTGTGTTTTCGGCGAAATTAAAAAAAATAATCAATCATGCAAATCAGGCACCCACCTAATTTCTTCAATGTTGAAATAATTGGCCAAATGACGTGAAAGCACGAAGAAGTAGTCTGAAAGACGGTTGATATACCTTACAACCCACTCATTCACTTCTGTATGTGCTGACATTGCTACGATTCTTCTCTCTGCCCTTCGGCATACAGTACGGGTGATATGGCACTGAGCCACTGCAGGATGGCCTCCGGGCAATACAAAGTGCCTCAATGGAGGCAGGGCTGCTTCCATCTCGTCCATTTGACGTTCGAGCAGCTCAATCTCCGATTCTTCCGTTTTAAGACGATTCCTGAGGTCTGACACCTGGTCGTCGGTAGCAAGGTAGGATCCAACAGTAAACAGGATATCCTGTATGCGAATTAGTGTGAGTTTGCTTACTTCATCAATCGGGTAGGAACGAATCATACCTATATGAGCATTTAGTTCATCAACTGTTCCGTATGCTTCGAGCCTGTAGTGATCCTTTGGGACACGGGTGCCACCTATAAGTCCGGTTGTTCCCTTGTCGCCGGTTTTAGTATAAACTAGGCTTTTTTTCATTTCTTCTTCCAATTTAGTGATATAACATCACAATTGGCTGACGTGTTCATTTCGTTCATCACGTTCTATCTCACCGTCACGAAGGCGAACTATACGGTGGGCGTGCAATGCTATATCCTCTTCGTGGGTAACCAGAATAATTGTGTTGCCGGCAGCATGGATCTTGGCAAAGAGCCTCATGATATCTATTGAAGTCTTGGTATCCAGGTTACCTGTTGGTTCGTCGGCTAGTATAATTGATGGATTATTGATGAGAGCTCTTGCAACAGCAACCCTTTGTCGCTGTCCACCCGACAGTTCGTTGGGCTTGTGCTCCATACGGTTGGCTAGCCCCACTTTCTCAAGTGCTTCCTTGCCTCTCTGAATACGCTCCTGTTTGGGTACTCCTGCATATACCAAAGGCAATATCACATTCTCAAGTGCAGTGTACTGATGCAACAGGTTGAAGGTCTGGAATACAAATCCAATCTCCTTATTTCGAATCTCGGCCAGTCTGTCGTCATGCAGGTGACTTACATCAGTTCCGTTGAGCACATATCGTCCTGCAGTTGGGGTGTCAAGTCCACCTATAATATTCATAAGGGTTGATTTGCCCGATCCTGAGGGCCCCATTATGGCAACGTAATCACCTCGCTTTATCTGAGTGGTTACCCCGCGCAATGCTCTTACTTCCTGTGTTCCTACCTGATAAATTTTCTGAATGTTCTCAATCTCTATTACGTTGTTCATAACGGTTTTCCTATGTTGTTTGATCTTCGAGATTAGACCGCACAAGATCTGTTTGGTTTAATACCTAAGTACAAAATGCTCTTTTTGGTTCTCTCTGCGGAAAAAAACTATTCCAATCCGCATCAGGTCAAACGAGAGTTTGACCTTGGGATGCTTTGTTATATTATTCCAGGCCCGTTCCATTTCAGGAGACCAGTGTATATCATCAAACACAAAGATTGATTCGTTGTGAATGTAGGGCAGACACTGCTCAAAGTACCTCATGGTGCTTTCCTCCCTGTGGTCTCCGTCAAAAAATACAATATCAGGTCTGGGCAGATCCTTGAGTGCCTGTGGCAGCAGTTCATCAAACGAACCCACCCGCAGATCTATATGGTCTGCGCCCAATCTGTCGAATCCTGCCTTAGCCACCTTTGCAGTTTCCGGACAACCCTCAATTGTGATTGTCTTTCCCTTCTTATATGGCATTGCAAGATAAAGGGTGCTGATACCGCAAGAGGTACCCAATTCCAGTATGTTGCTAGCACCAAAGCGACATGCGATACGGTACATTAACTGACCATATTTGGGTGGGGTAGCACCACGGGAAACGATTGACGAAAGCCTGCGCTTTCGTCTTGGTTGCTTTTGACCACCTGCACCAAGGTCGAGAATCTCTATAGTCTCCTTACTTCGTTTAAGAGCTGCACGCCATGCTTCAATCTTTGCAAAGTCATAGTATGGATGTTTTTCCCTTAGCAGGTTGCCCGCAAAGTCGAAAGCAAACGGTGATTGTATGCCATAGCCGCGCCAGTGGTTGGGTCGAAGGTAATATCCTAAATATCTTTTGGCTTGAAACAGATTCACTGACCTTTAGTTTTGTGCAAATATACAAAGGTTTTCATTCCGGCTGCATTGAAAGTCCGATATATGGCCGTATTAGTAAGCCTTTGGGAGTACAGCTTGTTAGATTCGTCCGATTCTCCTATTTTTGATAAAGGATGAGCGAACTGGCAACCTTAAATATAATGTATCTGCCGGGAGTCGGTCCTCGAAAGGCCGAACTGCTGAAACAGGAACTTCGTATCGTGTCGTACGAAGATCTTCTGTATTACTTCCCTTACCGCTATGTGGACAGAAGCAAGATATTTAAGATTAATGAGATACATCCCGATATGCAGTATGTGCAGGTCAAAGGACGTATTGTTGCCTTGCGGACTATTGGGGAAGGCAGGACTAAGCGACTAAGTGCCTGGCTCGATGACGGCACAGGCAGAATAGAGCTTGTCTGGTTTAAAGGTCTGAAATATGTTCAGGGAAGACTGAGAAGTGACCTAGACTTTATCGCTTTTGGTAAACCTGTGGTCTATGGCGGTCAGATTAACATCGTACATCCTGAAATGGAAAAGTACGATGAAAGCAAGGTCCGCCTGCAGGCCGGCCTTCAGCCTCAGTATATTACCTCCGAGAAGCTGAAGAGCAACTTCCTTAATTCACGTGCTATTCAGAAGCTTATCTTCAACTTGTTGCAGGGGTACAAGGAGAAGTTTCCTGAAACTCTTCCTGCCTATCTTCTGGAGAAGCAAAAGCTGATGCTGTTGAATGATGCACTGCGCGTAATCCACTTTCCTCCCGATAATATAACCCTTGAAAAGGCCCGCTTCAGGTTTAAGTTTGAGGAACTCTTCTATATCCAGCTTAGTATCCTAAGGTTGAAAAACCAAAGAACCTACAATGTTAAAGGTCTCCTTTTCGAAAGGGTTGGCGCATATCTCAATGCCTATTACAAGGAGTATCTGCCCTTTGAACTGACAGAAGCGCAGAAGAGGGTGATTCGTGAGATCAGACGTGACATGGGTAGTGGCAGGCAGATGAACAGGTTGCTGCAGGGCGATGTAGGCAGCGGCAAAACTCTTGTTGCACTGATGGTGATGCTTATTGCTGCCGACAATAACTACCAGTCCTGCCTTATGGCACCCACCGAGATACTGGCTAATCAGCACTATGAAACAATAGCCTCCCAGTGCGATAAAATTGGTATTAAGGTGGCTCTGCTAACCGGTTCAAGTAATAAGTCGGAAAGGGATAAGATACATGCGGCCCTGGAGAGTGGGGAGCTGCTCATCCTGATAGGTACTCATGCTTTGATAGAGGACAAGGTGGTTTTCAGGAATTTGGGACTTGTTGTAATAGACGAACAGCACCGGTTCGGAGTGGAACAAAGGGCAAGGCTTTGGAAGAAGAATGTAACTCCACCTCACGTGCTGGTTATGACTGCTACACCCATACCGCGTACTCTTGCAATGACTGTATATGGCGACCTGGACGTGTCTGTTATAGATCAGTTGCCTCCAGGTCGTAAACCTATTCAAACTCAGCATTTTTTTCATAATCACCGTAATAAACTTAATCGTTTTCTTCATCAGGAAATTGAGAAGGGAAGGCAGATCTATGTGGTTTATCCATTAATTGAGGAGTCTGAAAAGATGGACTATAAAAACCTGAGTGAGGGCTATGAATATATGAAAATGGCCTTCCCTCAGTATGAAGTAGTCATGGTTCACGGGAAGATGAAGGCAGCCGAGAAAGATGAAGCAATGCAGGCCTTTGCCTCTGGCAAGGCCCATATAATGGTGGCAACTACTGTTATTGAAGTGGGGGTAAATGTCCCTAATGCGTCAGTGATGGTGATTGAGAGTGCCGAACGCTTCGGTCTGTCCCAGCTGCACCAGCTTCGTGGCAGGGTAGGTCGAGGTGCTGAACAGAGTTACTGCATACTCATGACTTCCTATAAGTTGGCTGAGGAAAGCCGCAAACGTATGGAGATTATGGTAAGAACCAATGATGGCTTTGAAATTGCAGAGGCTGATATGAAGATGAGGGGGCCCGGTGACCTTGAAGGTACTCAGCAGTCGGGTCTGCCATTCGAACTGAAGATAGCCAACCTCTCTCGTGATAGCCAGGTGCTTCAGGCAGCACGGGATGTTGCTTTGGAGATACTCGAGGATGATCCAATGCTTGAAAAACCTGAAAATCAGATATTGGTGCGCCGACTCACAGCCTTGGCAAGGGCAAAGCTTAACTGGAGCATGATAAGCTGATTATGCCCCAGTTGTCCGGTTGATTGGTAAATTAGCTGATTAGCTGATTAGCTGAGGGCCTCAGGGTTATGCAAAAGCCGATGAAACGATCAGATTAAATATTTGATAACCAAAAAGCCGCCTATCAGCAATACTGTAAATGCTGTTACAATCAGATTAAAGTACTTGTCAATAAAGACCTTGATCGGGGGACCATATTTCCAGATCAGGGAGGCTACAAGGAAAAATCGTGCACTTCGACTTACTGCAGAGGCTAAGAGAAACATTGGCATGCTTATATCGAATACCCCGGATGTGATAGTAAATACCTTGTAAGGAATCGGTGTAAAACCGGCAGTAAATATCACCCAGAAATCCCATTCGTCAAACAGGGACTTTATCTGATAGAACAGGTCTTCTGTAAAGCCGGGAATATTGTCGAAGAAAAACATTGCAAAACCTGTAAACTCACCAGTACTGGTCAACCATGAAAAATGGCCCAGTGAGTAGCCAATTACTGCTCCTGCTATAGATCCTATTGAGGCTAAAAGGGCATAACGAAAAGATTTGTGACTTGCTCCCAGAGCTAAGGCAATCAGTAATATATCTGGTGGAATGGGGAAGAATATTGATTCTATAAAGGCAAGGATAAAGAGAGCCGTTCCTCCGTACTTAGATTCGGCCCATCCCAGGACCCAGTCATATAGATTTCTTATCCACTTCATATTCTTCGTTGTTATTTTTTTCGTTATACAACCATGAAACATCCGGGTAGCGTACCCACTTCTTCAGCTTCGCAGCCTTGGTCTGGTTACTAATTATTTCTTCTTCAAATGCTTGAATTCGGGTTCCATAAGCAGGAACTGACCAGTATAGCTCTTTTTGACAAGCGCTATCTCCTCTGGCGTTCCACAGGCAAGTACTTCGCCACCCCGACTTCCTCCTTCGGGACCTATGTCAATAATATAATCAGCTGCTTTTACAACGTCCAGGTTGTGCTCTATCACTATCACTGTGTTACCCCTGTCTACCAGTTTGTTGAGAACCTCAAGCAATACCCTGATATCTTCAAAGTGCAGTCCTGTAGTAGGCTCATCAAGGATATAGAGGGTCTTACCTGTATCCTTTCGTGCCAGTTCAGATGATAGTTTTACTCTCTGAGACTCACCTCCTGAAAGAGTAGTAGATGACTGACCCAGTTTGATATATCCCAAACCAACTTGTTGCATCATCCTGACTTTCTGGTATATCTTTGGTATATTCTCAAAGAACTCAACAGACTGGTTGATAGTCATGTCAAGTACGTCACTTATGGACTTGCCTTTGAATCTGACTTCCAAAGTTTCCCGGTTATAACGCTTGCCACCGCAATCGGGACATTCAACGGTTACATCGGGCAGGAAATTCATCTCAATAATCTGCATTCCGCCTCCCTTACAGGTTTCACAACGTCCACCTGCTATATTGAATGAGAAGCGACCTGGCTTATAGTTTCTGATCTTAGACTCAGGAAGTTCAGCGAAGAGCTTCCTGATCTCATCAAAGAGCTTTGTGTAGGTAGCCGGATTGGACCTTGGTGTACGTCCCAGTGGAGATTGGTCCACATCCACCACCTTGTCTATGTTTTCAAGACCAATGATTTCCTTGTATGGCAGTGGCTCGGCAACACCGTTATAAATATGCTTATTAAGTATGGGATACAATGTCTCATTGACAAGGGTTGACTTGCCACTACCCGATACTCCGGTTACACAAATCAACTTGCCAAGTGGGAACTCTACGCTGATATTTTTGAGGTTGTTGCCCTTAGCTCCAATAATCTTGATGCTTTTGCCATTGCCTTCCCGTCTTTTCTCGGGGACAGGGATAGTTTTGATTCCTCTCAGGTATTCAGCCGTAAGAGATTCTGATTTGAGAATATCTTCAGGACTACCCTGGCTTACCACCTTTCCTCCGTGTCGTCCGGCAAAGGGTCCCATATCAATTATCTGGTCGGCAGCCATCATCATATCTCGGTCATGCTCTACAACGAGCACTGAGTTGCCATTGTCACGCAACTGCTTTAGTGACTCTATCAGTCTGTGGTTATCCCTTTGATGAAGTCCGATTGACGGCTCGTCAAGTATGTACAGCACATTGACTAACTGGGAACCAATTTGTGTTGCCAGTCTGATTCGTTGGCTCTCTCCTCCAGACAGGGTAGAAGCACTTCTGTCAAGTGAAAGGTATTCCAGTCCTACGTCAAGCATAAAGCCCAGGCGGGAGCGGATTTCTTTAAGTATCTCAGTTGCAATCTGCTTTTGCTTATCGCTGAGTCTGTCTTCCAGCCCTACGAGCCAACCTGACAGTACTGACAAATCCATACCTGCCAGTTCTGCAATGTTTTTCCCATCAATGCGGTAATGCAGTGCTTCCTTGTTTAGTCTTGCTCCATTACACTCTGGGCATTTGGCTTCAGTAATATAGCGACCAGACAGACCTTCGTCGTCCGATTCGCTGTCCTGCTTGTCCTGGAGATATTTGATTACCCCGTTGAAGTTCATATAGTATCCTGAAGCCGTACCCAGCGGTGTGTTTTTCAGTGTCAGCGGTTCGTTGGTCCCATATAGTATGGCATCAAGCGCCTCCTCTGGTATGTTTTCTATGTTTGTCTTAAGCGTGAATCCATATTTTTCTGCCAAGGCTTCAAGTTGCCAGAATATCAGGATCTCACGGTGCTTGCCCAAAGGAAGGATACCTCCCTTGTAGATGCTTAACTTTGGATCCGGAATGATCTTGTCGAGGTCTGCTATCTTGATAACACCCAATCCCTTACATTTGGGACAGGCTCCCTGGGGTGAATTGAATGAGAAGGAGTGAGGAGCCGGTTCACTATACGAGATACCACTTACAGGACACATAAGGAGTCGGCTAAAGTACCTGGGCTCCCTGTTGTCTTTCTCTATAAGCATCATTACATTACTGCCCTGCTTCATTGCAAGTTTTACTGATTCCTCAAGCCGTTTGCGGTCTTTGGCTTCAACTACCAGCTTGTCAATAACTACCTCAATAAAGTGGTTCTTATATCGGTCTACGCGCATATTGTGCTTGATCTCGGTAATCTCACCATCAACACGCACATTAATAAAACCTTTGCGGCGGAGATGCTCAAACAGCTCCTTATAATGCCCCTTGCGTCCCTTTACAACAGGAGCCAGGATATATACTGCTTTGCCTTCGTAATCGCTTAGTATCTTCTCCAGGATCTTGGAATCGGTCCAGCGAACCATCTTTTCGCCTGAGACATAGGAGAAGGCCTCGCCGGCTCTTGCATAAAGCAGACGGAGAAAGTCGTATATCTCGGTCACGGTTCCCACCGTTGACCGTGGATTACGGCTTGTAGTCTTTTGCTCAATTGAAATTACTGGACTGAGTCCGGTTATCTTGTCGACATCGGGCCGTTCCAAACTACCAAGGAATTGTCTGGCATATGCCGAAAAGGTTTCGATATACCTTCTCTGACCCTCGGCATAGATAGTGTCAAAAGCAAGAGAGGATTTCCCGCTTCCACTCAATCCCGTGATCACCACCAGCTTATTGCGGGGAATGCTGACGTCGATGTTTTTTAGATTGTGAACCCGTGCTCCATAGATGTCAATCCGTGCAGCTTCTGCTGGCTCCCGGACATCCGGTGTTCTTGATTCTCCTAACATAAAGTATCCCGTCTGCGATTTGAAAACCGCAAAGATAAGAATAATTTATGTCTGTTTATTACTATTTTATGGTTGGACTTCAAACGCTCCAGGCTTGGGTAACCTTATGGTATACTGCTTACCTGAAGCATTGGTCAGGAAGGTTTCTCTTAGCCATGGATTCAGATCCTTCAGTTCACGATAAGTAATTCCATGCCCTTTTGCAAAGTCTGCAAAGTCAGGTACTGGCCCACTGATAACCAGAGTGTCGGTTTCTATAATGGGGTAGAAATCATCCTCTCCAACTATAAAGCCGAATTCTGCAGGATTTGAAACAATCTCACGAATAGCCAGAAGCCGGAATACATAGCGGGCAGTTTCCTCATTGAGGAGTAGTTCGTAGTAGTTGCTTGTCTTCTGCTTCTCTATCTGATTCTGAATGCCTCGTAATCCTGCATTGTAAGATGCGGCTGCAAGTGTCCAGGAGCCAAATTTGTTGTATGCATCCTTCAGGTACTTGCAGGCTGCTATAGTGGCCTTTTCAATATGATAGCGCTCATCAACTTCCTTATTTACTTCCAGACCGTTTTCCTTAGCTGCTGCACTCAGGAATTGCCAGAGGCCAACAGCTCCTGCCGGTGAAACTATGCGTTCCTGTAGTGAGCTTTCAATCATGGGGAGGTACTTGAAATCGTCGGGAACTCCTTGTGCTGCCAGGATGGGTTCAATAATTGAAAAATATCTTTTGGACTTCTTGATTAACAATAGTGTAGATGACTGCCAGTAAGTATTGACAAGTAACTCCCGGTCGTAGCTTTCCCTTACATATGTCTTGTTCATAGGCACCGTTTCACCTGCGAAACTCAGCTTCTCAGGAATGGGGAGAGAGTGAATGCGGTAGTCCTCAGTAATAGGATTATCCTGAGCTGTAGCAGGTACTTCAGCCGGTACTGAAGAACTGACAAACAGATTGAAGACTATCACAACTGATAAAGTGGTTAGCAAGAACAGGTTAAGGAAGCGTGAACGGGATAAATTCAATTTCATACTGAAAGGAAAAACTGTTTGAGAAAAATCATGTCCTCCTGCTACGAAAGTAACAGGTATATGTTACATAAACTGCGCATTAAGAGCACGGTAGTGGTCACTTTATCTTAACATTGACAGGTTCCGTGCCCATTGTGAATTTAACCTGTACTTCCCTGGTTTTTGTTATATACCTGAAGTCCGTGTTTTTCCCGTCAACCCTCACTGTAGTTGGTCTTTCGGAGAGGTTCTTTACAATAAGTTCTATCTCCCTGCGTCCGGGGCGATAAAGATAAACCCCGTTGTTGTGGGATATATCAATACTCAGTTCCTTTTCTTTGTTCTGCGCTTTAAAGGTAAAAAGCTGATAATTGTTGTCTTTCAATGCCCTTGGGTTAGATCCGTCATCCAGGTACAGCTCGCCTTCAGCCGAAGCCACTTCATTATCATGAAAATATGTAATTGTCATATTTTCAGTATTTATCATCGGGAGCGATGTCTGGGGCTTTACTGTTGGAATGAAACTTCCGGCCTTGACAAAAACAGGTATGGTATTAAGTGGTGCCGGTATTTCAAGTGAGCGGCCACCACTATAAACCTCACCTGTGTAATAGTTGATCCATTGACCAAAAGGTAGTTCCACCCTGCGTGACGTTGCCCCCGGGTCCAAAATTGGGGCGACGAGCATATTGTCACCAAAGTAATACATATCATAAATGTCCATCAGGTAGTGGTCATCATGGACATACATCAGTGGTCTGACAAGTGGTTTACCGCTGGTTGCCTGTTGATAAGCCATGGTGTATATATAGGGCATCAGACTGTAACGCAGGTTGATAAGTTCACGCATTATCTTCTGGGTTTCCTGACTACATTGATATAGATCAGGACTATTCTTGTCACCGTACATTCTGAATATGGGAGAGAAAACACCCAGCTGTGCCCATCTTATCAGTAGTTCCTCATTCCTGCTGTTTTCGGCAAAGCCACCTATATCAGAGTGTACATAGGGTATGCCCGACATAGATAAGGTGAGCATTATTGGAAGTTGCGCCCTCAACCCGCTCCAGGAGCTCTTAACTTCTCCGGTGCGTGGGAAAACAGAATAGCGTTGCGAACCGGCATAACCGCTACGGGTAAGGTTAAACAACCTTACTTTGGGATAGTTTTTCGCATAATACTCACTAAGTGCCTTGGCCCAGGTATGGCCATAGATGTTGTGCAAAGACCGGGAATCACCGGCTTGGTATGTCAAATCTCCTGGGTGAGCCTCCGGCTCTCCCAGATCACTCCACCAGCCTGCAATACCTTCGTCTGCCAAGGGTTTTAGCTTTTGCATATACCAATTGGTCGCATCCTTGTTGAATACATCAAGTATTGATGCCTGACCAAACCAGAAGTCACTTATAACATAAGGACTACCTGTACTATCTGTTGCAAAGAAGCCTTGTCCGGCCGCATCATCATAGTTGGCTTCTGATGTCAGGAAATAGGGCTGGGTAATCAGCACTGTGTTTATGTTCTTCTGTTTGAGGTTACTTACCATCAAACTGTGCCTGGGCCAGTTTTCTTCATCCCAGGTCAGACTTCCCATACGTAAATTTTCGCTACCCTTGCCATACCATGCATTGTCAAGAAGCACTCCGTCAAGCGGGAATTTTGCCAGCTGTATGGAGTCTGTAGCAGTAGTGACATCACTCTGAGTATGATAACGTTCACTGCCATTGATATACCCTAAGGCCCAGAGTGGCGGCAATGGCTGAGTGCCTGTCACCCTGCTATACTCGCTAAGTAAGCCACTGTAGGAAGCTCCTGTTATCAGATATAGGTTGAAACTGCTTTTGGGAGATTCTATTCTGAACCTGTTTTTTACACTTTGACCTATATCTGCTACAGCTTTTTGAGGTGAGTCAAAAAAGACCATGTACATCTTTGATACAAAAAATACAGGCAGGGAGTAATTGAGTCTTTCAGCTCCCCACTCATATCCCCAGTTGGCTTCATTACTAAGTAAGAGTCGCTTGCCTCTGCGGTTCATATCTATTGCCCTTGCGCCACCACCAATCACTTTGTCGCGAGCATCAAGGCGGAAGTTTACTCCATAGGCTCCTCCAGTTGCAAAGGGACCATTTATCACTACTTCTTCTCCCATGGATGGTCCTGTTGAAATTCTTATTTCGAAGTCTACTTTATTTACACTGAAGTATGTGTCGCCCATACGCACATCCATCTTGTCCGGGGAGTTGCGTAAGATAACCTGTGCATCCAATGCCTTTGCAATCACTGCATCACTTGGTGCAATAAAGTTGGAGTCGGCTGCAAAAGAAACCTCTATCGTTCCGGCGGAATAACTACGCAGCCTTAGAAAACCGTCGGAGGTCTTAATTATTAGATAGTTGGGGAACTGATAGTAGTTTATGAAACTGGAATTACTCTCCTGGGCTCTCATGACGCTAGTGCACGACAGCAATATCAAGAACAAGAGTGTAGTAAGTCTGATTCTTAGTGAGGTTAAAGGGGTCATAGGGGCTGTGTTTTTTTGGCGCTCTAATTTATAAAAAACTTTAAGAGGATCATAATTATTGCTTAATTGAATGTTCGCACTATTTACCCTACTGTTCTAACGCAGTTTTTAGCTAATTAGTATAGGCTACAGCCAAGGTCTTGCAAAATGCTTACCACTTTATTCACATCAAGAGTAATTATTGAATATTTCCTGCTGTAGCCCTCTTTATTGAGGTAGGGAGGCTTAATTCGAAATTCCATTATATTTGTCTGTATGATTACAGATGATTTCAGGCATAAAGGACTAAGGTCCAGGCTGGTTGATGAATTGAGGAGGAAGGGTGCAGGCAGTGAAACTGTGCTTAAGGCCATTAATTCTGTACCTCGCCACCTTTTCCTTGATAGTTCCTTTGTAAAAATAGCCTATAGTGATGTTGCCTTTCCAATTGGGGCTGGACAAACTATTTCCCAGCCTTCCACCGTGGCCAGACAGACAACCCTCCTTAAAGTTTCCCGGGGCAGCCGGGTTCTGGAGGTCGGTACAGGCTCAGGTTATCAGGCTGCAGTACTTAGCGAGATGGGGGTGGAGGTCTATACTATTGAGAGGCAGGCCGAGTTGTATCGTAAGACAGCTGCAGTGCTTCGTAATCTTGGCTATTCAGATATCAAAACTTATCTTGGTGACGGATATGAAGGATTGCCCGATCAGGGTCCTTTTGATGCAATACTTGTAACTGCCGGTGCTGCTGAGCTGCCTCAAAAGTTGCTGTTGCAGATGAAGGTAGGTGCAGCTATGGTTATTCCTCTGGGACGAGGCACTCAGATTATGACCCGAATATGGCGTATCAGTGAAGATGAATTTGAAAAGGAGGAGTTTGAAGAATGCGCTTTTGTCCCTATGCTTAATGGTATAGCAAGATAAGCTCTCAAACATTTCTTCTCCTTTTTGTTTATTTATATAAATGCTAAAAACAAAAATGGAATGAAGGTCTCGATACTTACATTTAACCCCTTTAGTGAGAATACCCTTATCCTGTCGGATGAGACAGGCGAGTGTGTAATAGTGGATCCGGGAATGATGTCAGAGGGTGACAATGCCCGGTTTTCAGGATTTATTGAGGAAAAAGGGCTCAAGCCTGTTAAAATACTTCAGACTCACCTACACCTGGATCATGTGTTTGGTCTAAAATACGTGACTGAGCGCTACGGCCTAGAGGCCGTAGCTCACAAGGATGACCTGCATCTGATAGAGATGCATAGGGATTATGCTTACAACTTTGGTATAGTGGTTCAAAGCGATCCTCCTTGTCCTACAATTTTGATAGAGGAAGGTGATGTCGTTACTTTTGGTAATACCCAGCTAAAAGCACTTCACATTCCTGGGCACTCACTTGGCAGTCTTGCCTATTACAATGAGAAAGACAAAATACTTATTGCCGGAGATGTCTTGTTTAGGGGAAGCGTTGGCCGCACTGACCTTCCCGGAGGTGATCATGGTAGCCTGATATCAGGAATCATTAATAAACTGATGGTCCTTCCGGATGATGTAGTAGTATATCCGGGTCACGGGCCATCGACTACAATAGGAGAGGAGAAACTACACAATCCTTATTTATAGGAGAAAAAGTGAATACTTGCCTAAGTAGTAAATAATAAGGCCTAAGTAGCGGGGGGGATTGCTCCAAAAGAGCTATCTTAACGTTCTAATTGGATCACTTAATTGTCTAAACTATTGATATTCCATATGTCACATTTTCAGTTTGTTGATCGTCATATAGGCCCCCGCAAAGCGGATGTAGACCTGATGTTGGAAAAACTGGGAGTTTCATCCCTGGATGAGTTGATTAATCAGACGGTGCCGGCTTCAATACGATTGAAGGAGCCCCTCAATCTTGGAGATGGTATCAGTGAAGATGCCTATCTGCAAAGGATTAGAGAATTGGCTATGAAGAACCGGGTGCTGAAGACTTATATAGGGATGGGTTATTACGGTACTCATACGCCCTCCGTAATAATCCGCAATGTGCTCGAAAATCCTGTGTGGTACACTTCCTATACGCCCTATCAGGCTGAGATTTCTCAGGGGAGACTTGAGGCCTTACTGAATTTCCAGACCATGGTCAGCGAACTCACAGCTATGGAGGTTGCAAACGCCAGTCTGCTGGATGAAGCAACTGCTGCAGGTGAAGCTCTGATAATGATGTACAATACCCGCAGCAAAGATCAACTTAAGTCAGACGTCAATACCTGCCTTATTGATGAAGCAATCTGGCCTCAGACCCGTGCCGTTATTGAGACCCGTGCGCTGGGACTTGGTATTGATCTTGAGTTTGTTAATGCTTCGGAACTTAATTACAATCCTAAGGTTCACTTTGGACTAATCCTCCAGTATCCCGATGCAATGGGTCGGGTTTCTGATTATAGATCATTGGTAAATACTGTTCATGATGCCGGAGGTAAGGTGGCTGTTGCTACCGACCTGATAGCTCTTTGTATGCTGGTGCCCCCGGGTGAGTGGGGCGCCGACATTGTATTTGGTTCCTCACAGCGAATGGGTGTGCCTATGGCTTACGGTGGACCGCATGCTGCTTTCTTTGCGACCCGGGATGAACTGAAACGTTCTATGCCCGGCCGTATTATAGGTGTAAGCAAGGATGTTCATGGAAATCCTGCGTTGCGCATGGCTCTGCAGACCCGTGAACAACATATCAAACGTGAAAAAGCGACGTCAAATATCTGTACTGCCCAGGCCCTGCTTGCAACGATGGCCGGTTTTTACGCTGTTTACCATGGCCCTGAAGGTCTGAAGGGAATAGCATCACGCATACACAGGTATGCGTGTGCTCTGGCTGCAGCACTTGAGCATATTGGACTTGACCGTCAGAATAAGCAGTTCTTCGACACTCTCCATTATAAACTGCCAAAGGGGCCGACTTCGGAGAAACTCAGAAACATGGCGCTTTCACGTGGTATTAACCTGCTTTACACAGGTGTCAGCCAGTTTGGTATCAGTATCGATGAGACTACAACGCTTAAGGATGTTGAGGAACTCCTTGCCTTGATTAGTGAATGTATCGGAGCTGAGACCCCCGTAGTAAGCACTGAGGTGAGTACGGCTTTGCCACAGTCATTGTTGCGTACCTCGGAATTTATGAAGCAGGAAGTCTTCAATCGCTATCATTCTGAGACTGAGATGATGAGGTATATCAAAAGGCTGGATCGTAAGGATGTCTCTCTGGCTCATTCAATGATTCCTCTTGGTTCTTGTACTATGAAACTGAATCCAGCCACTGCTATGTTTGCAATTACCTGGCCGGAATTTGCTAACCTGCACCCCTTTGTACCGCTTGATCAGGCACAGGGCTATCATGAGATGATGTCTGACCTCAGGTCCGACCTTGCCAAGATTACAGGTTTTGCAGATGTAAGCCTACAGCCCAACTCTGGGGCCAATGGTGAATATTCAGGTCTTATGGTAATACGTGCATGGCATGAGCATAGGGGTGAAGGACACCGAAATGTTGCCCTGATACCCGCATCAGCTCATGGAACCAACCCGGCAAGTGCTGTAATGGCCGGCCTTAAGGTTGTTGTGGTGGACTGCGATGACAAGGGAAATATAGATATGGAAGATCTGCGCAGTAAGGTTGAGGAGTATTCTGACATCCTCGCCTGCGTAATCGTGACATACCCATCTACTCACGGCGTGTTTGAGGCTTCTATCAGGGAGTTGTGTGATATGGTTCATAAACACGGTGGACAGGTGTATATGGACGGTGCTAATATGAATGCTCAGGTAGGACTTTCAAGTCCCGGTTTTATAGGGGCTGATGTATGCCACCTCAACCTGCACAAGACATTTGCAATACCTCACGGTGGAGGCGGTCCGGGGGTCGGCCCTATCGGTGTTGCACCCCACCTGGTTGATTTCCTGCCCGGACACCCGGTTATTGATAATCGCAGACCGGCTACATTAACTGTTGCTGCTGCGCCATGGGGTAGTGCCGGCGTGCTTCCTATTACTTATGGCTATATCAAGATGATGGGCGGCGATGGACTTACAATGGCGTCCAAAATTGCTATTCTGAATGCAAACTATATTGCAGCCTCTCTTGATTCAGAGTTTAACGTGCTTTATAAAGGTGAGAATGGACGTGTTGCTCACGAACTGATACTTGACTGTCGCCCAATCAAGCATGAGTCAGGGGTTAGCGAATTGGACATTGCAAAGCGTCTGATGGACTATGGATTCCATGCTCCGACACTTTCTTTCCCGGTAGCAGGAACCCTGATGGTTGAACCTACAGAAAGTGAGAGCAAGGCTGAACTGGACCGCTTTATTGAGGCTATACGAAATATCAGGCAAGAGATTGCCGAAGTCATAGAAGGAGTTGCCGACAAGGAAGATAACGTCCTTAAGAATGCACCTCACTCACAGTATGATATTGTTTCCGACGAGTGGAACCATAAGTATTCACGTGAGAAGGCTGCCTATCCACTGCCATGGGTGCGTACTAACAAGTTCTGGCTCAGTGTAAGCAGGGTTGATGATGCCTGGGGCGACAGAAACCTGTTTTGCAGCTGCGATCCCATCAGCAATTATTAGCCCGACAAATAGCTATCTGGCTTATTTTTGTCTTACTAAGTCGTAGGTAATTGTAAGTCTAGATTTTTTCAAAAAAGCTGACTGATATTGAGTAAGAGCAGAAGGATGTTATCTCTATGATTCTGATACTATTATAAAAAAGAGCTACCGGGCTCTGGGCCGGTAGCTCTTTTTTGTGTGCCGTGCATGGTAAATAACTTGGTGGTGCAAGTCCACTATGGGGGTCCATAATCGCCAACCATTAGCTAAGGACAAGGGTATCCATCGCGAGGTGGAATCTGAAGGAAGTCTACGGCAAAATCCTGCCCCGAGGAACACGAATCATATCAGGCACAACCGGTGGGATGAGACTGCAAAACAAGTCAAAGTCCAAAGATTATGCGGACACCGGAGTGTAAATGTGGCGGGGATATGGGATGAAGGTTATTTATCTTACCACGGGAGGTCTCATGGACGTGTGGAAACAGCGTATGAAGCACGGAGTAAAGCTTGCCATGAGAAGTCAGCAGAAGCCATAGTACCACTAAACTCCTCAAAGTGGGAAGGGCAGAACCTTGATTGAGTGAGAAGTAAATGAGGATTACCAACATGAAGGAAAGAAAGCAGAAAATCTTTGCATCATCAAAGACCTGTCCACAGAAAGATAGGACGGCATCCGACGGATATGTGGAAGGGCAGACCTTCATTTGGATAACTGAAAACAACCTCACCACCAATGATTATCGTTTAGGAAACGGATTATTAGAGCATATCCTGTCCCCCTCAAACCTGAACAGCGCTTACAAACAAGTAAAGCGCAATAAAGGAGCGGGTGGAGTAGACAAGATGGAGGTAGAGTCTTTAAAGGACTATCTTGTAGATAACAAGGATAGACTAATACAATCCATCCAACAGGGGAAATACCGCCCCAATCCGGTAAGGCGGGTTTTAATACCCAAAGAAAACGGAAAACAGCGCCAGTTGGGCATCCCCACAGTCGTGGATAGAGTGATCCAACAAAGCATCGCGCAAAAACTGACCTCCATTTACGAGCCTCAGTTCTCATCTCACAGTTATGGATTTAGACCTAAACGGAACGCTCATGGCGCCCTTCGTAAGTGTCGGGACTACATTACCCAGGGTTATGTTTACGCAGTGGATATAGACCTGGAGCGGTACTTTGATACCGTTAATCACAGCAAGTTGATAGAGATACTATCGCGTACCATTAAAGATGGGCGGGTGGTGTCACTTATCCACAAGTACCTAAATGCTGGAGTAATGGATGAAGACCACTATGAAGAAACCCATGAGGGCGTACCGCAAGGAGGACCACTAAGTCCTCTGCTGGGAAATATCCTACTGAACGAGTTGGACCGAGAACTCGAAAGCAGAGGTCATAAATTTGTACGCTATGCTGACGATATGGTCATACTCTGTAAGAGCCGGCGAAGCGCCCATCGGACGATGAAAAGCATCGTTTCATTTATAGAAGAAAAGCTTTTCTTGACAGTCAATCGGGACAAAAGCCAAGTGGCACACGTAAAGGATGTTAAATTTCTTGGCTATACCTTCTATCGCTATAGAGGTGAAGGAAGGCTGAGGATACACCCCAAAAGTGTGGAAAAGATGAAAGCTAAAATTAAAAGGCTAACATCGAGAAGCAACGGATGGGGCAACGAGCGCAGGAAGGAAGCATTAAGTCAATATATTAAGGGCTGGGTGCAATACTTCAAACTGGCCGATATGCAAAAGCTACTGATAAAAACGGATGCGTGGTACCGCCGACGGCTACGAATGGTAATCTGGAAACAATGGAAACGGATCAAAACCAAAGTGGCCAATCTTATAAAGCTGGGTATAAATAAATACAAAGCTTACGAGTGGGCGAACACAAGGAAAGGCTACTGGCATATAGCAAATAGCTTTATCCTATCCAGAACTGTCACAGACCAGCGGCTGCGTTTGGCCGGATACGTTTTCTTATCGGATTATTACAAAGCGGTAAGAGTTGAATATTAAGGAACCGCCGTATACGAGAACCGTACGTACGGTGGTGGGAGAGGACGAAACGGGAATTAATCCCGTTTCCCCTACTCGATTGGAACATGGAATTCCTATCTCGTAAACATCAGAATTTCCTGAGCAACTTTTTGATTGTATTCGAATGCCAGATTCTTGTAGTTGATAAGGTCAACGATGGTTCCAATCAAACACAGACCACCTGTCAGCAGATAAAGGATTCCCATTCCGATCTGATTCAGTAAAAAGCGATGTATACCTGCAACAAAGAATAACCCAATAAGGGCTGTAATAAGAATGATAATAGGATCACGTCTGCGGGAACGATAAACCAATGCGAATTGCTTAATCTGTTCTTCCGACTTGCCACTGAGAATTGAGTCAAGGTACTGGAGCTCCATTATGTCAGCATCAGGAATTAGTTGATAGATCTTTTCCATAGTACTTGTTTCTGTTAAATGAAATATTGGGTTTAAGAATATTGATGATACGGCCAATCAGAATGATTACTGCAGGAACTCCCATTGGATGTGCATGGAAGGACTCAGAGATATTACCCCTGAAGAGCCATGCAATCGAATGACCAAGTCCACAACCCGGACAAAAGCCCAGGTCAAAACGACGTATCAGACAAAGTGTCGAATGCCCCTCCTCTGTCGGTGTAAAGGCCCCTAGTGCAATCAGTGCCGCTAGCCAGAAAAAGGCCTCAAGATGGCTGCGCCTGAACTCATATCTGAAAAGTAAGGGTTTCATTATACTATAGAGATAAGGACTAAATGTATATAATTGGTCGGACAATTGAAATGCTGAGACTGGTTTTATTTGTTTATTCAAGGGTAGATTCTAAACAAGCTTTCTCCAGACTCATGCTCTCTTTCTCCTTTAATCAACTTTGTAATCTTTGTCGCATATTTCACCGGATCAAGGTCAACTCCATGCACAACTGGAAAGCTGTAGCTAAGTTTGGGATCCCATCCGATGCAAGAGTATTCGATGCTTTCAAACGATGCTATCCGACTGCTTTGCAGCCATCTCACAGCATCCCCTGCCAGAGCAGGGGATGCGAACATTATAGCATTTACTCCTCTGTCAACCAGGCTTGTGATAGCCTTCTCTACTGCTTCCCCTTTTTCTAGCAGGCAATAATAGGGATTTGCAATGCCAAAGCGCTCAGTATACTCTTCGTTGTAGATATCCAGTATGTCCCCGTCTGTATCTTTATATCCCACAAAGCCCATAGCTTTCCTGTGTTTTTGAAGATTTCGGTGCACAAGCAGCTGCATCATCAGGGTGTAGTCGTATCTGAGACCCGGTGTTGCTCCTCGACCAGCTGAAATAACGAACGATGATATGGGGATTTCCTGTTCTATGTCGGTAAGGTTCTGGGTGCCGATGCTTATTAGGGCTTCTACCTGCCTCTGAATGAAGTCATCAATAATAGAATCAATGGTGCAGGATGATGAAGGGATACCAGGCAAGACTCTAAAGCCAGCGTCCTGTAGCTCCTTTACTAACTCGCTAAGGAGGGTGGAGGTTATAGGGACAGATGGATCCAAAAGTACTCCAATAGTCTTTGTCTTTCCGGTGCTTAATGTCTGTGCCAGAAAACTCGGTTTGTAGTTGAGCGATTGCGCCACTTCCAGGATCCTTGCCTGGGTCTCCTTATTAATCTTAAACTGATCTCCTTTGCCGTTGAGAACGAATGATGCAGTAGTTCTGGATACACCTGCAGTCTCTGCAATAGCCCTAAGTGATGCTCTTCTCATACTAAACCGGTTAAGAAGTGTAAAGCTACTGGTTTGAATGGTAAAATGCAACACACATCTTTGTGAATGATTCATTTTTAAATTAGGAGGAAGTCTATTAAGGAACAGTTGGATAATGAGGGTAATTAGATTTGGGAAGCTGATGCTTATTTCTTAGTTTTAGCCATTGAATTTTAACCTTTTGTTTTGGGCCATATTTTTACCGTTTTGGAAAATATATCTTTCACTCATTGACAACATTCTTTGAAAGTTTAGGGTAAAAACTTATTTTTGAAGCCCTTAATATTTAGGACAAAATGCACTTATTTGGCGAGTCAATAAATCAAACGGATCATGCAAACAAAACTTCAGGAGTTAACTGAAAAGATCTATAGCGAAGGTGTAGAAAAGGCAAAGCTGGAGGCTGATGCTATTATAAAGGCTGCACAGGAAAAGGCTAAGGCCATCGAGCAGGAAGCTCTGTCAAAGGCTGATAGCATAGTGGCAGAGGCTGAAAGCAAGGCAGAGAGTCTTAAGCTACACATTGAGTCTGAATTGAAAATGTCTATAGGTCAGGCTGTAGCAGCTCTTAAGCAGACAATTGCCAATACTGTATGCATGAAGGCTATTCAACCTTCTGTAAAGGAACTGTTTGGCGACAAAGAGTTTCTCAAGGGCCTTATCGGAAATCTTATCAAGGGTTTTGCTGAGAAAGGTGCCATGGATCTGCTTCTGATTCTTCCAGAGAAGGATAGGCAAGAGCTGGAAACATACTACAAAAACCAGTTGGCGTCCGAGCTTAACAAAGGTCTCGAGTTGTCATTCTCTGACGGTGTTCGTTCTGGTTTTAAAATTGGTCCGGCCGACGGTTCATATATTATTAGTTTTAGCGACACAGATTTCACTAATTTCTTCAAAGATTATCTGCGTCCCAAGACCAAGGAAATTCTGTTTGACAAGTAGGAGATGGCAAAACGAAACTATTATGCATTAGTTGCGGGTTTGCCTGATATTGTTCCGGAGGAAAAGAGATCTCTTTTCTCATCCGTAGCTTTTAGGCAATTGCTTTCCGAGCATCTTCATCCTGAAGACCTGCGGCTTGCTGAGCTGTTCTACCTTCCATTTGATCATTTCAATCTGCTTAATCTGTTGTTTGACAGGAATATGGAATGGGATGAGAGGGGGAACTATTCAAGAGAAAGCCTTGAGCTGCTTAAGGATCGTAAGTCATTAGAGAATGAGGATCTTTCTGACTTTCCAACATATCTGGTAGACTTTGCTTCATCATTTTTTAGTGAAGATGCTCCTTCTGATTATTATACAGCTGAGATGAGGTTGACATTGGCCTATATCAACTACCTTGAGCAGTCTCCTAATGAGTTCGTGCGTAAGTATGCTGCATACCAGATGAATGTGGGTAATGTAATGGCAGCACTTAACGGCAGAAAGCACAATATCCCCTTTGAAAATGCCCTTGTTGGTGACAATGATATAGTCGCAGCCCTTAAAAAGAGCAGGGCCCGCGATTTTGGACTGGCTGCCGAGCTACCAGAGATCGAGCAGCTCATCCAAATTTTTGAGATTAATGACCTCCTTGAGAGGGAACTAAAGCTTGACTATTACAAGTGGGAATACCTGGATGAGATCAGTTTCTTTGACTATTTCACAATAGAAAGAGTACTGGTCTTCTTGTTGAAGTTGTTTATGGCCGAACGATGGTCAGCTTTGGATTTTGAAAAAGGTAAGGAAATGTTTAACAGATTGCTGAAAGAGTTTGAAACGGGATTTCAGTTTCCTGCAGAATTTACAGTAGCTTATGGAAAGAAATAAGAAAACTACGGGGACGGTTGCCGGTATCGTATCCAACTTGGTAACCGTTGAGGTAGATGGACCTGTGGCTCAAAATGAGATCTGCTTTATCATCCACAATGATGAGCGCCTGATGGCCGAGGTTATAAAGGTAACTGGGCGCAATGCTTATGTCCAGGTGTTTGAAAGCACCCGTGGCCTAAAAGTAGGTGCTAAGGCCGAATTTGAGGGACACATGCTAGAGGCAACTTTGGGCCCCGGTATCCTGTCACGCAACTATGACGGTTTGCAGAACGACCTCGACAAGATGGAAAGTATTTTCCTACAACGTGGTAATTACACTGATCCACTACACCGTGATGTGAAATGGCATTTCAATCCTCTGGCAAAAACAGGTGATATAGTAACTGCCGCTGCATGGCTTGGAGAGGTAATGGAAAACAGTATCCCCCATAAAATTATGGTTCCTTTCAAGATGGACAAGCGCTATGTTATCAAATCCATAGCTGCAGAAGGTGATTATACAGTGGATGAGACCATAGCAGTGCTTACTGATGACGAAGGAAGGGATATTCCTGTTACCATGGTGCAGAAGTGGCCCGTCAAAAGGGCTGTTCCCGGATACTCATCAAAACCGCGTCCTTTCAAACTGCTCGAAACCGGAGTTCGCTGTATTGATACTCTTAACCCTATCACTGAAGGGGGAACCGGATTTATTCCTGGACCTTTCGGTACTGGTAAGACAGTACTCCAGCACGCTATATCAAAGCAGGCCGAAGCAGATGTGGTTATCATTGCAGCTTGTGGTGAACGTGCAAATGAGGTTGTTGAGATTTTCTCGGAGTTTCCAAAACTTGATGACCCCCGTACAGGACGCAAGCTTATTGAGCGTACTACAATTATTGCAAATACATCAAATATGCCTGTGGCAGCACGTGAGGCCTCTGTTTACACGGCTATGACCTTGGCTGAGTATTATCGTGCCATGGGATTGAAGGTGTTGCTGATGGCTGACTCCACTTCACGCTGGGCTCAAGCCCTGCGTGAGATGTCCAACAGGCTTGAAGAGCTTCCCGGACCTGATGCCTTCCCGATGGACCTATCAGCAATTATCTCAAATTTCTATTCAAGAGCCGGCTTCGTTTACCTGCCAAATGGTGCAACCGGATCCATTACTTTTATAGGTACTGTATCTCCTGCAGGTGGTAACCTTAAGGAACCTGTTACTGAGAGTACCCGTAAGGCAGCCCGTTGTTTCTACGGATTGTCACAGGAAAGGGCTGACAGTAAGCGTTATCCTGCAATTGACCCGATTGACAGTTATTCTAAATACCTGGAGTATGCCGAGGTTCAGGAAAACCTGAAGAAGAGGCTTAGTGAGTCATGGCTTGATAATGTTACAAAGGCAAAGGATATACTGCTAAGGGGTAAGGAGGCCATGGAGCAAATCAACATCCTGGGTGATGATGGTGTACCTTTGGAATTTCATGAAAGATACTGGAAGTCGGAGCTTATAGACTTTGTGATACTGCAACAGGATGCCTTTGACAAGATCGATGCTTCAACACCGATGGAAAGACAGAGCTATATGCTGGAGTCAGTTCTGAATGTTACAGATACCCCTTTCAGCTTCCAGAATTTTGAGGAGGTGGGAGTATTCTTCAAGGAGGTAATAAATGTTTACAAGCAGATGAACTATCTGGAATTCAAATCTGATAAGTTCAATACTCTTGAGGCTGACCTTCAGAAGTTTCTTGAGACCAAAAAGAGCTGACATAGTACATCAGCAGCTATTTTATTGTGTAAAGCAAAAAGTAAGAAAGAATGGAAAGTCAGGCATTTCAAAAAACATATACAAAACTGACCAATATAACCAAGGCTACTGTAACACTTAAAGCTACGGATGTTGGTTATGATGAGATGGCCATAGTGGACGGACGTCTGGCACAGGTGGTTAAGATAGTTCGTGACGAAATTATCCTTCAGGTGTTTTCAGGTACAGAGGGTATTCCTACAAATGCCGAGGTGGCCTTTCTGGGCCGTCCACCACAATTGAAGGTTAGTGATCAGCTATGTGGCCGCTTCTTTAATGCCTACGGTGACCCAATTGATGGTGGACCTGAGGCAGAAGGTGAGGTCCGTGATATTGGTAGCCCCTCGGTAAACCCTGTAAGGCGTAAGCAGCCTTCGGAACTGATTGCTACTGGTATTGCAGGTATTGACCTTAACAATACATTGGTTTCAGGACAGAAGATCCCATTCTTTGCCGACCCTGACCAGCCCTACAACCAGGTTATGGCAAATGTTGCGCTTAGAGCAAAGGCCGACAAGATCATACTTGGAGGTATGGGGCTTACCAACGACGACTACCTGTATTTTAAAAACCTGTTTGAAAATGCCGGTCAGCTTGAACGTATAGTATCCTTTGTAAACACTACTGAGAATCCCCCTGTAGAACGTATTCTGGTTCCTGATATGGCCCTTACGGCAGCAGAGTATTTTGCTGTTGACAAGAATGAGAATGTACTGGTTCTGCTTACAGATATGTCACTGTATGCCGATGCTCTTAGTATCGTATCCAACCGTATGGATCAAATCCCGTCTAAGGACAGTATGCCGGGCAGCCTTTACTCAGACCTTGCAAGGATTTACGAGAAGGCAGTGCAGTTTCCCTCCGGAGGTTCAATTACTATTGTTGCGGTAACCACTCTGTCGGGAGGTGATATTACACACGCAATCCCCGACAATACTGGATATATTACAGAGGGACAGTTGTTCCTGCGTCGCGATAGTGAGATTGGAAAGGTTATAGTTGACCCCTTCCGCTCTCTTTCTCGTCTGAAACAGCTTGTTATCGGAAAGAAAACACGAGCTGATCACCCGCAGGTGATGAACACCTGCGTAAGGTTGTTTGCTGATGCTGCAAATGCACGTACCAAACTTGAAAACGGTTTCGACCTTTCCAATTATGATGAAAGGGCACTTGATTTTGCAAGGGAGTATTCTGAAAAGCTGCTCGCAATCGATGTTAATATTGATATTGATACCATGCTTGATACCTGTTGGGAATTATTAAGCAGGTACTTTACCAAAGCAGAGGTTCGTATCAAGCAGGAATTTGTAGACCTATACTGGAAGGGTAACTAAGTTTGTCAAATGGCAATAAAGTTTCAATATAATAAGACATCCCTTCAGAACCTTGGGAAACAACTTAAGATAAGGCAGCGAACACTGCCTACTCTTAAGAACAAGGAATCTGCACTCCGTTCGGAGGTTAAGAGGGCACGCGATATGGCTGCCGAACTTGACCAAAGATACGGTGAAGAGATTGCAAAGTATGAAAGGATGCAACGACTCTGGGGTGAGTTTGACAGCTCCCTGATAAGGATTAGCGACGTTGAGTTATCTGTAAAGAAAATAGCAGGGGTCAAGACCCCTGTCCTCGACGGGGTGCAGTTTGAGATAGCTCCTTATAACAGCTTCAGTCGCCCATTGTGGTTTGCCGATGGAATAGTGATTCTTAAAAGTCTTGCAGAAATAGCCATCAACCGTGAAGTTTTTAGCAGGAAGATGGAACTGCTTGATCATGCACGCAAAAAGACTACTCAAAAGGTAAACCTATACGAGAAGGTTCAGATCCCGGGCTTTGAGGACGCAATAAGAAAGATTAAACGTTTCCTTGAGGATGAGGACAACCTGTCCAAAGCAGCCCAGAAGATTATAAAGTCCAGACAAGAGAAAGAAAAGGAGGTTGAGCAATGATAGTTAAAATGCAGAAATACTCCTTTCTGGTATTTCATACCGACTATGAGGCCTTCCTTGAGGAAATCAGAAGGTTGGGGGTAGTGCATATCGAGACCAAGGCTGCTGAACCTGCTGAGGATATGCAGGAGATGATGCGTACTCTGGCGGATGTTACCCAGACTCTCAAGACCCTCGAAGCACGTAGGAATGCTATTAGTGAGGTTCCCGCTTTGTCACTTAGTGGCAGTGGAGAGGACTTGCTAGGCAAACTAAAGGATGCGGAAGCTGAATTGGAAAGACTGGAGCAATATAAAGCCGGTCTGGAAAAGGAGATCAAACAGCTTGAGCCCTGGGGTGATTTCTCTCAGACAACTGTTCAGAAACTCGCCGAATCAGGAGTAAAACTGCGCTTTTTGTTATGTTCTCTTAAGAACTTCCGCAATGAATGGATACAGGAATATCCTGTTGGTATTGTAAGCGACCATCAGGGTTACCGACATTTTATTCTGGCCTCATACAAAAATGAACCTGCAGATGTGGAACTGCCGGGTGTAGATGAAATTGCAGTGCCTGAGCGTTCGATTTCTGAGTTGAAGGACCTGGTTGATGAGGCAGCCTTGAAGATTACAGAACTAAAGAGGCTGATTGATACTATTGCATATTGCGGAATTCAGGATATTGAGAACTACAGGAGGGAACTTAAGACTTCATTTGATTTTGCTTTCGTCAAAAATCAGACTTCTGACGAGGCTGAAGGTAAGGTTAAGCTGGTCGAGGGTTGGGTACCCAAGCCAAACTGCGATGAGTTAAACAGGTATCTTGAGACTCAGACAGTAGCCTGGATTTCCAGAGACCCGATACCGGGTGAGAAGGTTCCTGTGCTTCTTAAGAATAACAAGTTTACAAGAGTCTTTGAAATCATTGGTGATTTCTATGACATGCCTAATTACAGGGAATTGGATCTGACTCCTTTCTTTGCTCCGTTTTACATGCTATATTTTGGTATCGCCCTTGGTGATGCCGGTTATGGCCTGATTGTTCTGCTGGCAGCCACGCTGGCCAAGAGGAAGTTGAAAAAAATGAAGCAAGTACTCACACTTGGTCAATTCCTTGGACTGGGAACAGTGATCTTTGGTTTATGTACCGGTACCTTTTTTGGTTTGAGTCTGGGTGATTTTAATGTTCCTTTATTTCAGAGTTTTAAGGATAAATTTATCACTACAGATCAGCTATTCACCCTGTCCCTGATACTTGGAGCTATTCAGATAATGTTCGGTATGTTTATCAAAGTGGCGAATATTACTATTAGTCAGGGTTTCAGATATGCATTCAGTACTATAGGCTGGATCATCATGATACTTGGAATGGGGAGTACCTATATGTTAAGCTCAAAAGGAGTGATTTCCGAACCGCTTGCGGGTAATCTGTACAAGGGGGTGGGAGTTGTAGCAGGATTACTGATTTTCGTCCTCAACGATCCCAAGCGTAATATATTTATGAATATCCTTGCCGGTATATGGGATACCTATGGTATGGTAACCGGGGTTCTTGGTGATATGCTGTCGTATGTACGCTTGTTTGCCCTTGGAATTTCAGGAGGAATTCTTGCTTCTGTATTCAATATGATGGGAACAACTATGAAACCGGACATACCTGTTGTAGGTTTCATAATAATGGCTATTATACTTCTTGCAGGACATGGTATAACCTTGGTAATGAGCGGTATTGGTGCTTTTGTACACCCAATAAGGCTTACCTTTGTTGAATTTTACAAGAATGCCGGCTTTATGGGAGGAGGGAAGAAGTACTCTCCTTTTGCAACAGAGCCGGAACAGATTGAAAATAATGCAGTTGAAAAATAATTATTAAAACGATCAAACATGGAACCTATTTTATTAGCTTATTTGGGAATCGGCTTGATGGTCGGGTTGTCAGGTGCTGGTAGCGCGATTGGCTGTGCCATTGCCGCCAATGCTTCAGTTGGAGCACTTAAGAAAAAAGATGATGGCTTTGGAACTTATGTAATGCTTACAGCACTTCCTGGTAGTCAGGGTTTGTATGGTTTTGCAGGTTACTTCCTTCTCAATGGTTTTGGCTTGTTGATTCCTGCAATCACATGGCTTCAGGCTGCTGCCGTTTTCGGTGGGGGCTTGGCGTTGGGCCTTGTAGGTTTGATATCTGCAATCAATCAGGCCAAGGTTTGTGCTAATGGTATAGCCGCTGTGGGATCAGGTTATGATGTGGGTGGTAAGACCCTTATACTTGCAGTATTTGCCGAATTGTATCCTATCGTGGCTCTTGCTGCTGTTTATCTGATTGGTGCAGCTGTTGCATAATTTAGTGATAATCAGATGTTTGTAGCATACGTGATTGTTCACGTATTTTCTATCGGAACTTATAGAAAGGTGGTCTTAAAACTGTAGTTTTGTGACCGCCTTTTTGTGTTTTTTGTTGAAAAGTTAATATAAAGTTAAGTGAAAAATAACGTTTTTAAGTTTGAATATCGTGAGGGTTTTATGAACTTTAAGTAGGATTTTTTCACATGGGGAATTTTAATAATTTACAAACGCAAAACTATGAAAATCAGAAGCCTGATGCTTTTGCTGTTGTTGCTGTTTACTGGCTCAACAGTAGTATTCAGTCAGTACAAGGTGACCGGAAAGGTTTTCGATGCCGATAATGGAGATCCTCTGCCGGGTGCGACCGTGGTTGTTGATGGAACTACCTCCGGAACGGTCACAGACATGGATGGTAACTTTGAACTAACTGTTAGCGAAGCTCACGTTAATCTTAAGTTCGCTTTTATCGGTTATGCCGATAAGACTATGAGGTATAATGTTGCCACAAACGGCAATATTGGTATTGTATATCTGGATCCTCAATCAATTAATCTGGATGAGATTGCTGTTGTTGCATCTGTGGGTGTTGCCAGAAAGACTCCTGTTGCGATGTCAAATATTACACCACAATTTATTGAGGAAAAGATTGGTACACTCGAGTTTCCCGAAATTCTTAGAGCCACTCCCGGTATTTATGCTACCAAGGGCGCGGGTGGTTTTGGAGACTCAAAAATCAATATGCGTGGTTTTCAATCGGCTAACGTAGCTGTTATGATCAATGGTGTTCCCATGAATGATATGGAGTGGGGAGGAGTCTATTGGTCAAACTGGGCAGGTTTGGCTGATGTTACAGCTTTGATGCAAACCCAGAGAGGTTTGGGTGCTTCAAAGGTTTCTGCTCCATCTGTTGGTGGTTCTATCAACATTGTTACAAAATCACTTGATGCCCGTAAAGGTGGATTCTTTTCGTATGGCGTTGGTAATGACGGTTACAACAAGGTTGTTGGAACCGTCTCAACCGGACTTTCTGATAATGGCTGGGCAATGACTATCCTCCTTGGTAAGACATGGGGTGATGGATATGTTCAGGGCACCGAGTTTGAAGGCTATAACTATTTTTTCAATTTAGCCAAGAAGATTGGTGACAACCAACAACTTTCACTTACAGCATTTGGTGCTCCTCAGTGGCACAACCAACGTAGCTCTTATGACGGGCTTACAATAGAAGGATGGCAGGAAGTAAAGAACTACATGAACGGTGATTCTCCTTATAAGTACAATCCTACCTATGGTTATGGTTTGAATGGTGAGAGGAAAACATCTGCAAAGAATGTTTACCACAAACCTCAGATATCACTAAACCACTTATGGCAGATCAATGAGAAGTCAAGCCTGAATACAGCAGTTTATGTTTCTATAGGTCGAGGTTATGGTTACAGCGGACAGTATGCAAACAGTCAATATTCAGGACACTGGTACGGTGCCAACAATGGTATTCTTAGTATGACATACAGGAATCCGGATGGGACTTTTGCCTATGACAAAATATACGAAGTCAACCAGGCAAGTGAAAACGGATCAATGCTAGCTATGTCAATATCCAAAAACTACCATGACTGGGTTGGACTCTTGTCAACCTATACTACAAAGATTGGTAGTAATATTGACGTTTATGGAGGTGGTGATATCAGGTATTATAAAGGTGTACATACCAACGAACTGATAGACCTGTATGGTGGTAAGTACTATATTGATAGATATAGGGCAAATGTGGATCCGAAAAATTATGCCGGAGCGGGGACAGATGCCTTTATCAATAAGAAGCTTCAGGTAGGTGATGTTATCTATCGTGACTATGATGGATTTGTGTTCCAGGCTGGAGGTTTCGGTCAAGCTGAATACAATCTGGGCAACCTTAGTTCCTTCCTTGCCGGCTCGTTTTCCAACACCACTTATTGGCGTTATGACAGGTTCTATTATGATAAGGACCATGCTGAGTCCGATAAGATTGATTTCTGGGGCTTTACCGTAAAAGGTGGTGCCAACTACAATCTGACCCCTGTACATAATGTATTTGCTAATGTTGGATATATAAGCAGGGCTCCATTTTTCTCCGGAGGTGCATTTCTCAACTCTACTGTAAGTAACGAAAAGAATATTGGTGCGGTAAATGAAAAAATCTTTTCTGTTGAGTTTGGTTATGGATTCAAGACTCCATGGTTGAAGGCTGATGTCAACTTTTATCGTACCGAGTGGATGGATAAATTGCTGAGCCGTTCTGTAGACCTTAACAATGGTAGTCGTGGTACTGTAAATATGGAAGGTATCGATGCATTGCACCAGGGTATTGAACTTGAAGCTTATGCAAGTGTTGGCAGATGGCTTGATATCAACGCGATGGTATCACTTGGAGATTGGGAATGGAATAATAATGCTATTGGTTATTTCTATGATGATGGTAGCCAGCCTTTGGCAGATATGGAGGGTAATATAGCATCTGGTGCCGGTGCACCTGATCATGCTTCTATGCGTCTTAACCTAAAAGGTGTTAAGGTAGGTGGATCTGCACAGACTACTGCTTCATTGGGACTTAAGTTCAAGCTATCTTCTGACCTAAGGGCCGGTATTGATTACTTCTATGCAGGTCGCAACTATGCTGACTGGGCATTCAATAGTAGTGATCTATTGATGTTTGGTGTTAAGGACTTTGTTAGTCCATGGGAAATCCCTGAATCTCACCTGTTCGACCTTTTTGCTTCCTATAGTTTCCCGCTTGGAAGTACTAGGGCAACATTGTCAGGTAATGTAAACAATGTGTTCGATCAGGAATATATTGCTGATGCAACTGATGGAGGTGACGGTACATGGCAATCAGCCAACCGTATATTCTATGGTTTTGGCAGGACCTATACCGTAAGAATGAAGATAAGTTTCTAAGAACCGTTTATTATCTGAGCGATGAGAAAAATAATCTATTATATTGTCAGTCTCGCATTGGTTGCACTGATCTCATGCGAATACAATGACGAGTACTTCCCGGGGCTGGATGAGCTAGCAGCACCGGTGGATATCAAGAACAAGGATCTGGTATTAACAGAAGCTGATTATGCTGCCATATCCAATTTAAGTGCAAACAAAACCTTGGCAACACAGGAGGGAGTTTCTGCAGAACTGAGCAGCCTTAAGACCACACAGACATTCTCGTCTGCTCTTAAGGCTGCAAGGTATATTCCCAACTATCTTGCAAGCCTTTATAAGGCTGCTGATGATAAATCAGTAGTTAGGGTTACCTATAATTACCAGGACGAAGCCCCTGCTCATTTGGCAGAACTTGCTGCAACCGGTATTTATACTCTTTCAACAAATGATTACAAGACTGTATGGAGTGGTGAACCAATTCTTTACCTTACTCCGGAAAAGCCCTTGTCCCGCTTTGTAAATACATTCCTGACTACTGCATATCCGGACGCAGAAGCCGGCACTCTTAAGGCTGTAGTTTACAACTATTCTGAGGAAGAACCAGGTGATTTTGTTGATCCTGTTCCAACTCAAATTAGTGAGGACTTTAGTTCTATTACTGCCAATGCCCAGGTTGAACTTGCTTCGTGGGTTAATTATGTAGAGAAAGGATCCAAAGGATGGGAAGGTAAATTATACGACGGTAACTTATATCCTCAGTTCTCTGCTTTTGGCGCAGGAGGAGAAGCTATTGCATGGCTTATTACTCCTGAGGTAAACCTGTCTCAATCTGTTTCTCCAACATTAAGCTTTGATGTTAATATAGGTTACTTTAATGCTTACCTTCTTCAGGTTCTTGTTTCTCAGGACTATGCAGGCGGAGATCCTAATGAGGCAACATGGGAAGATGTTACCCATCACTTTGCATTTTACAATACAGGCAACAGTAATACTAACCTGTATATTGCCGGTATGCTAGATATGTCAGGTTACAAGGATAATAATGTACGGGTTGCTTTCCGTTATGCAGGTGATGCTAATAACAGTAAGACTTCAACATATCAAATTGACAATGTTCAGTTGGGTGACGATACAGATATTGCTGTTCAGACTGTCTTTGCTGAAGGCTTTGAAAATGGCCTTGACGCATGGGACAATATTACTCTGAGTGGAACTAAAGCATGGTCTGTAACTTCTTATCAGAATGATTACAGAGCAGTCTTCTCTGCCCATAATGCAGACCCTGCTGAATTGCAGGATGGATGGCTTGTTTCCCCCGGTATTTCTGTTCCTGCAGAAGGTCATTCACAACTGTCACTAAATCTGGTTGTAGGATACTATAATCATGACTGCCTTTCAGTTTTGGTGTCTGACGACTATGCTGGAGATGTTGAAGCTGCAACATGGACTGATGTGACTGATGCATTTGTTTTTCCACAGAATGCAACCAATTATAGTCCTGTATTGAATGTTGGTGCTGCTTCTCTTAATGCGTTTAAGGGTAAGGACATTGTAGTTGCTTTGAGATATCAGGGAGATAATTCAGTTCCTCAAAGTACTACATATCAGATCTATGATGTAAAAGTAAATACATATACACGTGCAGCTAAGAAGTCTGCCTCAATGCTGAAGGCTGCAACTGTTCAAAACAATATTTACACATTGTATAGGTTCAATGGTAGCGCATGGCAACCTGAAAACTCTGCAGTGATATTGAGCCCATCGGATTATACAGCAATGGGTATCAGCTACTTTAGCTCTTCAAATCCTGCAGAAAACTACCTGCCAACATTCCTGAAGAGCAAATTCCCCTATGCGCTTGAAGAAGACAGTAAAAATGTATTGTTCTTCGACGGTCAGGTTGGTAAGTTTGGTGCTCAGGAATATATCCTGACTGGTGGCGTCTGGAAGAAAAACGATGCTCGTGTTGTAGTTACCGATCAGTTTGTAAAGGCTAATGGTGTATGGGTATGGGATCCTAGTGTTGTAATTAACCTTGCTCCAATCAGGAATGATGCATTTATCATGGCTTATTATCAGGCTGCCTCTGACTGGGTCTGGGAAAATATTGACGTACCTGGAGGTGCTGGCAAGAAAGGTGATGGCTATGTGTCAAGCTACGGCAACAACGAGTACTATGCAGGTACATCAGCATATTACAACAATGTGGACTGGAGGGTACAGGCTGCGCGTAACCAAAGTCCTTCTGGCTATCCTTCAAGCATGAGTGATGATGAGGTTAAGGCTCTGTTGAAGGAACGACTGATCGAAGTCATGGGTAAGGTGCTTGAGATAATGCATCCAAATGTAGCACCAATCGATGGTGTAGATATTACCTATACCTTCAATGTGGCAATATACGAGGGTACCACTGTTTCTGACGTTACACACACAATAGTGTATAAGTTGGTCGGTGTTGGTAAGTTCGAATATGTCGAAGACAGTTTTAAGAAGATAGGAGAATAATTATTTAAACAAACAGGGCGTGAATCCTACCGGATTCACGCCCTGTTTTTATTTGTCTATCATTGGAATGCCTTATTCAGCTGCAACTGGTTCAAAGCTAAAAGCCTTAACCATATTGTTGAATATATCAGTGTTCTTTAGAATACCACCAAAGAGTTCGGCACCCGGGCCATAGGCAAATACTGGAACCATAACAGCAGTGTGGTCCGTTGATGCAAATTTGGCGCTTACCTTACCTTTAGAAATGTCACCTTTGTCGATTGTAAGACCGCCTGTTTCATGGTCTGCGGTTACAATTACAAGAGTCTCTTTGTTTTCGGCTGCAAAAGCAAGAGCAACTCCAATTGCGCGGTCAAAATCCAGGGTTTCCAACACAACCTCTGATATGTTATTGGCGTGTCCGCCCCAGTCTATACGTGATCCTTCAACCATTAGGAAGAAACCGTTTTCGTTGTTTTTCAATACTTCAATAGCCTTATTGGTGGCATCAGGAAGCATATCGCCACGCTCAGGATAGGAAGGATTATGCTCGTCTGCGGTGAGTATTGCCATGGGAGCAGAGTCTTCGGAGGCTGCTTCTTCCAGAGAGTTGAAAACCTTGTAGTTTAGGTTCTGCAACTCTTCAAGTAGGTTGCGCCCATCCTTCCTCTTTGCGAAATTATTACGGCCACCACCGATGAAAATGTCTATTCCGCTACCTACAAAATCGGCAGCAATTGCTTCATACATCTCTCTGCTAGGCTGATGAGCAATGAAGGAAGCAGGAGTCGCATGCGTAATGGCAGATGTGGATACCAGTCCTGTTGCCTTGTTGTTTTCTTCACTCAGGTAAAGGATGGACTTGACAGGATTACCATTTTCATCCATTGCAACCACCCCGTTTTTTACCCTCTGGCCAGTTGCTAAAGCTGTTCCACCAGCTGCCGAGTCTGTAGTGTAATTGTCAGCACTTTGAGTCTGGCTGAAACCTACATTCTTCATGTGAACCAGGTTAAGCTGTCCTTGGTTTGCTGTTAGTGCTGAGTACACCTGAGCTACACCCATTCCGTCTCCAATAAGTAGAATTATGTTCTTTGGAGATGATGCGAACTCTACTTCATCTGGCAGAACTACAGGCGTATGAGGTGCTGGGTTTTCAAATACGTATTTTGGATCGGTTGTTGAGGTTTGTGATTGTCCGCAAGCGCAGCTTAAGCTCAGGACTGCAATCGAAAGAAATAGTGAAAGTGCTCTCATTGTCTTGTCTTTTAATGTTTGTCTAAATCAAGTGACTCTTCATAAATGCTTTATCTTCAATGAAAACAGTAATGGAGCATGAATGTTTAATCAGGTAAAATTAGTATTTCCGGACGACTTAGCCTTAATTAAAGCAAAGGAATCTGCTATATAATCACATTGTGAAATAACTTTAAACTGCTTGCAAATTAATTTAAGTGCACTTAAATTTGCAGTGTATCAGTTTGATAAGATGTCTATTTCGATTGACAATTTCCTTAAGACGATTTTTCTTCTAAGTCAGGAGAAGCCGGGCGACGTAAGCAGGTCACTCCTGGCATCCCGACTAAATGTTAGTTCGGCTGCCGTAACTGACATGGCCAGAAAACTTGCCCTCAGAGGGCTAGTTGACTATTCTCCATACAAGGATCTTACTTTGAGCGATGAGGGCAGGGCAGAGGCCCTGAAGATTATTCGTAAACACCGTCTGTGGGAGCTTTTTCTGCATAAGATTTTGGATCTGGATCTGAAGACCGTTCATGAGGAAGCCGAGCGTCTTGAACATCACAGTTCAGATGAGCTAATGAATCATATTGATGCATTCCTCGGTTTTCCGGACTTCGATCCTCATGGAGAGCCCATCCCGGGAAGGGATGGTGATCTGCCAGTTCAGATTGGTCTGGAATCCCTTTCAGCTGTAGAGGATAACAAAGATTATGTGGTGTCAAGACTGATAGTACGTGAACCAGAAATCTTTGACTTGTTTGAGAGCTACGGTATCCGTCCCGGGGTTTTGATAAGGAATTTAAGAAGCTTTGATTTCGACAGGAGTATGGAAGTGGAGATTGGTGATCGCAGGATGATTTTGTCGGAAGAGCTGGTACAAAGAATATTTGTAACGATTAAAGATATATAATATGGGCGATATAGAAGTTAGTAATGTAATGTTGGCATTTGGACTGACCCTGCTGGCCGGTTTGTCAACGGGTATCGGTAGTGCCATGGCCTTCTTTGCCAAGCGTACTAATACCCGCTTTCTGTCAATCTCACTAGGTTTCTCTGCCGGTGTTATGATCTATGTCTCCTTTGTGGAGATCTTCCTCAAAGCCAGGACTCAGCTGTCCGCTGAATATGGGGACGTTCACGGGACCTGGATTACGGTGCTTTCTTTCTTTGGAGGTATCATGTTGATTGCACTTATCGACAGGTTTATCCCAAAAGGAGAGAACCCTCACGAGATTGGGAAAGTGGAAGATATGACCGAGGAGCAAAGGAAAAGGAAAACAAAGGAAAAAAGGATGATGCGTGTGGGAGTAATGACGGGATTGGCAATCGCTATTCACAACTTTCCCGAGGGCTTGGCAACTTTTACTGCTGCCCTGGCTGATCCAAACCTGGGTATTGCAATTGCTGCTGCAATTGCAATTCACAATATCCCGGAAGGTATTGCAGTTTCTATTCCAGTATTTTATGCAACAGGTAGTAAGCGTAAGGCTTTTCGCTACAGCTTCCTTTCAGGGCTTGCAGAACCATTGGGTGCATTGATAGGTTTTGGTCTGCTGATGCCCTTTATGGGACCACTACTTTTTGGGATTATCTTTGCTTCAGTGGCTGGTATAATGGTTTTTATTAGTCTTGATGAACTGCTGCCCGCTGCCCGTGAGTTTGGTGAGCACCACCTCTCAATCTATGGACTTGTGAGCGGCATGGCCGTTATGGCTCTGAGCCTCTTGCTAATGATGTAAATATGCGTAGGAAAGAACGGTTTGATAAAGTTATTGCCTGGTTTCAGGAGAATATGCCGGTTGCGGAAACCGAACTGCATTATAGTAATCCCTATGAGCTACTGGTTGCTGTTATACTCTCAGCTCAGTGCACCGACAAGAGGGTCAACCAGATTACTCCTAAATTTTTCGAGCGTTTCCCTGCACCAGAGACCCTTGCAAGGGCTGAGGTATCGGAAGTGTTTGAATATATCCGTTCTTGCAGCTACCCCAATAACAAGAGTAAGAACCTTGTGGGGATGGCCCAGAAGCTGATAGGTGAATTTGGTGGAGTAGTACCTTCTGATGTGGATGAGTTGCAGAAACTGCCAGGTGTTGGACGCAAGACAGCTAATGTGATAGCTTCTGTGGTCTTTAATAAACCTGCTCTGGCAGTGGATACTCATGTGTTTAGAGTTGCAGCTCGTATAGGACTGACTAAAGATGCCAAGACCCCTTTGGAGACAGAAAAGCAGCTTGTGAAGTATATCCCTGAGGACCTTCTGGCAATAGCACACCATTGGTTGATCCTGCACGGACGCTACGTGTGTATTGCCAGAAAACCCAAATGTGGAGAATGTGGACTCAGGGACTTCTGTGATTACTATTCAAAACTGGATAAACAGTAATTATACCCAGAGACCTTGTTTTGGATAAAGACCTGATTCATGGAGCTTAAGCAATGACTCCTGAACCATGGGACGATCCTCGCGGTAAGTCACTCCAAACCAGCGGGATGAGGTGTTGATAACCTTAACGGTTGCCTTACCACTTTTGACCATATTGTCTGCCTGGGCGTTGAAGTAAAACTCAGACTTCAGTTCACTACCTTTGGCTTTAAGGAAGTCCTTGAATCCTTCTTCAAGATGAGCCAGGAAGCCTTGCTTGAATATCCAGAAGTTCATTGATACAGGGACTTCTCCGCTTAGTTCCTCCTTCTTATCGTCCTCGTAAAAGAATATTTTCTCTCCTTCATATCCTATCTTGGTGCGCTCTACCACGTGAGTAAGGAAGTTGTTTGCATCAACACCACACACCCCCCTTGACACAGTACCGTGCTCAGACAGGGTGTTTTTCAAGGCATATCCTATCATTGCATAGGCATTCTCTTCCCTGCTTGCTTTCAAAAACTCAACAGCCTTTGCATAAGCATCCCTGCCGTAGAAGTCGTCAGCATTGATAACTGCAAACGGAGTATCAATTACATCTTTTGCCATAATCATTGCATGACCGGTACCCCAGGGTTTTTCGCGACCTTCGGGAACTGTGAATCCTGCCGGAATCTTGTCAAGACTTTGATATACATAGGTGGTTTCTATCCTTCCTTTAAGGCGGGGTTCAAATCTTTCCTTGAAAGCTTCGGCAAAATCTTCACGGATAACAAAGACAACCTTACCAAAGCCTGCCTGTATAGCATCGTAAATAGAGTAGTCAATAATTGATTCACCGGAGGGACCAAGTTCGTCCATTTGCTTCAAACCCCCGTAACGACTGCCCATTCCGGCAGCAAGTATAAGTAGTGTAGGTTTCATTATTCTGTTTATTTTATTTACAAAGGCAAAATTGCAACTAATTCCTCAACTAATCAAAACAGCCGCAGGGACACTGCGGCTGTTTAATGAAATTTCTATAATAGTATCTGTTTTTGTCCAGGTTAATCACCACTCCTGAATATCCTCTTGTAACAAATCTGCTTCCTTCAAAGCTAATTCTGCTACTCCTTTAGCCATTTATTTAGCCAACCAGCAAATTCCCTTTGCCAAAGGATACCATTTTGAGGAGACAGCACCCAGTGATTTTCTTCGGGGAAGAAAAGGAAGCGTGCAGGGATATCTTGTATCCTGGCGGCATTGAAGGCTGCCATTCCCTGTGTGTAAGGGATGCGGAAGTCCTTTTCTCCGTGGATTACAAGTATTGGTGTATCCCACTTGTCGGCAAAGAGGTGAGGTGAGGCACTGTATTGCTTATTGGGATGCTTCCAGTATGGACCTTTCATATCCCAGTCAACAAAGAACATCTCCTCTGTGGTTGTGTACATCATATCGCTGTTGAATATCCCGCAATGTGCTATAAATGCCTTGAAGCGTTTATTGTGATTGCCTGCGAGCCAGTAAACTGAGAAACCGCCATAACTGGCTCCCACTGCACCAAGACGGGTTTCGTCAATAAAGGGCTCCTTTGAAAGGGCATCAACAGCACTCAGGTAGTCCTTCATATTCTGACCTCCGTAGTCACCACTGATCTGTTCATTCCACTCAGTTCCAAAGCCCGGCAGTCCCCTGCGGTTTGGTGCAATCACCACGTAACCGTTGGCAGCCATCATCTGGAAGTTCCATCTAAGGCTCCAGAACTGGCTTACACCGCTTTGGGGACCGCCCTGGCAGTAGAGGATGGCCGGGTATTTCTTTGAAGGATCGAAGTGGGGAGGATAGATAACCCAAACGAGCATATCCTTGCCGTCAGTGGTCTTGACCCATCTTTCTTCTACATCACCAAGGGTAAGTTGAGACAGGACTGGTGTATTGATATTTGAAATATTGGTTGCAGTTCCGCTAGCTAGGTCTATGCTGTATATTTCAGATGGTGAACTAATACTCATGCGAACGGCAATAAGTATATCTCCGGCATTGAGGACCTGAACAAAGTCTTGCATTCCCTCGGTTACCTTAGTTATTTCTCCGGTTTGAAGGTCGATTGCATGGATTTGTTCGGTTGCACTTACATTTGAAACAAACCAGATATAGGGCTTTTCTCTATCCCATACAGGTGATGCAATATTATGATCGAATGATGCAGTCAGATCCTTTTTTTCACGACTTGCCATGTCCATCAGAAAGAGACGGTTCTTGTCAGCTTCATAACCATCCCTTTCCATGCTTTCCCAGATCAGCTTGCTGCCATCGGGAGAGAAGACAGGATTCTGATCATAACCCATCATTCCTTCGGTCAGGTTTTCAGTAAGTCCTGTTTCAATATTGTACAGATAAAGGTCTGAATTTGTAGAGAAGGCATAGTCCCTTCCAACCAGTTTCTTGCATGTATATACAATGCTTTTGCTGTCGGGTGACCAAGCAATCTGTTCCATTCCACCAAAGGGTTTCATAGGAGAGTCAAAGCGTTCACCTTCCATTATATCCTTACCTGAGGTAATAAGACTTCCTTCGCTGTATGGAGCAATAAACAGGTGGTTGTATGTATAGTCATGCCATGAATCCCAGTGCCTGTACATCAAATCATCTTCTATACGTGCATTTGCCAGAGGAAGATCCGGATATAGGTCATTAACAGTCTGGTCAAGTTTTACTGCTTTAATATATGCCAGTTGCTTCATGTCTGGTGAGTATAGGTAAGCGCTGATACCACCTTCTACATCCGTAATTTGCTTACGGGCACTGCCATCGATGTTCATCTCCCAAAGCTGCATGCTTCCGGATTCAGAACTGAGGAAAGTAATCTTTTGTCCATCAGGATGCCAGCCAGGTTGGGCTTCATTAAACTTGGTATTTGTGATCTGCTTTACTTCTCCACCTTTCGCAGGAACGGTATACAGGTCAGTGTAGGATTTGTTCTCACTGATATTGGTATAGGTCACTCCATATACCACGGTACTGCCATCGGGAGAGAGGGCTACTTCACTTAAACGACCGAAAGACCATAGTACCTCCGGAGTCATAATATCCGATTGTAATACAAGGTCACGGTTGTTAAACGAACCATCCGGGGTATCGGTTTTCTCTTCACAGGCACCAAGGGCCAGGGTCAATGCTGCTAAATACAATACGCGTTTCATAAAATATTACTATTCTTATTTAATTTACTCAAGTTCAAGGGTTACCGGACAGTGGTCACTGCCCATTATATTGTCAAGGATATCTGCATTCTTGACTCGCGGTAGCAGAGCGGGACTAACCAGGAAGTAGTCGATTCTCCAGCCTATGTTCTTGCCGCGTGCTCCGGCCCTGAAGCTCCACCAGCTGTATTTATCAGTGCGATCAGGGTATAGATGCCTGAAAGTGTCAGCAAAGCCTCCGCCCACATAGCGATCCATACCGTCAATCTCTTCCTGCATAAAGCCGGCAGCCTTATTGTAGTTTTCCTTTGGTCTGGCCAGGTCAATGCTTTTATGTGCGACATTAAGGTCACCGCAAACAATCACAGGCTTGGTCTTCTCCAGATTCTTCAGGTAGTTGTAAAAGTCAAGATCCCATTCCTGACGGTAGTCAAGTCTTTTCAGTTCGCTACCTGAATTAGGCACATAAACATTTACAAGATAAAAACTGTCATATTCTGCACATATCACACGCCCCTCCTGGTCATGTTCTGGTTTGCCTATATCATAGCTAACGCTGATTGGAGCCGTCTTGGTCAGGATTGCAGTTCCCGAGTACCCCTTACGTTCAGCAGAATTGCTGTAGATGTGGTACTTGTCTTTAAGTGGTGCAAGACTTTCCTCTACCTGATGATCCTGCGCCTTGGTCTCCTGAAGACAAAGAATATCGGGTGCAAGACTTTCAATGTCTGCAAAGAAGTTCTTCTGGGTTACAGCCCTAATCCCGTTTACATTCCATGATATTAGCTTCATATTCTCTAAGTATTACTGTTTTTACCCGCCGAAATCTAGCATTTATTTGTCTTTCTTAAAATGATAATCAGCTGATCGGCTTATTTTTATATTGCTTCAATAATAAACTCAAATGAGCGCTCTTTGTTTCCGTCAACTGTATATTGATCCATGGTTCTCGCTCCCCATCCATCGTTTCCTCCTACACCATGTATCTCGCTATCTATGTTAAGGTTGATATAATCCCTGTCAGGAAGCTGAAAGGGATAATCTGCCTTCTCAAGATCTTCTTCTAAGTATGTCCATGCCCTGAAATTAAACAAGTCTATGCCCTGGATCTTTATTAGTGGAATATCTTTACCAGTAATGCTGAGGCTCCGAACATCGCACCTGTTTGCATTATCCTGAGGTTTGGCATAGTCTACCATTATGCTGTCAATTGGCAATTTATATCGGCCAATCATATATCCGGACTTCCTGTCCGGATAGTTTTCATGAGGCCCACGACCATACCATGCAAAAGTATCATAAGATGGGGATAGCTGAGCTCTGAAACCAAATTTTGGCATCAGTGGGATATCTGTTTTGTATGGACTGTAATGCGCATTGATCTTGAGCCTACCTGTTCCGTCTATAGAATAGGTCAGAATATATAAGGCTCCGACAGGTAGGTCATATTTAAACTCAATACTCTGTATTCCTTCATCTTGATATGTCCGGTATTCCTTTAGAATGCGTTGCTTAGCTGCATCTCTCCATGCTCCCAGACGGTTGTTGTAGTTGTTTTGCAACTGATTGACATTTGCCGGTTTCCAGAAGTAAGGTTCCAGTGCACCAGAAAGGATTTCCTTGCCGTTTGACTTCCATGAAATCAGGGCTCCTGTTTTAGCATCAAATACATAATCTGAGCCAGCAGCCTCTATTCTGATTTCATTGCCGGTCAGACTTATGGATGGTTTACCCGCGTCTGTTGATAACGTGTTTTTTTCACCTGGTGAAACAACAAACTGTTCCCAGGCAACTACAAAGCCTTTCTCTGCCCATGGCTGTTCTTGCTTTATGTGAGCATAAATGGTAAGAATCAGTTCTTTTCTTTCTGCTACAGTAGTCTCTATTGTTAATATATCGTCGGCGAGTGAAGCCTTCCCTTTGTTTATAATAACTCCGCCTTCCATCCACTCATAACTGTAGTCAAACTCATCAAGAGAAGTGAAGAAGTGCTTGTTTCTCAGTTTGATCTTATTGTTGCCAACAAGTGTAAATTCTATATTCTGATAGGTCCTGGCAACCTGATAGAAGTGTGGATTAGGCACCCTGTCGGCTCTAAAAAGTCCGTTGATACAGGTATATCCGTTATTAGGCTGGTCACCGAAGCTGCCTCCATATGCCCAGTATTCATCCTCTCCCAGGGCAATATTACTCAAAGGCTTGTCCTTCACCATATCGGCTGCTTCCACCATTCTTAGGGGGTGAAGGTAACTGTTGGAATATGCGGATAGTGTGATGTCCTGATAAAATTGATATTGGCGCGCTTCATCATCTTGAGGTCATACTCAAGTGTTTCAGCATCCAGATATCTTCCCGTTCTGGGATGATGTTCATGATAATTAACCCCTTTGAGTTTAACGGGCTTCCCGTTGACATATAGCACTTCCCCTCTAACCTCAACATTTCTTACCCCTGTATGAAAGGTAAGATCCTCAACCTTCTGTCCTTTGTGCAACAAAGACAGCTCAACCTCGTAGAGGTTTGGCTTCTCGGCTGACCACAGAGCCGGCGCATCAATGGTAGTGGTAAGTACGATGTTGGATGTCGAATTTGGTCCGGTTGCAGGGAGTTTTGAAGAGACTGTCTTTATTATCGGTTTACCCTTAGCATCCTTACCTGACAATCTGATTTCAAAACTTAGATCCTTTGCTACACGTGAACTGCAATTCCTGATTTTTGCTTCAATCTGAATTGTAGCATTTGAGAAATCATCTGAAGGCATCGCTGTAACAGAGTAATCGCTGATGTGAGTTTTAGGTCTGATTAACAGTTCAACAGGACGAAATATCCCGCTAAGTCTCCACATATCCTGATCTTCGATGTAGCTGCCATCTGACCAGCGATATACTTCTACAGCAAGCTTGTTGTCCCCTTTGCGGACATAGGAAGTAATATCAAATTCAGCAGGTGAATATGAATTCTCGCTATATCCCACAAGTTGTCCATTGAGCCAAACATACATTGCAGACTCGACCCCCTCGAAATGTAGGAAGTATTGCTTATCGTCAATGACTGACTCAAGATCGAATGAGGTAACATAAGAACCTACGGGATTTCGATTTTCATAGCTGTAGTAGTTTGCCGGCGGTTCTGCTGTTACCCGCGGCTGATCATTTTTGAAAGGGTAGGTCCAGTTGGAGTAGATTGGCAATCCATAGCCCTGCATTTGCCAGTTTCCCGGGACGACAATGTCATCCCATCCGGAAGCGTCATAATCTCTTTTGTAAAAATCTGTAGGTCTGTGATCCGGGTCTTTTGACCAATGGAACTTCCATTTGCCGTTAAGTGAAACTATCCATGAGGCTTCTGCCTTTGCAGAAGGCAGAAGCAGGGAGGTGTGATAATCTTCCTTGTTAATACCGATAACCTGTGGGTCCTCCCATTCTTTTGCCTTCTGGGCTGTAAGTCCGGCAGACAGCATTATTAACAATGCAAAAAGGCTAAAGGATTTCCTGTTTAAATATTTAATAGATGTATCCAAAACTGTATTTGTTTATATGTGCGTTGGGTTTTGCGTTATTCTTTGCAGACAGCGGTCTTTGGAAGGCAAATTAAGATTTTTATCCCAATTCAGACTGGAATAAGGCCTTCTATTGACCTGTGATTTTACTCATAATTTAAAACCTGGAAGCGTAAAAATATCTTAATCTTAAAGCATCTTTGCAGAAATGGAGCTAAATTTAACATATGTTATACATCTATTAATTTGAATAAAATTCAGGAAAATGAAAAAAGTCTTTATTGGGGTTTTCGTGCTTTGTTGCTTAGCCGGATGTAAAACTAATACTGAGCCTCAGCCAGAGGTTTATGCTACTAATCCGGTGATCTTTGCCGACGTTCCGGACGTAGCCATGGTCAGGGCAGGCGACGTCTATTATATGGCAAGTACTACTATGCACATGAATCCGGGTTTGCCTATTATGAAGTCAAAGGACCTGGTAAACTGGGAGCTGGTTAGCTATGCATACGACAAACTGGTTGACAATGACATGATGAACCTTGAAAATGGTCAGAACTGCTATGGTAGAGGTTCATGGGCACCAAGTATCAGGTATCATAACGGAGTGTTCTATGCTAGTACATTCTCGGCTACTTCTGGAAAAACTCACATTTATACTACTACTGACCCTGAAAACGAACCATGGGTAGAACATTCATTTGAGCCAAGTTGTCACGACCACAGCCTTTTCTTTGAAGATGATAAGGTATATCTGATTTTTGGTGGGGGTGATATCAGGATTGTTGAATTGGAGAGCGATCTGTCAGGTATCAAAGCTGATGGTTTGAACCAGGTTATTGTTCCCGATGCCGGAAAGGTAGCCTCAGAAAACCTTATGCTTCATGCCGAAGGTTCTCAAATGTATAAATACGACGGCAAATACTATCTGTTCAATATTTGCTGGCCACAAGGAGGTATGAGAACTGTTGTGGTGCACCGTTCAGACAACCTGACCGGTCCGTATGAAGGTCGTGTAGTTCTGCAAGACAGAGGCATTGCCCAAGGTTGTATTATCGATACTCCTGAGGGAAACTGGTATGCTTACCTTTTCAGGGATTACGGTGCAGTTGGTCGTATGCCCTACATTGTTCCTATGAAATGGGAGAATGGATGGCCCGTGTTGGGTGTTGATGGAGTAGTACCCGACACCCTCGACATCAAGGTTGCAAATATCAATGCCGCAGGTATTGTTGCATCTGACGAATTTGACAGGAAAGAAGGAGACAGGGAAATGCCTCTTGCATGGCAATGGAACCACAACCCTGATCATAACTTTTGGTCACTTACTGACCGTCCGGGTTATTTCAGGTTAACAACAGACAGGGTTGTTGCAAATGTTACTGAATCAAAGAACATACTTACTCAGCGCACCTTTGGTCCAACCAGTTCTGCTGAGATTACAATTGAAACTGCCGGAATGAAGGATGGAGACTATGCAGGATTAGTCGCTTTCCAAAGGATCTATGGCTTTATCGGTGTAAGGATGCAGGATGGTCAGAAGTCTATAGTGATGATGCGCAGCGAAAGAGATGAGCCTGTGTTGATTGACTATATGCCATTTGCCGGAGATAAAGTGGCTTTCAAAATCAACTGTGATTTTACAGAAAGGAATGACAAGGCCTTGTTCTATTTCAAGCTTGAAGGTAATGACTGGACACAGTTTGGTGACACCCTTCAAATGCGTTATTCTATGCCCCACTTTATGGGATACCGCTTTGGGTTGTTCAACTTTGCAACAAAGGAAGCCGGCGGATATGTTGACTTTGATTACTATAGGGTAGGAGAAGGAGCAGTTATTGAATAAAGGTTTTAGAAAAAAGTATACCCGGGTAATTTTCACTTTACCCGGGTATTGCTTTGATAGCTTGCCCCCGCAAGCGATCCTTTTTTACCTGAGATCAAGTTTGAAACTTGCTCTTTTTTCTCCATTAACGACAGCTACAATGTAAAGGCCTCCTTGAAGGTTGGCATTTACCTCTATTCTGTTTGGCTTAGTGTAGGATCTGGCAAAAAGTAGTCTTCCCTGCATATCGTAAACCATTACTTTTGTAATGCCTTCAAGATTGTCTGCCTCAAGAGTAAAGCTGCCATCTGATCTGTTGGTTAGAAGGGTAAGGCTGCTTTCATCATAACATTCTTCGTCATCTATGCCTGATTCAAGTGAAGCACTTTTCAGCTTTTGTAATGCCCATTGCTGACAGTAATGGTTGTTGTTGGGCCACTGTTGTACATTGGCCCCGTTTTGAGTTGAGGCTCCTACTACTTCAATAAGTTGTCCGCTATGTTTTGCTTCAATCTTGTAGTAACCTCCATCAGATTCAGTTATTTTCCACTTCTGGCAATCAGCACCCCAATATGACCACAATTGAATATTAGCTCCGTTGGCAGTTGATGCTTCTACAACATCGAGTCCCAATGATGGTGCGTGTGCTGGCGAGATTCTGAAGTAACCGTCACCAGTAGAGGTGAAAATCCATTGTTGGTTTGTCTGTCCATTTGCTGCCCATTGCGCAACGTTTGTGCCTTGTGTTGTGCCTTTACCGGATGCATCAAGGGCCTGACCACTATGCCTGTTGATTAATGTGTAAGTTCCCTCACTAATGCTATTTGACGCAACTGGAGTGAAGCGAAATTGCTGACATGTGCATCCGTTGCAGGTGTATTGTTGAACATTGGCTCCATCTGCAGTTGATACATTTGTAATATCCACGCATTTGCCGCTATTCCTGTTTATAATAGAGTAGTATCCGTTTCCGGCATCCTGAACACAGAACTGTTGAACTTCCATTCCGTTGCAATCCCATTGCTGAATATTTGCGCCATCATGGGTTCCCCAGTTTTCAACATCCAGACACTTATCACTATATATACTCCTGATGCTAAAGTACCCGTTGCTTTTGGTTACAATCCATTGTTGGTTCTGGTGGCCTGTGGGGCTCCATTGAACTATATTACCTCCAGCCTGAGTGGAAAGGTTATATACATCAAGGTTTTTGCTACTATGCCTTGCTGTGATAGTATAAATCCCATCAGGAAGATTATTGGTTCCGCTACAACCTCCAGGTTGTGAACAATTACCTGTTGGAAGGGTGCTTGCTGCATATTGGGAAAACCACTGTTTTACAGGAGCCGCACAAGCTTCCCAGTTATTCCCATATGCTGTTCCTCCGTTGGGGTCTCCCATGTGAAGAAGGTTTTCAGGAGCTAACACATTCCAGCTGACATTGCCTGATTGATCGGTAATGTACTTGAGGTTTGCTCCAAATCCGTTACCTCCGGCAACGCCTGTGGTTGAGATTCCCCATACATAATGACCAGCATCTTTGTATGATTGTGGAGCCCAGTCAGTTTCAGTAATAATAATTGGAGCAATATCTGCAGCAGGCTTTACATTAATATCCCAGGCACTCTTAAATGCCTGATAATTGTGCACGCCTCCCCAGTAGCCAGGATATATGTGTACAGCATATCCAATGTTTCCTCCGGTAATAGGGTAGGTTGCATAACCTGCATAGTGGGATTGCCAACCTGTACCCGGAATCCAGCAGATATTATTAGCTCCGTTATTTCTGATCATGTTTACTATTGGTTGGAAGAAGTTCTTGAGCGCCTGGAAATGTGCCTGACCTGTTGATCCCCAAACTCCATTGGTGCCCAAAATTTCAATTGGTTCATTGGCAATTTCAAACATTACATTATTTGCATTTTTGATAGAAGGGTGCTTTGACAGGTAGCCCCATACCTGCATCAGGTACTGGTGGTAAGCATCGTTAACTGCAATTCTATCAGGACATACCCCAGGGGGGCGCAGAACTACGTAACATCCTCTGCTGCGGGCATGATTGATAAGAGGTACTATTACCTGATCAGTGTAAGTGACAAGTCGTTGGAAATTAAACCTGGAGATATTGTTTTCCGGAATTGCTGCACCGGGAGTGTTAGTCCAGTAAGGGTCAATATGAAGGCGTATATAGTTGATAAACCATCCGTCTCCTGTGTTGGTCAATCTGTCTATGATGGCTTTGTTGTAGTTCAGTGCACCAGTTACATTGTAGTTGTCCCAGCGACAATACTGACTGCCAAACATACAGCCATTAAACCATGGGGATACTGTAATACCTACCCCATGAAGATTTATAATGTTTCCGCAAGGGTCTTTAAGATACCGACCCTCAACTTTGAGAGTAGGCGTTTCCATCCCCGGCCATGCCATAAGCACACCTGGCAAAAGCAATAATAAAGGAATAAGGATTCCACGTAGATTTCTTTTCATTTTTATTAAGATTTAAGTTAGACTTAGCTCTCTGATAGTCAACTGTCTCCAAAGAGTAAATATAAAGTTAAGGTGCTGGTCCTGTGTGCTTTGTCTTTTTTAGATAAAAAACTTCTGGTTTCGGATAATTTTGTTAATTAACCGAATCAGTAAAAATGCAGCATATGAGCGAGATAGGCGGTGAGATATTATATAAAAAAGTACTTGATTAATGAAATAGTTTCAAATAATATGTTAAGTAAATAAATTGCGCGCTTGGATGTTTTATAATAATCATATATTATAAATAGGAAATAATCTTGAATACTGAGTGAGCATGTGAAAGCCGCGTTGCGCGCGGCTTATACGTATTAATCCCCCATTGAAGCAGAGAATAACATATTAATATAATATGAATAAGGGATGATATTAATGAACTATCTTCCAAGTGCCCCGTTATATTTGCAAAACAAAATCATATTAAAATGCTTCGCTTTTCAAACAAAGTAAAATACGGATTACAGTTTCTGCTGTTTTTGGATGTGGATACTGAGGAGTATACAGACATCCAAAGGGCAGCAATATCCTGCGAAATCCCTCACAAATTCCTTGAAGGCATTGCCGTTACGCTGAAGAAGCATGGCATACTTGAGGTCAAGAGGGGAGCAGGAGGGGGTTACCGACTGACGCGCGACCCACGGAATGTTTCTCTGGCCCAGATTATAGAAGCTCTGGAAGGTATATCTGGTAAGCCAAATTCAAAAAGTTTAGAACTGACCGGACAGGTGATTGATGAAATCCTGGCAGACACTATAGTCGAGTTCAGGAAACAAATGGAAAGTATAACCTTGCAGGATATACACAAGAAATACTATGAAAGTGCTGATAAACTAATGTATTACATCTAAAATAAAAAGCCATGACAAAAATTGCACAAAACGTTACAGAACTAATAGGTAGAACACCTCTTGTAAAAATAAATAAGCTTACTAATGGTGCTTCAGCCGAGGTAGTAGCAAAACTTGAATTCTTCAACCCTGCCGGTTCAGTTAAGGACCGTATCGCCCTTAGCATGATTGAGGATGCAGAACGTAAGGGTATTCTTAAGAAGGATTCTGTGATTATCGAACCAACCAGCGGTAATACCGGAGTAGGTCTTGCATTCGTTGCTGCCGTAAAGGGATACAAGGTTATCCTTACAATGCCCGAAAGCATGAGCGTGGAACGTCGCAAACTGCTTAAGAAGTTTGGTGCCGAATTAGTTCTTACTCCTGCTGCAGAAGGTATGAAGGGTGCTATTGCAAAGGCTGTTGAACTGGCTGCTGCCAACCCCAATTCATTTATCCCGCAACAGTTTAAAAATGCTGCTAATCCTGAAGTACACCGCAAGACAACTGCTCTTGAAATCTGGGAAGATACTGATGGTAAGGTTGATATTGTTGTATCAGGTATTGGTACGGGTGGAACTATCACCGGCGTGGGTGAAGTGTTGAAGGCTAAGAAGCCAGGTGTTAAGATAATTGCTGTTGAACCTGAAGCAAGCCCTGTTCTATCGGGTGGTCAGCCCGGTCCTCACAGGATTCAGGGTATCGGTGCAGGTTTTGTACCCGACGTACTTAATACATCTGTGTATGACGAAGTTGTCAAGGTTAGTAATGATGATGCTATCAATACAGCCAACCTTGCAGCAACTCAGGAAGGTATCCTATGCGGATTCTCTTCCGGTGCAGCTCTAAAAGCAGCAATTGAAGTTGCAAACCGCCCCGAAAACAAAGGAAAACTTGTTGTAGTTGTTCTTCCTGATACTGGTGAGCGCTATTTGAGTGCCTTCGAGATCTGATAGGCACCTTTGTTATAACTCAGTGAGCACAATAAGGCAGTAAGGGAAGTTGTACTGATCATCACATTTGCGGTTTTCAAGTCCTTTTCTTACTGCCTTCTTATTTATCACAATCAAACAAAATGTTTCTTATGTCAGATAATCAGTTGTTTAAACCCGAGGAGCGCATAGAACTACAGCGAGTGCTTTCAAAGATGAATCGCGAACAGTTGCTGTGGCTCGGAGGCTATATTTCCGCTGCCATAGATTTTGCCCCGGCAGTTCATGCGTCCTATGCCAATCCAGTTATCGAACCCAAGGTGCTCACGCATCTTGAGGAGGAGTCTTCCGGAGCGGTTAGTTCTCCACAAAGCCTGACTATTTTGTTTGGCTCTCATTCGGGCAACTCAGAAAAGATTGCCCAAATAGCCAGAAAGGAAGCCCAGCGCCTGGGGCTTGAAGCCAAGGTCAGGAACATGGAAGATTACAATCCAAGGTCGCTAAAAGATGAAGAACAGTTGCTGGTAATTGTTTCCACCCATGGTGAGGGTGAGCCGCCACTCGCGGCTCAGGAGCTCTATGAAAAGCTTAAGTCGGGTAGGGGTTTTTCGGCAGAAAATATCAGATACTCAGTTATTGCCTTAGGTGACAGTACCTATAAGCATTTCTGCAAGACAGGGCATGACTTTTTTGAGTTCCTGAAAAAGCTTGGTGCTAGTCCGCTGCGTGATGTCGTTGAACTTGACACCGACTTTAATACCAGGCTTTCGGGACTTATTCCCGAGGTTGTTGGACAATTTGCTACTGTTAATGCAGCACAGTCTGCTCAGTCTTCAAGACCTGCAGCTGCTAAGGATGTCGAAGTTGATATACAAGATGGTCCTGTAGAAGTTGAGATTATTGAAAAGATTCAGCTTAACGGACGTGGTGCTGATAAGGAGACCTGGCATATCGAACTGGTTGCTGAACACCCGGCACTTAAATATCAACCGGGGGATGCAATTGAAGTCTTTACAGAAAATGACCCATCACTTGTAGCAGCAGTGCTTGATACAGTTGGGCTGGATGGCAGAGAACTGGTTGATATCGATGGAGCCAGAATGAGTCTGAAGGAAGCTTTACAGTATCATTCAGAATTGACAGTTCTGACTGCTCCAGTTGTAAAGAAATACTCTACCTTCTTGCAGAATGAGACCTTTAATCGTCTGCTTGAGGATCCTGAGCAGTTGAGCGCCTTCCTGGCAGGAACTGATGTACTTGATCTCCTTCAGAAATATCCGGCCGAACTCAAGGCTGTGGATCTTGTATCAACTCTGAGACGTCTGGCACCTCGTGCATACTCTATTGCCTCAAGTCCTGAGGAGGTTGGTAATGAGATTCATATCACTGTTGGTGCCGTACGATATGAGAAAGAGGGTAGGAGAAGAAACGGAGTGTGCTCAACCTTTCTAGCTGATCGGGTTGATGTCGGCCAAAGACTCAAAGTCAAGATCAGATCCAACAACCAGTTTCGTCTGCCGGAAGATGATAATACCTCGGTGATAATGGTGGGTGCAGGTACAGGAATAGCTCCATACAGAGGGTTCCTGCAGCAGAGAGCTGCACTTGGGCATAAGGGCAGAAACTGGCTGATATTTGGAGACAGGCATTTTACAACTGACTTCCTGTACCAGACTGAATGGCTCAAATACAGGAACTCCGGTCTGCTGACCCGCCTGGATGTAGCCTTCTCACGTGACCAGGAGCAGAAGATTTATGTACAGCACAAGATGAAACAGAATGCCGGTGAACTGTACAAATGGATTTCTGAGGGTGGACGATTCTACGTCTGTGGTGATATGAAGACCATGGCGGTTGATGTTAGAAATACCTTCCTGTCCATTTTGCAGTCAGAAGGTGGTATGTCACCCGAAGAAAGTCTTGAGTATTTTAACAAAATGAGAAAAGAAAGACGTTATCAGGAGGACGTATACTAAGGGGACTATAAATACCTGACCGTAATGGCCCCTGCGACATCCTCCATCTCGTATCCGATCATCATTCCGGATTATCAACAAATTAGTCAGAATTTGCAGCCTGCTTTCTGCTATCATTGCACCTGAATAGGCATAACGTGAAACATTTAGTTAACCATATAGACATTTAACATTATGAGTGATATTCCCAAACCCGTTGAATGGGCTCCTTCACCTGTGGAGCATATTAAGATAAAAAGTAACTATCTGCGTGGTACCATAGCTGAAGGTCTTAAAGATGAAGCCACAGGTGCCATTTCAGCGGATGATACCCAACTTATTAAGTTTCATGGTAGTTATCAGCAATATGACAGGGACCTTGAGGCTGAGCGTAAAAAGCAAAAACTGGAACCTTTGTTTCAGTTTATGATCAGATCCCGCACCCCTGCCGGGATTGCCACAGCCGACCAGTGGCTTGTCTTTGACAGACTGGCTGACGAATATGGCAATGGAACCCTAAAACTTACTACGCGTCAGGCTTTTCAATGGCACGGTGTGCTCAAGAAAAATCTGAAGGCGACAATGCAGAAAATAAACTCAACCCTTATTGACACCATTGCAGCATGCGGGGATGTCAACAGGAATGTGATGGCGACCTCCAACGAGGGGCTATCGCCCCTAGTCAGGGAAGTGGCAGCCTTTGCAAAACAGATCAGTGACCACTTGCTTCCCAAAAGCACAGCATATCATGAGATTTGGTTGGATAACAAACTTCTGACAGACGGTCAAACTGATGAAGAACCCATATTGGGTAAGACCTACCTGCCGAGGAAGTTTAAGATAGCCCTGGCAATTCCTCCTTATAATGACACTGATGTTTTTGCAAATGACCTGGGACTTATAGCAATAGGAGAGGGTGATAAACTTCTGGGATTTAACGTTGCCATAGGAGGAGGTATGGGTATGACTTTCGGCATGGAGGAAACCTACCCCAGGCTTGCCGACCTGATAGGCTATGTAGATAAGGAGAATATATTAAAGGTAGTAGAGGAAATAGTAAAGTTGCAAAGGGATTATGGTAACAGGGAGAACCGTAAACTGGCCCGGTTTAAGTACACCATCGACCGACTTGGCACTAATGTTGTAAAAGAAATAATCGAGCAGAGAAGCGGCATCAGGTTTGAAGATGTCCGACCCTATGAATTTACCCAGAATGGTGATGTGCTAGGCTGGAAGAAGAGCAGTGATGGCAAATGGTTTCTCGGACTCTTTGTTGAGCACGGAAGGGTAAGGGATACCTCAAAAGTGCAGCTTAAAACAGCCCTGAGAGACCTAGCCCGGATCAAGGTTTGCGATTTCAGACTTACCGGTAATCAGGGACTGGTGCTTGGAAGGATAGAGGAAAACCTCAAGCCTCATGTAGAGAATATACTTGCTAAATACAATGTATCTTATGGAGAAGGAGTATCTGGTATCAGGAAAAATGCTATTGCCTGTGTGGCGCTTAATACGTGTTCGCTCGCTTTTGCTGAGGCAGAACGATATCTGCCTGAACTAAACACAAAGATTGAGTCCATTCTTAAGGAGCTCGACCTTACCTCTGAAGATATTCTGATCAGAATGACAGGATGCCCCAATGGTTGCGGACGTCCCTTCCTGGGTGAGATAGGTCTTGTTGGTCGTGCTATTGGACGTTACAACCTATATCTTGGCGCAGGCTTTTCTGGAGATCGTCTCAATACCCTTTACAAGGAGATGCTTGACGAGGAAGGCATCCTAAAAGAGTTGTCTGTGCTGTTGTCCCGATATGCCAATGAAAGACAGCCCGGAGAGCGCTTTGGTGATTTTACTGTGCGTACCGGAATAGTAAGTCCAAGTCAATCTGTCACAGTTTACTGATACTATTATGCAATACCTTCCGATAGGGATAAATCTGGCCGGCAAGAAGGTCCTGATTATTGGGGGAGGCCGTGTAGCTCTCCGCAAGATAGAGACCCTGGAGCTTTATACGCGTGAACTTTGGGTGTTGGCTCCGTCTATACGTGATGATATCAGAAACCGAAGCTGGATCAACCTTATAGAAAGGGAATATCAACGCGGTGATCTGGCTGGCTTCTTTATGGTGATTGCTGCCACAGACAACAAGGCATTGAATCTGGCCATTGCCGAGGACGCCCGGCAATGTGCCTGCCTTGTAAGTGTGGCCAGTGACCCTGGAGCCGGAGACTTTATTTCCCCTGCTATTTATTTCGATGGAAATATGTCTGTAGCCGTCAGTTCCGATGGTCTTGATGTGAAAAAATCAGTCAGATGGCGTGACAAGATTTCCAGGATACTATCAGAAGGATTTCTGGATAATTAACCTCCTAATCTCAAACCCATGTCTTCACAAAATAACATTACTAAGGGCAAAGTAACGATTGCCGGGTTTGGACCCGGCAATCCTGAGTTGCTCACAGTTAAGGCCTATAATGCACTAAACATTGCTGATATTATATTCTACGATGATCTCTTGGATGCATCTTATCTGGATAGGTTCAGTGCCGAGAAGGTCTATGTTGGCAAGCGTAGCAACAGGCATACCTATCCCCAGACAGAGATCAACCGTATGTTGGTTGAAGCTGCAAAGACCGGTCATAATGTGGTTCGTCTTAAGGGGGGGGACCCTTTGATCTTTGGTCGGGGTATGGAGGAATATGACCATATTACAAGAGAAGGGGTAGAGGCCGAAATAATACCGGGTATTAGCAGTGCTGTTGCAGCTGCAGCGGAAGCCCTTGTACCCCTAACTTCCAGGGGACTGTCGTCATCTGTTGCCTTTTTATCTGGGCATGACCCTGACAAGTTGGACGTTCCTTTGGCCGATACCCTGGTTGTTTTCATGGGAGCCTCCAATCAGAAGGAGTTGGCCCAACTATTTATAAAGAAAGGTTATGATGGCAACACTCCAGTGGCAGTTTGTCATAGGGTGTCCTTTAGTGATTCAGATACAAGACGCTACACACTATCTTCGCTCTCAGAGAGTAATGAGTTGTTGCCATCTCCATCGATAATGATTGTGGGGCAGACCGCGGCATCCAGGGCTGGTCGTACAGTCAGAAGGTGGTTGTATACTGGTTCCCGATTACCAGCCTGGAAAAACACAGATGGGGCATTGGTTCATGCACCCTTGGTAAGCATAAGGGCTGACTATAGCGCTGAACCTGCCAATATCTTTAATTGCGACAGCATTCTGTTTCCTGGGCGCAATGCCGTTGAGCACTTTTTTAGATACCTGGCGCATCATAAAATTGACCTGAGGGCTGTACTTGACAAACGCCTGCTTGCGTTAACTCCGTCAGCATCCCATGCCCTTAAAGGAATTGGACTATATATAGATCCGGAGTTTGAAGGAAGCACAGAAGAAGGAATCTTCAGGATAAACCGATGGATCAAACTAGGTGGGGAAAAGGTACTATTACCATGTTCTTCAGTTGGGATGCCCGAACTAATATCAACCTTGAAAGGGGTAAATGCACAAGTGGATTGTCTCACATTATTTGAGGTGATTCGCAATCCACGACCAGTCAGGCATGATCTCGGTATGTTTTCTGGCGTAATGTTCTCCTCAGCACTAAGCGTAAGCCATTTTTGTGAGCTATATGGAGGCTTTCCACAAAACATGGAGTATCGTTTTTCAGATACAGGGGCAAAGGAACTCTTTATTCAGTTGTCGGGAACATCCGAAAGCAATAGCGTCAGCGTTTGATCTCCGGATTTGCTTGATTAAGTTCTATATTCTTACTTTAATTATTCATTTACCTAAGGGGAATTCTAAGGAAGAGGTTTACCATAAGTATTGCATCCTGGTTAGGTATTCTCCCTATATAACCATCAGGCTGATGCTCCCTGATTTTGTTTCTGAAGTTTAGTGTTGAATATCCAATAGAAGCTCCGACTGAATTATCATTCGTTTCTTTATTCCATTTGAATTCCAAACCTAAGGCTACATTATAGCTTAAGATGGGTTCAGTAAAGCTTCTTTTTACATTGGGTTTTCCATTGTACTTGAAATCTCCGGACATCCAGCCAAATGATAATTCATTTTCGAGAAACAGATAGAACGGGTCATCTGAAAGAGTATTAAGAGCTAAGTACAGTTTAGGTACAAGGCCTATCTGCGGACTGGTTAATTTGTATTCAAGTCTTGCATAATCCCTTTTCGGGGGTATTGGGTATCCGTCCTTATCTGTACTCCAGCTTGTGCCGTCATCAAAAGTATAGTACCCATACCTGGTTCTAATACCAACACTAAAATACTCATAAGGTCTATAGTCCACTCCCAGCATTGCTCCAAAGCCTCCTACGTCTTCCATAAAGAAGGTCCCGTTATAAAATGCTCCCGGTGTTATCGAAAATTTTGATTGTGTTGTAGCCTCCTGTGAGCAAATAAAAAGTGCTGTAAGGAAAACAAAAATTTGACACTTCATTTAGGTTTGGCTATGCGTGAAACTTAAGTCCTGATTAATATTAATATAGTTTACAGTATTTCGATTATCCGTTCATTAATCTGAGTTGTTCCCTCAGCCACAACCTTCTTTGTTTCAATACTATAAATGACCCATCCTGATTCATGTATTCTTGATGCTGACCAGGTTTCATTCATATCCCAATATCCAATCACCTGAACGGTTGAGTCTTCAATATTGATTTGGCCAAATAGACCAGTAGTGAAAATCAGGGCAACTACTGTAGGAATAAGGTTTTTCATTCTGTTGGGTCGTTTTAGGTTGTAATAATCGTTGGTAACAATTGCATGGAAAATTAACGATATTCTCGAAGAATTTTAGACCAAGGTCTAAAATTCTGGGAACTTTATATTTTGACTTTCGTTCAAGGTATTTATTTATTGTAAAGTTATGTTCTAAAATTCTAATTAATTAACCAAAAGCCTTGTTTATGAGAAACTATCTACTAAGCCTTGTATTTCTTTTACTACCCTCTGGGACTTAGTGCTCAGCTTATTGAAGGCGATGACTGTAGTAATCCCATCGACCTTTCTTCAATAAGTTCACCTTATATAGGTTCTACGATAAATGCTGCAGATGACTACACAGAGTATGGTATGTCAGGTAGCGATCTGATGTTTTTTTATGACTTAGAGCCGGGAACAGGTTTATGCGTTGAGGGTACAGACAGCAACATTTCTTTGGTATTAGCTATGTATGTTGGTGGAGATTGCCCCGGTGGACAATGATAGACTATGGTTATTATATGAATAATCGAATGTGTTATGCCAATAATACTGAATCTATAGAGCGGGTATGGATAATTGTAGACAGCTATGGTGGTCCTGGAGGTGAATTTCAGCTTAATTGGCGATTGGATGAACATCCTGCGCCTTTGTTTGATGATAGTAATATAGATGTTGGAGATGACTTTGCTATACTGCGCTGGGGTTCACTTCCGGGAGTCGATGAATGGGAGGTCAGATATGCTAACGATGATGAAAAAGCTCCCCAGTGGAAGGTACTAAAGACAACTACTAACGAAGTTATGCTTACCGAGGTGGAAAGGGGAACCTATTATATGGTAATGGTAAGGGCTTTGTATAATGATGGTAAAGCCGGTACCTGGACTGAGAAGGTGTATTTTGAGATTCCCGGTATGGACACAGAAGAAGTTAGTATTCCTTTAAGTATAAATAACGTTGCCTATAATGCCATCTATACTTCTACTTCCTATCTCAGGATTATGGGAGGGTATTATGCCATAGAAGCTGAAGGAAGCAAAAATAGTCTGGTTACTCCAAAGTTTTCCGATGATCTTGAGGGGGCTTTGGTTACGTTGGAATGCAATTTGGAAGTCAGTAATGATGACGAAAATTATTACTTGTTTGTGGGTACCGTGAGCGAGCCATGGGACATGGATTCTTTTGAGGGGCAGTTGAGAATTAATAGTTTAGGTATCAGAAAATCCACATATCAAGTAATACTGAAGGATGTCCCTGAAGAGCATAAGTATGTGGCAATCATGCTTTATAAGGAATTTGGCTTTGGTTCCGGATATTTACATGTATTTGATCTTAGGGTAGAGGAAGCTGTTAGTGGCTGTATTCCTCCTTCAGGGGTTCAGGTAAGTGCAGGCAGCAACTTCCTTTCTTTATTTTGGGTTGATGCCTTTAAATATGATGGATGGCAGGTGAAGTACGGAAGAACAGGATTTGATGTGGATACAGAAGGGGAGTTAGTGACTACAGAGGATGTTTTTATTGATATAGAGGATCTTGAACCCAATACAAGTTATGACCTCTATCATAGAACAATTTGCGAAGTCGGAAGTGAGAGTGAATGGTCAGATCCAATTACAATTAAGACCCACATATTGGGCGACTATTGTAATGATGCTGTAGATATATCTACTCTTACATCACCAGTCATCGAATCTACAGCTAACGCTTTTGCAAACGGATACTATAAAGATCTGTATGGATATATTAACCTGAATCCGGGTGAGTCAATTGAAATGCAGATAGTTCAGGCGGATAGCTCAAGTGCTTTTTGTGATGTGTATGCCGGAGAAGACTGTGACTATGGGGAATGGTTAGGCTACTTTGATTATAGAGAAGGGGTTCCCTTTGAGTGGAAGAATAATTCGGAGGTGCCGGTGAAACTTTGGTTTGTATTATCAGTTGGTCACAGGGATGGTGGCGCATTTGAGTTTAATTGGACGCTTAATCCATGCATGGATCCTACAATACTAAGCCTGGAGCCAATGGGAGGAGGTAAGGCTCTTCTTTCCTTCATAGAAAATGGAGATGCCTCACTATGGGAAGTTGCCTACGGCCGTAAAGGATTTGTCCCGGGTAAGCTATGGTCCTGTAGGTTTTAATCCCGACGAAGGCGGAACTACAACAACTGTAAATGACCCCCTCTATACGATTACGGATTTTGATGAGGTTACAGCCTACCACGTATACGTTAGAACAGTTTGTGATGCTGGTGCCTACTCAGAATGGGCAGGACCTCTTCAGATTAATGAAGTCCCAGGAGACGATTGCTATAATGCATTAAACCTGACAGCTATGTCAGCTCCTTACGAGGGAAGTATGGCATATACTACAGTCGATTTCAATAATTGTTATGACAATGTTGAACGTGACATGGTTTTCACCTTTGATCTGGAGCCAGGGCAGTCAATTAAGATATGGCTGGAAGATGCAGGATTCAATGCGACATATACAGCTCTAGCCGGAGAAGATTGTGATGGCCAGATGTTTAGCTGTGGCAATAATCCGGAATCAAGTCCTGTAGCTTGGTATAACAATAGCGATGAACCCCAGGTGGTTGCTTATATTCTAGGTGACATTGGTGGGGAAGGTGATGACTTTACCCTTAACTGGGAATACGGGACAGAACCCATATGTGTCTTTAACCTTGAGTTTGAACAATTTGGTACATATGGTCAGGATTTCATTAGAATCAAGTGGAGATCTACTGGAAATGTTCATCCTGATAAGGTGGTATATGGTCCGGCAGGATTTGATCCAACTACGGGAGGTACTGTTATGCAACTGAACCAATCACTGAATTCATGTTCTATTTATGACCTGGTTAAGGGACAATTATGTGATATCTATGTATTTAGCTCCTGTGTTGATGCAAAACCGGTTAAGCGTTCTGTAATGCTTCCGTGTGAACCTCAGGTTTCAATTCTAAATGTGCAACCTTATGATATCATAGATCTTAGTGATGGCGGAGGAAATGTGGAGATAGCTTATAACGATAACTGTAACAACTTATTATACCTTATTTTCATGGATGAAAATAGTTCTGGTTACTATTTGTCTAATTCATATCAACTGGAAGGCGTCGAAGGTATTCAGACTTTGAAGATTGATCCATCACTACCCTCAGGTAGATATAATATGGCCTTGGCTGTTGCTGGTTTAAGTTATAATGGGTATCCTGATATGAAATATCTTTATTCGCAAATTGTTTATGTAGTTAATAATACAAAGTCAATCAAGTTTAGTTACCCCAGTTTTGATGAGGTCTACCAATATCAGGAAGGGATTAATAATTACGTGGATTTTTCATGGTTGACAAGTAATGTTGGCTTTGTCAATGTTGAGTACTCCATAAATGGTGGTTTAACCTGGGAAAGTGTCAGTTATAAGCAAAGTACTGGTAGAGGAGTTCCAATGGAAGAGTATAATGAAGCAAAGCTGAAAGTACCTGAGTCATGGGTAGGTAAAGAACTGATGCTTCGTGTATCCTCAACATTTGATTCATCTGTGTTTGCTGTTTCACCGACAGTTACCATTCTACCTGAGCAATCACCATTTACTCTTATCTCTCCTACTGAAGAATTGGTTATCAGGATGGGTGAGGATATCATTATTGAGTTTGGGATGACATATGCTGAAGCTATAGCATATTCTGTGGTATCGTACAGTGGTATTGAATTATTCTCAGGTACGTTTGATGCTGTTGAGGGATTTAATACTCTTGAGATCAATACAAGTAGTATTGAACCAGGTTCAGGCTATAGTGTAATTATATATGGAGCTATAGCAGGTTGGAGAGCTGATGTAGGAAATATAACAGTTGAACCTGATCCAACATCAGTCGAAGAACATCCTGCTATCATAGCTGATGTAAGGATATGGCCTGTTCCTGCAAAGGATGTTCTGTATGTTCGTTCATCGGTCGCAAACGATATTAGGATTGCAGAACTGTATGATCTGACAGGTAGAAAACTGGATCAGACCATAGTCAACGGTCAGGCATTCACCATAAGTAAGCTGGCTTCAGGAGTATATGTCGTAGTGGTTGAAGGAAAATCCTACAAGGTTGTGAAGAAATAGGCAGGACTAATTGATAAACTACTGAAAAGGTTGTTGCTTAACATGCAAACCTGGTGAAGTCAAAACAAAAGGCGGGAGACATCTCCCGCCTCTTGTTTATTTGATAAACCGTATGATGCTTACTAAAGGGCCATAGTAATAGCATAAGGTGCGTCCATCACTTACTTTGTAACATCCTGTCCATGGGTCCCAAATCATAGAGCCTTCCAGGTTTTAAGTTACTGAAATGATTACATTCCCGACTTTTTGTCTTGTCTCAACATACTGGTAAGCTTCTACTATATTATAAAGACTACAGACTCTGTCGATAAGTGGTTTGTAGTGACCTTCTTCGTATAGTTTTCTCAGAAAGAGCAAATCATTCTTGTCAATTGTGGGTATTGGGAAGAGGACTCTCTTACCACCGGATATTGAAGTGAACAGGGCTAAAATACATTTGCTCCATTCTTGCCAAGCGACTTGACTACCGCTATATTGCCGGTATTGCATACGGCCGTAACGTTAGCCCCAAAATACTTTGCCAATTGAACCGCAGCAGACTCAGCGATAGTCTTGTATTCGGCATGAGCACCAAAGTTGCAGTATTGATCCGGAAGAATACTCTCCAATTGTACCTGGCTGTATTTCAACGTTTTTTATGTTGAGAAATTAAATAAACAAGGAGGAGAACACACCATATAACTGCTGTATAAAACTTGTAGAGATCGAGTGAATCTGCTAATCCCAAGCTCCTCAGCTAATGGTCCGAAGATAATTGGAACAATAAACACAATAGGGATCCATGGCAATAGGCCATAATTTACTTCACCTACCTGACCATTAAATACATGATAGCAGAAAAAGGCTAAGCCATATAAAATCGGTCCGGCTATAAGACTTATCAGAACCCATTTCGTTTCTGCCTTTTTAATTCTCAGCCTTGCTTTTAAATCTTTTAACCCATTCTTCCCGTCAAAGAATGCTGTCAGGAATATGCCTGTAATGGTGGGACTATAGGCTCCAATGAAAAATAAGAGTAATACGCTCAGTGGAGAATTAAATGGATCTGATTCAATCTTATCCAGAACAGGTATCCAGCATCCCCAGGATATAGCGTAGCAAGTAATAATAAATAAAAGGAGTTTCTTATATCTCATTTCTGTCTTATTTAGAGTCATTATGCTTCCTTGCGTTGAATGAAATGACAATGGGAATGCTTATGTGAAAAATAAAACAAAATATCTAAGAGTCAATTTGTTATTGCTGATTTAATCATGCCTGAATAATATGGTATGTCTGAGGTTAGTTAAGTCGACATTCCTTATTTCCTGCTTGAGAACTATTGAATAAAAGGTCTTTGAAATATCGATAGTCCTTACAAATAGTACAATAAGTTGGTATCTTTATTTATTTCGATCCACCGTTAATCATTCTTGAAACAATGCCTTTGGGGTTGGTAAACTCTGCCATCAGTATGCCTCCTATGTGAAGTGCAATATATGGAATCAGATAATAGAGGGAAAGTACATGTATCTCTTTTAGCAGGCCTTTGAATTCCTTGGGTCCATTTTCCATAAATATTCCTGTAAACAAGGATATAGCTACACAGATGTAAAATACAACAAAAGACCATTTTTGGAACTTCTCTTTGGTACTCAATGTTTTATTAAAAGGATTCTGTATTCTAATCTTCCTCAGTACAGTAAATATAAAGCGTGACCAGAATAATCCAATTAGAACGTAGCCTAAGTAAATGTGCCATTGCCACATGGGGGCTCTGATTTGCTTAGCCAAAGCTATTGACTGGTCTTTTGACAATGGCCGGTCTGTATCTTTAAAATAGTTCTCAACAATACCTGCAAGGTTATCTTTGCTCAACCATGTGTTCCTAAGAAAAATGGTGATTATTATTAGAATAAATGTAATTGCAATCGTCCAATGTAGTATTCTGTAAATTCTAGAATAAGACTGTTCCATTTTAGGGTTTTGTTTGTAAACAGAAATATTATTCAATTTGCATAAGGTGGAGACTTACCCTTTTTCAGACAACTTAAAAATAGACTTTTTTCTCTTTAAACCATATTTTCAAATGCATTTTCAGTGAGCTGAAAGGTTCTGTCAAGGGCGGCATTCCTCCCAATGATATATGTGGATGATTTTGGTTATATAGTTGACCTTTTCTGTGCCAAATCTTGCAATTTCTCGATTATCTCAGCATCATTGCGGTTGCTCTTATAATACCACCTACAGCGAAACATCCATACCCGAATACTTCTTCCTCCAACTATATAATGTTGTTCTGGCTATACCATGTTCCCTACGTAGGGTTTGAACTTCTATGCCACTATCTGATTCTCTGCAAATCATGATTTATTCATAACTCTTTTTTGCCTGTTAAGACTTAATTTTTTGTCTATTATTAAACAGTCTGATTTTTGGAGGAGCTTACAAGGGGTCAATATCACCGGAATATCCACAAACCATAAATGCTATACAGTGTTGCCACCTGGTCGATCATTTTGCCTAATTCTAAAGTGCCCGGTAATTCTCGTAATATTCCACTCAAACCCCTATGGCCGCGTGTTGTAACCGCTTATTTATTAGGTCCTACTTATTGATTTTAATTGGTTTTATCGAACTTGTAAACCGCAGGGAATGAGGAATGGTTTGATATTTATTAATCACCCCTATTGCTGTGCATCCTACCCCTGTTGTTTGGTAGTCGAAATTGAATGTTACACCATCCGATTTAATCAATTGATAGATGTATTTTGCCTTTGTAAGATTCTCCGTGCTGTAATTATAGCAATTGAAATTAAATGGTTGTGTTGCCGAGAACTCGATACCGATTCCTTCATCATTTGTTATTCTTACATATTTGTTATCTGTTCGCAAACCACAATCTTGAGGTATTAAATAGGGCTCAAACATATTATCCACTGTTGACTGATAAAGCCCAATACGGTATCCGGTTTTGCGATCGGGATAATTCTCCTGTGGCCCGCGACCAAGCCATTCTACATTTTGCATCTGGCTATTTAATACCCATTTTGTTCCAATGCGTGGCAAGTACATGGGCATGTTTCCATTCGGATGAATTGTGTGCTGTAAAATAATATCACCGTCGGGCGAGATCGTATAAATCATTTCATTCTCAAAGCCTGCCCTGTCGTCATTTCCAAAGAGAGCAATTTCACTAATACTGACAATTATATTCTCATCTTTCTTTTCAACCCGAAATGATTCAAGTTTTGACTTCATTTTATCCAGACCGGTAGAATACCATGCAGTGGCAATCATTCTTCCGTAGCCCTCAGTTCTGGGATATACATTAACCGAATAAGTAGTCCAGTCGTCCAGTTCGTTCGCCAGAGGGGCACGCCAAACGTTGAATTGCGCCCCCTGTTTCAGCAATTCTGTACCCATGTATTTCATGGAGTACAATTGTCCATCGGCTTTATCAAATGTATAATCAAAGTTTTTTCCGGATACAATTAAATGTTGTTCACTATCTGTAATTTTTAAAGGATTGGTCAGATGCTTTACCAATTTTTTATCAGCAGGAACAAACCATGGTAATTCCAATTGATCCCAACACAGTTCAAACCCCTTCGGTGCCCATTGTGTAGCTTCCTTCAAATGAAAACTAACTGTTACCAAATAGGTTGAACCGGCTTTTAGCTGAGGCTTTGGGATAGGAAGAACGTAGATTCCTTCTGCTTCCGGTTCGACATCCACTTCCAAGTTTCCTGAAGCTATAGATGTTCCATTTTCCTCCAGACTCCAACGTGCATCAAAGACATTTGTATTGGTAAAGAAGTGTCGATTCTGCACTTCAATTTCCATTTTTTCGGCATTGCTCCACTTTACAGAAATAGGTTGAGCCGACTTCTTTATTTGCCACATTTCAGGTTGCGGAACCCGATTGGGCCAGATACTTCCATAAGTACGCGCTCCAATTCCATAGCTGAAAAACTCGCCTTCCTTTTCCTCCTGTTCAAAATCAAGCCACAAAGCTGCACGTGTTTTCAAGTTGGGATTTGCTGCCAATAATTCATTGATGTCAATTGCTTTGGAGAAAATACCCACCTGATCGATAATGGCATCGCACAAATATTCGGAGGTATGTTGACCATGTGTCTCGGCATTCCTACCCACATTAATAGGAAATGGAAAATTGGTCATGTTCCCGGTGATCGGTTTTTCAGCAACCTTTTTACTGTTGATAAATAGTGACATCGTTTTCCCGTCATAATAGCCTACTACATGATGCCAGTTTTCTATCCAATTTTCGGGTAGTTTAGCCCGGATGAATTTCTTTTGATTTGTATAAATGTAAAATTCAAGTTGATCCGATCCGATTTGCTGCAACCCAAATTGACAGTTTCCTTTAGTGAGTATTGTTCCGCCCATATTCATTAACTCACGTGGAAAAATCCAAAGCGAAACCGTTAATTCATTACCTGTAATTTCTATATTCTTATCCTGGTAGATTTCCACCCATTGGTCGTGCCCATTCAGATCAATACCTTTTCCCTCGTGTCCGGCAACCAGTTTTGCACGTCCCATGATGTGCGTTGGGATTTTGTTTGGTGATGAATCTGTCAATTTACGAACTGGCTCGCACAAACCTATACTCACGAAATCCCATATTGCACCACCCATGATACGTGGATACTTGTAAATGACATCCCAGTATTCATCCAGTCCACCTCCGGCATTTCCAGCTACCGAAAGGTATTCGTCCATAAACGATGGTCGCGGATCAACACTCTCAGGAACCATCCCAACCTGTGTTTTTAGATTAAATGGAGTGGCGTAACGTGGACCAATAATCTCTTCGCAGGGATGCGAAAAAGCATTCCCACCATACATCCAGTATCGTGTACTGTCATATTTCCGTCCTTCATCAATTACAGCACATATATTTCTACCTTCCCCACTCTCATTGCCTGCACTCCAGAAAAGAATGGAAGGATGATTGCGGTCGCGCAACACCATTTTCCGAACCCGATCTCGGTACATGGGCTCCCATTCCGGATTATCGTTAAGGTATTCTGTGGCATGTGCTTCAACTCCTGCTTCGTCAATAATATAGAATCCATATTCGTCAGCCAATTCTAAATAGCGTGTTACAGGTGGGTAGTGTGATATGCGTATACAATTTATATTGAACTGTTTAAACAGTTCAAAATCTTTACGAATGGTGGCTTCGTCCATGGTATGCCCCAAAGTGGGGTGTTGCATGTGCGTATTGATGCCGTTTAGTTTTATAGCCTTGCCATTGAGGTAGAAAACCTGATTTCGGATTTCGGTTTCTTTAAAACCAATACGACCAGTTATTACTTCTTCTGTTTTTCCTTCGCCGTTGATTAATTCCAGTGTTAACCTGTAAAGATTGGGCGTTTCTGCGGTCCACTTTTTAGGATTTTTTACCAACGCAGAAGCATTAATAGTTGTAGTACCATCGGCACTAATCTGAAAAACATCAGAAGTAAAATCCTGGACTAATACATTGTTTGCATCAAACAGCGAAGTGCGAACTTTATAGTTCTGTTTGTCTGTTGTCGATTGGTTTTTTACAGTAATCTGCAGACTTAATTTTGCATTTAAATAGTTTTCGTCCAGGTCGATAGTTGCATACCAGTCGAAGATATGCACATCCTTTTTTGCATACAACCAGACATCGTCGAATATACCAGCAAGGCGCCAATAGTCCTGACTCTCGAGATACACACCATCTGAATATTTAATTACGTTGACGGCAATAGTATTTTCCCCTGGTTTCAGGTAATTGGTAATATCATATTCTGCTGGCTCTTGGGCCCCTTGGTTGTAACCCACTTCCTGTCCGTTGATCCAGACAAACGATGCCGAGGCAGTTTTCTCCATGCGCAAAAAAATGCGTTTGCCATTCCAATCTGGCGGCAGGGTAAATGCTTTGCGATACGAGCCTGTAGGGTTGTATTCGCGAGGAACATAAGGTGGATTGGATTGAAAAGGATGTGCTACATTGCGAAACTGGGGATCGCCAAAGCCCTGCATTTCCCAGTTGGAGGGAACTATAATTTCAGACCATTCCTGATCGTTATAATTTGATGTAAAAAAGTCGGTGGGTGTACCTTCCGGAGTATGGGCAAAATGGAACTTCCACTTTCCATTTAACGAAAGCACATTCTCTGAATCCGATTTCTTAAGATTTAATGCTTCTTCAATCGACTCCCAAGGAATACAAACCGTGTGTCCTTCAGTCTGGTTGACTTCAAATATCGCTGGATTTTCGATAAAATGATAAACGTTTGCAAATTCCGATTGCTGTGCTGACAATGTAAAACTTGCCAGAGAGATAAATAAACCAACTAATTTTTTCATGCTTGATTCCGTATGATTTTGCATTGTCTATTCTCTTTTTTATAGTTCTCTTTTAATACTGGATATTCCGGTGATATTGACCCCTCATTCCGGTGATACTGACCCCTCACTGGTAGAGGTTCAAAGAACGTGATAGACTGACAATATTACCGTTTTTTTCTTAAACTTTCTCCATTTGTAATCTTCCCTTAGCTAGCTACACCCAAAACTAAAGAATTCCAATCAGAATTGTTGTTGTTGTCCTGTTGGAATGTGGGAAACTCGGAGAGTTTTCCATATTTCAACAGGAATTCCGTAGGTGTTAATTGTCCTAAGGAAGAATGTGGCCTCTGATTGTTGTACATCCATGCCCAAGCGTTTGCGTATTTCCTGACGTCATGAATAATCGTAGCTAATTTCAGGGAAGATTACACTTCAATTTGGAGAAAACAATAATAGCGTTATCTGTTTCATTAACATTTTTAGCCAAATCAATAAATTCTTCTGTTAATAAATGAAGCCGGTTTTCTCGTTTCATATACTCAAAATGTTGGGAAATTTCGTATGAATTAACATATCCTATGATTGTATTATCTTTACTATTCAGGATATTGGAAAATGGTGGCATAAATGAGATAGGTTGATCACTACTGTAATTACCTACATCTAATAGTAACCTGTTGGAATTAATAATAATACTAACCTTACTTGCGTTTCTCACTATCGGCATAAATATGAAATCTTTTGTGATAATCGGATTGGAAGTTTTCTCAACGTAGTTGTTTGTGGAATTAATATCAGTTGCTTTTAAGAAATCTTTTTTGTTTTCTTTCAATAGGAGTTTTCTGGGAAGTTCATTTCCTGGAAAAGTAATGATATAATCGTAATAAATGTCCCCGGAAGCAGAAACTCTGAAGATTGTGTCATTAAATGGTTCGTGGTAATACAACTTGTTGTTATATAGATCCATATTGTTCTGCGAAAGAAAGCTCCAATATCGATCTTTTTCCCTAAATGCATTCACATGTTTAACATTGAAAGTAGAATCTGTCCAAACCAAAGAATAATTTATTATGTCAGGTAAATGATAATTATCAGAGTCGAGCGTGTGGAAGACGTATGTATTACTGTCAAAGATATGGAATGAGACAGCAAAAAAAGGTATGTTTTTGTTTTTAATAAAATTGCCATCCAAATCGTAAAACAAAAGTGATGATTTAAATTGATCATATATAACAATAATACTGTCCCCTAAATAAAAATCAGTTGGTTGAATATACTCACCTGGACCATTACCCTTTTGTCCAATGTTTGTAATAAAGCTTCCATCTATATTAAACTTTTTCACTGATTTTGTAGTGTATTTATCAAGCAGGAAAATGTAATTATCAGACAACCTGATTTTTTCAATAGAACCTATAAGTGCATCTGGAGCATTATCTAACTTAATACCATAAGCTGTTTCAATGATATCAGGTAGAAACAATTCAAAATTTAGATCAAAATCCTCAATAGCAATCTCTTTGTTCAATCCTTTTTTTATCGAGCCTGTCTTAATATTACCTGTAATTTGGTTAACATTAACATCTTTAAATTTTTCTGGTATTCTTTTATCTAAAAAAGTACAAGAGGTTACTATTATTGGCAAAAAACACAATGCAATTTTCTTCATATTTTCATATTTTGAAGTAAATCAATTCTACATTATTTCGAATGAAAAACCGTAGAATTGATTTAAATGTGAGTTTAATTACTATTTATTATGAGCATGGATTCCCACTTTTAGGTGCAGATTCCTATAATGCACCCCAAATATTGGACACCAAGTTAAGTTGAAAAAACATAACTTTAAAACCGATATGGTAACCAGTAGAAAAAAGTACTCAGCGGCCTTCAAGGCCCAAGTTGCAATCGCTGCGCTCCAGGAGCGTGAGTCATTAGCCGAACTATCCAAACGCTTTGAAATATCTCCAACGATGATTTCAAAATGGAAACAGGACTTTCTGTCCCGTTCCTCAACTGTCTTTGAAAATCCTGCACCAAAGGATGATTTTGACAAAGAAAAGGAGCGCTTGTACGCCAAAATTGGACAGCTTGAAATGGAGCGTGACTGGCTAAAAAAAACTGCAAAAAGATTGGGGTTATGATCGAGTTAAGAACCTGTATATCAAAATATGAGACCATGAGTATCCGTAAACAATGTGAATTGTTAGATCTGGCCCCCAGCAGTTACTACCATAAAGGAAAAGGCGAAAGCTATGATAACCTGCAGATTATGCGTTTAATGGATGAAGAGTTTCTGGAGCACCCCACCCATGGCGTGTTTCAAATGCAAGACTTTTTGCGGGCTAGTGGTCTGGTTGTTAATCACAAAAGAGTGCGCCGATTGCTTCGGAAGATGAACATCATGGCCATCTATCCACAAAAGAATCTGAGCAAACTGGGACAGGCCAAATACATCCACCCTTATCTGTTGCGCAATCTTGAGATCTCTCGCCCCAATCATGTTTGGGCAATCGATATCACCTATATCCCAATGGCGCAAGGTTTTATGTATCTTACAGCCATAATTGATGTTCACAGTCGATATGTTGTGGGATGGGGGCTGTTCAATGACTTAAGGGCAGAGAACTGCCTTATGGTGCTAAAAGATGCCATCCGCCAGAATGGAAAACCGGAGATCATCAATTCAGACCAGGGGAGCCAGTTTACGTGCCCTCTTTGGGTAGAGTATCTGCAGGCTGAAGAGATAAAAATTAGCATGGATGGGAAAGGCCGGGCACTTGACAATATCTTTATAGAGCGTTTTTGGCGCACGGTTAAGCGTGATTACGTGTATATTAACCCTCCTGAAAACGGTGAAGAGCTATATGCGGGGTTGAAAACGTTTTTCAATTATTACAATGAAAAAAAGACGCATCAAGGAATAAATCGAATGATTCCAGCCCAACTTTACAAGAAAACTGCTTAATTTGGCACTTCGTGCCATGCGTTTTCTTAGGCATGGGCTAATTGAATGAGCAAGCCTCCGGCCGGAACCGGGGCTCATTCACTCAGCACAGGTTATCCCTAAAGGGTTGCTCGCCAGCAGAGCCCTTGTATGTTTCACCTGATGCGACAAAGATAATTGATGGCTTGGAAATTCAACTTAGCAAGTCATCATTTCTGTCCAACGAATGGGGAGTATTATAAATAGAATGACTCAATTCAAGCTTTTTTATACGATTGCCATTCCAATCAAACATAATTAGACAGCAAGCTGCTCGAATAATTGCATTATTCCCTGAGATACTGTCAAAGCGTTAGTATTTTTTGTTTAGTTTTTCACTAACACTTTTTAGGTACAAGTTTGTAATATGGGGGGTTGATTTGTTAGGAACAAAAACATTAGTAATTCTTAAATTTCGATCAATTAGGAAAAAATAAGGATATCTCAATTCTTCTACTGGTAATTATAGTTGTGGACAATTGTAAATACTTACCCCTTGAAGACCAAAAAAGGGTATGTTCTTGAAGAAAATCCTATTGTTTCTGTGATTTCCCCAAAAAGCTATATTATTAACACCTATAGAATCAACCCACATTCGTGCAATTTGCATAGATGCGTTTATACAACTTTCACAATGCATTTGAGAAAAGCGAAAAATTAGGGTTTCCTTTTCTTTATTGCTAAAGATTTCGTTAATCGAATACTCCTTATTCAAGGAATCTTTAACTACCAACTCTTCAACCTTAAGATTACTATTCATTATGCTTAACCTTAAATTTTGTTTGAAGGTTTGTAATTCATCATTATTTTTTGTTTGATTAATGGAGTTACTTAGTGCGAAAATAGTTTGTTCCTTTCTTAAGAAGTATTGTTGTGTCCAAGTAAAAATATTTATCAGTACTAGTGAAATAATGATTAAAATATAAATGGATTGTTTTTTCATTTGTAAATTTTTTATTATTGTGACATTCGCTTGTTTGCAATAAGCTTTGGGCAGAAGCAGACTTGGTAGAGCAATGCTGTGGTAGGCAAGTTCAATTAGCTGAATTCCCCAAAGGAATTATTACAGCTTTTACGTGCTGCTTTCTCAGAGTTCATTTCTTTTGTCTTTTTTCCTGTTTAATGGTTTGATTAATATTAGTCTGAAATCCTTTTACTTGACCGTTTCATTTTAAAAAGCACGTAATTTGAATAATATTAGGATAGGGTTATCATCATCAGTTAAGCTTTTAAGTTTAGATTTATCTGCGTCAGATAAAATGGAGCTCTTGTTAATAAAGGGCTCTCTTCCATTGGGATAATATGCAGATATGAAATATTCTCTAAAAGTCCATTTGGGATATGCCATGGGAGGTATCTCGTTTAGATTATAGTTGGCATGTGTTCCACCGATTAGGTTTCCTGACTTTTTATCTCTATATATTACGGTTTGGAAACCTTTATGCCAGTTTTCCAAGAAAAAGACACTATGAGTATGATTATCAAGGTGTTTGCCAAAGAAAAAATTGTAATCGTTTTGAGTTAATGATTGTTTAAACGTTTCATTATTTGCTTGAAGAATTTTCTCAGGAATTTTGTTTCTATATTCTAATACATATTTGGCCCTTATTGATTTGTTTATTGCGCAATATTGGTAAATAGTGTCGTTGAATCCCTGGGTAATGAACAGGTCGTCGTTCTTTTGTAGGTAGTTATCAATACCCATATTATTCCTGTTGGGCAAATATGGCATACCAGCAGATAACAACTTGAAATTTTCATCGGTTATTAAAATGGTATAATCCATTAGTTCTCCCAAATGCTCATTCCCCTGACCATCTAATGTTTTAAATACAAATCCTGAGTCTATTATGGCAAAATTGAAAAACCCAAAAGGGAGCTTATCTTGTTTAATAAATTCTCCTAATGCATTAAAATACAATAAATAAGAGTGTTGGTAGGCAATCAATCTATCATTGTGAGAATCAAATGCGATATCGTAAAGTCTGATAAGTTCCCCAGGCCCTCTTCCATTTGGTATTCGCTTAATAAACTTTCCGTCTTTTTCAAAAACTACAATTCCACCTCCTTGAAAATCATCGAAAATATAAATGAATGAATCTGTAATGATAACTTTCCTGATTTCGTCAAGCAAACTTTCATTAGTCGTTTCTAATTTTACTATTTTCACCTCCGCTACTTTTGAGCCAAAGTCGAAGGTTTCATGCTTAAGAATTGGATTTAGGTCAATTCCTATTACGGAATCTGTTTCAATTGTTAGATCTTTCGTACTGTTAAGCTGTAAAGTAGCGATTTCTTCTTTTGTATAACGCGCTTTTGGTTGTTGATTCATACATCCTAAAGCCAACAAAGGTGCTAAGACTATCAGATACTTTTTTATACATTTTTTTCTTATTGTTGAGAATTTGTGACAATGCGTAAGCAGAGCCAAGCTTGTTTGAGCGATGCTATGGCGGTCAGGTATTAATTCGCTAAGCTTACTTGCTATTTTTATTTGCTTGGGTGATATGCTTTCCGTGGTCATTTCATAAGTTGCAAAAGAAGTTTGGTTTGTTTTGAGATACCCACTTAAGCGGGTATCTCTTTGTATTATTAACAGGGTATCTTTGTGCAATTTTCGTTACCATATGGGCAGGTAATTTCCATTCTACCAGATGGATTTATTTGCGTATGGCTACCACTGTCTTATCCTAAAATATGGCTACAGGTTAAACAATAAATTAAGCTACATTTTCAAAGACCATATTCGGAGTTTTATAACCTAAAGATAAGTGAAGTCTTTTATGATTATAAATCTCAATTGCATTTTTTGCTGCATTGAAGGCATGACTGGTACTATAGAAGTACTGATCCAGGTAAAATTCATCCTTTAAGATGCCATTTACTCGCTCGGCGATGGCATTTTCATAGCAATGGTTCTCCTCTGTCATGCTTATCTCTATTCCATGCTTCCTAAGCTCCTCAACATATTGATTACTACAATACTGTATACCCCTGTCTGAATGGTGAACTAACCTGGTCGCAGGTCGGGCTGCCCTAAGGGCTCGTCGGAGAGCCCGCAGGCAGCCCGCCAGCTCCAGTGAATCGCTCAGATCATATCCGACAATCTTACGCGAATACATGTCGGTTATCAAAGCCAGATAGCAAAATCCAGAGACCGTCCGAATATAAGTGATATCCGATACCCACACCTGGTTTGGACGTGTTACTTCCATGTCCTTTACAAGGTTCTTATACGTGTAAAAGCGATGGTGTGAATAGGTCGTCCTGCAAGTAGCCTTTTTTCTTCTTATAAGCATATTATACTCCCGCAGGATATCAAACAGGCAATCCCGGCCGACCTTCAGTCCTGCTTCTTTAAATGATGGCTGCAGGGCCACATGAAGCTTACAACCGCCAACTCTTGGCTGTTCTTTTCGCACTTTTTTAACCATTTCTATTACCTGGGCTTTTACCGTTTCACGCTTTTTAAAGCGTTTCAGATACTTGTAATACGCGTCTCTTTTGAGTTTAAAGCAGCTGCATACCGCCGTGAGGCTTTGCTTTGCTCCGGCTACTGCTTTGATGAGGGCTTTGTGTGCTTAGCTTTTTTTTTAGCTCAGCTACATTCTTATACCCCAATTCTTCGGCCATTACCTCCAAATAAGAATCATTTACCAGCAGCTCCAGATCCTTCTTTAACAGAAGTTTCTTGAGTTGCTCGATTTCCTTTTGAAGTGCTTTGACTCTGCTGATTTCATCCTGGTTTTCTACCATAATACGGGTGTTCATTAGTTCTTTACGATCATACTTCTTAATCCAGCCATTTATTGTACTGGCTCGAAGTCCGTAAATTAAGCATAATTGTCGTTTTGAGTATTTTCCCGTACTTAATTCGGCAAGAATCTTGAGTTTAAAACCCTCACTGTACCTTCTGGTTACTTGATCATTTTTATACATATCTACATCGAATTGTGTAGACATTTTATAGGACGACACAAGGTTGCAGCTAACGAGCACATGTATGAAATGTTTGGGGTTTGCGGGCTTCGCAACTGTCTGCCGTTACAAAAGCTAATACGGGGCAGAATGCTTCAAGTAACCACTAAACCCCCAAATATTTTATACATGATGTTGCCGCCTGGTTGGTATTTTTTTCCAAAATCTAAAGTGTTAGGTAATTGTTTTATAGGGTCTACTTTTATAACCAGATTCAAGCAAGGTTCATTTCAAGAGATTCAAAATACTCTCTTATAAGACTGCGTTTTGGTAAAAATGTATAATTCAAGTTGATTGTCTTTGTTTCATCCGTTTTTAATAAGATATTTATCTCATTATCAATAATTTTCAGAGCTTTGATTTCATCTATTCTGAATTTTTCTGGATGTTTGTTTTTTGGGAAGTGATATGATATCTCATAGTTATTCCACGAGATGAAATATCTTTTGAACTTTAAGTTGCTGTTCGAAAGGAAATACATTGCAATTCCTTGAATCATTAGAAACAAATTGTGCCATAAGCTAAGTTCAAATAGTTGCATATGCCACCTTGAAAACTTAAAAATCAGACCTATTGTCCCAATTGCAAAAAGTAATACTGACAATGCCCTAAAGAATTTTATTGAATTTTCATTTCTATCATATAGTTGGATATATGCCTCTTTCATACTTGTGGGTTAAAATATTCGAAATACATTTATTGAATATGAATTCCTTTTTCTGTTGCAAACGATTTTATTATCTCCTTAATTCCCTGAACCTGTCTGTAATTTTCCGTTGGTAAGTCCAGAATTATATTACTGTTGTCAACTTTAGTTATTTTGTATCGGGCAGATTTGTATTCTAGTTCCAATATTTCATTCCACGCGACAGTCTTTTCTTTCACAAAAGGATTTATTTTAATACGAATTTTTTCGGCATCAACCTGAATATATGCTTTTGCACCAAATATTTCCACTAAAGATATTCCTGCTCCTTCAATTACATGACCAATTCCAAGCGTGAGAAATATTGCAAAATAAAACCAGTCAAATATTTTTATCTCATCGTTTTCGCCAAGGTTTATAAAAATCCATGATATCGAAAAAACTATTGCAAGAATTCCAAAGATTATTCTGTATTTTGATTTTTCCTTGGTCAAAAGATTGATAGAGAATAGCATGTGATTCATTTTAATATTCTGTCAATAAGCGATTTGCTGTTTATCAACTTGGCGGTAACGGTGGCGGTATGAAATCGTTGGGGATTGCGGGCTACTTTCCTGTCCAGTTACACCAAACTTGATGCGTGGTAGAATGTTTGCATAACCACTTAATCCCCAATGTTTTATACCGCGTGTTGCCAGTAGTGTTTTATTCATTTATCTTCTTTTTGTAGAGATAATCAATCATTTGAAATATCGCCAATTTATTTTTATTCTCATGTGATATGAAATCGTCTGGCGTATTTGATTCAATAAATCTGGTTATGTCAATGTTGTTAATTGGAAAAATAAGTCCGTTTGCTTCAACAATCCAAGGTAAATACCAAGCGTTTGGCATATCATCAAAATTCGATATTGAAATCTCTTCTCCTTTTTTATTCTTAAAAGTTATTTTAATCCAATTAGTTGTGGTACTCCAGTTTCCATATCTTGTTCCCAATATATTGTTCAAAATCGTATTGTTAAATGAGTCAATTTGATTTACTGCATTTTTATAAAATTCAAAATCAATCTTGTTGTAAGGTAAACTATATCTGCTTGTTCCATGTTCATAGTCGAAAGTGTTACCCTTTTTGAAATCTTTTTCTATTAAATCAATCTTCTTCAAGTAATCATTTTTATCATTTTCGCTAATATTAAGCTCATTCACATTGATTTGACTAAATGGATTTGAATCAATTGCGTTAAGAATTCCTAAAGCAACTTTAGCTGAGAATGAATTTTTAAATTTCTCCTTGTCAGTTTTGTAACCTTGTTGTTCAATCTTTGAAGCTGAAAACGTTGAATCATTTTCTAATTTATATTCTATTACTTTTGAATTAGAATGAAAACAACCTTGACTACCTATTTCAAAACTAACCTCTTTTATAGGATTAGAAAGAAATTCTGATAATGGATGCTCAATTACGTATTTAATTAATTCTGTAGTATCATCAGTTAATTTGTACTTGTAATACTTTTGATAATATGAATCTGATATTATGGCTTCATAATCATTGATAGCTTTAAAATTTCCAATATTAAAATCTAATAAATCAATTCTGTACCAAGTTTTACCCAAGTCATCAGATTGTAAAATCTCACGACCATTAACCCCCCAAGTTTTTCTTGTTGCTTTTGCTGTCACATAAGGTGTAACAATTGGATTTTCAAGTGTATACATTGGTGTATAAAGAAATTCACTTTCGTTTACTTTGGTCAATTCAGCCCTGTGCCATGCATATAAAGTTCCATTTAATGTTTTAAGAGAAATTGGAGCACTTACTAAATTAGATTCAGATGTCCAATTTGAAACGAAACTGGAATCAAGAAGATGCACTTTCAAATCCCTGGAAATCGCAAACAGTTTATTTGACGATTTATCATAGGAAAAATCAATCATATCTGAAAGCTCATTCCATTGAATAGAATCCAGTTTTGACCAAAAAATAAGGTTTTGTTGATTGATTATTATATTGTTCCCGAAAATTTGAGCTTTATAAATAGTCGGTCTTATATTTTTGTTGGTTCTTACATATTTCTTTTGGTCTAAAGGACTCGGTATTTTTGTCCATGTTTTACAATTGTCTTCAGTTAGATAAATTCTGTTCCAGAAATCCCCGACAATACCTTTTTTTGTATTCTCAAAATATATAGTGTTTATCCTCATGTTTCCAGTTGACTCAATTTTATCAAATGATGTCCATGTTTTACCGAAATCATTGGAATAATAAATTAACTGAGAATTTCCGCTCATCCAAGCATTTCCATCATAGTCAATGTAATTTGCGTCAATCCAACTGGATTTCCCAAATTTTACTTCTTGCCAGTTTTTACCACCGTCATTTGTCCAATAGATAAAATCTTGTTTTCCATCTTTTTGAATAAATCCAGAAATATATCCAGTATCACGATTAAAAAAGCTTGCTCTTTCAAATGTTCGCCCAGAAACTAAATCATATTCATTAGTCTTAAAAGTTCCGTATTTCCAAGGTTTATCAAAACCCTCACTAAAATAAGTGTCACCGGTTTTTGTCGCAATCCAAAAAGTAGAATCTTTTGAAATGCAAAATTCTTCAGTAGCTCCTCTAATTTCTAATATTGCTCTATAGTCCTTTTGCGAGAATAAATTTGAGGTCGCAAATATTAAAATCAATGTGAGTTTTGTATATAATTTCATTTTCTTATTGAGTGTTATTCTGAGCACTGCGGTTTCTTAACATTACTGGCAACGGTCACATGTATGAAATGTTTGGGGATTGCGGGCTTCGTAACTGTCTGCCGTTACAAAAGCTAATACGGGGCAGAATGCTTCAAGTAACCACTAAATCCCCAAATATTTTATACATGATGTTGCCGCCTGGTTGGTATTTTTTTCCAAAATCTAAAGTGTTAGGTAATTGTTTTATAGGGTCTACTTTTATAACCAGATTCAAGCAAGGTTCATTTCAAGAGATTCAAAATACTCTCTTATAAGACTGCGTTTTGGTAAAAATGTATAATTCAAGTTGATTGTCTTTGTTTCATCCGTTTTTAATAAGATATTTATCTCATTATCAATAATTTTCAGAGCTTTGATTTCATCTATTCTGAATTTTTCTGGATGTTTGTTTTTTGGGAAGTGATATGATATCTCATAGTTATTCCACGAGATGAAATATCTTTTGAACTTTAAGTTGCTGTTCGAAAGGAAATACATTGCAATTCCTTGAATCATTAGAAACAAATTGTGCCATAAGCTAAGTTCAAATAGTTGCATATGCCACCTTGAAAACTTAAAAATCAGACCTATTGTCCCAATTGCAAAAAGTAATACTGACAATGCCCTAAAGAATTTTATTGAATTTTCATTTCTATCATATAGTTGGATATATGCCTCTTTCATACTTGTGGGTTAAAATATTCGAAATACATTTATTGAATATGAATTCCTTTTTCTGTTGCAAACGATTTTATTATCTCCTTAATTCCCTGAACCTGTCTGTAATTTTCCGTTGGTAAGTCCAGAATTATATTACTGTTGTCAACTTTAGTTATTTTGTATCGGGCAGATTTGTATTCTAGTTCCAATATTTCATTCCACGCGACAGTCTTTTCTTTCACAAAAGGATTTATTTTAATACGAATTTTTTCGGCATCAACCTGAATATATGCTTTTGCACCAAATATTTCCACTAAAGATATTCCTGCTCCTTCAATTACATGACCAATTCCAAGCGTGAGAAATATTGCAAAATAAAACCAGTCAAATATTTTTATCTCATCGTTTTCGCCAAGGTTTATAAAAATCCATGATATCGAAAAAACTATTGCAAGAATTCCAAAGATTATTCTGTATTTTGATTTTTCCTTGGTCAAAAGATTGATAGAGAATAGCATGTGATTCATTTTAATATTCTGTCAATAAGCGATTTGCTGTTTATCAACTTGGCGGTAACGGTTTGCAATATAACCAGTGGCGGATTGCGGGCGACATCCCTGTCAACCGTTACAAAACTTTGAGCGGAGCAGACGCTTTCAAGCTGCCACTGCGCCCGACATTGGTTATATTGCGTGTTATGCCCAGTTTTATTCCATTAATAGTTTGTCAATTTTTGTTTTTATTAAACTTTCACTTGGTCGCAGGTGAATTCCTTTTTCTATCACATTGCCTTTAGTGTCTAATAATACGAACTGGGGTACTCCGTTCATTTCAAACAGTTGGTAAAGAAACCTACTTTGGTCTGGAGTCGCCAAATAGTGACTACCTGAAATATTTAGTTCACTAATGATTGCTTTCCATTTATCTTCTTCGGAGTCAATACACAGATACACAAAAGCAACCTTGTCATTGTTCAACGTTTGCATTAGCTGTTTAGAAAAAGGCATTTCTCTTCGACAAGGACTGCACCATGTTGCCCAAATATCTAAGTATATTATTTTCCCTTTATGGTCATCCAGAATTTTGGTAATAAGTTCGTTTGCGGGTGTATTTTTTGTCAATTTCAATAATGTATTTTCTCTTGGTTGCGCATTCTCAAAATGTTTTTTTGTCTCTATATACTTGTTAATAAGAGGTTCTCTCAAAAAAGGCTGAGTTACTGTTTTTTCAAACAAAGCATAGTGTTTTTCAAAATCTTTTATTTCGCGCCTATCAAGCGTATAATAAAGCTGCCTCGCAATCAGCATTTCTCTTAACAAGGAATCACTCGTGTATTTTAAAATTATTTTGATTATTGCATCGTTTGCATTTCCTTTGTATGTCCACCTTCCATCAGGTTTAAACAACTTTCCATCATCAATCATTAATGATGAAATTCTTCTTTGATAACGACCTATAAAAATAATTGATTTTGAGTTGCTCAGGTCACTAAGAGAAAGTTCAATATTCATAAAATCATAAAAAGATGACGGTACAATAGTGTATTCATCTAATTTATTAAAACCAGCATGGTCATATGGATAAAGGGCAAGCCAATTGTAATAATCAAAGTCAACTTCCTTTTTAATCCAGTTTTCTAGTTCTTTGGAGACACCTTGCCTAATAAATTCATTGGCAGCTTCTTTTTTTAAACTCCTAAGGCTATCAAGCAAGGCTGTAAATTTATCTGAATTATACTCCTTCTCATATTGACAATATTGTTCCCAAGGGATAAATATTTCTGAAATTAAAGCATAAAAAGCAATCAAACTTTCGTTGTCAGACCTGCTTCCTGCAAACTGAATGCTTTTTGCCAGTTCGTTTTTGTCAGATATCATATTTGCATCAAATACAATATGGATACTATCTGTGGGGTGAATTATGATAGGAAAGGCGTTATCTCCATATCTAACTAAAATGTCTTGTGGATAATACAACTTGAATTTAATTTGAAAATTGCCAAAACTATCGACTAAACTCACATAAGACAATTGTTCCCCAGAAAGTAATTCATTGACATAAACTGTTACGGTATTATATTCAGATGTTTGATTTAGAACTTTTCCGGTAATAAAAACCGGTTTAGAAGTCATTTGAACGGGCTTTAATTCAACTTCTGAACGACAAGAAATCAAAATAGAAAATGTTAATAGAATAAATACGAGTTTTTCAAGATTAGTTTTCATTATTTCAAAAGTTATTGATTAAGGGTTTGGTTCTTAAATTGGGCATAACGTGTGGCGATATGGTGCGTGGCTAATCGTCTTGGCATGTATTTTCTGGCCGTTAAGAATACTCTACGGTGAATGAAACTTGCAGTAAATATGAGATTTAGCCATGCACTATAACGCGTGTTGTGCCGACGTACTTTATTTTAATCTCCATTTTACAATTCCCTTTTATCAGTCTTTTTATTGCCATATATATCAACATTTTCTGATTTTGAATATTGTTTCCAATCTCTTAACAACTTATTAAATTCATCAGTATCACAATATTCAAATCTTTTAAGGGCATAATACATTCCTGTTATTGAAACATCATTAAATCTTGAGCGATGTCGTTTTTGGCAATTCGGACACCACATCATAGGGGGTTGAATGTTCAATTCTTTCCGAATCTGGCGTAATTTCTCATTCAAATCGGTAACTAAACTAAAATGCTGTTCAATGGAATAATTTGAATTCCACTTATTCTTAAGAATATCCTTTAATTCTGGAAACCAAGTAGTATGTGCTTGTCCTGCTGGCATAATTAGTCAAATTCCTTTTCAATATCTTTTTGTTCCATTTCTTCGTGGGTTACTCCATAAGGATATCCTCCGCTTGTATACCCAATAATCATTGCAAAATGCTCATCACTTTCAATTTCACAAAAGGCATTTAATTCATTCTCTCGCTTTTTCTTAAATGCAAGTCTTTGCTGTTTAAGTGATTCCATAGATTGACGCAACTGTCTTTCATATTCATCCGAAATTTTAAATCCTAGCAATCTTAATTCTTTAACTGCACAAATTTTGTCAACGGAGTACTTTTTTGAATATCCCTTAACAATATTATTCCCTGAATATGTTTTTATCCAATCCTTTGCAGATTGAAGTCTATATTTTCTATCAGGAGTTTTTTTCATTTATTTACATCATTGCAGGTCTTTTCTAGTATGCGGCACAACGGTAAATTGTATGAGTAGTGGCAGATTGCGTGATAATTCCCTGTCAAAACACTACGCAGTTTGAGCGGGCTACAAACCTTGATATTTACCACTTCGCCTGCCATTACTTATACAAAATGTTGTGTGCTGGCTTTATTCAAATTTTATACTTGTTTGATTTTCAGTCTTTGTTACATATATAAAATCAGGATTTAGGTTTTTATCTGAATAGATAAGATTTCCATTATAATAGGCTTCATTTATACTCGCACAATAGTCTCTTCCAAAACAATCTGTAGTAAAAGAATATTTAACTAAAATTGTATCTATATCATTGTTTTCAAAATGCACAAAAGTTTTGTATTCTCTAATGTTGTTGTAGACTTACCCCTTATCAGACAACTACAAAATAGACATTTTTTTTCTTGAACCATATTTCTAAATGCTTTTTCAGTGAGCTGAGAGGTTCTGTCAAGGGCGGCTGAGGAACGAAGCCGTTTATATACCCTTGACAGGTTCTGGCAGCGAACTTTCTTTGCTATTTAAAATATGGTGGTTATACTCGTTTTTAACATAATCTAAGGGAGATTTACCTCCCAATGATTTATGTGGATGAAATTCATTATAATCATCCATCCATTCTGAGACCAGATGTCTAACCTCAGATAGGTCATTAAACAAGTATGCATCGAGAATGTCCTCTCTGAAAAAGCGGTTAAATCTTTCAATATATGCATTTTGGGTTGGTTTTCCAGGTTGAATGAATTTTAACTTAATTTCGTTGTCTTTTGCCCATTTCTGCAGAGCATTAGAGATAAACTCAGGCCCATTATCAACTCTTATTTTCATAGGTTTTCCTCGCCAGAATATGATTTCATTAAGCACTTTTATTACACGTTCTGCTGGTAAAGAGAAATCCGACTCAATGGCCAAGGCTTCTCTGTTGTAATCATCAATAATATTTAATACTCGGAATCTACGGCCATAAATCAAGCTGTCACTCATAAAATCCATAGACCAAGTATGATTGATGCCATTGGGTTGCTCCAGTGGTTCTTTTATACGAGCAGGCAACCTTCTTTTTCGTTTTTTGCGTAGGTTTAGCTGTAGCAAGCGATAGACTCTCAATACTCGCTTGCGGTTCCATCTATAGCCTTCTTGGCGTATTCGACCATAATATTCATCAAAGCCACGCGTTGGAAGTTTCTCTGACAGTTCTTCCAACTTGTTGATGACTTCAACATCGTTTCGTTTGCTTTCATAATACCACATGGAGCGATGCAATCCAATCAATCGGCACGCCCTGCCGATGCCGATCAAGTATGTGGAATGCAAGTATTCGGCTCGCTCTTTTTTCTCGCAGGGCTTTAAAACTTTTTTCCAAGCAAATCCTTTAGCATCAAGTTATCTAAACTCTGATCTGCATACATCTGCTTGAGTTTACGGTTTTCTTCCTCCAGTTCTTTTAAACGTTTTAACTGAGAGGCTTCCATACCAGAATACTTCTTGCGCCAATTATAAAATGTAGCCTTGGCAATGCCATGCTCGCGACATATCGTTTGAGCATCAATACCACTTTCATACTCCTTTAGAATTTTTACAATTTGGCTTTCTGTGAATCTTGTTTTTTTCATAACTCTGTTTTGACTGCTTAAAATTAATAATTTGTCTAATTTTAAACTGTCCGATTTTCAGGGAAGGCTACATTGTCAAATCCATACACGATTGTTTCCCATATGTTTCTGCCTATTTCAGAATCGTAAAACAAGGTATTTGCGTTTCCATTAAAGTATATTTCATTATTGTAATTGGTAATATCATCATTTGATATTTCTGAATATTTGTCTTGGAAACTAATAGGATAAGTTTGAATATTACTATTATCTATCAAATCCTCATTGTCATTATTTAAGAAAACGAATTTCATTCCTAAATTGGTGACAAATTCAGATTCTGTCCTTTCGATATTTGTATTTTCTTTTTCACAACTTGCGAATGAAACGATTGCAATTAATAAGGTAATAATTTTTCTCATAATTTCTGATATTTAAATTAATGTCTAATGTTTGATGCTTTTTACAGTATTATGGTTGCGTGGCTTGCACACAACGGCGGCGGTATGTTGCGGGCGGCATTAGGAATTGCTTCACTTTCTGCCGTTACAAACCTTAATAGGAACTGCAAACCAACATGCACGCACTTCACCGCCGACTGGAATATACCGCATGTTGGCCACAGTTATTTTTCTCTATCAATGTTTTAATCTCACTATATGTCGATTCTGTTACGGATTTTTCTTTGAAATTAATTATTGTTTTCTCTCCGTTTCCTTTTGAAATAATCAAATATGGAGGCTTTTCTGACTGAATAAGCAAGCGACTTTTTCCAAATTCATTGAGGTCGAAAAATCCTTTCTTAACCGTTCCAAAACTAAATCCATTTGTCCGCATTTTTATTTCAGGAAGGTTATCTACCAGTTTGACATTGTCTATCTCGGCAATTTTAATTTCTATTCCATACATTCCTGAAAATTGAACTGATTCTTTGCTAAAAATCACCTTTGAAGGAATAAATCCATAAGTTATAAGTCCAATCACGAGTATGAATACCAATCCAAGAATAAAATAAGTAAGTTTAGTTTTCTTATTCTTGTTCTGGTCAAATCTCTGTGCTTTAATCACCAAAATAGTCACCCCAACTAAAGTAACTAATGGCAACATTGAATTGGCAATCAGTGTAAAACCAATCCATTTGAATAAATAATATCCTATTATAATTGATATTCCAATCGCAATTAGTCCATTGCGCATAAAAGTTGATAAACCTTCAATGTCAACATTTTCCTTTTGCTCTTTGGACATAGTGTTATATCCAGCAATCAAATCAGGTACGGATTTAACTAAGAATCCAATGCCAATCATGAATAATCCAACAATCAAATTTAGTATTTCCATTGTCTGTCAGTTTTTTATAATTGTGGCCAACGTTTTACAATATGGCAAGTTGGGGATTTTGGAACGCGTCTTTATCCACCGTTGATGAAGCCGATTTGTAAACAAAAAGTTGACGTAACCTACTCAGCCCCAATTTGCTATATTGTGTGTTAGCGGCTGTGGTTCTCATTCCAATCTAGTTTTATTAATCTTTCACCATCAATTATAATAACTGATATTTCTTTATCTCTTGCTGTACCATAATGGTCTAAATTCATTAAAGTGTAGTTTTCATACTTATTTGTCACTGGGTCATGAGTATAAATCTCATTATCAAAAAGAGGATTTACAATCTGAATGTCATTTCCAACAATCTCTGCAAGAAAAGTCATTTCATTTAAATGAACCATATATAATTGTCTATCCTTGTAACTGAAAGTAGAAAATAATTGAATTCCCCAATAATCGAGTATTGTTTCATACGCCTTTGATGAATCTGTATATCCTAAGGCTTGTCCATTCTTTGTCTTATTAATCTCCGCTTGTTTTGCTTGAGTTAATTTACGAGGGTCTTTTACCTCCTTTATCTCTGTAGAACCAGTCATATGCCCTAAATGTGCTAGAACTAAATAACTATCTCCTTTTTTTAGAACAGAATTAGCACAAGTAGATTCAGTAAAATAAGTTTCTCCGTTATTTTTATCAAAGAAGTAAACAGTTCCTCCCCATTCTCCATGGCAATCACCAAACACAACAAAATCACTATCCTCAAATAGTTTTGGCTGACTCTTCAGTGGAAAGTCTGTTTTATTACTAATCCAATCAGTACCATTCCAGATGAAAATTGAATTTCCAGATATTGCTCCTAGCTTATCATTTATAATCCAGTGATATTTGAATTTACGAGTATTTAGTTTTGTCTCAAAATCCAAGTCTCTTTCAAAGTTGGATAATCTATGACAAACAAATTTTCCATTACGGAATAATGACAGTAATCTGTTATCATATATTACAGAATATGAAACTGGGTAATTAACATAATTGTTATCATAATCGCCGAAATCATCTGTAAAATATGGATTTTTAATTACTGAATGAAAAGTTTTAAATGCAATCGGATTTTCACTAATCGAAACATTAAAGTCTTTTGTCTGATATAAAAATGTTGTATCAATCGAGTCTTTAAGTTCTCCTGAAAAAATGTTCCAACCTTTAGTTTCTTTAAAACGACAAGTTATCTTATCAAATGATACTGAATCTGTTTGGGAATCAACTTGTCCAAACACTGAACAGTTTATCAAAATCGAAAATGCTATGTATAAATATTTTCTCATATGTTCCTGGTTATATGCAGTGCGCCCATTGCCGCTAACGGTTTGCGGTATGAAAAGTTGCCGTTGCGAGTGCGTCTATTGTCAAGTTACAACTGAAAAAAAGCGGCCTGCAAATATTGAAAATACTACTGTCCCGGCAATTTTTTATAACGTGTGTTGTGTTTAGTTATTTCTACAAATCTATATCTTCTTTCAATTCATTTGGATTATCTGGGTCATAAAAATAAAGAACACCTTCGTCCATTTTTGACATATCTGGAATCTTATATTTCGGTCCTTTTGTTGAAAATGATGAACAAAATTTCTTACTTGTTCCAATTCGATATTTATCGGGCAGTCCAACCAAATCGAATTTATTACATCCTTGAATGCCATCATATTCTTGATAATATTCACATACTATACAATCAGCCCATATTTCTTTTATTACAGTCACAATCTCTTCTTTAAAACCTTTCTAATTTTGTCTCCAATATCAGTAATATATGCTCGGGTTTCTCCACCTTCAACTATATATTTGTCAGAAGCTTTCCAATCATCTTGGTCTCTAACGCTAACTTCTTCTGTATATGTTTCATAAAGACCAGTACCTTCATAGTCTCCGATTTCATTTGGTTCTAAAACTGTCCTGTCGTCCTTTATGAAATCAACCAAATCTCCAATGTAAATCCGCTCAATCACTTTCGCACCCCTTAAAAAATCAGGGTAGTCAATTTCTCTTTCTAAATATCCAGCAAATAACTTTGAAACATATTGGGCATTTTCATGGTCATCACACTTATCAATTATATATAAAAGCTTTTCACCAACCTTAATTCTGAATTTTTCAGATGAATCAATCTTATCAATCATCTTCTTTCTGTCTTTAATGCTAACATTTTCAAGCTCTGATAAGAAGGAAATTACTTTTTTAAGAAATAATAAATCCGTTATTTTAATCGAAGTTTTTCCCAGTCCAACGATAGTTCCAATAACTGGTATGTCCTTAAGTAATCCATCTTCTAGCATGCTATCAGAAAGAGTTTCAGCAATTCCAATCGAAACATTTTGGAGGTTACTATCTTTCAGTGTCTGTCCAAATGAATTTGATATTTTCTTAATTCCATTCATCTTCAAGTCTATTTAAATCTGTGCAGGTGGTCTCTCATAATTAAACACAACGGTGGTGGTATGAAATGTTGCCGGGTTCGAAGCGATTCCTTATCAAGATACACTGAACTTTAATAGATGTGAAAACCTTGAAACATGAACTGCACCGGCAATTTTTTATACCACATGTTATGCCGTCGTGCTTTATTTAATAATACTCTTTCTTTCAACCTTATCTTGAACTCTCGTAAAATGAATAGAAAGTTTCAATAAAAATAAATATGCTCCATAATCACTTAGAGTAAAAATCCTATTAGATGAAATTTTATCTCTTTCAATTAGAGTGTTAGGCATATTATTTACTCTGTCAAGAAAGACGATAGATTCTTCTAGTTTTCCATCAAACTTTGGAAGATAAAAAATTTGAGTAATCTCTTGTTTTTTTATTGCATTTATGTGGTCAGTAATCTGTTCTTTAGTTTTTTTTGAATTATTAAGAAGCGTTTGTCTATATTTTTCTAAACTAAAAATTGGTGCATAAACAATCTGAGAAGGAAAATTTCTCTCGTTTTGTAAATCAATATCACATGTATTTGATAAAATAATACCAGGTACTGGTTTTATTTCAGATTTTGGGAGGTTCACAACTAACAGATTGTTTAAGCCATCACCTTGATATATTATTTTGGTATCATGTAGATATGTAGTATACAATCTCTCATCAATATTATCAGGGAAATCTTTAAGACCTTTAAATAATTCCCGGTCAGATTCTGCTGACAAGAATTTAGGCAAATAGATTTTAATTTCATCTAAATTCATATCAGTTCCCAAAAGTTATCATTAACGATATCTACAAACTCGCTATCAATGTCTTTTGTATTTTGGAGAACCTTTTTAGAAAAATCAATTATTGTCTGTAGCTTTTCCATACTTTCGTCTTGTAGCTGGTAATCAACCGACTGATTAAATGCAAAATCTTTCCAATCTGCAATATTGTTTTGAAAACTATAATTATGATTCATTTTAGGTATCAGATTGTCAGAATCATAAGATAAACTTATTACACTTGAACTAATAGTCGCAAGTAAAACAATATTAGCTAATGAATTATAAGTATTTGTTCCCATATCTAATACGTTGGATTGAGTGTGTTTAAAAATTCAGGTTTCAATAAACTGTAAAACAATTCCTTTTCTTTTAAATGCCCGGCATTTATAAGTTCAGTTTTTCTTGAAAAGAATACATCTAAATTTTTAGTTACAAATGTGTCTATATCAATTATTGAGCCAAGTTTTCCATTAATAATAGCATTATTAGCTACTTGTAATGTACTGCTGAATTCTCCCTGTTCAATTTCAGTTCTTACAATTGTATTCTTATAAAGTATATCATCTGCTCCTATACACACCTTAAGATTAACCTTTTCAAAAATATTAGTTTCAAAGAAATTAATATACCTAATACCAATTCTTTCAATTACATTGATAATCCCGACACTTTCAATTTTAGTAAGCGCATCGAAAATGATTTTAGAAAATAATTCCCAACCTAAATATTTCGGGAAAGAACTAATTGAAATTACATCAGGTCCGATTTGAATAACAAAATTTTCATTTGAAATTTTGTAGTAAGGTTTATATTTCAAATTTGGGTCACTTGCTCTAACGACATCGGGTAGTTGCAAAATCGGTAAAGTCTCAACTTTTTGAAATTCCTTTTGTAATACACTATAAATTAATCCAAAAACAGCATTGGCATTAATTTTAGAAGTGAACCTTACTTCAAGTAACGCGTCTACAATTGGACAAGGATTTATGTTTTTAGGCAGATTCATGCTAATTTTTCTACAAATTTAATCTTTTTGAGTCCTAATTTAAAAAATTATACTAACAAACAATGAACAATCAATCGTTAAGTGTCGCAGTCTTTTTTTAGCATGCGGCATAACGGATGGCAATATGGCATGAAGCGGATTGCGAGCGATTCACTAGCAAACTGAGATGAAGTTGAAACGGGGCTAACCCCGTTCCAATTAAGCAATTCACCGCTTTTTGCTATATTGCGTGTTATGGGCAGTTTATGTTAATTTATTGAATCTAATCCAACATAATTTGGCCCATCATATTCTAACTGATATTTATATTTAACCAAAGTATCCCAATCATATCTTAAATCCCTTAAGAAAAGGGTATCATTTTGGAAATAATACTCTTCAGTGTGTTCCCAAATTCCATTTCTAAATCGCTTTTTAGAATGTATGAGATTATTTTTACTAGTACGTTCTTCAACATACCATATTCCATCAATATCTTGATATGATAATTCATTTGTTTTGCTATTAATAAAACCAACAGTACTACCACAATACCCCTGAGAATCAAAAACCAATGGATTATCAGCTTCTTCCCTAAGAAACTGTAAACGAATCCATGTCCCGAATAAGTTACTGTCCCTATAATCATTTGTATCAGGAAAATATTCCTTCTCGCATGCGAGAAGGAATACTAAACTTAAAATCAAAATACAATTTTTCATGATTATTTGATTTTGTGTTTTTCAACAACATGGTCTGATAAAAGAATATCGGCAGGTGCAATTGTTGGCATCCAACGAGCTAACAGGCGATGAATGTTAAATCCTTCCCTGTCAAACGAACGCCATGTAATTGTTGTGCAAATAAAACAACTTGTTCTGCTTTTAGCTGTTATAAAATCCCAACCCGAACAATAAGGCTTTCCAATTTGGCTTTCAGCGTAGGCAATTACTTTGTCTGCATCTGGGTAAACTGTTTTAAATCCACTTTTAAAACCTCTCCATTGCCATTTTCTTTTTTTAACATAGCATAAATGAGCTTTGCAATTCCAATGTGTGTTAACATTTTCGTCTATTACACCTCTCCCATTCTGTGAGCTTATAGTAACACCATCACCATATATAGATGTCGGTAAATTTGATTTAGTTTGTTTAATTATACTAACATGTCCAGGAGGATATTTACCAATGCCTACATATTTTGTAATAGCGAGTGGGTCATAATAAAAAAGATAAGCAGAAAGCCAAACAGAACCCGGTAAGTTAATTAATACATTACCCCTATCAGCATGGCTTCTCAATTGTTCTAATACTTTACTTGGATCGACATAATCGGGATGACTTGTTGAACTCTTCAGTGTGCTTGATAGTTCTGGTTTTTTTTGTAATAGTTCATTGGCATATGTTTCACTCTTTTCCTTAATCCGCTCAACAACTCTTGAGCTAATCATTCCATAAAGTTCGTTTTGTGATAATTTGGCTACTGAACTTTTTAATTTAGTTGTGTCAGAATTACCCAATTCTTCCATTACTTCATCAAAGGCATCGTTTTGTATCTGAACATATTCCTCCAATTCTTTTCCGATAATAGAATCATTCAACTTAGGTGTCATATCGGCAGCACAAGCAGTAACCCAATGGTCTAAAAATATTTCTCTGTCACTATCCGATAAATCAAAAAAAGAAATTTGAGAACCAGATTCATCTACAATTTCTAAATTAGCAAATTCTTCAACAATAGGGTTTAATAAACTGTCAGTGTCTTCACTTGATGAAGATTTAAGCCTGCTCACGTGGATACTTTTTAAGTCAGAAGTTGTAAGGCTTATGAATTTTGCCATATTGCCATAATACCTTTTTGCTTCGCTGTTAAGTTTTGAAACATTAATATCGCTAATCAATGTTTCATCTCCAACAATGTTTTTGCCGACTTCTTCTTTTTGGCAACTGCCAAAGACAATTACTACTATAAATAAAATCAATAATTTTTTCATCATCTGTAAATTTAAAAGGTTTTTACTGTTTTTAACTAATTATTTGGAATTTTTATCACTCCATTTTATTCTCATACTCGGGTGGTCAGCCCATAATTGACCGCTATGCTCATTTTTAAAATTGCCCATAACGGTCGCGTGTATGAAACGTTGGGGATTGCGGGCTACTTTCCTGTCGAGTTACACTGAACTTGATTCGGGGCAGAATGCTCACATAACCACTTAAACCCCAATGTTTTATACACGATGTTGGCGGTAGTTTTTTTTATAATTCTCTAAATATTCTTTTTTCTGTTATACAATTATTGTCAAGTTTTGATGTTAATTCCCCAGTAAAACCAAAATAGTTCAATGGTAAAATTAGCCACTCATTGTCTCTTTCGGCATTTAAAATAGCTTGCTGAAAATCAGATTTTGAATCGTATTTATTTTTTAGATATTCAAAAGAATCAACGAGCAAAATTTTAAAACGTGGATAAAATTCTTTGCAAGTTGGGAGAAATTCGGCATAATACAGCCCTTTGCTGTATTCACGAATAGTTTCTTGAAGTAAAGTAGAAAAGTCGAAAGTTAAAATACTAAAATCCCATTTTTCATGAAAATCATAAATCTCTTCATAAACAGCACTTTCACTTGCGTAGTAAAATGCCTTATCTTCATTAGCTGTAAAAGACAAGAAATGAGTCTTAGACCAACCAATGCCAATATGTTTATTTATTAATTGATTAAAATCTGATGTGAATATCTCCTTACCATTACCACCATTTGATAAATTAGTTAGTAATACTCCACTTGAAATTGTTTCTCTTAATTTTCGTTCGTTTTTTCTGTCAGAATCACCACGATATAAGAATCTTGGATTGGGTAATGAGTTACTCATGATATTATTGGATTCTGTTTGTTGTTAAAAAGTCATTTTTAATTTTAATTGTTTTGAATAATTGTTTGTTAATAATTATTTGGCAAGAAATGTCAGCTTTATAGATACCATAGGCACTTGTATAGCCTACGCTACTTTGAAGTGATGATTGTCTGGATAGTCCTGCTTGTAAAGGAGCGTCTGAATAACCCTGAAAATAATCAGATGCCTTACTCCATTCTTCACCTTTTTTATTGTCGACAAATATTGCTTCCATTTCAATTTTTTCTGTAATTGGCTCAGAAGAAATATTTTTCCATTTCATTATTACCATTGGTTGATAAAGTAACTGGTAACTATTAAAATCCCTGTATTCATAAAACCCTGTTTTATATTCAACTAATTCAAGCTTTTCGATTGCAGGAATAATTTTTTTACCACTATCATCAAAGTCGTATTCTTTTACTTTTGTTCCAGCTTCAAAAACGATTTCCTTTGATTGAATTCCTTTGTCATTATATTCTTTACTTAATCCATTTTCTTTGTTGTCTTTAAACTCAATCGTTGCTCCAAGCTGTCCGTTTTCAAAATAGTATTTTACTGTACCAGTAATTAATCCATTTGAATCATATGGATATTCTGCACCAATAGAACCATTTGGATAATAATCATACCCTTTATTTATGCGTTTTCCATCCGCTACTTCTCTTACTGATTTTTTAAACTTCTTAGCTGTTTTAGGGTCAAGTTCATAGAAAACAACTGTTCCAGATACTTTTTCTCCGTTGTCTTTAAATGTGTATATTTTTGTTGAATCATTTACATCAACCTTTTCACCGTCAATTTCAGAATTCAATAGATTACAACCTGTCATTAAGAATGCAATCCCAATTAATTTAAATAGTGTTTTAATCATAATTGTATGTTTTATCGTTCGTACTGTGTTTCTTAAAATTACCGCCAACGGTGGCAATATGGCCAGTGGCGCTTTGCGGGAGACATCCCTGTCAACCGTTACAAAACTTTGCGCGGTACAGAGGCTTTCAAGCTACCACTGCGCCCGCCATTGGTTATATTGCGTGTTGGCGTTTCGTTGGTTTTTATTTCACGGTATTCATTAATTTTATTTCTTCAAACTCTCGCCTGCCATATACTTATTATCCTTAGTAAATACGAATATTCCCAATAGTAGATAGTAAAACGATTTGTAAACAGGTAAATCACTATGTAACTTCATTTTTAAAAAAAATTCGATGGGGCGCAGCCCAATACCCCAAATAATCAAATAGTCAAAGTGTCTTAATCCCTCAAGCAACGGACAGAGAACCCTAACTCCTTACTGTAGTCGAGGTACCTGGTCACATTGCTGTAATCGAAGTGCATGGACCGGTACCAGGCGCCATCGGTATCGTACTCAGTAGCACTCCACCAGCCACCGTAGCCGCCAATGCTGCCGAACGTCCCATCGAGGCCACGGTAGCCACCCGGAAGGGCTGTGAAGCCAGTTTCGTTGGTTGCTCCGGTGTTGGGGTCATACCATAAACCTGTTCCTGCTTCAATAGTTCCTGTTGCTTTTAGTTTTCCTCCGGCATTTTCTCCTAAGTAATCGGTTAACTCTGTCCATTCTGCATCAGTGGGCAAATGCCAACCATCAGGGCAAACATCACAGGCTGTTTCCCAGTCGTACAGGTAACCATAAGTTTCCACATTGCTGTTGTTGTTATCGTATGCCCAGTAATTACCACTGCTGGGTTCATAAGCAAGGTTTTCTGCCATCCATTCTTGGTTGCCAATGGTTACGGTTTGGTAAACCTTGCCGTCACGTGGGTCGGTAAAAGTACCGCCGCCGCCGCTTGAAACAATCGCAACAGTAATCTCGTCTGTTTTTGTGGCGCCGGCATTGTCTTTTGCTTCTGCCTTAATGGTGTGGCTCCCTATTTCTTCCTCGGTGGTTATCCACTCATAATTATAAGGGAAGCTATTGGCAGAGCCTTTGCCCACCCCGTCAATATAGAAGCGCACTTCTGCTATGCTGCCGTCATCATCTTCCGCTTCAACTGAAATAGTTACTGTATTGCCCTGCGTTATCTCTTCTCCATCAGTAGGGGATACTATCGTACATGTGGGCGCATCATTGTCCTCATCTTTACTGCAGGCTGCAAAGCCAAAGGCTATGATACTTGCTATAAGGATTGCTAAAAATTTGTTTGTGTGTTTCATAATGTTTTTTTGTGTTAATAATTGTTAAGGTTATTTCTTTACCATGTTTGCCAACGAACAGCGGTATGTTTTTGTTGCCGATTTCGGAGCACGTCACTGTCAAACCACGATGAAGTTTGAAGCGAGCTACAACCGTTGATTTCAGCACTATTTCGGCAATAAAACATACCGCATGTTATGGGCTGGTTTTCCTTCTTTTTCTTGATTATATTTTCAAAAAGTAAGGATATTATAGGAAAGCAGCAGCTCCGCCTAAAATAGTTCCAAACACAGTTAGCAGTAAAATAATTCCTATTAAAGAAATCACTAAACCTGCAATCGCTAATCCTTTTGGTTGTTTAAATACGCCAACAAAGGATAATATCAAACCTAGTAACCAAATTATCCAACCTAAAACTGGAACCCAGCCTAAAAATACCGCTATTAAAGCAAGTACGAAACCAGCAGTTCCAACACCATTTGATTTCTTTTCCGTTTGATTAATAATTACTGTTTGTCCTGCCTGATTTGAGGAGTTTTGATTTTCGTTTGTCATAATAATGAGATTTAAATTTTCCTACTCGTATGGCTTTTCGGTATCGCCCCGTTTTTTTAATGGTAGCTGGTCTCCACTTATTATAATTTGTCGTTTGTTTCTGGAAACTTAATTCTAATTTCAGTTTTCACGAACTGTCAAACATCAATGTTGGCTGTTCTTTTATCTGTGTCATTTCGCTGTATCGTTTCTTAAACTTGCCCATAACGTCCACATGTATGAAATGATGGGGGCTTGAGAGCGACGTTATTGTCTGCAGTTAAAATATTTGCTACGGGGAGTGGAGTTGCCTATACACACATAAACCCCCAATATTTTATACATGATGTTGTGCTTTCGTGCTTATTTCTGTTTTATTATCATTTTAATATCCGCATAAATCCAAATCGAAACAAACGAAATTCCTGCTATTCCAGCAATTGTTCCGCGTAATGTTGAATTATAAATCGCAAATAGCCCTGCTGCAATTATTATCGCAGAAAGAGGATACATTAATAATCTAATTGTAATCCGTTTTAATGACCATTCGTTCTCAGGGATTTCAACAACATTTTTCAGCGGAGTCCCATCTTTCACTTCATTGAGATTCTTGAGAAAAGTCCTTATATTCTTACGATTCCAACCATATGACACAACAGAAGTCCATTTATCAGGGTCGCAAATACTGTTTGTTAATAGTCCGTCTTTTAATCTGATTATTGTAATCATTTCTCCCCAACTTCCTGTCCAATTCCATGGCCTGTTTGCTCGCAGGTAAGTTTTATTGTTTTTGTCAATTGTCCACTCCAATTCTTTTGATGTCCTCTGAACCGCCTCCTTGAATTCTTCGTCAGTATAGTCAATCAATATTTTCTTAAATCTTAGACGGTATCTTTGAATAAAAAGGAATGCAATTGCAGGAAGAATCCAAGGTAACGAAAATCTCAATAGTTCTCCAGTACTCCGAACGCCATCATAAGTCTTTGTTACATAAATTTCAAATACACTAATCAGCGTGAATATTGGAATCAATAAAAAGAAAACTACGATGAAATAATGACTTACTGTCTGCCAGAAACTTAATTTCAGTCTCTTTGTTTCTTTCATATTTTCAATCCAATCTCTATTCATGAGCAAATCTCTTTGTCGGGTAACGCAGGCGGATTGCTCCGCCCTTGTCCCCTAAGAACCGTACTTGATAGTTTCCCATCATACGGCTCAAGCTCTCTAAAGGCGGAATAAACCACCCAGCAATATATAAAAATTCAGGCTAAAACCCTGCACAACTTTCTTTTATGGATATACTTATCCCAACGTGGGTCAAAAGGATTGACCGCCCCTGCAATGAGTTTATGGCGTCTGATTTTGAAAAGGGCGAACATTCTAAGCAAGATGGTTTTCCCGTTGGAAAATTTACCAAAGAACTGCCATTTTCTGTTGCCAATTGTCATAAACAGAAGTGATACAATCTTTCTGTATCCAAGGTTGTTGTGTCTCCTGCGTGCCCAATTCCAGATGTTGCGCCACAGTATCCTGTCCAGATTGAAGAATATTCTCTTTGAACAGGCATGTTTGTGGTAATTAGCCCACCCGGTAATGACACGGTTTAGATTTCGGATTAAAACGGCCGCTTGTGAACCCCTGTGTTTAACAATAATCCCTTTGAGTTTCCCCATAACAGATTTGATGCTATCTTTGGATGGTCGCATTAGGAGTTTGTTTTTGGCATACATCCTGATGTTCTGTCCAAGGAAGTCAAACCCATCGGTTACATGGGTAATTTTGGTTTTCTCCTGCGATAATTGCAACCCCCTGTTGGCAAGAAATTCCTCAATAAGAGGTTTGACCTTGTTTTCCAGTATTTCCTTGTTGTTAGCCGTAACAATGAAGTCATCGGCATAACGAATAAGGTGGATTTTATACTTGTTGTTTTTGCGGCAGCCGTCTGGTCTTATTGAGATGCCAAAGGCTTTATCAAGCATATTTTCAAGGCCATCGAGGGTCATGTTTGCGAGGGTAGGGGATATGATTCCCCCCTGCGGAGTACCTTGCTCGGTTGGAAATAATTGTTTGTTTTCCATAAACCCGGCTCTAAGCCATTGTTGCAGTATCTTTTTGTCCATGGGGATGTTCTCGATAAGCCATTGGTGGCTGATATTGTCGAAACAGCCCTTGATGTCCCCTTCGAGTATCCAAGTAGCACTGTCCGACCGTGAAAGATGAATGAAACATCTTTCTAAGGCATCATGGCAGCTTCTAAGTAATCGGAAGCCGTATGAGCCTTTGTCGGCCAGTGTCTCGGAAACTGGTTCGAGGGCAAGAAGGTGTAAAGCTTGAAAAGCCCGGTCTTTCATGGTGGGAATCCCCAACGGTCTTTTCTTACCGTTCTTTTTAAGGATGTAAAGACGGCGAAGAGGCAATGCTTTGTAGTCCTTCCTGACTAAAGATTTGGCAGCCAATAGTTTTTGGCTTGGGGTTTTCCAGCGTATCTTATCAACGCCGGGCGTCCGTTTTCCTTTGTTTTCAGTAACTCGTTTTACCGCCCAAAGTTTGGCATGAAACGAGTGGGTTAGAATCCATTGCAGGCTTTTGGCCTTGCTGTGTTTTCCTTCCCTTATTGCCTTTGCAATACGTCGTTGTAATGACTTGACCGACCGCTCTGCTTTCTTCCAGTCAATGGCGTTCCAGTTTGAGTAGTTGGCTTTAGGCGCACAGTCCTTTATGTCGGGCTTCATTTGCATTTCCTAAATAAAAAGTCTTATTACAATTTTCTTGCAACAGAGAACCAGATGAAAGTCTGCACGGTTTTCACCGGGGGCAAATGCGGAACCCCTATCCACCTCATTACAAGGTGGCCTTCGCTTCATCCATCCTCCCATACCTGCACACCATTGTGGATTCCTCACGAAACCCCTACCATTTGCAACAATGGAGATGTACAGGCTTACCACGTTCCGTCCGTTTAACAGGGTGGGTTAGGTGCTGCCTATATACCGGAAGCTCAACATCCATGTGCTCATAGCAAACGTACTTGCATCCTGGCTTCTTACCTTTTGGTCAGAGTGTGTCAGCAACTTTCACTCTTTCGCGCATGACGGTACGTCAACGGCAGTTCATTTAATTTCACCATACCATCCAAACCAGCGCCCTTGAAAATGTTGCTAATCCTCGGGTAGCTTTGTCCCGGCAGCTTCACACCCCAACGTTACCATTGACGCATGTGCCGGTAGGTTACTCATGATGGAACATGAGGTTAAATCAGTCTTGATAATCAAAGAGCGTTTAACAGTTATTCGGACAGCCTCGTGTCGCACTTTGCATAAAGCACAACGGTTGTGCTATGAATAGTTGCCGATTGCGGGTTACTTACTTGTCAAGCTACACCAAACTTAATGCGGGCAACAAACCTTGAACAACCTACTAAACGGCAATTATTTATGAGCACGTGTTGGGCAACGTTTATTTATTGTCCAGTTTCATTTTTAAACCTATTGTTATAATAAACATACTCAAATTCAACAGGAGAGCTAACCATGCAAAAGGATTGTCAAACATATATACAATTGACAAAATCCCACTTATAGCAAGGAAAACACCAATCAATAAAATAGGTGAAGATAAAAAAGCAAATTGCTCAACCTTTTTTAGCAATAAAACAAGAATCAATCCGGACAAAATAAATGAAGTCCCGCAAATTAAACTCATATATATCATTGCGTGTAAGTCACCCGGAGTTAGACAAGCAAGTCCACCTTTTATCAATGGAGTAAATGTTGCAATATCATGGATTATTCCCAAAATTAAAACTGCAATGGCAAATATTTTACCAAGATAAATCAGTTTGTTCGTTTTCATGTGTATACCTTTTTAAAAGTGATTTAACTATTAATCGATGAAATGGTTTTACAGGTAAAAAATATAGCCAACCAAAAAAATTGTTAAACTGGACAATTGTAGATAAATATACATTAATATTAGTAGTATTTTTATCTACCATAACAGATGTCCTGAAATTTAGGTGCTTATCATTCTCGACCATTACAATTTCGTTTTCATTTCGGTCTAATACAGTAAAATATATTGCCTTACTTCCTATTGAGTAGTATGGTTCAATTTTTATATCATTTTTATCGCCAGTTTTTAGTCCAAATCCTTTAACTATAATATCTCTTAACTTCATTAAATTATCAACCCATTTGGGTGTCTTAAAGATACCCGTAGTTATTTTGTCGACAGAATAATCATTTGATGTTATCTGAATTTTATAGGTATCAGAATAGTCAATTTTTCCAAAATCATTTAAGATTAAGGATTTTTCTGGAATATTATCAAGTTTAACTACTTTTTTCATTGTTGATTGTGTCCTTTAAATGTTGCCCAACGTTACGCATATGCCTAGTGGCGGATTGCGGACGATTCAACTGTCAAACCGTGGTGAAGTTTGAGCGGGCGAAAAGCCTTGCAAAGTGCAATAAAACCGCCATTAGGTATATGCGATGTTATGCTGCGTTTTTTATTTTAATCGTTATAATCTTTAATCAATTCCGTCAAAAAATCTGATGTTTTTTTCAAAATATCAAAATCAACATTACCAATTGTATCATTGGATGTATGTGTCAAGTCCAATACTGTTTCAAATAAATTTGATGAAGTTACTGCAATACAAGGAACTCCTTGAAATGCAAACATTGCATGGTCACCAGCATACCATTGTGAACCTTCTTCAATGTAATCATTTTTAGAAATCTTTGTATCTAACCAAGTTTGCTTACAATCAATAAAATTATAAGTTGACAATGCAGTTTTAGATGCTACATGTCCAGGCGAATCAATATTTATGACAAGTTTTATTTCAGACTTCTCGTTCCCGTTATGCTTTAAATATTCTAATTGCCCAATAACCCCATAATATTCTTCACCATTGAATGGAACAAAATCTATATCATATGCCCCATTATAATCCTTTAAATTGTCTAATATCTGAAATAAAACTTCAATTCCAGCAGCATTATCTATTGCACCTATTGTTCCATATTTAGAGTCCATGTGTGCACAAACAACAATTTTACCTTTCCCATTACTTTTTTTGGAAGCAATAATCTGTCGACCAACAGAATTTTCCGTTTTAGAAGCTATTTTCAATTTGGTTAATCCTTTTCTTCCAGTGATTTTCTCACCTGTTGTTTTATTTGCAAATGCTGATGGAATTAAAAAGTTCCCGTCCTCGAACAATGGGAATGGATTTAGTCCGCACATTGGATGCTTGCCTGTAATAGCAATAATTGCTTTAGGTTGCTTATCTTCCAATAAATCAATTATTGTTTTATGCTCATCGGGATAGTAGAATGGAAAGTTCTTGGGTTGCAACGGTTGCTGGGTTAAATCACCATTAAGTAATACAATTTTATCTGTGATATTTTTATTTTGTAATTCTTCCAGTGTTGAGACTATCTCTAAATCACCAGTTTTTTCAAAGGGCTGAGAAAAAGGGCTGGGGAATAGTTCGTATTGATTGCCATCCAAATCAATATATGAAAAATCTTTAGTCCAACGTTTACAGTCAAATTGTAAAGTAATCGTTTTATATCCAGCTTGAATTGCTTTACTGAGTAAAAAATCGCAAACTTTTTCATTTGAGTCAGTCCCTACAGGTCGTTCTTTTAAAATTTCATCGATAATTGTCATATGTGTTGTTTTTAAAATGCAGCATAACGTGTGGCGATATGGTGCGTGGCTAATCGTCTTGGCATGTATTTTCTGGCCGTTAAGAATACTCTACGGTGAATGAAACTTGCAGTAAATATGAGATTTAGCCATGCACTATAACGCGTGTTGTGCCGACGTACTTTATTTTAATCTCCATTTTACAATTCCCTTTTATCAGTCTTTTTATTGCCATATATATCAACATTTTCTGATTTTGAATATTGTTTCCAATCTCTTAACAACTTATTAAATTCATCAGTATCACAATATTCAAATCTTTTAAGGGCATAATACATTCCTGTTATTGAAACATCATTAAATCTTGAGCGATGTCGTTTTTGGCAATTCGGACACCACATCATAGGGGGTTGAATGTTCAATTCTTTCCGAATCTGGCGTAATTTCTCATTCAAATCGGTAACTAAACTAAAATGCTGTTCAATGGAATAATTTGAATTCCACTTATTCTTAAGAATATCCTTTAATTCTGGAAACCAAGTAGTATGTGCTTGTCCTGCTGGCATAATTAGTCAAATTCCTTTTCAATATCTTTTTGTTCCATTTCTTCGTGGGTTACTCCATAAGGATATCCTCCGCTTGTATACCCAATAATCATTGCAAAATGCTCATCACTTTCAATTTCACAAAAGGCATTTAATTCATTCTCTCGCTTTTTCTTAAATGCAAGTCTTTGCTGTTTAAGTGATTCCATAGATTGACGCAACTGTCTTTCATATTCATCCGAAATTTTAAATCCTAGCAATCTTAATTCTTTAACTGCACAAATTTTGTCAACGGAGTACTTTTTTGAATATCCCTTAACAATATTATTCCCTGAATATGTTTTTATCCAATCCTCTGCAGATTGAAGTCTATATTTTCTATCAGGAGTTTTTTTCATTTATTTACATCATTGCAGGTCTTTTCTAGTATGCGGCACAACGGTTTGCAATATGACCAGTGGCGGAATGCGGGCGACATCCCTGTCAACCGTTACAAAACTTTGAGCGGGGCAGACGCTTTCAAGCTACCACCGCGCCCGACATTGGTTATATTGCTTGTTAACCACTGACATTTTTAGATGTCAAAATATTGCTCCAACTCAATCAATGTTTCATTACTTGTATTTGTGTCTTTAACAATATGACCATCTTCAAGTAAAAGTATTCGATTACACACTTCAGTTACATGTTTTAAATCATGGCTTGAAATCAATATTGTAACACCTTCATTGCTTAGTGCTTTTAATTTTGATTTTAACCAAGATTGAGAACTTGGATCCAGATTAGAAAAAGGTTCATCAAGAATTAGTATCTCTGGTTTTGAAAGGAATGAAGCTAAAATGCCAATTTTATTTTTATTCCCTGCCGACAGTTCTCGAATATATTTACCGGAAAAAGCATCTTGCTTGAAAAATTGCTCATTCTCTTCCAGAAAATCTTTAATATCAGCACTGTTTTTTCCGTGCAAACTTCCAATAAACTCAAAAAATTCAATAGGACTCAAAAAAGGAATAAGAAAACCTTCATTTAGAAATGATCCAGTATAACTTTTCCACTCATCAGAATCTGAAACTTTTATCAATTTTGATGTTACATATCCTTTTGTAGGTTCAATTAAGTCGAGTATTAAGCTAAGCATGGTTGTTTTTCCTGCTCCATTGTTGCCTACTAAACCAACAAAGTCATTTTTGGCTATTTTAAGATTGTCAACGGAAAGAGCCATTTGAGTTCCGTATACTTTTTGAAGATTAAATATCTCAATCATAATTTTCTTATTTTTTTCTAAAACCTACAGCCATTTTATATCTACGTTTCATAAAACGGCTTTCAACCATTTCCAACATATGTTTATTTAATGCTATTCCAATTAATCCTATTACAGCTATTGAATAATAGTAATAGGGAAGAATTCCAAGTATTTTATGTAGAAAATAGATTAATAGCGGAATTCCTATTATTGGTAGAATTACTAAAAATTGCGTTATGCCCGTACCTTGATAGTTCATAAATTGACTTTTACCTAAATCTATATATGATGTATTAAAAGTGCAAAAGAACATCATTATTATTGACGATATACCAATATTATACAATAAGAAAGCGGCATTAATGAAAGCGATTTTTGAACTAATCAACGCGTATGGCAGAACAAGTAAAAATCCGATTGAACTTGATATTGAAAAAAATATGTGTTTCGACTTTATATAGTTGAAATGGGAAATTTTGTTTGTCAAATAACTATCAAAAAATGAACTTTCCCATGAGAATAGGAATTGTCCATAGTTTGTAGAAAACATTGCAGGTAATAAAAGACCTGACAAACTTAATATTATGTAATTATCCAAATTCTCGTTTTTATAGAACATGAAACCATAAAGTACAAACAATCCACTTATATACAAAAGTGATCGAGGTCTTTTGTTTCGTAAAATCATTTTCAATTCAACTCCAATTAGTTGACCTATTTCTCCATAATTATTTAAGAAAGAAAATCCATTACTTTTTTTTATCGTCAATTTTTGAGAATCTTCAATATAAGCGTTGTTTTTTAATATAGTATAGGCCCAATAATAGGATATTACCGCAAATAAAGCTGGAACAAAAATAAAAGTGGTGGTATTTACCAAATAGAAAATAGCTGCTGAAAAATATTCTGATATAGATATGATTTTAGCAATGTCGAGATAAATCAAAAGTCCAACAAATGATAGAAATAGTAGCGATATTAGAGCTTGTCTCGAAAAATATTTCTTTAAGGAAAAATTGAGGAAATTATTTCCAGCAATCAGTGATAATACTGTAACGATCCATAACAAACTGAACTGAAAACTCTGTGTTAGATAAATATTCTTGATAAAAAAAGGGAGTATAAGTAGAATTGCCAATAGATTGAAAAAGCTGAACACACTTTTTATAATTGGATAATGTATTAATGTGTTTTTTTTTATTGGAAGCGTAAGATATGGTTGAATCGAGATGGTTGGTAGTTGTTGAAAGAAAAACCTCGCAATCAAGTCAAATAATAAATAGTAGAATAATAACCTTGTAAATGATTCAATTACATCACAATCTTTAAATACATCAAGCAGTATTTTATCTGCAAAAAAGCTAACTGCAATAAAATTTAATATGAGATACAATCCTAAAATACCAAGTACAATATTTAGTATAATATTCTTTTGCCAAAATGAAGATCGAATTTTCTCTTTCCATTGATGTGTCAATAATTTGTACATATGCTGCTGTTTTTTATGTTTGTGGTTAACGCCCGGCTGTATGCGGTCGGCCGGGGCATTTCTGCCAGTTACGAAAATTTCAGGCCAAGCGCGACTGACGGGCGAGAACGAAACCCACTATATGCTGTGGAGCCCCGGCTGCCGTATCACAGCATGTTGTACCGTCGTGCATTATTATATTATCGTCCAGCTTTTCCGTGAATCTGTCTAACTCTAAGTTTCAAAATTTCCATTTTTGAGTAATAGTCATCCGATTTCAACTGCTTTTCTTTGATTACCGAATCCTTCTCCTCTAAATGAAGAAGTAAAATGCTCATACCATGTTTCTTTTCGTGCAAATCTTTTACAATTTGCATATCACCCCAGAAAACAACAGATTCATATTCATGTCCGCATTCGTCCATTACATATCCTTTATCCTCAATTACTGTCGCACAAACATTTTTGTTAGAATTCAAAAAATCCAACTTGAGACCATTTTTAGCGCAGTGAAAATAAAGTGTATCATTTTCGGCATCATATCCATAACTAAGCGTGACGATATACGGTTCATTCTCTCGACACATTGAAATCACAGCAAATTTTCCTTTTTCAAGGATTCTATCAATGTCTGATTTTTTAGTCAGTTCTCTATTTGGTCGATTATGTAAATGGTAATGCTTCATTATTATTCTTTCTGATTGTCAAGGTTTTAAAAAGGCAGGTTTTCTAAACCTTCATTATCAACCGAATCAGGTTCTTTGTTGTCTTGCTCTTTGAAATGATTATTAAAATCTTTTGCGCTATTTATTAACTCATAGTCTCCATTCAAATAGAAGTCCAAGTCAGTCGCATTTTTCTCGTAAAATTCATCGGCCGGAATGCCATCAATTACATAAACTCTTCGGAATTTCATTTTTCCACCAACGAAGTAAGTCTCTTTTATGAATTCACGTCCGTTTTTATCTATATGAATCTTTTTCACTTATCTATAATCCAAGTTAATTGCACTTCGGTTTTTGCATGCGGTACAACGGGTAGTGTAGCATTAGTGGCGGATTGCGGGCGAATTTCCTTTCAAACCGTTAGATGGTTGATGCGGGAAACGAACCTTTCGGAACGTGCTTCACCCGCCATTAATGCTACACAATGTTAGCGGGCGTTATTTAATTTTCTCTTCAAAATATTTTTAAATCTCTTCACTTTAATTCTTTCAGTATGAGGATACTCTTTCTGAATGGCAATTTCACTTTCTACAAATCCATTGTGGATGGACAAATAGTATTCTCCGCAATTAAAGATTTCATATTCATTCTCATTCAATTTATGCAATGCCATAAAGTATTCTGTTCCTTGCTTAAAAAGACTCAAGTATGGTCGGCAATCATATCCGCGATCACCCCATACTGTTATTGTTTTTCGGTTCTCAATTCCTTTGAAATTTTCAATGATTTCAACAGTCATTTGAACATTAAACCCAAAATTCAGCGTAGAGAATTCAAGCACTTTTCCTTTTATTATTAGATCTTCTTTTAGTCCAACATTAAAAAAATCACCTCCCCAGTCACAATCACAAGCTACTGAATTCAATGGATTAAAAGCAAGTAAAAGCAAAATACATTTCAGATAAGACATGATTTGTGTTTTTATTGCAAGGAAATATTCAAGGGAAAAATAATCTTTACATTCACTGCTCTTCCATTTAATTTCCCCTGTTTCCATTTGGGCATTAAACTTAAAACTCTCAATGTTTCATTATCAAAGTCTTTCTGTAGATTCCGAATAATTTTCAAATCTGTCATTTGACCTGTCGTGTCCACAATGAATTCCACAATTACTTTACAACAAGCATCTATTTCAGCAGGATATTTAAAGTTTGTCACAAAGAATTTCAGCATTTCACTTTGTCCTCCAGGATATTCTGGCATTGAGTCAACTAATAAGTAGAATTCCTTTTTTGAGATTGAATCAATCTGTGATTTGTATTTAATAGAATCTGTTTGGTAATTGACGCTAAACGAATGAATAAAAGGCATAAACAAGAATGCAAGAATCAGTATGACTTGCTTTTCTTTTCTATATAATCTTGTTTCAATTGTCCAAATATTCATTGTAGTTGTTTTTATTCCTATAATGCCCGCTAACGTTCGGCGGTATGTGGCGTTGGCGCAGAGTCGCGGTGGCGCGTGTTTTTGCACTCGTGGTGCGATGCAGGGTTATGATGTTGTTTTGTTTATTCTCGCGTTGGCAAAAACCGTGACACCAGCGGGGGTCCCCGGCGAGAGCCGGGGCAGCCTGTGCCGCCAGCCACAATACTAGTCTTTTTAAACCAGAAAATTCTCGCGGCACAGAAGCCAATGACATATACCGACCTGTTAGCACACGTATTGTTCTAGCCACTGTACCTATAGTGACCTATGATCTTAAATTTGAATAGGCAGTCTTCAACCACCTGACCTGCACCAATATTATGAACGATTTTATACCTGTCTGAGTTGAGGTCTTTGACATTTACCACGAAACCGATGTGTGTTATTCCACCACCAAGATCCCAGCATACAATCTCACCCGGAAGATAGTCTTCTGGCTTTTGGGAAATGGGCAGCTTAATACCTTTTCTTGAGAAGAAAACCATAAGATTTGGCACCCTTCTATGATCAATATTGGTGTCTGTATTTGTTAACCCCCAATTCTTTGGATAGGCTGAAAAGTTAACCTTCATGTCTTCATGTACCTCTTTTTGAAGGTCTATGCCCAGTTTTCTATATGCCCTGATAATTACATCAGTACAAACACCTTTGTTGCTTGGCACATCACCATTGGGGTAGGGGATTGAAAAGTATCTTGGGTCATACGTCACTTGTTGTTTTGTTAACTCTAGAGCAGCACCACTTAGTCTAGAGTAGAAGTCGTTCTGTGCTCCACAAAATTGGGTAAGGATTAATAACCATATTGTTAAGACGAATTTCATAATATGTGTGCTAACGCTACATGTATGAAATGTTTGGGGTTTGCGGGCTCGTCTCTGTCAACCGTTACAAAAGCTGATGCGGTGCAGAATGTTTCAAGTAAGCACTAAACCCCCAAATGTTTTATACATGATGTTAGCCGCTTTGTTTAATATAGTCAAATTTCATCGAATATACTTGCTGTTCAACAAATCCAAATCTTGAAGCATCATAATTATCAAGTAATGCGTCTTCAAGATTTTCTGCTTTTATTCCAGAACCGAGGGCAACGACGTCTGCCGGTGGTAAAATTGTCAATAAATCCCATGAAAGAGGTTTTGTTAATGTGAAATTCTTTTCTAGAACTGGACAAAATTTATACTTATCGTTTTTATCTTGCGGTGGAAAAACAAAATTAATTCCATAACTGTATTTGTTTAAGGAGGTTATTTTGGTTGACAAGTATTTGAGACCTTGAATATTTTTACTCTCAAACGTAATCCATTCCAGAAGTAGACCTGGGATAATATATTCTTCATGAAAAGGTGCGTTTGGATATTTTATTTGGAAGGAACAAGCCATAACTAATGGCCATAATACCAGTTTTTCAATGAATTGGTTTTCAGATATTATGCTTTTTTCAAACTCATCAATGATTAGGTTTAAATCATAGGCCAAATTAAGTACACTTAATGAGTTTGTTGACTTATAGCCTGATATGAAAATATTAGAAAGGTTAGGGCGATTTAACTCTAGCCATGAAACGTAAATTGATGAGCCTAGATATAAACATGGTAAACCTGCAATTGAATATCTTTGGTTAGCAACAAGGTGTCTACAGGAAAATGGGATGTGGAACATTTGATTCCTCTCAATTAAATCAGTTTCACTTTGCCTAAGTCTAAATAGTTTTTGTTTTGTTTTGTTTTCTTTTTCTATGTTTTCAGAGAGGTTTAACAATATGTTTTTCAAAAAAGAGTTTTCGATTAATTCTTGAAAACTTTCAGTTGTTCCTTTCTGGCTACCCCATAAATATTTATTTATAATGTCCAGAAGATTTTTGTTTAATAATTTTATATTGTCTAACTGTTCCTTTATTTTATTGATTAAGGGGAAATTATTAGGCAGATTATCAATCTTTTCGGTATACAAGGACAGTTTTAATTCTAAGGTTCTATGGTAATTTTTGTTTTCATGCGACTTTAAAGGATATTCAAAAGCTTGAGTAGAAAGTCCTTTTCTTAATATTTTTATTTCTTCATCCATGATGTTTTAATAGGTATTGTTTTTTGTTTCCATTACATTGCGGCTAACGGTCACATGTATGAAATGTTGGGGATTGCGGGCTTCATCACTGTCTGCCGTTACAAAAGCTGATGCGGGGCAGAAACTTGCACTTAATTGCCAAACCCCCAATATTTTATACATGATGTTACAGGGCGTTATTCTTTTTTTATCCAATATCTCGGATTAGTTAATATTGTATCAGTATCAACCATATTTCCAAAATATTTCCTTATCTGCTCAATTTCCTTTTTCTTTTCAGTTTCATAAGAATCTATTCTAACCAAAACCATTTCCATTCTCACTTCCATTATCGTTGCCTTTAGATTCACAGATTTCTTTTTAATCAGTCCAGGTGGAAAATGAGAAAATTCATAACTTAATTTATCTCCAATTTTATAGTAGTCAAATCCAACAATATTATTTTCTTTTAAAATTCCGTTTTCAAAAACTAATTGAACATTATGTTTACTATTCGACCATTCGTATTCCTCCTCAAGATACAATCCAGAATATTTATAATCATATGGTGATGAATAAATCAAAAGTTTTGAATTAAACCAATCTGCATACACGTATCCATTTACAAATTTTGGTGAATAATTATTTTGCGTAAAGAAATCAACGATGTTCAATTTTTGGTGAGTCGAGTCAACTTTTTCAACTTCTATAAGTGCAAGTTTATTGTCAATGATTTTCCATGTGGCACGATATCCTCTCCAACATCCAGTGTGGGGAAATGTAAATTCACCGTATGAGAATGGAGATTTCTCAAATTCCAACTTCTCAATAGGAAATGTTTTTAAATAAATCGTGTCGTTATCAATAATTAGCAAATCTGGCATTTGTTCTGTCGAGAAGCAATTCAAACTTGTAATTAGTAATATAAAAATCGTAAATAATTTATTCATATGCAGTGTTTTTCATTAATGCCCTGTAACACCAAAATAGGTGCAATTGCGTTTATGAGTATTATATGATTAGTGAAATAAGTTTGTAAGTGCTTGATTTAACGATGGTATATACTTTTTGTATAAATTTGGTTAGTTTTTAGTTGATTGTGTCATGACGATGTTATAAGTAAGTTATGGTATGACTTCGTCTTCCTCAGCCACAGTGTGACAGGGTTAAGGAAGGTGGTAACTGTAGAGTGCATTACAATTATTGTGAAAATTTATTATTATTCCAATACTTTTTAATAATTCGAAAGTTTTTTTATAGCGACGTAATAAGAATAATTAATAGCATGCCGTTAAGGCATGTATTTTATGTCTTCCAGATTGTTCAGATAAATGAAGGTATTAGACCTGAATAGTGTATATGGCTCATTATTATTCCTTTTCTGCTTAGGTGAGGCGTTTGACTTAGGGAGGATTATGAGGTTTTATTCCATACAAACCTGATTGGGCAACCATACGGTCGAATGGACTAGCAACATTAAGTAAGGCATCATTAATTATATGGGTGTAGCGCTCTGTGGTTTTGATACTTTGATGACCCAGCAACTCTTGCACGTACCGGATATCACGCCCCTCTTCCAGCAAATGGGTGGCAAAACTATGGCGAAGCATGTGCATGTGAACCTTACGTTGAATGCCTGCTGATCTGGCCATCTTCTTTAAAATCAGGGCCATACTGGTTGTGCTGTATTGGGTTCCTGGGCGAGATCCCTCAAACAGATAGACCTTAGGTTTGGCTTGATCCAAGTAGGTTTTTAACCATTCATGTAGGTGCTGCGAAAATAAGGTATATCTATCACGTTTGCCTTTTGAGTCCTTTATAAACAGTAAATTACGTTTCAAATCTACATCTCTCAATCTCAGATTGCGAATTTCGGATCGACGCAGACCTGCTGTGTAGCCAATGGCTATTAACAGCTTATGTTTTAAATTGGTAGTTGTGTTGAGCATAGCGGAAATCTCCGCCAATGAGAAGAAATCGGGCAAATAGAAACCCTTTCTGGGACGCACCACGTGCTTATCTGAAAGCGTCTGATTGTGGATACGCTCAAAGAAAAACTTGAGACTACTCACCAAGATATCTTGCTGGGAAGCCGATCTTCCCCTGTTCAACAGCAAATAATCGCGCACTTCTTCATCTGTGATAAATACCGGATGCTTATAGTTGTAATAGTCTAAAAACCTCATAAAGGCACTCAGGTACATCACCTGTGTCTTAGAACTCAAACTACTTTGCTTTAGAATTACCTCGTACTGTTTACGATATATCGGTGCCAACTTATAATGTCCTAAAATACGATAGAGCTTCCCCTTTATAGTCTTCAAAGAATAAGGCTTTTCATTATCTTCAAATAGGAAAGCTTTTAATGCATAAGTTTGCTTCAACTCGGCTACTAAATTGGTGTAATATTCAAGTGCTAACGCATTGTTTCCTGGCATTCGACAGGGGCCCTGAAAAATTTGCTCTGCATCTTTCGACAAAGTACAAATTTCATTTAAAGGCAGGTTGGCATGATACACCAGGAAAAGCAACATACGATCGCCAGGCGAAGCAATGCCATCGAGCAACGAGCGAATTTCGGTATAGGGAAGGAAGAGCGTCGTCTTTCGTACCTCCGTTTTTTTCGCAAGCGGAAAAAACATCTTATCCCGGCCCAAGACTCTCTCATAAAAGAATTTAATCGCAGCGATCATCTGCTTAAGTTGGGTGGCGGAAAGCAGAATGGCCTGTCTTTTTATATAGCTAAATAAATCACCATACGTCAGCTCCTCTACTACTATCTTTTTATGATCCTGCAAAAATATATGAAAGCAATGCTGATATATTTCTTGTGTTCGAAGGCTCAAACGCCTCAATAACATTGTTTCGGCAAAACGTTTGGACAGCAGTTCAAAGCTATGCGGGAAATTGGCTCTCTGCTCTGACTTTGCTAAAGAAACCACTTGAGGCTTAATGCCAAAACCCCTCAAAATCTCTATGACCTGAACATAAATCACATTATCGCCAGGAAAGACCCATCGCCTGTCTTGTTTCACATAAGTGCCGAGATTCAAGCGGCTCAAAGCATCAAAAACGGAAGTGTTATAACTTTGTTCTACATAGAATTTTTTATGTGCCTTATCAACAGCCACTCGTGCAACCAGCTCCTCCCCGTAGGTTCCCTTCATCACCGAGGTCACTACTTCAACATTATTGGCAAGAGACTTCGAATCAACTGCCTTGTCCTTTTCCGGTTTATCGTCCTGCACAGCCCCCTTCTCCCCATTGCTGAAAATAATTTCCAAATCAGTAGCTCGCTCATACACCTTTGTTAACCAAAGGCGGTAATCTTCGCGATATGGCACATGCCAGCATTTCAAGGATTTACTATAAGCCCGGTCAGGCAGGCTGCGTGTAATAAGATCAAAATCAGATTCCGGAACATAGGAATCTGCCTTTAGGGCTATACGCCGACATCCTTTATGCAAAACTGAAAAGACAAATATGCTAGCCATTGGATGGTTAAGTTAAAGGACTACAACCCTTAATTTAAACCATCGATGAAAAAAAAGCAAGCCCTCGCAATCCTTTGGCTATTCCGTGGTGGTTTCTATGCAGTATATTTATGTTTGGCCAGCCTCTTAAAGCGAGCTTGCTTTGAGGGGGGACTCATGATGACAATAATTCGTAGTGTATTGTAAGTCTCAGAATAGTTTGTTCATTACTTTCTTGATCTCTTCTGCCGGAGGGTTGATTTCAAATACATGGTCAGGCTGCATATATACTATATCATGCTCTGACATAAAGCGCTCTTTACCACCTCCAGTTATATTCAGCATTATTGTTGCATCTTTTGCAATCCGACCCTCTTTAACAACATTAATCAGAGAGGCAACGGCAACTGCCGCGGCTGGTAATATATCTATGCCTTCAAGGTCCTTGAACAGATCGGCTGCAGCCAGTGCTTCGTCGTTGGTCACTTTCAGAACATCTCCACCACTTGCCTTCAGACAGTCATACAGTCCTCCGTGTACCGGATAGGGTGGGAAACGATTGGCAAGCACTTTTGCTACTATGGCTTCCGATTGACGACGAGCTTCGTCATCATCTATTGGTATCAACTGACGTGATCCGGCTTTCCATGCATTATAGATCGCAAGGAAGGGATCATTTTGTGAAACCATCAACTTCATCTTATTTGTGCCAAAACGGCCGTCAACCATTAGACGGTCAACTGCTTCCCAAGCAGCTATGGCACCTGTTCCGCTTCCAATTGCCTGGAAGTAATAATCCGGAATTCGGCCTATAGTGGTAACTGCAGATAGGGTAGTGGTACCCATCCCGTCACGACGAGCTACGTTTCTTGCTCCTCCTTCGGCATAGAAGTCGGGCAGAGTAACTATCTTATTTGAAAGGTGAATTGCATCGAAGTAATCACTGCCTGAACGGGTACATACAAGTTTTACATACTTTGAGTCAATTGGGGTATCAAACCACATCGCATCAAGTGCATCCTCTGGGATGCACAGCAAAAGCGGCATCTTGTTGTCCGAACAAACTCTGGCAAAGGCACGGGCTGTATTACCTGCTGAGGCCACAACGAGTACCCCTTTTGCATTCTCGGGAATACGGCCGCAAACTGAATAGGCCTCTGTTTCCTTGAATGAGCAGGTACGCATCCGTACACCTTTTTCAGGCCAATAACCACTGAAGGTAACGAACAGATTCTCTAACCCCAGATGGTCTCCAAGCCCCTGGCTTTTGTATGTTACAGGGGCAGATGAACCTTCCAGATAACGCATTACAGGTAGCCAGTCATAAAAGCGGAATAGGCCTAATGACGGGTCTTTCAGGTTGATTTGAACCTCCTCATAAATTGTTCTTATGAGTGATGGCTCTTTCTCATTAGGTGCATCCAGTGTCCAGCCCTTGTCACAGAACTGCTGTCCCGTCTTTACTGATTGCAACAAATATTGTGTAGGTATAAATTCCCCGTTCATATCAACTTTTCTTAACTACATCACAAAATTAGATTTAATCACACTAATAAGGGTGGGTATTAATACTTATATGTAGGTTCTTCGTTTTGCATTTTGGTGGTCATAAACTGATATTTACAAAAAATAAATACTTTAGCGGCCAATAGAAATCTAACGAATGATTATCAATATGCGAAAGATCTTTGCCATAGCCATCCTCCTGGCCGTCGTCGGCCAGGCAGGTGCTCAGGATGACACTTCAGAGGTGAAGACAGGATGGAACTTTGGCCTTCTTCCTGCTGTCTCATTTGACTCGGATCTGGGATATCAGTACGGGGGATTGATTAACCTTTATCAATATGGTGACGGAAGTCGTTATCCCAAGTATGACCATTCCCTGTATTTTGAGGTTTCCCGTTACACGAAGGGCAGTGGCATTTACCGCTTTTATTATGATTCCGACCGCCTTCTTGATAATGTAAGAATCACAGCTGATGTGAGTTATTTGCCCGATCAGGCATACGACTTTTTTGGCTTCAACGGATATGAGTCAGTGTACCGAAAAGAGTGGATTGACGAGAGCTCTCCGGAATACAGAACACGCATGTTCTACAAGATGCAGCAGAAGCTCTTCCGCTTCAAGACCGACTTTCAGGGCGCATTGAGTGGCGAATCACTGCGATGGATTGCTGGAATGAATCTTCTGAATTTCAGCATTTCTTCTGTTGATATTGACAGGTTGAATAAAGGTAAGTCGGATGAAGACAAGCTCCCCCCGGTAAAAGATATGCCAGGCTTGTATGAACTTTACCAGGAGTGGGGACTGATTTCTGAGGAGGAGGCTGATGGCGGATTTGTTCCCGAGCTGAAAGCCGGTGTTGTCTATGATACACGTGATAACAGGCCCAACCCAATGAAGGGTATGTGGACTGAGGCTGTAATTATAGCAGCACCTGAATTCCTAGGCGCAGAAAGCGGTTTCATGAAGTTTTCCCTGATGCACCGTCAATATTTTACCCTGATTCCTGAGGATCTGTCGTTTGCATATCGCATTGGATGGCAACAGACTCTTGCAGGGGAGGTCCCCTTTTATTACCAGTCGCAGATCGTTACTTCGGTTATGACCGGAGCATCTTCAACAGGTCTGGGCGGAGCCCGTTCTCTGAGAGGTATGATGCGCAACAGGGTTGTCGGCGACGGTTTTGTGTTCTCCAATTTCGAGATGAGGTGGAAGCCATTGTATTTCAGGGCCATCAAACAGAACTTCTATCTTGGTCTGAATGGTTTTATGGATGCAGGTATGGCTGTTGGTTTGATCAATATTAAGGATAAGCTTGACCCGGCAACTGCTTCTAATTCTGATTATTTCGATTTTGGGGCTGAGGAGCTTCATATTAGCTATGGTGCCGGACTAAGACTGGCGATGAACAAGAACTTTATCATCGCAGTGGATTATGGTATCTCAGCTGATAAAAGGGATGGAGATTCTGGACTCTACATCGGTCTGAATTACCTGTTTTAAAAACTGGCGTGATGGCTTGTCTGAACATCACCTGAGGAAACACCGCTATGTGTCCTGAAAACCATTAAAGGTATCTGATGCTGTGCTTAATGGGTCATGCAGGAAAACAGGGGAGCCGAGACTCCTTGGACGAGAATACCTTAACTTTTCAGATTGCATAAATAGAATAGAGGCTGCCCATATTATTGGACAGCCTCTATTTATTTGTCGTCCTGTAGCGTCACTTCGAAATTGAATCGCGCTAATTGGGGACTATTCCTTCGACCGCCTATTAGTTGTCAATCTCGTTTTGAGTATTGAAAGTAGGAGCGGGTAGACCTACACCGTTAAACAGTGTACCTACACTGCCATTCCTGTAAGCATAGCGGGCACTTACCGGTTTTGAAACCTTTGGAGATGTAAGAACAATAACACTACCGTTGACAGTAGCCTTTGCCTCATAATATACTCCGTCTTCTCCGGCAATTTCAAACTGGTTGGGCTTGCTGTCATCAATTATAAGACCTTCGTTTGCATAGTCGAAGGATATGTGCAGACTCGAACCTTGTACCTCAACGCTTGCAGGTATCGGACCTGAATAAACTACATCCTTACCGTAGTTCTTTGCCAAAGCCCAGAGAGCAAGGCGTTCACCTACTGCTTTCTTATTGGCTGGGTGAATATCCATCACGTTACCAATGTCAAGTGTAGAGATCATACCGGTGTTTGGAATATCCATAGACCTACGTTGAGCTTCCCTAAGGTTGGCTGAAGAAACTGCATTGGCATCTCCATAGTGGTAGGGAGCTATCTGTACATAGTAGAATGAAAGGTCTTCGTTTTCAAACTTAGTGCGCCAGTCAGTTACAAGCATTGACATTAGCTGCATATATTTGTTTGCATTACCTACATTGGACTCTCCCTGATACCATATTGCTCCTCTTAAGGTGTAAGGAACAAGGGCATTGATCATACCATTGTAAAGAGAAGAAGCTGTGTTTTGTGACAGTTGAAGTGACAGGAAGGGACGATCTTTCCATTCCTTGTTTTGTGGGTCAAACACATACAGCTTGCCTTTCTTGAGTTCACCTACCAATGCATATTGCCATTCTCCGGCAAGAGAAATAGCAGCTGTTGCATCACCTTCAGGATGAATACTGAGTTGGTCAGGTCTTCCGCACATACCACCGCCACCTTGGTTGTCAGTGATTTTTACAGCGATAACTGCCTCACCGGCTTTAACTAGTTCGGCTGGAATTGTATAGGTCCTGATAGTCTGATAGAACCCTGATTCTTCATGAGCACCAACTCTCGTTCCGTTAAAGTAGGTTACATCACGGTCATCAATGGGGCCCAGATTGATTGTAAGGTTCTTACCTTCCCATGCAGCTGGTACCTCAATTTTCTTGCGATACCAGATAATACCATCAACTTCACCTGCAGTTTGTTCAAGATAAGCAGGAAGTGTAGCTACCGGCCAGTCTTCTGTGTCAGTAGCAGGATTTGAACAGTATTCATCAAACATGTCAAGACCTACAAAAGGATCCTTACCAGGTGCCCATTGCAATTGCTTGGTTTCATGTTTTACAAGCCATTCGTCATACAGCTTTTCTTCGGGTCCATATTCTTTAAGTTTCTCAACAATACCCTTGTAGTCTGCATCGATGGCAAGCATGTCCTGACTAATCCATGATTCTGCAGGAGTACCACCCCAACTGCTGTGGATGATTCCTACCGGTACAGACAGTTCGGTATTCAGGTTCAATGCAAAGAAGTATGCAGCAGCACTGAATCTTGGTGCAGTTTCAGGAGAAGATACTTCCCATGAACCGCTCACGCTGTCGGCTGGAGCTGCTGTAAAGCTTTTTGCAACAGTAAAGAACCTGATTTCAGGAATGTTGGAATTGGCAATCGCTTCTTCAGAACCTTCAATGAAGCTAAAGGGAGGCATTCCTGCCAGCGTCATCTCCATATTTGACTGACCTGAAGCAAGCCACACTTCACCCAGCATTACATTACTTACTGTGATCTGGGTCTTACGTGCAGATATTGTCAAATCATACGGACCTCCAGCTTCATTTGTAGAGATCCTTGTAAGCCATTTGCCATCAGCATCGGCAACAGCTGAAGCTTCACTACCCCAGCCGGCTACTACTTTTACTTCAGTACCGGGTGCCGCCTTACCCCAGATGGCAACTTCCTGGTTTTGTTGCAAAACCATGTTGTCTGAAATAATTGCAGGAAGGCTCAGATTTGGATCTTTGGCGCATGAGGCCATAACAATTGCGGTCACTATGATCGCAAATGATTTTAAGTTACTACTCATAATTTGGTTGATTTTGTGGATGTTTGTATTAACCTTTCGGATTACAAATTTTCAGGTAAATTTAATAATTATTACTTTGCATGTTTGATTTTTTTCACACCAATGGGTAACAATATTTCCGTGAGAAATAAGGAGGGGGAGTGCGCTTTTGGACTTTCTGTGGTGATTGTCTCATACAACTGCCGGGACTTTCTGCGACTTTGTCTTGATTCGATTTTGTGGGCAAAACGTGATGATATTGAGGTGATTGTGGTGGATAATGCTAGTACAGACTCTACTGTCCAATTGTTAAAAAATGATTATCCCACGGTTGTTGTAGTTGAAAATAGCGAGAACGTTGGATTTGGAAAGGCGTGTAATCAGGGAATGCAAATAGCGCAGGGGCGCTATTTGCTTATGCTCAATCCGGATACTATTGTGCCTGAGAATCTTGCGGACAGGATTTATTTATTTTTGGATACACATCCTGATTGTGGGGCTATGGGTGTTTATATGGCAGACGGATGTGGCAGGTATCTGCCTGAATCCAAGCGCATGGTCCCCACACTATTTAGTTCGTTTTGCAAGTTTACTGGCCTTGCATGGCTGTTTCCACGCTCAGGTCTGTTGGCCTCATATTATGCAGGTCATATCAGGCCTGATCAGACTGCTGAGGTTGAAATTCTTGCAGGTGCTTTTATGGCCTTAAGGCGGGAAGCGGTTGAAGCTGTTGGTGGTTTTGATGAAGACTATTTTATGTATGGAGAGGATGTTGATTTGTCCTGGAGAATGGTACAGTTAGGATGGAAGATATATTACAACCCTGAGATTACTATTATCCATTTCAAGGGTGAGAGCAGTAGCAAGGCCCCATCCTCAATCAAGGCCTTCTATAAAGCAATGGAAACTTTCTATGCAAAGCATTATGATATAGGCAGCAGAGGCCTGCTAATGTTACTGGTAAGAATATCGGCCAGGTTATTGTTGCTTAATGCCCGGCTAAGGAGGCTGATCTGGGGCTCGAATTTGCGAAAGCTCTCTTACCCGATTAAGGGCGACTATCTGGTTTTTAGCGACAATCCTGATTCAATCGCTGACGAGGTGAGTCGCCTGGTTGTTGGAAATCATATAAAAACGGAGGAGGTGGAAAAGAAGAAGCGGATCCCTGTGTGTATTTTGGACTTAAGCACCTGTCATCCGTCAAAAATTATTGATTTTGTTAGAATAAAAGGTTTTTTTTGTAGGAATATCCTTTGGCTCAACCGTCAAAGAACACATATATTTCATCCGTTTGGAGCATCTGAAAGAACAATTGTTACTACATTAGATTAATCTTTGATAAATATAAGTTGTATGCGTACAATTCTTTCTGTATTGATAATCCTGTGTCTGACGGTATTTGGAGCCGAAGCGCAACAGAAGATCGTTAAACTTGCTAAGAGTCATATAGACAGCGAGAGATACAGTGAAGCCATCAGAGTTCTTCAACCGCTGATCTCATCAGGTAATACCAATGGTACCGTTTACCTATATGCCGGAATTGCCTATCTGAGCGAACCCGGAGGGTCTGAACATGCTATAACTTTGTTTGACAAAGCAATAGAACTATTGCCTCTTAAGGGTAGTACCAAGAAAGATGCTGTTGATGCACGCTATTACAAGATGCTGGCACTTCATCAAAGCTATCGCTTTGATGAGGCTTTCAAACAAGGAGAGGAGCTATTGAGTATTATTCCCCGTTCAGACACAGAACTTCTGAATAGCGTAAACAGAGAGCTTACCTATGCACGCAATGCTATTGAACTAGTCGAAAACCCTGTGTCATTGCAGATACAGAATATGGGCAGAGCACTGAATTCACAGTATAAGGAGCACAGTCCTGTGGTTTCTTTGGATGAATCCACCATTTTCTTCACTTCCAATCGTCCTCAGACTGGTTTGGTTAAAGATGATGGAGGTTATTTTGAGTGTATTTATGTGAGTTACTGGCGCAATGGAAGCTGGACAGCAGCCCAACCTTTGCAACTTCCCGGTTCGTACTATGGCAACAGAGCTACTGTTAGTGTTAGTGCAGACGGCAATTCCGTGATCTTCTACCAAAATGATGGTGTTATTGGTAACCTGTATGAAAGTCGTCTGGTTTTTGGTCAGTGGACTGAGCCAACTCCATTCCCTGCACCTATTAATTCAGGATCAAATGAGACTCACGCCAGCCTCAGCCTAGATGGTCAGATTATAGTTTTTACAAGTGACAGGCCAGGTGGTTATGGGGGCAAGGATATTTACATTTCTTACAAACTGCCTGATGGTAGCTGGGGAACACCAATCAATCTTGGACCCAATATTAACACGGATCTTGATGAAGATAGCCCCTTCCTTCACCCGGATGGTGTGACTTTGTATTTTTCATCAGAAGGTCATAACTCAATGGGAGGACACGATATCTTCTATTCAGTGATGGACGAAAAGGGTGAGTGGGGCAAGGCTGTTAACATGGGATACCCGGTCAATACGGTTTTTGATGACAAGTTCTTCCTACCTACTCCTGACGGACAAAGGGTTTACTATGCCTCATCTCAGCAAAATGAAGGCTATGGTGATATGGACATCTATCTGATAGCCTTACCACATGATGATGAGAGATCGCTTGCTGTAGTGTCCCGTTTCATCTATGACGAAAAGGGTATGCCTTTCAGTGATGTGCTGGTTAGGGTTTATGACAATGACACTAACACTCTACAGGGAGTATTCAGACCCAATACCCTAAGCGGTAAGTTTGTTGCTGTTCTTAATGCAGGTATGAATTACAGGATGGAGCTGGAGGCTCAAGGTTATGAAAGGATTAGAGAGACTTTCAAGATAGATCTCAGAGAAGTTTATGGCACACGTCAAAGAGCGTTTTATCTGGATCCTATAATTCTGAAACCTCTTAATAGTGCCGAATAGAAGAGACTGTGCATGATTAGCAATAATGTAGTAGTTCTGCGTGCTGTGGAGCACGCAGATGTGGATCTGCTTTACAAGTGGGAAAATGACATGGAGCTATGGCCTGTGAGTAACACTCTCAGGCCTTTTAGCAGAGCCCAAATTGAAAGGTATGTAAAGAATGCCGCATTGGATGTGTACCAGACAAAGCAGCTACGCCTGATGATTGATACTGCTGAAGAAGGCGAAACTGTGGGCATGATTGATATGTTTGATTTCGATCCTTTCCACAGCAGAGCCGGGCTGGGAATAATGCTCAATGCCAGATGGCGTTCCAAAGGACTTGCCTCAGCAGCTCTTTCCCTGTTTATTGAATATGCATTCAATACTCTGGGTTTGCATCAGCTCTATTGCAATATTGCTGCATCCAATACTCCAAGTCTCAATCTTTTTGAATCAAAAGGGTTTACCCTTGTAGGCGTGAAAAAGGAGTGGCTCAAAACCACACAGGGATTTGAGGATGAACTGCTATATCAACTGCTTGCAAGGAAATAAATCTGTGAGGTCCTGGCATGATCTAAGTGGGACTGAGTTGCAGTTTGTGTGGGCCGGGAGACATGACGGGAGGACCCTAACAGGGCAGTTACAATCGTGACGTGGGTAGGATGTGTTTTAGATGAGTCAGGTAGGCCTTTGTGATAAGGTAGTTCTAATCAGCTGTATTAATCTCCTCGTAGGAGGGAAACTCCTTCAATAGTCTGGGTTCACTACCGTTTAGCTCTACACAGAAATGTGTCAAACCATTGGTAAGTATCACATATTTTACTTTTAGTGGTATATTGTACCGCGCTGCCTGATTAAGCGTTTCTCCGCTTATTGTAACAGACGGAGCCTTGCACTCAACGATCAGAGCCGGTTCACCACGACGGTTGTATAGTACTATGTCGGCTCTTTGTCTGAGGCTGTTGACTATGACCAATGTTTCAATAGCCATTAGTGATGCTGGGTACCCAAGACATATCATAAAGTGAATGAAATGTTGCCTTACCCACTCTTCTGGAGTCAGAGCTACATATTTCTTTCTGATGATGTCAAATATCTGTTGTTTCCCTTTGACTTCCCTTATTTTTGCTTCAAACTTGGGCAAGTTGAGTTCCTGCATATTGCTTATATTTGTGCGCAAATTAGCATAAAATCGGCAAAATACCCTATATTAGAAGTTTCCGATCGATTTGTTCAGAAAGGATAAATCTTTGTCAAAATGAAAACTAAAAGTGAAATAGTTGATAACTGGTTACCAAGATATACGGGCCGCCCGTTGGACCAGTTTACCGAGTATATACTGCTCACCAATTTCAATTATTACGTTGAGCTCTTTGCCAAATGGTTCGACGTGCCAATGATCGAAGGTGTCAACATGCCCAATGCCAGTGCCAATGGTGTTACTATCATCAATTTCGGTATGGGTAGTCCCAATGCTGCTACAGTGATGGATCTGCTTAGTGCTATCAAGCCGAAGGCGGTGTTGTTTCTTGGTAAATGCGGTGGTCTGAAGGATATCAATAAGCTTGGAGATTTTATACTCCCAATCGCTGCTATCAGGCATGAAGGTACATCAAATGACTACCTCCCACCGGAAGTGCCGGCTCTTCCGGCCTTTAGTCTGCAACGTGCAGTGTCATCTGCCATCCGTGACGAAGGCCAGGATTATTATACTGGTACGGTATTTACCACTAACCGCAGGGTGTGGGAATATGATGATGATTTCAAGAGGTACCTTGCTAAGACCAGGGCTATGGCTATTGATATGGAGACAGCCACTATTTTTACTGTCGGCTTTGCCAACTCAATTCCTACAGGAGCATTGCTTCTTGTCTCAGACCAACCGATGATTTCGAGTGGTATCAAAACTGCAGCGAGTGATAAAAAGGTTACCACTGAGTTTGTCGATACTCATATCCGTGTTGGAATAAAGGCTCTTGAAGAGTTGCTTCATAATGGCAAATCAGTAAAGCACCTGAAATTTGAAAATTAGCAACTGAATGACTTTTGAGGAGATTATAGCCCAGGCCGGGAAGCAGGAATTCTACCCCATTTATTTTTTACATGGAGAGGAACCCTATTTCATCGACAAGATTGCTGATACAGTTCAGCAATATGCCCTGAAAGAGGAGGAGAGGGGGTTTAATGAGACTATCCTGTATGGCAAGGATACTGATGTGATTAATCTTATCCATGCCGCCAAGCGTTACCCCATGGGTGCACCCCGGCAGCTTATTATCCTCAGGGAAGCGCAGCAGTTGGATAAGATAGAGATGCTTGAAAACTATTTCGAGCATCCTCAGCCTAGTACTATCCTGGTTATTTGTTACAAATACAAAAGTCCGGACAAGCGAACTAAGTTCTTTAATGCTCTTAAAAAGCAGAAACTGGCTCTCATCTTTGAATCCAAGAAGCTATATGAGAACCAGATGGCGCAGTGGATATCCGAACATGTAAGAAGCCGTTCACGAACAATAGACCCAAAGGCTGCTGTAATGCTTGTTGACTTCCTTGGTAATGAATTGGAGAAGGTAGTGCAGGCCATCGACAAACTGGAGGTTGTCCTGGGACCTTCGACTAAACATATTACTGTTGACCATGTCTCTGACAACATTGGTATCAATAAGGAGTACAATACATTTGAGCTACAGAATGCCATTCTGAACAAAGATGTGCTAAAGGCAAACAGAATTGTTAAGGTCTTTGCGGCAAATCCTAACGAGTATCCAATGCCTGCAATAGTCTCTTTACTGTTCTCGTTTTTCAGCAAGGTGCTGTTGTTCCACTACCTGCCTGACAAGAATAATAAGGATGCAGTTGCTTCAGCTCTTAAGATACACCCCTTCTTTGTGAAGGACTATCAGATGGCAGCTCGCAATTACAAGGGCATAAAGGTGCTGGAAATTATTTCTCTGCTGAGGGAGTACGATATGAAGTCCAAAGGTTATGGCAATGTCAATGCGTCCAGTGGGGAGTTGCTCAGAGAACTAGTTTTCAAGATAATGCACTAGTCTGTGATGCACCTGATTGTGATGGGCTGACTGTCATGGGACAGGAGATGTGATTACCAGATGGATTTACTAAACTGAATATCTGTTGCATAGTTTGTCTTTTTGAAGGATGGAAGAGAAATGGTATGAAAGGAAATTTCTGGTTCACGACGGAATCCTGATTCCGGCGGGGCGTCCTTTGCTTGATACATCAAACAGAGCCTTCCGCTATGGTGATGCAGTATTTGAGACTGTGCGTGTTAATAAGGGGCGGGTTTTGTTCTGGGACAGACATTATACAAGGCTTATTACGGCCATGTCAATTCTAAGAATGTCAGTCCCATCCTTACCATCCAAGGAACAGCTTCATGAAAGCATTATTGATTTGGTTGTAAAAAATCGAATCTTCTACGATGCCAGAATCAGGCTCACGGTATTCCGAAAGGGAGGAGGTCTGTACAGACCTCAGAAATTGCAGGTTTCCTGGATAATAGAGGCCGAAGATCTTGGGCACACCGGTTATACCTTCCCGGAAAGGGGATTGAAAGTGGGAATCTACACAGACTTCCCCAAGAACCTGTCACCTATATCTCCATTTAAGAGCTGCTCTTCCATACCTTATGTTCTGGCTGGTATCTTTTGTGATGATAATGGACTGGACGACTGTCTGATTATTAATGACAAGGGCAAAATTATTGAGTCATACAATTCAAGCCTGTTTTGGGTGAAGGACAATGCTGTGTTTACGCCCCTTGTTTCTTCAGGGTGCATTGATGGAGTGTACAGAAAAGCAGTTATGGATGCAGCTGCAAAACTTGGAATTAATACGACTGAGAATGCAGGAGCCACGAAGGACGATCTGACCAATGCAGATGAAATATTTCTTTGCAATGTAATCAGCGGAATAAGATGGGTCTCAGCGCTGGATGACCGCCGATACTATGCCGGAGTAGCAAAAAGACTCCAGCAGGAAATCAACAATATCTGTCGCTCCTAATTGTATGTTGGATTTGCCGGGAAATTTGACCAGGTCTTGTAAATATCCCCTAGACTTGCAAGACTTTCTTTCCAGATAGTAGTGCTTTCCGAATTCATAATAACCTTGTCATCCAGAGTACTAACTATCCATGAATTGTCAGCTATCTCTGTCTCAAGCTGACCGGGTGACCATCCGGCATAACCTGCAAAGAAACGTACATTCCTGCGGTCTGCTGCACCACTGTTGATTAGTTCCTTGACCTTCTCGAAATCACCACCCCAATATATTGAAGGTGTTACCTTGATAGAGCCCGGAACCATAGTCCCCAGTGTATGGATAAAGTGCAGGGTATTGGAAGACACTGGTCCTCCAATGTATAACTCCCCGTCAAAATTAAACAGACCCTCAATCACTTCATCAGGATATACGTCTGTAGCTTTGTTGAGTACAAAACCAACAGAACCCTCACTTCCGTGCTCAGTAAGCAGAATTATTGAACGGGCAAAATAAGGTCCTTGCAGGAAGGGTTCAGCAATCAGTACCCGGCCCTTCTCTGGATGTATTGTCTTGTGCTTAGCCTGAAATATGTTAATGTCCAGCTTTTTCATGTCTCTCCTTTTTCAAAGGCATTAAACAATATTCTCCTGCTCTTTCCGGTATACTGTCAATTTGTAACCAGAGTTATAAAAATTCTCCGGAACCTACATTCTGTTTCATAAATTACAGCTTCAATTCCGACCTTTCCCAAACACTGAGCAAAAAATTAATTTACAAATTATAGGGTAAAATCAAAAGGTAAAATCAGAATCTTACCATTTTTTATGAAAATAAACGGCTGAAAAACAAAAGGCAACAGTTTAGCCCTATTTTTTCTCTTTGTTAACAAAAATGAGGGTAGATGCGAAGCGGTCCACCTAAATGATCGGTAGGTCCTTTAGACGGACCGCTGCAATACATTATCAGTCATATATAGGAGGGAACTTCTGAGTATCTGTTTCTCCCATCAGTGCATAGATGGCTTCATAAACATCCTCAGCATTGGGTTTGCTGAAGTAATCCCCGTCTGTACCATAGGCAGGGCGGTGATCCTTGGAACTGATTGTTACCGGTGGTGCATCAAGGTGGTAAAACGCCTTCTGTTCTTCCAGAACCTTTTGCATCATATAAGCAGTAGCTCCACCTGGTACGTCTTCATCAAAGAAAACTACCTTGTTGGTCTTCTTTACAGAATCTAGTATCACATGGTTTATGTCAAAAGGCAGGAGAGTCTGCACGTCAATAAGTTCCACCGAAATTCCGGTAGTTTCAAGTTGTGCGGCAGCCTCCATTGCTATCCTTACACATGAGCCATAGGTGACCAGTGTGACATCATTGCCTTCTTTGAGTATTTCTGGGACTCCCAAAGGCAGGCTATATTCTCCGACATTAACTGGTCTGCGTTCCCTTAGTCTGTAACCATTAAGTGGCTCAATAACCAGGGCCGGATCATCAGCCTTCAGCAAGGTGTTGTAAAAGCCTGCTGCCCTTGTCATATCACGAGGCACGCAAACATAGATGCCCCTGATGGAGTTGATGATCATACTGAGTGGTGAACCGGCATGCCATGGGCCTTCAAGTCGGTGTCCACGGGTGCTTATAATCAGCGGAACCTTCTGGCCACCTTTGGTGCGGTAATGCAGGGTTGCTGCATCATCACTTAATGTCTGCAAGGCATAGAGTATGTAGTCGAAATACTGAATCTCTGCTATTGGTCTGAAACCTCTAAGAGCAAGGCCTATGGCTTTACCAACTATTGTGGTCTCTCTGATTCCTGTATCAAAGACCCTTAGTTCGCCATACTTTTCCTGAAGCCCTTCAAGAGTCTGGTTTACTCCGCCAAGTTTACCGGTATCCTCACCGAAGATTACCACCCTGGGGTCTTTTGCAAGTATTGCATCGAAGTTTTGGAGCAGTATCTCACGTCCTGGAATATTCTCAGGTTCACTTGCATAGACAGGATCAATGGGTTGCACCTTCAGGGCGGAACTTGCCGATTCATCATACAACTGCCTGTTGTACTTGCCGTGACACATCTCACGATAGTTGGCAACCCATTCCTTGAGCTCTTCCTTGAAACCATTGGCTGAGCAAGTAACACATACGTTGCGGAGTACTTTACGTGCAGTACTTAGTATCTCCCTTCTGTTGAGGGTAATCGCATGTTTGAGTCCATGTATCGCCTCGTCAATCTTATCTTTCTGTGTAATATTGCAGGCACAGTGCCTTTGGCTAACTATCTCAATAAGTTTGTCTCTTTCTTCAATCAGCGGGGCCATATAGGCATTGTAGGCCTCCTGTCTGGCATCCTTTGCTTCCCTGAGTGCTTCCTCTTCAATTGCATCAAGTTCCTCTGGTTCGGCAACTCCCGTACTGATGATCCAGTGTCTCATTTGTACGAGACAGTCGTATTTCTTTTCCCATTCAAGACGTTCGGGAGACTTGTATCGCTCGTGTGAACCTGAACTTGAGTGTCCCAGAGGCTGGGTCATCTCCTCTATGTGGAAGAGAACCGGGACATGATCCCTGCGGCAAATGGCTATGCCTTTTTCGTACATCTCACAGAGTCCTGCATAATCCCACCCTTTGGCCTTCATAATTATTAGACCGTTGCTCTTTGCAGAGTCCTTTTCAAAGCCCTTCAGAGCCTGGGAAATACTTCCCTTTATTGTTTGTTTCTCGGTGGGTACTGAGATAGCGTAACCATCGTCCCATATCGATACGGCCATGGGTATCTGGAGCACACCAGCTGCGTTGAGCGTTTCAAAGAAATGACCTTCTGAGGTACTGCCATCACCAATAGTGACAAAGACAACCTCATTGCCTCCCTTGCTGAAAAGAGGGTTGCTATAATGCTTGTTTTGCCTGTAAAGCTTGGATGCAAGGGCCAGTCCAACAGACCTTGGCATCTGACCTGCAGTCGGACTGATATCCGATGAAGTATTTTTCATAGCCGTCTGGTCTTTCCAACTGCCATCCTCATTTATCAATCTGGTAGCAAAATGGTTGTTGAAAGACCGTCCTCCATTGTCAGGGTTGAGCTCGGTTCGTGTCTCACCATACAGCATAGCAAAGAAGTTGGCAGGTGTTGCCATTCCTGTTGCCAGAAGAAAAGTCTGATCTCTGTAATAGCCCGATCTCCAGTCTCCCTTCCTGAACTGCTTGGCCATTGCTATCTGGGCAAGCTCTTTACCGTCACCAAAGATGCCGAACTTGGCCTTTCCGGTAAGCACTTCCTTACGTGCTATCAGACTGAGTTGCCTGCTTATATGTCCAGTTTTGTAATCCTTAAGTACTTCTTTCTTAAACTCTTCGAAACTCAGTTCAGCTCCGGATGTTTGTTCCATTTCCAGCGTTTTATCAATCTTTTGCATACAAATTAATAAAATTAATACGGAATGGGATGCCTTATGGCAGCCCGTTTAACAAATGCCAGTCTGTTCTCCGTCAAATGCAATTTGTAGCCAAACTACAAACAGATTTGTAATGCGATTGTTTAGTGGTTTGCTATCTTTGCAGAAAAAATCATGGTTCTGAAATTAATACTGATTACCATTGTACTGGTAGCTATTGTTGCCTTCTTTCTGTCTCTCAGTATTATCTTTCGTAGTAATGGAAAATTTCCAAACTTCCACGTGGGAGGAAACAAGCAGCTTACAGACAAGGGAATTTATTGCGCCAACACACAGGACAAGCTTGCTCGTAAGCACAAACGTGCAATCTGGTGATATTGCGGGCTAATAAAATAAAAATGGCTTTATCTCTGTTATTAAAGATAAAGCCTGTAGAAGTGGCTATAATTAATAGAGGGACAAATTGTGATTGGCCGAAACTGGACACTGCGATCAGCACATTTTAATACAGAATAATCAGATAGACCTGAGTTCCTACTTCTGTGTAACAAGTTCAGGAGACATCCTGACTGCAAACTCCACCGAGACTTCGTTGTTGACCTTTACCATACCCATGAACTTGGTGGGAGGGGTGAGGTTAAAGTCCCTTAGATCTATTTTAAGAGATCCATTTAGATGTGCTGCATTGTCATAGCAGACATGAACAGTACCGGGGAGTCTAAATCTCTTCTCCTCACCGGCAAGAGATACCCATATCTCAGAAGATATTGAAGTGGCCGCAGCACCAGGATTCAGTAGCTTATATGGGTCATAGTAAAACCTGATTGTAATATCAGGGTGGGCGTCAGCCTGTAATAGCTGAAAAAAGTCACTATACATCAGTGGATTTGAGGCTTCAAACTTGCGAATTGGAATCGTTAGCGTAATATAACCGTCCTTGCTAACATAGTTTTGCGGATATTTAGGATCCTCAATGGCTTGCTGAAAATAGAAGCGGTTTACATTGGTTGATCCTTCAATCTTTACATAACTGTTGCAATCATTGTGTTCCTGCTTATGCATGACAGGGACGGCATTTACCTGTGAAAAAAGAGGCATTGGGGCAACTACCATACATGTAATTGTAAGAACCCAAAGACGTATGAGAGCTGAGCTCCTACGATCTAGATTTCCGGATATTGATGTGCCTCGTTTCATTCTGCTAAAGTTTTGCCGCTTGTAATTACTAAGTCAGGCAGCCCCGAGGCTGTCTGACTTAGTAAGGAATATCTTAGAAAGAGATGGCTGCTTCAACTACGATACCATCAAACTTTCCACCATTGATTGCTCCGTGAGCTATACCGTCATACTTTTGATTTACATACTCTAGCTTGACCAGAACATAGTCCAGCATAAACCAGCCACCGCCGATGTTGAAGCGAGATACTGATGAGTCGTTTAGTTTGTCTTCAACCTTGTTCCAACGAATACCACCGTAGAAGTCACCACAACGATAGATACCCTGAGCGGCCAGCTGTACAAATTCCTGATCAACTGCGCCACGTGCACCCTTCATTGTTTCGTAGATACCAAATACTTCCAGACCATGGAATTTCACAAAGAGGTTGGCCATATAGCTGTTCATCTCAGTTTGGTTGGCACCCGGACTCCAGCGTCCTGAGCGGAAGTTTGCATCAGCTGTGTTGTTGGCAGGATTGTCCACGTCAAGAAGTTGCATAACATTGTAGTAACGGGCACCGGCACGGTCACCATCCCAAAGGGTAGCACCGCTATGGCCTTCACCTACATGGAATCCAGATATAGTACCACGTACTCTAAGGTCTTCATTTACATCTGTGTCGTAACCCAGTTTCCAGGAATAAACAAGATCCTCACCAAGGTCACCACCACGACCATAGTTCATACGACCATTGTTAACTCCTACATTGGCAATGATACCATCCTTGCGGAACAGGAACTCCATTCCGGGGTTGGTGGTGTAAGCATCCATAATCCAGTTGCCCACAAATGGGTTGGCAAATACTGATGCATTGTTGCTACGGAAATAGTGAGCATCACCATAGTTGGGCATCATTACACCAGCCTTGATGGTGAGGTATTCCATAATATTGTCTGCTGCAGGCAGGAATGGAAGCCTGTCAATTTGAAGATATCCACCCTCTACCCATGCCTCGTTATGGTGGCGTGAAGACAGGTAGGTGTTCATATATAATCTTACTCCAGGTCCAAGGTCACTAACGATCTCAAGGTTGGCTGTTGGCAGGTTGATATTCTTCTTAAGGTCTATCAGGTCAACATCAGCCTCATGGCTGAGTCCCTGATACTGAAGTGCAAAGTCTCCACCAACCTTTACCTTCAGTTCTTCAAACTGTTCAGGATCGATCTTTTCTGCTTCAAACTGTTGTCCGTAAGTAAGCATTGATGCGCCTAGCATTAGACCAAGTGCGATAGAACTAATCTTCTTCATGTGTTTTAATTATGGTTTGTTATTAGTTTTCAGGAATTATTTGAGGTAAGTATCGAATTTCACAACGATATCATCACCAGATTTGATGGTTCCCATCATAGCTTTGGGTGGTTCAATTCCAAACTCAGTCATCTTGAGAGGAACATTACCACTAATCTTGTAGCTGTTTTGAAGAGCCTGTCCCTTGATAGTGATAGTTGCTGGTTTCGATTTACCTGCAATTACAAGATTGCCGCTTACTTTGGCAGTAAACTCACCATTCTTTTCAGCTACCTCAACCATGGCGGTTTGTACAAAGGTTATATTTGCATGCTTGTCTGTCATTAAAGCCTCATAAGCCTTTTTGTCCAGACCAGAATTGCCGCTTTTCAAGTCGGTTGACTTGATAGTAATCTTGGTGTTGCTAATCTCTATTTGTCCGTTACCATTCTTTGCAATACTACTTGTCCCGTTAATAGCTGAAGTACTGAGTTCCCAGTCGTGTAGGGTAGAGGTCCCGGTTACTTCAATTTTACTCTGCTTTTGATCTACTGTGACGTTCTCAGCATGAATGGCTGAAAACAACGGTAAGGTGATCAGTAATAAAAGATTGATTGCTCTTTTCATGGTATATCAGGTTTTTCTTGTTTAAACTATTCGACATTTCGGACTAATTTGTCAACCAAGACAAAGTTGTCCTATATGACGCAAATATATACCATTAATGAAGTAATCCAATACTTGTAAGTATGTTAAAGAACAGTGTTGTTTAGCTATAAATCTTCGAAAGGCTTGTGAAATCTGACTTTCTGGACGTAAGTGTACAAATGTTAATTAGGATAATTTTATCGCCGATGAGTTTGTCCGGTTATCAATGAATAGTAATTTCACCTGAGTAGGTAAAGATGATGGGGATGCCTTCAACTTGAGCTGGGATATTAGTTCTGATATAGGTTTCATTGGTGGAATAGCTTATAACAATAGCATAGGAGCTACCTTCCTTACCAATTCCGATGGAGGATACTCCTTCAATTTTCAGCCATTCCTGTTCGAATTTCTGTCTGACCTCTCTTACTTTTTTCAATTCCCTGTCTTCTTTACGGAAGGGTAATGTCCAGCGCTGAAAAAACATTCTGTATTCTGTTGATGATAGTGGTTGTATCGCTACCAGCGAAGAGAAGGCCCACAAGGTTGTTCTCTTCGTCAAGTACTGCAGATCCGCTGTCTCCACCCTGGCTCATGGCTCCTGCCATGAGCTGGTCGGAAAACAGGGCTGTTTTATTATAGCCATAGTTGACCACAACACTTAAGTCTGTTTGTGTAATAACTCCGTTTGTCAGGGCAGTGGTACGGCCAAACTTTCTGATTTTCATATCAAGCTTTCCTTCTTTCATCCCCTGTATTTTGCCAAGTTCAAGGACTTCAAGCGCTACCTCCTCAGCATTCAGAGGATGTGCTATTGCTGCGTCGCAAAGATTGGTTTTGCTTTGTTCCTTGTACACTTTGATGCGGGTGCGGCTTCCAGATAACTTATATAATAGGTTAAGGAATCCTGCTATAAAACCGGAAATTCCACCGGCTGATGAAATCTCATCTTCGCGGAAGCTGATTGGAACAAACTCACTTAGTATTGCAATAACATCATCAGGAGCCAGTCCACCATCGTAGCTCCCCGGTTGAATTATCAGGTCACCGGGAGAGGCTTCGTTATTATTTGCAATCACATGATTATTTGACAGGAGATAAAGCTGATCCTTTTTCTTAACCCAGCAACCCAAAGTGCCGGCAGTAACTGATGTGTGGCTGATGCTGCAACCGGCAGGTACTGGCCTGATACGGGCTTTTGGATTACTGACTACATTGATCACACCTGAATTAAATACATCTGTGGGAATTCCCTCAATTACACGGGGTATCAGATCTGCAGTACTCAGCTTGCTAATTGGTTTCTTGTCAGCAACAGAGCAGATTATGGACAAATCACCTGTAGTGTGGCCTTCTACAGTCTTGTATCCGATTCCGACAGCAACTACATTTTGTTTTTTCAATAGCTGATCCCGGACTTTATCTAATTTTCCTTTTATATGATAATATATAGTATCCATAGAATCACTGATTTCGGTGTGGTGGGTTAATTTGTTTATATGTAAATGTAGTTTTTTGTTTTGGAGATATCAATCAATTTTATACATTTGCACTCGCAATCCAAACGCGGATTGTGAAGTTGTACTGGAGAGATGGGTGAGTGGCTGAAACCAGCAGTTTGCTAAACTGCCGTACGGGTAACCGTACCGGGGGTTCGAATCCCCCTCTCTCCGCAGCTAGAATTCGGGGTGTAGCGCAGTCCGGTAGCGCACCTGGTTTGGGACCAGGGGGTCCCAGGTTCGAATCCTGGTACCCCGACAATATCAATCTCAGATTGATCCAAAAGCCTGTAAATCGACAGATTTACAGGCTTTTTTATTTTATATGATTCTGATTATCTAAGCACTTGTGGACTTAAATATGGACTATTTCATGACCTGTCCTTGTAAGTTATAATTTTTGTCTTTTTGTGGAATAAAGTTGACTATTACAGAATGTTTCCCGTAATTTCATCACTTGAGTATCCTTTTTGAGACAATAGGTATAGTGCAAAATACCTGAGAGGTACTATCAATAGAATAATTAGCTTATAGGATAAATACCTTTTTGATCATCACAGCTTGTTCGGAAAGTAAGGATCGAGGGGTTAGATTTATTCAATGAAATTTATGGAAGATTTTTGGGTTCAGCAAAGTAGGGGAGATTCTGCGAGTACGAGTTTGGATATGCTTGCAAGGAGGGTTGAGGAGCAAAACAATATTGTCGTATTACTACAGATTCTTAACAGGCAGGGTGATTTAAAGCAGCTGTATAAAGACCTTGAATTGTTTTTTCAGAATGTTAGTGGTGTTGATAGGGTTCAGATAATAGTCGATGAACCGGAAGTTCTTCCGGAATCAACGGGCAACTCTGTAGATAGCCTTTTTAAGATTGATCTTTTTACGGGGGTTAATAATATTGGAAGTCTTTGTTTTAGCACTACTCCGGCTGAAAGCCTTCAGCCTCATTTATATATTCTGGCTGCTATTCTGGCTACAGGTATTGAGTCAAACATAAACACTCAAAAATTGATAATCAGAGATCAACAACTTGTCGAGTTTGTTGATCAATTGCCTTTTGGAATTATTTCTATTGGTAGGAAGGGTAATATCCGGAGATGTAATGAAAGCGGTTTCAAGATTACAGGATATTCATCTGATGAGGTTATAGGAAAACACTTTCTTCGTTTTGTACCACGCAAAAAAAGATTGTTGCGTGGTCTTGCCAAAGCCATACATGGACATGTGTCTTATTTTGAGACTTTTATTAAGCTGAAGTCAGGTGAGCTCTTAGAGGTTAGTGTACAGGTATTGAATCCGGAACCTTTTTATACTATAGTAGTAATTAAAGATATCACCGAGGATAAGAATAATACAAGGGAACTTCTGAAAGCAAAGGGAAATGCAGAGGCTGCTAATAGGGCAAAGAGTGAGTTTCTGGCCAATATGAGCCATGAGATACGGACCCCGCTCAATGGTGTAATCGGGTTTGCTGAGCTTCTTTCAATTACTGAATTGTCGGATGTGCAAAAGCACTATGTGGATAATCTGGTTCTTTCTGCCAATACCTTGTTGGAGCTTATCAACAATGTGTTGGATTTTTCAAAGATTGAGGCTGGTAAACTTGAACTTCGTCCGGCCAGGGGCAACATAGTCAGTATAACCGAGGGTGTTGCCGACATGCTCAAATACAACGCACACAGGAAAGGTGTTGAGTTTATCCTAAATATACAACCTGGTATTCACTCAGATGTTGTCATTGATGAGCTTAGATTTAGACAGGTCCTGATGAACTTGATCAGTAATGCAATCAAGTTTACCGATAATGGTGAAGTTGAGGTAAGTCTAAGAGAAAAATCTCTGGATCTGAATAGATCAGAATGTATATATCATGTGTCAGTGAGAGACACTGGTATAGGAATATCTGAGAATGACCGTAAGAAGCTGTTTAAGAACTTCAGTCAGGTTAATACCGCATATGTGGGAAAAGTTGGGGGAACCGGACTCGGTCTTGTAATATCGGGACTTTTACTGCATAAGATGGGAACTGAGATAAAGCTTAGCAGCACTCCCGGCATGGGCAGCACCTTCTCATTTGACCTCCGGTTGCCTGTTTACAACGCAGAAGCTGAGCTAAGGGGACCAGCATTGAAGGCAATCAAAAATACATTGCTTGTGGGAAATAATCTACTTAGCAGGTCGGTTATTTCTGAGATGCTTCGTTTCAAAGGTATGGATGTCCAGGAAGCATCTGATGGGGTAGAAGCTGTTATGTACCTTGATTCTGATTTTTCAGTGGACTTTATGGTAATAGACTTCAATATACCGGTTATCAACGGCCTGGAACTGGTGAGGCGGATACGCTCAACTGAAGGACCCAAAAGCCAGATTCCAATCCTGGTATTGTTCTCTTCATTTGATGATGTTAATCTCCAACTGGAGTGCAAGTCACTCGGAGTGCACAGGATGCTTAAACCTGTAAAAATAAGTGAATTATATCAGGTTCTTTATATTGTGGATGAGTTCCTGCTTGATGAGCGTGAACCTAATTAGACCCAAACTGGAAGTATTCTCTCTACAATCAGATACGGTCTTATTAAAGCCTGACGAACTGTATAAAAACACAAAATCCCTTTAGCAAAAGGGATTTTGTGTTTTTTGAAAAATTCTGAAATCTTTTTTGTGGAGCTGGAGGGGATTGAACCCTCGTCCAAACAAGGAAGCCATATGCTTTCTACATGCTTATTCTGTTATTAGTTTTCGAGAGATGTGTGGGAACAGACACCCGAACATCCCCTTAGCCTCTAAAGGTTTCGCCGTCAAGCCGAGGCTGCCATCAGGCTATTCCCAATTTACTGCACCTCCAAATCGGGTCGCCTTGGGAAGGGGCACCCGGAAGATGTCTCGTCCAAGCTCCTTGAGCAAGGATGAAGCCAATCTACTATACTTCGATTAAGCAGCGAGAGCGTAATTTTCTTCGCCAGATAATTTTTGTGGTCCGGGATTATCGAGCCGGTATCACAGCGCTCGGCATGCTTACATACCACTAACCCCTGCTGTCAAATCCATGTCAGCCCCAGGTGTTGTAGTAAAGTCTCCGCAAATATACTACCAATTATTGCGAAATCAAAGGTGTTTGATTTTTCTGATAGCTTCGACCGGGTCGGGCGAACCAAATACATAGGTTCCTGCTACCAGTACGTCTGCTCCGGCCTGTACAAGCGCAGCCGCATTGTGATTGTCAACACCGCCGTCAACCTCTATTAAGGCATTGCTGCCTTTACGTAAAATAAGTTCCTTAAGCCTTTTAATCTTATCGTAGGTGTGTTCGATAAATTTCTGGCCTCCGAAACCTGGGTTGACAGACATTAGCAGTACAAGGTCCACATCATTAATTATCTCTTCCAATACAGAAACAGGAGTGTGGGGATTAAGAGTAACCCCGGCCTTCATTCCGTGCTGCCTGATTTGTTGCACCGTTCTGTGAAGGTGTGTGGACGCCTCGTAATGCACATTGAGCAGATAGGCTCCCAGTTCGGCAAACATCTCAATATACCGCTCAGGTTGTACTATCATGAGGTGTACATCCAGAGGTCGCTCAACTATTGAATGTACAGCCTTTATAACAGGTGGACCAAATGAAATATTAGGGACAAAGACCCCGTCCATAACATCTATGTGAAGCCAGTCGGCTTCACTATTATTGATCAGATCAATGTCTTTAGCAAGGTTTGTAAAATTCGCCGCCAGTAGTGACGGTGCAATCTTGTGCTGCATTATGCTATAAATTTACTCGCCCAGGTACGATTTCAGTATTTTACTTCTATAAGTGTGTCTCAGGCGTTTTATTGCCTTTTCCTTAATCTGTCTTACTCTTTCGCGTGTCAGGTTAAAGAGTTTTCCAATCTCTTCAAGTGAATATGGCGGTTCTCCGTTTAGCCCATAATACAGCCTCACGATATCAGCCTCCCTTGGAGAGAGTGTGGACAGCGAGCGTTCTATTTCCCGACGCAGTGAGTCGTCCAGCAGATGTGAATCGGGACTCTCTGATTCGGAGTGCAGCAGCACATCATAAAGTGTATTTTCCTCGTCAGCCTTAAGCGGAGCATCCATGGAAACGTGTCTTGATGATATCTTTAGAGCTTCCTTGACATCCTTGGGAGCTATGTCGAGTGCTTCTGCAATTTCGTTAAATGTAGGCTCGCGCTGGAACTCCTGTTCCAGTCGCGCAAATGTATTATTTATTTTATTAATACTACCAATCTTGTTCAGAGGAAGTCTTACTATCCTGGCCTGTTCAGCAAGTGCCTGAAGGATGGACTGACGAATCCACCAAACAGCATAGGAGATAAACTTGAATCCACGGGTCTCGTCAAACCTTTGGGCTGCCTTGATTAGGCCAAGGTTTCCTTCGTTTATCAGGTCGGGTAGGCTAAGTCCTTGATTCTGATATTGCTTTGCAACCGAAACCACAAATCTAAGGTTGGCGTTGATCAGACGTTCCAGAGCCTGTTCATCACCATTCCTTATTTTTCTTGCAAGTTGTACTTCCTCTTCTGCAGTAATCAGTGGTACCTTTCCAATCTCGTGCAAGTACTTGTCCAATGAGGGAGCTTCCCTGTTGGTTACCTGCTTGGTTATCTTGAGTTGTCTCATGCTATGTCAAATAAGATTTAGAATTAAGGTCACGTAATATTAACAAAAAAACATAAGTACTGTTCTTTGATTTGTTAATTTAATTATTGTATAAAACGGTTGATATGCTATTTTGGTACAAAGACTTTAAAAACAACGATAAAATTTTGCAATTCAGCGTAAAATTTTAGTGAACTTAAATGTACTGATATTTAAGGCAACAGGAAATTTGCCAAATATTATTTTTCGCGCTAAATCTGGCAAAAGCTATGCCTCTCGGCATAGCGAGTGTTTTTCCATAAAGCACTTATTTTAAAGTGATTAAAAGCCTGCTGCGGTAACGACCTGACCAGCAGGCTTTTTGTTTATTTTTGATACTTCAAATATAGCCAATTTCTTTAATGCTTTTTTCATCATAGCACTGATAATCAATTAAATATATGATTTTTTAACGATTGTTCTTTTACTTTTGGAAGAACATGTTTATCAAAGTCCTGGGAAATCTGTTATAAGCCAGATATGTGAGTATTGCCTGCATAAAAAGTCTGGCAGCGGGGTTGTGACATGGTCACACAATGTACTTGAGGCTAAGTTGCTAACGCCCACCGGCCTAAGTTTGTCCATAGCCACCGAGTGGATAAGTAACGAGGGAAGAGCAAACTATCAAAAGCAAGATTGTGAGCAAGCGGCCTTTAAGCGACTATCCATCAAAAATAAAGAAGATGTTTCCACGCCTGCCAATAATTATAATAGCCGATGGGCTTTATCCAACTCAAGGCTTTTTTGATATCTGCAAAAGAAACAACTGGCACTATGCGGTAACACTAAAGGATGGGAGTCTGCGGTTGCTTCAGGAGGAAATTGCGCTTGAAAGAAGGCTTGTACCAAACCAAAAGGGAGAGTCTATAGCATTCCATAAAGATCATCGAACCAAGTTACTTTGTCATTGGCTAAGTGGATTAGAGTATAAGACGCATATGCTAAACTGGGTTGAATGTAATGGAGAAGTCTCGGTTAAAAACCAAGGTGTTATAAAGGGTCAGCGCTTCGTGCATATTACTGACATGGAGTTGAGTAATACTTTATGCGTAGGTGTGAGTCAGACGGGGAGGTTGCGACAAAAAATAGAGAATGAGGGGATGTCCTGCTCCGTAAATCAGGAAAACACCAACTTATAAAACGATACGCCTATACAAAAAAAACAAATTTGAGGGCTTGAATCCTGCGGTTAATCCAAACGTGAATTACACCGGGGTGGGAAATTTGTGTGCCAAATTTTCAGTAAATTTATCAGCGTAATGAATAAAGCTTATTACTGAATTGCTGTCCCCGAGGGCTCTTTTGTTGCTAATCCAGATAATTTTGGTAGTGTTGAGGAATTTATAGCGGATGAAGGTGGGGGTTTGAGTGAAATAGTTAATGATTTGATTATCTCGGTCTCACCAGTTATTGGTTATCAGTGGAGGACAACCGGCGTAACCAGTTCATGGTCTACTGGAACAAATTGGTCGGGTAATACCGCGCCAGATCAAAGTTCAAATGTTAGAATCCGTCCATCAACAACTAATCCTGAAATTGTAATCGGAGATGACGTAATTGAGGTGAATGATCTTACGATAAAAGCTGGAGCTATTCTTACTCTGAAGCCAGGAGCTCGACTTACTGTGAATGGGACTTTGACGATTGAAGAAGCAGGTGGTTTGGTGCTGGAGAATACGGCTGAAGTTGACGGACTTGCATCCTTACTTACGCACGGTGAGATATTTGGGGAGGCAAGGATATCATTGGAGTTCCCAAGAGATGAATGGTATTATGTGAGTCAACCCATCAAAAATGCCAAGTCGGACATTTATGGCATATGGAATGCAGACGGGACTTTTAACACCAATGAAGGTTGGGTTAATGTGCACCGTGCCAATCGTTGGTGTCGAATTGGTGGCGGAGTTGATATTGCACAGTTGGAAGGTTTGTCTATTAAGTATCGGGTAGCCGACGCAAATGATGAGGCGGATCATGTAGTTACTTATACCGGTGAGCTCAATAACGATATGGTTTCAAGAGCGTTTGCCAATCGTCAGTATTATTTGTTTGGTAATCCTTATCCCAGCGCCTTGGATTGGCAAAATGAAACAGGTTGGACTCGCACGAATATAGGAGAGACCATTTATTATCGTACACGCATAAACGGAGTAATGACCTTCGTTACCTATAATCGTTTCAATGATGAGGGGAAGCGTGCGCCAGTCATTCCAGAAGGTTCCTCTGAGGATGATTTGTCATACATTCCGCCTTTGCAAAGCGTTTGGATTGCCTCATTGGGTGATGGTTTTGTTTCTGTCGATAACAATGCCAGGTCGCACGTTAAAGATGGTGATTTCCTTAAGAGTTCAAGTGCCGGAACAAAATCTGGCGGTGCCATCCGTGTGAGCAGTGTTAGTGATGGAGGTGGTGATGGAGCCGTTCTTTATTTTTCAGAAAAAGCAGAAGACGGACTTGACCGTGGAGATTCTGAGAAAATGTTTAACGATGCCGTTTCTATACCTGAGATATACACAAAGGTTGGAAATAAGGCTTTGGCCATTAATGGTCTGTCCCTTATTGAGGAAAGCGTGCGTACCATTCCCTTGAGTGTTAGAAATAGAGTGGAAGGTGAAGTTACCTTGAAGTTCGATTTGTCACACTATGATGCAGAGCATACGCCGTACTTTGAAGACCGTCAGACAGGGGCGTTTCTTAGCCTCCATAGAAGTAACAGTTATACCTATTCGGTAAAGGAAACTGGAGACAATCATGATCGTTTTGCCCTGCACTTTTACAAAGTAACCACTTCTGTTGGAGAGCCTCAAATGGATGAGCAAGAAGCAGGGAATGAAATCAGTATTAAAAGTGTATCCGGAAAAGTATTGGTCAGTGTAGGTATGGATATGTTGCAAAACGGTCCAGGTTTGGTTGAAGTCTACTCAATTGATGGGCGTAAAGTCAGTGAAGTGCCGGCGCGTAGTGGACGTACTTTGGTGATGCTTTCCAGTCAGAATGGGGTCTATATTGTTAGGGCTAAGTTTGGAAATCTCGTAAAGAGTGAGCGAGTGCTGGTTTCGGGAAATTGATTTTGATACCATGCAGCATACGATATGAAGCCCGACCTGATTTAGGTCGGGATTTCTGTTGGTTATTATTGAAGTTTTCCTGTCAGATTAATTAGGTCTTTTATCACGACGTTTGTTCGGTTGGTCAAAACAAGCTTGCGCTCTGGTCATAATTGTTGTAAGAGGCTTATCTTTGTGTAATCCTTTGGCATGAAACTCTTAACAAATTGTTATGAATAAGATTTACAAGCATTCTTTTCTATCTTTCTTATTTCTCGGAACCTTTTTACTCACTGCTGTCTCTGTTCAGGCGCAGCAGGTAAGTGCCGTGCCAGGCGGTCCCTTTGATCAGCCTGAAAGTTGGGTGAATGGTGTCCCAACAGAAGATTGGAACCCACTCACAATTTCAGTAAATTCTGAGATTACCAAGGACGATAGCTTCAGCTGGGGGGCCAAGGTTACTGTAAATGGAGTTTTTGATGTTGATGGGAGTTTTTCTGTTGGTTATGGTGGTGCAGAGGTTTATGGTGTTCTTTCTGTTTTAACTGATTTTCAAGTTGGAGGGGGACTAGTGTTTGGAAGCGTCTCCCGAGTTAAGGTCGGTGGTTCTTTTATAGGATCTGGCCGTGTTGATTTTGGAGATGAAGCTGTAGTAGAAATTGGAGGCGATTTTAGCATTGGTGGGGGGAGTAATGCAAGTATAAGAGGAGACTTGGTTATCAACGGTGCACTTATTGGGGACGGAAGCAGTTTTGTTATTCATAAGGGCGCAATTGTAACAGTCTCACGTGTTGATGCCAATATGGCGATTGACGTTAGGGAAGGAGGCACACTGATTGTGGAGGGCGGTTACAAGAATGGGCAGAATCTGACTATTCGTGAAGGTGGGCTGGTTGAAGTTAGAGGAGGTGAGGGGTATAATTCGAGCGGGGAACTTACTAACTATGGAGTGATGACGGTGGCTGCAGACTATGTAAATAACTCTGGAGGCAATGGACTTTCTGTTTTGGATTCTGGCGTTTTGGATATAGGAGGTGATTTAGTTGCAAATAAGCAAGTAAGGGTGGATCCAAATGCTGTATTGTTGGTTCGTGGCAGTGTATATTACGAAGGAGGCCAATCTGGAATGTTTATTGATGGCACTATGGTGGTGGCTGAGGACTTTAAAGTAACGAACGGTAATATCTCCGCCACGGGGAAAGTCGTTGTTGGTGGCGCTTTTACTTTTGAAGGCGGAGACTTTTCCTCGCCCAATCAGCAGGACTCCGGTGAAGCCAATTTGTATTTGTTGGATGGTGATGCCGAGCATTTCTATATTGATTATACCCATGGTAGTAATCAGTTTGATAATAAGAGCGGTGATTTCTCTGACTTTAAAGAGCATGAAGGGGACAGTGATTTATGGGATTGGGTGGCATCGGTGTTGCCGGATGTGGTAAACCCCGGCCAGAGCAATCGTGTTTATAAGTGGGTTGGCGCACTAAATAGTGATTGGTACAACAGGGTTAACTGGAATGGCAGATTGCCAGGTTACGGAGTAAAGGTTTTGATTCAGGCGGGTAGGTTTATGCCGGTTATTAAGTTTGAGGATGGACTGATTGAATTGAAGGATTTAACTATTGAGGCAGATGCCAGTCTCACTTTGAATCCCGGTGGCAAGTTAACGGTGAAAGGTGATTTGAGTGTAGCCGATGAAGGGGCTCTGATTATGAAGAATACCACTGAGGTTAACGGTCTGGCCTCGCTTATTGTGGAAGGAGCGATCACCGGAGCGGCACGTGCTGAAGGGAAGAAGGGAGAAGTTACCATTGAGCTGGAATTCCCATACGACGAATGGTACTATGTGAGTCAGCCGATCCAAGATGCCAAGTCAGATATTTACGCTATGTGGAATAACGATGGTAGCTATAATACCGATGCGAGTTGGGTGAATGTTTACCGTGGGAATCGCTGGTACCGTATAGGCGGTGGGGTTGACATCGCCCAGCTCGAAGGCGTGTCGAACAAATACCGACCCGCAGATGGAAACAATCATGTGGTCTCTTATGTGGGGCGCCTTAATAATGAGCCTATCTCCCGGAATTACAGTAATCGTCAGTACTATCTCTTTGGTAATCCCTACCCCAGTTCAATTAACTGGCAGGACGAAAAAGGCTGGGAGCGCAACAACATTGGTGCTACCCTGTGGTACCGCACTCGTGTCAATGGCAACATGACCTTTGTAACCTATAATAGGAATGCTGACCCGGGCGCACGCGCGGCCATTTATCCCGATGGAGGCGGTTTCGATGAGGAAGCACAACTGGCGCTGATTCCGCCCCTGCAAAGTGCCTGGATGGCCTCTCTGGGTGCTTCTTCAGTGACCATCACGAAAGACGCTCAGCAACATACCCCGGAAGGTGCCTTTTTGAAGAGCAGCAGCACCGCCACCAGCAACGTGGTTCGTATTACTGCGGAGAATGCTACAGGCCGGGATGGGGCCGTTCTGTACTTCTCAGCGAATGCGACTGAAGGCTTGGATAAAGGCGATTCTGAAAAGATGTTTAATGAGCCGGTGGAGATTCCGGAAGTTTATACCCGTGTTGGCAGCAAGGCGGTGGCCATTAACGGTCTGCCGGAGCTTAAAGAAAATGTTCGGACCATTCCCTTGAGTGTGCGTAACCGCACTAGGGGTGAGGTGAGCTTGAACTTCGACATGAGTTTGTACAGTGGGGAGCACGAAGTGTATTTCGAGGACAAGGAAACCGGTGCTTTTTTGAACGTATCCCGAATGCCCTCTTATACTTATATGCCAGATGTGCTGGGCGACAATCATGAGCGTTTTGCCCTGCACTTCTATAAAGTGGCGACTGGTATTGAGACGCCATCTGCGGAAGAGGAAGACGCCGGCTCGGCCATTCAGATACGCAATGTAGGCAACAAGGTGATGGTGAGTGCTTCCATGGAGTTGGTCCAAGCCGGCCCCGGACGCATCGAAGTCTATACCATCGAAGGCCGCAAGGTGAGCGAAGTTCCCGCTCAAAGCAGTCGTACCTTGATTTTCTTACCCAACGAAAGCGGAGTTTACATTGTACGTGCCACTTTTGGTCAGATGGTGAAAAGTGAAAGAGTCTTGGGAGGGCTGTCGCAGGACTAAAGCGCCAAAATGAAGGACTTATAATGCAAAGAGGCTGTCTAAAAAGATTAGGCAGTCTCTTTTTTTGTTTGATTTTTTTCTCGAAAAAGTTGGTTATATAATTGATATATAGTATATTAATACTATAAATCAATCCATAATGAAAAAAGTTGTTTTCAAAGAGCTTCCAAACAATCAAGCTCAGTTATTCCCTGAAAACCTCTTGGATCGCATACCAGCAGACCATCCAGTTCGTCTGGTTGATAAGGTTGTAGATCAACTGGATATCACATCTATACTAAATAAATACAAAGGTGGTGGTGCTAGCAGTTTTCATCCAAGAATGATGGTTAAAATACTGTTCTACAGTTATTTAAACAACATATTTTCGTGCAGAAAGATTGAAAAGGCTTTACAAGAGAATATTCATTTTATCTGGTTATCAAAGGGCTGTGTTCCAGACTTTAGAACAATCAATTATTTTAGGAGTACCCGTTTGCAGGGAGAAATTAAGACCATCTTTGCAGAAGTAGTTAGATTACTGCATGGTATGGGGTTTGTGAGTCTTCAGGTACAGTATGTTGATGGAACAAAAATAGAAGCTACCTCAAACAGGTACACCTTTGTATGGCGAGGCACAGTTGAGAAAAACAAAGCAAAACTGGAAGAAAGGATAAGGAGTATTCTTAAAGATATTGATAGTCAAATTAAAGAGGACTCAAAAACTCTCAACAAAGAAGATTTGCCCCAATCAATAGACTCAGATTTATTAAAAAGCAAAATAGCTGAGCTTAACACCAGGCTTAAGGATACAAATAAGTCCACATCTAAGCAACTAAAGCAATTACAGGAGGAACATCTGCCACGGTTGGAGAAATACGAGAAGCAACTTGACACTCTGGGTGATCGCAACAGTTTTAGCAAGACTGACGAGGATGCTACTTTCATGCGAATGAAAGAAGATCATATGAAGAATGGGCAGCTGAAACCAGCTTATAATCCTCAGATTAGTACAGAGAACCAGATTATTACCCATTACAGTATCCATCAAACCCCAGGTGATACAAGAACATTAAAGTGTCATCTGGAGGGATTTAAAAACCAATATGGAAGTCATAGCTCTACGGTCGTTGCAGACGCCGGCTACGGAAGCGAGGAGAATTATGAATACCTGGAAGCAAATAATATAGAGTACTTTGTCAAGTACAACTACTTCCACAAAGAACAGAAAAGAGCATTTAAAAAGAATGCATTTCTAAGCCAAAACCTATATTACAACGAACATGAAGATTATTATGTATGCCCGATGGGACAGCATATGACCAATAAAGGTGAAAGAAAAGTGACTTCTGAGAATGGGTATGTATCAAAGGTGACACGTTATCAAGCGCAAAACTGTACTGGATGCCCGTTGCGCGGACTTTGTTTTCAAGCTACCGGTAATCGAATAATAGAGATCAATCACAGGTTAAGGATCCTAAAAAAGAAGGCCAGGGAACAGCTATTAAGTGAACAGGGCCTATATCACAGAAGTAGACGCCCAATAGAACCGGAAGCAGTGTTTGGACAAATAAAACACAACAACAAGTTCACCAGATTTACACTGAAAGGCCTTAAGAAAGTTGAAATCGAGTTTGGCCTGATAGCTATTGCTCATAACTTAAGAAAAATCATAGGCAAAGGTGCGTGTGTTTCAAAAACAGTACTTCAAAATGCAATTTTCTTCTTGTTTGAACCCCTATATGCAAAAATCCAAAAAGGAATATGGAATTTTCGTAAGCATGTTCATCTAAAAATCGAAATCTATTCTTATCAACTTGCTTAAATTGAAAAAGAGGTTGCCCTTAATTGGACAACCTCTTTGCTTATGGATACCGCAGGGGGATTTCGGCAAGACAAATGCAAGGTTGTGTCAAGGAAGCGCTTCGATGAGGCCGACGATGTCCTGGTCGGGTTTAAAGCCACAATCGTACAATTGCACTTCCTTTGTAAAGCGCAATACCGTGTCGAGATGCTGGTCGGTCACCTTACTGTTGTAAAGGTGCTGAATGCAGTTGCTCATGACCCGCATGGAGGCTGCGAGTCCCTTTAGGGGACTGATTTGGTTTTGGGCGGCCTGACTGATCAAAAACACCTGGTGGACCGGGGCGTTGAGGGCGGGTTGGGCATACCAGATCATGGGGGTGCTGAACATTTGCCAGCGACCCTCTACTTGTTCTATCCAGAGGCGGTCGTCGTTGATGACGGTGGCTCCGTTTTTTTGCCACAATTGTGCCATGGTACTTTTCCCTGTCCCTGAAACGGCGGTGAAAAGAGCCCCTTTCTCGTTTTTAAAGACGCCTGAAGCGTGAATCAGAAAGGCCTTGTTTTTACGGGCCAAATGAACCAGCAATAAAGCGCTCAAAGGATGAAAGAGGGGGTCGATGCTCAGGATGTCCTGCTCCTCCTTGGGGACCAGTTGCACCCGCAACACCTTGCTTTTAAAATCAAGATCAAGCACCGCCCCTTGCAGTTGGGGATGGTCCGATAAGTGCAGTTGTATGTTCAGTTGATCTTCGTTCTTATCCTGCAGGTACCACTTGAAATGGGGGCCATTTTCGTCCACCGTTTCGCCGGACAGTTGAAACTCTTCTGCTGCCGGTAGGGAGGCAAGCCGGGAGAATTGCAGTTGGTAGTTGTGTTTTACAGCTACAAGCGGACGAGTGAAATGCTGAGATACAAAGGGTTTGAAGACGATGCGGCCGTCTGCCAAGCCAACATGTAGCGCCACCGAAGCCAGATGCAAGGTGTGGGGCATAGCAGCGTGTTTGAACTTTAATAAACGGTGTAGCCTTCCCTGAAAATCGGACAGTTTAAAATTAGACAAATTATTAATTTTAAGCAGTCAAAACAGAGTTATGAAAAAAACAAGATTCACAGAAAGCCAAATTGTAAAAATTCTAAAGGAGTATGAAAGTGGTATTGATGCTCAAACGATATGTCGCGAGCATGGCATTGCCAAGGCTACATTTTATAATTGGCGCAAGAAGTATTCTGGTATGGAAGCCTCTCAGTTAAAACGTTTAAAAGAACTGGAGGAAGAAAACCGTAAACTCAAGCAGATGTATGCAGATCAGAGTTTAGATAACTTGATGCTAAAGGATTTGCTTGGAAAAAAGTTTTAAAGCCCTGCGAGAAAAAAGAGCGAGCCGAATACTTGCATTCCACATACTTGATCGGCATCGGCAGGGCGTGCCGATTGATTGGATTGCATCGCTCCATGTGGTATTATGAAAGCAAACGAAACGATGTTGAAGTCATCAACAAGTTGGAAGAACTGTCAGAGAAACTTCCAACGCGTGGCTTTGATGAATATTATGGTCGAATACGCCAAGAAGGCTATAGATGGAACCGCAAGCGAGTATTGAGAGTCTATCGCTTGCTACAGCTAAACCTACGCAAAAAACGAAAAAGAAGGTTGCCTGCTCGTATAAAAGAACCACTGGAGCAACCCAATGGCATCAATCATACTTGGTCTATGGATTTTATGAGTGACAGCTTGATTTATGGCCGTAGATTCCGAGTATTAAATATTATTGATGATTACAACAGAGAAGCCTTGGCCATTGAGTCGGATTTCTCTTTACCAGCAGAACGTGTAATAAAAGTGCTTAATGAAATCATATTCTGGCGAGGAAAACCTATGAAAATAAGAGTTGATAATGGGCCTGAGTTTATCTCTAATGCTCTGCAGAAATGGGCAAAAGACAACGAAATTAAGTTAAAATTCATTCAACCTGGAAAACCAACCCAAAATGCATATATTGAAAGATTTAACCGCTTTTTCAGAGAGGACATTCTCGATGCATACTTGTTTAATGACCTATCTGAGGTTAGACATCTGGTCTCAGAATGGATGGATGATTATAATGAATTTCATCCACATAAATCATTGGGAGGTAAATCTCCCTTAGATTATGTTAAAAACGAGTATAACCACCATATTTTAAATAGCAAAGAAAGTTCGCTGCCAGAACCTGTCAAGGGTATATAAACGGCTTCGTTCCTCAGCCGCCCTTGACAGAACCTCTCAGCTCACTGAAAAAGCATTTAGAAATATGGTTCAAGAAAAAAAATGTCTATTTTGTAGTTGTCTGATAAGGGGTAAGTCTACAACGGGTCTTGACCCCCCGAAGGGCGACTCGGAGCGGTATTCGGTGGGGTATTTGGGGGCGGTGGAGGTGGTGCCGGCATCACCTGGAATTTCTATTTCTCCTTCACCAGGATCCCCAGGAGGCTCCGTTGACATCTCATTCAAACTTATCGCAACGTCAATTTCCACCTCCTCGATTTTGGGGGTGGTGTAGGATTTTTTGATTATATGTTGGTAGGATTTTTTCATTGGTGGTGTTTGGCGTAGGGGTTAGGCAATGAGTTCTATAATTTGTTTGTCAAGGGCTTCGGTGATAATGTTTTGGAGGTCGTTTGACAACACTTCCTGTTCTACGTCAAATTGTGCTAAAAGTTGCTCTTCTACCTGATTGATTGTGTTTTGACCGTTAAGGGCTTCGATGATGGCGGTGCCGGTCTCGTTGAGGGTAAGCACACGGGTCATGTCGGCCACGCTGTTAACCAGGGGTACAATAACCATTTCGTCGCCCACTTTGCGGGTAACGACTTTTTCGCTGCGCACTTGGTATATCGCCTCTGGTTTATGCACCTCTGTGGTTTAGGTTCCTGATTTTATTTCAGCTTGCAAATATGCAATTTTTTGCATTAATACAAGGCATCCGTAGGTGTTTTTTGACAGTTGTTACTATCTTTTAGATAAGCGTTTGGTTTTTTTGGGTTACTGATTGCCAGCAATTCAGCGTAAAAATTAAGTGAACTTAAATGTACTGATATTTAAGGCAACAGGAAATTTGCCAAATATTATTTTTCGCGCTAAATCTGGCAAAAGCTATGTCTCTCGGCATAGCGAGTATTTTTCCATAAAGCACTTATTTTAAAGTGATTAAAAGCCTGCTGCGGTAACGACCTGACCAGCAGGCTTTTTGTTTATTTTTGATACTTCAAATATAGCCAATTTCTTTAATATATTTTTCATCATAGCACTGATAATCAATTAAATATTTGATTTTTTAACGATTGTTCTTTTACTTTTGGAAGAACATGTTTATCAAAGTCCTGGGAAATCTGTTATAAGCCAGATATGTGAGTATTGCCTGCATAAAAAGTCTGGCAGCGGGGTTGTGACATGGTCACACAATGTACTTGAGGCTAAGTTGCTAACGCCCACCGGCCTAAGTTTGTCCATAGCCACCGAGTGGATAAGTAACGAGGGAAGAGCAAACTATCAAAAGCAAGATTGTGAGCAAGCGGCCTTTAAGCGACTATCCATCAAAAATAAAGAAGATGTTTCCACGCCTGCCAATAATTATAATAGCCGATGGGCTTTATCCAACTCAAGGCTTTTTTGATATCTGCAAAAGAAACAACTGGCACTATGCGGTAACACTAAAGGATGGGAGTCTGCGGTTGCTTCAGGAGGAAATTGCGCTTGAAAGAAGGCTTGTACCAAACCAAAAGGGAGAGTCTATAGCATTCCATAAAGATCATCGAACCAAGTTACTTTGTCATTGGCTAAGTGGATTAGAGTATAAGACGCATATGCTAAACTGGGTTGAATGTAATGGAGAAGTCTCGGTTAAAAACCAAGGTGTTATAAAGGGTCAGCGCTTCGTGCATATTACTGACATGGAGTTGAGTAATACTTTATGCGTAGGTGTGAGTCAGACGGGGAGGTTGCGACAAAAAATAGAGAATGAGGGGATGTCCTGCTCCGTAAATCAGGAAAACACCAACTTATAAAACGATACGCCTATACAAAAAAACAAATTTGAGGGCTTGAATCCTGCGGTTAATCCAAACGTGAATTACACCGGGGTGGGAAATCTGTGTGCCAAATTTTTAGTAAATTTATCAGCGTAATGAATAAAGCTTATTACTGAATTGCTGATAAAATTTTGCAGGTTTGGTTATTATGTTTATGTTTGCATAGTTCAAAGTTGTGTTTCAATCTCAGGGCAATCCTATAACTGTCTGAACAAACAGGGATTAAACCAATCATCATATTTTCCGATCTATTTCGTTTTAAGCGAAACTCTTGTCCATAACTCAATTTATGTATTTAAAATAGTGTCTTCCAAGGATTCAGTCCTGGGTCTCGATGTGGCATTCTAAGTGCAAATAGTCGTGACCGACTGTAATCTAAGTATTTATCAAAGGATTTTTTCAAATAGCATTTTATTCATATGTATGACATTCTTGAACTAAACAAGAAATTGCTGGTCGAATTACGTACCATAGCAAAGGATTTAGGTATTAAAAGAGTTGAATCTTTTAGAAAACAGGAACTGATATATCAGATTCTTGATATTCAGGCGATTCAAGCCTCAGAAAGAACTGTAAAGGAACCAAAATCACCTGATAATAACAGGGAAAGCCATGGTCGCAGGGGGAGGCCACCAAGAACTGACAGGGATAACAGGCCTGAAAGTAGCAGACCCGACAATAACAACAAACCTGACAACAGACAGGTAAGTTCTGAACCCAAGGCCGCTGAGAAGCCCGCAGTTGTGCCTGAGACTACTGAAACAAAGAATGCGCCTGAAGCTCCTGTACAACAACAAAGACAACCCCATCATCGTCAGGCACCTGTAGTTAACCAGACTTCAGCAACTGATCAGGCAGAGGTGGCTAAAACTGAAGTTCCTGCTGAACAGGAAAAGCAAAACAGACCTGCTCATAGAAATGATGACAATCGCAGATGGCAGAAGGGTGAAAGGCATGGGGACAGGCAGAGCAATCCGCAAAACAATCCGCAGGCAAGTAACCAACAGACTACTCAACAAAGCAACCAGCCAGGCAGTCAACAGCCTACTAATGGTGGTGGACAGTACAAGCAAAACCAGGAAAAGGCTGATCGCAACAGGGGCAACCGTAGAGATGACAAGGCTTTCGAATTTGAAGGTATTATATCTGCATCAGGTGTTCTTGAAATTATGCCAGATGGCTATGGGTTCTTACGTTCATCTGATTATAACTATCTCAATTCTCCCGACGATATCTACGTTTCCCAGTCACAAATTAAACTCTTCGGATTAAAGACCGGTGATACAGTGTTGGGTACTATCAGACCTCCCAAGGAAGGAGAGAAGTATTTCCCACTTATCAAGGTTGAGTCTATAAATGGACGTTCTCCTGAATTTGTACGCGACCGTATTCCATTTGATCACCTTACACCTGTATTCCCAGATCAGAAATTCAATATTACTTCTGGTCCAAGGGCAAACCTCTCTACAAGGGTCGTTGATATGTTTGCTCCGATTGGTAAGGGCCAGCGCGGTTTGATCGTGGCACAGCCCAAGACAGGTAAGACAGTTCTCCTCAAGGATATTGCAAATGCAATAGCATCCAACCATCCCGAGGTTTACATGATGATTCTACTTATCGACGAGCGCCCTGAAGAAGTTACTGATATGGCCAGAAGTGTAAATGCTGAGGTTATCTCTTCAACATTCGACGAACCGGCAGAGCGCCATGTAAGGGTAGCCAATATCGTACTCGAGAAGGCCAAGCGTATGGTTGAATGTGGGCATGATGTAGTGATCCTGCTCGACTCAATTACTCGTCTTGCAAGAGCCTACAATACTGTATCTCCTGCGTCAGGAAAGGTGCTTTCCGGTGGTGTAGATGCCAACGCCCTGCACAAACCCAAGCGTTTCTTCGGAGCTGCCCGTAATATCGAAAATGGCGGTTCACTTACCATCCTGGCCACCGCTCTTACAGAGACTGGTTCCAAGATGGATGATGTGATCTTCGAAGAGTTCAAGGGTACAGGAAATATGGAGCTGCAGCTTGACAGGAAGCTGTCCAACAAGCGTATCTATCCTGCTGTTGATATTATGGCTTCAAGTACACGTCGTGAAGACCTGCTGCTTGACAAGGAAGTACTCAACCGCATCTGGATTTTGCGTAACTACCTGTCAGATATGAATTCAGTTGAAGCTATGGAATTCCTCAGGGATAGACTTGTAAAGACCAGTTCTAACGAAGAGTTCCTTATCTCAATGAATTCTCAGTAATAAATAGTAAGTTGACTCTATGGTTTGCTGAAAAGCGCAGACCATCGGATATAAGAGGGGCAGCCGGGAGGCTGCCCCTCTCTTGTTTATGTATCAGGACTTCCTCTTAATGACGGACTTATTCATCTTATTTACAAGCGGTCTAAATTGTCCTAAATGGTGAATGAGTTTTCGACTAGCTCATATTTCCAAACAATGCATCAGTAGCCGGGAAGAGCTTAACTGCTTATTTTTACTAAATATAAATAGCACAATAAGGGTCTTCTTGCTATCTGAAGATGACAAAATTGGATAAACAAATATTAACTTTGTAAGAATAGAGAATTTTACAAGTATGATGCAGGCTTTTTTTAAGACGCATAAATATCTGTTAGAGCACCTGCATGTGCCTGTACGACGTGGTTTAATGGATATTGTCAATTGGGATGACAGGTTGATAGGTATTGTAGGTACCAGAGGGGTTGGCAAGACAATGTTTCTGCTGGATTACATTTCTACAAACTTTGGTACTGAGAAGACCTGTTTGTACGTAAATCTCAATAATCTTTACTTTTCGGTAAGGACACTAAGTTCATTTGCAGACGAATTCCAGAAGACCGGAGGCACAACGCTGGTTCTGGATCAGATCTTTAAGTATCCCGGGTGGGAGGAGGAGTTGGTCTGGTGTTATGACAATTTGCCCAGCCTGAAGATAATTTTCAGCGGATCTCCTCTTATGCTTGCAGGCAGGGAATCAGGCGAACTTACTAGCAGAGCCCGCATTTATACCCTGGAAGGATTTTCTTTCAGGGAGTATCTTAACTTTAAGTCGGGCAACAGCTTTGAAAGAGTGACTCTTGAGGAACTGCTCAGTGACCATGTGGCCATTGCCGGCAGAATAGTTGACAAGGTAAAGCCACTGGCTTATTTTACTGATTATTTGCACCACGGGTATTATCCCTTCTTTCAGGAGCAGAGCAACTATCTGGAAAACCTTCTGAGGAATATAAACCTGATGCTTGAGATAGATATAAGTTTCTTACAACAGATAGAGCATAAATACCTTCCCAAGTTGAGAAAGCTGCTTTATCTGATTGCAAGTTCGGCTCCCTTCCAGCCCAATATAAGTAAGCTTAGTAGTGAGGTTGAGACAAGCCGTGCAACGATAATCAACTATCTGAAGTATTTGCAACAGGCCTGTTTGATTAATCAGTTGTTTGACTGTGAACCTGCACCATTGAAAAAGCCGGCTGAGATTTATATGCAGAATCCTAACCTTGTGTATCTGGTTGCCGGTGATGTGCATAATGATATACTCAACAGGACATTTTTCTGCAATCAGGTCTCACAACATCATAGTGTGGGATATAGCAGGCGTAACGATTTTGTCGTTGACGAAAAGTATCAGTTCAATATAGGACGCAGGGACAGCTCCAGAGCCAAAGGAGCCAGGAATCAGGACCTATGGTGGGCCTGTGAAATGGAAGAGATTGGTTCAGACAGAGAAATACCCCTGTGGCTTTTTGGTTTTCTGGACTAAAAGTAAATGAGTTTTAACTATAAAGAGAATAGACACATGGGAAAAGCTAAGAAGTTCATTACGTGTGACGGTAACTATGCTGCTGCCCACATCGCTTATATGTTTAGCGAAGTAGCAGCAATATATCCCATCACTCCTTCCTCCACAATGGCTGAGTATGTAGATGAGTGGGCAGCCGCTGGCAGGAAGAATATATTTGGAGAGACTGTTAAGGTGGAGGAGATGCAGTCTGAAGCTGGTGCGGCAGGTGCAGTTCACGGTTCATTACAAGCCGGAGCCCTGACCACAACCTTTACGGCTTCACAGGGTCTGCTATTGATGATCCCCAATATGTACAAGATTGCTGGTGAATTGCTTCCGGGAGTATTTCACGTTTCTGCCCGTAGCTTAGCAGCTCAGGCTCTGTCTATCTTTGGCGACCATAGTGACGTTATGGCCACCCGTCAGACAGGTTTTGCAATGCTTGCAACAGGTAGCGTACAGGAAGTTATGGACCTGGCTGGTGTTGCTCACCTTGCAGCTATCAGGTCAAGGGTGCCTTTCCTTCATTTCTTTGACGGATTCCGTACATCTCACGAGATCCAAAAGATTGAAGCAATGGAACAGGAATCTCTGGCAGCGCTTATTGACAAAGATGCTTTGCAGCGTTTCCGTAATAATTCGTTGAATCCTGAACGTCCTGTAACCCGTGGTACTGCTCAAAATCCGGATATCTACTTCCAGTCCCGTGAAGCCGCCAATCCATTCTATAATGTATTGCCGGAAATAGTAGCAGACTATATGGTTAAGATATCTGAGATTACCGGTCGCACATATCGTCCATTTGTTTACTATGGTGCTCCCGATGCAGAAAACATAATTGTTGCAATGGGCTCTATCACCGAAACAATCAAGGAAACTGTTGACTATCTAAATAGCAAGGGTGAGAAGACCGGTTTGATTTCGGTACACCTGTATCGTCCATTCTCAGCTAAGTACTTCTTCGATGAACTGCCCAAGACAGTTAAGCGTATTACTGTTCTTGACCGTACCAAGGAACCAGGAGCAAACGGTGATCCATTGTATCTGGATGTTTGCGAAATGTTCTATGGCAAGAAGGATGCTCCTGTTATCGTAGGAGGTCGTTATGGTCTTTCTTCAAAGGATACCACACCGGCACATATGCTTGCTGTGTTCGAAAATATGAAGTTGAATGAGCCCAAGAATCAGTTTACTGTTGGTATCGTCGACGATGTTACCTTCAGATCACTGCCATTGTTGCCTGAAATCGACCTTAGCACTAAGGGAACCTTTGCTGCTAAATTCTATGGTTTGGGTTCGGACGGTACAGTAGGTGCTAACAAGAACTCTATCAAGATTATCGGTGATAACACAGATAAATATGCTCAGGCATATTTCTCATACGACTCCAAGAAGTCGGGTGGTATTACTGTATCTCACCTTCGCTTTGGTGATACTCCTATTCGCTCACCATATCTTGTAAATACACCTGACTTTGTAGCTTGTCACGTACCTGCTTACCTGGGTCGTTATGATATGCTTAAGGGACTGAAGAGAGGTGGAACCTTCCTGCTCAACAGCTTGTGGGATGCTGAGGAAACCAAGAATCGTCTTCCCAACAGCGTAAAGCGCTATATGGCAGCCAACGATATCCAGTTTTATATCATCAATGCTACCAAGATTGCCGAGGAAATTGGTTTGGGCAACCGTACAAATACTATCATGCAATCAGCCTTCTTCAAGATCTCTGGTGTAATACCTTATGATCAGGCTGTTGACGAGATGAAGAAGTTTGTTATCAAATCATTCGGCAGAAAGGGTGAAGACGTTGTAAGGATGAACCACCTGGCTGTTGAACGTGGTGGTGAACTGACAAAAGTTGAGATACCTGCTGAATGGGTAAACCTTAAGGATGAGGTTGAAACCGTTGGTAAGGATGTACCCGACTTTATAAAGAATATTGTATTCCCTATCAATGCACAAAAGGGTGATGATCTGCCTGTAAGTGCATTCCTTGGACGTGAAGATGGTACTTTCCCTCCAGGAACAGCAGCTTATGAAAAGCGTGGTATTGCTGTTAACGTACCTGAATGGCAGTCTGAAAACTGTATCCAGTGTAACCAGTGTGCTTATGTTTGTCCTCACGCTGCTATCCGTCCTTTCCTGATCGACGAGAAGGAAATGCTGGGTATGCCTGCTGACGCTGCTACAATCAAGCCTAACGGGAAGGGTTATGACGGTATTCAATACCGTATACAGGTCAGTGTTCTTGACTGTACTGGTTGCGGTAACTGCGTTGAGGTTTGCAGTTCCAAAATTAAGTCTCTCGTTATGAAACCACTTGAGACTCAGATGAAGGAGGCCGAACACTGGGATTATCTTTCTAAGAATGTCAGTATCAAGGAACACCTGCAGGACAAGAAGATGAACGTGAAGAATTCGCAGTTTGCACAACCACTGTTTGAATTCTCTGGAGCTTGTGCCGGTTGCGGTGAAACACCTTATATCAAACTGATTACCCAGCTCTTTGGTGACAGGATGATGGTTGCTAACGCAACTGGTTGTTCATCAATCTATGGTGGTTCTGCTCCATCAACACCATATACGGTCAACAAGAAAGGTTGCGGTCCTGCTTGGGCAAACTCTCTATTTGAAGACAACGCCGAATATGGCCTTGGTATGGCTACTGCAGCTGAGCAACTTCGTGATAGAATTGAAAGACTGATGAGAGAGAGCCTTGCTGAGGTTTCTGCTGCTACAAGAGAAGCATTTGAAGCATGGATCGATGGCAAGGAAGATGGTGATAAGTCACGTGAACTGTCAGAAGCTGTTGTTGCTGCCCTTAAGAATGAAAAGCATGCAGTAGCTGCTCAAATCCTTGACCTGAAAGACTATCTGGTTAAGAAGTCTGTATGGATCTTTGGTGGTGACGGTTGGGCTTATGATATAGGTTTTGGTGGTCTTGACCATGTATTGGCAAGCGGTAAGAATGTCAATGTATTGGTACTTGACACAGAAGTATATTCAAATACCGGTGGACAGGCATCCAAGTCAACTCCAGTAGGTGCTGTTGCTAAATTTGCTGCATCAGGTAAGAAGATCAGGAAGAAAGACCTTGGTCTGATGGCTACTACCTACGGTTATGTGTATGTTGCACAAGTAGGTATGGGAGCCAGTCAGGTTCAATACTTCAGGGCTCTTAAAGAAGCAGAAGCATATCCAGGCCCTTCACTGATTATTGCTTATGCCCCATGTATCAACCACGGTCTTCGTAGTGGAATGGGTATGGCTCAGGATGAGGTTAAGCGTGCAGTTGAATGCGGATACTGGTCACTGTACCGCTACAACCCAATGCTCGAACTTGAGGGTAAGAATCCTTTCACACTGGATTCTAAGGAACCAGACTGGAGTAAGTTCCAGGACTTCCTCAAGGGAGAAGTGCGTTACACTTCACTTATGAAGGCCTTCCCCGAACAGGCTAAAGAACTGTTTGTTGAAGCTGAACGTAATGCTAAGTGGCGTTACAGCAACTACAAGAGACTTGCTGAACTTGACTACAAGGTAGTTGAATAGGCTTGTTGATGTGATAATGCAAAAGACCGCAAAGCTGGTCGCAGTGAAAGTGATGTAGCTAATATGCTGGTCTAGGCTATAATGCAGGAGGCCGCCCACGGGGGCGGCCTCTTTTTGTGTGTAATTCGGGTAGATTTGTCCTTTTTTTATTTTAACTTTCATTGTATCAGGTATTATTTTCTGTATATTTATGGATAATGTTGTAAATTGAATCAGTAAACCAAATAATACCAAGCCTATGGATCTTTCTGTCAATTATCTGGGACTAAAACTCAGAAACCCGTTGATTGCGGGTGCCTGTCCACTAACTGCTGATGTTCACAGAGCACTTGAACTTGAGGAAGCGGGAGTGGCTGCTATAGTGTACAGATCTCTTTTTGAGGAACAATTGCATATGGAAGCTGCGGAACTAGAGGATGAGCTTGCTGAATATGCAGAGAGGAATGCTGAGATGATTAGCCTCTTTCCAAGTATACAACACTCCGGTCCAAAGGCGCATCTGCTTGCACTTAAGGAATTAAAGGAGGCCGTGTCAATACCTGTTATAGCCAGTCTTAACTGTTTGTATAAGGAAAGCTGGGAGGAATATGCATTGCACCTTGCTTCAACAGGAGTGGATGCGCTTGAGTTAAATTTTTACTCGACCATTTCCGAGTCCGACATACTTCCTGAGAGTGTAGAAAACGAGCAGATAGAGGCTCTGAAGAGGGTAGTGGCCAAGGTTAAAATACCTGTATCTGTCAAACTAAGTCCTTATTATACAAACCCGCTTTCCTTTATCAAAAAGCTTGATGCTACCGGTGCAAAGGGATTTGTACTATTCAACCGTCTCTTCCAGCCCGACATAAATATAGAGGAAGAAAAGCTCGAGATGCCATACAACCTGAGTAAGGAGGGAGACAGCCGTCTGTCACTACGGTATATGGGATTGCTTGAAGGCAATGTAAAAGCTTCACTTTGTGCCAACACAGGCATATTGAATTCCGGTGATGTAATTGCTGCTATGCTTGCAGGTGCAGATGCTGTTCAGATGGTTACTACCCTGTACAAAAAAGGAAGCAAGGAAATACCTGTTATACTGAAGGAGATCAGTAACTGGATGGCAAAGAAGGGATACAAGAGTACTGCAGACTTTAAGGGTAAGTTATCCAAGCGCAGCCTTAAGGATCCATACTCTTACAAAAGGGCGCAGTATGTTGAGTTCCTTATGAAATCTAGTGGTAAGTATCCTGTAAACTAATTGCTGTGAAGTTGAAAGGCTCCTGTCGGGTTGTTATAAGTGTCAATTTCAGGCATATAGTGGTCTTTGATGTAAGCAAGAAAGTGATTGTGAATTTCGCTATGGAGTTGACTGTCAATTATTATCCCGGGCTCGTGCCCGGGATTTTTTATTGCTAGTATGGCTCTGGCGCAGCATTGCATGATATTTATCAAAGTATTATTTACCACTGCAGTACGTTAAAAAGTAAAAAAAAAGCTGTTTATTTGTAATATTGATTTTACTAACTCCATAAAATATTTAGTTAATATGAGTAAGAAACGCGTATATACCTTCGGTAACGGGCAAGCCGAAGGTAAGGCAGACATGAAGGATCTGCTTGGAGGAAAAGGAGCCAACCTGGCTGAAATGAATCTTATCGGTGTACCTGTGCCCCCCGGTTTTACTATTACTACTGAGGTTTGCACTGAATACAATCAGCTGGGTCGTGATAAAGTTGTTGAATTACTTAAGCCTGAAGTTGAGCAGGCTATCAATAATATTGAGAAACTGACAGGTACTAAGTTTGGTGACCAGGAAAATCCACTACTAGTATCTGTTCGTTCAGGAGCAAGGGCTTCAATGCCGGGTATGATGGACACCATCCTCAATCTTGGATTGAATGACAAAGCTGTGGAAGGAATAGCCAGGAAGTCAGGTAATGAGTGGTTTGCCTGGGACTCCTACCGCCGTTTTGTACAGATGTATGGTGACGTTGTGTTGGGTATGAAACCTGACTCAAAAGAAGAAATTGATCCTTTTGAAAAAATCATAGAAGAGCTGAAGCACGAGAAAGGAATTAAGTTGGATACCGAGTTTTCCGTTGCAGATTTAAAGGAGTTGGTAAGCAGGTTTAAGGTAGCTGTAAAGGAAAAGACCAACAATGATTTCCCTGTTTCAGCCTGGGAGCAGCTTTGGGGTGCTGTAATGGCAGTATTCAACAGCTGGAACAACCACAGGGCTATATACTATCGTCGTCTCAACAATATACCCGATGAGTGGGGTACTGCAGTTAACGTTCAGGCTATGGTATTCGGTAATATGGGTAATTCATCGGCTACCGGTGTTGCCTTCAGCCGTGATGCTGCAACAGGTGAGAACGTATTCAATGGTGAGTATCTTATCAATGCCCAGGGTGAGGACGTAGTTGCCGGTATCCGTACACCGCAGGAAATCACTATCGAAGGAAGCCGCAAGTGGGCCAAGCTGCAAGGCGTTTCCGAAGAAGAGCGCAGGGAAAAATACCCCTCTCTCGAAGAGACTATGCCTGAACTGTACAAGCAGCTTTATGCAACACAACAAAAGCTTGAGGACCACTATCGTGATATGCAGGATATGGAGTTTACTATCCAGGAAGGCAAGCTCTGGTTGCTGCAGACCCGTAACGGAAAGCGTACAGGGGCTGCTATGGTTAAGATTGCCATGGACCTGCTGCGTGAAGGTAAAATAGATGAAAAAACGGCCTTGCTGCGTATCGAGCCTGAAAAACTTGATGAACTGCTACACCCTGTATTTGACACAGTTGCAATCCGGGCTGCCAACGTACTTGCCAAGGGATTGCCTGCCTCTCCGGGTGCTGCTACTGGCCGTATAATCTTCTTTGCTGATGAAGCTGCCAAATTTGATGAAACCATCCTCGTGAGAATTGAAACTTCTCCTGAAGATCTTGAAGGTATGAATATAGCCAAGGGTATCCTTACAGCCCGTGGAGGTATGACTTCTCACGCTGCTGTTGTTGCCCGTGGTATGGGTAAGTGCTGCGTTTCAGGTGCCGGTGCTCTGCAAATTGATTACAAGGCCAGAACGCTGACCATCAATGGTAAAGTGTTTAACGAAGGAGACTGGATTTCTCTTAACGGTAGTACTGGTGAAGTATACGAAGGTAAGGTTCAGACCAAGATGCCTGACCTTAGCGGTGACTTCAACACAATACTTGAGGCTTCTAACAAATATGCCAAACTGAAAGTCAGAACCAACGCTGATTCTCCTAAGGATGCCAAGGCAGCCCGTGACTTCGGTGCAGAAGGTATCGGTCTGTGCCGTACAGAGCACATGTTCTTCGAAGGTGAGCGTATCAAGGCTATGCGTGAGATGATTCTTGCTTCTACAACTGAAGGACGTAAGAGGGCACTTGCCAAGTTGTTGCCTTACCAAAGAAGCGACTTTGAAGGTATTCTTGAGGCTATGGCCGGCTATGGTGTTACCATCCGTCTGCTTGACCCACCGTTACATGAATTCGTTCCTCACCAACTTGCTACTCAGCGTGAGCTGGCTCAGGAGATGGGTGTTGGTATCGAAGTAATCAAGGCAAAGGTTGACTCACTCGAAGAATTCAACCCAATGCTTGGTCACCGTGGTTGCCGTCTGGGTATCACCTATCCAGAAATCACTGAGATGCAAACCCGTGCCATTATTGAGGCTGCACTTAACCTCAAGGCCAAGGGTGTTGATGCCCGTCCTGAAATTATGATTCCTCTGGTTGGTACTATCAAGGAATTCAGGATGCAGGCCGAAGTAATCCGCTCTACAGCCGAAAAGGTGTTTGCTGAAAGAAATGATAGGATAGATTACAAGGTTGGTACTATGATTGAGATACCACGTGCTGCTCTTACAGCTGACCTGATCGCTGCAGAGGCTGACTTCTTCTCATTCGGTACCAATGACCTTACTCAGATGACCTTCGGTTATTCTCGTGATGATATAGGTTCCTTCCTCCCTGTTTACATTGAAAAGGGTATCCTGAAGCATGACCCGTTCCAGGTTCTTGATCAGGAAGGCGTTGGACAGCTTATCAAGATGGGTACCGAAAAGGGTCGCACTGCCAAGCCTGAATTAAAGGTTGGTATTTGCGGTGAGCATGGTGGTGAACCTTCAGCTATTGAGTTCTGCCACAAGGTCAAAATGGACTACGTAAGCTGTTCTCCTTTCAGGGTGCCGATAGCACGCCTTGCTGCTGCTCAGGCTGCTCTTAAGGAAGCGAAGTAGTAACAGTTGTATACCATAAATTAGCAGGCTGCCCCGGCGGGCAGCCTGTTTTTTATCTTCCGGTATATCCTGAGTTGCCTCGTGGCTTCTATCATTTAGCGACTCCACTGAATGCTAAATAGAGAGTCTGTTAGCATGAGGGTCTCATTGATCCTTTTACTTCAAATATTTCTTGAGTAGTTCAGCCATTTCTTTTTGTACTTCCAAGGCTGCTTCGCGGGCCTTCTTGGCAAAGTCGTCGCCTGTTGATGCATAGATAATCTGGCGTGAGGAGTTGACAAGTAGACCACATTCGCTGTTCATACCATAGCGAGCTACTTCAGCAAGGCTTCCACCCTGAGCGCCAACACCGGGAACAAGCAGGAAGTGATTTGGTGCAATCTTGCGTATATCGCTAAGCATTTCAGCTCTGGTGGCACCAACCACATACATCATGTTGTCTTCGTTGCTCCATTCTTGAGATTTTTTGATAACCTTCTCAAAGAGCTTTTCACCACCTTCTTCAACATACTGAAAGTCGTCTGCACCCTTATTAGAAGTCAGAGCCAGCAGGATAACCCATTTGCCTACATAAGTAAAGAATGGCTTTACAGAATCCTCTCCCATATATGGTGCAACAGTTACTGCGTCAAAGTCCATGGTATCAAAGAAGGCCCTTGCATAGAGGGCAGAGGTATTGCCTATATCACCTCTCTTGGCATCAGCAATTATAAAGATCTCAGGGTATTTGTACCTGATGTAGTTTACTGTCTTCTCAAGACTGTTCCAACCATTTACACCCATGCTTTCATAGAAAGCCAGATTGGGCTTATAAGCGACAGCCAGATCATGTGTAGCATCAATTATTTCCTTGTTGAAGGCAAAGATGGCATCTGAGGTGTCGAGTAAGTTTCTCGGTATCTTCTGGATGTCAGTATCCAACCCCACACAAAGGAAGCTTTCCTTTTTCCTGATTTGTTGAAACAACTCTGCTTTATTCATAATAATATCGTTTATACAGCCCAAGGGGCATTTTTGTAATACTAAGTTAAGTGTTGCAGCCCAATATGGAAAGGCTTTACAAAGTGATTAGCGGTACAGGCAGACTAGATAATTTACATTAAGCCTCGGCAGCTTTAAGTCTTTCGGCGTTTTCTTCCATCTGCAACTTGTGGATAATGGTATCAATTTCACCATCCATTATTGCAGGTAGGTTGTAGACTGTAAAGTTGATACGGTGGTCAGTTACACGTCCCTGAGGGAAGTTATATGTCCTGATCTTGGCTGAACGGTCACCTGACGAGACCATGGTCTTACGCTTGGATGCAATCTCATCCATGCGCTTTTGATACTCCAGATTGTATATACGTGTACGCAGCTCTATCATTGCCTTATCAAGGTTCTTAAGCTGTGACTTCTGGTCCTGGCAGGTAACAACGATACCAGTTGGAATGTGTGTCAATCGAATAGCTGAGTAGGTTGTGTTGACTGACTGTCCGCCCGGACCTGATGAGCAGTAGGTATCCTTGCGGATATCCTCGTTACGGATAACAACATCAAACTCCTCGGCTTCGGGAAGCACTGCAACAGTAGCTGCAGAGGTATGAACACGTCCCTGTGTTTCAGTTTGTGGTACCCGTTGCACACGGTGAACACCCGATTCATACTTCAGAATACCATACACTCCGTTGCCTGTAACATTAAATACTATTTCCTTGAAACCACCTGCAGTTCCCTCAGATGTGTTGGTTACCTCCACCTTCCAGTTTTTGGACTCACAATACTTTACATACATTCTGAAGAGCTCGCCGGCAAACAAACAGGCTTCATCACCACCGGCACCGGCCCTGATTTCAACAACAGCATTCTTGGCATCTTCCGGATCGGAGGGCAGAAGCAGAATTTTGATTTCCTCTTCCAGAGCCGGAAGTCTTTCTTCCATTTCATCAAGCTCTTCCTTTGCCATATCACGCATCTCCTCGTCCTTCTCCTCCTTGAGAATCTGCTTTGTATTCTTAATATTCTCCAAAAGATTCTTGTATTCCTTGGATACCTGTACCAGTTCTTCCAATTCCTTGTACTCTTTGTTGAGCTTTACATATCTCTTGTTATCCGATATAACCTCTGGGTCGGTAATTTGAGTACTAATTTCCTCGAAACGAAGCCTGATAACTTCAAGCTTATCTAATAAAGAACTATTAATTGCCATGATGATTGTTTTTTGATTCTGTGAAAAAAGAAAGCATAAAGTGTCGGGGGAAGGCTGCAGTGGCAGCTTCCCCTGAATTTAGGGATTAGAGCAGCTAATAAAAGAATTCGCCGAAGCCGCTGCGGATTGTCAATCTGGGGCTTTCAGCCTTCTCAACTCTGCCTATCACTTTGGCTTCTATATTGAAGGATTTTGAGATGTCTATAACTTCCTGAGCAAATTCAGGCTTGATGTAAATTTCCATTCTGTGTCCCATGTTGAAGACCTTGTACATCTCAGCCCAGGGGGTGCCTGAAGCTTTCTGTATCATAGCAAACAATGGAGGTATGTCAAATAGGTTGTCCTTGATAACATGGACCTTGTCGACAAAGTGAAGCACCTTGGTTTGTGCACCACCCGAGCAGTGAACCATACCATGGATATTTGGTCTTAAGTTTTCCAGAATCTTCTTGATAACCGGGGCATAGGTACGGGTAGGGGAGAGCACCAGTTTACCAGCATCAACTCCCAGTTCCTCAATCTTTTCGGTTAGTTTGTGTGGTCCTGAGTAGATTAGATCTTCAGGTACAGCTGAATCAAAACTTTCCGGATATTTTGCAGCAAGGTAGTGGGCAAACATATCATGTCTGGCCGAAGTCAGGCCGTTGGAACCCATACCGCCGTTGTATTCATCTTCGTATGTGGCTCGGCCGTATGATGACAATCCCACGATTACATCACCATCCTGAATATTGTGGTTGGATATTACATCCTTTCTTTTCATCCTGCATACCACGGTTGAGTCAACAATCACTGTACGGACAAGGTCACCTACATCAGCAGTTTCACCTCCAGTTGACCAGATCGGGATACCATTGTCACGCAACATCTGCAAAACTTCCTCTGTCCCATTAATAATAGCAGAGATAACCTCTCCGGGTATCAGGTTTTTATTACGACCGATAGTGGATGAAAGCAGAATATTGTCGGTGGCACCGACGCACAGGAGGTCATCAATGTTCATTATTACAGCATCCTGAGCGATTCCCTTCCATACGGACAGGTCACCTGTTTCACGCCAGTAAATATATGCCAGTGATGATTTGGTTCCTGCTCCGTCAGCATGCATTATATTGCACCATTCCTCGTCGCCTCCAAGGATATCCGGCACAATCTTGCAGAAGGCCTTTGGGAAAAGGCCCTTGTCAAGGTTCCTGATGGCCGAGTGGACATCTTCTTTGGAAGCAGAAACCCCTCTTTGATTATATCGCGATTCGGTACTCACAATATTCGTTTTGGTATGATTTTGAGTGCGCAAAAATAGCACTTTCTTTTGGCATCATCAACAATCTATCTGATAATGGTAAACTCAACACGATTGTTGAGTTTCACTGCATTTCTCTGATCTGCACGATTAAGCCTTTGTATGAACTGCTCTGTAAGTACATCATTCTCACGCAGGAAAGCATGTTTAGAGGCTGTTTTGGCATCCACTTTAAAGGGCTCGCTGCTGCCGGCACCTCTGGAAGATAGTCTGTTTCCGTCAATGCCTTTATCAGTCAGGTATTGATAAACGGCATCAGCTCTCTGCTTTGACAGTTGAAGGTCTGTATCCTGGTTTCCTGATGCCTCTGTATGCGCACTTATCTCTATTTTTAGATCAGGATTATTATTCAGGATATCTATAATCTGTGACAGTTCCTTTTCTGCTTCTGATTTGATAGCTGCAGAACCGGTATCAAACTGCAGGGTGCTGAGTATCATTGGAGCTCCAACGCTGGTGAGTGTGATATCTAGAGAGTATTGTTTACTTTCCTTAATTCCTAATGTGCTAATCCGCTCACTATGGTTAAGGTAGCCTGGTACAGAGACCAAAAGTGAATACTCAGTGTCGGGCTTGAGTAGCATGCTGAATGAACCTGAGGGGTCTATATTTATCTTGGTGTTGGTCCCGTCCGTACCAACAATCTTGACAACAGCATTTCTAGGTAGTGCTTCATTTCCAGAAAGACGGACTGTACCTGATGCTAATGGTTGGATCTGAGGCAGGTTGAAACTATATATACTTTCATAACCTTTGGCATTTCCACGTGATGATGATATAAAACCGGCTTCCCTGTTTTTGTAGAAGGTGATACCCAGATCATCTGCACTTGAGTTGATGGGGCGTCCCATATTACTAACTTTCCAGCGTCCATCGTCCTGTGGCTCGGCAATAAAGATATCTAGTCCACCAAAACCGGGTAGACCGTCAGAACTGAAGTAAAGCACTCCATTCTCCCTGATATAGGGAAATAATTCATCCCCTTCGGTATTTATTTCAGTTCCCAGATTTACCGGAGTTCCCCATGAGTCCCCGTGTTTATCCACCTTCCAGATATCCTTGCCACCAATGCTACCTTTCATATCTGAGACAAAATACATCGTATTACCATCGGGAGTTAATGCAGGATGGGCAAATACAACAGAGTCGGGCCCCAGTTCCACTTCCACAGGTTCAGACCAGCGTCCTCCCATACTTTGAGTCATCCATATCTCAGCAGCCATGGGCTGTGATTTTTCATAACGAGTACGGGTAAAATAAACAGTCTTGCCGTCTGAAGTCATGCTAAAGGTTCCGTCCTCGAAGGAGCCGTCCATATTTTGATTCAGGAAAAGTTCCGGGTCCTGCCATTCTCCTCTTGAATTGAGAATAGAGGTATAAATAGCAGAAGATCCCTGACCTGTGATCCGGTTAAGTTTTTTACGCTTCTTGCCAGCCATCCGCATTGACGAGAAATAAATCTGCGAAGGATCCGTAGGGTCAAGATAGGGAGCGTAATCACTATTCTTCGAACTGAGCTTTTTTATCGGCTCCACCTGATAACGGGTAAGAGTCGGTGGGTTTAGTCCCAGTTTGGCAGAAGTCTGTCCATTGTATGCCAGTTGTCTTCCAGGTGCCTCCTTCAGATACTCATCGAAGAGCTTAAGAGCATCTTCATATTCTTCCAGTTTCAGAAGTTGACGTGCCTGCTGCAATTTTGCCTCATTCTTGTTGTAATTGTACCTCACTGCCCGTCCATAGGCAGATGCTGCTTTGCGTGGCTGGTTGATATGGCGGTAACTCTCAGCCATATAGAATGAAGCCTCTCCCTTATAATACTGGTTTTTCTCGCTACGATAAATCTTGTTGAGGGTTGGAATCGCACGGTAATACTCACCTATGTCGTAAGTCTTTCTGGCTCTATCCAGCTTACTTACAGGTGAGCAGGCTGCCAGGCATAAGGCAATCAAAAGAAGAAAAAATATAAACTGTGGAGTAGTATTATGCTTCATTTGTTAGTCAAGATATTGAATTCAACGGGTAAAGGTCAAAATATAAACGCAAAACAAAGGATTAAATTTTAATAAAATGACTGATAATTGCAAGAAAGCAACAAATAGCAAGATGAAAAATACTAATACTATCCATGAAAACTAAAACAAAGAGGGTATACAGGTAATAAAAAAGAGGCTATCTCGCGAGAGATAGCCCCTTCATGGTCTGTATAATTTCAAATCACAGGTTATACTGGTTCAATAGTTCCTGTTACAAGTGTATAACTTCGCCATAGGCAGCTGCAGCAGCTTCCATAATTGCTTCCGACATAGTGGGGTGAGGGTGTACGGCCTTTAATAACTCATGGCCAGTAGTCTCCAGCTTACGAGCTACCACTATTTCAGCAATCATTTCAGTTACATTCGCACCAATCATATGAGCACCTATCAGTTCTCCATATTTGGCATCGAAGATCAGTTTTATAAAGCCGTCTTTTTGTCCGGCAGCACTTGCCTTACCTGAAGCAGAGTAGGGGAACTTACCAATCTTAAGTTCATAACCGGCTTCTTTAGCTGCTTTTTCGGTATAACCAACTGATGCTACTTCCGGACTAGTATAGGTACATCCCGGAATATTGTTGTAGTTGAGTGGTTCTGGATTATGACCGGCAATCTTTTCTACACATATAATACCTTCAGCAGATGCAACGTGTGCAAGTGCCTGGCCGGGAACTATATCACCGATGGCATAGATACCGGGAACCGAAGTACGGTAGAATTCATCAACTTTGACACGACCTTTTTCGACAACAACTCCTGCTTCTTCAAGACCAATATTTTCAATATTTGGTGTGATGCCAACTGCTGAAAGTACGATGTCAGCCTCAATCTGTTCTTCTTTGCCTTTCTTGCTCTTGATTGTTACCTTAACCTTAGTACCAGAGGTATCAACTGAGGTTACTTCAGATCCTGTCATTACATCAATACCTGCCTTCTTGAATGAAGTAGCAAGTTGCTTTGATACCTCCTCATCTTCGAGGGGAACAATGTTGTCAAGGTATTCCACAAGGGTTACCTTGGTACCTATAGCATTGTAGAAATATGCAAACTCACTACCGATGGCACCTGAACCTACAACCACCATAGATGCAGGCTGTTTGTCAAGAGTCAGGGCCTGTCTGTAACCAATGATTTTCTTACCATCCTGTGGCAGGTTTGGCAGTTCCCTGCTCCTTGCACCTGTAGCTAAAACGATATGAGGAGCATCGTAAGTAGTTTTCTTGCCATCAGCCCCTGTTACCTCAACCTTCTTGTCTTTTGTAAGCTTTCCAGTACCCTGGATGATGTCAATCTTGTTTTTCTTCATCAGGAACTGAACGCCCTTACTCATACCGGCAGCAACATCACGGCTTCTTTTGATAATAGCAGAGAAGTCAGCATTAGCCTTACCTTGTATTGTAATACCGTAATCGGATGCATGGTTCAGATATTCGAAGACCTGTGCACTCTTAAGAAGAGCCTTCGTCGGGATACATCCCCAGTTCAAACACACACCTCCCAGTTCGGCTTTCTCAACGATAGCAGTCTTACGACCCAGTTGGGAAGCTCTGATGGCGGTTACATATCCTCCGGGACCACTCCCGATTACTATCAAGTCATATTTTTCCATTACTATTGTATTTTGTGTTGATCAATTGGCTTTCATTTACGGCTATTTAACAAACTTATGAAAAGAAAGTTCAAGGATTATTCTTTTTCATACTCAGTACATTTTTTAGTTTCGCGATCATCGTTTGTTCCTTAAGAGAGCGTCTCCTGCCGCCTTTTACGGTGCTTAGCAGGAAGCTGTATGCTTCCATTCCTTCTATTTCGTCGAAGATAACCTTAAGTATTGCAAGTCCCGGAACAAAGAGAATCATACCTGCAAGTCCCCATATAAAATTACCTACAAACAAAGCGATAATGGTCATCAGGGGATTTAATGACACCTGTGAACCAGTGATCTTGGGTGTAAGGAAATTGCCTTCTATTGTCTGGATAACATAGAAGGAGGCAAACACAGCAATGGGATACCACAGCGAATCGGTTGTAAGCAGTGCATAGGCAATAGGAAGAGTTGATCCAATAATGGGACCCACATAAGGGATGACATTCAAAAAGCCGGCAAAAACCGCAAACAGTAGAGCATGTTTAATTCCAATAATCGAAAGTGCTGTGAAATTCAGAACTGAAAGTATTAATATCACAATAAAGGCACCCTTTATGTATTTCTGTACAACAGTCCTTATATTGGCTATGGCTGTTGTAACCTTGGTCTCATGCTTGTTAGGAAATGCTTTAAGGAAGAATTCGATAATAAAGCGTCTGTAGAAGATAAACAGAAATACATAGATGGGTATTATAAACAGGAGGGTAAGGGTTTCTGCCGTTGCCATTATGCCCTGAGAGAGAATATTTGCATTCTTGGCTAACTGATTAATTATGACCTCCTTGATATTGTCGACTGAAATTGGAACAACCCCGTCAATATACTCAGCCAGAAAGTTGTTGATTACAACCACCAGTTCACCAATACGCTCTTCAATACCTGCCAGATCAGCCGAGAATCTAAGAGCCTGGTTATAAAAGAAGAATATCACTCCACCAATAAGTGCCAGCATGGTTACCAAACTTAACAACGCAGACCATGTTTTACCAACCCTCCTGGCCTCCAGCCAGGAGGCCACAGGACTGAATAGTATCGCCAGTAAGCCAGATATTAGAATTGGTACAAGGATGGACTTTGCCTGTTGCATAATTACAACAAGTAGAATCAGACCTAATAGTATCGTGGTAATCTTCAGATACCATGGTATTACAAATTTTCTTTCAGGGGAGTTGCTCATATAAGATGGATTTGAAAGAAATGTAGTACAATTTGCTGACATTACAAAGCCCCTTGAATGGTTTGTCAACCAGTAAGTAAATACAATAGTTTAAGTATAAAATTGTAAATTAGAATGCTATTGTGCCTCGTAAAGGCTATATTTGCTACTCTGATCTTAGTCCTGGCAAACATTTTAACCTGGACCTTTACCGCTGAATTTACTCTTTTAACCTAACTAATCCTGACCTTATTAGGTTTGTTTCAGACCTCTTTTTTTGCTTGCTTTTGGTATCACACACGAAACAGATAGGGTATGTTGTTTTATAATCAATGGAAGATTGCTCTCTTCCTGTTCCTGATATCATCCTCCTGCTATACCACTGTTGAAGGTACCAGGTTTGATGACAGGAATTTCTATAATATAAATGACATATACGGGATTTCATTCCGGGGGGCAAACTCCGTTGTTGAAGATGCAGATGGGTTTATCTGGGTTTCTTCAAAGACAGGGATACTCAGGTTGACCGAGCATGATCTCAGGTCATATGGACTTCCTTTCAAGACCCCTGATGCTATAACAATATCTCTTGTATATGGCAGTAGCGGGCTGTTTGCTTTTTCCAACAATGGCCAGTTTTTTAAGTATAACACCATACTCGACCGTTTTGATTTTTACCTGGATGTAAGGGATTATCTGGGTGATCGTCACTTACATATCAGGAGTGCCCTTGTTGATTCTGAGAATGTGTTGTACATCCCAACGTCTTCAGGACTTTATAGTTATGATCAAGATAGGGGATACGTGCTTGTAAGCGGGCAGATGCAGGATGCCGGTTATGTAGAGTGGCAGGATGAGGATCATTTCTTTTTTGCGACGGCTGAGGGTATTCATCTGATTAACAAACATAATTATGTGACCAAGACTTTCCCGTTTAAGGGACTCTCTGACAACTCCTCAATATCCAGAATGTACTATGATAAGGAGAAATATAGATTGTGGACAGGGACGATAGCAGGTACTCTGATGTACCTTGATATAAAAAGAGGAGACATAAGAGTAGCAGTCAACAACCAACTTCCAAAGCAGCCTGTTCTGGCTGTGGAGGTCAGCAGCGATACTACGCTGCTGCTGGGCTTTGATGGTCAGGGACTGTGGGAGGTAAACAGGGAAACCACTGAAGTCTATAAAGTTTACAGGGAAGATGCGGACAACCCTCTTTCCCTTGATGGCAACGGAGTCTATGATATTTACCGTGCCAGTAATAACCGGGTTTGGGTTTGCACCTATAGCGGTGGACTCTCATTCTTTGGACAATCGGATGCCGGTGTTATGAGAATCAGGCACGTGGTCAACAATCCCAACTCGCTAATCAACAATGTAATCAATGATATTTTTCAGGATGAGGACGGGAAAGTTTGGTTTGCCACCAACAACGGGCTCAGTCGCTGGGATCCCCATACCAATGTCTGGCATAATTTTCTGAAAAGGGATAAAGAACAGGCCCTGATAATACTATCAGTATATGGTGACAGTCAGGGTAAAATATGGGCGGGCACCTGGTCTGAAGGGATCTATACTTTAGACAGAAAATCAGGCCGGGTGCTTGATCATTACTTTACACCTGGAGATGGGAACCTTGATCTTGGGGATTTTATATTCGATATAACCGAGGATAGTTCCGGAGATCTTTGGATTGCCGGTGTTGTTGAGAGAGTACTTCGTTACGATAGGGCAAACAGGCATCTTGTTGAGTACAATGAGGAACCGGTGTATGTACTCAAGGAACTCAATACAGAAGAGATGCTACTTGGCTGTACCTATGGACTGGTGAAGCTCAATAAGCAGACTCGTCAGATGGAGAGGCTGATCAATGGATACATTATCAATGATATCCTTGTGGAAGATAGGAAGGTATGGTGTTGTACAAGTGGAGGCGGACTACTCAGCATAGACCTGAACACTCGTGAGGAGGTCCTTTATTCCGTTGATAATGGACTGCCTTCAAATTTTTTAAACAGTATTCTTAGGCTTGGAGATTATTTCTGGTTGGGAACAGAAAACGGCCTCTGCCGTTTTGATCCGGCTTCCGGACAGGTTACTACCTACTCTTCAATATTGAGGCTGTCGAACGCTTCTTTCAACCCTCGTGCAGCATTTGTACTGCAGGATGGGCGACTGATCTTCGGTACCAACCTTGGGGCTATTCTATTCAATCCAGATGAACTCAAACCTTCAGATGAACAGGGGGAAATCTTTCTGCAAAATATCTTCGTGGCAGGAAGGACCATCAGAGACAGTGAAGTCTATGATCTGGTGGTTCCGGTTGATAAACTTGAGAAACTGAATGTTGATTATAATCAGACTGTTACTATAGAGATAGTGGCTAAGGGTACCATAGGACCTGAGACCAAGATCTCCTGGATGATTGAAGGAATGGATGAGCACTGGAGTGAGCCGTCGCTCAACCGGATGCTTACCTTTACTAACCTGCCCAGTGGAACTCATAATCTGAAGATAAGGCTGTTTAACAGCTCTCTGTCGCAGATCATTGATGAGCGCAGTTTGCTGCTCTCCGTAGATCCTCCCTTCTGGAGTACCTGGTGGTTTCTGACCTTTATTTTTGTTGGTGCTTCTGCCATAATTTTCTTTTCCGTGAGGTATCATATAAGTCTTTTGGAGAAACTTCACTCTGAAGAGAAGATCAGCTATTTTGCCAATATGGCACACGAAATCAGGACTGCGCTTACCCTTATTAGTGGTCCTGTGGAAGAGCTGCGTAAGGAAGGCTCCTATACCGAAAGGGGAAAATACTATCTTGATCTGGCCAGTAGCCAGATCATGGGACTTCTGAAACTGGCGACCCGTCTTCTTGACTTCCAGAAGTTTGACAGAAAGAAGCACCAACTTAAGTTTTCTAAGTTTGATGTTGTTAGCCTCATATTCCAGAGAATCAGCATGTTTGAGACCTATGCCAGGAGTAATGATATTAGTTTGGATTTTCAAAGCAACACGGAGTCATGTGAGGCTGTGGCTGATGTAGATCTTGTATCTCAGGTTTTCGACAACCTGATTTCCAATGCTATTAAGTACTCGAAGAAAGGCGGGAAGGTCGAGATCAGATTTACAGCCGAAAAGAGGCAATGGGTGTTCAGTGTCAGGGACTACGGAATTGGAATAAGTGAAAAGGGACAGAAGCATCTGTTCAAGGAATTTTATCGCAGTGACAATGCTGTCAACTCCGAAATACTTGGTTCTGGCATAGGTTTGCTGATGGTAAGGAACATTGTTGAAAGACACCTGGGTAAGGTCTGGTTTGAAAGCCGTGAAAACAAAGGGTCTGTATTTGTAGTCGAGATGCCTTATTTGTTTGATATGGCCCCGGAGACAGAATCCATGGATCCTGTAGCAGCTTCAGACTCTCCTGTTGAAAAAATCCTTGGCAACTTTTCGGCAGAGGACAGCAGCATAGAAAAGCATTCCAGCATCCTGGTTGTAGAGGATAATGACAAGCTGAGGAACTTCATGTATGCAGCACTAAGTTCCGAATTCACTGTAAGGACCATGGCTAACGGTAAGGAGGCATGGGATTATATAAAACAGGAATTGCCCGACCTGGTGATCTCTGATGTGCTTATGCCTGAAATGGACGGGTTTGAATTGTGCCGTCTGATAAAATCAGGATATGAGACTTCTCACATCCCTGTAATATTGCTTACTGCCTTGTCAGAGAAATCCGACCAGATGCATGGCATCGGCCTCGGGGCCGATGCATATGTGACAAAGCCATTTGATATGACTTTGCTGATAAGGCAGATTAGTACTATTATTTCCAACAGGAACCTGATGAGGGAGAGGCTATTGGATCCTGTTTCCGATGAAGCCACTGAAGGTCCGTTGCTGGAAAATGACCTGAATGAGCAATTTGTCAGGAGGGCCATGCAGGTTGTAAGAGACAATATGTCCAACCCTGAGTTTGGTAAGGACGATTTTGCCAGTCAGATGAATGTTAGCGGTTCCCTGCTATACAAGAAGGTGAAGAGCCTTACAGGGCTTTCCCCAACTGATCTTATCAAATCTGCGAGGATGAAGAAAGCGATGGATTTGCTTATTACAAAACGATATACAATTACCGAGGTAAGTGAGATGTGCGGATTCTCAAGTGTGGCTTATTTCAGCACCGTATTTCGAAAACATTATGGAAAACCGCCATCAGAATTTCTGCTATAGATTGAATTATCCTTAAATTAGCGGTACAATTATTAAAAAATACCTTTTTTATGAAAAGAATAATCGTATTACCTGTACTGCTGATGTTTATGGCTCAATTTGCATGGTCAGGACAAGTCCTTGATAAGGCTCCTGAGGGATTTGATATATTCAATCCGGACATACCTGCAGGAAAAGTTGAACTTGTAAGCTACTTTTCAACTACTGTTGATACTGTAAGACAAGTTAGAATATATACTCCTCCGGGATATTCAAAAGAAGTCAGCTACCCGGTATTGTATCTGCTTCATGGAATCGGAGGTGATGAGAGCGAATGGTACAACAATGGAGTACCTCATATTATTTTCGACAATCTGATAGCTCAGGGCAAGATGGAGCCCATGATTGTTGTATTGCCAAATGGACGTGCAAAGAAGAATGACCGTGCAGAAGGTAATATCTATGGTCCTGAAATGACGCAGGCCTTTGCAAACTTTGAAAAAGACCTGATTAATGATTTGATTCCCTTTGTAGAAAAAGAATATTCAGTTATAAAAGATCGTGAGAGTCGTGCTATAGCCGGTCTTTCAATGGGAGGCGGACAGTCACTCAACTTTGGACTGGGTAATCTTGAGGTCTTCTCTTGGGTAGGCGGATTTTCTTCTGCTCCCAATACCAAGGTTCCTGAGCAACTAGTGCCAGATCCGGCTAAAGCTACTGATATGCTTAACCTGCTTTATATATCCTGTGGAGATGCTGATAATCTTATCAGTTTTAGCAGCCGCACACACGAGTATCTTGAGAAAAATAACGTACCTCATATTTATAGAGTAATTCCAGGTGGAAAGCACGATTTCGAGGTATGGAAGGATGACCTGTATCATTATGTACAGCTTATTTTCAAAAGTCGTGATTAATCCATTAGTGTTTTTATAAGTCTAAAAAATAATAGAAGTTAAAAAGGATGAGACTAAAGACTGTTTTGTTTATCTTGTTGGCATTACCTATATGGGTCAGTGGCCAGCAATATCCGTTTCAGGACCCTTCCCTAAGTTCTGAAGACAGGGCAAAAGATTTGATCTCCAGACTTACAGTTGAAGAGAAAGCTGCTTTGCTATGTGATCAGTCTGATGCAATACCCAGACTTGGAATCAAGAAGTTTAACTGGTGGAGTGAGGCCTTGCACGGATACGCCAATAATGACAGCGTTACTGTATTTCCACAACCTATTGGTATGGCAGCTTCCTTTAATGACGAGCTGGTCTATAGGATATTCGATGCAGTTTCAGATGAAGGTAGAGCCAAGTATCACCAGGCTATGCGCAGGGGAGAGCAAAACAGGAGATTTCTTAGCCTTTCGGTTTGGACTCCCAATGTCAATATTTTCAGGGATCCAAGATGGGGACGCGGGCAGGAAACCTATGGTGAGGACCCATATCTGATGACCCGAATGGGGCTTCAGGTTGTAAAGGGTTTACAAGGGCCAGAAGATGCTAAGTATCGTAAGCTTCTTGCCTGTGCCAAGCACTATTCAGTGCACTCCGGACCTGAATGGAGCAGACACGAACTTAATGTTACCGATGTTAGTCCAAGGGAGTTTTATGAGACCTATATGCCTGCATTTAAGGCATTGGTTCAGGAAGGTGATGTGCGTCAGGTAATGTGTGCATATCAGAGACTGGAGGATGAACCTTGCTGTAGTAATATCAGATTATTGCAACGCATACTACGTGACGAATGGGGTTTTAAATATCTGGTTGTTACGGACTGTGGTGCTATTACCGACTTCTACACAACACACAATGTTTCTTCAGACAGGATACATGCTGCTGCACGTGGACTTTTGGCCGGTGCTGACCTGGAATGTATCTGGGACAACTATTCATATAAGGATCTTCCAAAGGCATTGGAGATGGATCTGATTACAGAGGAGGATATGGACAGGAGCCTGATGAGGGTTCTTGTCGGACGCTTCGACTTAGGTGACTTTGATCCGGACTCTATCGTGCCATGGGCACAGATCCCTGAATCTGTGCTTAACAGTGAAAAGCATAAAAAGCTGGCCTATGAGATGGCTCAGCAGACGATGACTTTGTTGCACAACAGGAACAATATTCTGCCATTAAGCAAGAATATTAAGAAAGTTGCTGTTATTGGTCCCAATGCTGCTGACGAAAAGATGCTATGGGGTAATTACAACGGGACTCCTATTGAGACTATCTCCATCCTTGAAGGAATTCTTACAAAGGTTGACAAAAATCAGGTCTATTATGAAAAAGGGGTTGACCTTGTTGATGACAAAGTAACAATCAGCTATTTCGGACAGCTTTCATTTGAAGGTAAGCCCGGTTTTAAGGCTACATACTGGAATCATCCTGACTTTGAAGGGGAACCTGTAGCAGTTCAGCAGATTGTTAATCCTCTCAAGCAGACTGCTGCCGGTCAGCATGAATTTGCTCCCGGAGTTAAGCTCTTTGGCTTCTCTGCAGTTTATGAAACCGAGTTTATTCCTTCTGTTACTGAAGAAATAGTATTTAAGGGTGGTGCTACCGGTTTGTTTGAACTGATTGTCAATGGTGAGAAGATGGAGTCGTATGTCAACTGGCGCACTCTGACTTCAAGGATTCCACTGAAGGTTGAAAAGGGAAAGACTTACAGAATTGAGATTCGTTTTGCTCAGAGAGAAAACTGGGTAGCCAATATAGAATTTGATTTAGGCAGGGAGGAGAATGTTGACTATTCGGCGCTTGTAGAGAGACTTAAGGGTATCAATACAGTAATCTTTGTTGGGGGTTTGTCAGGTATGCTTGAAGGTGAAGAGATGCCGGTTTCCTATCCCGGATTTAAGGGTGGTGACCGCACCGATATCGAATTGCCAGCAGTTCAGCGCAACTGTCTGAAAGCCCTTAAAGCAGCCGGCAAGAAGATCATCTTTGTCAACTGTACAGGTTCTGCTATCACACTTGAACCAGAACTGGCAAGCTGTGAGGCGATACTACAGGCATGGTATCCGGGTGAGATGGGTGGTCTTGCTGTTGCCGATGTACTCTTTGGTGACTACAATCCAGGGGGTAAACTGCCCGTATCATTCTATCGCAGTTCTGACAATCTGGGAGATATCGAAGACTACTCAATGAAGGGACGTACCTACAGGTACACGAATGATGCACTTTTCCCCTTTGGTTACGGACTTAGCTACACCAAATTTGAGATAGGCAAAGCTCAGGTGGGCAAGACTGAGATTAGCAAGGATGAGACATTAAACTTTACAATTCCTGTTAAAAATGCCGGTAAGCGTAGCGGCACTGAGATAGTTCAGGTTTATATAAGAAAGATTGGTGATATTGATGGCCCGCTCAAGACTTTAAAGGCATTTCAAAGGGTAGAAATTGGTGCCGGAAAGACAGCTAATGTTGCCATTTCACTAGATCCTTCTGCTTTCGAGTTTTACAGTTGGGATGAAAGAGCAATGACAGTTGCTCCTGGAGAGTATGAGGTGCTGTATGGAAATAACTCTGTGGACAAGGACCTGAAGAGCTTTGTTGTGAGCGTTAAGTAAATAAGTACATATATCACGCTTTAATAACTAAATCCTTTCTATGAAAACAGCAGTATCAATTCTAGCAGTCGGGCTTGCCATGTTAGGTTCCTGCTTAATGACCCAGGCTCAGGTGGTTGAAGATTTCAAGCCATCTGAATTAAATCAGGCTGGGAAAGAGTATCCAATGGTTAATTCTGAAAGACGAGTAAGAGCTCAACTTCTTGCTCCTGAGGCAACTAGCGTAAAGCTGGATATTGGCGGTGTGAAGTATGACATGGTGAAGGATGAAAATGGGCTATGGACTGGTGAATCAGATCCTCAGGACGAAGGTTTCCACTACTATCAGTTGAATGTTGACGGAGCTTCAGTTCCGGATCCCGGTACTTTGTTTTTCTACGGAGCTTCCCGTTGGGGAAGCGCAGTTGAAGTTCCTGCTGCTGATGCAGAGATCTATGCACTTAAGAATGTTCCCCATGGAGTTGTAAGACAGCATCTATACTATTCAAAAGTTAGCGGAACTATCAGACGTTGTTTTGTTTACACTCCTCCATGCTATGAAAGCAATCCCGATGCACGTTATCCTGTTCTCTACCTGCAACATGGTGGTGGTGAAGATGAAACTGGCTGGGCATCACAAGGTAAGGCTAACCTGATATTGGATAACCTTATTGCGGATGGTAAGGCTGTTCCTTTCATTATCGTAATGGACAACGGTACATGGAGACCTACTGGTCCCATGGCTCCCAGAAGGGAAGGCGAACCATGGCCTCCTGCAGGATGGGCTGATGGTTTTAAGAACACTCTTCTACAGGATATTATACCAATGATAGACTCTGTATATCGCACTATACCGGATAATGCACACAGAGCTATGGCTGGTCTTTCAATGGGTGGTATGCAAACCCGCGCCATTACCCTTGGTAATTCTGATGTCTTTGGTTATGTTGGTATGTTTAGCGGAGGTAGTATTTCCCCTGCAGATATTGAACAAAACCCTGAATTCAAGCAAAATGTTAAGCTTCTGTTTATCGGTTACGGTAGCAGGGAACTTGAAAGTGGAAGATACAGCATGGGGGGTGATCCAAAGACTAATACTGAACAGGTAAATGCTTTGGGTATCAAGACCAGCTTCTATGTATCTCAGGATACGGCTCACGAATGGCAGACCTGGAGAAGATCTTTCTATCAGTTTGCTCAGCAACTGTTCAAATAATCATCAGTAATGAAGAATCTTATTAATACAACTATTGCAGCATTTCTTGCTGCAATAGTTGTCTCATGCAATACCCTTTCGCCTGAACAGGTTAAAGTCAGGGAAGGTATTCTTGAGGGAACTATTGAAGATGGTTTGAGAGTTTTCAAGGGTGTTCCTTTTGCAGCTCCTCCGGTTGGGGAACTGAGATGGAAGGCCCCGCAACCACCTGTGGCATGGGAAGGTGTAAGGGAAGCCAAGCAGTTTGGTCCTGCACCAATGCAGTCAGGTAGTCCTGCAGAAGGAAAAAGCGAAGACTGTCTTTACCTGAATATCTGGACTCCGGCAAGCTCGGAAAAAGAGAAGCTGCCCGTACTTGTATGGATTTATGGCGGAGGTTTCAGCTTTGGTTCTACAGGCGATCCTACCTATGATGGTGCCAGACTTGCAAAGAAGGGAGTAGTACTGGTAAGTGTTACATACAGAGTTGGACAATTGGGCTTCCTTGCTCATCCCCAACTAAGTGCTGAGAGTCCATCCGGTACCTCAGGCAACTACGGTCTGCTTGACCAGATTGCAGGACTTCAGTGGATCAAGGATAATATTGAGGCTTTTGGGGGAGATCCTGATAATGTAACAATCTTTGGTGAGTCTGCCGGAGGTATCTCTGTCAGCATGCTTTGTGCATCTCCTCTGGCCAAAGGCTTGTTTCAGAAAGCTATTTCACAGAGTGGTGGTTCTTTCGGTCCATCGAGACCTACAACCTATCCCGGAGAGAATATGAAGGTACTCCAGGTGGCAGAACAGGACGGAGTGGATTTTATGAACCAGTATGGGGTTTCAACAATCGATGAACTTAGAAAGCTGGATGCAGAAAAGCTAATTCCTGTGAGATGGGAACAACCAGGAGGATGGCCCATTGTAGATGGTTATGTAATTCCTGACGATCAGTTTAAACTATATGAAGCTGGTGAGTATAATGATGTATCTGTATTAATAGGATACAACTCTGACGAAGGTCTTAGTTTCCCCTCAGGACGCACTCCGGAAGAGTTTGTTGAGGGAGTAGCCAGGAGGTTTGGCCCCTATGCTGATTCCCTACTTGCGGTTTATCCCGTTGCTGAAGACAGAATTCCACGTTCTGCTCGCAATCTGATGAGAGATGCTGCATTTGGATGGCAAACATGGAGCTGGGCCCGACTGCAATGCAAGACAGGTAAAGCGCCAGTTTACTATTATTATTTCGACCACCATCCTGAATATCCTGCTGACTCTCCAATGGCTGATGCCGGTAGTCCGCACGGTATGGATGTGGCCTTTGTATTTATGAACCTGAATCAGGAATCTACGGAAAGGGATGTAGCACTTGCCGAAATAATGGCTGGCTATTGGACCAACTTTGCTAAGAATGGTGATCCCAATGGAGAGGGCCTTCCTGAATGGCCTGCATTTGATCCTGAAAATGGCAGGGTAATGTACCTGTGTCCTGAACCCTATGTAGGTCAGGTACCTGATGAGGATGCCCTGAAAGTAATGGATAGATACTTTGAATGGAGACGTTCTCCTGAAGGTGCTGCCTGGGCTCAATAGTTTTAATAGTATTGAATTTGACGGGGCTGCCTCTGCCGAGGCGGCCCCTTTTTGTATATAGTTGCAGAGTTATCATAGATGCCGCCATTTATTATTCTGATAGATACTGGTCTGTATTTTCTGTATAGAAAAAGGCTACTGTACTTTTCGTGATGCTTAGCTAAAGGAATTTCCGGGATTGTTTATCTGATTTCATAACATTTGTATCTAAAAGAACAACTGGCATGATTCAGCCTGAGTTAATTTTAACCTATTACAATTAAAGCCTAAATCAAAACAAATCAAAAGCCCAAATCTATGATCCGATTTTCACCTATTTTGTTTTTAGTAATTCTGTTGTTTTCGATTCAGCCCGAACTAAAGGCCTGGGAAGGCATGGCCACACCTCGACTTAAGGTGGAAGGCAGATATCTGAAAGACCCACACGGTAATATTATCAATCTTCACGGTTTTGTACAGACCTATAGCCCTTGGTTTAACGAACAGGGGTCGAAATGGAATAACTATGATGTAAATGCCTGTTTGACTTATAATAAGGGGATCATAGACAAGATTATGGCTGCCGGTTGGAAGGTGAATTTCATCCGACTACACATGGACCCGTATTGGAGCAATGCCCCGGGGTGCCAGCCTGATGGACATGAGTTGCCCAACTGCTTTGATGAGACACGTTTCAGAAAGTACCTTGATGAAGTATTTGTCCCGATGGCTGAGTATGCCATCTCCAAGGGGCTATATGTTGTTATGCGTCCTCCGGGTGTTTGTCCCGAGGTTATTGGTGTTGAGGATGAATACAACTATGCAGCCTATCTGCTGAAGGTCTGGGATATAGTGTCAGCACATCCAAAGATTAAGTACAGAGAGGAGATTATGTTTGAACTTGCAAATGAGCCTGTAAGAATTCGTCTTGCTGACGGTAGTGTAGGTTCAAACACCCAGGCTCACTTCGATGTTTTGAAGGAAATCTTCCAGCCTGTAGTGAACAAGATTCGTGAAAACGGATTTCAGAATGTATTATGGGTACCCGGATCTGGTTATCAGGCCCAGTACAAGGGATATGCAGTAAACCCTATAGAGGGTGAAAATATAGGTTATGCTATTCACGTATATCCCGGCTGGTTTGGTAGTGCCGATGGCTATGAAGTGTTTAAGCGTGAATGGGATGAACAGATCACACCTGTTGCCAATTTTGCACCAATCCTTGTGACAGAGATGGACTGGGCACCTGCGAAGTATAACTCCTCATGGGGAAAGGCAATAACCGGAACAGCCGGTGGTGATGGTTTTGGTGCAAACTTCAAGAAGATTGTTGACGACACCGGCAATGTAGGCTGGCTTTTGTTTACTGATGCCCATCTGTTGGCACAGTTTAAGGATGAAGCACCTGCTCCCGGGCAACCCTATACCTTTCTGACGGATCCGGAAGCCTGTCCATGGCCGGTTTATCACTGGTTTAAGGAGTATGCCGAAGAGTATGAGCCCAAACCTGAGTTTGAGTTTATAGCCATGGCCGATAATGGTAATGGTACCTTTTCGAACCCCGTAATCAGAGGTGATTTTCCTGCTCCCGCTGTGGTTAGGAAGGATGGAACTTTCTACCTGGTTTCAGGTAATCAGGATTTTCAACCTACTGTTACCGTTCTGGAATCCAGCGATCTGGTAAACTGGACATATAGTGATGTAAAGGCTGATGAACTGCCTTTGGATGAGGTCAGATGGATTGATGAGGATAACCCGGAATCCGGTTGCCTGATTGAGACTGTTGCCGGTGAGTGGTGGGCTATCATAAGCGAGGATTCCGGAGTGCTGGGTCAACTACCCATATTATTGCCTGTAGAGTATAGTGATGGGGAGTTTGAAGTATTGACAGCTGACCGTGTGGCTGATAAGATTGCAAAACCCAGGACCGCAAAGTCTTCACCCCGATATGAATTGCAAACTAATGACAATTTTCGCAATTGGTTGTTGGCTCCACAATGGAGCCTGATGAGTGGTTCGGAAGAATCCTTCTCCTTGCTTGACAGAGCGGGTTACCTCAGACTTTATCCGGATGTAATGCTCACCCAAAGGGTGATGTTGTATACTGATTCAGAAGGGAAGGCATATGCAGGAGCCAGATTTGAAACTGGAGGTATGAAAGTTGGTGATTTTACCGGACTTGCCCTGGTAGGAGATGAAGACAACTGTATCGGTATTGAAGCAGGCGAAAGCGGCAAAATACTGGTTGTGTACAAAGATGGAGCTAGATTAGAACTTGAACCTGTAGAATCTGATGAGATATATCTGAGAGTCGAGATGACATCATATGATCATGGAGTGTTTTATTCAAGCTTTGACAACAGGGACTACACTCATCAGGCAGACTTTGATGAGCTACTGAGTACAGGTAGCGGATTGCGTTATGGACTCTTTTACAGGTCCTCTGCTGAGGCTGGTGGTTTTGCTGATGTTGACTGGTTTACTACTGAACCGGATTTCTCGGAAGAAATGTACTATCCAGCTGGCTTTGAACAGTACTCTGAAGAGTCGCTGACTTTGACAGACCTATATATTGAGGAGGGAGATGAACTTATTGTTCAAACTAAGGGAACTAAGAAACTAAAGGTTATTGCTGTCTTTGCGGATGGAAGCAGTAAAGATGTTGGAAGTGAGGCTCAATATGAGGTTGATGATCCTGCTTTGTTCAGCATTTATAATGGAATTATCAGAAGTTTTTATGAAGGAGAATCCTCAATGACTATCAGTTTCACTGGTCCGCTTGGTGGAAATAGGGAGATTTCCACAAGATTGAAGGCAAGTACTTTCCCTTTGCTTGAGGATTATGTAAATCCAAATATTTGGGATGAGGGAAGCTTCGATGAAGAGACCCGTACCATGATCACCGGTCAGTGGGGTTTTGGTGGATGGCAATATGACGGATTGGACATCTCTGATTACAAGTATCTGGTTGTTCGTCTTGGTGGTCCAAATAATGCAAATGCTGATTTCAGGTTATATGATGAGCCAAATTACTGGTCGTCACCTGCTGTTTTTGCCTTTGACAGCAATCGTGAAGTAGTGGTGAGGTTGAGATATGCCAAAAAGGATGACGGAGGAGCTTATCTAAATCCGAAAACCATCTACATTGCCGGTTTCTGGTCTTTTGGCAACATCCCCTTTGTGATAGAGGATGTTTTCCTGACAAATTCACCTGAGTATGACATAACTGAGATTAGAATTGATGGTGCCACAGAAAGAGAGGTGCCTGAGCTTACGGGTTTTGTATATAATCTTCAGGATGCTACGTCCCTAGTTAAGGAAGTAAAAATTTCTGGTGTTGTGTTGAGTGAGAATATCCGGATTCAGGCCCCTGCAGGTTATGAGATAGCTCTGACAGAGGATGGGGAATATGTTCAGACTTTACAACTGATACCAACAAATGGACAAGTTGAAGAGACCAGTATCTTTATCAGAATAAAGGCGAGTCTTACAAAGGGGCAGGTAAACGGAATACTGGATATCACTTCTCAGGGTGCATATCCAAGACAGATAAGCCTCAAAGGATTAGTTGAAGGATCGACTTCGGTAAGGAATCCAGATGCTGCTGCACCTGTGGTGGTCAAAGAAGAGTATTACAACGTCTATGGCCAGCGGCTTACTGATCCTTCTGCTTATGATGGAGTTGTCTTGTTGAGACAGTATAGGTCTGATGGAAGTATCATAACTTCCAAATCAATGAAAAAGTGGTAAATTGTTTTTAGAAATAATTATTCCAATTTAAATACAGGTACTATTATGAAGCTTAAAGGATTGAAACTGATTGCGTTATTTATGTCGCTTTCCAGTGTTGGCATGTTTGCAACACAGATTGGAACAGTGAGCAGCCCTGACGGGGAACTGGTTGTAAAGGTGGTGTTGGACGAAGGGAAGCCGGCGTATTCTGTTGAGTACAAGGGTGCAGTAGTTCTTGAAAATTCACCTCTGGGTTTTACTACAAATGAAGGAGATTTCAGCAGCAATTTGAAGTTTGTCGATTCTGCAACTGACCGTGTTGCCAAGCAATACACTCAGGACAGGATTAAGAAGTCGGAAATCTCATATGAGGCAAACAGCCTCAAAACAACTTTTGCTGATGCAAAGGACAGGCAGATTTCTGTATTGTTTCAGGTCAGCAACAACAACATTGCCTTCAGGTATGAACTTGAAAAGTGGGGTGATACCAGAGCTTGTGTTGTTCAAAAGGAAGCTACTGGCTTCCGCTTTCCTCAGGGAACAACCAGCTATCTATCACCAATGATGTTTCCTATGGTTGCCTTTGCAAGGACATCCCCAAGTTATGAAAGTGGTTATGAAGCAGGAGGTCCTATTGAAAACAATAAGTCACGTGAAGGTTATGTATTCCCTGGCCTGTTCAGAGTAGGTGATAAGGCCTGGATGCTGTTGACTGAAACAGGAGTTACAAGCCAGTATTGTGCTGCACATCTCAGTAGTTATAATGACGGAGTCTTTACTGTAAACTATCCCGATCCAAGACAAAACAACGGATTCGGTAGCACTGGTGCCCAAATAGGTCTTCCTGGTGTTACTCCATGGAGAACCATCACTGTTGGAGAGACTCTAAAACCGATTGTTGAGACAACTATTCCATGGGATGTTGTGGATCCGGTATATGAGCCGTCCAGAAAATATGAATATGGTAAGGGTACATGGAGCTGGATCATCTGGCAGGATGAAAGTATGAACTATGCTGATCAGGTTAAGTATATAGATCTTGCTGCTGCATTGGGCTATGAATTTATCCTTGTAGATGCATGGTGGGATACCAATATGGGCTATGAAAAGACTGAAGAACTTATTGAATATGCCCGTTCTAAAGGTGTGGGTGTATTCTTGTGGTACAACACTAATGGTGCAGCCAACGATGCATTCCAGACTCCTCTAAATAAGATGAGCACTTCTCCCGCAAGAAAGAAGGAAATGAAGTGGCTGAGCCAGGTAGGTGTTAAGGGTATCAAGGCTGACTTCTTTGGAGGTGACAAACAGGAAACTATGCGTCTGTATGAAGACATCCTTACTGAGGCAAATGAGTATGGTCTGATGGTTGTTTTCCACGGAACTACGCTTCCAAGGGGATGGGAGAGAATGTACCCCAACCTTGTAGGTAGTGAGGCTGTGCTAGCTTCTGAAATGCTTGTGTTTAGCCAGGATGTCCGTGAGAACGAAGCATTCTTTGCAACCCTGCATCCTTTCATCAGAAACTCAGCTGCAATGATGGAATTTGGTGGTGTAGTACTCAACAAATATTTCAATAAGGGAAATAAGGGTGGTCAGAAGAGACTCACGACAGACTGCTTCCAACTAGCTACAGCAGTTCTTTACCAAAACCCGGTTCAGTTCTTTGCACTTACACCCAACAACCTTGAAGATGCGCCGGCTTTTGCCATTGACTTTATGCGCAAGGTGCCCACTGTTTGGGATGACATCAGGTATGTAGATGGAATTCCTGGCAAGTATGCAGTTATTGCAAGACGTTCAGGAGATACCTGGTACATTGCAGGAGTAAATGCAGAGAAGGAAGCTAAGAAGCTTACTATTGAGATTCCTGAGTTTGCCGGACAAACAGTTGTAATTTACAATGACAGGAAGGATGGTTCTTCCTACTCAGAAAGCGTGAAAGTTGCCAAAAATGGTCGCTATACAGTTACAATCCAGCCAAATGGTGGATTTGTCATGACAAAGTAGGAAACAGGCTAATTTATATTTAACGGCAGTAATATTGCGGACAAGCAATAATGCTGCCGTTTGTTTTTGTAGTCTGTATTATAACATATCCCTTAAGAAGACCTTTTATACGATTATTCAATTAAGCAGAGAGCTCCTGCTTGTCAGAAACTCATGTAGGCTGGTTGCTTCGTGGTAATGGAAGTACTTGAGGTGACTCATGGGAAAGAAAAAAGCGGCCTCCTAACATTTGAGAAAAGCCGCCTTAACAAATTCAAAACTGTTACAGTGAGTTTGTGTTACAAATGTGTTACAATCTAAAATAATGAAAGGGTTACGAAGACCGTAACCCTTTGATTTCTAAGTACCGAGAGGCGGGCTTGAACCGCCGACCTCATGATTATGAATCATGCGCTCTAACCGGCTGAGCTACCTCGGCATCCTTGGTTTTTGCGTGTGCAAATGTAATGGTTTCTTTAATTCCTTCCAACCCCAAGGTGCGAAAAAAATCAAAAAAATTGGACCCTCATGGGGAAATAGGTGGGAAAGAGATCATCTTAGTCACATACCCCATGAGAGCCCGGGAGGAGTAATTTATAGCAGCAGGCAGTCTGCCTTTATGTTAGAATTATGCAGGTTTTGTATAGCTTGCTTTTCCAAAGGCCAGGATTGGGAAAAATATAAAAGGAAGGATTATCAATCCTATTGTAAAACCCACGCCTTTGCCAAAGCTCTTTGCCAGTAAATTAATCACCCAGATTGATAGAATTATATTCACAATTGGAATAAAGCATATTAGAAGAAGCCACCACCATGGTTTTCCTACAATTTGAAGTAGTACTAACATGTTGTAAATTGGGATGATTGCTTTCCATCCGGCCTGACCTGCTTTTTCAAATATCATCCACATTACGATGATAGAGAAGATGACAAGCACCATACAAAGCAAGCCATACATCGATTCGTTTGCAAGTAAAAAGATGTTCATAATTTTAAAGGTTTTAAGTTAAAGACTTAACAAATTAATAAATTCCTCAACATTTGTCAATTTTTTTTGTTAAAAGATTCAAACTACATCGTAAAATATGGACAATTTTTCGCATAACAATGATGACAGGCGCTTTGAGCTTGTAGTCGAAGGGCATCTATGCTATATAGAATATACTGAGGATAAACCAAAAGTATTATCACTAAATCACACCTGGGTACCAGAAACCCTGCGCGGACAGGGAGCGGCAGGCCGGCTTGCACATGCTGTGATGGAATGGTGCCGGGATAATGGAGTACGTATAATACCTGTGTGTCCTTACTTAGTCACTTTCCTCAAAAGACATCCGGAATGGAGAGTTTTGGAAGCATAAGAAAGAATAGGTAAGTTATTTTATTTACGAAAGCTTTTTATGTGTCTGAATTATCAAAGTACGGTCTATAGATAGGTTGAAAAATAATTTATGTTTTCGAAATGTTTCGAAGATGATGTTAAACAACATATTTTATTTTGTTTTACTTTCGTTTTTATATGGAATTAATCCGAATAATATAATTATTGTACTTTCGGATTGTTATACTAATATCCTGATCTGATGAAATTTCGAGATCTTTCTGAGGCCGAGCGCCGACAACTTGAAAATAATGGTTGTATCTGTCGCGAATGGCACCGAGTGAAAGTAAGTGAAGGTTTTATTGCCGACAATATCCGCAATGTTGTCTTTTCCGGAGATATCAAAATAGGAGTACTTCGAAAGACTTTTTATACTGACGGGGGAGTTCCCAAATATTCCGGTATCTATAATGCCTCTATCCATAATTGCATAATTGGAGATGATGTATATATCAACCAGGTCAAAAACCACCTGGCCAATTATATCATCGAAAATGATGTGGTAATAGAGAGTGTCGACTCAATGGCGGTAACTGAGAAGTCTAGCTTTGGTAACGGTTGCCGCATTGCTGTTTTGAATGAGACCGGTGGTCGTGAGGTAGTAATGTATGATGAACTGTCTGCCCACACTGCATATCTGATGGCATTCTACAGACACAGACCGGCCTTGGTGCAACATCTTATGGACATGGCTGATGCTTATGCAGAATCAGTCTCATCCACCATGGGACGAGTAGGGCAGGGAGCTCATCTGATCAACAGTCGTACTATCATTAACGTAAGTATCGGCCCATTTGCAAGTATCGAAGGGGTCTATAGACTGACCAACGGTACTATTAATAGTTGTGAGGAAGATCCTGCCTATATAGGACCAGGTGTAATAGCACAAAACTTTATATGTTCCTGTGGTAGTATTATTACTGATATGTCGATGGTAACAAACTGCTTTGTGGGCCAGGGAACGGTACTAGGTAAGCAATATTCGGCAGAAAACTCTGTGTTCTTCGCCAATTGTCAGGGATTTCACGGAGAGGCCTGCTCGATATTTGCCGGTCCATATACAGTGAGTCACCACAAATCAACATTGCTGATAGCAGGTTATTATTCTTTCCTGAATGCAGGTAGCGGATCCAACCAAAGTAATCATATGTACAAGCTGGGACCTATTCATCAGGGAGTGTTGGAACGGGGAAGTAAGACCACCAGTGATTCATATGTTCTGTGGCCTGCCAAAATTGGTGCCTTTACTTTGGTGATGGGACGTCACTATCGTAATCCGGATACTTCTGACCTGCCTTTCTCATATATTATTGAAAATACTGATGAGAGTTTCCTTGCTCCTGCAGTTAATCTGAGAAGTATAGGTACAATAAGGGATGCTCAAAAATGGCCTAAGCGTGACCGTCGCAAAGCTAGAAGGCAGCCAGACTCCATAGTCTTCAACCTGCTTAGTCCCTATTCTATTCAAAAAATAGTAAGAGGTATTGCAGTACTGAAGGATCTGCAAAAGACATCAGGTCCTGCATCGGAATACTTTATGTACAATGGGGTGAAGATAACTGCGTCCGCGTTGGAGCGCGGACTGTCCATTTACCGTTTAGGTCTTATCAAATTCCTTGGCAACGGTTTAGTCAAAAAGTTGGAGCTTGCTGACTATAGTACCGAAGAAGAGATGCGTGAAGCTCTCAGACCTGAAGGGAAGACAGGTACTGGCGAATGGATTGATGTTGCCGGTCTGTTGGTTCCAAAGGAAGTTGTATTAGACTTTGTTGATGCAGTAGAGAGCGGTGAGATAAACACCATCGACAATATAAATGATTATTACAGGGCGTGGAAGGACAATTACTTCGTCTGGGCATGGAACTGGATAGTGGTCACCCTTAAAGCGGAAATGAAGATTGATGTGTCGACAGTGACACGTGACGAGGTATCGGCATTTGTTGAAGAATGGAGAAGGGCTGTAGTGTCACTTGATGAGATGATGTACAGTGATGCAAAGAAGGAATTCACGCTCAAGTCACAGACAGGCTTTGGTATTGATGGGGAGGCTGAGACAAAGGCTATGGACTTTGAAAATGTACGTGGGGAGTTTAGTAAGCACCCTGCTGTAAGGGATATAATAGAGCATATTGAAAAGAAAAGCGCCCTGGCTGCTAAAGTACAGAGCAAGCTAGAAGCAATCAGAGTAGCGGACAAGAAAACAACTAAAAAATAATTTATATGTGCGGAATAGTTGCTTATGTAGGTGAAAGAACTGCCTATCCCATTATAATCAAAGGATTGCAAAGGCTGGAGTATCGGGGTTATGACTCAGCCGGAATCGCACTGGTGAATGGAAAGATAAATGTGTATAAGTGCAAGGGTAAGGTCATGGACCTTGAGAAGCTATCTCAGGACAAGGATATTTCCGGTTCTATGGGAATGGGACATACCAGATGGGCAACTCACGGTGAACCTAGCGATACAAATGCCCACCCGCACAAGTCAATGAAGGGTAAGTTTTACGTTGTTCATAACGGTATTATAGAAAACTATGCCCACTTGCGCAAGGAGCTTCAAAACAGAGGCTATAAATTTACCAGCGAGACAGACACAGAGATACTTGCCAATCTTATTGAGAATATTTATTTCGAGCAAAAGGTGAGTGCCGAACTGGCAGTCAGACTGGCTCTGACAAAGGTGGTTGGGGCGTATGGACTGGTCATCTTCTGCGAAGATGAACCCGGTACTCTGATAGCTGCACGTAAAGGTAGTCCTCTTGTAATAGGGGTTGGTGAAAAGGAGTACTTCCTTGCATCTGATGCAACTCCTATTGTTGAGTATACCGATCAGGTTATCTACCTTAATGATGAGGAAGTTGCTGTAATTACCAGAGAAAAGCTTGAACTGAAGAATTTGTATAATGACAGCAAGACTCCTGATATTAAGACTATCGAACTCTCAATCGAGAATATTGATAAGGGCGAATACGAGCATTTTATGCTCAAAGAAATCCATGAGCAGCCTGTGACTGTCCAGGAGACATTCAGAGGACGTGTTGCAATGGATGAGAGCAAGATCTTTCTGGGAGGAATTAGCGATGTGATGCCCAAATTACTGGAGGCTAAAAGGATAGTTATCGTTGCATGTGGTACCTCATGGCATGCAGGTCTTGTGGGAGAATACCTGTTTGAAAAGTATGCCCGTATTCCTGTAGAGGTCGAGTATGCATCCGAATTCAGGTACCGTGATCCTATTATTTTTGACAATGACCTGATTATTGCTATATCACAGAGTGGTGAAACAGCCGATACTCTTGCAGCAATCCGCAAGGTTAAGGACTCACGTGCTACAATACTTGGTATCTGCAATGTGGCCGGTTCTTCAATCTCACGGGAAACACATGCAGGGGTTTATACCCATGCCGGTATTGAGATTGGGGTTGCCTCTACCAAGGCCTTTACATCTCAGATTACTGTGCTCACTATGATGGCTCTGCTGTTGGGACACAAAAAGCAAATTCTATCAACTGAAGAGTATCAAAAATTGATTCACGAACTTACCCTGGTTCCCGACAAGATCAGGGAGGTTCTGGCAATAGAAGACCAGATTGAAAAGATAGCAGCAACATATAAAGATGCTTCAAACGCCCTTTATATGGGTAGGGGTGCTCTATTCCCGGTAGCTCTTGAAGGAGCACTTAAGTTGAAGGAAATCTCATACATCCACGCAGAAGGTTACCCTGCTGCTGAGATGAAACACGGACCAATAGCACTTATCGACGAAAAGATGCCTGTCTTTGCACTTGCTCTGAATGACAATAACTACGAAAAAATGATAAGTAACATTCAGGAGGTTAAGGCCCGCAAAGGTAAAGTAATAGCAGTAGTGACAAAGGGTGACAAGGCTGTGAAGAGTATGGCTGATCATGTAATAGAAATACCTGAAGCACATGAAGCTATTGCACCAATGATTAGTATTATCCCATTGCAGATCCTGGCATATCATATCGCACTGATGAGGGGATGCAATGTTGACCAGCCTCGAAACCTTGCCAAGTCGGTTACTGTAGAATAAGATAGCAAAGCAATTAGAAAAGCCTGAGATTTGCAGATCTCAGGCTTTTACTTTTGGGGTTATGTAGTCACGACAGATGTGTTGGTTTGATGATAATGTCAAGAGGTCTATCGCTTACTTGATTTACCTGCCTCCGTATTGTTCGCTGTAATAGGATTCGTATTCCCCTGAGATAATTCTTTTCATCCAATCGAGGTTGGAAAGATACCATTTTACAGTTTTCTCAAGGCCTTCCTCAAACTGCAGTGATGGTTTCCATCCTAGTTCGTTGACTAGTTTGCTTGGATCTATGGCATACCTCAGATCATGACCGGCACGGTCCTTTACATAGGTAATAAGGCCTTCAGATGTGCCAGCAGGACGGTTGAGTTCCTTATCCATAACCTTGCAAAGCAACTTGATCAAATCGATATTTTTCCACTCGTTGATACCACCGATATTGTAGGTTTCTCCAATGCGACCCTTGTGGAATATTATATCTATTGCCTTTGCGTGGTCTTCAACATAGAGCCAGTCGCGAATGTTCTCACCCTTACCGTAAATAGGAATTGGCTTGTTGTTTAGGATATTGTTGATTGCGAGGGGTAGGAGCTTTTCGGGAAACTGGTTTGGCCCATAGTTGTTGGAGCAGTTGCTTATTACAATTGGCAGGCCATAGGTGTGGAAATAAGCTCTTACAAGGTGATCTGATGAGGCTTTTGATGCAGAATAGGGACTGCGTGGATCGTAAGGAGTCTCCTCAGTGAAGATACCTGTTTCACCAAGTGTACCATAGACTTCGTCAGTTGAGACGTGATAGAAAAGCTTACCTTCTTTATCATCCTTCCATTGCTCACGGGCAGCATTGAGTAGGGTAACAGTACCAACTATGTTTGTATTGATAAATTCCATCGGGTTGTTAATGCTTCTGTCAACATGTGACTCAGCAGCAAGATGGATGACTCCGTCAAACTTGTTGACAGCAAACAGACGACCTACGGTCTTTTGATCAGTAATATCACCCTTTATAAACTCATAATTGCGCTTGTCCTCTATATCCTTCAGGTTTTCCAAGTTTCCCGCATATGTCAGGGCATCAAGGTTGAAAATTTTGTAGTCCGGGTATTTGTTGACAAACAACCTGACCACATGCGAGCCGATAAAACCTGCTCCACCTGTTATCAGAATCTTCTTCATAGTATATTGTTGTTCTTGTTTTTAGAAATGGCAAAATAACCTTTTTTTGTGTGAGAGGCAATTATTCATATGCCTCTGAAATGCTTTTCCCAGTTCCATGCCGACAACAGAGTCTCCTCTGTGCTTTTCTCTGCCTTCCAACCCAATTCTTTATTGGATAGTGATGTGTCAGCCCATATTTTTTCAATATCACCGGGGCGTCGGGGGGCAATCTTGTATGGCAGCTTGACTCCGGTAACCTTGATAAAGGTTTGCACCAGTTCCATAACACTTAAACCCGTACCTGTGCCTATGTTGAAGTACTCATAGTTATTCTTTTGCTTATTATCTATCAGTCTCTTGATAGCCACAACGTGAGCTTTTGACAGGTCCACCACATTAATATAATCCCTGATTGCTGTACCATCGGGAGTATTGTAATCATCCCCGAAGATGCTCAACTCCTTTCTGATACCTGCTGCTGTCTGGGTGATAAAGGGAACCAGGTTGTTGGGAACCCCCAGAGGCAATTCACCAATAAGAGCAGAAGGATGTGCTCCAATAGGATTGAAATATCGGAGTGCAATACAGCTATAATCAGCCTGTGCCTTGCAGAAATCACGTATTATATCTTCACAGATGGCCTTTGTATTGCCATAGGGTGACTGAGCAGGTTTTCTTGGTGTCTCCTCGGTTACCGGCAGTTGATCGGGTTGTCCGTAAACCGTGCAACTTGAACTGAATACCATATGTCTGATACCCAGCCTGTGCATATTGTTAAGAATATTGATCAGCGAGTTGATATTGTTGTGATAATATTCAAGTGGTTTATCAACTGATTCTCCAACAGACTTATATGCGGCAAAGTGAATAATCGAACCTATCCCAGGATGCTTTTCAAAAAGCTGTTTGCACTCCTCTGCCGATGACAGGTCCACCTTTTCAAACTCAGGCTTCCTGCCTGTAATCTTTGCGATTGAGTCAACTACCTCTATGCGCGAGTTTGACAGATTGTCGGCTATTACTGCTTTAAAACCTGCGTTTTGCAACTCTACAACCGTGTGAGAGCCGATATATCCGGTCCCTCCGGTAACAAGTACTTTTTCTCCCATTATTTAAAAACTTCGTTTGTTATCCAACGTGAACTTCAATCGTAAAAGTAGTGATAAAAACATCAACTTGCCGAAGAATATTGACAGGTGGCGGGACATAGCGGACAGGAATGTGATTTTTGACAGCTTTTTGTAAAAATCCCATTTTCCTGTCCTCTGCTTTGATTATGGCTTTGAGAAAGGTAGCAATTGCGACAGGGACTTTTCAACATTATTTCAACAGATGTTAAAAAACAATCTTCCTTTGGCGTTTAAAATTCCTTATATTTGTGTGTATGAAAGAAGCAGTGGAAATACATATCGCAGAACTTCTGCACTATCACGACTGCGTGATAGTGCCAGGACTGGGTGCATTTGTTGCCAATCACAGGTCTGCTGTAATTGCTGCTGACGGGTGTGTCTTTATGCCACCTTGCAAGGAGATCGGCTTCAACCGCAGTTTGCATCACAATGACGGATTGCTAATCAGTCATATTGCGATGAAGTTCTCAATTCCTTATGTTGATGCTGCGGGTATCGTCGAAAGTTTTGTCATCGACATACGCGACCGTATTAATGCTGGTGAAACAGTGAGTCTTGGTGAGGTAGGAATATTGCGCTATGATGCAATAGGTAATATTCTGTTTGAAGCGAATGACAGCAAGTCATTCCTGCCGGAGGCTTTCGGATTGAGCTCTTTCAGATTTGAGCCACTGGATTACAAACACATTGCAAGGATTGAGTCAGGGCGCATGGTTAATGAGGTAATCTCAATACGTTCACCATGGTATTACAGAGTAGCTGCTGCCATGGTTGCCGGGTTCTTTGTTCTTTCCACCTTCAATCTGAACACACCGGATATGTATCAGGCCGGTGTTACACCGTCTTTTAAACAGACAGTAAATTATCCTGTTGAAGCAATACAGACTGTTGCCATACCTACTGAGACTGTTGAGATTTCTGATAATGCAGCTTCCAGTGCTCTTGTTCAGTCCTCACCTGCAGAGATTCAGACCGATGAGGTTCTTGCCTCTCCAGAGGTTGTCACCACAGCGGAAGTGATAAAGTCATCAGGACCATACCATATTATTGCAGCAAGCTTTGTTGAAGCAGTACCAGCTGCCAAGGCAGTAGCTAAGTATAAGGCTGAGGGCTTTGAAGATGCTAAGGTGCTTGCAGATAAGTCAGGCAGACACAGGATTGCAATCAAGTCATTCAGCAACAGGGATGAGGCTGTGATGGCAATGAACGAACTAAGAAAAGAAAGTCGCTTTGCCTCAGTCTGGGTACACCATTCAAGATAGTATTTAGCTATGATATTCCGGACCCTCAGAGCATCAGCCTGAGGGTTTTTTGCAAAAATAGGCTATCCAAAAATGGGCAGCCTAATCTGTTGATAGCCCGGATGGAAGTCCGGGCTTTGGATTTTATACAGTAGAGTACTTATCGTACTTCAGATCCGTTACCTATCTTTTTGTCAGGTCCTACGAATACAAGTTTTCCGTCAGCATCTTCAGCCATCAGGATCATACCCTGGGATTCGATACCCTTGATATTCCTTGGCTCAAGATTGACAAGCATAGTAACCTGACGACCAATAATCTCCTCAGGATTAAAATGTTCGGCAATACCTGAAACCACAGTTCGTTGGTCTAAACCTGTATCTATCTTTAGTCTCAGTAGTTTCTTGGTCTTGGGCAGCTTTTCGGCCTCCAGGATGGTACCGACACGGATGTCCATCTTACTGAAGTCATCGAAGCTTATGTTGTCCTTTTGCGGATTTATGTTTCTGCCTGCAGCCATCTCGTTGGCCTTCTTTGAAGCTGCAAGTTTTTCAAGTTGACGGTCTATCTCAGTGTCTTCTATCTTCTGGAACAAGAGTTCACCTTCATTGATCTTGTGCCCTGGTTTCAGAATCTCTTCCTGCTTGCTGATAGCCCAGTCGGCTTCCTCCATGCCCAACATATCCCTCAGTTTACGTGAGGAAAAAGGCATAAAGGGCTCCATCAGGATTGAAAGGGCTGCAGTGATTTGCAGAGAGATATACATAATGGTTTTTACACGTTCAGGATCGGTCTTGATTAGCTTCCAGGGTTCGGTATCAGCCAGATACTTATTACCCAGCCTTGCAAGGTTCATAGCTTCTTTGACTGCTTCGCGGAACCTGAAATTGTCGAGGGCTACTTCAACCTTTCCAATCAGCTCCTGAATACCCGTTACAGTTTCCTTGTCAAAGTCGTTGTACTGGCCGGGAGTTGGAACCACCCCGTTGTAGTATTTGTGAGTCAGCACTATGCTGCGGTTGACAAAATTACCGTATATAGCAACAAGTTCGTTGTTGTTCCTTGCCTGAAAGTCCTTCCAGGTGAAGTCGTTGTCCTTGGTCTCAGGTGCATTGGCTGTAAGCACATAGCGCAGCACGTCCTGCTTGTCTTTGAAGTCCTCAAGGTATTCATGTAGCCATACAGCCCAGTTACGTGAGGTTGATATCTTGTCTCCCTCGAGGTTGAGGAACTCGTTGGCCGGAACATTGTCGGGCAGGATGTAAGATCCCTCAGCCTTAAGCATTGAGGGGAAGATAATACAGTGGAAAACTATATTATCCTTGCCAATAAAGTGTAGCATACGACATTCCGGGTCCTTCCAGTATTTTTCCCAGTCGGGAGTCAGTTCCTTGGTAGCAGAGATATAACCGATTGGAGCATCAAACCAAACATAAAGAACCTTGCCTTCAGCACCTTCTACAGGAATAGGTACACCCCAGTCAAGGTCACGGCTTACAGCCCGGGGCTGTAAGCCAAGGTCTATCCATGATTTGCACTGACCATAAACATTTGACTTCCATTCCTTATGATCCTCAAGGATCCATTTTTTAAGGAAAGGCTCATGCTTATCCAAAGGCAGGTACCAGTGTTTTGTCTTTTTAAGTACCGGAGTACTACCTGAAATAACCGATCTTGGATTAATAAGGTCCATTGCATTGAGTGAAGTACCGCAGCTTTCGCATTGGTCGCCGTATGCACCGTCCTTATGACAGTGTGGGCATGTTCCTGTTATATACCTGTCGGCAAGAAACTGCTGGGCTTCAGGATCGAAATATTGTTCGCTTTCCTTTTCCAGGAATTTGCCTTTGTCATAAAGGGTTCTGAAGAATTGAGCAGCAGTTTCGTGGTGAACCTTACTGGTGGTTCTTGAATATATGTCGAAAGAAATACCAAAGTCCTCAAATGATTTCTTGATTAGATTGTGGTACTTGTCAACCACATCCTGGGGAGAGATACCCTCTTTTCTTGCTTTGAGGGTAATGGGCACACCATGCTCGTCAGATCCTCCGATAAACAAAACATCCTCACCTTTAAGTCTGAGGTAACGTGTGTAAATGTCGGCCGGCACATAAACCCCTGCAAGGTGTCCTATATGCACAGGACCATTGGCATAAGGCAATGCTGAGGTGACCAGCGTGCGTTTAAAATTCGTCATAAATTCCTGGCTAAATAATATCGTATTGTTGTATGTTCGTTACAAGTCTGACAAAGATAACTAAAGATTTAGAAAATGACCGGGATATGCTTTCACGGTATTTGTGGATATGTATTATTTTTAATATTTGTTTTAAATCAAATGTGATGACATTAGCAGAGAGTCTGAGACCCGGAGATCTGGTTGCCATAGTATCGCCTGCAGGCATAGTGGATGCTTCCTATATCAAAGCTGCGGCTGAGTATCTCAGAGGAAGGGGGCTCAGGATAAGGATAGGAGACCATGTATATGATTCGTGGAATCGCTTTGCAGGTACGGACAGAAACAGGGCCGAGGATCTGCAGGCTGCCATAAATAATCCGGAAGTTGCTGCTATCTGGTTTAGCCGTGGTGGTTATGGCTGCGGGCGCCTGACCGGGATGGTGGATCTTTCTCCTTTGGCAAAAAAACATAAGTGGTTTATCGGCTGCAGCGATATAACTTACTTCCATTCCTTACTTCAAAACACAATGGGACTCACCTCTGTTCATGGTCCCATGCCCAAGGCCTTTGACAGGAAAGGTGCCCCTGATAATGGAGTTGACATGCTTTGGGATCTGGTTTCCGGACTATGGCCTGAATACATGGTAGAACCGCATCCATTAAATAAAGCCGGAATAGGGGAGGGGGTACTTATAGGAGGTAACCTTACAGTGCTGGATATCCTTAAGGGAAGCATTCTTGATTTTAATCCTGAAGGAAAAATATTGTTTATCGAGGATGTTGGAGAATATCTATATCATATGGACAGGCTGGTTAGGGGCTTCAAACTTGCGGGCAAGTTTGAAGGGCTTACCGGACTTATAATAGGAGGGATGACCGATATGAAGGATTCAGAACCCCACTTTGGTCAGACAGCTTATGAGATTATTGCAGAAGCTGTAAGGGATTTGCCTTTTCCCGTGGCCTTTGGCTTTCCTGCCGGTCATGATCTGCTTAACCTGCCACTGGTACTCGGTACCGAAGTCAGGATGAAGGTGACAAGTGAAGGACTATTGTTGCAGTACAATACCTGAATCTATGGCAGAGCATAATGATCTTGGGCGACTTGGTGAGGACAAAGCTGCTGAATATCTGCAGGCAAAAGGTTATAAGATAGTGGAGCGCAACTGGTACTTCCATCACAAAGAGGTTGATATAATAGCTTTCGACGGTGATACCGTGGTTTTTGTAGAGGTCAGAACCAGAACCAGTAGTGATGTGCTACACCCACGTGACAGTGTGATGCCACTCAAGATGCGTTACCTGATTCTTGCAGCCGATAATTATGTACGTTACAAAAAGCTGGACAACCGTATCAGATTTGACCTCATTGCCTGTATCTCTCATAGAGACGGGCGCTGGGATATAGAACATATCGAGGATGCATTTACTGCACAGGCAGAGTAATTGACTTAATTGAATACCTATGAATATTGAGACCCTTCGTGATTATTGTTTGTCTCTTCCCCATGTTACCGAGGATATGCCCTTCGGTCCAGACACCCTAGTCTTTAAGGTTGGTGGGAAGATATTCCTATTAACTGGACTAGACGGACCATTCAGCATCAACGTGAAATGTGATCCCGAATATGCTGTTACACTCAGGGAGGAACATTCTGCAATACGTCCCGGTTATCATATGAATAAGACCCACTGGAATACTATAGATATTGACGGGAGCCTGAATGATGAATTCCTCAGAAACATGATCAATCATTCTTATGCCTTGGTATACAAAAGCTTGCCCAGAAAGACAAGAGAGGAATTTGAGAAGAAAGCATAGCCATACGGGTTTAATGTGCCTGGAGGCACATTAAGGTTTTTCAAGGGATCATGCTTTATAATAGATAAAAATACTATATTCACTATTGAGAAATATTTGCCTGTTATGACCTATAATCACCCTAAATTCCTTGTGGCTGTTGACTGCGTTATCTTTGGCTATGAGGATTCCGAATTGAAAGTACTCCTAAGGCATCGCGACTTTGACCCTGGTAAGGGAGGATGGTCCCTGCCCGGCGGTTTTGTAAATGAAAAAGAATCAGTTGAAGATGCTGCTCTCAGGGTTCTGTTTGAAACAACCGGATTGAAAGATATATTCCTGGAGCAGATTTATACATTTTCTGAACCAAACCGTGACCCGGGTGAGAGAGTAATTAGTGTGTCATTTTTTGCGCTTATCAAGATTCAGGATCATGATACCGAACTGGTTGGTAAGAATGGTGCACACTGGATACCTATTAGTGAATTGCCTGAACTAATATTTGACCATAAGGTCATGGTTGACCAGGCCCTGCTGGCATTGCAGACCAAGGCCGCAAATGAAGTTATTGGCAGGGAGCTGCTTCCTGATTTCTTTACCTTCAATCAACTTGTTGATCTGTACTACGCCATTTATAAAAGACCCTTTGACCCGTCAAATTTCAGAAAAAGGGTCAAGTCTCTTAATGTTATCGAAAGACTTAATTTTAAGGATAAAGCAAACTCAAGGAAGGGGGCCTTTTATTACAGATTCAAGGAACCTGAACAAATTGAACCTTATAGTAGAATGGTATTTAGATTGCACAATCAAAGATAGTGCTTAAAGCCACTTAGCAGATATCTTTTTAGATTAGTACTTGTAATGGGTGTCCCAGCCGGGGCACCCATTTTTAATGCTGCTACTTCCAGGGTTGTCCAGAATATAAATTCTAAGATGTTGGAATACAATAATATAGCAACTGTTTTATATTTGTCCAGATTACTCTTTTTTGCTCTTTATTAATTAGAAAGATTCTAAATTACACAAATTTTAATTAGTGTCGAAACTACACAAAGTGGCTTCCTGTCTATCATTCCGATAACAAACCTTAAAATTGCTTTTAAAAGTGTAAAAAATACTTGTTTACATTATTGGAAAAGTAATATAATTTAGCATTAGTTTTTGAAAGTGTAAAAATCACACTAACATCTTGAATTGGAAAAATGGAAGGAGACTCAATACATAAATATAAGCGTGGAGTAATCAACAATTTTGTTTCTGTTGACTGTGTGATTTTTGGTTTTGACTTCAACAGACTGAATGTATTGCTTGTAGATCGGGTATTGATTGATGAGAGTACTGGAGAGGAGATAGTAAATGACCTTACATTGACGGGTAACCACATATATGAGAACGAGGACCTGGATGAAGCAGCGGCACGTATCCTGTTTGACCTTACCGGTCTTGAGGATATTTACCTGAAGCAATTCAAAGCCTTTGGATCTCCAACACGGATAAGTCGCGAGAAGGATAAGATATGGTTAAAGGCCAGTGGTCGTAATCCTGAGGACAGGATAGTCACAGTAGGCTATTATTCACTTCTGGATATTGACCAGGTGACATTGCAATGGAAAGGTAGAGATGTAAGGTGGACTCCGGTGGCTGAGGTAACTGACCTTGGTTTTGACCACGTGGACATCCTTAATGAAGCACTCAAAGAGCTTCGTAAAGATCTGATCCGAGAGCCCATTGGATTTGAATTGTTGCCGGAGAAGTTTACCCTGTCTCATTTGCAAAGGGTATATGAAGTGATTCTTGGAGTTAATCTGGACAAGCGCAACTTCAGGAAGAAGGTAGCAAGGATGAAGTATCTGAGGCAGCTGGATGAGAAGCAAGTAGGAGTAGCACACAAACCGGCCCGTCTTTACACTTTTGACAAAGATACATATGAGGCGACCCGGAGGGAGCTTTTGGATTTTGCGATTTAGGAATAAGTAAGTGAACTGATACAGAATATGAATTTTTCAGAGAAACTGAGTTTAAAAGAAAAAGTAGGCTATGCTCTGGGTGACGGAGCAGCCAATATTGCATGGCGAGGTGTAGCCATATTCCTTGCAATTTTCTACACGGATGTCTTTGGATTGCATCCTGCGGCTGTTGCTTTGCTCCTGTTGGTAGCCAGGGCGACAGACGGGATTACTGATGTTCTGATGGGACTTATCTGTGACCGCACAAAGTCAAAGTATGGAAAGTTCAGACCATGGGTGTTGTGGACGGCTATCCCTCTTGCAGTTTCTCTTTCTTTGCTGTTTACTACCCCTGATCTGGGTCCCAAGGGAAAGATCGTTTATGCATATGCAACCTATCTGCTGTTTATCCTTGTCTATACAGCCAACAATGTACCATACGGAGCCTTAATGGCAGTAATGACAGGTGATGACAAGCAACGTACAAGTCTTGGATCATACAGAATGGTGGGAGCCTTTACCGGAGGCTTGGTAGTACAGGGAGCACTGTTGTTTCTCGTAGCTTATTTCGGCAACATCAACCCCAGGGTTGATGTTGAGAAGCTTGATAGTGAGAAGTATATTCTCACAGTATCAACAGACAAGAGTGTAGATAATGTAAATATCAGGGCAGGTGCCAGGACTTTCTTTTCAGAGGGCAATGCTTTATTACAATTGTCTGATCAGCCTGCAGAGAGTTACAACCTACCGCGTGTTGGTTGGAGTCTTTCTATGGAAGCCGGTAAGGAGTACTCCTTTATTGTAACTGGAGAAGATGATATCAAGGCAAAAGATGTCCGTATTATTGATCAGAAAAGGGGATACAGCAACTCGATTTATCTGTTGTCAGTATTTCTAGCTCTATTCCTTGTGATAACCTTTGCAACAACAAGAGAGAGGGTTCAACCACCAAAATCTCAGAAGACAAACCTTTTGAAGGATATGAAGGATCTGGCCTTTAACAGGCCTTGGCTGGTGCTCCTGTTTATTGGTCTGATATTTAATACCTACAATGCAATTAAACAGGGTACTATCCTCTATTATTTCAGTCACTTCCTGCATAATCAATTGCTTGCATCCTTCTTTATGGTGGGACTGATGTTGGCCTCTATTGCAGGTGCAATGGTGACTTCCTATCTAAGCAGACTAATGGGAAAGAGAAATCTGTTTGTAGCTGCCTTTATCTTCTCAGGTAGCATTAATGCCCTGTTCTGGTTCTGTGGACCTGACGACATAGTCCAAATCTTTGCAATAGGTCTGGTTTCCGAGTTTGGTGCTGCAATATTCCCAACCCTGTTTTTTGCAATGTTGGGTGATGCTGCCGACTACTCTGAGTTTGTCAACAATCGCAGAGCTACAGGTCTGGTATACTCAGCTGGTTCACTTGCTACAAAGTTTGGTGGAGGTATTGCCGGAGCAATAATAGGAATGGTACTGGCTGCTTTCAGCTATGACGGATTGAACCATGAGTCCATACGTCAGGCTGTTCCTGGTATAATTATGCTGATGAGCTGGATCCCTGCTGTTATAGCATTGCTTGGAGCCATTGTAATGGCATTTTACCCACTTACAACAAGGAAGATGGAAGAGATAACGGCTGAACTGGCACGTCGTCGTGCAACTGAAACCTATTAAGTAGAAATAATTACTAATAACACTTATATATTGAGAGATGAGGTTCGGATATTTTGATGATGATAGAAGGGAGTATGTAATTACAAATCCTGAAACGCCATGGCCTTGGATCAATTATCTTGGCAATGAGGATTTCTTCTCTATTATATCCAACACAGCGGGAGGATATGCATTCTACAAAGATGCCAAGTTTCGTCGCATTACCAGGTACAGATACAATAATGTACCAATGGATAATGGCGGTAGGTACTTTTATGTTAATGAGGATGGAACAGTATGGTCTCCGGGATGGAAACCTGTGAAAACTCCACTTGATACCTATGAGTGCCGTCATGGCCTTAGCTATACTGTTGTAAAGGGAGCAAAGAACGGACTTATGGCTGAGGCTCTGTTCTTTGTGCCTCTGAATGCATTATGTGAGATTCAACGTCTGAAACTAACCAACCTAACCGGTACAAGGAAGTCATTCAAACTGTTCTCATACATGGAATGGTGCTTGTGGAATGCTGAGGATGATATGAATAATCTACAGCGCAACTTAAGTACCGGGGAGGTAGAGATTAAGGATTCCACAATCTATCATAAAACCGAGTATAAAGACAGGCGTAATCATTATGCCTATTATCACTCCACGGTTCCCGTTCACGGTTATGATACTGATCGTGAGTCCTTTGTGGGGCTTTACAATGAGTATTCAGCCCCTCAGGCGGTAGTAGAGGGTAAGCCACGCAACTCGCATGCTCATGGCTGGTCTCCAGTGGCTTCTCATTACTTTGAGATTGAGCTGGAGGCCGGTGAAAGTCGTGACTTTATTTTTATCCTAGGCTATGTTGAAAATGAGGATGATGCTAAGTGGGAGTCCAAAGGTGTTATTAATAAGACTAAGGCTCAGGATACTATCAGTCGCTTTAATACACCCGGTAAGATTGACTACGCAATGGAGGAGCTACGTAGCTATTGGGACTCACTGCTTAGCGTTTACCTGCTAAAGAGTGATGATGAACGCCTCGACAGAATGGTCAATATCTGGAATCAATACCAGTGTATGGTTACCTTCAATATGTCGCGGTCGGCATCTCTCTTTGAGGTAGGTATAGGTCGTGGAATGGGCTTCCGCGACTCAAATCAGGACCTTATTGGTTTCGTGCATCAGATACCCGGCAGGGCACGCCAGAGGATAATAGATATTGCCTCTACTCAATTTGAGGATGGTGGTGCCTACCACCAATATCAGCCTTTGACCAAGAGAGGAAATAATGCAATCGGTGGGAACTTCAATGATGATCCGCTTTGGTTGATTCTTTCTACAGTAGAATATATCAAGGAGACAGGTGACTTCTCAATTCTTGATGAGATGGTGCCGTTTGACAATGATGAAAGCAAGGCAAAGTCTCATTTTGATCACCTTAAAGTGTCATTCTACCATGTTGTCAATAATCTTGGACCGCATCAGCTGCCACTGATAGGCAGGGCAGACTGGAATGACTGTTTGAATCTCAACTGCTTCTCAACCAACCCTGACGAATCCTTCCAGACTACAGAGAATAAGACTGGTGGAACAGCTGAATCGTTGATGATAGCCGGTCTCTTTGTAGTCTATGGAAGGGAATTTATTCAACTGTGCAGACAAATAGGAAAAGAGGAAGAGGCCAACAAGGCTCAGGCGCATGTCGATAATATGGTTGAGGCTATTAAAAAGCATGGCTGGGATGGAGAATGGTTCCTCAGGGCTTATGACTACTATGGCAAAAAGGTAGGAAGTAAGGAAAATGAAGAAGGTAAGATCTTTATTGAATCCCAGGGCTGGTGCTCTATGGCACAGGTAGGAGTAGAGGAGGGGCTGGTTGAAAAAGCCCTTGACTCAGTCAAGAAGTATCTGGACTGTGACTATGGCATAGTCTTGAATAATCCAGCATTCACAAGATATGTGATTGAATATGGAGAGATTTCTACCTATCCTCCAGGTTATAAGGAAAACGCAGGAATTTTCTGCCACAACAACCCTTGGATTATAATTGCAGAAACAATGATCGGAAGGGGTGAAAGGGCATGGGAGTATTACAAAAAGATTTGCCCTTCATTTCTAGAGGATATTAGTGAGTTGCACAGAACCGAGCCCTATGTGTATGCACAGATGATTGCAGGTAAGGACGCACACAAGCCTGGAGAGGCAAAGAACTCATGGCTTACAGGTACTGCTGCATGGAACTTCTACGCAATAAGCAGGTTCATACTGGGAGTACGCCCCACTTACGACGGTTTGTTGATAGATCCCTGTATCCCGCAAGACTGGAAAGGCTTTGAGGTTAGGAGGAAGTTCCGCAATGCTGAGTACAAGATCATGGTAACAAACCCTGACGGAGTAAACAAGGGTGTTAAGACTATCTTGCTCGATGGCAGGAAGCTGGACGGCAATGTAATACCAATAATGAAACCAGGAGAATATCTGGTTGAAGTAATAATGGGATAAAAACCTGAGCTATGAAAAGCGATATGTATAGATATCTGTCTGCATTATTCTTTACAGCACTTCTTTTAGTAGCCTGTAACGGAAAGGATAATCATTCAGCAGAAGACGTGTTGAAGTACAATCAGGTGGGCTATTTTACATCCGGACCCAAACTGGTTTTACTTGACGATCAATATGAAGAGATACTAATCAAAGATCTTGACGGAAAACTTGTTTTAAGGGTCTTTGCCGACAGTGCCAAGTTCTGGGAGCCTTCAGGCGACACTGTCCGTAGAGCTGACTTCAGTTGGCTCAACAGCAAAGGAACATTTCTACTGGAAATTCCTGGTTGCGATGTCCGGTACCAGATTACTGTCAGTGACAAGCCCTACGATGAGGTTGTCAGGGCCGCTATCAAGGCATTTTATTACAATCGTACAGCCATTCCTCTTGAGGAAAAGTATGCGGGCTATTGGTATAGACAGGCAGGTCATCCTGACACAGTCGTATATGTCCACGCTTCTGCAGCCACAGAGCAAAGACCTGAGGGTACGGTGATATCTTCACCTCTGGGCTGGTATGATGCAGGTGATTACAATAAGTATGTAGTCAACAGTGCAATCACTACCTATACCCTGCTAAAGGCTTTAAAGGATTACAGGGAGTATTTTGACACACTAGGCGTAAATATTCCTGAGTCCGGAAGTGGACTGCCGGACCTATTGTCTGAGACTTTGTTCAACCTCAGGTGGGTTCTTACTATGCAGGATCCGTTTGACGGAGGCGTATATCACAAGTTGACATCCAAGCAGTTTGATGACTTCATTATGCCACATGAGTCATTGAGCGATAGATATGTTGTAGCCAAAAGTACTGCTGCTGCACTAGACTTTACAGCTCTAAATGCTGCCGCTTCTCGTATTCTGCGTGATTATGAGGAATTACTCCCGGGACTTGCGGATAGTTGCCTGGCTGCTGCAAAGCTTGCCTGGAACTGGGCGTTGCAACACCCTGATGTTTATTACAAGCAGCCTGAAGATATAGTAACCGGAGCCTATGGTGACTGGAATCTGAATGATGAGTGGTATTGGGCGGCAAGTGAACTGTTTATTGCAAGCGGAGATCCGAATGCAAAGAACTTAGTAGTGACGTACTATGATCAACCCTCTGTCCCAAATTGGATGGATGTTAGGACTTTGGGTACTATGTCCCTGCTTGAAAACCCTGAACTTGAAGGGGAACTGTCCCTTCCATTGAGCGAGGACTTCATAGCACTCGCGGACGACCTTGTTAGCGTGTGGGAGAATTCTCCCTATGCTGTCAGTATTCAATCCTTCGCCTGGGGTAGCAACTCAACAGTTGCTAATGAAGGGATGCTAAAGATGTGCGCCTATAGATTGTCAGGTAACAGAAAGTATTTAGAATCGGCAATAAGTGACCTTGATTATATCTTGGGTCGCAATGCCACAGGATATTGCTTTGTTACCGGCTTCGGAGAGAAAAGGGTCATGAATATACATCACCGTCCCTCGGAAGCTGATGGTATTCATGAGCCGATTCCCGGTTTCCTTGCGGGAGGTCCTAATCTGGATGTGCTGACTGACTGCTCTGATGATGGAAATGAAAGAAGCCCCTTTCCTGCCAAATCGTATGTCGATATGGTATGTAGCTACTCAACAAATGAGATAGCAATTAACTGGAATGCGCCCCTGGTCTACCTTGTTGGTGCCATAAATGCATCAGCTATGACCAAATAATAGAAAAAAGTCACCCGTAGGAATAGTTGCAGCTTTGACTTACGGGTGACTATCCCTAGTATTTAATAATAACTAAAACAAAGGATTTCCAAAAGTATGAAAAAAAATCGGGTTTACTACGCGCTCGACCGGTTGAAAAAAGGTCAGACGTACAGGCATTAAGCTCCTTACGAGCTTTGCTACAATGCTGATTATCAGTTTTGCAACTTCAGTTGCTGTGTTTGCTCAAGGTTCAGATCGCATGATCAGCGGTACTGTAACAGACGCTCAAGGTTCACCCCTACCTGGGGTAAACGTAGTAATTCAGGGCACTCTCAAGGGCACCATCTCTAATGAGATGGTACGTACCAGATTGAGGCTTCTCCATCGGATGTCCTGGAATTCAGCTTTGTAGGTTATGCAGCTCAATCTGTGACTGTTGGCAATCAGAGTGTTATCAATGTGGCACTCGAAGAGTTTGTTCAAGGCATGGATGAGGTTGTTGTAATTGGTTATGGTGTTCAACGCAAGAGTGTTGTTACTGCAGCTATATCATCTGTAGATGCGGAAACTCTTGAACGTTCATCTCTGGGTAGAGTTGAACATGCTATTCAAGGAAAATCAGCTGGTATCTCGGTACTTCCTGTATCTGGATCTCCCGGTGCACCCGTTCCCGAAGTTAACTACAGCACTCCGTTCAAGATTATTCGTTACGCTGATGTACTACTTATGGCTGCAGAGGCTTATAATAAGGATAATCAGGATGACAAGGCCGTACCACTAATCAAACAGGTAAGAGAACGGGCAGGTGCAACCGATCATTCATCATGGGAAAACCTGACAGGGACTGATCTGTTTAACGTTATCGTAAAAGAACGTCAACTGGAGCTGGCATTTGAAGGACACAGATTCTGGGATCTTGTTCGCTGGGGTTTGGCAGATCAGGAAATTCCCGGTTTTGTAAAAGGTAAACATGAATTATTCCCTATACCTCTTACCGAAATCAACCTTAACTCGGCAATAGACTTAAGCGATCAAAACCCGGGTTACTAGAGTGCGCTTGAAATCTTCATTGATTTGGTTTACAGAGGCTGCCAGTAGGCAGCCTCTGTTTTTTCAGCGGATTGGGATTGTAAAGAAGAAGGTGCTTCCGTTTCCGGGAATTGAATCAACCCAGATTCTTCCTCCCAGTAATTCTGATAGATTCTTGGATATTGAAAGTCCCAGTCCGGTACCCCTATGTACTTTAGCTGCAGTAGGTTCTATTTTGTGGAAACGACGGAAGATTTTATTGATGTTTTCTTCCGAGATCCCAATTCCTGTGTCTTCTACGAAACACAAGAGGGTGTCTTGATCTTGTAGCTTGTAGCCAAACTTAATATGGCCTCTGTCTGTGAATTTGATAGCATTGTTTATCAGATTGTTGTATATCTGACGCAGTCGCATCTGGTCTGAATACACGTTAAGTTCTTCAACTCCGTCAGGGATCTCCCTGATAATAGCTACATCTTTGTTTCTTAAATCCTTGTGAGCATTGTATCTCATCTCAATCTCATACAGGAAGGCATGGAAATCAAACTCTTTCTTTCTGATTACAAGCTGGTTGGCCTCAATGATGCTGATATCAATAATATCGTTGATCAATTGCAAGAGGTTGTCGCTATTGGTTTGTATTATAGCATTGACGGTCTTTCTTTCCTCAGGATCCAGTTCATTGGCCTCCAGGATATCTATAAAGCCCATGATGGCATTGAGTGGGGTACGGATTTCATGACTCATATTGGCCAGGAAGGCTGATTTTAGCCTGTCACTTTCTTCAGCTTTATCTTTTGCCTCTTCAAGATCTTTGGTTCGTTCGGCAACCATCAATTCCAGATTTTGCCTGTGGGCTTTCAGTTCCAGATTTTGTCTGGTTATCCTGTCACGTTGGAGACGAAGAGCACGATTGTGCTTCTCAACCTGCCTGTTGGATTCCTCGAGTTTGTGATAAGCTTCTTCGAGGTCCTGGGTTCTTTCTGCTACTTCTTTCTTTAAAATGTTCTCTCTCTTGCGGGAAGCACTGACCCTCATCTGCCATACAATGAATAGTATTGTAACTATTAATACAAGCACTAAAGGAAAAAACCATGCTTTCTCCCAGATAGGGGCAGGAATGACTATCTCTATCTCCATAGGGTCATCATTCCAAACTTTGTCGCTGTTGGCTCCCTTTACCTTAAATCTGTAGGTTCCGGGCGGCAGATTGGTATAAGATGCAAAATTTCTGTTTTCCGAATACACCCAATCATTATCAAAAGGCTCCAGCATGTAGGCAAACTGGTTCTCCTGAGGATCTGTATAATCAAGGATGGCAAACTCAAAGGAGATGTAATTGTCCTGTCTTGAAAGTTCATATCTCTTAAACTGGAAGATATCCTTATCCTTTAGTTTGTTGTAGATTTCGAACTTTGTAATGATTAGAGGGGGATGCTGAGTTTTATAAGTGATCTCATCAGGAGAGAATACGTTCATACCATTTGCACCACCCATAAAGAACTTTCCTTGTTTGTTCTTTGCGAAGGCATTGCTCTCAAATATAAGACCTTGTAGTCCATGGTGATCTGCAAAGTTGACAAACATTTCTTTATTTGGATTATACATGGAAATGCCTGAGTGAGTACCCATCCATAGCCTGCCGTTTGAATCCTCAAGTATATTGTATACAGTATTTGAAGGGAGATTTCGGGGAGAGGACTTGTGGAAAAAACGTCCTGTACCTCTGTCGTACAAGTTGAGGCCATCTGACTTGGTACCAATCCATAAACGTCCGAGTTTATCCTCGTATATTGCCCTTACCTGATTGCCACTTATCGAATACTGGTCTGCTTTGTTGGGCATATGATTTTTGAGGTAGTCAGTATCTTCATGATACTCATACAAGCCATTACTGTTGGTTCCAATCCAAAGAACTCCTCGGCTGTCCTTCATTACTCTTGATATGCTAAGATTGCCCTGAGTATTGAAAAACCCTTTATGTTTACTATCAGGTGCAGAAAGCTTTTTCTCAGTAATTGAAAACCTGAAAAGGCCTGATGGAGCACCAATCCATATATACCCATCATCTGTAATATATATGTTTTTTACATACTGGTGCAGATGCTTTACAAACTTGTCTTTTTCTCTAATGTACTCATACAGACCTTCATCAGTTCCAACCCAGATAGTTCCATTCTCCTCTTCAGCAATAGCTTCAACCCGGTTGCTGAGCAAGCTACCGGGTTTACCATCAGCCAGATACCATTTATATGTGAAAGTACTACGGTCGTATCGACATAGACCACCTTGTTTGGTCCCCACCCAAAGATCATCTTCTCCGTCTGCACAAATTGATAGTACGAAGTTGTCGCTCAACCAGTTGTTTACGGTGCCGCCTTTTTTTACATGAGCTATAGTACGCTGTCTCTTGTCGTAGTAATGCAGTCCTGCAAACTTGGTCGCAATCCATATCAACCCATCCCTGCTCTCTATTATGTCTCGTATGGCGTTGCTCATCAGTTGGTTGTGCTCGTGCTCTTCTGCATAAAGGTGACTTGTATTTCCGGTGTTCAGGTTTATTACTACCAACCCACTGTTGGCCGTACCTGCCCATAATACATTTTCATTGTCAAGTAAGAGGCTGTAATATTGCATATGTGAAAGATGAGCATAGCCCGGACTTGAGAAACTATATCGCTCAATCCTTCCTGTTTTTTGATGAAGGATATAAAGTCCGGTGGTACTTGACACCCACAGGGTGTCAGCATCCTTTGTGGATGCCAGTCCCTTTATTTGGTTCAAATCGTTTGGAGTAGCAACATATGGCCAGTTTTTGATATTAGCATCATTCTCTGTACTCAGTTGGTTTATTGACTTTGCCCATTTATCAGGTGCCATATTGTAGGTGTCGGGACCTACCATAAAGAGCCCGTTAATGTTTGTTCCAATCCAGATATTCCCCATTGCATCAATGTGCATATTGGTAATTTCAGTGTTTAGGGAAGGTCTGAGTGAATCGGTGTTGTGAAGGAAGTGAATGAAATTGTCGGTCCCCGGAACCAGGATGTTGACCCCATTGGTAGTACCAAACCAGAGTCTTCCGTTCTTATCTGCTATGATCTTATTGACAGAGTTGGATGTAATACTATTAGCATCCTTTTCATTGTTAATATATCTCTTGACCCTGTCTGTAAAGCGATCGAGCTTGTTGAGCCCGCTGTGAGTTGCAACCCAAATATAGCCATCCCTATCTTCAAGAATGCTAAGAGGGTAGTTGGAGGTGAGTGTGGTGGAGTCTTCAGGATCATTCTTATAATAGGTATAGGATTTCCCGTCAAACTTAACAAGACCCGAAGATTCAACACCCAGCCAAAGGATGCCAATTTTATCTTCGTAAATGCTTTGGATGGAAACATCCGGAATCCGGTTTGTAGAGGAATAATGGCGTAAAGTGACAGGAACAGCAGGTAAGGATCCGGCAAAACCGCTACTGGCCACAAGCAAAAGAAGATACAAAAGAATTCTACTTTGCCAACTTCGTCGTGATATCATCAGGCACCCTTGTTCAACAGTTACAAAAACTAAACCCTGTTAACGTAAGTATAAACATTATGTTACAAACAGGTCCCGGAAAGCTAATGATTTTTTCCTTCCTGTACCAGTTTTTGTAGGAAAATCATTAAGCGTACTGTGTGGTTGTAATACTTTGATAGAAAGGATATAAGCGGGTAGGATGAAGACAAATATGGATAAGATAGATTACATATTTCTCCTGCTGGTGTACAAATTACACCTAAGCTCTAAACAAAAGAAGACAAAGCTTAATTATTGTTAAAATATATTTGAGATTCAAAGAGACTCTAAGCTCCATAACACTAAATCTAAGGCTATGTTAAAGAAATGTTTGTTGATACTATTTCTGGTTTTTGCAGCCATGTCCGCATGGACTCAGCAGACTGTCAGCGGTACAGTTATAGATGCACAAAACGTACCGGTCCCAGGGGTATCCGTAGTTATTAAGGGTACAGCCATAGGAACAATAACGGATGTAGATGGTAATTTTTCTATTCAGGCCAATCCTGATGATATTCTGGTATTCTCCTTTATCGGTATGGAATCTCAGGAGATTAGTGTCGGTAATCAGACAATATTATATATTACCATGAGATCTGCATTGTTTGACCTCGAAGAGGTTGTAGTGATGGGATATGGCGTACAGAAGAAGAAGCTAAGCACAGGAGCCACCGTTCAGGTGAAGGGTGATGACATCCAAAGGATGAATACTACTTCGGCATTGCAAGCTATTCAGGGACAGACTCCGGGTGTTACAATCAGTTCAACATCAGGACAACCGGGTTCGGATATGAAGGTTACTATTCGTGGTTTGGGTACCATTGGTAATTCTGGTCCCCTATTTATAATCGATGGTATTGAAGGAGATATATCAACAATTTCTCCTGCAGATATTGAGAGTATAGATGTTCTGAAAGATGCTGCATCAGCTGCCATCTATGGTTCTCAGGCTGCCAATGGTGTTGTTCTCATTACCACCAGGGGTGGTCGTAGTGGAAAGGCACAGGTAAGTATAGACTCCTATTATGGAATTCAGCGTGTGGCACGCTATACAGATATGCTCAACAGGGAGGAGTATATTTCCATAATGCAGGAGCAGGCCGCTAACTCGGAAGCTGCTTTATATAACCCTTCGGTTTTTGAAGGAGCTGCAGATACTGACTGGGTACGTCAGATGTTTGTTGAGGATGCGGTTACTCAAGGTTATAATATCGGGATCAGCGGCGGCTCGGATAGATCAATATATGCAATATCACTAAACTACACCGGGCAAGAGGGTGTGGTTGGAGGTCCAAAGGTATCCAATTATGATCGATATGGTTTTCGTATGAACTCTGAGCACAAACTTTACAAGGAAGTACTGAAGGTAGGCCAACATTTAAACGTCAGTCACGTGGTCAGGAACGGGATACAGGTTGGCAATCAATATAATAACTCTCTTAGAGGAGCTTTTATGACCTCTCCATTATCTCCTGTTTACAGCAATAATGGAAAATATGGGCTTCCATATAATGATACAAGTGGTTCGCCTTGGTATGATGGTGACGGTAATCCATACGGATTGATGATGACAAATAATAACCGTGAGAACAAGGATCAGTACCTGCTTGGTGATTTCTATGCCGAGCTGAATCCTATTCAGAACCTGACACTTAAAACATTGTTTGGAATTAACTATTATGCAACAGAATTCCGCAATTTCACACCATTATATCGCTTTTCAATTTATTCCTACAATGAAGATCATACCACTGTAGGACAGGGCATGTCCAAGGGCTACACCCTAACCTGGACAAATACGGCCAACTATTCATTAGTGTTTGATAATCATAATGTTGAAATGCTGGTTGGTTCTGAGTCTATTCAATATCAGGGAATGAATGTTGGAGGATCCAACTGGGATTTGCTTGATCAGTTTAACAACTGGGATTATGCCTATCTGGACAATACAACCGGTCAGGCTACCTTGATTGAAGATGAGAATGGCGATGTCGTCGGAGTTACAGAGAAGCGCACTGTATATGGCGGTCCTTCTGTTGAATCCAGAAGAGTCTCTTATTTTGGTCGTTTAGCATACAACTACGCCGAAAGATACCTTGTTAATGCCACCTTCAGGGCTGATGGTTCTTCAAGGTTTGCTCGAGGTAATCGCTGGGGTTATTTCCCTTCTGTATCAATTGGATGGGTTATCAGTGAAGAAGGCTTTATGGCAGGAACAAAGGGCACTTTGGATTATTTGAAACTAAGAGCCAGTTGGGGGCAGGTTGGTAACCAGAATATTGACAACTTCCAATATGCTTCTCCGATGGTTATAACAAACTACAGCAGTAGCAGCCCGGCTGGATATTACCTGTTTGGTACTTCTCTAGGATCTAACCTTAAAGGTGCATATCCGGGACGTCTTGCAAATCCAAATGTTAAGTGGGAAACCTCGGAACAGATTAACCTAGGTTTTGATGCACGGATGATCAATGGACGTATGGGAATCAATGCTGATTACTATGTAAAGACAACGAAAGATTGGTTAGTTGCCGCACCGATACTTGGAACCGCTGGAACTGGTGCGCCATTCATTAATGGAGGGGATGTTAAAAATACCGGAGTTGAACTTGGAATCAACTGGAATGACAAGGCGGGTGAGCTTAATTATTCACTCTCAGTCAACGGTGCATACAACAAAAATGAAGTAGGATCAATACCAACCGAAGATGGTATAATCCATGGTCAGAGTAATATGTTGTACGATAATTCCGAAGAATTTTACCGTGCACAGAACGGATATGCAGTAGGTTATTTCTGGGGTTTCGAAACTGCAGGCATCTTCCAGAACGAGGCTCAGATTCAGGAGATGAGAAACAAGGGCCTTGGTATCTTTCAAAGTAATCCGAAGCCTGGTGATGTAATCTATGTAGATCAGAACAAAGACGGAAAGATTAATATTGAAGATAAGGTTGACCTAGGTAATGGTATGCCTGACTTTACCTTTGGTTTTAGTGTTAACCTGGAATACAGAAACTTCGATTTTAATGTGACTGCCAATGGAATGGCAGGTAATAAGATCGTACAGTCTTACCGTAATCATGCAAACAAAAAGGCCAATTATACTTCTGCTATTCTCGACCGTTGGACTGGTGAAGGAACATCCAACAGGATACCGAGGGTAACAGATGGTAATGTCAACTGGAACTTCTCCGACCTTTATATACATGATGGCGACTTTCTTAGAATTAGTAATATATCACTTGGTTACGACTTCAGCAAGTTGATCAAATGGGAATATCTGAGCCAACTGAGGCTTTATGGTCAGGTTCAAAATGCTTTCACATTTACGAAGTATAATGGTATGGATCCTGAGATTGGATATGGTACGGATTCATGGGTTTCAGGTATAGACCTGGGTTACTATCCACGCCCAAGAGTATTCCTCCTTGGTGTTAATCTGAAGTTCTAATTCAACTAAAAATTTAGACTATGAAGTCACTAAAAACATATCTTTTAGCCACAGCAGCTGTACTGGGATTGAGCATTGGTTCATGCTCTGAAGACTTCCTTGATGTCGAGCCCAAAACATCATTATTTGATACAAACTTCTACTCTACGCAATTGGATGCAGAGATGGCGCTTATTGGCTGTTATGATGGATGGCAACGTACTAACTCGGATGTAGATGCTTCATTCTACCTTCTGACTGAGATAATGTCTGATGAGTGTTTTGCAGCATTGGGGGTTGGTGATGACCGAAATTATCAGGCTATTGATCGCTTTGATAAGAATGAAGCTCCAGCATACTCTGATCTGGGCAATAATCTGTGGATAAGGTATTATGGAGGTATTTTCAGATGTAACAAGCTCCTGCAGGAGCTTGACAGGATTATCTGGAATGGGGCAACTGCAAGTGAACAGGAAGCTAACCGTAAGCGTGTTGAGGGTGAGGCACGTGTGCTTCGTGCCATACTTTACTTTGACCTCGTACGACTGTTTGGCAATATTCCCTTACTTACTGTACCAACTCAGGAAAACCTTCCACAGGCCAACCCGGATGATGTATATGCTTTGATAGCCGATGATTTACTTTTCGCTGCAGAGAATATACCTGCCGATGCCTATCCAAAGTCAAAGGCTTCTGAGAATGACGGTCGTATTACAAGATGGGCTGCTAAAGCCTTACTGGGTCGTGTTTATCTATATTATACTGGTTATTATGGCAAGCCTGATCTTGTTGGAAAAGTAACAGGACAACAGGCATTACAACATCTGGAGGATGTAATTGCAAGTGAAGAATATGGTCTTCTTGACAATTTCAGGGATTTGTGGCCTGCGTCTAGTATAAAAGTTAAAATTGACAGTGAAGGAAGGAGGGTTGCTGATGGAGCTTCCAATTACCAGCGTGGCCATAAGGAAAGTGTACTGGTTCTTAAGTTCAATTACACTCAAGATTATAATGGCAATCTAGATGGCAATCGCTGGTTGGTAATGATGGGACTCCGCAACTACAGCGTGTTCCCTTATGGAAGGGGATGGGGAGCCTGCACTGTACATCCCTCAATTGTAAATGCTTATGGTGATGGGGACTCTCGTCGATCTGCCTCGATAATTGACCTGAAAGCAGAAAGTATTGAGGACGGATTTGATAAACTGGATGATCAACGTGAATATACCGGTTACAGTGTTAAGAAATATACACCAATGAGTAAGTGGGAAGTCAAGTCTGACGGTAGCATGGAGCTGGTGGATGAGGTTTTTGGATTGGGAGGAGGAGATTTTCAGATATCACAATATCAAGATTGGGTAGTGATACGCTATGCTGATGTACTTCTTATGGCTGCAGAACTTGGCAGTTCCAATGCAACACAGTACTTAAACGATGTACGTCGCAGGGCATATACTACTGATGGTGTGCTTGATCCAAACTTTACAGAGCTGACAGCAACAAAGGAGAATATACTCAAGGAAAGACAACTAGAACTGGCCTTCGAGGGTGTTCGTTATTGGGACCTGCTTCGTCAGGGAGTAGATTATGCTGCATCAGCTATTGCTGAAGAAGATGGAGTAGAGGTGTTATCTGGTCAAAAGTATGATAAGGTGGTAATTAAAGCTGCTAATATCATTGCTAAAAAGGGACTGTTCCAGATTCCAAATACTCAGATTACATTATCTAATAATGTACTTAAACAAAATCCAGGTTGGTAATCTCCTAAAACGTGAACAATGAAAACTTTGAAATTCATAAATATATTAAAGTCAGCATTTGTGGCAACCGTGGTGTTGACAACCGCATGCCAGCCCGATGAGTATGAGTTGGGTCAGGTCCTGAGCAAGAGTGAACTTAAATATGAAGTAGTACAGGATTCGGATGACCCGAACGCAGTGATAATAAAAGCACTGAATCCAGGAACTCAGCCTTACTGGATTACTCCAATGGGACGCAGTACAAAACTGCAGGATACGGTACGAATACCCTTTGCCGGTGACTACACCTTTGTATACGGAGTTATTTCTCGCGGAGGTGTTGTTCAGGCTGATCCATTGGTGGTTACTATTACAACAAACAATTTAAACTATGTTAGCGATCCTTTATGGACACTTCTAACCGGTGGTGTTGGAAATGAAAAAGTCTGGTATCTTGATCTGAATGCTGATGGTGAAAGTCGTTACTTTGCAGGCCCCCTTTATTTCTATGGTACTGATGACAGTTGGGCTACTGTGACCGAAGGACAGACAGTTGAAGGTGATGTATGGAACTGGCAACCGGACTGGAAAGGAAATTCCTGGCTCATGGCAGCAGGCGACTATGGAAGTATGACCTTTAGTCTTAAGGGTAACGCGGTAATAACCGTAGATCATAAAATGCTTGGTAGGCAGGAGTCAGGAACCTTCTTCCTTGATGCTGCTGCCAAAAAGCTCACTATTACAGATGCATCACCGCTTCATGATTCAAATCGGGACGGACATGTGGTCAACTGGGGCGATATCAAGCTAATGTCACTTACAGAAAACACTATGCAGTTGGCTGTCCTCAGGGATAAGGCCTTATCTGGAGAAGATCCCTGCCTTTTGGTTTATAATTTTATATCAAAGGACTATTACGACAACTGGGTCCCTGATGATATGCCAGATCCTGAACCGGTATTGCCTGCAGGATGGAAGGATGATGTTTCAAAGGTTATTGCGGTTACTGATGTGATTACCTGGAAATTATCAACAAGTAATCCTATTGACTGGGCTAATCTGGATGGAAGCAGGATGAATGGTTGGAATCAACCTGCTGATTATCCTGACTGGCTGGGTGTTGTAGATCCTTCAATATATGAAGGCTTCTCACTTCAGATAAATTCTTCAACGGGAGCTGTTGTTTATACTGCACCTGATGGCAATGTGGAGCAAGGTAGTTATACTCTGGATGATAAAGGATTCTACACATTTACAGGTATTAATCCGTCATTTCCGGTAGTTGGATGGGCTAATTTTGAACTTACTGCAGATAAGCAGCTTCGCATATTGTCAATAGAAAAAGACGGTCTTGGAAATCTATCAGGAATGTGGGTCGGAGCTAAGGATCCTGTAAAACCCGAATATGTTGCCTATCACCTTGTGCCTTCAGTAAGCGGTGGAGCTGGTTCTGATCCGGCCGCTATAGTTAAGGGATATCTTTGCTCAAAGACCTGGAAGATTGACTCAGACAGAGAGTATGATGTTGATGCCCCCTGGGCTGAAGGAAGGTACCAAGGACCAGTAATCTTTTCTGATTATGCTTCATGGTCATGGAATCCTCTACCCGGAGAACAATATGGTGCAGGTGAAGTAGGTATTGACTATGGAACAATGAAATTTAATGAGGATGGAACTGTGATCATCAAACAAAGGGTAAGATGCTTTACATATGAGGAAGAGCTTGGTGGTGTAACACAGACATTGGTTAGAAGAGGTCTGCCACAAACAGGTGACGTGCTTGAGACAGATGAGATTGTTACACTCAATGGAATCTGGGTCTTTAATCTTGATACCTGGAGCCTTAAGTTATCTGTTGATATGTTGCACCCATGGACTGCTGACTATGCGGTAGCTGACTGGGGAAATATAACTGTCTTCAGAGCTGAGGAAAATGTTCTTATTTTTCAGGTCATGAGATCTCAGGAATTAAGTGGAGAAGATGCAATGCCTATGGGCTATGTATTTGTTCCGGTTGAGTAATATGACAATTATCTAAGGGTCAAAGGCCCGCGGGCCTTTGACTATGTAATTAGCAGCACCTTATGATGAGAGGAAGCATTAGTATATTATTGATAGGTCTGTTTTGCTTTGGCTGCTTCGCATGCAAGGATGATAAAGATGAAGTTACCCCTATCGAGGAGGAGGAAGTTTACCTGGATGTAAATCCCACCAGCCTTTCTTTTGAGAGTGATGGTGGTGAAAAGGAGGTCAGCATCAATAGCAATGGTTCATGGAATATAGATTTCACCGGAATAAGCTGGGTGCGCCCCAATATTAGTGTATCTAAGGGCGATGCAATAGTTAAATTCACGGCTGATAAAAACAATAGCACAACAAATAGATCAGCTGCAATAACTGTAAGTGCACAGGGGGCGCAACCTGTACGCTTACAGTTAACCCAGGCCCCCGCAGAGGGTGGTTTACCTTCAGGTGAAGATATCTTTAGTTATGAACCTTATATTCAAGTTGATAATACCGGGATGCGTGACCTTAGTTCTCTGGAATTGTCTGAACTAATGGGTGTAGGATGGAATTTGGGCAATTCCCTAGAGGCGGTAATTGTAAATAACGGAGTGTACAGTGGTGGCGAAACTTCATGGGGCAATCCTGCGACCACAAAGGAGTTTATTACAACTGTCAGGGAAGCCGGTTTCAATACTATACGGGTCCCGGTTTCATGGTCGCACAAACTTGCAGACAAGGAAAATATGCTAATATCTCTGCAATGGTTGAAGCGTGTTGAAGAGATTGTAAACTTTGCTCTGGACAATGATATGTTTGTGATAATTAATATTCATTGGGATGGGGGATGGCTTAATCACCCGACCTATGATAAGCAGGATGAAATTAATACCAGACTAGCAAAATACTGGGAACAAATAGCTGCATATTTCAGAGATTATGACGATCATTTGCTATTTGCGGGCACTAATGAGGTTATGATGGAGAACGACTACGGAACTCCTACTGCTGAGTATCTGGCTGTACAAAACTCTTTTAACCAGACCTTTGTCAGTACGGTAAGAGGCACTGGTGGGCGCAATGCTTACAGACATCTTGTAGTACAGGGCTTTAACACAAATATTTCCCATACCGTAAATGGGTTTGTAATGCCTGCGGATGATAAAGAGGATAGATTATTCGCAGAGGTTCACTACTACGATCCCTGGGAGTATACCCTCAAGGAAGATGCGCCATACAATACCCAGTGGGGAAGCATAGCTGAAGGAGGTGATGTCGGCAGCTGGGGACAGGAGGAATGGCTTGAAGAGCAAATGGCTCTGATGAAGACAAACTTTGTGGATAAAGGGATCCCGGTTATTCTGGGCGAATACAGTCCATTACATAGGAAGGATCTGCCTTCAGATAAGTATGAACTGCACCAGGCATCGCGTGTTTACTATATTGAATATCTAACCCGCGAAGCAATTAAGAACGGGCTGGTACCTATCTATTGGGATAACGGTTATGCCGGAAATAATGGTTCAGCAATATTTGACCGAAATAATGGAAAAATAGTTGATCAGGGTGCCCTTGATGCAATAATGAAGGCCAAAGGAGAGAATTAGTATGGTCTACAATCAAAGTTATGTGTAAATTAACGTCTCATTACACAAAGGATTATAGTCCATGAGACACTTTTTTTCTCTTCTTCTGTTTTCTATCCTGGCCTGCATTGCTTCTGCCCAGCAAGCTCATAACTTTTTTCATCGTATCAGCTCAGATCAGGGATTATCCAACAATCAGATAAATGCAATATTTGCAGACAGTAATGGTTACCTCTGGCTGGCTTCCGTATCAGGCCTAAACCGTTTTGACAGTCATACATTCAGGGTGTTTAAAAATGACCCGCGAGACCCAAATTCCCTTCCTGAGAATATTATTACCGATATTTTTGAGGATCACACAGGTAGGTTGTGGTTGCTGACAAATGAGAGTGTTTATTTTTATAACCCTGAAACTGAAACTTTTGGATCCACACATCCATTTCTAGAGATGGATACGACATTGGTACGTGTGGGTGTCAGAACTGTAATGGCAGATGGAGAAGGCAATACATGGATTGGACACAGGGATAGTGGATTATGGTTTTATGATGGTGACAGCAAAACGCTCCAGAATGTCATAATAAGCAGGAAAGACAGTCTTCCAATTAATAGCAGAAGGGTAGTGGACCTGGTTGTTACAGAAAAGATACTTTATGTAGCCTACGAAAGTGCTTATATAGAAATTATTGATCGTAAGAGTTTAGAGTCTATAAGAGTAATAGACATGTATATAGGCAGACCAGCGACCGCTGTCGCTGAGACTTTTAGACTATTTGTTGACTCTGGAGAGCATTTATGGCTTTTCAATCCTCGAAATGACGAGGAGCTTTTTCATTATGATCCAGATAGAGATAAAGTCTCTGTATTTAGGGCACTTGAGTCTGAGGAGAGGTTTCCAGTAGTTTGCATCTCGGATGTAGAAGAGGATAACTTCGGAAGAATATGGGTCGGTACGGATCATGGTGGCCTGTACATTCTAGACAAGGAAAATGGCACATCAACAATATTTAAAAACAAGCCTGGTGATGAGACTAGTATAAGTGCCAACACCATCACTTCCCTTTGTAAGACTAATGATGGAATAATCTGGGTGGGTACGTTCAAAAACGGAGTCAATTACTATCACCCGGAACTGTTTCAATTTGAATGGTATTACTCAAGTCCATCCAATGAGAGCAATTACTTCTCAAATGATGTAAACTGTTTTGCAGAGGATGGCAAAGGTAACCTGTGGATAGGAACAAACGATGACGGTCTTGTCTATTTCGACCGTAAGAACCTGAAATTTACTCATTACAGACACGATCCCAATGATCCGAAAAGTCTTAGCAACAATATAGTTGTCTCACTGCATATGGATCGTAAAGGTCGCCTTTGGGTTGGCACCTATCAGGGAGGACTCAACTGTTTTGTAAACGGCCGTTTTAAGCGTTATATGCCTGATCCGGGTAATCCGTCAAGTATTACGGATAGTCGCATTTGGCAAATAGTGGAGGATAAGGACAATCGTTTATGGATAGGAACACTTGGTGGCGGCTTGGAGTTATATGACGAACGAATTGATGGGTTTATTCATCATAGGCAGGGTACCTTTAATTCGGTCAATTCTGATTATATTCTTGCTCTGTACTCTGATAGTAAAGGTGATTTATGGATAGGTACTTCAAGTGGACTTAATATGCTTGAGACTTCATCGGGACGCTTCAGGAGCTTTTCATCAAGTGCCGGACAAGCGGGCTCACTAAGCCATAGTCATGTACTTTGCATAACAGAAGATGCCCAGGGTAGAATTTGGGTTGGTACACGAAATGGTCTTAACCTTTTTGATCGGGAGAGTGGCACATTCAAAGTTTTTAGAGAAGATGACGGACTTCCTGACCATAATATAATATCAATCCTTCCGGATAGTCGTGGTAATCTGTGGATATCAACCCTTAATGGATTATCGAATCTTAGAACTGACGAAGACCCAAATACTATTACCTGCTACAACTATGATGTGACAAACGGCCTTCAAGCCCGGGAATTCAATGAGCATGCGGCTTTAGGTCTTTCAACTGGTGAACTGGTCTTTGGAGGTGTAAATGGTTTCAATATCTTCCGGCCGGAAGATATTGTCACAAGCCAGAGGAACTATCCTGTAATTCTAAGTAACCTGTATATCAACAATAAAAAGGTTGAGATAGGAGAGGAACTGGGCAACAAGCTTGTTTTGCCCAAGTCACTTAATTTGTGCGAGACTATTTACCTGAAGTATAACCAGAATGAGTTCACGATAGAATTTACTGCTATAAATTTCTTTGATCATGAGAGAACCCGGTATCGCTATATCCTTGAGGGCTTCAATGAAAATTGGATTGAGACCGGTGTAGGCAAGCAGTCTGCTACCTATACCAACCTGAACCCTGGTGACTATACTTTTAGGGTGAAGGCTGCTGCAAGCGATGGTAGCTGGGATAAAAGCCAGGAAGCAATCCTTAAGATTGTTGTAGCCCCTCCATTTTATGCCACAGGCTTTGCTTATGCTGTGTATTTTGTGGTTTTCTGCCTGCTGGTACTACTGCTTACCTATACCATCAGGAGGAGAGCTGAGATGAAGTACCTGAGGCAGCAGGAACTAGATGAGTTTAGGCGAATGAGAGAGCTTGACTCGATGAAGTTGACGTTTTTTACAAATGTAAGCCATGAATTCAGAACTCCTCTTACACTTATACTGACACCTACCGAGAGGCTGCTTAAGGTTATTGATGATGATCAGATAAGGGCACAGATAGAACTGATACAGCGTAATGCACGGCGCCTACTAAATCTGGTCAACCAGCTTCTGGATTTCAGAAAACTTGAACAGGACAATATTCAGCTTAAACCTCTTAAAGGAGACCTGATAAGCTTCCTACATGAAGCATCTAATGCTTTTGTAGATCTATTTGGGAACAAACGGATTGATTTCACCTTCAGCAGTGAGCTGCAGTCCTATGTATGTAGCTTTGACCATGATAAGATCGAGAAGATAGTATTTAACTTACTGTCAAATGCCCATAAGTTTACTTATGAAGAAGGCTGTGTTGAAATGTCTGTAAGTCGCTCAGTACATGGGGGTATTAGACTGGTCGTGAAAGACAGTGGTATTGGAATACCACTTGAAATCCATGAAAAGATCTTTGGGCGTTTCTTCCAGAATCCGGATAATGATGCAGCTTATAATCAGGGGAGCGGTATTGGACTTTCTCTTTGCAGGGAATATGCCAGGATGCATGGCGGACGGATATTTGTAGAGAGCAGCCCCGGATATGGCAGCTCTTTTATCCTTGAGTTGCCTCTCCAAGAAGAGGATCAGGTTATTGATGTGGTAGAGGCAGATAGTATGCAGGATTCAACATGTGAGTCTCCTGGTCTTCCACTTATTCTGGTTGCTGAGGATAATGATGATTTACGTTCTTATCTTAAAGATAACCTGGGACTCAAATATAGAGTACTGGAAGCAGCGGATGGGGTATCAGCTTTCGAACTTGCAGTCAAGAAAATGCCCGGATTGATAGTTAGCGATGTTGTTATGCCCGGCATAGATGGTATAACATTATGCAAAAGACTGAAGGCTGATGAGCGTACTTCTCATATTCCAATAATCCTGCTTACAGCCCGCACTGCCACAGTACACGAGCTTGAGAGTTTAGAAGCAGGGGCTGATGAGTTTATTACAAAACCTTTTAGTTATGCTGTGCTGGAACTTAAGATAGAGAGGCTTATAACCTTACGTAATGAGTGGCATAGCAGGTTCGGGAAACGCTTTGAGATTAAACCAGGTGAGATTGGTATTACCTCACTTGATGAGAAGTTTCTTAATAAAGTACTGAAAATAGTTGAGAAGAACATGGGCAGCAGTGATTTTAATGTTGAAAAACTAAGTAGGGAGCTAGGAGTAAGCAGGGGACATCTATACAATAAATTACTTGCACTGACCGGGAAGACACCAGTTGAATTTATCAGAGTTATGCGTCTGAAGAGAGCTGCTCAATATCTTGAGAAGAGTCAGTTGACAGTTAGTGAGATAGCTTACATGGTAGGATTTAATGACCCAAAGTATTTTTCGCGCTATTTCAAAGAAGAATTTGGAATGGTGCCCTCTGAATATGCAAAAAACGGTCAAGGTTCTGATAATAAACAAATAGAGGAAGGCTGAATATGTGTTTGTCATACCTGCCAAATACATTTTACCACCTCCGGAATACAATTGCGCCATCATTATTAATCAATTTGGAGGGTCTGCTATTGATCCTGTTACTAACTTTAAAATTGGACAGACAATAGTAGTATAAATTAAGATAATGTAAATGATGAAATGTATTGTGAAGTATCTATTAGTGGTAATATTGATGATTACTGTATCCTGCAACCAAGGGGGTTCATTTACCAGAACGGATTCAGGTATTGAGATAAAAACTGAAAAGGGAGAGTTGGTTAGACTCGAAATTATCTCTCCCACGATAATTCATGTGAGAGCAACCATCGCAGGCCAATTTTCTGCAAATGAAAGTCTTGTGGCAATTAGGAAGGCTGATAAAGAAATTAACTATGAGGTTGAGGAAGGTGAGGGATATATATCTCTACTTACTGAAAAACTAATTGCAAGAACCAATCTGGAAACAGGGGAAGTGTCTTTCTTTGATAGGGATGGTAACCTAATAATAAATGAAGCTGAGGGAGGCAGAACCTTCAATAGTATAGAGGTTGATGGAGTTAAGGGATACGAACTGCGTCAGGTATGGAAATCAGCAGATGACACTGAAGGTATTTACGGCTTGGGACAACATCAGGCTCATGAGATGAATTACAAGGGAGCTAATGAGGAACTCTTTCAGTATAATACAAAGGTTTCTGTTCCTTTTATTGTTTCTACAGCAAATTATGGAATTCTATGGGATAATTATTCGTTGTCGCGCTATGGAGATCCAAGGCCCTATGGTCAGATAGATCAATTGGTGTTGTTTGATGCTGAAGGAAAGGAAGGAGCTTTGACTGCCACCTATATGAACAATACTGACGGCTCAGATATTTTTACTGTTAGGCGTGAGGCAAATATAGATTACGAAAATCTGGAAACTGTGAATAATTTCCCGGAAGGATTCAACTTCAATGATTCAAGGATAACCTGGGAAGGGGAGTTCCAACCAAGGGAAGATGGTATATATGATTTTCTGCTGTACTATGCTGGCTATACCAAACTTTGGATTGATGGTGAACTTGTAGCCGACAGGTGGCGTACGGCATGGAACCCATCTGTTGCTAAGATTAAAAAAGAGCTCAAAGCAGGAAATCGTTACAGTATCAAACTAGACTGGCTGCCAGATGGAGGTGTTTCTTACATTGGCCTTAAAGTTCATACCCCAGTAGATCTTGAAGAAAGGAAGAACATCTCATTCTACTCAGAAATGGGAGATGAGATAAACTATTATTTTATCAAGGGCGAATCTATGGATGAGGTAATAGCCGGTTACCGTTATATTACAGGTAAGGCGCAGGTTATGCCAAAGTGGGCAATGGGATTTTGGCAGAGCCGTGAACGATACAAAACGCAGGATGAACTTTTAGGAGCATTGAAGGATTTACGCAAGAATCAGATCCCTGTAGATGTTATTGTTATGGACTGGTTTTACTGGGAGGAGGACAGCTGGGGTAGTCAGAAGTTTGACCTCGAGCGTTTCCCTGATCCCAAGGCTATGGTTGATGAGGTGCATGAAAACAATGCCAAAATCATGATCTCCGTTTGGCCCAAATACTATCATACCACAGATAATTTTAAGCAGTTTGATGAAAAAGGCTGGATGTACAGATTGGCTGTTGAGGACAGTATACGTGACTGGGTAGGTAAAGGATATATAGGTTCATTTTATGATGCATATAATCCTGGAGCCAGAAAACTCTTCTGGGACCAGATAAGAGAAAACCTTTATTCACTTGGTGTTGACGCATGGTGGTTGGATGCTACCGAACCGGATATACTGTCAAATGCAAGTGTTGAATACCGAAAGTTATTGATGAATCCTACCTACCTTGGTCCTTCTACAAAGTATTTTAACGCATATGCCCTGATGAATGCAAAAGGTATCTATGAAGGGCAGCGTGAATTTGATAACAGCAAGCGAGTATTTATCCTCACACGTTCTGGTTTTGCAGGTATGCAACGCTATGGTACTGTTACATGGAGTGGTGATATTGGAACTGTTTGGGAGGATATGAAGGCTCAGATCAGTGCGGGAGTCAATTTTTCTATGTCAGGCCTACCATATTGGACCATGGATAATGGTGGGTTCTGTGTTGAGAAACGCTATGAGAGGGCTGTAGAAGGATCTGAAGATATGAATGAATGGCGTGAACTAAATGCACGTTGGCACCAGTTTGGTACCTTCGTACCATTATTCAGAACCCATGGACAGTATCCCTTTAGAGAAATGTATAACATATCTCCAGTGGGACACCCTGTATATAATACAATGCTGGAGTACAATAAGCTGCGTTACAGATTGCTTCCATATATTTACAGCCTTGCTGGTGCTGTATATCACAAGGACTACACTATTATGAGGGGCATGGCAATGGATTATCCACATGACAAGAATGTCTATGATATCAACGATCAGTATATGTTTGGACCTGCCTTCCTGGTATGTCCTGTATATGAGTACAAGGCCCGCAGCCGTGAGTTGTATCTGCCGGAGGGTAATGATTGGTATAACTTCCACACTGGTGCTTTGATCAATGGTGGTAATAAGTTGAATGCTGATGCACCCTTAGACCGTATACCTCTCTTTGTTCCGGAAGGAGCAATTATACCCTTCGGTCCTGAGCTTCAGTATGCAGAACAGGCTTCTGATGAAACAGTGACCATAGTGGTTTATACAGGTAAAGATGGTGTTTTTACCCTGTATGAGGATGAGGGTAACAACTATAACTACGAGAATGGAGCTTATTCGACAATCGAGTTAAACTATAGCGAAGCTGATCAAAAACTTATTATAGGCAAACGTGAAGGGTCTTTCCCGGGTATGAAGGAAAACAGGCAATTCAGAGTTATCTTTGCCAGTAAGGAAAGGGGATTCGCATACGCACCGTCAAATCTTACAAAAGGACAGGTTTTTAACTACAACGGTGAAGAACTTGTAGTGTCTAAATACTAGTCTTTTCCACGAGGGTATCTCTTTCATACGGGATACCCTTCTTATTCAAAAACGGTTTTAAGGGCAGGGAAAGTACCGGAATAGACTTCTGTACCTGTCTCGCAATAATGTGATTTATATGGCTATGAAAACAAGAATCATTGCAGGCTTGATATTATTTGCATTAAGCCTGGGAGGGCTTAATGCATCCCCACGGGATCGTATCCTAATGGATTTTGACTGGAAATTTGCCTTGGGACATGCGGGAGATCCACGAAGGGATTTTAATCACGGAACTGCTTATTTTACATACCTTGCCAAGGCCGGCTATGGTGACGGACCTGCGGCTGCAAACTTTGATGATCGTAGCTGGAGACCCCTTGATTTGCCACATGACTGGGTAGCCGAACTGCCTTTCGCTCCCAATGCAAGCCATTCACATGGATATAAAACTGTCGGCTATGCTTTCCCGGAATACAGTGTGGGATGGTATAGGAAGCACTTTGTTGTGGAAGAGAAAGAGCGAGGACGGAGGTTTTTCCTTGAGTTTGATGGTGTATTCAGAAATGCAAGGGTTTGGGTCAATGGGTTTTACTGCGGAAACGAACCTAGTGGGTACACCAGTTTCGGTTTTGATATTACTGAGTATCTCAACTTTGGAGGCAGTAATGTAATAGCTGTCAGAGTTGATGCCAGCCTCGAGGAAGGTTGGTTTTACGAAGGTGCAGGCATTTACCGCCATGTCTGGCTTACCAGTACAAAACCCTTATACGTACCGCAATATGGAACCTTTGTGAGGTCAGAACTCAGAGATAATGATGCTGCTGTCTATATTACTACTGAGGTTCGCAATAAGTATCAGGAAAATACCTCCTTCAGAATATTGAATATTATAAAGGATCGAGAGGGAAGGGAAGTAGCTCGTACGCATAGTGTGGAGTATACACTCAGACCACAGGAAGGTGAAAGCTACGATGCCGTAATTGAGGTTGAAAAGCCCAGACTCTGGGATATTGATGACCCCTATCTCTATTCTGTTGAAAGCTGCATTTTGCTGGGAGATACAACTACTGATATTTACACTACTTCTTTTGGCATAAGAACCATTGAGTGGACTGCAGACAAGGGCTTTTTCCTTAATGGAAGGCATGTAAAACTTAAAGGAACCAACAATCATCAGAATCATGCTGGAGTGGGATCAGCTATGCCGGATGCATTGATAGAGTGGCGCTTGGGTCGGTTGAAGGCTATGGGGTGCAATGCTTATCGTACAGCTCATTATCCACCCTCCCCTGCTTTGCTTGATGCTGCCGACAGGATGGGTATTCTGGTACTGTGCGAGAATCGTCTGATGGGTACAACAGATCAAGTGCTGGACTATCTGAGACGTTTAATCATCCGTGACAGGAACCATCCCAGCATCATAGCATGGTCAATAGGAAATGAAGAATGGGCAATAGAGAATAATGAAAGAGGAGCAGCTATGGCTACTCTAATGCAAGACTATGCAAAGCTTTTCGATAACACACGGCCAATTAATGCTGCTGTAAGCGGTAGTTGGGGAAGAGGTATTAGTTCTGTAGTGGAACTTATGGGCTATAACTACCTGTTTCATGGCAATACCGACCTTCATCATGAACGCTTTCCATGGCAGTTTTCTGTCGGCACAGAAGAAGGTTCAACTAATACTACCAGAGGAATCTATGAAGATGATCCGGAAAAGCAATATTTAGCTGCCTATGACAGAGATACGCCAAGTGGCTTCTTTGCAATTCGTAAAGGTTGGCAACACTATGCTGCACGCGACTACTTAGCCGGAATGTTTATCTGGACCGGTTTTGATTACAGGGGGGAACCCACTCCCTTCAGATATCCTTCGGTAGTGTCTTATTTTGGAATGTACGACCTCTGCGGTTTCCCCAAAGACAATGTATACTATCTTAAATCATGGTGGACCAATGAGGAGGTGCTGCATATCCTGCCTCACTGGAACTGGCAGGGACGTGAAGGAGAGCCAATAGATGTGTGGGTATATAGCAATATGGATGAGGTTGAACTCTTCCTCAACAACAAGAGTCTTGGACGTAAGACAATGGAAAAGAATAGCTATCTGAGCTGGGAGGTTCCATTTAAACCTGGCAGTATCAAGGCTGTGGCATTTAAAGATGGAAAGAAAAGATTGGTCAAAGTAGTGGAGACTACCGGGAAGGGGGATAGTTTAAAGCTGGAAGCTGACAAGACAATAATTAAGGCTGACAGAATGGATCTGGCTGTTGTTACTGTGAAAGTAATAGACAACAAGGGACGTACGGTACCTGATGCAGCAAATCTGGTTAGCTTTGACATAAGTGGTCCTGCACGTATTATCGGAGTGGGAAATGGAGATCCTACTTCTCTTGAACCCGATCAGTTTGTCCCTCAATATAAAAGGATTAAACCGGGAAATTGGAAGGCCCATAAGGCTGAAGGTATTGATGTTGATGAGGCTGTCCGTGCTGAATTTGATGCTGTATCATGGGAAGCTGCTTTTCAGATTAAGGGTTTAGAACCAGGGAGCCAGCCGGAACTAACTGTCTATAAGGGTAGTTTCACGCTTACACAGGAAGACATCAAAGGGCAGGTAACATGGTTGTTTAACAGTATTGCTACAGGGCAGTCTGTTTACCTTAATGGTGAGTTGATAGCCAAGAGCTTAAGTGACTCTTACAATAGACATAGTTTAAGATTTGATCCGGCCATGCTTAAGGTTGGAGATAACCATCTGGTGATTCTTGGATATCCACTGGTAAAGCAAAATATATGGGATGAGATGAATACTGATCCAGGTGAAATTTTAATCTATCATGCAGCCCCACAGTGGCAAAGAAAGACATTTAACGGGCTGGCTCAGGTTATAATACAATCAGATGGAGAGCCTGGAGACATTGTCTTAAAAGCAAAGGGAGAGAAGCTAAAAGCATCAGAACTTAGAATAGAAGCAAGATAAAACTGTTGTGGTGCTTTAATATAAATGAGCTTGTCCTTACGGGGCAAGCTCATTTATTATTTGTACTACACTATATGTAAATCATAATGTTTTGCTTCAGCTCTTCCTTAACTGGGGGAGGGCTGTGCTTCTAAAGAACTTATTTTAAGATCAAGTTGTCAAGCTTAGCAAATAATTCCTCTTTTTTTCTGTTAATCTCCTTCCAGACAGACCTTTTAAATTTTCGTGTAATATATAACTTAACGAGATTGCAGGTAATGATAAGCCCTGAGTACCAATAGTAAGCCAGTTTACCGGCAAACGGCAAACTGATAAGGAAGAAAAGTCTCCACCATCCATGTACCCATGGTGACACAGCCCACAGTTCAAGGATGTAAAACAGCGGAAAAACAATTATGGTAAGTACATAGCTAACGCTGCTCCAAAATGCCTGATCCTTTATCTTGGACTTTACAAGTAGGTCAATTCCGAAGTAGGGGAGTGCATTGAAGATTAAACCGTACAAAAAGACAGGGAGTCCGGCTGCCAGACCAAGTATTCTTGCAAGCAGGCAAAGGATGCCCGGTTTAGTGTTTATTGCCAGATTGTTGAGCTTGTTCATGTGAAGCAGATTATTGAAGCCTCTCAGTTCTTTGACCAGGTCAGCAGCCTCATCGGGATGTTCACGTTCAAACTTATCAAGTCTTCCGGTAAGTTTCATATCACTAAGCATACGACCGGATGTTTTTCCCTTGAATTCTTTCGAAAGCTTCTCATCAGTACTATTGGATGACTCTGACAGCCTTCCTTCATGGTGTGTTCCACCGTAAAGCTCTCTTACAAGCTCGAATTCGTCGTAGTATTCAGTACTTTCAATATTTACAGTGAGTTGTCTGGATGCATCCTGCAGTGCAAGCCTAAGCTTCTTCATTGCACTTTGCGGATCATTAAGATATTCGTCATAGTATGATTTGACGGTGATCGGCTTTCCAAAATTAACAATAAGGCTACGGTTGAATTTCCAATAATGGCTGTAATAAATTCCTGTAGGAACTATCTGAATATCCAACTGACCTCCACTCTGTTCCAACGCCATAAAGACAATTCTTGGAATGGCTTTCTTATGCTCTCTAATCTGGCGTTTGAATGTATGCATGGCCTCTGGAAACAGGGCCAGTGCTCCGTTGTTTTCAAGTACCTGGACTGATTTTTTGAAGGTCTCATCGTTTCTGCCAAGACTGTCTATACCGTCGCGCATGCGGTATACAGGCATGATCTTTAGGAAGCGAAGTATGGCATCGATTATCCTGTTTTTACCGAAGATATCAGCCCTTGCAAGCCACACTGGCTGATGACTTACATTCAAAAGAACTGCCATAGGATCACTTAGGGCATTCTGATGGTTGGGGGCAAAGACAATAGGTTTGCCCTGTGGAATATTTTCTCTTCCAAGGACTACCACACGTCTATGTATCATCCTGTCAACGAACCAGATATAATACCTGAAAAGCTGATAACCCCTCGACCTCTTTTCGTAACTCATACCTAAGCGTTATCTCTTTAATTGCGGAGCTTTTCTCGACCAAAGACCGGCTAGTGTAAGTCCGCTTACTATGTGCCAAACGCCCCACCAGGCTGCAATAAAGGCCATGCCGCCAAGTTGCAGTTCTGGCGGAAATATCCTGGGATTGAATATTAGCACAAGCGCCAAACCTGAATTCTGGATAGCTGTCTCAATAGTCACCGACCGCCGGTCGGTGACTGGTAGTTTCATAAACCTTGCAAGAAGATAACCCGCCATTAGGGCCAGGCCATTGTGCAGCAGTACAACAAGGAAGATGTGATGGATATACTTCTTGAATGGATCAAAATTTGCTCCCAGCAGTATAACAATGTATGAAATAAAAATTATTATTGAGCCGGTACGGATAGGCTTTGTAATCTTTGCCGTGAGTCGCGGAAAATAGTTTCGACAGAGCATACCTAACAAAACCGGAAGTCCAAGCAGTAGAAATACTGTAAAGGCTACATCCATAAGGTCTAGTTCGATTGGAACCAGATATGCCGAAGCATCATTACGTTCCAGAATGTTGAGATACAGCTTACCCCACATTGTGAAATTGAGAGGTGTCATTATTACTGCCAGTGATGTGGAAACCGCTGTAAGTCCTACTGAAAGAGCAGTATTCCCTTTGGCCAGGTAACTCATAAAATTCGACACGTTTCCACCCGGGCATGATGCAACCAATATCATTCCAAGAGCAACAGTCGGAGTTGGGCGAATTGCAAGAACCAGTAGAAAGGTAAGGGAGGGGAGAAGGAGGAACTGAGCAACAACTCCGGCAACCAGAGATTTTGGATTTTTCAGCAGGTCAATGAAATGACTCCATCTGATGTCGAGCGCGACCCCAAACATTATCATGGCGATGACTATGTTGAGAGCAAAGAGTCCCTCTTGCGAAAAGTTAAGTATTACCTGATCAAGTACCTTCATTAGCCTTTGCACAAAAAATGAAGTTGCGAAAATAGCAAAACAATTATAAATCTCACGATTTACAATTTAATAATATGCTGTGGCTCTCAATGGTAACATAAACGTATGCCACCCCAAATGCTAAATATGGTGGGTTCTAGCAATGCACAGAAGCATTAACCATAAATTAGTATGTTGAAGAAGATCAGAAATCCTTAGTGTCTTCTTTTTTCACAAGGGTCTTGGTAGACAGAAGACCACATGCAGCGTATATGTCTTCTCCACGTGAGCGGCGAACTGTAGTGACTATTCCTTTTTTATTGAGCTGGTCGGCAAACCACTGCATCCTTTCAGGTGAGGTGCCTTTGAGAGGTGAGTCGGGGATGGAGTGAAACTTTATTAAGTTTATCCTGCACCTTAAGCCGTTGAGTAGTTTGGTGATACCCTTTACATGGTTTGGTGTATCATTCAATCCGTCAAACATGATATACTCAAATGAGATCCTTCTCTGACGGCCAAAGTCGTATTCCCTCAGGGTCTCAACAACATTCTCAATAGAATACACTTGTTGAATCGGCATTAATCTCCGACGCTCTTCATCAAAGGGGGAATGGAGACTTATTGCAAGGTGAGCCTCACTTTCCTCTATAAACCTGCGCATGGCAGGGATGACTCCGATAGTAGATACATTGATACGGCGAGGACTCCAGCCCATACCCCATTCGGAGGTAAGTATCTGAAGGGACTTGAGAACCTGATCCAGATTATCCATAGGCTCACCCATACCCATGTACACCAGGTTGGAGAGCTGGTCACTTTCCTCAATGCTCAATACCTGGTTGATAATCTCTCCTGCACTAAGCTGGGCTTGAAAGCCCTGCTTGCCGGTCATGCAAAAAAGACAGCCCATTTTGCATCCCACCTGTGATGAGACACATAGGGTCTTTCGATTTTCCTCTGGTATGTAAGCTGATTCAATGAACAGATTCCTGTGTGCAGGGAAAAGATATTTCTTTGTGCCATCTACTGAAGTCTGTACACGTGAAGGTGTCGTGCGACCTACAACATATTTATCCTGCAGCATGGCTCTGGCCTTCTTTGACAGGTTGGTCATCTCTTCAATGCCAGCAACCTTCTTCTGATAAAGCCAGTTGCTTATCTGTGATGCTGTAAATCCAGGAAGGTCCAGCTCCTCCACTACCTGTCTGAGTTCTTCAGGCGTCTTTCCTAATAATGCTTCCCTGTTGTCCATCAAAAATAGATCTCCGCAATAATATTATCAAAAGGGACACCTCGTTGAAGCAGGATATCACGTACTTCAACTACCATATCTGCGCTGCCGCAAAGGTAATACTTAATTTCCGGCCTTATATCATTACTTTCTTTTAAATAGGATGTTATCCTCCCTTCAATCAGTCCGGGCCCCTGCTCTCCCGTACAAAATCTCAGATAGCGTCCTTCCATTCTTTCTATAAAAAGATCCTGAAAGAAAAAATTGTCGCGGTAACGCGCTCCGTGCAAAAGGGTACGGTTGGCTGACTCACCCGACTCAGTCATTGACACGAAAGGGGCAATACCTGTGCCTGTGGCTATCCACCAGGAATTTTCGGGCGTTCTGGTAAAACGCCCGAAGGGTGATGAGATATACAACACATCTCCACTCTTCATGACGGCCATAGCTGGTGTAAGTACTCCATCCGGTTTTACATCATAAAGTATGCGCAAAGTCGGATGATCTTTCCCACAGGCAATACTGTACAGCCGTGGCTCATCATCAGGGTGTCGGGCTGCAGCAATAAGTTGTCCCGGGACAAAATCACTATGTTTCTCAATCTCCATTACATACACACCGGGCACAATCTCAGTGTTGGAAATTACGTCCGCAGGTCTTAGTTCTATTCTCCTTCTTCCTGTTCCTGACATTTGATGTTAATACCTTATTTTTAAAACTTCACTTTTCTCACTGATGCTGTTGTCTGCATCCATAACAGCCACCTGGATTGAAAATCGCCCCCTTCCGGGCATTGTTTTGCTTTCGGGTTTGAAGACCCTGCTCCTTGTAATATATTCTGCTTCTCCGCCAGACTCGTTGGCTATATAAACCACATAACGCAATGGTTTTCCAGTAGTATTTGCACCTCTTGGAGCTTCCCAGGTGATAAGGCCGCGCTTGTATTTGAGGTTATTAACAGGTTCAGGCCTTGCTTTGTTCTGAAGCCACTCCATTGGGGGAACAGCTGCGATATCCCTGTACAGGGAATCTTCAAGTAGTTGGTTGAGATTGTTGTTTTTGCGAAGAAAATGGTTGTGGCTGTAAAAGGCACTGCCCTTTACATTTCGTAGACTTCTTGAAAATAATATCTGCTGTTTCAACTCATTAGGGTCATCCCAGTTTTCCTGGGTTCCATTGATTTTGTATATCCCATGCCCAATATACAGGTGCCTGTCAGTGATATTATCATTCCACCACTGGGCAAGCTTCAGGAAGTTGGCCGCTTTGTCGCGTGATGACCAGTAGATCTGAGGTATAACATAATCAATCCATCCCTGATGAGCCCATTTCACCACATCGGCATACAGATGATCATAGGATGTTACCCCTGCTCTGGTGTCACTTCCACGTGGGTCTTCACTCTTGTTGCGCCACACTCCAAAGGGACTGATACCAAATTTCACATAAGCCTTTTCTGCATGAATGGCAGCACTGGCTTCCATTATAAATTTGTCAGTATTGGACCTCCTCCAGTCGTGGATGCTGAGATGACGTTCTTCCTCCGACCTGGCCTCATAGCTTGCTGAATCTTTGAAAACAAAGCCGGTAGCAGGGTATGGGTAGAAATAATCGTCAATATGAATAGCAGCGATGTCGTAGTTTCTTACTAACTCCCTTATAACTTCAGTCAGGTGATGTCTTACTTCCGGTATACCCGGATCGAAATACAACTTACCGTTGTATTCGACAACCCACTCCGGATGAAGTCTGGCAGGATGATTTTCTGTAAGTGAATCAGTACTGTGAAGTGATGCCCTGAAAGGATTTATCCATGCGTGAAGTTCAATATTCCTTTTCTTACATTCATCCACCCAAAACTTAAGCGGGTCAAAACCGCCTTCAGGTGCGTTGCCTTGTTTCCCTGTTAGATAAACAGACCATGGCGCCAGGTTTGTAGGGTAAATGGCATCACCTGAAGGCCTTACCTGCAGGATGATGGTATTCATGCCCATTTTATGATGCAACTCAATTATATTGAGAGCCTCTTTCTTAAGTTCCTCAACACTCAGGGTTCTCTTTGAAGGCCAGTCAATGTTGGTGACTGTAGCAACCCATACACCCCTGAATTCGACAGGAAGTTGCCTGGTTCTGTTATCTGTACTCTCTGAAAAAGCAGGGTGGAAGGCTAATACGAAAAGCAGGGAAAGCGCGCAAGGCTTGAGTAATCGTAACTTCATAAATGTGCCTGAGTTTTGGCGACTAAGATAGTGTAATTATCCAAATTTTTACGATGTTTGTAAGTCATTAAGGCCGAAACAAACAATCCTCTGCATGTTGATACGATCCATAAAGACCAGTAACAGCTCCATTAGCAGGAAAGTGTTCAGAGGATTTATCATTATCCTGCTGATGCTATTGCTTGTATCGGCTGCTACCATTTACGGATTCCAAAGACTTAATCACTGGATCGAAAGTACGGAGAAGGTTGACCAGTTGCTTCGCCGAATTTACCTTGCCCGTATTGAGACCCGTAGCTTCTCCTTCTACAGTGAGACAACCGATATCTCGGTCGTTGACAGCCTTATCAATGAAATCAATAATGCTCTTGAGGATGCAAGGAATACACGGCTTTATTCAAAAAGTCGTACAGAATTGGAGCCGGTGGATGAATGGATTGATAAGTTCCATTCCTATTGGTTTAAGTTTATAAGTCTTCACGACAAGAGACTCCGTACCGAGCAACGTATGGATTCTCTATTTCACAGGATATTCCTGGCTGCCCAGGAGCCGCTACCGCGGCCTCCTGCAGGTTCAGCTCTCGCTAAGGGTGATGGAGTACATAACGAACTTCTGTTTCAATTACTTCATATCGAAGCTATTGAGAAGGAGATATGGGATTATCCCAGAGTTGTTGTAAGTCCCGATTCTGTAAGAATGGTGTTCCAGCGTATCAGGGCCCTTATTCCTCCCGAGGACATTGTCGCACCGGGGTCACATGCCGGTCAGGTACTTAAAAGCCTCAGCAGAGATCTCAGTGCTTATCAGAATGAAACCCTTGAACTGGCAAAGGCAATCTACGAGTTAAAGGAAGCAGAAGACATGCTGGTTGACAGTTCCCTGGCCGTACAGAAAACGGTAGAGGATGCCAACAACTATCACAACCAGGCGATGAAAGACTGGTCCAGATGGAGCCTTTGGATTATAATGATCATCATTGTCTCCTCTATTGCTTTCGGCTTTATAATGGCCATCCTTTATATAATAAGAGTTGCCGGTGAAGAGAAGCTAAGGGAGGCTAAGGATAAGCAGCTGGAAGAAAACAGAAAACTGCTAAATGATGTAATAAATAATAGTGCATCACTTATTTATGTCAAGGACCTGACGGGGAGATATACCTTGGTCAATCAACCTATGGAGGAGCTGCTTGGTATAGAGGCTCACCGTATTATCGGAAGAACTGATGAGGAAGTCTTTCCGCCTGAATATGCTCTACTTATTAGCAGCAATGACAAAGAGGTTATAAAGACCGGTAAACCCATACAGGTAGAGGAATACATGGAGTCATCCTCTGGAAGGCGTACCTTCCTGTCTAACAAATTCCCTATACAGAACCAGGATGGAGAGGTAGTATCAATCGTGGGGGTTTCTACCGATATTACTGAATTGCGCAAGGCTCTCTCAGATCTTGAAAGGAGCCGTGAAAACTACCGTAACATTGTGTCTAACGTACCCGGTGTTGTATATATATGCCAGAATGATGCAATGCGTACAATGCTTTTCATAAGCGGTGGGGTAGAGAAGCTTGTTGGACTTGGCATAAACTCATTTATAAAGGAGGGACAGTCTCTTATCCCATTCATCGAGAGAGAGGATGAGATAAAGGTGAGGGAGATTATCCGGCAGGCTGTACTGCGACAGAGACCATATGAGATGGAGTACAGGATTCGAGACCTTATGGGCAACCGTAAGTGGGTCTATGAGAAGGGGATGCCAGTATACGAACCTGATTCAACCAAGGTCACCCTTCAGGGGGTAATCATAGATATTACTGCACAAAAGGAAGCTCTGTCTGAGCTAATGCTGAGGGACAGACTTCTTGAAAGTGTTACCGAAGCAGTCAAGGAACTTATTGCAAATGATGATCCCAATGAGGCACTGGTTAGAGCTCTAAGCGTTATGAGTGCAGGTGCAGATGTGGACAGAGCCTTTGTTTTTGCCAACAAACAGGGTGGAAGCAATTCCAAAGTCTTTATCGAACACCTTGTCGAGATTGACCGTTCGGTGCTTGCTCCTATCAACAGGACTAATTTCGAACCTGTACCTTATGATTCTGTGTCTACGACATGGTATCACAGATTTACCCATGGTAAGGAGGTGGCTGAAAACTACCGCACTGCAAGTCCTGCAGAGGCAAGCTTTATGAAGAGCATGAATCTCAGTTCTATTATGCTTGTTCCCGTGTTTATGAAGGACCGGTTCTGGGGCTTCCTGGGCTTTGGGAACAATAATCTACCGGGCAACTGGAACGAATCTCATATAACGCTTTTCAAAGCTTTTGCTGCTACACTGGGTATCGTGCTGATGCGAAACGAGAGTGCTATCGAACTCCAGAAAGCCAAGGAGGCAGCGGAGGCCGCAACAAGGGCCAAGAGCGATTTCCTTGCACGTATGAGCCATGAGATACGCACTCCTCTTAATGCCATAATCGGTTGGACTCACCTGGGTATTGAGAAAATGGAATCATCAGAACATTCGGGTTACCTGAAAAGAATTCAGTCGTCTTCACGCTCCTTGCTAGGTATTATTAATGACATCCTCGATTTCTCTAAGATCGAAGCCGGTAGGCTCGATCTCGAACATATTGACTTCGACCTTGAGTCGGTTTTGCAAAACCTTGCTGATATAGTGTATTTCCGTGCTTACGAAAAGGGACTTAACCTGATTTTCAACTGTGATCCACAGGTGCCACTCGACCTTATTGGTGATCCGATGCGTATTGAACAGGTATTGGTCAACCTTGTAAACAATGCAATAAAGTTTACCGATCAGGGTGAAGTGATTGTAAATATTTCCCTTAAGTCGGAGGATGAGGGTAAGGCAGAACTCCTCTTTGCTGTTTCAGATACTGGTATCGGACTGAAGGATGATCAAAAAGCCAATCTTTTCAAGGCCTTTACGCAGGCCGACGTTTCTATAACAAGGAAATACGGTGGTACAGGTCTGGGACTAGCTATTTGTAAGCGACTTACCAATCTGATGGGTGGAACTATCTGGGTTGAAAGTGAATATGGCTCCGGCAGTACTTTCTTCTTTACAGTGAAGGCAGATATGCAAAAGGTTCAAAAGAAGGAACAGATGCGCAAGGCATTTGAGTCTGACGGAGAATTGGTCCTTGTTGCAGATGCTGGACGTACCACGAGCAATGCCTTCAGGAAGATGCTACAATACTTTGGTTTCAACGCAAGGGCTGTTAACTCCCGTAAGGATCTGCAGGTAGAACTTGAGAATGTGAGAAAGCTGGATCCGTTCAGGATTTTGTTCCTTGATACCAATATTTTTGGAGCTGATAATGTTCTGGCTCTTGAGAGACTTGACAAGTACAAGGACTGTTTTGAACATCTGGTTCTATTCTGCACTCCATTTAATGAAACAGACCTAAAACGCCTTGTAGAGAACACCAATATTGTATTGCTCAACAAGCCTGTCAACTACACCCTGCTGTTTGATGCAATAATGGATGTGCTAGGTGGGGGTGTGGCAGGCGAAGGCCATGCCCCAAGGAGAAAGTTGTACAGGGATATGATTCGTGAAAGGAAACCACTCAGAGTACTTGTAGTAGATGACACTGCAAGTAATAGGGTGTTGGCTATGGAACTGCTGGCTATGGCATCGATAAAGTCGGATGTTGTCTCAGGAGGAAAGGAAGCAATAGACCTTGCTCTCTCGTACAAGGGCAAATGTCCCTATGACCTGGTTCTTATGGATATCAACATGCCTGAGATGGATGGCTTTGAAGCAACACGTAAGCTTAGAGAGGTAGCGGGCTGGAAGGATATTCCAATTGCTGCAATGACGGCAGATGCCTTTGCCGATGTGGAGCCCAAATGTCGTCAGGCTGGAATGAATGATATGGTGGCCAAACCCATAGACCCTGAAGACATGTTCAAGGTAATTTACCGCCTTGTATTTGGGCCTGAAGAAGTTGATACTGAGGTAACCGGCGTTGAGGATGAAACAGTTGTTTATGATTTTCCTGAGCTTGAAGGACTGAATGTTCAGGCTGGAATAAAGAGGATGGGAGGTCGCAGTGATTTGTACAAACGTCTGCTTAGAGGTTTCTGTCATGATTACAGGCAGTTTGAAGACAACTACAGAGAACTTGAAAAGGCCGGAAATACTGAAGGTATAAGGCGTATGCTCCACTCTCTCAAGGGTATGGCCGGCACTATGGAAGCATCAATTATCTATCCATTGTCAATACAGACCGAGAAGGCATATAAGGAAAACGATCCTCAGTTTGAATCCCTATTTGCAGATCTTGTAAGAGAACTGAATCTTATGATCGATAGGCTTGAGAATCTGTAGAATACAGATTGACAGGCGGGTGTTTGGGTCAGGTTTTGCAACCGACTGGTGTTTTTTTACGTATCGTTTTCTATGATCGCTGCACGTTGCCTGTGATAAGAAAATAGCTTATAGTATGAAGAAAAGCTGTATCCAACAAGTTCCTGGCTTGCTATTACTTTGCCTTGGATTGCTGATCCTGATGCTTTCATCTTGCTCGCTTTCTTCTGGTGATAAAACCGGACTCCCTTCATTGCCGCTTATCTCAATTGATTTCGACGGAGAGGTAGTTAACTCTGGAGTGTTACCTGTGGTTTTTAGGGGACATGGAAATGTGAGCTATACAGATGGAGTAGATGGCCAGGCTCTCGATTTGTCTCATACGGCATTATTCAGAAAACCTATAATAGTATCAAATGATCAGGTGACAAGGATTACGGACTATCCGGGAACTACCTTGTTGCTGTGGACCAGGTTATCGCCGTATGACTTTAATAACTATGTAATAGTTGGTCAGAAGAACGAGATAGAAGATTTTGAACCCTTTGGATGGACCATTGAGACCGGGAATTATGGTTCATGGAGCTGGCATATGACAGATGGAGTCAATGAAGCTCACTATAATCCGCTTCCTTCCAGACAACCTATCAATGACGGGAAATGGCACATGGTAGGTTTTTCGGTAAACTTCCAAAAGAAGGAGGTAAGACTATATTATGACGGAGTAACTGTAGCCATATATTCACTTGCACAAGAGGACTTTTCGATTTTCAACAGTCGACTTTTTATTGGTGCAGACCCTTATTCTGCCGATCCTGTAATAGACTGTTACAATGGAGTAATCGACAATCTGACGGTTTGGAGCCGGGTGTTGAGTGACAGTCAGGTAAAGGCGATTTTTGAACAGTATAAAGCTCCAGGTTTCAAACAACGTATGACTGTTCCTGATACTATTTCAGTTATGAGTTGGAACACCTGGGGAGGAGGTGTGCGTTCCGGTAAGTTTGTCGGTGTCCACAGAATTGCAGAAATAATACGTGAGTCAGGTGCTGATATAATATCAATGCAGGATGGCTTTGGGACTGAAGTGACTGTTGCTGAAATCCTGGGTTTTTATCTATACAAGAGAAGTGGTGGCTTGAGTGTGATTAGCCGCTATCCTCTGGGGGAAACTTATGATATATACAGAAGGAGGGCTTCTGGTGCAGTAACTGTAGAACTACCCAACGAAAATCCGATACTGTTTTGTCCGGTATATCTAAACTTCTCACCAAATAACGGCCCTTATATTATGTCTGGAGTTGCTGATCCAGATACATTGATGGCCAGGGAACTGGAAAGTCGGGGTGCTGAGATGCGATATATAGTTTGGGAACTTCAAACCTTGGTAGACCGTAATGATGATGTTCCACTTATACTTGCTGGTGATTTTAATTCGGGTTCTCATCTTGACTGGACTGAAGAGAATAAAGACCTGCATTATGGAGTTGCTCTCGAGTATCCCGCTACTTATGCATTGACCAGGGCAGGCTTTATTGACAGTTACCGTCAGCTCTATCCTGATGTAAGGGCATGGCCGGGACATACCTGGTCCCCAATTTTTAAAGAAGTACTTCACGATAGGGAAAGCTTTATCTTTTACAATGGATCCAGACTTGAACCCTTGCATTCAAGGGTAATTAATACACATGAGCTTGGCTTTCCTTCCGATCATGGAGCACTAATCACATCATTTAAGCTAAAAAAAAGTGATTTGAAGTAAGGGTTTTTTGTAATAATTTGGTCATTAGTTTAAATAGCAATTATTCAATGACCTTATCTGCGTTCGGTACAAAGAGTGACTCTGTGATTAATGAAACAGTATTTGAGATGCTGTTTAGGACTCACTATGCTTCTTTGGTGGTCTATGCACGCAGATTCCTCAACGATACCGATGCTGCAAGGGATGTGGTGCAGTCTGTTTTTATTCGTGTCTGGGAACGACGTGATGAAACCCCGATAGTCAACATTAAGGGTTACCTGGTTCAGTCAGTTCGCAACAGATGTATAAGCCTGATAAAGGATAGAAAAAGGACCGGAACCATAGAAGAGGCTGGTAGGCTAAAGGATGAAGAACCGGAACTGCCGGACAATGAACTTATTGAAAAAGTACAGGAAGTAATAGCAATGCTTCCTCCACAGTGTCAGAGAGTTTTTGTAATGAACCGCTTTGATGGTATGAAATACAAAGAGATTGCCGATAATTTGGGTATCTCGGTCAAGACAGTGGAGGTTCACATGGGTAAGGCCCTTAAGTTTATTAGGGAGAAATTACCAGCAGCAATATATAGTTTACAAAGGTCCTAAACCAACCTCAGCAAAACGCAAAGATGATGAATACAAGTAATATGATAGACGAGATCAGGGCAGCCAGGATCCTGGCAGGTGAAGCATCCGATGCTGAGCTTAAGGAGCATAAACAGCTTCTTGAATCAGATTTAGGATATAGGGAGGAATGGAATGAATGGCTGAATGCGTGGCAGCTTGGTGATGATGCTGTGCTCCAGATGAATATCGATACTGATGGGGCTTTAGCTGAGTTGCTTGAAAAGGCCAAAACCAGGACTGTTGATGTTTCGGTTAGGAAAATCCGGGTCAGGGTGATGCGTTTGGCAGCTGCAGTAGCAGCTGTACTTACTATCGGCATTGGAATGAGATACTTGATCGACAACAGCAAATCCGAGTATCTGAACTACATAGCAGGGGACAGACTTCCTATGGAGATAAGCCTAAGCGATGGTAGTAAGGTAACACTCAACAGGGGAGCCAGCCTTGAAGTTGTACAACCTTTCAGGGGAAAGGAACGACGGGTAAGCCTCAGCGGCGAGGCCTGGTTTGAAGTTGCCCCTGATTCGAAGCATCCCTTTATAGTAGGTTCAGGCGAGTTTGAGGTCAGGGTCGTTGGTACCCAGTTTAATGTCCGTAATGTCGAAGGTGCTGAGACCTTCAATGTCGAGGTTCTTGAGGGTATTGTCGACCTGGTCAGACTTACAGGTACAGATTCACCACTTAGACTAAAAGCAGGTGATGGAGCTGTTTTCTATCACAGGACCAAAACTCTTGATAGGGTTAGATTCAGCATGAACAACATTGCCTGGAAAAGCGGTCGTATTAGTTTTGATGACAGTCCGCTGCTTGATGTTTTTGCAACTCTCGAACGAGTGTACGGGACCAGGCTAGTGGCCAATGATGCATCAATCCTTCAGGAAAGACTGGTTGGCACTTTCGCCTATGACGATTTCGATCATATCATCGATGTTGTATGCAGAACCTTCAATCTGCGATATGAGGGTGACAGCGCCATGATCATGGTATATCGAAACAACTAATTATGCAAGGCAGGGCTTATAGAAAACTGTTTATTCTGCAATGCTTATTGTGGATACTGTCTTCGTTTTATGAACCCTGCACAGCACAGGATCCTGCCACCGGCAGGATCCAGATCAGCTATTCTCAGCTTATTGATACACTTAAAGTCATTCACGGTCTTGATTTTGCCTATGACGCCCTGGCTATAAATGCTGATTCAGTAATATTGGCCGATCCGGCAGATTTTTCTGACAAGGGAAGGATAATCTCCTTTTTTGAGAATGACACTGTAGAGGTTAATATCATTGGCAGTCAGGTGATAATTGGGCGTAAGGCACAAAAGGATGATCCACTACCGGGGATTATTACAGTGAGTGGAACTGTTGTTGACGCAGCATCATTAATGGGTATTCCCGGAGTCAACATCTTTGTTGAGGGTCATGCACTGGGAACAAGTACAAATCTTGACGGCCACTTTGTCTTCAAGATTCCTGCTACGATGGCAGGGCAACACTTGCTGTTTTCTGCCCTTGGTTATCAGGGTACGGGCATTAGCATCCCCGAAACAGATACTATCATTGAAATTGGGATGAAGAGTCATTCAATCTGGTTGCCTGAGGTCAGGATTACAAGTGTGGATCCGTTGAGGGTAGTAAGGGAGGTAGAAAGGAGAAGCAAGGCAAATTACTCTTCAGATCATATGCTGCTTACGGGATTTTTCAGGGAGACCATCAAGCAGAATGGTCACTATGTTGACGTCTCGGAAGCTGTTATAGAGATTGTAAAGCCTCCATACAACAGAATCTCTGAGTTGGAGAGAGTTCGCTTTGTAAAGGGCAGGAAGGGTAGTGAGACATCGGCTATGGATCTTGTAAGGTTTAGGCTGGTAGGAGGACCCTACTATTTTTCGCAACTTGATATTATCCGAAACGGCGATTTTCTCCCCAAAGCTGAGTTGGCTCAGGAGTATAAGTACTCTTACAATGGGATGGATGAGGAATTTGGAAAACCGGTGTATAGGATTGGTTTCAAACCAGAAAGCGATAAAGAAGGAATTTATTATGAGGGTGAGATGCGTATTGACACTGTGTCTTTGGGTATGGTAAGTATTGACTTCAAGATGACTGAACCATCGCTTAAACGTAGCCGTAGCATGCTTATCAAGAGTGATGCCAAGCGGTTTAAGACCAAACCTTATTATGCCCGCTATCTGGTACAGTATCGGCCATGGAACGGGATCTGGGTGCTGTCAAAGGTAAAAGGTGAGTTAAGTGTAAGAATCTATGACCGTTCTGAAAAGGAAAAATCTGTATTTGAGACCGTTTCCGAACTGCTTATTACTGACTTTGAACAAACTATCGGGCGTATCAGATTCCCAGCTTCGGAATATTTCAGACCTGCCTATTCTCTTTCTGATCAGATAGGAGAGTTTGATCCCGATTTTTGGAAGTTCTACAATGTTATAAGTCCTGACGAAGCTCTGGAGTCAGTGCTTAAGCAAAGGAATCCCACTGAGTAAGCCGTGTGGCTGAATAAGTATTTGTGTGAGGTCCTTCCTGCAATGATTTTCAGTTTTTGTCGTTTATTATACCGTAAGGGATGCTGATTATTTGGCTTAAAATGCTAAATTTATTGCGCAAAGCCCTTAATGAAGTATAATAAATTCTTCTCTATGTCAAAAACTGAGACAAACATACATCATGCGGAAGTCTTTGGGATGCCTTCCAAAGAATTTGACAGGGTTGTCGAAATACTGGACAGGAATCCCAATCTCCTTGAACTTGAGATTTTCTCAATATTGTGGTCTGAGCATGCAAGCTATAAGCACTCACTGAAGTGGCTGAAACTGCTTCCTCGAAGTGGTTCCAATGTAGTTGTAGAAGCTGGAAGGGATATTTCCGGTGCTGTTGACATTGGAGATGATGAGGTTTGTGTGTTCAAACTGGAGTCTCACAATCACCCATGCGCGGTCCAACCCCGTCTAGGTGCATCTACAGGCCTCAGGGCAGTAACCAGAGATGTATTTGCTATGGGCGCCTTGCCATTGGCCTTCCTTGACTCACTCCGTTTCGGTAATGACAGCAGGGATACTGCACGTTGGCTCTTTGATGAGGTTATCAAGGGCCTTTCAGATTTTGAGAGACGTTTTGACGTACCCATAGTTGGAGGGGAGACCTTTTTCTGCGATACATTCAACTCCAGTCCCATTGTCAATAATATGGTTATTGGCGTAGCCAAAAAAGACGAGCTCGTTTCAGCTGTTGCCAGAGGCAAGGGCAACCTTATTGCGGTCATCGGACTTGCAACCGGAAGCGAAGGGGTTGACGGAGATGCCTTCGCTGCCGATGTGATCACAGGACATGGCACAAAGCAGACCACTTCCGATTTTATGAAGACTGCCGATGTTGAAAAGTCACTTTTCAGAATTATCAGGAAACTTATAGAGGAGAAACTTGTAATAGGTATTCAGCCGGTTGGCGGACAGGGAATTGTTGGTGCCATTACAGAAATGGCAGCCCGTGGTAATTCGGGTGTAACTGTTACAACCAAGGATGTACCCCGCCGTGACGAAGGCCTCTCACCACGTGATATTCTGGTGTCAGAAACCTGGGGGCGTCTGTTGCTGTGTTTTGATCCCGACAAGACAGAAAGAATTAAATCCATTGTACTTGAAGAGGGAGTTGACTTTGGTATCCTTGGAGAAGTAAACGACTCACGCAGGTTTCAACTTATTGAAGAGGGCGGACTACTGGCCGATATTCCTGTCGAATTTCTTGGTCTGGGAGGGAAAGCTCCAGTCTATGATCCTCCTTTTGAAGATGATGATGAGTATCCTGAATCTGTTGATATCGAGACCTTGCCTGAACCTGATCACTACCCTGCTGTGGTTCGCCGGATGATAAGTTCACTCAACCTTGTATCCAAAAAGGACCTCAGCAAGCAGTTTTACAGGTCTCTTAGTGAGGATGACCCAAGTGTCAAGTATCCTTCAGATGCCTCTATTATTGAGGTTAGTGAGAATGGGAAGTCGCTGTTGGCAACCATAGACTGCAACCCGGGCTATATGAATGGGGATGCTTACAAAGGAGCTCAGATTGCAGTTGCAGAGGCAGCCCGTAACATAATTTGTGCTGGTGGAACACCACTTGCTGTATCCGACTGTCTCAATTTTGGTAATCCGGCAGACCCGAAGGCCTATGGGGCCTTCGTGGCATCAGTTAAAGGAGTTGCAGATATATGTAAATATTTCAGCCTTCCGGTAATAAGTGGTAACGTAAGCTTTTACAACCAAAGGTCAGTAGAAGGTCGAATCGTACCCGTCACACCTTCTCCAATAATTGGAATGGTGGGACTGCTTAATGACAAGAAACACCATACTACATTGGCATTCAAGCATAAGGGCGATATGATCTTCCTGATTGGCCGCTCACGCAATGATGTCAATGGTTCTGAATATCTCCGCCGGATTCACAAAATAGATGAGACAGTTCCTCCATTCTTCGATATGCAGGAAGAGCGTGAGCTGCATCAGGTTATTTCAGGCCTGATTAACAAGCAACTTGTAAGGTCCGTGCATGATGTGTCCAACGGAGGCCTCTTCTTTACCCTGCTGGAGTGTGGTATTCCAATCGAATTTGGTTTTGATATTACCACAGATGCCGAGATCCGCAAGGATGCCTTCCTCTTTGGAGAATCCCAGAGTCGCGTAGTTGTGTCAGTTGCCCCTGAGCAGCAGGATGACTTTGTCGATTACATGGTAGAGCAGGAATTCCCATTCTCAATCCTGGGTCACGTGACCAAGGGTGAGGTCAGGATAGATGACGAGTCCTATGGGTTTATTAGCGATATAAAAAAGGACTTTGAATCCTATCTTCAGAAATGGGTTGACGGACTGGTATAGTTAATTGTTATCTTTGCCGTGCAGACCGATGTCGGTCCACCTTTAAGTGCAGGACAGGAAATGAGTGTAAAACCATATAGCCCCGAAGGAGGCTCAAAAAAGGATCAGGTCAGACAGATGTTTGACCATATTGCCCCTAAGTACGATTTTCTTAACAGAACCCTTTCATTTGGCATTGATAAAATCTGGAGAAAAAGGGTTGTCAAGCTGCTTCGAAGGAAAGGAGCAATGCAAATTATGGATGTAGCAACCGGTACCGGAGACCTTGCAATTGCTATTGCAAGGTCGGTCAGGAATGCCGAGATCTGGGGTGTAGATCTCTCCTCAGGTATGCTTGAGCTGGCGGCCAAAAAGGTTGAGAAGAAAGGGTTGCAGGACAGAGTCAAACTACGTCAGGGAGATTCTGAAGCCCTTCCATTCGATGACAATAGCTTCGATGCAATCACAGTAGCCTTTGGGGTAAGAAACTTCGGTGATCTCAACAGGGGGCTGAGTGAGATGCAGAGAGTACTGCGACCAGCTGGTACACTCTATGTACTTGAGTTTTCAAGGCCATCCTCCTTCCCGATAAGGCAACTCTATGGTTTCTACTTTACCCGTATACTTCCTTGGTGGGGAGGGCTTGTATCAAAAGACAAGGCAGCCTATACTTATCTGCCGGCCTCTGTGTTGCAGTTTCCTGATGGTAAGGACTTTGAGGCGGAACTTGAAAAAGCAGGTCTTAAACCTATAAGGTCGTGGAAACAGACTTTTGGTATTGCTACAATTTATATTTCTGAAAAATAGTTGCAATAAATACAGGCTGCCGGCGTTATTAATTTTCCGGATATATCAACGCCTTTACATGAAGCACCTCACGCTTACCCTTTTGCTAATATCAGGATCTCTGTTTGCTCAACCGCAGGCTAAGGTTCCAAATTTGCCATGGTTTGATGACAAGGCTCTCAACTTTGGGTTCCTGATAGGCTTCAATGCAATGGATTACAAAGTGGTGTCAAAAGTTCCGGCTGAGCAGGGACCGGGTGGCCTCAGGTATGCTGATGTAGCTCAACTCAATCCTGGTATTAATATTGGTATGGTCACCAATTTCAGGATCAACCGTTATATAAGCCTTCGTGCCCTCCCTGGCATTAGTTTCGGACAACGTGATTTGCTGTTTGTTTCTGAAAATGGCGTGGAGGATGAGAAACCACTGGCAATCAAGTCCACCTATATAGAAATGCCTCTTGTTGTTAAGTTCAACGGAGCCCGCATGACTAATGTAAAACCCTTTTTTACTACAGGTATCAATCCCCGCTTCGACCTTGCCAAGAGCAAAAAGGATGGATTGATGATTAAGCCATTTGATGTGTACTGGGAACTGGGAGCCGGACTTGACTATTACCTGACTTATTTCAGGCTTTCTACCGAACTAAAGGTGTCAATAGGTCTGATGAATGTGCTGGATCCGAAAGGGACAGGCGAACCCGAAGATGTGTACTATTCGGATGTGCTTGACAGACTTACATCTAGAATGTTCCTGCTTACTTTTTACTTTGAATAGGCTTCCACCCGCCTGAACTCTGCACAGACAATGGCAGCCGAAACTCCCACATTGAGGGACTCCGAACCTCGGGAACCTGAATACATTGGAATGGTTATCTTGTCAGTAATGTATTCAGCTATGTTATCCCTGATGCCCCTTCCTTCATTACCTAGTACTATCACCGAAGGTGTCAGTAACTTTTCCTGATAAAGATTGTTGCCTTCGAGGAAGGTGCCATATACAGGATTGGAACATGACTTTGTATATGTGCCAAGGAATTCAGCAAGGTCAGCATAATGAACTCTAACCCCGGCAAGGGCACCCATTGTGGCTTGAACGACCTTGTTGTTGAAAATATCCACGGTATCCTTGCTGCAGATGATATTGTTGATGCCAAACCAGTCAGCCATCCGTATGATAGTGCCCAGATTTCCCGGATCCTGGATGCCGTCCAAAACCAGAGCCAGTTCCTGTTTAATGGCATTATAATTGATGGTGTACTTGGGCTGTTCGAAAAGTGCCAGTACCTGCTGGGGAGTTATCTGGAAAGAAATGGAGTCCAATTCCTTTTGACTGATCTCGATAATTTCAAAATGAACCAGAACTTTAGGAAGTTCCTTGCCAGGGGCAGCACAGATCAGCCTGGGCTTCATGCCGGATACAATGAGGTCGGAAACTATTTTTGGCCCCTCGGCCAAAAATAGCTTGTACTCGTCACGGAATTTCTTGTTAGCCATTGAGGCTATCAGTTTCTTCTGTCTCTGGCTTAGCATGCTCCAAATATTTTACCTTAATTTGCAAATGTAACTAAAAAGCCGTTATAATAGTTTTGGAATGAACAGGAGAGTGGCCGCTTTTATGCGTAGTGGGGGACTGGCAGTAACTATAATTGTGTTGCTTGCATCGTGCAGCACCACAAAATATGTTGCCGAGAATGAGCGTCTTTTATCCAGAGTTCAGATATACAGCGATGCACGTGATATAAAGCGTTCCGACCTGAAGCCTTATCTGCGTCAACAGGAAAATCTCCGAACCCTCGGTTTCTGGAAGTTTCACCTTGGATTATATAATCTATCGGGCCGCGATGACTCCAAAGGTATTAACAGATGGTTGAAGAACATTGGTGAGGCTCCGGTAATTTTTGATTCAACACTGGTTGACAGATCTGCCGAACAGATCAAACTCTTCCTTAACAATAGGGGCTATTATCTCTCGGATGTCGACTACCAGCTGTCATTTCCATCTGACAAGAAGGCCAAAGTCTCGTATTATATTAACTCAGGTGTACGATACAGACTCAACGAACTATACTACAAAATTGAAGATAAGAGCTTGGAGAGTCTTGTTCTGAATGATACTATTAACCGTTCAATGAGAAGGGGCAGGGGCTTTACCTCCCAGATGCACGAAAGGGAGAGGGAGAGAATTACTGAGACACTGCGAAATAATGGTTACTACAACTTTGCAAAGGAATATATCTATTTCATTGCCGACAGCACTGTAGGCAACTACAGGATTAATGACACTCTAGTGGTTATGAAGCCGGCTGCCAATGCAGCAGGCAGGACTGCAGAAGGTAACCATGCAAGGTATATCATCAATAGCCTGTATTTCCATGTTGACATTGACCCACAGGAATTGTCATTTGAGGATAATGTAGGGATTCCTGCAGCCGACACCCTGGTATATGACGGAGTTCACATTATCTATGAAGGTAAACTGGATTTCAATCCCAACGTGCTGACCAACAGTAACTACATTGTTCCCGGTGATATATACAGATCCAGTTTGGTTGAAAGAACTCAGTCTCTTTTGAGTGGCCTTCAGATCTTTAAATATATAAGTATACGCTTTTATGAAAGACCTGGTGAGAGAGACAAGGATGGCAACTACCTGCTTGACTGTGTAATTCATCTTATTCCGGGTAAGTATCAATCTTATGCTGTTGAGGTAGAAGGCACAAACTCCTCAGGTAATCTGGGTGCTGCCGGTAGTTTGAAATATCAGCACAAGAACCTTTTCAACGGTGCAGAACTCTTTACCTTCAGTACAAGGCTGGCTCGCGAAAACCAGGTCGTGTTACGTGGAGGTAGCGGTGAAAGCTTCAAGACTATCGAATTTGGTTCCGATGTCTCTGTTGTCTTTCCCAAGTTCTTTATGCCTTTCAGAATAGAGGGTTTCAGACAAAGGTATAACCCCAAAACAACAATAGCCCTGGCATATAATCACCAGCGCAGACCAGACTATACACGTACGATATTCAATGCGAGACTCGGTTACAACTGGAGATCTTCAAGATTCAGTACCCACTCACTATTCCCTATCGACTTCAATCTGGTGGATATACCTGCGATATCTCAGAGCTTTCTGGAGTATATCGAGGAAAACCCCTTCCTGCGAAACAGTTACGAGAACCACCTTATTGCCAATATCAACTATAATTATACATACAATCAGCAACAGCTGACACAGCGTAACCGGGATTTCTGGTATTTCAGGTATACAGCAGAGTCGGCCGGTAATATTCTGGATCTGATGGCTCCAGTCTGGGGTTCAGGAGGGGAGGAAGATTATAACACTTTCCTTGGCATAAGGTACGCACAATATTTCAAAACTGACTTTGATATACGTTTCCATAACGCATTTAATCGTAATACATCCCTTACATACCGGCTTTTTGCAGGTGTGGGATTGCCATATGGTAATCTGAATGTGCTTCCCTTTGAAAAGCGTTACTTCTCGGGAGGTGCCAATAGTATCAGAGCCTGGCCCGTTAGAGCCGTTGGACCCGGTACCTTTTCTGATGAGACTACCAGATTTTACAATCAGACTGCAGACATCAAACTGGAAGCAAACCTTGAGTATCGCTTCCCTCTATTCTGGTTGATTGAAGGTGCACTATTTGTAGATGCAGGTAATATTTGGGGTATAAAGAGTGACAGTAGTCCCGAAGGAGGACTCTTTGAGTGGAATAAGTTTTACAAGCAACTGGCGGTGGGAGCAGGCTTTGGTACCCGCTTCGATTTCAGCTATTTTATATTCCGTCTGGATACCGGATTCAAAATCCATGACCCTGCAGTGACAGCAGAACATAATTGGATCCCCTTCAGCCGCTCGTACAAGTGGAGCGATGTAGCATTCAACTTTGCTATCGGTTATCCTTTCTAAAGAATTCTTGGTATTACAAGTATCCTGGGCTTAGCTGTGGGTTTGTGCCAGATTCTGATAGTGTTTATACAGTATTGGATATCAATAAATGACAAAAAAGAGAGGCTGCCCTCGGGGCAGCCTCTTGTGTTACTAGATCTTTATTCTGGATTAAGCCTTACCAGCTGAACCAAGAACGTTGATATTCTTGTGCATGTACAGTTCTTTCAGTACATCTCTTGCAGGACCGAGGTATTTACGTGGGTCGAATTCACCTGGCTTTTCAGCAAGAACCTTGCGAACTGCAGCAGTCATGGCAAGGCGACCGTCTGAGTCAATGTTGATCTTGCAAACTGCTGACTTGGCAGCCTTACGAAGCTGATCTTCCGGAATACCGATAGCAGCGTCAATCTTACCACCATATTGGTTGATAGTATTTACGTGTTCCATCGGAACAGAAGAAGAACCGTGCAATACGATCGGGAATCCGGGTATGCGCTTTTCGATTTCTTCAAGGATATCAAACTTTAATGGTGGGGGAACCAATACACCTTCAGCGTTCCTGGTGCATTGTTCGGGTTTGAATTTGTGTGCACCGTGAGAAGTACCAATAGAGATAGCAAGTGAATCAACACCTGTACGCTTTACAAAGTCTTCTACTTCTTCAGGACGAGTATAGCTTGAGTGTTCTGCAACAACATCATCTTCAACACCAGCCAGTACTCCAAGTTCGCCTTCAACACTTACATCGAATTTGTGTGCATATTCCACAACTTTCTTTGTAAGAGCAACATTTTCTTCATAAGGAAGGTGAGAACCGTCAATCATCACTGATGAGAAACCGTTGTCGATACAATCCTTGCAAAGCTCGAATGAATCACCGTGGTCAAGGTGAAGAACGATAGGTATTGCATAGCCCAGTTCTTTCACATACTCAGTTGCACCTTTTGCCATGTTCCTTAAAAGAGTAGCATTGGCATATTTACGAGCTCCGGAAGATACTTGCAGGATGACAGGTGACTTGGTTTCAACACATGCCTGAAGAATAGCCTGTAGCTGTTCCAGATTATTGAAGTTGTATGCCGGTATGGCATAACCGCCGGCAATGGCCTTGGCAAACAACTCTTTAGTGTTTGATAGACCCAGCTCTTTGTAATGTATTGCCATTTTGTTTATAGTTTAATGATTGTTGTAAATCCTGTTAATCAAGTTTGATTCTCTTAATCAAGCCACAAAAATAAGGAAATCATATCACTTTAGCAATTTCCTGATAAGTGATTGAAGCTTACAAACTATTTATTTTTGTGCGGGTAAACATAAGGAAAAATCACAATTTCGGGCTTTGTGCTTTCAGAATATTAATGAAAATTATATTTTCGTACCTCTATTTAAGTATCAAAATACTTTACAAAATAATTGTATACGGGAATGAGTCACAAAGAACATAAACGCGACGTTTTTTCAAGTAAGTTTGGTATAGTCGCTGCAGCTGCAGGTTCAGCAATTGGTTTGGGAAATATATGGCGTTTCCCATATTTGACAGGAGAGAACGGGGGTGCGGCTTTCTTATTTATATATCTGTTTTTTGTGTTAGCTCTTGGGGTTCCAGTGATGCTGTCCGAGTTTATTATTGGACGGAAATCACAGGCCAATTTTTTCGGGGCATTTAGGAAACTCGCTCCCGGTTCGGGTTGGCCTATTATTGGAATAATGGGGGTTGCAGCAGCTTTTATGATACTTGCATTTTACTCAGTGGTTTCTGGCTGGACCCTTGAATATATAGTTGCTGCAGCAGGCAACTACTTTGCTGACAAATCATCAGAAGAAATCAAGGTTTTCTATGATACAGCAACTGGTCAGTCCTGGCGTCCTATATTCTTTATGCTTGCTTTTATGGCGATTACTGCTTTTATCGTCAAGGCTGGAGTTCAAAACGGTATAGAGAAGGCTTGTAAAATGATGATGCCTTTGCTCTTTGTTATTGTTCTGGTGCTTATTGGTAAGTCACTTTCACTTGAAGGTGCTTCAAAAGGACTCAAGTTTTTATTTCAGCCTGATTTTAGCAAAGTAGAGGGAAGTACCATACTTAATGCGCTAGGCCAGGCTTTTTTCTCCCTTAGTCTTGGTATGGGTGCCATGGCCACCTACGGATCTTATATTAATAAAAATGAATCGCTTGGTCAATCTGCTATATATACATCACTTGCAGACACATTCTTTGCAGTTTTGGTAGGGTTGGCTATTTTCCCTGCTGTGTTTGCCTTCGGGATTGAGCCCAGTGAAGGTCCCGGTCTGGTCTTTGTAATCTTCCCCGGAATATTCAACCAGATGGTTGGTGGGTATTTCTTTGCAGTGATATTTTTCGTCCTGCTTGCAATTACAGCCCTGACATCTACAATTTCATTGCTAGAGGTAGTCGTTCTCTACTTTGTTGAAGAACTGAAGATGAAGCGTACCGTTGCAACCTGGGTTGCAGCTGGTTCAATATCCGCCCTTGGAGTTCTATGTGCAATCAATAGTAGCATTTTTGGTTTCTTTGATTCAACATCTTCGAATATATTATTGCCAATGGGAGGACTACTCACGGTAATCTTTGTTGGATGGGTTCTGGGTAAGACTGTTGTGCGTAACGAACTGGAAGAAGATGGAAGACCTGCTTTTTATTTCAGAATTTTTATCCCTGTAATCAGATTCCTTGCTCCCCTTGCAATAGCAATAGTATTCCTGAATAGTATCGGACTTCTTAAATTTTAGCAGGCTTGACTTTTTGAGACGTAGTTGATATTTTGTTTCAAAAAGTCAAGATGTGGAAGGACCTTTTGACCCTCTCCCGGGGTGAACAGAGAGGCCTGATAGTCCTCCTGCTTTTGCTCCTGATGTTGATATTGCTACGTTTTGGCCTGAGCTATTTTGATCCTGTAGGGAGGGACGAGAGTTTTGGTCAGGATGATATAGTCCTTCTTAAACCGGAAAGCGGTGAGATTCCGGCAGCTTCTGCCAAAGCTGCCGGTATGAATCTTTCTGTATTTGATCCCAATGATATTAGCTATGATCAGCTTGTTGCCTTTGGTATTCCTGCCAGAATTTCACACAACTGGTCTGCGTATCTGAAAGCAGGTGGACATTTCCGTTCACCTCAAGATGTAGGTAAGATCTATGGTGTGAATGACTCCCTTCTGCAATTGTTACTGCCCTATATCAAGATGGATCTGAAACCGGAGTCAAAGCCACAGCCACCAAAACCACATTGTTTTGATCTCAATAAAGTGGATTCGGATCAGTTGATTACATTGGGGTGGGATAGTTGCATGATAGCCGAACTAATGACAATGCGTGAGGAATTATGGTTTCCGGGATGGTACGCGGATACTCGTTTGGCCTGCTGGACTTATGACAGCCTTGATTTTATCAGATTGAGTGCTCGCCAGAGATACAGCAGAGATGATATTGATAATCCACCATTGATTTGTATTAACAGTGCTGATGAGACACAGTGGATGGAACTACCGGGAATAGGGGAGACCTATAGTCGGAGGATAGTTGCATATCGCAACCTGCTCGGAGGCTTTGTGTCGGTCAATCAGATTGCAGAGGTCTATGGGATTTCAGAGGATAATTTCAATAGAATAAAACAATATCTGGTATTGGATACGGTAGTACCCCGTAGGATTAATGTCAACAAGGCTACAGTAGCCGGTTTGAGGCGCCATCCATATATTGATTTTTTCATTGCTTCTGAAATTGTTGAGCGGAGGAAGGCACTAAAGCATATTATTAATATTGCACAGCTCGACTCCCTCGAAAATATTGACAGTGCCAAGTGGGAGTTATTAAAGTACTACCTTTGTACAGAGTGAAGATCCTGAGTCTGAAATAAAAAAAATGACCAAATACTGGGGATGAATATTTGCTACTTTCATGAAACTTCACTTTATTTGCAACCTGAATTTTTGAGGTAAGTATCGAATTAATAGTATATTTGCATATAGAAATTTAATAATCACGTAATTATGATAATTGTACCGATCAAAGAAGGTGAAAACATTGAAAGAGCTTTGAAGAAGTTCAAAAGAAAATTCGAGAAGACAGGTGTAATGAGGGAACTTCGTAGCCGTCAGGCATTTGAAAAGCCATCTGTTATCAAGAGGGAGCAGAAGAAAAAAGCTATTTATATTCAGACGCTGCAACGCGAAGAAGAGGCTTAATTTTTCAGGAAATTTATCATTAAGTATCTTACCTTTTTCTCTATTATTTCGTATATTTAGGGAAAGAGGTAAGATATTTTTTTCATGGACCATATAAAGAGTTTTTCCAGATACCTGAGGTCGGAGAAACGTTGTTCTGAACATACTTTAGCTGCATATGAGAACGACGTCAGGGCTTTTCTGGATTTTTTGGGCAGTAGCGATACTTCAGCCCTCCTTTCTGTAAGTACCAGGGATATTCGTGGTTGGATCATTTCGATGAGTGAATCGGGTATGAGTCCAAGGACCATACACAGAAGAATATCAGCACTACGTACTTTATATAAGCATCTTCAGGTACTGGGTGAGATAGATCACAACCCGGCTACTATAATCAATCTTCCAAAGATACCTCGTCGTTTACCACAGTTTGTTCAGGAACAGGCAATGACCCAGCTTTTGGACAATAATAATTTTGGTGAAGGATACGAAGGAATAAGAAACAAACTTATTATTGAACTGTTCTATGATACAGGAATGCGGCTGGCTGAAATGATTTCACTGCGGCTTTCTGATGTGGATATGAACAGCAGATTTGTAAAAGTACAGGGAAAGAGATCCAGGGAAAGGATTATCCCGCTTCCTGGTGAATGTTATACTCTACTTAAAAAGTATCTGGATATTAGAACAGAGACCTTTGGTGCCAATGCCTCTCCCTGGCTGTTTTTGACATCTAAAGGTGAGAAGGTATATCCAAAGCTTATATATAGGATAGTGCACTCTTCACTTGCAACGGTGACGACCTTAAGCAAGAAGAGCCCTCACGTACTACGCCATACTTATGCTTCGGTACTTCTTAACAGGGGGGCAGACCTTAATGCAATCAAAGAATTGCTGGGACATGCCAACCTGAATGCAACTCAGGTATATACACATACCACATTTGAACAACTGAATGCTATTTATAAACAGGCTCATCCCAGAGCATAAAATGATGGAGGAGAGTTTTATGAACATTACGATTCAATCACTGAGGTTCGACGCTACTGATAAGCTGGAACAATTCATTCAAAAAAAAGTGAGCAAGCTTGATTTGTTCTATGATGGAATTATTAGCGCTGCAGTGGTGTTGCGTCTGGACAAGGCGGAAACAACCGAGAACAAAGTTGCCGAGATCAATTTAGAGATCCCTGGCAATACTCTCTTTGCAAAGAAGCAAAGCAAGACTTTTGAAGAGTCTGTGGATCTTGCATGTGAGGCATTACGCAAACAGCTAATCAGAACAAAGGATAAGATAAAGGCCAAATAATCTAAAATTGACATATTATTTTTGTGTTGTTTGAAAATTATTATACATTTGCACACCAATTTTTGTGTGTAAGCAATAAGCGATAACAATATAACAGGCTGGTTATCATAGATGATCAGCCTGTTGAATGAAATAAAGCTTATATGGGACGGAATTCTGATCATGTTTTCAACTTTCTGATTCTCTCCTGATTACACCTGAAAATCAAAACCCTGTAATTTTTAATCAGAATTTGCCCGAATTTAGTGCGATTTTTTTGGGCGGTTTCAGTTTAAAAGTTTTAACTTTGGGGCGCGAAAATTTGCGGGAATAGCTCAGTTGATAGAGCATTAGCCTTCCAAGCTAAGGGTCGCGGGTTTGAGTCCCGTTTCCCGCTCTTTAAAAAAGCCGATGTAGCTCAGGGGTAGAGCGCTTCCTTGGTAAGGAAGAGGTCATGGGTTCAATTCCCATCATTGGCTCTGGTTAGTTAAAGTTTTACTGGTTTCAATATTGTTCTAATTGTCTAAAATAATTTCGAATTATGGCTAAAGAAACATTTCAAAGGACAAAGCCTCACGTTAATATCGGTACCATTGGTCACGTTGACCACGGTAAAACCACTTTAACTGCTGCTATCACAGCTGTATTAGCTAAGAAGGGTCTGTCCGAAGTTAAGAGCTTCGATGCTATCGATAACGCTCCAGAAGAAAAAGAGCGTGGTATCACTATTAACACATCTCACGTAGAGTATCAAACTGAAAACCGTCACTATGCTCACGTAGACTGTCCAGGTCACGCTGACTACGTTAAGAACATGGTAACTGGTGCTGCTCAGATGGACGGTGCAATTCTTGTAGTAGCTTCTACTGATGGTCCTATGCCTCAAACTCGTGAGCACATTCTTTTGGCTCGTCAGGTAAACGTTCCACGTATCGTTGTTTTCATGAACAAGGTTGATATGGTAGACGATGAAGAGCTTTTGGAACTTGTAGAAATGGAAGTTCGCGATCTATTGAGCTTCTATGAATTCGACGGTGACAACACTCCTGTTATCAAGGGTTCTGCTCTTGGTGCATTGAATGGCGAACCAAAGTGGGAAGATAAGATTATGGAACTGATGGCTGCTGTTGATGAGTGGATTCCACTTCCACCCCGTGATAAGGATAAACCTTTCCTGATGCCTGTTGAAGATGTATTCTCAATCACTGGTCGTGGTACTGTTGCTACAGGTCGTATCGAAACAGGTATCATTAGAACTGGTGAAGAAATCGAAATCATTGGTCTTGGTGCTGATGGCAAGAAGACTGTATGTACAGGAGTTGAAATGTTCCGTAAGATTCTTGACCAGGGTGAAGCTGGTGACAACGTAGGTCTGTTGCTTCGTGGTGTTGACAAGGAAGAAATTAAGCGTGGTCAGGTTCTTGCCAAACCAGGTTCAATCACTCCTCACACTAAGTTCAAAGCTGAGATCTATGTGTTGAAGAAAGAAGAAGGTGGTCGTCACACTCCTTTCCACAACAAATATCGTCCGCAGTTCTATATCCGTACTCTGGACGTAACTGGTGAAATCAGCCTGCCAGAAGGAGTAGAAATGGTTATGCCTGGTGATAACGTATCTATCACTGTTAACCTGATCTATCCTGTTGCTATCAACATCGGTCTTCGCTTCGCTATTCGTGAAGGTGGTCGTACAGTTGGTGCTGGTCAGATTACTGAAATTGTTGACTAATCAACATAGTAACTTGGGAATGCCTATGGGCATTCCCAAATATACACGGGTGTAGCTCAGTTGGTAGAGCACTGGTCTCCAAAACCAGGTGTCGGGAGTTCGAGTCTCTCCTCCCGTGCAAGTAAACAAGGTGGTATAGTTTATTGATTAACCAAGATCAAACCGCAAGGTCAAGACTATTCCTGCTAATAGTTTTCAAAGCATTTACGGATGAATAAAATTAGGACGTATTTTCAGGAAGTTCATACAGAACTTGTAAAGAAAACCTCTTGGCCGACATGGTCAGAGCTACAGAGCAGTGCGGTTGTTGTAATGGTAGCTTCAGCTATTATTGCAATTGTCGTTTATCTGATGGACGTTTCATTCGACACTATACTTGATTGGCTCTACAATAAGTTATACTAACAGGGAGACACGGGAATAATGAGCGAAATTGAAAAAAAATGGTATGTACTTCGCGCTATCGGTGGTAAGGAGAAGAAGGTAAAGGAGTATATCGAGAGCGAAATTGCAAACCATAAGCTACAGGAGTATGTCAGCCAGGTTTTGATACCAGCCGAAAAGGTGTATCAAATCCGCAATGGCAAAAAGATCAGCAAGGAGAGGAACTTTTTCCCCGGCTATGTACTGATCGAGGCTGCACTTGTTGGTGAGATTCCCCATATCCTGAAGAATGTACCTAATGTTATAGGTTTCCTTACTGATAGGGAAGATGAACCTACTCCACTTCGTTCTTCTGAAGTTAACCGCATTCTGGGTAAGGTAGATGAACTTACTGAGGCAAATGAGGAGATAAATATACCCTTCTTTGTTGGCGAAACTGTTAAGGTATCAGATGGACCATTTAATGGTTTTACCGGCGTTATTGAGGAGGTTAACGAAGACAAGAGGAAATTGAAAGTAATGGTCAAAATATTTGGCCGAAAAACTCCACTTGAATTAAGCTTTTTACAGGTTGAAAAGGAATAGTGTGTTTGTTTAGTAGCGGAGCTTCCAGGACAATCTAATAATTGTCTCTACGGACAAAAGTAATGCTATTCCCTTGATCTGAATTTTAATAACCAATATGAATTGCTACAATGGCTAAAGAAGTAGAAACGTTTATTAAACTTCAAATCAAAGGTGGCGCAGCAAATCCATCACCCCCAGTAGGTCCCGCTTTGGGTTCTAAGGGTGTGAACATTATGGAGTTCTGTAAGCAATTCAATGCCAGGACACAGGACAGGCCCGGAAAGGTTTTGCCGGTTCTAATAACTGTTTATAAGGACAAGTCATTTGAGTTTGTCGTTAAGACAACTCCGGCAGCTGTTCAGTTGTTGGAAGCAGCTAAAATTAAGGGTGGTTCAGCTGAACCAAACAGAAAGAAGGTAGCTTCCGTTTCCTGGGATCAAATCAAGACCATCGCTGAAGATAAGATGGCTGATTTGAATTGCTTTACTATGGATTCCGCAATGAGGATGATTGCAGGTACCGCCAGAAGTATGGGTATCACTGTTGATGGTGAATTCCCTGGTAACAATTAAAACCTTTTTGCGAAAATGACAAAACTGACAAAAAATAAGAAGTTAGCTCTAGAAAAGGTCGATCAGAAGAAGTCATATACTATCGAAGATGCAACAAAACTGGTTAAGGAAATTAGCACTACCAAGTTTGATGCTTCTGTTGATATTGATATTCGTCTGGGAGTTGACCCAAGAAAAGCTAACCAGATGGTTCGTGGCGTGGTTACCCTTCCACATGGTACAGGTAAGCAAACCAGAGTACTGGTTCTCTGTACGCCTGACAAGGAAGAGGAAGCCAGAAAAGCCGGTGCCGATCACGTTGGTTTGGATGACTATATCAACAAGATCAAAGAAGGTTGGACTGATATAGATGTGATTATCACTACTCCCAATGTGATGGGTAAGGTTGGTGCGTTAGGACGTGTTTTGGGACCCCGCGGTCTTATGCCGAACCCCAAAAGCGGTACTGTAACCATGGATATCGGTAAGGCTGTAACGGAAGTAAAAGCCGGTAAGATCGACTTCAAGGTTGACCGTTACGGTATTATACATACTACTGTCGGCAAGGTATCCTTTACCCCCGAGCAATTGGTAGATAACGTAAAGGAATTTGTTAGCACGGTTATGAAATTAAAACCGTCTGCTGCAAAAGGTGCCTACGTTAAGAGCGTATTCCTGTCTAGTACCATGAGTCCCGGAATTCGGATTGAACCCAAGTCTCTTGAGGTTTAATTAATGTCTTAAAAGAGAAATTTTGGAACTATGAAAAAGACAGAAAAAGCTGAAATAATCCAAGAACTGGCGTCTAAGATAAAGGAGTATCCACACTTTTATGTTACAGATACTTCAGGAATGAACGCTGCTGAAACAACAGCATTGCGTCGTCTCTGCTATCAAAAAGACGTGCAGCTGGTGGTAGTCAAGAATACATTGTTCAATAAGGCTATCGAGGCCAGCGAAAGGAACATCGAAGGAATTGATGTTACCCTTAAAGGCGTATCCGCTATAATGTTTACCAATACCGGTAACCTGCCGGCAAAACTGATCAAAGACTTTGCAAAGAAGACTCAACGTCCTGCGCTTAAAGGTGCTTTCGTTGAAGAATCAGTTTACGTTGGTGCAAATCAGCTGGATACTCTGGCTACAATCAAATCTAAAGAGGAACTGCTTGGCGACGTTATCGGTCTGCTTCAATCGCCGATCAAGAATGTTGTATCAGCACTTCAATCCGGTGGTACTACAATCCACGGACTCCTCAAAACTTTGGAAGAGAGAAACTAAAAAATTACTAACAGAAATTTAACACTTACAAAAATGGCAGATATTAAGAAGCTTGCAGAAGAATTAGTTAATCTTACTGTAAAAGAAGTTAATGAGTTAGCTACTATATTGAAAGATGAATATGGTATTGAGCCAGCTGCTGCTGCTGTAGCTGTTGCACCTGCTGCTGGTGGTGATGCTGCTGAAGCTGCTGTACAAACTGAGTTTGACGTAATCCTGAAGTCTGCAGGCGGTTCAAAACTAGCTATCGTTAAGCTTGTTAAGGAAATGACTGGTGTTGGTCTGAAGGAAGCTAAGGAATTAGTTGACAAGGCTCCTACAGCTATCAAGGAAAAAGTAACTAAGGAAGAAGCTGAAGCATTAAAAGCACAATTAGAAGAAGCTGGAGCAGAAGTTGAACTTAAGTAAGAAGATAACCTTATTATAAGGTATGTGGTTTAGGAATCCGCTTTACGGAATCCTAAACCTTTTTATGCTTGTATGTTTTAAGTTCAATTAAATAGTTGATAGATGACTCCAAACACTGCCAAACGAATAAACTTTGCCACCATTAAAAGTCAGTTTCCGTTTCCTGATTTTTTGGAGGTTCAGTTAAAATCATTCCGTGAATTCTTTCAGCTGGGGTCAACTCCGGAGGAAAGAAGGAAAGAGGGGTTATTTACGGTATTTCAGGAGAACTTCCCAATTTCTGATACCCGTAACAACTTTGTGCTCGAGTTCCTGGATTATAACATCGATCCTCCACGTTATTCAATCGTGGAATGTATCGAACGCGGATTGTCCTACAGTGTGCCCCTCAAGGCTAAATTGAAGCTATACTGTACGGATCCCGAGCATGAAGATTTTGATACGGTTGTTCAGGATGTATACCTGGGTACCGTTCCCTACATGACTGAGAAGGGAAGCTTCATTATTAACGGCGCCGAACGTGTCGTTGTTTCACAGTTGCATCGTTCCCCCGGTGTATTCTTTGGACAAAGTATTCACGCCAACGGTACCAAACTTTATTCTGCCAGGATTATTCCATTAAAGGGTTCCTGGATTGAGTTCGCTACCGACATCAACAATGTGATGTATGCATACATCGACCGTAAGAAGAAACTTCCGGTAACTACATTGTTGCGTGCTATCGGTTTTGAAGGCGATAAAGATATTCTTGAAATATTCGGCCTGGCCGATGAGATTAAGGTATCTAAGGCTGCACTTAAGAAAGTTGTAGGCCGCAAACTCGCTGCAAGGGTTCTTAAATCATGGATTGAGGACTTTGTGGATGAGGATACCGGTGAAGTAGTTTCTATCGAAAGAAATGAGGTGATCATTGATCGTGAAACTATCCTCGAAAATGAACATATAGACGAGATTGTTGATTCAGGTGCTAAGACTATTCTGCTACACAAGGAATCTACAAGTGTCAGCGACTATGCACTGATTTACAATACTCTTCAAAAAGACCCATGTAACTCAGAAAAAGAGGCAGTTGTTTACATCTATCGTCAGTTGCGTAATGCAGATCCGCCGGATGATGCTACCGCACGTGACGTTATTGATAAACTGTTCTTTTCTGACAAGCGTTACGACCTTGGAGATGTTGGTCGCTACAGAATTAACAAGAAACTGGGTATCGACATTGACCTTGAGACAAGGATACTTACAAGGGAAGACATAATTGCTATTATCAAATATCTGATAGAGCTTGTCAATTCCAAGACAGATGTTGATGATATTGACCACTTAAGCAACCGTAGGGTGCGCACTGTAGGCGAACAGCTGGCCAATCAGTTTGGAGTCGGTTTGGCCCGTATGGCCCGTACTATCCGTGAACGTATGAACGTTCGCGATAATGAGGTCTTTACACCTATTGATCTTATCAACAGTAAGACTTTGTCTTCTGTAATCAACAGCTTCTTTGGAACAAACGCTCTGTCTCAGTTTATGGATCAGACCAACCCACTTGCTGAGGTTACTCACAAGCGCCGTATGTCGGCCTTGGGTCCTGGTGGTCTTTCAAGAGAGCGTGCTGGTTTCGAGGTACGTGACGTTCACTACACTCACTACGGACGTCTTTGCCCGATTGAAACACCTGAAGGTCCAAACATTGGTCTGATATCATCACTTTGCGTCTTTGCAAAGGTAAACAACCTCGGTTTTATTGAAACTCCTTATCGTAAGGTTACAAACAAGAAGGTTGATCTCAGCAACGACAGCGTTGTTTATCTGAGTGCTGAGGAAGAGGAAGCCAAGGTAATCGCCCAGGCAAATGCTCCCCTTGATGATGAAGGTTTCTTCGTCAATCCCAGGGTAAAAGCCCGTCTGGAAGGTGACTTCCCGCATATTGAAGCTGAAGAGGTAGATTTGATGGACGTTGCTCCCAACCAGATCGCTTCAGTTGCAGCTTCTCTGATTCCCTTCCTCGAACACAACGATGCTAACCGTGCCCTCATGGGATCAAACATGATGCGTCAGGCAGTACCTCTGCTTAGGCCTGCTGCTCCTATTGTTGGTACCGGTTTGGAAGAAACAGTAGCTCACGATTCACGTACGCAGATCCTTGCTGAAGGTGACGGTGTAGTTGAATATGTTGATGCTGAAGAAATAGTCATTCGCTACGACCTTACTGAAGATGATAAGTTCGTAAGCTTCGACCCGGAAACTAAGCGTTACAAGCTTACCAAGTTCCTCAAGACCAACCAGAATACCTGTATCAACCTAAAGCCTATCGTTAAGAAAGGTCAGAGGGTGCAGAAAGGTACTATCATGACTGAAGGTTATGGTACTGAAAATGGTGAACTTGCACTGGGTCGCAACCTCAAGGTTGCGTTCATGCCCTGGAAGGGTTACAACTTTGAGGATGCTATCGTAGTCAATGAAAAGCTGGTTAAAGAGGATATTTTTACCTCTATCCACATTGATGAGTACTCTCTTGAGGTGCGTGATACAAAACGAGGTCTTGAAGAGCTTACTGCCGACATTCCCAATGTCAGCGAAGAAGCTACTAAGGATCTCGATGAGAATGGTCTTATCAGAATTGGTGCCCATGTAAAACCAGGTGATATTCTGATTGGTAAGATCACTCCTAAGGGTGAAAGCGACCCGACTCCGGAGGAAAAGCTCTTAAGGGCTATCTTTGGGGAGAAAGCAGGCGACGTGAAGGATGCCTCGCTTAAGGCACCGCCATCACTGCACGGTGTTATTATCGACAAAAAACTCTTCTCAAGGGTTATCAAGGACAGAAAAGTTCGTGCTTCTGAAAAGCCGATGCTGGCCAGGATTGAGGAAGAGTTTAACCGTGGGGTTGCCGAATTGACAACCCGCCTGGTTGACAAGTTGTTCACTTTGATCAACTCAAAGACTAGTCAGGGTGTCAAGGATTATATGGGAGTCGATGTAGTAGCTAAGGGTGTTAAGTTTACCCAAAAGGTATTACAGGAAATCGATTACCTGAATGTCAATCCACACAAGTGGACTACCGATAAGGATAAGAATGATCTTATTGCACGTGTAATCCACAATTTCAGGATCAAGTACAAGGAACTTGAAGCTAAGGAAAAACGTCAGAAGTACAATGTCACAATTGGTGATGAGCTTCCAGCTGGTATAGTACAGCTTGCCAAGGTGTTTGTTGCCAAGAAGCGTAAGATCACCGTTGGTGATAAGATGGCGGGACGTCACGGTAACAAGGGTATTGTATCCCGTATCGTACGTCAGGAAGACATGCCTTTCCTTGCAGACGGAACTCCTGTAGATATCGTGCTTAACCCGTTGGGTGTGCCTTCTCGTATGAACCTTGGACAGATCTACGAAACAGTATTAGGTTGGGCCGGAGATGTTCTTGGTGTTAAGTTTGCCACTCCGATCTTTGATGGAGCTACTGAAGAAGACCTGAACAAGTACACAGACATGGCAGGTATTCCAAGTTTTGGTAAGACTTATCTGTACGATGGTGGCACAGGCGAAAAGTTCCACCAACCTGTAACAGTTGGTGTGATTTATATGCTTAAGCTGGGTCACATGATCGAAGACAAGATGCACGCTCGTTCTATAGGTCCGTACTCACTGATCACTCAGCAACCACTTGGTGGTAAGGCTCAGTTTGGTGGTCAGCGTTTCGGGGAAATGGAAGTTTGGGCACTCGAAGCCTTCGGTGCTGCCAATATCCTGCAGGAAATACTGACTGTCAAATCTGATGACGTTGTAGGTCGTGCCAAGGCCTATGAAGCAATTGTCAAGGGCGATCCGCTGCCAACACCAGGTATACCGGAATCACTCAACGTATTGCTGCATGAAATGCGTGGTCTTGGTTTGAGTGTCAACCTTGAATAGATCTTCCGGTATTTGCCGGTATCACATTTTAAATAATTAATACTCGACTATATATGGCATTCAGGAGAGATCAGAAAGTCAAGAGTAATTTTACCAAGATATCTATAGGCTTGGCTTCACCTGAAGAGATATTGGAACGCTCCAGTGGGGAAGTTTTGAAGCCTGAGACTATCAACTACCGTACTTATAAACCTGAACGGGACGGCCTCTTTTGCGAGAGGATCTTCGGTCCGGTAAAGGACTATGAGTGCCACTGCGGTAAGTACAAGCGTATCCGTTACAGGGGTATTGTGTGCGACCGATGCGGGGTTGAGGTTACAGAAAAGAAGGTCCGCCGTGAACGCATGGGACATATCTCCCTTGTGGTCCCTGTGGCCCACATCTGGTATTTCCGTTCCCTGCCCAACAAGATTGGGTATTTGCTCGGTCTGCCGAGTAAGAAGCTCGATGCTATAATTTATTATGAAAGATATGTAGTAATCAATCCCGGTGTTAAAGAAGCCGATGGTATCCAGAAAATGGACTTTCTCACAGAAGAAGAATATCTGGATATTATTGATTCACTACCCAAAGGCAACCAGCAGTTGGATGACGATGATCCAAACAAGTTCATCGCCAGAATGGGAGCTGAGGCTCTCCATATGCTTCTTGAGCGTCTTGACCTTGATGAGTTGTCGTTTGACCTGCGTCACAGGGCAAACACTGAGACATCCCAACAAAGAAAGAATGAGGCTCTGAAGCGTCTGCAAGTTGTTGAGTCTTTCAGAGAATCTAAGGGCGTTAACCGTCCAGAATGGATGATTGTTAAGGTTGTACCTGTTACTCCTCCTGAATTGAGGCCTCTGGTACCCCTTGATGGTGGACGTTTTGCAACATCCGACCTCAACGATCTTTATCGTAGGGTAATCATCCGTAACAACCGTCTTAAGAGACTTATTGAGATAAAGGCTCCAGAAGTAATTCTCCGTAACGAGAAGCGTATGCTTCAGGAAGCTGTTGATTCATTATTCGACAACTCACGTAAGTCAAATGCTGTAAAGACTGATGCCAACCGTCCTCTCAAGTCTCTTTCTGACAGCTTGAAAGGTAAGCAGGGTCGTTTCCGTCAAAACCTGTTGGGTAAGCGTGTTGACTATTCTGCACGTTCGGTTATCGTTGTTGGTCCCGAACTAAAGATGCATGAATGTGGTCTTCCGAAGGATATGGCTGCTGAGCTTTATAAGCCTTTCATTATCAGGAAGCTTATTGAGCGTGGTATTGTCAAGACAGTAAAATCTGCAAAGAAGATTGTAGACCGTAAGGATCCCGTCGTATGGGATATCCTTGAAAATGTGCTGAAAGGACACCCGGTTTTGCTGAACCGTGCTCCAACTCTGCACCGTTTGGGTATTCAGGCTTTCCAACCCAAGCTCATTGAAGGTAAGGCTATTCAGTTGCACCCGCTTGCCTGTGCTGCGTTCAACGCAGACTTCGACGGTGACCAGATGGCTGTTCACTTGCCACTTGGCAATGCTGCTATCCTGGAGGCTCAGATGCTGATGTTGGGTTCTCAGAACATTCTGAACCCTGCAAACGGTGCTCCTATCACAGTACCTTCTCAGGACATGGTACTTGGTCTGTATTATATGACCAAGATGCGTCCAGGTGCTATGGGTGAAGGAACTATCTTCTATTCTCCCGAAGAAGCTAAAATATCTCTCAATGAAAGGAAGGTTGAATTACACGCTCTTGTAAAGGTTAAGATCAATGACCTTACAAAGGACGGTACACGTCAACCCAGAATAATTGAAACAACCGTAGGCCGTATCCTCTTCAATGAGGTTGTTCCTGCCAAGGTTGGCTATATCAATGAGCTTCTTACAAAGAAAGCTTTGAGGGATATTATCGGTAATGTATTTAAAGTATGTGGTGCTCCTGAGACTTCAGAATTCCTTGATGCAATCAAGAGCCTTGGATTTAAGATGGCGTTTGAGGGTGGTCTGTCATTCAACCTTCACGACGTATTGATTCCAGATGAAAAGGCTGCTCTTGTTAAAGAGGGTTATGAGGAAGTAGAGGAAGTACTGAACAACTATAACATGGGTTTCATTACCAATAATGAACGTTACAACGCCATTATTGATATTTGGACACACGTTAATGCCAGACTGACTCAGATCCTGATGGACAAACTGAGCAAGGACAAGCAAGGATTCAACTCCATCTATATGATGCTTGATTCAGGTGCCCGGGGTTCTAAAGAACAGATTCGTCAGCTTTCAGGTATGCGTGGTTTGATGGCTAAGCCTCAAAAATCAGGTGCTGATGGAGGACAAATCATCGAAAACCCGATTCTTGCAAACTTCAAGGAAGGTATGTCGGTACTTGAGTACTTTATTTCAACTCACGGTGCTCGTAAAGGTTTGGCGGATACCGCTCTTAAGACAGCTGACGCTGGTTATCTGACCCGTCGTCTTGTTGACGTTTCTCAAGATGTTGTCATCACCGAGGAAGACTGCGGTACTCTAAGAGGCTTGACTGCTACTGCAGTCAAGAGCAACGAAGAAGTTGTTGTTTCATTGTTCGAACGTATTCTTGGTCGTGTTTCTGTGCACGATGTATATCACCCACTTACTGGTGAAATCATTGTCAGGGCAGGTCAGGAAATATGTGAAGACGAGGCCACTATTATTGATGAATCACCAATTGAACGTGTTGAAATCCGTTCAGTTCTGACCTGTGAGTCCAATAAGGGTGTTTGTGCCAAGTGTTACGGACGTAACCTTTCTACAGGTAATATGGTTCAGAAGGGTGAGGCTGTCGGCGTGATCGCTGCCCAGTCAATCGGTGAGCCTGGTACTCAGTTGACACTGCGTACATTCCACGTGGGTGGTACTGCAGGTAACATCACAACTGAAAATAGTCTGTATGCACGTTACGACGGTATTGCCGAGTTCGAGGAACTGCGTACAGTACCTTATACAACTGAAACAGGTGATGAAGTTGACGTCGTTATCGGTCGTCTGGCTGAATTGCGTATTATTGACAAGAATACCAATATCGCACTGACCACACATCCGATCCCTTATGGTGCCAAACTGCATATCAAGCCTGGTCAGGAAATCAAGAAAGGTGATGTAATCAGTGAATGGGATCCTTGGAATGCTCTTATTATCAGTGAAAGAAATGGTAAGGTAGTATTTGAAAACCTTATCGACGGTATCACTTATAAGGAAGAGTCTGACGAGCAAACAGGATTCCGTGAAAAGGTTATCATCGAAAGCCGTGATAAGTCAAAGAACCCAAGTGTACAGATCGTTTCAGAAACCGGAGAGGTTCTGCGTTCATACAACTTGCCTGTAGGTGCTCACATTGCCGTTGATGAAGGAGAAGAAATCAAACAAGGTGAAATCCTTGCCAAGATTCCTAGAGCTTTTGGTCGTGCCGGTGACATCACCGGTGGTCTTCCAAGAATCACCGAGCTATTTGAAGCTCGTAATCCTTCTAATCCGGCAGTCGTTTCTGAAATTGACGGTGAGGTAACCTTTGGTAAAGTTAAGAGAGGAAACCGCGAAATCATTATTACTTCCAAGACCGGTGAGGTTAAGAAGTATCTCGTACCTCTCTCCAAGCAGATCCTTGTTCAGGAAAACGACTACGTACGCGCCGGTACTCCATTGTCTGACGGTGCAACTACTCCTGCCGACATTCTGGCCATCAAAGGTCCGACAGCCGTTCAGGAATACATCGTCAATGAAGTTCAGGACGTTTACCGCCTGCAGGGTGTTAAGATCAATGACAAGCACTTCGAAATCATCGTTAGACAGATGATGCGTAAGGTTGAAATTGATGACCCGGGTGATACTCGCTTCCTTGAAAAGCAAGTTATTGACAAGATCGAATTCATGGAAGAAAACGACAATATCTGGGGTAAGATGGTTGTTGTGGATGCTGGTGATTCTAAGTCACTGCGTCCAGGTCAGATCATCCCTGCACGTCGTCTCCGTGATGAGAATTCACAACTTAAAAGACGTGACCTCAAACCGGTTGTTGCCCGTGAGGCAGTTCCCGCTACATCCAGCCAGGTTCTACAGGGTATCACTCGTGCTGCACTGCAAACCAACAGCTTTATGTCAGCTGCTTCCTTCCAGGAAACAACAAAGGTACTCAACGAAGCTGCTATTCAGGGCAAGGTTGATAACCTCGAAGGTCTTAAGGAAAACGTTATCTGCGGACACCTTATTCCTGCCGGTACAGGACTACGTGAATATGAAAATATAATCGTCGGTTCTCGTGCAGAATATGAGAAACTTGTCGGTGGTAAAGTGGAGACTGAAAGATTTGCTGAATAAGATTAGCAAGTCCACTATAGATAGAAAAAGGCGTCCCCTGTGGGATGCCTTTTTTGTTGCTCAAATCTCAGGATGCAGCCTTCTTGGTATACGTAGATGAATATCCCTGGTCTTTAACCTGAATATAACTTTCCATAAAAGGGAGAGACTCCATTTTGCACAAATAATGGGGGCTTTGCTAAGAATAGCCTTTCAAAAATTTATATCTTTAAAGGGAAACTGGAAAAAAATACGAACATGGAAGATCAAAGAAAAGGACAACAGATCAAGATAGAACTCAATGATGAAGTAGGACAGGGTGTGTATTCCAATCTGGTGGTTATCAGTCATTCTCCATCGGAGTTTGTGCTCGACTTTGTGAGGGTGATGCCCGGCATGCCCAAGGCTCAGGTCAAATCACGTATCATACTGACACCTGAGCACGCCAAAAGACTTCTAGCAGCTCTAAATGACAATATCAGCCGCTATGAAAAGCAGTTTGGTTCCGTCAAGGATATTGACGAAGGTCCTGCAGGTTTTAACCCGATTCCTTTCGGAGGCCACGGTGGACAGGCATAGATCTGGTATAAGGGGGTGCTTGCTTATACTTGCGATGGTCCTGCTTGTGCCATCGCAGGCAGCTTGCCGTAACAGGGCATTGGAGCAAAATGGTTCCTCTGACTCGGATTGGGTACTGTATGAGGGTCAAACCATTGATGAGCCCAATGACGATGTAGTATTGGCTGGTTCAATATTGAGTCCTGTATCGGGTCAGGCAGATACTGTGTTTAAGGTTGGTGCTGAAAGGGTAGAGCTATGGCTTCCTGTGCTAAAAGATAAAAGGGTAGGGGTGTTGGTGAACCACAGTTCGATGGTCGGCAATATTCACCTGCTTGATACCCTGCTGGCGCTGGGTGTGGATGTACGAAAGGTTTTCGCACCTGAACACGGGTTCAGGGGTGATGCTGATGCAGGTGCCAGAATTGACGACCAGTTCGATACCAGAACCGGACTACCTGTAGTTTCCCTGTATGGAAATACCAAGGAGCCTTCGGCTGAGCAGATGGCGGATCTGGATGTTGTCGTGTTTGACATACAGGATGTGGGTGTGAGGTTCTTTACTTATATTTCGAGTATGCACTATATGATGGAGGCCTGTGCTGAACATGGTGTCTCCATGGTCATATTCGACCGGCCCAATCCCAATGGGGACTACATAGATGGTCCGATACTCCGCAATGAGTTCAGATCCTTTGTAGGTATGCATCCCATACCCATTGTGCATGGGTTGACTGTCGGTGAACTGGCACTAATGATTAATGGACAGGGATGGTTAAGGGCTGGGATTAAATGTGACCTTATTATTGTTCCTGCGGCTGCCTATACCCATTCAATGCGATATGAGCTTCCGGTCAAGCCTTCTCCCAATCTGCCCAATGGCCTTAGTATTAGACTGTATCCCTCACTTTGTCTTTTCGAGGGAACTGAAGTAAGTGTCGGTCGGGGTACAGAGCATCCCTTTCAGGTAATCGGCTTTCCTGACAGAACCTATGGTTCATTCAGTTTTGTGCCTAAAGCCATACCCGGCATGGACACTAAGCCCCTCCATATGGGTAAGAGATGTTACGGTATTGATCTCAGAACGACTGAGGATCTGGATCATCGTTTTACATTGCAATATCTGATACGTTTTTGGGAATTGTCTGGTAGGTCAGAGAACTTTATATCGAGGAGGCGATTCTTCAACCAGCTGGCAGGAACAGACAGGCTGGCTACTCAAATTATGGAAGGCAGGAGCGAGGAAGAGATACGTGCTTCGTGGAAGGCCGAGCTTGATGAATACAAAGCAATGAGAATAAAATATCTGATTTATCCCGACTAGCCATATGAGAACATCACTGCTGCCATGTTTACTTTCAGTTGCAATGCTTACCTCCTTTTGCAGCAATACCTCTGAGAGGAGAGGAGTTATGCTTGAACCTGTGGTAGAGGAGGAGATCAGGGTGCAGCCATTGACTGTTGAAGCCATTTATGACTCGGCCCGTGTGTGGGTTGATTCTGTATATGTCTCCCTTAGTGATGAGGAGAGAATAGCCCAGCTATTCTGGATCACGCTCGAGAAGGCAGATGATGAGGCTTCATATCAGAAAATAAAGCAGCATACAATAAAGTACCAACCAGGTGGAATCCTGTTTCTGAAGGTCAGTGCTCGTAAGGCATATGAGGCAGTGCATGACCTGCAGTCGCAGGTCAGGGTTCCTCTTCTGTTTTCTATAGATGGTGAAAACGGACCCGCAATGAGGATCAATGGTGCCGTTGAGTTTCCTGATGCAATGGCCTTAGGCGCAATACGTGACGATAGCCTTATTTACAGGATGGGTCTGGAGATAGCCCGCCAGTTAAAGCTACTTGGTATTCACGTCAATTTTGCTCCGGTGGCTGATGTCAACAGTAATCCGAATAATCCTGTTATTGGGGTGAGGTCGTATGGTGAATTGCCATATAATGTTGCTGCCAAGGCTGTGGCTTATATGAGAGGGTTGCAGGATGGTGGAGTTATGGCCGTAGGCAAGCATTTCCCAGGTCATGGAGATACTGGTACTGATTCACACCATACCCTGCCATTGGTCAATCATAACCGTGAAAGACTTGACAGTTGCGACCTCCTTACATTTAAGGCATTGATAGATGCAGGTATCTGGGGGATAATGACTGCTCATATAGATGTGCCGGCATTAACCGATACAACGGGCATTCCTTCAAGTTTCTCTCCCAAAGTGGTAGGGAATCTGCTCAGGGATACACTGGGTTTTAAAGGACTGGTAATTACCGATGCTGTAAATATGAAGGGAGCCAAGGTTATGGGAAAACCGGGTCAGGTAGATGCCCTTGCTCTTGCTGCAGGCAATGATATTGTTGAGTTTACCGAAAACCTGCCCGCCGCCATACAGGCAGTTATAAAGGCCTTGACCGATAGTCTGATTACACCAGCAGAGCTTGAAGCTAAGGTAAGACGTTCCCTTGCTTTCAAATACTGGCTTACAAGGGGTGAACAAGTGAATCTCATTGATGCTGACTCACTTCTGCATTATATCAACACACCTGAGGCTGAAGTCCTAAGTAGGGCCTTATATGGCGCAGCACTGACGGCATTGGTCAACAAATTGGATATACCGCTTAAGGAAGCATTTTGGGCAGCCGATTCTGGGTCTTCTACACTCTCTTCCGGTAATACTGCAGCTAATTATGCAGCTGTTTTTGCAGGTGAGTCACCCCTGCTGGAAAGTTATTTCAAGGGCAGGGGTATTGAGCTTGTAAAGCTTAATGGAACAGCCACAGACCCGGGATTGAAACTGGATTTGAAGTACAAGGCTCATATTCTTGTAATCAGCGATGTACAGAAGGTCGATGCTTCAGTCGTTACCAGACTGAATGAGGCAGGTCCAACCATGGTATTATATATGGGCAATCCTTATCGTTTATCGCGTGCAAGAGGCGCAAGCAAAGCTGATGTAATACTGGTAGCATTCAAGAATAATAGCCCGGCCCAGGAGGCTATAATTGAGTTTTTGGAAGGTGCTATTCAGGCCGATGGTATCTTACCTGTAAGTATTGAGGGCTTCCCGGCCGGAACAGGACATAGGTTAAGTTTCCGTGAATAGGGGAGGGATATGACAAAAAAGCAGACAGACCACGGGGTCTGTCTGCTTTCCTTCTTTGATATGTTAGCTATTACCTTTTCCTTTGATTCTTTTGTATTTGTTGCTGTTGTTTTGCCATTTGCTCAAGGCGTGCAGCAAACTTACTTTTCTTTACAGGTTTCTTTTGGTTTGCCTGAATCTGAAGCAGTAACTTCTTGTCATCCACCCAGCGCCTGATTACCATAGTTTGCAGTATGGTGATCAAAGTTGAAATAAAGTAATAGTAGCTCAAACCTGATGCGTAACTGTTGAACAGGAAGAGGAACATTATAGGCATCATGTACATCATGGCCTTCATGCCCGGCATCTGGTTGGATGTCTGGGTCATTTCTGAGTTCATCTTCGTGTACAGTATATTGGTTACCGCCATAAGCAGGGTAAAGAGACTTACGTGTGCACCATAGAACGGAATGGAAAACGGTAAATCCAGTATCGAGTCGTAAGTAGATAAATCCTTTGCCCAAAGGAAGCTTTCCTGTCTTAATTCGATAGAAGCCGGGAAGAAGCGGAACATAGCGATAAGTATCGGCATCTGCAACAAGATAGGAACACATCCTCCCATAGGGTTGACTCCGGCCTTCTTGTATAGGTTCATTGTGGCCTGCTGCCTTTCCATCGCCTTTTCTGCCGGAATCTTTGCATTGATCTCGTCAATCTGAGGCTTGAGCACCTTCATCTTGGCAGCTGATATATACGACTTGTATGTAAGCGGAAATAATACCAGCTTGATAAGGATGGTTAGTATCAGGATAATAATACCATAACTGCCAATAAACCCTTCAAGGAAGTTGAAGGTGGGTATCACAGCATAACGGTTAATCCATCCAAAGATACCCCAACCAAGCGGAATCAGCTTGTTAAGCTCAAGCTCCTTGTCGTATTTGTCAAGAGTATAAAACCGGTTTGGACCAAAGTAAAAACTGAAACCCAATTGCTGGTCCTTTGCTAATTCAAAAGGAACTGCTGCTTCAGTTCTGTTGTATAACAAATAAGGACTGTTTTTATCTTTCTCGAAGCGGCTTTCAACATAGGCCCCTGAAAATGCGTCATCAGCGATAAGAACTGAGGAGAAAAATTGTCCCTTAAAGGCAATCCACTTAACCTTGGTACGTAGATTCTCACTTTTATCTTTGTTGGCTTTCAGATTATCGACTTCGTCAAGATAGTACTTGTAGTACATACCTGAATACATCTGTTCCATCTGCCTTCCCTTCTCAAATGCAGGCATCTCGACGTACCAGTTGAGATCCATAGTGCCTCTTGAGGTGGAGATAAACTGACCCAGATTTTTTGTATTGATGTCGAAGTCAACCATGTATTCGTCAGCAGGCAGGGTATAGCTGAATTGCATCGTCTCTCCTGCATTGCCGGCTATCTCAAACACTATAGTACTATCGTTTTGGCTAACCTTGTTGAAATATAGGTCTGACGTGTGGAATACCTTGGTATCGTGTGAGAAGGGGAAACCAAACACGTTGGCATCACCATCAAATAATATCAGGGGTTTTCCATCATGAGTCTTGTATTCCTTGAGTTCGACAGAATAGATACGGGCACCCTTATTGGTCAGTACCAGCTTTATCTTTTCATTTTCAAGATTGTAGAAGCTTTCTTCTCCCTCTACATAAGGCCACAATTGACCAAATTTCTGAAGTCTGAGATCTGTAGCAAGAGAATCATCTTCAATACTTATACTGTCAAGTTGAGCAGCTTCTGCAGCAATCTGAGCAGCTCTGGCTAATTCTTCCTGTTGCTTTGCAAGCTCTACCTGATAGAGAGAATCTCTTTGCCTGCGCATGGCCTCTATCTGCTCGGCATCAGGCTTATTAATAAACCAAAAACCAATAAGAACAAGCGTAATTAGAATAAGACCCGTAATCGAATTTCTATCCATTGTATTTCCCTCAATGTATATTTAGACTTTTATATATCAGTTTTCAGTATCCATTGCTATCGCAGCCTTGATAAAGGACATAAACAGCGGGTGTGGATTAAGAACAGTACTGTTGTATTCGGGGTGGAACTGCACTCCAACAAACCATCTGTGTGTTGGTAATTCAACTATCTCAATCAGACCTGTATCCGGATTGATTCCTGTTGGAACCATGCCATATTTCTTGAATTCGGCAAGATACTCATTATTGAACTCATAACGGTGACGGTGTCTTTCCTTGATAAGCTCCTTGCCATATGCCTTATACACATTGCTGTCTCTGGCAACCTTACAGTCATAGGCTCCCAGACGCATAGTACCTCCCTTGTCAGTAATATTTTTCTGATCCTCCATAAGGTCAATTACCGGATGGGGAGTAGCATGATCCATCTCTTTGGAGTTGGCATTGTCAAGATTCAGCACATTACGGGCAAACTCAATAACACTGCACTGCATACCAAGACAGATTCCAAAGAATGGAATATTGTTTTCCCTTGCATACTTCACTGCTACCAGCTTGCCTTCAAAACCGCGATGACCAAAACCAGGAGCTACAAGAATACCCTTCAATCCTGACAGTTTCTCGGCAACGTTGTCTTCCTTTACGTTTTCACTCTGTATGCTTACTATATCAACCTTGTAGTCGTTATATGTGGCAGCATGAATCAATGCTTCGATAATTGACTTGTAAGCATCCTGCAATTCTACATACTTACCTACAAGACCTATTTTGACAGTTTTCTGTGCATTCTTCAGCTTGCTCAGGAAGGCCTTCCACTCTTTCATATCCGGCTCCTCGTCGGTGGGCAGATTAAGTTTCTCGAGAACTATGGCATCAAGGCCTTCTTCCTGCATTTTAACCGGAACTTCATAGATTGACTTGACGTCAATTGATTGAATAACTGCCCTCATATCAACGTTGCAGAAGAGAGCTACTTTCTTGCGTATATCTGCTGAAAGGTCCTTTTCGGTACGAAGAACCAGAATATCGGGTTGAACTCCCTCTTCCAACAGAGCCTTGACAGAGTGCTGTGTTGGCTTTGTTTTTAACTCACCACTAGCGGCAAGGAAGGGAACTAAGGTAAGGTGGATCACCAGGGCCCTGTTGCCAAGTTCCCACTTTAGCTGACGTACTGCCTCAATATAGGGAAGGGACTCAATGTCACCAACAGTTCCCCCAATCTCGGTAATAACTACATCAAACTGGTGCTTGGTACCCAGAAGCTTTATCCTGCGCTTGATTTCATCTGTGATGTGAGGTATAATCTGTACTGTCTTTCCAAGAAAATCCCCACGGCGCTCCTTGTTGATAACAGTCTGGTAAATACGCCCGGTGGTTACATTATTGGCCTGTGAAGTTGGGACATTCAAAAATCTCTCATAGTGTCCCAGGTCAAGATCCGTTTCGGCACCATCTTCCGTTACAAAACACTCACCGTGCTCATACGGGTTTAAGGTACCCGGATCAACATTCAGATAGGGGTCCAGTTTCTGTATGGTTACCTTATAACCACGCGCCTGCAATAGCTTTGCCAGCGATGCTGATATAATTCCCTTTCCCAGCGAAGAGGCAACCCCTCCGGTAACAAAGACATAACGAGTATCCGGCACCTTAATCAGTTTTTAAAGAATTAAACAACCTGTTCCGGCAAAAGTGTGGATGTCAATTACTTGACCTACAGTCCTTTTGATTGCCGGTTAAATTAATAACAAAGTACAAAGGTAGCAAAATCTATTATATTTATTGAAGGTCTTGGTACTGCTGTACAAATAAAATGAGATGTTTAATCTTTTTTATATCGGTACATGACTAACACAAAAAAGGGTGTCATGCACCACATGACACCCTGATTCTATTTGTACAAAGTCATCTGTTCAGAACTTCCTGATTACTGTATGTAGTAGCATCAATAGACCTTCCTGCATTAATGTCACTATGTCCTTCTTTTTTATATCAGGCAGGACAGCCTGGGGTAGAACTGTACTGGTTTCGTCCCTTGAGTAATCTGCTTACAACATTTCCTCGATCATGTCGAGTTTCTTGTTAAGCAGCTCCATATTACGCTTACCATTCTCGATCTTATGCTTGAAATCCCTGATAAGTGCATCTGAGTTCTTGGTCTTGGCAAAGAAACCAATATTGTTTTCCCATACCACTATGTCACTTTCAAGCTGTCTCAGCTTGAGCATAATCTTGTTGCGCTCCTGGCCAATCTTCTCCTCAAACTGATTGGTAGACTTCCAGTTATCCAGCTTATTGCGAAACTTGTGAAGGTTCTTTTCAAGTTCGTCAAGATTGAGACGGTCAAACTTCTGATTTATCAGGTTGCGGAATTCCTGGTTTATGCGGTCCTTTTCCTTTAGTGGAACAAAACCAATTTCAGCCCAACGACGTTGGAAATCCTGTAATGCCTTGAAAGACTTATCGTTGTCTTCCTGGAGCTCAAACTCAGAGAGTTCCTTGAGGATGGCTTCCTTAGCCTTCAGGTTGACAAACTGCTCACTGTCAATATTTTCAAAGAAGGATTTTTTGCGTGCAAAGAAATGGTCACAGGCTTCCCTAAAACGCTTCCATATAGCATCTGACTGCTTGCGGGGAACGGGGCCAATTTCCTTCCATCTCTTCTGAATACGGACATACTCATCGGTAGCCTTTTTCCAGTCGGTACTGTCCTTCATGGCCTCAGCCTGAATACACAATTCGGTCTTGAGCTGAAGATTGTTTTGCTGATCTTCCTTATAGTGTTTGAAGAAATCTCTCTTGTTGTTGAAGAAGCTATCACAGGCCTTTCTGAAACGCTCATAGACCTGATTATTTTCCTTCTTGGGAGCAAAGCCGATAGTCTTCCAGATCTGTTGCAGATCTATAAGCTCCTTGCTCTTTTGTTCCCAATCCCTTGGTGAGTTAATCTCAGCATTAGCAATAGCCTCAGCCTTCTCACAAAGTTCAATCTTGGCTTCAAGGTTCTTTTTGAGCTGATTTTTCAAAGACTCAAAGTGTTCCTGTTGTCTGGCGTTAATCTTGTTTGTGGCATCCTTGAAGCGTTCCCAGATCTCATCTTTTTTGTCACGGGGCACAGGACCGATTTCCCTCCATAGGTCATGCAGTTTCTGTAGCGCTTTGAAAGCCTTGACGGGAGATGGTTCCAGAATCAATTTCTCAGCTTTCTCACAGAGTTCGACCTTGGCTTCCAGATTTTTCTTCAGGTCAAGATCACGTAACTCATTGTTTATCTTGATGTAATTGTAAAAGTTTTCTACATGGTGGTGGTAGTTTTCCCACATATCCTGCAGCTTGCTCTGAGGTACGGGACCTATCTCTCTCCAACGTTGCTGAAGGGCCCTGAATTCCTGAAATGTATGATCCAGTGATTCCTGACGGTTGATAAGATCCTTAATGCCTTCGATAACCTCATATTTGAGAGCAAGGTTTCTTTCCTTTATCTGCTCCAGACTTTGTCGCTCTTCATCACGTTTGTTGCGGTATTCAAATAATAGGGTTGAGAACTCCTTCTGCAGCTGGTCAGGTTGGGAAACGTACAGTTCTACCGGTTCACCCGACTCAACAAATTTAGCCTTAGCCTCTTCGTCAAGTTCTGCTGTAGCCTTATCGAAATGTTGCTTAATAGTTTCAACTTCATCCCTGATAGAGGCCGCCTGGTTTTCCCTTATAAGTGTCCTCAATGCCTTTGTAAGTTCGGCACGGCCAAATGTAGAATAATCTTCTGTTACCGTTTTCTGAGGGGTATCATCAACTTCATCCCCAGCAACATTATCCTGATCTGGAATATCATGATCTTCCGGATAGGCCTCCGATTCTTCCATAGGTAGTTCAGGAACGTTCAGTTTGTGAGAGAGGTCCTTAGGATCGTTAGAATTGGCATCTGCATTCACATTGGTGCCCTCAATGGGCTCCTTGTTCAGTTCATTTGCTTCCATCACCGTAGGTGTTTGGGGGTGCAACATCTGAGCTGTGATTAAGCTCTTATTTTAATTAGATTACGAATATATCACATAAAGCGTTAGTGTCAAAAGATTTTTTGAAAAAACCTTATTATGCCGATACGTGCTGCTTTGCTATCTTTGCAGGAAATTTAATGATATGCGGATTGATATTTTGACCCTCTTCCCGGATATGTTTCAGGGACCCTTCTCTGAAAGCATTATAAAAAGGGCTGTTGAGCAAGGGCATGTGGAGATAGTCCTGCATGATATAAGGGATTACTCAACTGACAAGCATCGCAGGGTGGATGACTATCCTTTTGGAGGAGGGGCAGGTATGGTAATGCAGATCGAACCTATTGACAGGGTGATCTCAAAACTTAAGGGTGAAAGAGAGTATGACGAAGTTATCTATATGAGTCCTGATGGCAAACGTCTGGACCAAAAGATTGTCAACCAGCTCTCTCTCAAGGGTAACCTGATCATCCTTTGCGGCCATTACAAGGGTGTCGATCAGCGTGTCCGTGACAATTTTATCACAATGGAAATCTCAATTGGCGACTATGTGCTGACTGGTGGTGAACTGGCAGCTGCAGTTGTTGTGGATTCTGTTGTTAGACTTATACCCGGAGTGATTTCAGATGAGACCTCAGCTCTCTCTGATTCCTTCCAGGATAATCTGCTTGCTCCTCCGGTTTATACCCGTCCGGCTGAATATAAGGGCTGGAAAGTACCTGATATACTGCTTTCAGGTCATGAGGCAAAAATAGAAAGGTGGAGAGAAGAACAAGCGCTCGAAAGGACCAAAAGACTAAGACCTGACCTCCTCGGGGAGGATCAGGCTTAATCTTAATCCTTAAAGCAGTGCTGCCTGAAGAGACAGTAGTTGCAATTTTTCTCCACCCTGGTCTGCATGAAGGGTATGGTGGGGTTAAACAGTTCCTCAAGTACCGGATTCAGCCTTTCCAGAAACTCCGCTTTAACACTTCCAAAGATCACAGGTTGCTTGTCTATTGTTATCGAACTCGAGAAGTTCTTGTCAAAGATCTTGGTAATAGGGATAATGCCTGGTTCAATAGAATCATGACCGGCTAGTACAGACTTGATATAAGAGTAAAGCAGAGTCTGGAATATTGCCTTTTTATCCCCATGTTTTTCCTGGGTAAATAGATCTTCGAGTCTGGAGGCGCTGTTGGATGCCGATCCTGTCTTGTAATCAAGTATTCTGGTTATCCCTTCTTTTTCGTCGGTTCTGTCAATTATACCCCCAAGATTGACCTTTAGCTTTTCATTTACAGCATGTATGATAGCAACTTTCTCTTCAAGGTCGGCAAGTCTGAATGGTGCCTGATCTCTTTCCATTTCAAGGAAGCGCACTACATACCTGAACAGAATCTCATAAATCAGAATGTTCTTGCCCTGGAGGTCAACAAACTCACTACCGCTCTGCCTAATAAAGGGGACCTGCTCCTCAAATGCGGAATTCATCACTTCCCTTATTTTGTCCTTGTCCCTGAGCCATAATTCGATATTCTCCTTTTGTACCACCTTGCCCTTATGCGGGGAATAGATTTGCTCCATTATCCTGTGAAAGAGAATTCCAAAGATGCGGGGATCCAAATCCTCACTTATTGAGTCGGCCTCCCTGATCCGGGCCACATGCTTGTAAAAGAAGCGAAGGGGGCATTCAAGATAATCACTCATAGCACTAGGCGACAGCCTGGCCTGCCCATTTTCAAGGAATCGGCTAAGTTGAGCCATCACAGACTTGTCTTTTTCTGCATAAAGTTCCTTGATTGCAGGTACACTTACTTTCTGCATGGGTGTTTCCATAATAATCTTGCCGGGATACTCGTAATAGAGCTGTTGCAGAAAGCGGCTCATCTCAGCCTCTTCTGCACCTGCTCCGGTAGTGCTGTACACAAGCCTGATCTTCCTGGCCCTGTGGATCAGCCTGTAGAAATAGTAGGCAAAGATTGCATCCTGGTTGTCGATTACCGGCAGGTCAAAGGCCTTTCTCAGGTTGTATGGAATAAAGGAATCCGGGGGGGAACTCTTGGGGAAGACACCCTCATTCATTCCAATGATTACAAGGTTTTCAAAGTCAAGCGCTCTGGTTTCTAGCAAACCCATTACCTGGAGACCCTTCAGCGGTTCTCCGTTAAAAGGCACAGATTGAAAAGCTGCCAGTTTGCGGAATAAAGACTGCCATGTTGTTGGATTTGGCTGGACAGGTAGTTTGGAAAGTATGTCAGACAAACGCTTGACAGTAGTGTAGAGGTAGTAGATAAACTCCATTTCAAGAGCCTTCTTCTCTCCATGTACATCAAGCTCTTCGATGTCTGAGGGCTGTTGCAAGCTTCCAATATTGCCTTCTGTCCCGGCAGCACTAATATCATTCAACTCCTTCCCGACAGACGAATTTTGTATATGTGCACTCTTTCCATCTTCATCACCAGAGGCTAGCTCCTGGCCAGAAATCTCTTCAAACAGTGTGCCTTGTACCGGTGACTGACCATTTCGAAGCCCACTTTCAATGGTTGCCAGCTTGTTCCCGTTATAATTGTCACTGCCTCTAAGATATCTGTAAATAAGGGTCAGGATATCCATAAGATAGGAGGTGAGCTCGTTTACATCACCGGCCTTCCTGAATATTTTTGAGCAGAGGCTGTTTTCCTGCAGCAATCCGCCTTCAATAAATGGGCTGTTGTACCTAATGAGTCTGCGACTCAGTTCAAGAGCCGACTGACCCAGTATTCCAAGGATATATTGATGTTGCAGCAGGGCTGTAACGTCCCTATGGTAAAACCATGTCTTTCCCTCACGGGTTTCCCTGCAGTTGTTTTGCATAGCCAGCAGGATTTCGGCCAGAGCAAAAGCCGGGGTGCTTTTTAGGGGATAACCCAGGGTGATGTTGATAGGGGAAAACTGAGGGGGTATGGAACTAAGCACCGGGAAGAGCTGTTGTTCATCGGCAAGTATTACTGCAGTTCTCAGATCCACTTTGGGTATTTCAGAGTCAGGGGTACCTGACTGTTTTTGTGTAGCTATTTGTTCCAGAAAGTCATATACTGCACCGGCCTGTACCAGACTGTTGGATGCGGCTGTAATCACTATCTCGGCAGCATCCGTATTGAATGGGTCTTCCCAGTTTTCCGGTGATGGAAAGTCGTAAATATTCTGCTTCATAAAAAGCCCACCCTCATGCATCACTTTCATAACAGGGTTGGAAGGATCCTGCTTTTCAGTCAACAGCAATTGCGGATAATCCCAAAAGAATGTGGCCTTCTGCTGTATCTTCAGGTAATTGAATATGGTTCGCTCGCACTTGTTGAGAGCATTAAAGCCGGCAAATACCACATGCTTAAAAGGTATATCAAGAGACCTGTCGTTTCTGACCTTTTCAGCTATGCTCCTTGTTATCATTCCGCCATAGGCCATGTTTTGTTCAGTTAGAGAGGCTCTGAAATGATTATAAAGATCTCCCAGTTTGTCCCAAACAGAAAGAAAACCTGTTTGCTGTTGCGATAGCCTTTCAGGATCAAAGGTGTTCCAAAAGCTCCTGATAGCCTCTATCTGATTTTCAGTAAGATGAGAATAGTCCATCTCCATATTTTTGATAGCAGCCAGATTGGCAAACACCTCACGGGGGTTTGCCATATAATTGTCGATATCGTTGAAATCATTCAGCAACATCTCACCTAATGGCAGAAAATCATCTATTGAAATATCTTTTTCACTAATCTTGCAGTATGATTCGTGGAGCTTGAAAACAAGGGTAATATTGTCTGGGATTGGAGTGGAGTCTAGATGACCAAAAAAGTCGCTGATCGTCAATATCTTGGGGGCCCATATAGGCTTGTCTGTTAGCCTTCCCAGAAACATTGAGAAATACCTGCATGCCCTGCGACTAGGGAATACAAAACAAAATTCGTCTAAATCTGTTAAATGGAAAGTTATATGATACTTTGCTAAGTGTTCGAGGAATGTTTGCATAACTTTGCAATAGTAAGTGAAGCCTTGAAATTAGCAATGTTTTTGTTTTGTACGAAATTTTGGGGCAGGCATTAAAAATGTTGTCATCATAAAAGGGGGCTCAAGGTATTTATGGATGAATTTTCATTTGTCAGCAATAGCGAAATAGGAGCTATTGAGGCATTATACCAACAGTATAAAAAGGATCCATCTTCTGTGGATCCCGGATATCTAAATTTTTTCAGGGGATTTGACTTTGCGCTTGCCAACTTCAACCACGCTGGTGGTGAGGAGATTGGCAAGGAGTTTAAGGTTATAAACCTGATACATGGCTACAGGCAGAGAGGACACCTGTTTACCCAAACCAATCCCGTTAGGGCAAGACGTAGGTATTTCCCTACTCTCGACATTGAAAACTTCGGTTTGGAGGAAAGTGATCTCGACCAGGTTTTTCAGGCTGGTAGCCAGATAGGTATTGGACCTGCAAAACTGCGGGATATAATACAACACCTCAAAGACACTTACTGTCTTTCGATTGGTGTGGAATTCCTTTATGTCCGTAAGCCAGAAATTGTAGAATGGCTGCGTGATAAGATGGAGAGTGTGAAAAACCTTCCATCGTTTGATGCGGACAAGAAGAAGAGTATTTATCGTTACCTCAAGCGTGCTGTGGGTTTTGAGACCTTTGTGCACAAGAAATTTGTTGGTCAGAAGCGCTTCTCTCTCGAAGGATCGGAAGTCCTTATCCCCGGTGTCAGAGCCCTGATAGACAAGGGTGCTCAGTTGGGTGTCAACGAATTTGTATTTGGTATGGCTCACAGGGGCCGTCTGAATGTGCTTACAAATGTACTGGGCAAGCCTTATCGCAATGTATTTAAGGAATTCGTTGCAGATGAATATGATGACAATATCTCCCTGGGTGACGTAAAGTATCACCTTGGTTATGATAGCGTAACAGACAGCGGTGACAAGAGGGTTCGCCTTATGTTGCTACCCAACCCTTCCCACCTGGAAACTGTAACTCCGGTTGCCGAGGGATTGTCAAGGGCTCGAATAGATCACGCATATCAAGGCAACTTTGAAAAGGTTGTTCCCGTTATCATCCACGGTGATGCCGCAGTTGCTACTCAGGGAGTGGTCTACGAGGTGATTCAGATGGCCAAGTTGCCGGGTTACATGACAGGGGGAACTATTCATGTTGTTGTAAACAACCAGGTGGGCTTTACAACCAACTATCTGGAGGCTCGCTCTAGCACCTATTGTACTGATGTGGGCAAGGTAACCAACTGCCCAGTATTCCACGTCAACGGTGATGATGCCGAGGCTATTGTTTATGTTTTCGAACTGGCTATGGAGTACCGCCAGAAGTTCCAAAGTGATGTCTTTATTGACATATTATCATACAGAAAGTACGGTCATAATGAGGGAGATGAACCCCGTTTTACGCAGCCTACTTTGTACAAGATTATTGCCTCTCACCCCAATCCAAGAGATATCTATGGACAGCAGCTTATAAACCAGGGGGTACTGAGCGAGGAAGAGATTAGGCAACTCAATGTAGAGTTTGAATCCTATCTTGAAGAAGAATTTAAGGCCTCCGAACTTATTAAGAAGATGTCGATAGGCCCCTTCCTTCCCGATCTCTGGAAAGGGTATAAGTATGCTGTCAAAGGTGATTTTGAGGTGACTTATCCTACAGGCGTGGCTAAGGATGTTCTGCATAAGCTCTTCGAGAGGATAAATACCCTTCCTTCGGATATGCAGTTTTTCTCAAAGGTCTATAAGATACTGGAGGATAGAAAGAAACTAGTTGATAGCAACAAGGTGGACTGGGCTATTGCTGAGCTTCTGGCTTATGCTACCCTGGTTGATGACGGACATCCTGTCCGCCTGAGCGGACAGGACAGTGAGAGGGGGACCTTTGCTCACCGTCATGCCAGCTTTACCCTAGAAGATATGAACGAGCGCTATATGCCGCTTCGCCATCTTGACAAGAACCCTAATTCCTTTCATGCCTATAATTCACCATTGTCAGAGTACGGTGTACTTGGTTTTGAATATGGTCATGCATTGGGAGTGCCCAACGGACTAAATATCTGGGAAGCTCAGTTTGGTGACTTTACCAATGTTGCCCAGGTTATTGTCGACCAGTACATCAGTTCGGCTGAAGAAAAATGGGGTCTGATGAACGGCCTTGTGCTTTACCTACCTCACGGTTTCGAAGGGCAGGGGCCCGAGCACTCAAGTGCAAGGATAGAGCGCTTTTTGAACCTTTCTGCCCGCAACAATATGCAGGTGGCAAACCTGACAACACCGGCAAATCTGTTCCATGTGCTGCGTCGTCAGGTAAAAAGTGAGTACCGCATACCCTTGGTTATCTTTACTCCCAAGAGTCTGCTGCGTCACCCTATGTGCGTGTCAACAATTGAGGATCTTGCCGAAGGAAGCTTTCAGGAGGTTATAGATGACGATAATGTCAATATGACTTCTGTGTCAAGGCTGGTTTTTTGCTCTGGCAAGGTTTACTACGACCTGCTAGCGCGCAAACAGGAGCTCAACGCAAGAAATGTTGCACTTGTAAGAATAGAACAGCTTCACCCATTCCCACGCAAGCATGTTCAGGCCATACTCAAGAAGTATGAGAAGGTAAAACTGAAACTGTGGGTACAGGAAGAACCTGAAAATATGGGTGCATGGAATTATATTCGCAGCATGTTGCCATATGAAGACCTGATACCGGTTGCACGTATCGCAAGCGCCAGTCCGGCTACCGGACTAGCCGGACTGCATATGGTAGGGCAGAGGGAAATCATTGAAAAGGTTTTCAAGAGATGTCATTGCGAAAAGAATTTGCCATATTGTAATTTGCAATGTATGGAGGGTAAAACACGTGAGGAAATCCTGAAGACTCACTATTATTTCAGTGCAAATCAGAAATTCTCAATCTGACAGGTAAAAGACAAAACATATACACAATATGATAATAGAAGTAAAGGTACCCACTCCCGGGGAATCAATAACTGAAGTGGAATTGTCCAACTGGCTTGTTGCTGACGGCGACCTTGTTCGCAAGGATCAGGAACTTGCAGAGGTGGAATCCGATAAGGCCACTCTTTCACTAATAGCCCCCGAAAGCGGTAAAATCACTTTTCTTATTCAGGCCGGACAGACTGTAAAGGTCAACTCCATTGCCTGTACTATCGACACGTCAGTCGAAGTACCTGATGCCCCTGCTGCTCCGGCACCACAACCTGCATCCAAACCTGCTGCTCCGGTTGACCAGGCAAAACCTGCATCTGTTGCATCAGCTTCTGCCACTAAAGATCAGGCAGGCCCGGTTACGTCTTCCAAAGGTGAAGATGTTAAGATCAGAACAACACCACTTGCCCGTAGCATGATGGCTGCGGAAAATCTCTCTGCTGATGAGGTTCTCAAGGGGCTTAAGAGACTAAGTTCCAAGGAGGTAGGGCTAATCCTTGCCTTACGCGAAGGAAGACTGGATGCAGTATCTGTGGCTCAGTCCACTGAAAGAACAGAGGAACGCAAGGCTATGACCCAGTTGCGCAAGCAACTTAGCAAACGCCTAGTTAAGGTAAAGAACGAGACAGCTATGCTTACCACCTTCAACGAAGTGGATATGTCGGCTCTGATGGATCTCCGCAAGAGCTACCAGGATGCTTTTGTCAAGAAACATGGCTTCAAAATCGGACTTAACTCCTTCTTCCTCAAGGCTGCTGCGCAGGCTCTGATGAAATTTCCGGTTATCAACAGCATAATAGATGGAGATGATATTATTACCCCGTCTTACGTAGATATCTCGGTGGCCATGCAGTCACCCAAGGGTCTGCTCGTTCCTGTAATACGTAACGTTCATGCAAAGAGCCTGGCCGAGATAGAACGCGATATGCAGGAAATGGCCGAAAAGGCCCGCTCCGCAAAAGTGTCGCTTGAAGAAATGAGCGGTGGTACCTTTACGATTACCAACGGTGGTACCTATGGCTCCATGATGTCAACCCCACTTATCAATCCGCCACAGTCGGCTATTCTAGGAATGCACAATATCGTTGACCGCCCTGTAGCAGTCAAGGGACAGATAGTGATCAGACCTATGATGTACGTAGCTCTGAGCTACGACCACAGACTGATTGACGGTAAGGATTCAGTAAGCTTCCTTGTTGAGGTGAAAAAGTTAATTGAAAATCCGGTGTCGCTGGTCTTTGGAGGAAAGAACCCCGAAGAAGCACTATTGGGTTTGTAATTAAGCCTGTTGAGATTTCGGTGTAGGTTGGCATATATTGCAGTCCCTACGTATATAGCAGAGATTGATTATCAGGAATGAATAAATCGAAGATAAAAAAGCGGCTACAAGGCCGCTTTTTTATCTTATCCTGTCAATACTTTTTATCAGTAGTTCATCACTCAGTATGCTTCTCATCGCCAGAAGCAGTAAAACAATGGAAACTACCGGCAGGACCAGAGGCCAATTAAACGATAATTCCGCATTAAATAATTTGGAGAAATGCTTACCATAATAGAATATCAAAACCGATAATCCGGCATGCATGGCCAAATTAATGCCACAGATGCGGAGTTGAAGCTGACGTTTTTTAAACAGGAAGATAGTAACCAGAAGCAGTAGCAGTGTGACCGTCAGCATTAGCTGAAGTGGCATTGTTCTGCCGATAAGGTCTGCATTTCCCGTAACTTCGAAAAGTCCGTTTTGTCTCAGTGCCATAGATGCGGTTGTGGTCTCTAGATATAGCATGTTGGTAAACAACAGGCTTCCGGTGACCAGCAAGGCAACTAAAAGATAGAGTGATTGTATTCGCTGTATCATCGCTGGTGTTTTTGTTTCGTGTAAAATTAATAAGAAAGTCCAGAAAAAGCGGAGTTACTGCACTTCATATTTCCAGAATAATTATGCTTTACAAAATAATATATATTGATAATCGATAGATTTCCTGAAACCCTAATGTGCTGAGTTATAAACAGCCTTGTTCATAACATTTTTATTGAATTTTGGAAAATTATGTATTATTTTGACCAAAGTTTAATTTTTAGGCATGAAGCCAATAGCAGATTCAGAACTAATAATCAACCCTGACGGCTCGGCATTTCATCTTCATATCAAGCCGGAACAATTAGCCGGAAAGGTAATTCTGGTAGGAGATCCGGGTAGGGTGGAGACGGTTGCAGGTTTTTTTGATGAGGTGTTGCATAGAGGTGACAACCGTGAATTTGTGTGGAGCACCGGTTCATACAAAGGAGTGCTGTTTACTGTTATCTCTACGGGAATAGGAACAGACAATATAGATATTGTGTTAAATGAGCTGGATGCCTTGGTAAATGTTGATTTTGCCACACGTCTGCCAAAAGAGGATCACAGGTCACTTGAAATAGTGAGGATAGGGACCTCTGGGTCACTTCAGGCTGATATACCATCAGATTCATGGGTGCTAAGCGAGAAGGCCGTCGGTTTCGACGGGCTTTTGAATTTTTATGCAGGTCGTGATGGAATCAGCGACCTTGGATTTGAACAGGCATTTATAAGTCATAGCGGATGGAAGGCCAACCTTACCAAACCCTATGTTGTCAAAGCTGACAGTACTCTGATATCAAGGTTGAAGAGTGACAAGGTATATCCGGGTGCTACTATTTCTGCTCCGGGTTTTTACGGTCCCCAGGGCAGGGTAATTCGTCTGGGTCTGGCGATGCCTGACATAAATGAGAGGATTACTGCTTTCAGGTACGGTGAGCAGAGGATATGCAACTACGAAATGGAGTGCTCGGCCATTTATGGTCTTTCGGCTCTATTGGGACACAAGGCGGTTACTGTATGTGTGATAATAGCAAACAGACTTGCCGGTAATTACAGCAAGGATTACAAGAAGCAGGTTACACTGCTTATAGAATATGTTCTGGATAGCTTAGCTAAATAGCTTAAGACATACCTGGTATGGACAGAAACAAAGTACAGGCATTGATTTGCTTGTTGGATGATCCTAGTGAAGAGGTGTATTCAACCGTCGAGGGCGAGCTGCTCAAAGAGGAGGTTGATATAGTACCCGACCTTGAAAAGGCCTGGGAGAGTACCGGTGACGCTGTATATCAACGTCGTTTGGAAAACCTGATACATACCCTTCAGTTTAAAGACCTCAAAGCCCGCATGCGCAACTGGCTTTCAGTTTCCGAAGATGACCTCCTATACGGTGTTTACCTTGTTGCAAGATATCAGTACCCCGAACTCAGGTACGAGGATATAGACAAGAAAGTCAATGCAATTCGTAAGGATGTATGGCTAGAGCTAAACGACCACCTTACTGCACTTGAAAAGGTTCGCATAATCAACCATATCCTGTTTGATGTCCATGAATTCGGTCGCAATAATACCAATTTCATGGCACCTCAAAACAATTTCATCAGTGACGTCCTTGATTCACGCAAGGGCAATCCGGTGTCATTGTCGGTGCTTTATTCAGTAATAGCACAGCGTTCGGGAGTTCCCGTCTATGGTGTAAATCTTCCCAAAAACTACGTGATGGCATATCTTGATGAAGGGGGAGACCTTGCAACAGTCAACCAGGGAGAAGAGATCTCCGTGCTGTTTTATATTAATGCAATTAATAAGGGAGCTGTTCTCGGTCGCAAGGAAATAGAATACTTCGTTAAGCAGCAAAAGCTGGAGCCGAGTGACTCGTACTATCTGCCCTGTAGCAACAAGGATACTGTACAACGCCTGCTCAACAACCTTGTGTACTCTTACGAAAGCAACAAGCAAAATGAAAAGGTGGAGGAGATTAAAGAGCTGTTGTCTCTCTTTGGTGATATCTCCTCCTGATTCTGTTATCTGATTCTTACATCTATTGCGGTATCATCCTTCAGCAACTCAACGAGTTTGTTGGTATCTGTATTGCCATAGTGATAGGGATACAATACTTTGGGTCGGAACATACGTGCTGCATTTGCAGTCATCTCCGGAGTCATGGTGTAGGGCAGATTCATTGGAAGGAAGGCCACATCTATGTTTTTAAGATTCTTCATCTCGGGTATGTCCTCTGTATCGCCTGCAACATACACCTTTAAGTTCTTAACAGTAAGCACATAGCCGTTGCCAATACCTTTGGGATGGTAGAACTTACCGTCGGGACGCTTGTGCACGATGTTGTATGCAGGTACAGCTTCAATCTGGATGCCATTCCATGATGTGTTCTCACCATTAGCTATAACTTGTCCTTCCTTTACTGTTTCGTAGCACACCGAGGTCAGAATGAAATCAGTACCTTCCTTCCTGATTGTTTCGATTGCCTTTGGGTCAAGGTGGTCGGCATGTTCGTGGGTTATAAGTATAAGGTCAGCCTTTGGAAGGGTTGTGTAGTCGGTCAGGGTACTGAATGGGTCAATATGAATAACTTTGCCCTTATATTGCAGCATCAGAGATCCGTGACCTATATGCCATATCTCCAACTCCTCCTCACCAGTTTGAAATACTGATTTTTGAATCTGTGACATTCCAAGGGTAGTGATTAAAATGCTAAGAAATAGTGTACTAACAATCCTTTTCATGGTGTTCCTTTTTTGGTTAATTCAAGGGTAAAGGTACAACAAATACGAGATTCCGGTCAATAGGCTCCGGTAAAGAAAAAGAGGCTGTCCCGGTGGGGACAACCTCTTTTTCTTTAAAAGTCTCATCAACCTAATTCAGATATAATGAATAAACATTACCCTAATCAGGATGACTCGCAATATTATCAGATGCTTGCGATCTTGTCGGCTTTGTACTTACCGGCAGCAAGCTTTTCCTTAATCTCAGCAAATGCTTTGATAGTGTAATCCACGTCTTCGAGAGTGTGAACTGCTGTCGGGATAATACGAAGCATGATAACGCCCTTTGGAACAACGGGATAAACAACAATAGAGCAGAAGATGCTGTAGTTTTCCCTCAGGTCCATAGTAAGTTCGGTAGCCTCTGGAATAGTACCGTTGAGGTACACCGGAGTAACCGGACTTTGAGTGTGGCCAAGGTCGAAGCCTTGTTCGCGCAGACCCTTTTGCAGGTTGTGTACTACATTCCACAGGTTTTCACGCAGTTCAGGTTGTGTGCGAACCAGTTCCAGACGCTTCAGAGCACCGATAACCAATGGCATTGGCAGTGACTTGGCAAAGATCTGTGAGCGCATATTATAGCGCAGGTAGCTGATTACATCTTCACGACCGGCAACGAAAGCTCCTATGCTAGCCATTGATTTGGCGAAGGTTCCGAAGATAAGGTCTATCTGATCAGCAACGCCGAAGTGTTCTGCAGTACCGGCACCGGTCTTACCCATGGTACCAAAACCGTGAGCATCGTCAACCAGAATGCGGAAGTTAAATTCCTTCTTGAGGGCTACGATTTCATCAAGCTTACCAAGGTCACCGGCCATACCGAATACACCTTCAGTGATTACGAGTACTCCACCACCTTGTTTTTCTGCTAGTTCTGTTGCCCTTTGTAGCTGTTTGTGTAGGTTCTCAATGTTATTGTGTGGGAAAACGAAGCGTTTACCCATATGCAACCTCAGACCGTCGATGATACAAGCATGCGACTCAGAGTCGTATACGATGACATCATTTCGATTTACCAGAGTGTCGATAATTGAAATCATACCCTGATAACCGAAGTTGAGAAGATAAGCATCTTCCTTTCCGACAAAATCAGCGAGCTGAGCTTCCAGTTCCTCGTGCTTGCTGGTATGTCCTGACATCATCCTGGCACCCATAGGATAGCCCAGTCCGTATTCCTTTGCAGCATCAGCATCAGCCTTGCGCACTTCAGGATGGTTGGCCAATCCAAGGTAGTTGTTCAAACTCCAGGTAAGAACTTCCTTACCGCGGAACTTCATTCTAGGATGAATTTCCCCTTCAAGTTTGGGGAACATGAAATAACCATGGGCTTCTTTACCATATTGGCCCAAAGGGCCCATACTTGTGTGTATCTTATCAAAAATATCCACGTTAATAAGGTTTTAATTATTTCTAAGGCAAAGGTAAGTTTTTTTATATATTCACCTTAGTCGCCAAGGGTTTTTTATTTTTTTCGGTATTTGCCTGCATATGCCTTAAAAGATGGTCTGAATTTTGCTTATCCTTGTAGCGCTATGACCCGCTATGGTCATAGTGCTATAAATTAAAGAAATCATTTATTGGGGAATTACGTGGAATTATCTATTTTTGCAGGATGTTTCCAGGTATGGCTCCTGTTGAAAAACTACAAAAAATAACTATGAATAAAAGTCAGCTTGTAAGGGGAGTACTCTTTTTTACCTTGCTAATCCTGAGCACTTCATGCAGTAATTATCAAAAGCTTTTAAAGAGCAATGATACCGATTTGAAGTTTGAGAAGGCAATGGAATACTATAACAATGGGGATTATAAAAGGGCTGCAACTCTTTTCAATGATGTGATGAGGAGCTACCGGGCTACTGAGAGGGGTGAGTTATCTCACTATATCTATGCAGATTGCCTTCTCAAGGCCAGGGAATATATGCTTGCTGGTCATTATTTTACAGTCTTTGTTCAAAGCTATCCCAGCAGTGCATATGCAGAAGAGGCTCAGTTTAATGCAGCATACTGTAGTTACATGCTTTCACCTACAGCCCGTCTGGATCAGACTGAGACAAATAAAGCACTTGAAGGTTTTCAGCTGTTTATCAATCTTTATCCCACAAGTAAAAGGGTTAAGGAAGCGACAGCTTTTATGGATGAGTTGCGTGACAAACTGGCATACAAGGCTTATCTAAATGCAAAGATGTATTATGATTTGGGATCATATCTGGGTAACAATTATCTGTCAGCAGTAATTACAGCCCGTAACACTCTTGATGATTTTCCCGATACAAAATACAGGGAAGAGCTTTATTTCCTGATCCTTGATGCCAAGTACAAAGAGGCTGTCAATAGTGTTGAGGCCAAGAAGGATGAGCGTCTAAGGGATACTCTTGATGAATATTATTCTTTTATAAACGAATACCCTGAAAGTGCGTATCTTAGCAATGCCAACAAAATCTTTCAGGACATAAACAAATTGCTTAAATCAACAACAAGTAGTAATCAATAGTCTTAATTATAGTTTGCAGATATGGATTATAAAAAGTCAAAAGCTCCGGGAAACACCATTACCTACGACACCCGCAAGCTAAGCGAGCAAACAGGCAATATCTATGAGACAATCAATATTATTGCCAGACGTGCTAACCAGATCGGGGTTGATATGAAGGAAGAGCTTAACCGTAAGCTCCAGGAGTTTGCCTCCTATACCGACAACCTCGAAGAGGTGTTTGAAAACAGGGAGCAAATAGAAATATCACGCTTTTATGAGAGATTGCCCAAGCCTTCTGCTATAGGTGTTGAGGAATTTCTCGAAGGTAAGATTTATTACCGCAAACCCGGTAAGGGCGAAAAGGCAGAATCAGCCGAATAAGTCCCCTTATCACTTCTATACCTGAAGATGCTAAAAGGGAAGAAAATAGTACTTGGAGTGACCGGAAGCATTGCAGCCTACAAGGCTGCATTACTGCTCCGGCTTCTTGTTAAGGAGGGAGCAGAGGTACAGGTTATCATTACCCCTGCAGGCAAGGAGTTTATTACGCCGGTTACCCTTTCGGCCTTATCAGGTAAACCAGTACTATCCGAATTTTTCGGAGCCAACGACGGGACCTGGCACAGCCATGTGGATTTTGGAATCTGGGCTGACGCCATGCTGATTGCACCGGCCACGGCCTCGACACTCGCCAAGATGGTCAATGGTCTGGCCGATAATCTTTTGGTGGCTACCTATCTTTCTGCACGTTGTAAGGTATTTATAGCCCCTGCGATGGACCTTGACATGTTCAGCCACCCTTCGACGGTCAACAATATTGAAAAGCTTAAAACATACGGTTGTGAGGTTATCGAACCGGGGGTTGGTGAACTTGCAAGTGGATTGTTGGGTAAAGGTAGGATGGAGGAACCTGAGGCTATCGTCGAAAGGCTTAAGTCATACTTTGCCGCTAAGGAAAGTTCCGGCATACTGTCGGGCAAACGCTTCCTTGTGAGCGCAGGACCAACTTATGAAGCAATAGACCCTGTGAGGTTTGTTGGAAACTACTCCTCTGGTAAGATGGGTTTTGCAATAGCTGAGGAGCTGGCATCGCGTGGTGCTCTGGTTGACCTTGTCTGTGGCCCGGTAAGTCTGAAGACAAAGAATCCCAATATCAATCGTATAGATGTTCACTCAGCTCTTGAGATGCATAGGGAATGCCTTGCGCATTTTCAAGGGGCAGATGGTGCTGTTATGTCGGCTGCAGTAAGTGACTATCGTCCCGCAAAAGCTGAGGAACAAAAGATAAAAAGGTCGGGAGATGAGTTGGTGCTCAAGCTGGTACCAAACCCAGATATAGCTGCAGACCTGGGCCGTATCAAAAAGCCGGGACAGATACTTGCAGGTTTTGCACTTGAGACAAACGACGAAGAGGCCAATGCCCGCAAAAAGCTCGATAGTAAGAACCTTGATTTTATTGTGCTTAATTCTCTTGCAGAACAAGGTGCGGGCTTTATGGTCGATACCAACAGAATTACAATTATAGGAAGGGATCAGGTAATCGACGACCTACCTCTCAAGTCCAAGGTGGAACTAGCTGCAGATATAGTCAACTATATTGAGCGCCTGCTTATACACCCGCAGGGCGTCATTGTCTGATAAACAACAAGCACCATGAAGACCAGGAGCATAATATACAGGACTGCATTACTGCTTTTACTTGCAATATCGGGCTTCTGCAACAAAGTCGGAGCTCAGGAGTTGAGATGTATGGTGCAGGTAGTGGCTCCGGGCGTTCAGGGTACCAACCGCGGAGTCTTCGAAACTCTCCAGACTGCTATAATGGAGTTTATGAATGGACAAAGGTGGACTGAACATCAATATGCTCCAGCTGAACGCATAGACTGCTCCATCCTGATTAATATAAGGGAAATGATTGGTTCCGACGAGTTCAAGGGCACCATACAGGTGCAATCACGCCGTCCCATATACAATACATCTTTCAATTCACCGGTACTCAACTACCTCGACCAGAGTCTTCACTTCCGTTATGTGGAGTTTGAACCCCTGGTATTTAACCCCACTAATCTGGAGTCCAATCTTGTAGCCATACTGGCCTACTATGCCTATGTAATTATTGGCTACGACTACGATACCTTCAGTCCTATGGGAGGCACACCTTACTTCAGGGAAGCTGAAAAGATTGTAAGTACTGCTCAGAGCTTCCGCGAAGCCGGTTGGAAGTCCTTCGAGAGTCCGCGCAACAGGTACTGGCTTATAGAAAACCTGCTCAATGAATATCATACACCGCTACGCAACTGCTATTATCAGTATCACAGACGTGGACTGGACAGAATGTCAGAAAAGCCAGAGGAGGGAAGATCAAACATACTTTCGGCTATAGAACAACTGCCCAGGGTTACACGCCAAAGGCCCAATTCTTTTGCGATGGTGCTCTTTGCTACTGCAAAGAGCGACGAACTGGTCAGCATCTTTTCTGGTGGGCAGATGATGGAAAAGAGCAGGGCAGTTGAGATTCTTACAGAGATCGATCCATCTAATTCAGACAAATATCAAAAGATTAAGGAGGAAGGCAACAGGTTCTGATTCCCCCTTGGTTTGAATTTTTTCTTAGATTTGCCTGTAAAGAGAAATACCTATGCTATTCCATCTTTCGATAAGCAACTATGCTCTGATTGATTCAGCAGAGATTGAATTTGACAGAGGTTTCACCGTTATAACCGGCGAAACCGGAGCTGGAAAATCGATTATGCTCGGAGCTCTGGCTTTGATACTTGGACAGCGTGCCGATACTTCAGTTATCAGGGACAAGGAGAGGAAGTGCGTTGTTGAGGCAGGCTTCGATATAGCAGATTATGGATTGGAAGAGCTCTTCAAAACAGAAGACGTAGATTTTGACACTAAAACCTATATAAGAAGGGAAATCCTTCCTGAGGGTAAGTCAAGGGCTTTTGTAAACGATACCCCCGTTACCCTGCAGTTTCTCAAGAATCTTTGCGAGCGACTAATAGATATTCACTCCCAGCACCAGAACCTACTGCTTGGGGACTTTAAGTTCCAGCTTGCAGTTGTTGACAATGTTGCAGCAAATGAAGCCGAACGAGCTGCATATCGTCAGGAGTATCACAACTACAGACACCTTCAAAAGGAGAGGGACAAGTTGATAGAACTTAACGAGAAACAAAGTTCTGACCGCGATTACTGGGATTTCCAGGTGCAACAGCTGAGTGAGGCCCGTCTGGTTGATGGTGAGCAGGAAGAGCTTGAGAAGGAACTGGAACAACTGATCCACATAGAAGAGATCAGAAGTGCACTGACCCTGGCTGATGGACTGCTCAGTTCGGGTGAATCTCCTGTAAATGACAGACTCTACATGGTTCAGACCGAGATTGAGAAGATAGAGTCATGGCTGACGGGGGGGAGGGAACTTGCAGAAAGGCTCAGATCAGTATTAATAGAATTAAGGGATATCACTTCCGGGCTTAGCAGGATTGCTGCTGACCTTGAATTTGACCCGCAAAGGTTAAGCTTTGTTCGTGATAGACTGGATCTGATCTATTCCCTTCAGCAAAAGCATAGGGTTGGCAGTGTTGGCGAACTTATTGCCATCCTCAATGAACTGCAGGACAAGCTGAATGCCCTCGATGCATTTGACGAGGAGATTGAAAAACTGGATTATAAAATTGCCGAAAGCAAGTCAAGGCTTGATAAAGCAGCTGACGTACTTGCGCAGAGCCGTCGTGGGGTGTTTGAAACACTTGAAAAGCATATAGTGTCAAATCTGGCGGAGCTTGGAATGCCGAATGCACGATTCTTGGTTGATTGCCGTGAAGCGGACGATTACCGCGAGGATGGCAGGGATGTGATACAGTTTTTGTTTTCGGCAAACAAAAACGGTGAACTATGTGAAATTCCCAAGGTGGCTTCGGGAGGTGAAATGTCAAGGCTGATGCTTTGCATAAAGGCCCTGTTGTCAACAGCCAAAGGACTGGCTACTATAATTTTCGATGAAATAGATACTGGTGTGTCGGGCGAGATAGCCGACCGTATGGGCCGTATAATGAAAGAAATGGGCCGTAACATACAGGTTATCAGTATAACACACCTACCTCAGATAGCCGCTAAAGGCATCTCCCACTTAAAGGTTAGCAAGCGCGATACCGACAAACTTACGGTCTCAGAAATTAAAAAACTTAACAGCGAAGAAAGAGTACTTGAAATTGCCGGAATGCTCAGTGGATCAGAGCTTTCAGAGGCGGCTCTTATCAATGCGAGAGACCTCATGAGCTAATTCTTAACAAGACTGATTAAACACTATTACCTTTTTACTCTTTATATCTGGAGTAATAAGCCTTATATTTGTTGCCTCAAAATTAAACTGAAAAAAATGGGATGTAATCTATTAAAAGGTAAGAGGGGTATAATTTTCGGTGCCCTGAATGACATGTCAATAGCATGGAAGGTAGCAGAACTTGCACACGAAGAAGGTGCAATATTTACACTTTCCAACACCCACATTGCTTGCAGAATGGGTAATGTAGTCGAATTGGCAAAGAAGACCGGTTCTGAACTAATCCCAGCCGATGCCACCAATGTAGAGGATCTTGAGAATGTATTCAAGACTTCAATGGAAGTTCTCGGTGGTAAGATCGACTTTGTTCTGCACTCAATAGGTATGTCACTCAACGTACGTAAGAAACGTGTGTACAACGACCTTGACTACAACTTCCTGTCAAAGACACTTGACATTTCAGCCATCTCTTTTCATAAGATGATTCAGACAGCCTACAAGTTGGATGCAATTAACGAGTGGGGTTCTATCGTAGCCCTATCATACGTTGCAGCTCAGCGTACGCTTTATGGCTATAATGATATGGCAGATGCCAAGGCCCTGCTTGAATCAATAGCACGTAGCTTTGGATACATCTATGGACGTGAGAAGAAGGTTAGAATTAATACAATAAGCCAGTCACCAACCATCACAACGGCTGGTAGCGGGGTTAAGGGAATCAACAGCCTTATTGACTTCTCTGACCGTATGTCGCCGCTAGGCAATGCTGATGCCCTTGACTGCGCTAAGTACTGCGTCACTATGTTCTCTGACTACACGAGGAAGGTTACCATGCAAAACCTCTTCAACGACGGTGGATTCTCAAGCATGGGTATGAGTCTCAGGGCTATGGATCAATACAACAAAAGCTTTGATCCAGAGGAACTTGCAGAAGATGGTTCAGAGATTTGATACATGCGTATTAATACTGAATTTTGACACTAATCAAGACTTTATTCCTGCTAAACAGCTAGGGTAATTTCGTGTAATTAGGGTTAAAGTATTGAAATACAATAATAAAAAAAGCCGCCTATTTTGGGCGGCTTTTTTTATTGACCCATGTCTCAAATTTTCATATTGTTACAAAAGGGCTTAAATTTGCGTTGTATTTATTACAAATCAATGGTTTTTTGCTTTTGATTTGTCTTTCTGAAAAACCGACCGCATGGATAAGTATCAAATCAATCATTTGGATGAACTGGAAGCAGAGTCAATATTCGTGATTCGCGAGGTGGCTGCTCAGTTTGAGAATCCCCTTATGCTCTTCTCAGGAGGCAAGGATTCGATAGTGATGTTTCACCTGGCAATAAAGGCTTTTTATCCGGCAAAGCTGCCTTTCTCCTTGCTTCATATTGATACGGGCCACAATTTCCCAGAAACGCTGGAATATAGAGACTGGTTGATGGAGAAATACGGTGCCACCTGTCTTGTGCGCTATGTGCAGGATTCCATTGACAAGGGGCGTGTGGTTGAGGAGACCGGTTTCAATGCAAGCCGCAACAAGCTGCAGACAGTAACCCTGCTCGATGCTCTTGAGGAACTCAAATGCGATGCTGCCATGGGTGGCGGACGTCGTGATGAGGAAAAGGCAAGGGCCAAGGAGCGCTTCTTCTCTCACAGAGATGAGTTTGGTCAATGGGACCCAAAGAATCAGCGTCCTGAACTATGGAATCTGTTTAATGGCCGCAAGAATATTGGTGAGCACTTCAGGGTCTTCCCAATAAGCAACTGGACCGAAATGGACGTTTGGCAATATATCTATCGTGAAGGAATTCAACTTCCTTCACTCTACTTCACTCACAAGAGGGAGGTCTTTGAACGTGATGGTGTAATTATGGCTACTGCTCCCTTTATGAAACTTAGGGATACAGAGGTAGCTCGTGAGATGAATGTTAGGTGCCGTACCATAGGTGATATTACATGTACCGGACTGACTCTCTCGACCGCCAACACTCTTGAGGACATTATACAGGAGGTTGCCGCATCAAGGGTAACTGAACGTGGAGGGCGAGCTGACGACAAGCGTTCGGATGCAGCCATGGAGGACCGTAAGAGGGAGGGTTATTTCTAATTTATTCAATCGACTGTTATGAGCGGAAAAGATACCGGTTATTTAAATATGGAGCTGCTGCGCTTTACTACGGCAGGCAGTGTTGACGACGGCAAAAGTACTCTTATCGGCCGACTCCTGTACGACTCAAAGGCAATCTTTGAGGACCAGCTTGAAGCTATTGAAAGAGCCAGTAAGAAGGCAGGGGGCGAACAAGTAAACCTGGCCCTATTGACAGACGGACTTAGGGCAGAAAGGGAACAAGGTATTACTATTGACGTTGCTTATAGATATTTTGCCACTCCCAAAAGGAAGTTTATTATTGCCGATACCCCAGGACATATACAGTACACCCGTAATATGGTGACCGGGGCCAGTACTGCAAATGCAGCAATAATCCTTATAGATGCCCGCAAGGGTGTACTGGAGCAAACCCGACGTCATGCCTATATAGCCTCTCTGCTTCAGATACCCCACCTTATTATCTGTGTTAACAAGATGGACCTTGTCGATTACAGGGAGGAGGTCTTCTCCGATATTAAGAAGGATTTTGAAACTATAGCTTCAAAACTTACTGTAAGGGACGTGCGCTTTGTACCCATCAGTGCGCTTGAGGGTGACAATGTTGTGACTCGCAGTACCAACATGGAATGGTACGACGGTCCGACCCTTCTTTATATTCTTGAGAATATCCATATCGGTAGTGATATCAACAAGGAGGACTTCCGTTTTCCTGTGCAGTTTGTTATCCGTCCTCAGTCAAAGGAATGGCCAGACTATCGTGGATATGCAGGACGCATAGCCAGCGGAGTAATCTCAGTAGGTGACAGGATTACCGTACTGCCCTCAGGATTCTCATCCAGGGTTCAGGGTATTAACCTCGAAGCGGCAAATCTCGACAAAGCTTTTGCTCCGCAATCAGTAGCCATCACCCTCGAGGACGACATAGATATCAGCCGCGGCGATATGATTATAAAGGAGTCAAATGGCACAGCCCCGCGTGTGGAGCAGGATCTTGATATGATGATCTGTTGGTTTAACGAGCGCCCACTTGTTCCCGGCGGTAAATATGCACTCAAGCACACAAGTGCCGATGTTCGTTGCATGATAAGGGAAGTAAAGTACAAGATGGATATCAGCAACCTTGAGAAGAACCAGGATGACCTGACGATAAAAATGAACGATATAGCCCGTATCTCAATACGCACTACAAAACCTTTGTTTGTTGATTCTTACAAGACCAACCGTATCACAGGAAGTGTAATACTGATTGACGAAGGGACTAATGAAACCGTAGCTGCGGGAATGATTATTTAAAACCTAAGCCTTTTATTTGTTAACCTCCAGATCCGAAGCCGGGCAGGTGTATTTCACCTCCCGGTTTTTTAGGACATCCCCGGAAGCAACTCGATAAGCGGAGTAAGGATATTCTGCGTTTGTCTTAGCTCCTGTGGTGGTGCTGCAACCTTAATAGCTAGCGGAATAATGCCTACCTCGACCTGTTTGCCTAGCATTACCGGTTCACCATCCACGTGTCCCTGCAAGTCTTCATGGTACTCAATGCTTACATGAGGAGCCTTGATAATAGAGTCGTATTTATTCTGGTCAATGCTCATATCTATCATGCTGAAGAGCAGTGCAGGAGCAGTGTATTTGGGAAACTCCCTGATAAGGCAGATATCTATCAGGCCGTCGTCAACCTTGGCCTGAGGTGCAATATGGATGTTGTTGCCATACTGAGTAGAGTTTGCAAAACTGATCAGAAAGGCCTCCAGTTCCTTGCTATGCCCGTCGATTGTCATCTTATAACGGCAGGCTTTGTACTTGGAAAACTCTCTTGTGATAAGCTGCATATAGGCAAGGGGACCACGGTTACGCCTTGTAGCAAACTTGTGGCTGATATGCGCATCAAAGCCTATACCTGCCATATTGAGCGCATAGTATCCGTTCATTGAGATTACATCAATGGGAGTAATCACAGGGTTGTTCAATGCCTTTACAGCATTTGCTATACGAAATGGAATCTCCATATGACGGGCCAATCCGTTGCCTGAACCAGTCGGAATGATACCCAATGCAGTTTCGCTACCTATCAGACCGCGACCTGTCTCATTCACGGTCCCGTCTCCACCTACGGCAACCACTATATCGTATTTACCGGCTGCTTCAGTACTAATCTCAAAGGCGTGTCCCTTATGCTGTGTGTAAGCTATTTCGTATTGCCCTGTCTTGCGGTCAATGCCGGCATTTATGTACTCCTCAATACTCTTTTGCCTGCCAATACCCGATACCGGGTTGATTATAAACAATATCCTCTTCATATCAAATTAAAACCTCCAGCCTAGAGTAACTGCAACAATGTGATCCTTGTTTTTCATCTTTGCCATTTTCTGGTACTCATCGGCAACAAAACCTGAGTAATACAGTGAGTAGTCATAGTCTTGATCGCGCAGCATATATCCTAAGTCTATATACATATTGTTCATACGGTAGCCAACACCAAAGGAGTAGGTCATGAGCTCAGTTTTATTTTGGAGATACGAACTATATGGGTTCTGGGTCCAGGAAAAACCACCCCTTAGAGAGATTACCTCTGCTGGTCTGAACTCTGCACCAAGCCTCACACTGTGTGACGGCTTGAAAAATTTCTTTAGATCATTGTTCAGGTCGTTGTAATAGCTGGTATTATCTGCCGAGGATGTGGACCTGTCTTTGAAACGCATTGCATCATAGTCGGTAAACTCATAGTCAACGCTTACCAGCCCCTTATTTGATATTACAAAGGCTGCACTCGCATTAGCCTTGTAAGGAGTTCTGAAATTATAAGAGTATTCCTGTATGTCACTCCTGAAACTCCCTTCTTCTGTATAACCACTCTGAGGGGTAACCTTGTAGTAAGCCTCTTCGTCAACAGAATACAATGTTGGAGAGTGGAATGAAAATCCTAGACGAACCGGATCAACAGGTTTATAGATAACACCCACCTTGAGGTTGACGCCAACTGATGAACTTGTCAGATGATCGTTGAGTTCGTAATTGAATAGGTAGTTCCAGTTGTTATTTGCAGTATTGACCACTTCAACATGGCTGATAGTCCTTTTGTAGTTTTCTACTGCGATACCTATCAGACCACCGATGTAAACCTTGTTGCTGAAGTTTAAACCACCTGCAATATGAAACTCACCAGCACTTCCGCTCTCAGTGATCAGTCTCTTCTGATTTAGCCCCTCAGGAAGACCCCAGATGGGCTGACCGTTTTCGTCGAGTTCTTCGAAAGCATGGTAGTATCCGGTTGGCAAATCGTGGTCGTCATAGACATCTTCATCCAGCGGATCTATCAGGTATGAATCGTACATCACCCTAATGCGTGGAAAACTATACATCTCATTTGGACTCAGACCGTCTGCCTGATATACTATCTCATCAAGCAGAGAAGAAGGTACTTTATAAGCCTGTATAAAGGACCTGCGGTTGAAGTCTGCAGTTCGCTGATACCCAATCGAGAAGTGGCTGCTTACCAGTCCACTGGTCACTTCCCTCATAGGCCTGTAAGTTCCTACAAAACCAATCTGTTGTAAGGGAAAACTTATCTTGTCATCATCTGCTGAATACCCGTAATAGTTACTGTTTGTATTATTGATTGTCAAAGAGGGGGTGAAGTTAAATTCACTGGAGCGGTAAACAGCTACACCGGCCGGGTTGATACCGATACTGGTATAGTCGCCTCCCAGGGCGCCTGCTGCATTGCTTAGAGAAAGACTTCGTGCAGTACCTATAGGCCTGTTTAGCGAAAGGCGAAGGGCGTCATCAGGTGCCTGTGCCATCGTCAACCCTGCTGCCGAGAATATGCTTAGTGTGAGAATCAACTTCTTCATGATCATTTCAATTAATGAGTGTCACATCTGGCTCCGGTGTTCTGCGACACCGGAGACTTATTGTTATAACTGCTCTATCTGCTATTGGAGGACCTGATTATCTTCTGCCGCCGCTACGTGTAGCTCCACCTGAAGAACTGCCACCTGAAGAACTACCACCTGATCTGCTGCCACTATATGATGATGAACTACGACTAGGTGTTGAGTAGCTGCTTCCTGATGAGCTGCCTGAAGAACTGCTTCTTGATGGTGCAGAATAACTGCCACCTGAAGAACTACCACCTGATCTGCTGCCACTATATGATGATGAACTACGACTAGGTGTTGAGTAGCTGCTTCCAGATGAGCTTCTAGATGGAGCTGAGGTTGAAGAACCACGTTGATACACTGCAGTACTACCGCTCTTTGGTGTAGCAGATGGTTGTGTTGCAGTTCTTGGCGTACCGATAGTTGTACTGCTTTGCTGTACACTCCTTGTTGAACCTTCAGTACCTGACTGAACAGTTCCGGTAGTTTGTGCAGGACGAGGTGCATTGCTTACCCTTGTATAGGAAGCTCTGTTGTAAACCGGACGGCTTGTATTATCCCCTTGTGAATAGGTCGGAGTTGTATAACTTCTCCTGGTTGGAGTGGCCTGTCCACTTTCTGACCCTGTTGTCTGTCCGCTCTTGACAGTGCTTTGTCCACCTCTTGAAGCAGCTTCTTCGCTGGCTCTGCGTGCTCCGGCATCAGTAACAGTGCTTCCGCTTCTTAGGCTACCGTCTGCTTCAGACCTGAGGCTTCTGGGTTCATCGTTTCTCAATGACCTTGGTGTGGTTGATCTTATGTCACCCTGAGTTCTTGTTTCACCACGAAGACCTCTTTCATCAGTTGTACTCGGCCTAGTAGCAATGTTGCTGTCCTTACGGGGACCGGATACATAATTGCCGGGTCTAAAGTAATAGTTTGGTTTGTAATAAAGTTTGCTGTAGTAATACCATGGGTCATAAAAGTCGTACCTTGAATAGAAGCCGTTATAGTATCCATGCAAACCAAAGCTCCATCTTGAAAATGGTGATCCCCAGCCATAGAATGCATATGGGTAATTACCATAGGTATAATAAGTACCGTAATGAAATCTGTCAAAGTAATAATAATCATACCAACGATTAGTCCATGTTGGAACTGCATAGGCATAGTGACCATCAACATACACATTCCAGTCATAGCTGTTAAAATAGACTATCTCACTGTATAGAGGAGAGTAATATGGAATACGAATTGCCGGTCCATGGAAGCGGATTAACCTTTCGGCATAGCTCCTGTCAAAATCAGAACCATTGAATCCATTTACCCAATAACCGGTCTCATCGTTATAGTAGATCAATGTATCAGTATTCTGAATGTTCTCATCTTTCAAAACAGATGCATATTCATTCTGGATCTGTGAGAAATCCCTTGTGTCTTCATAATAAGCACCACGATTTCTCTCATACTCCCTTTGCTGAGCAGCAAGGGCCCTGCTTTCCGCCTTTTGTTCCTCTCTGGTCAGAGTAGGCACAGGGTCAAATGCGTCATAGTTATTCTCACGACTTTGACCAGGAACATAATACACGTCGTCGTAATAGACGCCGGGGCCTGCCACTCTTCCTGTACCACATGCTCCAATCAACATCAGCAGGCTCATTGCAGATAAAACTAGTCTTGCTTTCATGATTAGTCCTCCTCGTTGGTTTTTTAGTATAACAGCAAATTACATACCAAAAACCATTATAAATTAATAAAAATCAAAGGCTTTCTGAGCTTTTTTCAGGGTAGAGTTTTAGTATGATGAAAGTAAGACTTTTCCGTCAAAAGCGCCCTTGTTTTCGGGAATAATCCTGAAATATTTCTATTTTTGGAGGTTTAAAACGTAAATGTCCCAGAGGACGTTTACGCAATTTCCCTGAAATAGTTTACAGATTAAATAATAGTTCAGTTTATATGGCAAAAGAATTGACAAGTCGCTCCGAAAGTTATTCGCAGTGGTACAATGACCTGGTCATCAAGGCCGACCTTGCCGAGTATTCGGCTGTAAGAGGTTGCATGGTGATAAAGCCTTACGGTTATTCGATATGGGAAAAGATGCAGAGGGCACTGGATGATATGTTTAAGGAAACCGGTCACACCAATGCTTACTTTCCGCTCTTTATTCCAAAATCCTTCTTCAGCAAGGAAGCTAACCACGTTGAAGGTTTTGCAAAAGAGTGCGCCGTGGTGACTCATTACCGTCTTAAGAATGATCCTGACGGCAAGGGCGTTATTGTAGATCCTGAGGCCAAACTTGAAGAGGAGCTGATTGTCAGGCCTACTTCGGAAACAATTATCTGGAATACTTACCGTAACTGGATTCAATCATACCGTGACCTGCCTATTAAGCTAAACCAGTGGGCCAATGTGGTTCGTTGGGAAATGCGTACCCGTCTCTTCCTGCGTACTGCTGAGTTTCTCTGGCAGGAAGGTCACACTGCTCATGCCACTAAGGAGGAAGCAATAGAGGAAACTGAGACTATGCTAAATGTCTATGCCCGCTTTGCAGAAGAGTGGATGGCCATGCCGGTTGTCAAGGGTTACAAGACTGCAAATGAGCGTTTTGCCGGTGCACTTGAAACTATGACTATGGAGGCCTTGATGCAGGATGGTAAGGCTCTGCAATCAGGTACTTCTCACTTCCTGGGTCAAAATTTTGCTAAGGCCTTCGATGTACAGTTTACCAACAAGGAAGGTAAGCTTGATTATGTCTGGGCTACTTCATGGGGTGTATCAACCCGTCTGATGGGAGCGCTTATAATGTCTCACTCTGACGACCATGGTCTGGTGCTGCCTCCGAAACTTGCACCTGTCCAGGTTGCTATTGTTCCTATCTACAAGAACGACGAACAGCTGGCTCAGATCAATGAGGTGGCTGCAAAGATATGTGCTGAACTCAAAGCTCTGGGCATCTCTTACAAGTACGACAACGACGATACCAAGAAGCCCGGATGGAAGTTTGCAGAGTACGAACTCAAGGGAGTTCCCGTCCGTCTTGCAATCGGTCCAAGAGATATCGAAAATCAGACTCTGGAAATGGCACGAAGGGATACGCTGACCAAGGAGGTCGTTCCCATGGCCGGTATAGCTGATCAGGTTAAAGTCCTGCTTAACGACATCCAAAGCAATATCTTCAGGAAGGCCTATGCCTACCGCGAAGCCAATACCACTGTGGTTGATGACTATGAGGAATTTAAGAGACTGCTTGACGAAAAGGGCGGCTTCTTCCTCTGCCACTGGGATGGTACCAGCGAGACTGAAGAGTTGATCAAGAACGAGACCAAGGCCACCATAAGGTGCATACCTCTCGAAGGACCAGTTGAACCAGGTAAATGTATGGTGACAGGTAAACCCTCCGCACGTAGGGTTCTGTTTGCACGTGCATATTAGAAATGGATTTAATTGTTTAGCCATATGACACTTGTAGAGCGTTTTTTAGAGTACGTATCATTTGATACTCAGTCTGATGAAAACACCGGGTTAACACCTAGTACTCCGGGACAAATGTTCTTTGCCAGACATCTGGCTGACGAACTAAAACGCATCGGCTTGTCAGAGGTTAAACTTGATGATAATGGTTATTTGACGGCTACCCTGCCGTCAAATACCAATCATGACGTGCCCGTCGTTGGTTTTATTGCTCACCTCGATACAAGCCCTGATTTTAGCGGTAAGCACGTCAAGCCCAATATTGTCAGGAATTACGAGGGTGGCGATATTGCGCTTGATGCCGAAGATGGCATTTATCTTAAGCCGGAGGATTTTCCAGAATTGCTGCACTATGTAGGCCAGGATATTATTACTACCAATGGTCATACTCTACTTGGAGCCGACGATAAGGCAGGCATTGCCGAAGTTGTGACAGCAATGGAATACCTTATAAGGAATCCTCATATCAAGCACGGCAAAATCAGGATTTGCTTTACTCCCGATGAGGAAATAGGACAGGGGGCTGATCACTTTGATGTAAAAGGATTTGGAGCTGACTTTGCCTATACTATTGATGGTGGTGAGATTGGTGAATTGGAGTACGAGAACTTCAACGCTGCTGTAGCTCAGATTACAATCTTTGGCCGCAACGTCCATCCTGGCTATGCCAAGGGCAAGATGCGCAACTCAATAAGGATAGCCAACCAGCTTATTACGATGCTTCCAAGACATGAGACTCCCGAGCATACCGAAGGCTATGAAGGTTTCTATCACCTCAATTCATTCAACGGGGATGTAGAGAGAACCGAACTTACCTTTATCATAAGGGACTTCGACAGGGATAGGTTTGAAATGCGCAAGAAGGAAATGCAGCACCTTGTCAACAAGGTTAATGCAGAATTTGGTGAAGGTACCGTAGTACTTGACATCCGTGATCAGTACTACAATATGCGCGAGAAGATCGAGCCTGTAATGTACATCATTGACCTGGCTGCAGAGGCTATGTTGAAGTCGGATGTTGAAGCCCGTATAGTGCCTATCAGAGGTGGAACTGACGGAGCAAGACTATCTTACATGGGACTGCCCTGTCCAAATATCTTTGCAGGTGGGCACAACTTCCACGGACGCTTCGAGTTTATTCCAATCCAAAGCATGGAGAAGGCCACACAGGTAATCCTTCAGCTTGTACAACTTATCGAGAGTAAGGGGACTTCTGAATAAGGGTTTTTGGCCCGCCTCAGGTATTTCTGATGCATAGAAGAAAGTCTGCCTTCAGATAGTCTCCCATGGTTAGCGTGATTTGTCCTGGTATAATCTGCTACCCGAGACCATCTGTTGCCTGATGCTGTAATGTATAAGCTACCCTTTATGGCCTGAAAGGCTTATGAACATGCACACCTTACTATACAAGGCATAAGCACCTTAGCATTGAGGTATAAATTCCAGTTATATTCTATCAGTTTTATTTAGGCAATTAAATACCACTATTTCTTGGGGGCTCGAAAACATTGCGTAATTTTGTTCGTGAAGCACTGATATAGATTAACAATCGGTAGTAATTCAGTTATATTAATTATAATTCATCTAAAAAATTAAAAGTATGGCAGTTTTAGTTGGTAAGAAAGCGCCTTCCTTTATGGCTAAGGCAGTTATCAACGGCGGTGAGATCGTTGAGAATTTCTCACTCGACCAGTATATTGGTAAGAAGTATGTAGTATTCTTCTTTTATCCAAAAGATTTCACCTTTGTATGTCCTACTGAGATCATCGCATTCCAGGACAAGATTGCTGAGTTTGAAAGCCGTAACGTAGCAGTAGTTGCTTGTTCAACAGACTCAGAATTCTCTCACTGGAAGTGGCTGCAAACCGAAAAGAAAGAAGGTGGTATCAAGGGTGTTAAGTTCCCATTGGTAGCCGACGGAGCCATGACCATTGCAGATGCATACGATGTGTTGGCAGGTGAATATGACTACAACGAAGAAGGAGCAATGATCTTCAATGGTGAGCCAGCTGCTTACCGTGGCTTGTTCCTGATTGACAAGAATGGTATCGTTCGTCATCAGGTAGTTAATGATATGCCTCTTGGCCGTAGCGTTGACGAAGCTCTGCGTATGGTGGACGCTCTTCAATTCTTCGAAGAAAACGGTGAGGTTTGCCCAGCAAACTGGCACAAGGGTTCTGAAGGTCTGAAGGCCACTCAGGAAGGCATCTCAGAATATCTTGGTAAGAACTAAGAAACAAGCACGATAGAGAATTCCAACTCGTAGCTGTTTGGGTTGTCACCTCCGGGTGACAGCCCTTTTTTTTCTCAGGGTTTCCTTCTAAAGCCGACCATCCTGTATTACTCGGATCCAATGCTGGTATACCGCTTGTTAGTCTGTTGTATTTAATTTATGTGATAGCCTTGATTCCTCCTTTCGACATTTTTGAAGATGTTATATTTTTCCTCGTCGAAAGGATAATCCCAACATCCCAAACTTTGATACAGTTCTCCGCCAAATCCTGTTTTAAACTTAAATAAGCCATAAAGAGGATGGCTTGCGTCATTGTTTGGTGAGATTCCAAACATATCGTACTCCTTACATCCCTTTTCCTTTGACAGCCTTATTGCATGCCATTGCAGAGCATAAGTAGCCATAAAGTTTCTGTTTGAGCTTGAGGATGCCCCGTATAAATAAGAACTACGATTGCCTGATATTATTAAGAACATTGCTGCCAATGGTACGTTGTCAACTTCCGCTATCAGGTAATATACTTCCGCGGGTGATTTGGTTTTATCTGCTTTGGCTGTTAGAATTGCTTCAAAGTACTTGATATCATTAAGGTAGATGCCATTTCTGTTAGCTGTTTCAGTATATAACCTGTACCAAATGTCTAAATCGCATAAGTCAGCAATTCTAACAGCAACACCTTTTCGTTGGGAGAGTTTTATATTGTACCTGGTCTTGGGTTTCATCCTCGACATTATTGTATCAAACTCCGATTGTAAGTCAAGATACAAGGTGTTTGTAGGTAGTATATTGGTCCCTGATTTGCGTAGATTCCAGTTTACCGTGTTGTAATTAAATCTGATTTCCTGTGACTTTATCGAAGGCTCTGAAATTAGGCTATCGTGATTATTTGTAACAGAACTTTCTTTTGACCAAAAGCTCTCCCAACGCAAATCGTACCTGACCATAAAACAGCCTTTGGGGAGGACTGAACGTAGGCATTCAGATAATTCTTCCAAAAACACACCTCGGAACTCATCTTCCGGTTCCAATTCCGGGCCATAAGGCACGTATGCGATACTATCGGTATTATTCAGCCTTTGAATAAGTATCAGAAGATCTGAATTAATGGTGCTGTCGTTACTAATATGATTGTATAAATCGCTTTTTCTTGATTTGAAATTCATGGCAATTGAATCAAGACCGACTTTTCTTTTTACAATCGACCAGAATGCTGTTTGTTGAACTATAGAGGTCTTGTATAATTCATCAATATCCTTTTTAAAAACATCCGATAACATAATCTCTACTTAGTTGATATAATGATTTACCTGGAAATGAATTAGTATTCATTTCTTATTAAGTTTAGTGGAGCTCTTGTTAAAATGGTGGGATTCTTTAATAAAAAGCCGGAATCCTTTCTGAAATATCTTAATTCTCTTTTATGAGTATAGAACCCAAACCGCTGATTGCATCCTGAAGGTCGGCCCCTGACGGTTCCTGGAATACCTTGAGATCAAACTCGGGAATTACAGCTAGTATATGATCGAAGATATCGGCCTGCACACCTTCATAATCAGCCCATTTAGTACTTGCAGAGAAGGTGTAAACCTCTATAGGTAAACCCTTTTCAGTTGGCTGAAGATGCCTGATAAGCATCGTCATATCCTGATTAAGTAATGGGTGTCTGCGACAGTAGTTCTCCAAGTATTTCCTGAACACTCCAAGGTTGGTCATTCTTCTGCCGTTGACCTTAACCGAACTGTCAATATTATTCTCCTGGTTGTACCTCTCGATCTCGGCCTCCCTTTCAACTATGTAGTCTTTCAGGTGGTGTATCAACTTGTATTTTTCAAGCATCTCGGGAGTACAAAACTTTACGCTGCGCATATCAATGTTTATGGAGCGCTTGATGCGACGACCACCAGACTCATGCATTCCCCTCCAGTTCATAAAGGGACTTGACACAAGAGCATAGGTTGGAATCGTGGTAATAGTCTTGTCCCAGTTTTGTACCTTGACAGTATTAAGGGTAATCTCAAGCACGTCCCCGTCGGCATTATAGCCGGGCATTGAGATCCAGTCACCAACCCTCACCATTTTGTTTACCGAAAGCTGAATACTTGCAACGAAGCCCAGTATCGAGTCCTTGAATATCAGCATCAGCACAGCTGCCATAGCACCCAGTCCGGTAAATATTCCAGTTACCTTTACATTGAAGAGGTAGGCAATTAGCAAAATGGCTGTTATGCAAAAGAGTATTATCTTAAGCAGTTGCACATAACTCTTGATGGGTCGCGAGGTGGAGTATGGTCTGGTATTGTAAATATCTTCAAGCACATTCAAGAGGCCGCTGACCGTAAAATAGGCAACGCCAACTACATAGATTACTGCAATTGTATGTATGATTCTGCCACCTATTGGATAGATATCCAGCAGTAGCGTAGCAAGGTGGAAGATCACAAGTGCAGGAATCAGGTGCGATATCCTGTGCAGAACCCGCCTGTCTACCAGATAATCATCATAAATGTTCTTGGTTTTGCTTATCAGTTTGATACCATAATGCAACAAAAGCCTCCTGGTTATCCAGAATACCAACAGACTAATCACTATGATTATAGATAACCTTATAGAAAAGTCAATCAGTTCTAAAACCAGAGGAGGTAAATCAGACGATTCGAATAATCCACTTATACACTCACTTAAAAAATCTGAGAGGGATACCACGCTATCTAACATTTCAGCACTTGAATTTTGGTTTCTATCCTCTGCAAAACTACCCAAATATTACTATATTGCCAAGAAAAACAGGGATTCCAAAGGTTTTACCAGTTCCGGAGCCCCCTGATGACCACCATTTTGAATGAATAATTGAGATAGTGGAGATGAGAATTTTGAATTGTAGAAACCTGATCCTTACAGCTGTTCTGATCCTTTCACAGACCCTGAATGCACAGGATGTATTTGACTGGGAAAGAATACTACGTGTGGACCTTACCCTTGTTGGAAATAAAAGTTACCAGAACGCTTATATAGCGTCGCTAAAATATTATGACGGTCGGGTGAGTGCACCCGACCGGGCTATTTCACCCTTTGATTACGGTAGTTACCGTTATATGCTGATCGACCCACAGAGGGGGGACACTCTGTTTTTCCGCAGTTTCTCAACTCTGTTTGAGGAATGGCAGAGTACTGCCGATGCGATTTATTCTGAGAGGTCTTTTCAACAGAGTATCGAGATGCCCTTCCCACTAAGAGAACTCAGACTCTTGGTTGAAGTCCGTAACAGAAGGGGAGAGGTCAGGCTGCTGCTTGATCAGCTTATTGATCCAAGGCATCATTCAGTATCCCGCTTTATACCTGCTGCATTTCCTTACCGCCTTGTACATGGTGATGGCAGGACCGACAGGGTCTGCTTCCTCTTTATAGCTGAAGGTTATACTGAAGCTGAGACTGAAAAATTTTACAGCAGGGCGGCTAAGGTGGCTGCAGAACTCCTCAATCATGAGCCGTATAAGGCAAACAAGGATCTGATAAATATATATGCCCTGGCAGTGCCATCACCCGAAAGCGGATGCGATATTCCTACCATTGGAGAATGGAAGAATACTCCCTTTGATGCGACCTTCAACACCTTTGGTATTGAGCGCTATCTTGAAAGTCTTTCTACATGGAAGATCTATGATGCGGCAGCACAATTGCCACACGATCATATTGTGTTGCTTGTCAACACAGATAAGTATGGTGGAGGAGGTGTGTACAACCACTTCTCGATATTGACTGCAGATCACCCACTGGCAGGTATCATACTTATTCACGAACTGGGGCACGGCTTTGCAGGACTTGCAGATGAATATTATGAGAGTGCTACGACCTATGAGGATTTTTATGATCTGAATAGCGAACCGGCTCAGCCAAACCTTACAACCTTGGTGGACTTTGCATCCAAGTGGCAGGATCTGATTAAGGATGGTGTTCCTGTTCCCACTCCTGCTGATAAGGAATATGAAGGGGTAACCGGAGTATTTGAAGGGGGTGGTTATGTAGCCAAGGGAGTGTACAGACCGTCCATCGATTGCCGTATGCACAGCAATCAGGCCGAGGGTTTTTGTGAGGTTTGTACCAGAGTACTCGAAAGGACCATCAGGTTTTCTGCAGGACAGTAAGCCCGGATGCAAATAGCTCATAGCATCAGGTGCTATTCCCGGGCTTGAATCTGGCTAATCTATTTGTTGGCCCCGGGTCAGGCGATAACTAAACCCGTAGATCTTACATTTCGGGAGTGTGGTTGCAATCAGTTGGCAGTTGGCTAGTGATCTTAGCACTGGTATATAGTATATTTGGATTAGCATTTCTGAAAGAGGGATATGATAAGTAAGGATTTGAGGTTATATAAACCAGAAAGAAAGACAATGGACTATGTAGCAGACAGGTCGGGTTACGACTCGATGGTTTACCGCAGATGCGGACGCAGTGGAATCAAACTCCCGGCCATATCACTTGGCCTGTGGCATAACTTCGGATCTGTGGATCCCTACGCTACACAGCGCGACATCCTACGCTTTGCCTTCGACAACGGAATAACACACTTCGACCTGGCAAACAACTACGGTCCCGTACCCGGTTCTGCAGAGGAAAACTTCGGTCGTATGCTTGCTACAGATTTCAAGACATACAGGGATGAGATGATAATCTCGACAAAGGCAGGCTACCCGATGTGGCCCGGTCCTTATGGGGACTGGGGCTCAAGGAAATACCTTCTTGCCAGTCTCGATCAAAGCCTCAGGAGAATGGGCCTTGACTATGTGGATATCTTTTACAGCCACAGACCAGATCCCGAAACACCAATCGAAGAGACCATGTCAGCCCTGGACCAGGCAGTAAGGCAGGGTAAGGCTCTTTATGTAGGGATATCCAACTATAGTGCGGAACAGACCCGAAAGGCTGAGGCCATTCTGCGGGAACTGGGCACTCCTTGTCTGATACATCAACCGCGTTATAATTTGCTTGATCGCTGGGTTGAAAAAGACCTCCTAGCCACCCTTGAAGAAAAAGGCATTGGTTGCATTGTCTTTTCCCCACTGGCTCAGGGACTGCTTACTGACAGGTATCTCAACGTCATTCCTTCAGATTCACGTATCGCCAAGCCCCATGGCTTCCTAAAGGAAAAGATGCTGACACCCGAAAGGATGCAGGCATTGAGAAGCCTCAATACTCTGGCCGGTGAGCGTGGTCAGACCCTTGCTCAGATGTCACTGTCATGGTTGCTCAAGGATCAACGCATCACCTCTGTGCTCGTGGGTGCTAGTTCGGTAGCCCAGCTTAAGGACAGCCTCAGGGCTATCAGGAATCTTAAGTTTAGCGAAGAGGAGCTCGAACTAATCGACAGGTTATCTGCCCCTGCGATGCTATAATATGCGGTAAAGAGCAGGATCATTGTTATCTTTGCGACTTAGTCGAATTACTACTTATGGCAAATATCCTGTCCGTCGAGAATCTTACCCACCACTGGGGTGATATACGTTTGTTCAACTCCCTTACCTTCGGACTTGAAGAAGGCGAAAAGGCCGCACTTATTGCAAGAAATGGGACCGGTAAAACCACACTTCTGAACATCCTTGCCGGAAAACAGGTCCCTGATGGAGGAACAGTAACGATTAGGAAGGGTATAAGAACCGGTTACCTGGTGCAGGATCCTGTTTTCCCGGCAGGGAAAACAGTTATCGAGTCCCTCCTGAGCGGGGATAATGAACTTATCAAAGCTGTCAGGGATTACGAAGAGGCTCTTGAAAGCAACGACCAGGCCCTTATCGGCAAGATGGTCGAGAAGATGGATGCCATGGGTGCATGGGATTATGAGACCCGTGTAAGACAGGTACTTGACAAACTTAAGATTACTCGTCTCAATCAGCCTGTGGAGCAGTTATCGGGAGGACAACAAAAACGCCTTGCTCTGGCTGCAGTGCTGCTTGAAGAACCCGATTTCATAATACTCGATGAGCCGACCAACCACCTTGATATCGATATGGTGGACTGGCTGGAGGATTACCTGAGCCGAAACAGGGCCACTCTGCTGATGGTGACCCACGACCGTTTCTTCCTCGACAGGGTGTGCAACGTGGTATTCGAGATGGACGATGAGACTCTCTACAAATACACGGGCAACTATAGCTATTTTCTTGAGAAGAGAGACGAAAGGATAGACCAGCGCAATCAGGAGATAGATAGGGCAAGAAACCTGCTCCGCAAGGAGCAGGACTGGATGAACCGTCAGCCTCAGGCTAGGGCTACCAAGGCCAAGTACCGTATAGATGCTTACTATGAACTAAAAGAAGTCGCAGGACAAAAGACCCGTGAGGCAGACCTTTCGATAGATATCAAAGCTTCTAGATTGGGAACCAAGGTCTTAAACTTTGATAATGTATCAAAAGGCTTTAATGGTAAAACTCTTATTAGGGACTTTAGCTATAAGTTTGCTAAGGGAGAGAAAATCGGTATTCTGGGATCGAATGGCACAGGCAAGAGTACCCTGCTTAATATTATCAACGGAGATATAAAGCCTGATACTGGAAGTATCGAACTGGGCGAAACTGTCGTTGTGGGTTACTACCGTCAGGAAGGTATCAAGTTTGATGAAAACAAAAAGGTTATCGAGGTAATCAGTGAGATTGCAGACGATATAGATGCAGGCAACGGCAGGAGAATGGATGCTGCGCAGTTTCTGCGTTACTTTCTCTTCCCAAATGAGATGCACTATGTTCCCGTCAGCAAACTCAGTGGTGGTGAAAAGAAGCGCCTCTACCTGATGACCGTGCTGATGAAGAATCCCAACTTCCTTATCCTTGATGAGCCAACCAACGACCTGGATGTCTATACACTGGGAGTGCTGGAGGACTACCTTGACCGTTTTGAGGGTTGTGTACTTGCTGTATCGCACGACAGGTACTTTCTTGACAGGGTAGTGGATCAGATGTTTGTCTTCCAGGATGGCTTTATTAAGGTCTTCCCGGGTAACTATTCCCGTTACCACGAGTACATAAAGGAAAACGCAAAACCAGCAGAGCCTAAGATCAAAAAGCCGGTTGCAGAAAAGAGAGAACCATCAAGAGAAAGGCAGCGTAGGCTGAGCTTTAAAGAGAAGAAAGAACTTGAGGAACTGGAGAAGCGTATGGCCGCTCTGGAAGAGGAGAAGAAGGCTCTTGAAGAGATGATGAGTTCGGGTGCCATGGCTTCTGACGAACTGATCAAAGCCTCAGAAAGAATGGGTGTGCTGCTTAAGGAACTCGATGAGTGCGAGATGAGGTGGCTTGAGCTTAGCGAAATAGAGGGCTAGGGAATGGGCTCTAAACCTGTTGAATGGCTATTACGTGTCGAGTGACCATGTCCTTGCTTTGGAAAGTTGCCAGCGGTTTTTAGCTTCCATGTCCCTTAGCAAAATAATCCCGTAGCTGAGGCAGTTCTGAATTCATAGCCTCATCCCGGCTGCCCTCAAAAAGCACCCTACCTTCATGCAGAAATACAACCTTGTCGGCTATCCTGCTTATCGAAGACACCTCATGGGTAATCATTACTACAGTCATACCCAGCTTTTCCTTTAGCTCAAGAATCAGACCATCCAGAGCTGCCAGTGACACAGGATCAAGACCGGATCCCGGCTCATCGCAGAAAAGCAGTGGTGGATCCATAATAATAGCCCTTGCCAGAGCAGCCCTTTTGAGCATACCTCCACTCAGTTCTGAAGGATAGAGCCATGCCGCATCACTCAGGTTGACCAGTCCCAGTTTCATCAGAACCATTTCCTGGATCAGTTCCTCTGGCATGTCCGTGTATTGCTGGGGAAGCAGTGCAATATTCTCCATCACAGTCATAGAGTTGAGCAGGGCCCCGTTCTGATAAATCACACCCATCTGCAGATACAATTCGGTCTGCTCATCCTCACTAATTTCAGCTATGTCCTTTCCAAAAATATATACCGTTCCCTTCGGTGGTTCATATAGGTGGAGCAGATGTTTAAGCACAGTAGTCTTGCCCGAACCGCTGCCCCCAATTATCAGGGTGATTTCACCCCTCCTGATGCTGAAGGACACCTCATGCAATACCTGCCTGTCCCCGAATGAGGCATTTAGTCCCCTAACGCTAATTATTTCGTCCCCTTCGCTCATTAGTAGAAAGTTAATCCTAATATCAGGTCAGCAACGATTACAAGTGCGATGGCTGTGACTACCGAACCGGTAGTTGATCGTCCAACCCCTTCTGCACCCTTGTCAACCTGAAAGCCAAAGTAAGCACCCGTGGTAACCACAATACATCCGAATACAAGGCTTTTGATAATGCCGGTAAGGATATCCTTCTGATAAATAGCCCCATGCATTCGGTTGAAGAAGACCTCTGGACTAATATCCAGATATAGATAGGCGGCCACGACGCCGCCAATTATTCCACATACATTAGCTATAGTTGTCAGAAAGGGCATTGTAATCAGGCTGCCGTAGATCTTGGGCACCACAGCAAAGCGGATGGGATTAAAACCCATGGTTTGCAGTGCATCCAGTTCGTTGGTTACCTTCATAGTCGCTATCTCGGCAGCTATTGCCGAACCGCTGCGACCGGCTACCATTATTGCAGTGATTAGCGGGCCCATCTCAGCCATCATTGCAATCACAGTAAGGTCAACAATAAAGATATTGGCCCCGAAATTGCGTAACTGAGATGCCGACTGCAGGGCAAGTACCAGACCGATAATAAAGGCCATAACACCAACGATGGGCACAGCATTGACCCCTATCAGGACGGCCTGGTTGACTACCGAACCCTTGCGTCGGTGCTTTTTATTGAACAGGTCGGCCATGGACCAGTAAAAGAGTTCGGAACTCACAGAAATAAAACTCCTGATATGGGTGGTAACAAGTTCGAACATCCTGTTACCCGTCCTGTGCAGAAGACCCGGTTTCTCAATCGGTTGAGGCTGTTTGTCTTGACTAATTGCAAAGAGTCTTAGTTTTTGTTCCACAACCTCAGGTGCACCACTTATCACAACCCTGTCAGATCGGTTTTCAAGTTGTCGTCTGATATAATTTATGGCAGTACATCCTGCACTGTCAATATCATTTAGATCGCTAATATCTATGGTGAGTTGGGTAAGCTTCCTTCCCGCAATATAAGCGAAAGCCTCCCTGACAAAGGAGCCACAGTTATCCTTAGTCAGAGCAGGGCCCCATATTCTGATAACGGAGTCATCGAAACTGTAATTTACAGTGTCGGTATTTCGATGACCAAGAGGTTGTCCACTACCTACTTCAAGCCCTACATTTTGATCCCTGCCATACTCCTTGCTACGACCAGAGTCGTAGCAAGGCTGATAGTCTTGTCCCTTGTTTTCCAGGTTGCTGTTTTTCATCTCACCCGGTTCATCATTTATTACTTGATGTCGTCCAAGCTGTTTCCGTTTGCATATTCCCTTATTGCTTTGGTATCAGGTCGGGAATCGTTTCTATCTTTTGTGCGAGTGCAGCACATTCCCCTGCAAGCATTCTGCTAATGGCATCTGCAAAGAGGTTCATACTCTTCGACTTCAACTTCTCCTCACGGATGGCACGGTGAACTATCCTGATAGATCTGTCCCGGTTGTCAATCACTGTAAAATCAATAGCAAGTAAGGCATAGAACTCCTTGCCTCTGTCTTGCATCTCCATACGAGATACAGTGGTGCGGAGGATGAAATCAGCCCTTACGCCACTAAAACCTGGAGGTGCATATGCTGTCATACCGGTCCCGGAGAGGTTGGCTATCACTGCATCCTGAATTGCCAGTTGGGGTAGCACAGCCCATTCGTGGTAGTCGTAATACCTAATCCTGTTGGACTCCTCCCTGACAGCAATCTTATGACCCGCATAGGCAGGTGAGACCTCGACATTGACAACTTCCAGCAGGGCAGCGCTAAGCTTCCAGTCTCTACCCGAAACCGAGTCAACTGATTCAATGAGGTAGTAGTTCTTTTGCACAGCAGGAGCTGATCTACACGCTTCTAGCAGTAATGCAGTCAGCAGGATCATGATCATTGCTACCTTAATCCTAATCCCACTTGTTCCTGAAATAGCTCTTCCGGTTCTCATATGACGTCAAATCTTGTTATTCAGTCCTGAGCATTGACATACTCAGCTACCGACTACTCGGTCAGCCTCCTGTCCGGGCTGTCGGTATTCCTGCGCTGCCGCAGCAGCACAGAAGGATCACTGTTTATCTTGCGCGAAGCCTCCTCAAGGTTCCTCATCGTTGACTCAAGCAATATCATACTTTCAGAAAGGGATTGGCTTCCACTACTTATATCGCTGTCCATATTGTCGAGCAGCAACCTGACCTTAGCGGCCAGTGAACTAATCTCCTCAACCATCTGTTTTAGATCGGCATCCCTTAGCTTGTCAGAAGCTTCCTTCAGATTGCCTATTATTATCCTTATCGAATCATTGCCTATAATACCGGCAGCCTTATCCACAGCATAACTAAAGCGCTCTGATGACTCTTCAAGTGTTGAAGTTATCACCCTTGCAGAAGCCAAGGTATTATTTATATTCTCCTGATTAATCCTGATTATTGAGTCAATACGCAACACCGTTCTGTCGGCATTAACCGCCAGACTGTTGTAATGCTCTATCGCACTGACAAGCTTGTCCGTATTTTCCGGTTGGGTCAGTCTCAGCAGATTATTTACCACCTGCTCAGCCTTTACAGCAATATCCTCTGCACGACCTGAGATATCATCAGCAAAAGATCCGCCTGAAGGTATAAACGAGCCAGGACGCAGTCGCGGAGCCTCATTAGTACCACCTTTTATCTCTATTGACTTCATCCCGGTAATGCCAAAACTGGTGATATCAGCCCGTGAGTCCTCCTTGATAGGCAGTCCGGGCTTCAACGACAGGGTCACTATTATGCCGCTTACATCTTCAGGGTCAATGTTGATTGCAGAGATGGTTCCTACCCTGATACCCATGTACCTTACCTGAGAGCCCACTTCCATTCCGCTTACCGAGATATCCCTGAATGATACATAATAGGTCTCGGTCTTTCTGAACAGTTCGCGTGCAGTAAAGTAGGCTGTCAAAAAGAGCAGGATGGATACTCCGGTTATTATAAAGATCCCAAGGCGAGTCCGTTGAGCTTTTTGGTTCATAGAGCCATGAGTTTACAGTAACAGGAAAATTACGGAACTTCTCAGATTTTTACCAGTGTTTGGGCTTTTTTATTGCTTTTGTTGCAAGTATTGTGGAAATTACATTGTTGTTGAAACGCCAAGGGCAATAAGAGTGAGAGTACAAAAATATGGGCAGTTAATTGTGGAGTTTAAAGTCTTTTATTTTATTTTTGTTTTAGTCTAAAACTAAAACACAATGAGTGAACTAATAAACAACTCGTCTCAGAGAAAGGAGATGCTGAAGCACATGATACTTGAGCTTCACAGGGGTGTGGCACCCGAACAGGTAAGAGCCAGACTGGTCGAACTGCTCAGTCGTATTCCGTATGATGAAGTGGTAGAGGTTGAACAGGAACTGATAGCTGAAGGTCTTCCGGTAGAGGAGGTATTACGACTATGTGATGTACACACTGCTGTTCTGGACGGGCATTTAGATCTGAGCGGTGCTAAGGATGTACCTCCCGGGCATCCTGTTGATGTGTTCAGGCAGGAGAACCGTGCCCTTGAGAAAGTAGCTTCTGAGATCAGGGATATGCTTGCCGGCAGTACCTCTCTCAAACAGGAAGACTTGCCCAACTGGCTTATTGGTCTGCATGGCAAACTAAATGCCTTGATGGATGTTGACAAGCATTATCTGAGGAAGGAGTATCTGCTTTTTCCTTATATGGAGGCACATGGGATAACAGGTCCCCCGAAGGTAATGTGGGGTAAGCATGATGAAACCAGGGCTTTGCTTAAAGCTGCTATCGACGCAGTAAGCAATCATGATAAACTGACATTAGATGAATTGCAAGCTGTAATTGACTTTGGTGTAAAACCGGCAGTCCAGGCCGTACTGGATATGATAATGAAAGAGGAGGAGATATTGCTTCCTATGTGTATGGATACCTTGACAGGCGAGGAGTGGTATCTGGTGCACGTGCAAACACCGGAATATGGATTTTGCCTGATTGATCCGGAGGATGACTGGCAACCTGAGGGAGTTGAGGCGTCAGAAATAAGCTATGGAGGTGGTAGTAGTGTTCGTCTTCCAACCGGCTCATTCAGCATCGATGAACTTGCAGCTTTGTTCACCACCCTTCCGATAGATCTGACCTTTGTTGACAAGGACGACAAGGTCAAGTTTTTCTCTCACGGACCCAAGAGGATTTTTGCGCGTAACAGGGCAATACTGGGCAGGGATGTGCGTATGTGCCATCCTCCAGGTAGCGTTCATATTGTTGACAAGATAATCAACGACTTCAAGAGCGGGCGCGAAAATAGTGCTGCATTCTGGATCAATTTCAAGGATCGTTTCGTGTATATTGAGTATTTTGCGATGAGGGGAGAGAAGGGTGAATATTTGGGTACCGTTGAGTTTACCCAGGACCTGACCGAACTGAGAAAACTTGAAGGTGATCAAAGACTGCTAAACTATAAAAAGTAAGAGAAGAATGGAGATAACACCACAGACCAAGGTGGCAGAGTTGCTTGATGCTTTTCCTCAGCTGGAGGAGAAGCTGATAAGCCTGTCGCCAGCATTCAAAAAACTTAATAATCCTATACTGAGGAATACGATTGCAAAAGTTACATCCCTGGAACAGGCTGCTTCAATGGTTGGGATCAGGACTGATGACCTGATATTGCAGCTTAAGTCCTTGCTGGGAATAACAGATGCTGATGATAAGGCAAAGATTGAGGCACGTGAGAGTGAATACCTCCTGGACGAAGGGAGTCTGCCCGACTGGTACAATAAGGGCGTCATAACCGGCAGGTTTGACGCCACTGCAGCACTGGACAAGGGTGATAACCCGCTCAGGAGTGTAAATAATTTGGCCAGGGAATTGGAAAACGGAGGCATACTTGAGATAAGGTCACTCTTTGTTCCTGTACCGATGCTTGAGATATTGAAGGGTAAAGGCTTTGAGGTTTTTTCAATTAAAAGGGGGGAGGATATTTTTAGCTATATACGTCGAAAATCATAACCCAAATCTTTTATATCATGGATACATTCAGAATCAAGTCTTTTGATGAGTTCAAAGCCCGTCTTGAAACGGACCAGGAGTTGCAGGAGCAGTTCCGCAAAGACCCACTTGGGGCTGTTGGTAAGTTTGAACAGAGTCCATTGTACACGGACAAGTGGATCTACCGCATCATTGTAATAGCATTGAGTCTAATTGTATTCGCGATAATTGTAGGGGTATTATACCTGATAGGCAGCGGGAAGATAGAAGGAGATCAGGGAGTGCCGACCATACTTACTGCAATCGGTTCGGCAGCCATCGGCGCCCTTGCCGGCCTGCTGGCGCCTTCACCAAAATAATTCAACTTTAAAGTACTAACCAATCTAATCTGTGTGCTATGAGTATAATGAAAGAGTTCAAAGCCTTTGCCATGAGGGGCAATGTAGTCGACATGGCAGTGGGTATTATCATCGGTGGTGCTTTCGGTAAGATCGTAAGCTCGCTGGTCAACGACATTATTATGCCTCCTATTGGAGTGCTGATCGGCGGTGTAAGCTTTACCGACCTGGCTATTACAATCAAAGCTGCTACAGCCGATAGCCCTGCCGTAACAATCAATTATGGTAACTTTGTTCAGGTTGTCTTTGACTTTCTGATTATTGCAGCTGCAATCTTTACCCTGATCAAGGTGATGAACTCACTCAAGAAAAAGGAAGAAGAAGCACCTGCTGCACCGCCTGCTCCAAGTAAGGAAGAAACACTACTGGCTGAAATCAGGGATATCCTTAAGAACAAGTAAGAGCCCGTGTTAATAAGCCATTGATGTGTTCATCTAGATCGCTTCAATCTCCATGATAAGGGGATTGCTTATCTGTTAATCCAGTCCTTGAATGACCTGACTTTCTCGCGACTTACCACGATTTTGTCAGGTGATTCGGGACTGGTCTTTACTATCATCTTGCCATTAAACCAGGTCTCCATCCTCTGTATTGAGTCTATATGGATGATGTACTGGCGGTTGGCACGGAAAAACTTGTCAGGATCCAGTTCACCTTCCAGTTTCTCGAGCGTCATATCTATCACATGAGGCTGGCCACCGTAGGTATAGGCAGAAGTTACCTTTTGTGAACTGTGAAAGAAAGCCACCTCGGAGATATTAAGTTTGAGGAAACCCTCGACAGTGGGAACCAGAATCCGGCTACGGTATAGGGGAGTGCCACCTTCAATCAGAGTTGCCAGTTGCCTGATATCCTTCTGGTCAACATAGCGGGGTACTACCTTTAATATCTTCTCATACTTTACGATGGCTGCTTCCAGACTCTCACGACTGATAGGCTTGAGCAGGTAGTCCACACTGTTGAGTTTGAAGGCTTGTATGGCATACTCATCATAAGCTGTAGTGAAGATAATAGCCGAACTGACCTCCATATTGTCGAAGATTGCAAAGCTAAGACCGTCCGACAGATGGATATCTAGGAAGATAATATCAGGATGTCCGTTGTTTTCCAACCATTCACGGGTATCTTCGATGCTAGTGGTAGTAGCTACAATCTCCCACTGCGGACGAAGATCCTGGATCATATTTTTCAAAAGCCTCTGGGTTGGCAGCTCGTCTTCGACTACCAGTACCCTGCACTTTGTGTTCATGTCATTCATCATTGTAGGTTTCCAATTGTAATTCTTCCTGATTGAGCAGGGGAAGCGACACTTTAAACAGTCTGTCATCCTGGCTGATGACAAGTTCTTTCCGGGTAAGGAGCTTGTAGCGCATTACCAGGTTCTCAAGTCCCACACCGGTAGAGTATGAAGTTGTCTTTGGATTCAGATTATTGACTACACTAATATACGCATTATCCTCGCTTAATATCCTGATTTGCAGAGGCTGTTTGTCACTGGCCCTATTGTGCTTTATTGCGTTCTCCACTAGCCCTTGCAGTGTCAGCGGAGGCAGTTCCAGATGCAGATGGTCCGGTTTGATGTCAGTCATCAGGTCGAGGGCCACACCCATCCGGGTCTTGTGCAGGAACATATAATCGGATATAAAGTTTAGCTCATGCTTGAGTGGAATAGTGGTCGCATCCCTTTGCTGAAGCACATAGCGGTACACGTCGGCCATCTTTTGGGTGAACTTAACCGCTCCGTTGGGATTGTACTGAATCTCGGAGATTAGCACGCTGAAACTGTTGAACAGAAAGTGGGGGTTGAGCTGACTTTGGAGAACCTTGTAATCCGACTGTAGCTTGGCCTGCTTGAGCTTTTCGTTCTCGATGGCAGATAAGCGCCAGTTGTAAGCAAAGTTGCGCATTATCATTATGTTGTTGAAGAAGAGCACGAAGATGGTTCCGAAGGCAAAGGCGATGATGTACTCCTTTGACTGGGTCTTTGCAGCAAAGAAACCAAAGACCATAAATACAAACGCCATCCAGAGGAAACTGAGTGTCAGCTGAATCCGTATCCGCTTGACGAAGGTGCCGTACCATGGCGTCTTTTTGTTGAGTATCCTATTGATTATAACATTACCCTCGCTCAGCAGAACAACAGCAATAACTGCCAGTATAAGCGCTTTCCAGGGGTGTAGTATGTCCTTTAGTCCGAAGGCCTTGCCAAGTATCAGTGTGGACACCGTGGCAACGATTACTACATAAATGATTCTTCGCAGAGTAGCTCCAACACCGACACCCATCAGTTTGTCGTTCTGCTGGAAAAACTCCTCATTCAAAAAATTAGAGATACTTGTCTTTTGCATTTTAGCCACCTATGGGTTGCAACACAAAGCTATGATGAATTTGCCTATCTGCCGGCTTTTCTTTCACCAATATGACAATATTAACTCCTGAAACGGTAATAATTTATGAAAGATTAACTTTGATTTTTAGTCTGATCTGTAGTAAGTAGTAATTTTGCAAAGTTTTATTTGTGTAACAATCAGTTACGCAATCCTTCACTATCAAACGATTTGTGCAGATGAGGTATCAGGTTGTAGCGGTAATCTTTGCAGTATTACAAATTTCCCAGGTTGGTAATGTTAATCCCTATCTTATTTTAAGCTGGTTTCTGCTTTTTTTCCTTGCAATATATATAGGAAACCTTCCAACTTCGGGAGTGAACCGTATTCAGCCCTTGATGAGCCGGGTCGTCAGGCCACGGCTCCAAAAGGAGAAGGTTCGCTACTATCCCCGAATTACCCGTCGTAAGTTCTTCAGTCAAGTAGGCATAATCATGGCCACAGCACCCTTTGTTTCCAAACTCCTTGGAGGTATGAAGGGCAGGTTTGCCTTCTACGTCAGAGAGATCCACATGGTCTTCCCCAATCTACCTGAGGGCTTTGATGGTATTCGTATAGCACAGATCTCAGACCTACATATAGGCAGTTTTGGTACCAACAGGGATCCCCTGAGGGAAGCCATTGAGCTGGTCAACGAAGCCAATCCCGATATTATCCTGTTTACTGGCGACCTTGTCAACAACTTTGCAGAAGAGGCCAAGGGCTGGGAGAATATATTTGCCAAACTGCAGGCTCCGATGGGCAAGTTTGCTATCCTTGGCAACCACGACTATGGCGAGTATAGTCGCTGGCATTCAGAGGCAGAAAAGGCAGCCAACTTCAGAGGCATCCTTGCAGCTTATGAGAGATTGGGCTTCAAGGTACTGCGCAATGAGTCGGTTCAGCTTTTCCGCAATGGAGATATTATCGGATTAGGGGGAGTAGAAAACTGGGGCACATCATCCTTTCCACGCAACGGGGATCTGGCCCTGGCGTCAAGGGGAATCAGACATCTGCCCTTTAATATTCTGATGTCGCACGACCCCGATCACTGGGACAAGCAAATTCTGGCACAGGACTTCTACGATTTGACCCTGTCGGGACATACCCACGGGATGCAGTTTGGTATCGAGAAGGGCGACTTCAGATGGAGTCCGGCACAGTATGTCCAGAAGCGCTGGGCCGGAATGTACAGGGAGGGCGACAAATTCCTCTATGTTAATCGCGGACTTGGATACCATGGGCTACCTGCCAGAGTAGGTATGCCGCCTGAGATCACTGTTTTCGAACTGCACCACGGCGCCCATATCAACGCCATGCTCAACTGATCAGCTACCAATTCTGATTGTTGTTCTAAGCAGCAATTCCACTCTAAGCTTATCATCCACCAAGCGGTAGGACGCCCTTGTGCCTATCTGCAGTGGATAGTAGATCCTGAACAGGTGCGTCTCAGCCATTAGTTCTACACCTGTTGACGAAGGAGTATATTCCATTTTGTAGGTATTCCCCTGGTTCGAATCCACCATAGCATAAGTAGCCCAGGCCTTGTCATAGAAGGCAGTGAGGTTAAGACGCTTTAAATAGGCAAAACTTCCAAGACTCATGTCCGGGTTCCACAGTGGCATGGTGTAGTTAAGCTGGATTAGTTTCATATGCTTGTTGGGCATATCGTCATAGCCCCGTGGATAGGAAATCACGTCATTGTACTGGTAGAAAAGCCAGAAGTGATCTTCTGTTTCACCCCTTATCTGTTCCCATTTCCTCTGTTGAGAAGATATGCTGGTAGATATTGAGTGATGGCGTCCAATACCCGGCAGGTAGAGACGGGCAATATAGCCACCAATAGCTCCGGGATCGTTGGTTCCCCCTGTACTGTGCCGGTAGAAAAGGGTAAGGGTCTGTCCCATACGGGGACCGACATCCCTTGAAGTTCCCCTTCGGATATTCTGAACACCCATGACATATTCCATACCATAGCGATCTTGCATATCGACTGTTGCGGTCAGGGTAGAGCCAGTAGGAATCAGTACCTGTCCCAAACGTAGGTATTTATCAAACGGGAAGTTAAAACCCTGCCGGCTGTTGTAGGTAAACTGAACACCGCCTTCGAGGTATCTATTCCATGCACCCCGACTAAAATTGAACGGTACCCTCATCCCGGCTTTAAGGCTGTGATGCCAAAGTGGCTTATCTATATAATAGTGGTACACATAGTCGTCATACGGGTCGGGCTGGTAGTAGCCTTCATCCGTGAAGTCCTTGTCTCCAAAGCGCCATGTAATGTTGAAGATTGGGTAGAAGGCACGGAAGCTAAAGTCAAGATAGTACTTCTCGTGAGCATAGCTCGGATTGGCATTGTAGCCTGCCATCAGTAGGGAGGTGCCGTGCAGGTTTTGCGACATCAGTGTGATCCCGGTATGAATATCCCCCTCGTCAAAATCAATATGTGCAGGTGCCCAACTGTGGATATTGATGAGGTTGAACTTGCTATACCGCTTCTCAGGATACTTTTCCTTTAGGTCTTCGAGAGCTAAGTAACTTGTGTCTGTAGTGTTTGAGTCGACAGGCTCCATAGTCCACGGTGCCTCCTCTTCCTGTGGAAACTCATCAATATGTGCTCTCTTCCCATTTGCTGCAAAAAAGCCCTCTTCCTGCCGGCTTATTAGGGTGGCCAAATTACCGCTCACTGACAAAGCCGGATTTGGAGCCGGGTAGAGGCTGTTATCTGTATGTATGACCGGTCTAAGACCTGAGGCTCTATAATCCGTATAGATCAGTCTGCCATCGGGAGTGATGGTAGGGTGGTAGGCCCCAAATTTTGATGAGGTTAGTCTCTTGTTCTCCTTGGTAACCGCATCAAACACAAAGATCTCATCGCTCAGGTCACCTTGTGCAGAATACCAAATAAGATTACCCTGCTGATGAGGATTCTTAATCTCATCATAGGTCCAAGAGCTAAGTTGTGTCCACTCCCCGGACTCCGGCTGGAGGGTAAACAGGGCTCTGCCCTTTGCAGACAGAAGCACCATCACCAGGTTCTCACCATTACTGTTCCATGACGGGTGAATTGGGTAGTAGTTGTCCGGGGTTGGAAACTCCTTAATTGATTTGCCATTGTCGGCATCGATGAAGGCTATGGAGTAGCTGTTTATGGTAGAGCTTTTAACAGCAGCGATAAGTTTCCTATCTGGATGCACTGCTGGAGATGACAAATAACCACTGTGTGTAATATAGCGACTCCTGTTGCTGCCAAGGTCATGGGTTCTGATAACCGACCACACCTTATGTTCCCAACGTGGATGCCATTTCAGTTCACTCCATACCACCAAAACACTATTGGCACTGATCGGTTCACTTTGCCTTGGTCCGGTATAGCGCAGGGTCTTTTTTTTACCGGTATTTATATCAATAGATACTATAGCTGAACGTACGCCTGGTCCGCTTAGTTCGGTAATCAGTGTGCTGTCATTGATAGCAACCGGTGAACTGTATAGCAGGTAATCGTCATCAGGTGCATTGATTGGTTGACGGGAACTTTCCATTTGTCCGGCCAACTCCTCAGTCCATTGCTCACGCATCTCTGAGAATATCTTCTTGTAAAGCTGCCTTTGATTCATCCCGGTACTCTTGCGCAGGGTCGTGTTGAAGGCCACAGGATTCCAACTGTTGCGTCCCACATATTCAAATGCCTTATCCCAGATATCTGTTCCATACAATGCACGGGCGTTTGCCGTCATCAGGTAGCCCATATTGTAGTGGTTGGGCACATAGTCACGGTACGAGCCCAGGTAGGCCTTATCGTAGCTGTACATGCCCCTTTCGAGCAATTGGGCTTTTATTTCGTTAGTAAAAGCAAAAGACCTTCCCCTTCCACTTGCAGTAAGAGCAGTTTCGGCAACCACAGCATCCCCTTCAAGCAGCCACATAGGCAGGTAGAGGCCGATCACTGCACCGGTAGCCTGCTGTCCAAATACATAGTTGAGTCCCCGTGTAAAGCCCTGATTGAGCTTATCAATCTGAACCACGTGGCGGTATTCGTGAATAGCTAGTTGGCTAAGCCATTCTGTTGAAGTAAGGTCCTGTCGGGGAATAGTAAAGAACTCCGAGCGCTTTGGAGCCCAGGCCACCATACCATTTGCAATCGCAGTTTGGTTGTGCAATAGCAGATCTATCCTGCGGGGATTATGGTCAAGACTCCAGGCAACACGGGGAGCCACACTATCTATAAAGGCAGCCAGCCGGGCTGCCTGTTCATACATACCCTTTTCAAAAACAAGCCTGACATGTGGAGTTCTGATTTGCCGCCACCTGAGACCAAATGGGTCATTCCCCGTTGTGTAGTACTGAGCATGTACATTGCTACACACAAGAATCAAAGCTGCAGCTATAAGATAGAGTCTTCGTATTTTCCCCTGCATTGATAATCAACTATAGCAACGAATATAAGGATTAATATCCTCCAACTTAGTTATATTTGTTGAAAATTTAGCCAGATGATAGAAAGCTCACAAGTTGTTATAGACGGCCTTGTGATCCATCATGTTGGATCACGCAGCGAGGGTCAGCCCATCAGATTTTCAAAGAGTGCAATCAACCTGCAGGACAACGTTGAAGTTGGTTCTCTTCTTAAGACCTATTTCTTTAATGCCTTTAAGAATGAGGGCTACTACACCTTTATAGGGGCTGAGGAAGGAGCGGCTGGACTGGTGTACAACCTGGCAGTGGAGGTCTTTAGTGACAAGACTAAGCTTTACAATGCATCTGTTAGACTGGCCGAGCATCTGTATGAGCACAGCAACCATCCCAAAATCAGAGGTGGTGAGTTTTACGTGGCCTTGTTCAGCAACGTGGCTGTTGACGGAATAGGTGTGGATGCGCTTGGCATCTTCAAGTCTGAGAATAAGGACAGCTTTTTGAAAGTCTATCTGAGGGGGCAGGACTTTGAACTGGGTGCTGAGGAAGGAATCAATATACGCAAGCTTGATAAAGGATGCATCATCTTTAATACTGAAGCCGAACATGGCTTTAAGGTTGTGATGGTGGATAACGTGAACAAGGGAAATGAAGCGGCCTTTTGGAAGGACGACTTCCTGGGCCTGCAGCCCAGGGAAGATGCATTCTTCTATACCCGCAACTACCTGGACCTTTGCAAGAATTTCGTTAGAGAAGTTTACAATGGCGAGAATCAGGTGCCAAAACCTGAGCAGATTGATTTCCTAAACAGGTCTATCGACTTTTTCGACAAGAAGGGTACTTTCAGACAGGATGACTTTGAGCGTGAAGTGATACGCTTACCCGAGGTTACAGAGGCCTTTAATGATTACAGGAATCAGTTTGAGACCGAACGGGGAATACCACTCAATGACAGCTTCGATATAGCCAAGACCGCTGTCAAGAGCGAGAAGAAGTACTTTAAGTCGGTGCTGAAGCTTGATAAGAACTTTCATGTGTATGTGCACGGGAAGAGGGATTTTATTGAGAAGGGCTACGATGACAATCGTGGATTGAACTATTACAAACTGTATTTTGAGAATGAGTTGTAAAGCTCAGGCATAATGAATCTCAAGTTTATACTCAATATTTTTGGTAGAGTACTGATGCTCCTTGGAGCCTTTATGCTTCTACCGGTGGTTTGCGCCATCATCTATAAGGAGCCCGAACACTGGAGCCTGATCAGTGCTTCGTTTCTGACCCTGACAGCAGGGGGGCTGATGTATGTGCTGACCATGTCGGATCTAAAGAAGGAGTTGAACCTGAGGGACAGTTACTTTACAGTAACCTTTGTATGGGTGATCCTATCGTTGTTTGGCACCCTTCCATATTTGCTGACCGAGACGATAACTGACTTTGCCGATGCGTTGTTTGAGACTGTATCGGGCTTTACATCCACCGGTTCATCTGTGATCTCTGACGTAGAGTCACTGCCTCACAGCATATTATTTTGGCGGAGTCTGAGCCAGTGGCTGGGAGGTATGGGAATTATCGTGCTTGTAGTAGCTATTATGCCACTGTTACGAATTGGAGGATACAACCTCTTTAAGAGTGAAGCTTCCGGTGTTAGTAAAGAAAAGCTAACTCCCAAGATAGCAAGTACAGCCAAAAGATTGTGGGGAGTCTATGTGACACTGACAGCAGTACTGGCAATTTTGTTGGCTGCTGGGGATATGGGAGTCTTTGATGCCATTAACCATGCCTTTACTACCATGGCCACCGGGGGATTCTCGACCAAGAATGACAGTCTTGCTTCCTTTTCTGCCTATAGTCAATATGTTGTAATGATCTTTATGTTTCTTGCCGGAATGAACTTTTATCTGCATTATCACCTGTACAAGGGCAGGCTTAGGAGGGTCTTTGAGAATATAGAGTTGAGAACTTATTTCTGGCTTGTTGTAGTTGTGTCTGTGATAATAGTAGTACTTATATCAGACAATAATCTCTTTGCTAATGTTGAATTGCACCTTAGGCAAGCCTTCTTTCAGGTTATTTCGGTAGTTACTACTACTGGATTTGGTACCTATAACTATGAGGAATGGCCGAGTGAAGCCTGGATACTGATGTTTATGTTGATGTTTTCAGGGGCCTGCATTGGTAGTACCGGAGGTGGTGTTAAGCTGATCAGACATGTCGTGGCCTACAAGCATATTGTAATCTTCTTCAGGAAGATGCTGCATCCCAACAGTGTATCAGTGATGAAACTGAGGGGAGAAGCCATTGATGAAGAGAAAGTAGGCAGCATAGTATCCTTTTTGTTTCTTTACATGATAACCTTTTGCGTCGGTTCCGTGCTTTTGATCTTCATGGACGTTGACTTCCTTACTTCTATCGGCGTAGTTGCATCCAACCTTGGGGGCATTGGTATTAGTATTGGTAACATAGGCGCCATCAATAGTTACGCCGACTTCAGTACTGCCGCCAAGCTCTTACTCTCTTTACTTATGATTATCGGCCGTCTCGAGCTCTCCACCGTCCTCATCCTCCTCACCAGCCAGTTCTGGCGGGACAGGTAGAAGAAAATATTCGATGCAGGTAATAAGTAAGCACTACTTTGAAAAGCTTCTGGATCTGCTTTAAGAAGTCAGTTAGTTCTTCACGTGAACAAAACTGCCACAAATAGCTATCACTTAAAAAATCTTCTTTTTCTAGATCGTGTAAAATCATAAATGCAAACAAACAATACGAGCTTGTCCAACCCCTTGGAATTTTCATTTACAGAGTATATGGGACAGTTCTTTTTTGTTCTGTTGATGATTTTTGCAAAGAAATGTACAAAGTATTGGATTTGAAATAACGAGATATATTTTTTTTATTGAAAGCATTAAAAAATGCTATAAATTTGAATATTTAATTAAATTGATCAATAAGCCACGCCTTTTAACTCTTATCGTTTTGTGACTAAGGAATTCGGAGTCGTGAGAAGATTGGTCCTCAGCAATTTAACATTAACAAAAAGGAAAAATGACAAAAAAAGACTTTGTGATTAGCGTATTGCTTCTTGTTTCGGGTTTTACAGGGTATTCTCAAAATGATTGGAGGCAAGGATTTATTATTGAGAACACAGGCGATACTATTTATGGCCTAATTGACTATCGCTCCCCAAAAAGTAATAGTCAGTATTGTTATTTTAAAAAGGATAAGCAAGATGTCGACAATAGATACGAACCCACAGAGATTAAAGCATACAGATTTACAGATGGGAAGTATTACGTTTCAAAACCAATCATGGTAGATGGAACTGAAAGAACTGCTTTCCTGGAATTCTTGATTAATGGGGTGGTGAAAATATACTACTATAAAGATAAAGATGATTTGTATTTTCTCGAAAAAGACGGGCAAATCTATGAATTGAAAAATACACGATCACAAGTAAGCAATGAGGGTAACGACTACTTAATAGACCAAAAAGAGTACATTGGTATTATGAGGTATCTTTTTCAAGATGCTAAAATGACGGAGACAATAAACAGGACAGAGTTGGAGTCAAAATCCCTTGTTAAAACAGCAAAAAAGTACCATAACGAGGTATCCAAAGATGAAGAATACATTATTTATGATGAGAAAAAAGACAAAGTACATATAGATTTCGGTGTTACATATGGCCAATTCAACAAGACGGTTCGCTTAAATGAAATTTTATATTATAAACTAGATAACAACAGTAGTGACTTTTTTGGTTTAGTATTTAACATTAAGAATATACCTGGAATATATGAGAGGTTTTCATTGCAAGTAGAATTTTTAGCCTCTGAATACATCCAAGTTTCAAGTGCATATCACTTTGATAAAAATTATAACTATGTCCCTATAACTGAAAATCGCTATCAACTTAATGTTCCACTGATGCTGGACTATAGAATAACTGCAACCAGGTTGTACCCCAAAATTGAATTTGGAGCTTCAATGTATTTTACGAGTAATGACCTTGTTAAAACTCAGCAAATGACTTACATAGCTGGATTAAGTCTTCATTATGAAATATATAAAGACTTCAGATTTTATTTACTGACAAGGGCAGAAAAGAGTCCAAGGGTTGTTCGTTTTGGGGCAGGATTAGTATTTTGACCAATAGTCAATTTTTGATTCCTTTGAAAACGGGGAGCAAATAGACATATGAAAATCATTACGGAAGTAGTTTGGGTTCGCTGTTTGATTAGGTTGGTGAATTTGTTGACATAAATGGTTATAAGGGCTACAAAATTTCAGGTGGTTATGGATCTCCCTATTGTACTTATCTCGTGAACAATGATGATAATGGTAATTTTATGAATGTAGGAGTATAATCTGACGTGGACTCGTTATTTACTCCTTCAATGTACTATAAATTTAATGCTCAAAAAGGAGAGTCCTGGGATTATGAGATTACCCTCCGAACTCTGGAAGAGACGTTCACAGGTATTTTGTGTCAGTAGGGTTAGGTTAAATCAGTACAATATGTAAATGACAGCCTTATTAGTGTTGTTGTTGTAGGCTTCCCCTTTTTAGTACAGTTCAAAAGTAGACAAATCTTTCTTATCCCGACAACCGTTTTGAGTGGGTTTCCCCGGTTGTATATTTGAACTCTATCCCGTTTGCCTTGCTCCAGTTTTGCGCTATTTTGGCTATAAACTCTGGACCTTTGTCCATGCGTATGTTCTCCGGTTTCCCGTACCTGTTTACCAAGTGCTTCAGCACCCAGATGACCCTGCTGAGCCGCAACAAACGACACGCCTTGCCGATGTCTTTGGGCCGCTCTTGGCGGACGGCACAGATGATGGTCCTTTTCTCGCAAGGCTTTAGAGCTTTTTTCGATGATGTATTTGTCTGTTGCTAATCTGCCTCCCAGATAGTCTGCCTGGTTATGTACAAGTTGCGTGAGGTAGTCTGCCAGTTGATTTGCAATTTTCGCCCCCGCTGTTGAATAGCACGCCAACCTTACTGTGATATTGGGCAGTTCGATAGTGACTGTATCGGGTTTCGCATACATAAGCAGGTTATCAACCAAAGACGGTGCCCGGATTTACTATTATAACGGCACTATCAAAATGGCTTTCTGCAGATCGGTATGGTCTGATACCTTCAAAATCGAACTTGCCCACCCGTCACTGACTGAGTAAAATATAGCATGGAGTTTGTTGGCTCCAATGATTTGCCAACAGTTGGTGTCTATACGGTTCACTACCAGGTCCTGGCCCTTTCTGTTAAATGCCCTGAGGTTGCTAACAAACTTGCCATACTCTCCGGCATCGTATATACCGGGTACTATCCGTGGGAAATAGAAATTGCCGGTGTCTGGCAAGACACCGGTGAAGTTCATTTCTACCCGCAATTCATCATTTGTTATCTGATTGAGATCCACGGCGTAGTAATATTCCGGAACTGCATGTTTTGTGCAACTAAGGACAAGCCATACTGTTGCACCAAGACTTATAATTGCTTTCTTCATGTTTTCTATATATCCCAGTCCTGGATGCGCCAGGGGCCATTTTTATCGGGAACCTCAACCTTGATATCTGGGTTGATGGCCTTCAAGTCAGAGATAAATTCTGCTTCCCTGACCGGTGAGATTAATACGGGAGGAAATCTTTGTGCCAATTTTTGATCCAGGCAAAGCCGTTTGAGTGAAGCAGCAGGAGAGGAGATAGGGTTGTATGATCTGCTGATACGAACTATATCAGGGATATAAAGGCCCCAGCAATTATCTTATTGGCAAACATCTGCATGGCACTAAAGGTATAGATTGCCAATAGGATTCCAGCAAGCAACCCACTAATTCTTGATCTATATACTTTCTTTTCCTGCATGTAAAGTGCTTTTTACGTTCGTGTTCAGTTCTGTTTGGACTTTTGAATGTAGTAATTATTTATGTTTTTTTAGTGTGATAGAAGGAGAGTAGCCGGAATTTTAAGTAGCCAGGTGTCTTCTATGGAGAGTGACTTTACATGACATAACATAAGGAGTATGAAGAATTGGGAAACTCAGAATGCAACATAAATTAACAGTTGAAAATAGTTAGTTAACAATATTTCCGTGTGAGTTGATAAATGTTAAAACTACTATTATGGGATTTTGGAACATTTTACAATCAAAATCAATATTTTGAAAATATTTAGAAAGAGTGCAGAAACCAGATTTTTCGGCCATTTGTGTTATTTTGAGCAAGTTTAAGTTATAGCATAACCTTGAGAATGAGGCTTGAGAATATGATATTTGTCATCTGATTTAGAACTGTCTGATTGTCAGGATGTGTGCACTTGTAGAAAAATGTTAAAAAAAAGTCATGCAAAATTTTGCTATTTTAGGTTTTGGGGTTATTTTTGTCTCGATTTGAAAATGTTTACAACATAATTAAACGTATTTTAACCATAGGATTGGGCAAGGGCTAAATCTGTGAAATATTGATGGTTAATAGGTAATTCAGGCATGTGGGGTATAGGAATTTGGAGGGATTGAGGGGATGAAGACCTGAATAGATAATGGATGATAATAAAGATAAAATTTGCATATGTGTGTTGAAAACCAAATGTCTAACCAAATGATCTCAATATGGGTAAATGAGAATTGATGAAAAAGAAAGAATAGTTCAAACAACTTTCAAATTAAGTTTCAGCCTGTTTTCTAACATTTAACTAAACAATCAAATTTATGAAAAAACATCAATTACTGAAGGCAGTTCTCATCACGCTGCCAATGTTGTTTTTCTCATTCTTGAGTTATGCCCAGTCACTGACTGTGAGTGGTATAGTTCAGGATGAATCTGGCTATGCATTGCCAGGTGTTGCAGTAGCGATTCAAGGAACTCTGCAAGGTACTATTACTGACGTAGAAGGACGCTACACAATTACTGTTGACGATCCAAACAGTGTGCTGACTTTCTCATTCATTGGAATGGAAACTCAGAATGTTAACGTTGCAGGCCGCAGCGTTATCAATGTTTTCTTAAAAACAGAATTTGCCGACCTTGGTGAAGTTGTTGTAGTAGGTTACGGTACTCAAAGAAAGAGTGACCTTACTGGTGCAGTTGTTAAGGTTGGAGCTGATGACTTGAAAAACCGTTCAACTTCTGATGCCGCTGTAGCTCTTCAAGGTAAAGCAGCTGGTGTTCAGGTATTGCCAAACTCAGGTGCTCCTGGTAGAGGTGCTGATATCCGTATCCGTGGTATGTCTTCAAACTCAGAATTCAACGGTCCTTTGTTAATTGTTGACGGTTTGAAGGTTGATAATATCCAATACCTTGACCCGGAAATGATCGAATCAATGGAAGTACTTAAGGATGCTGCTTCTGCTGCTATCTATGGTGCTCAGGCTGGTAATGGTGTTGTTCTTATCACTACTAAAGCTGGTTCAAGAAGTCAAGATGGTCAAGTATTCTACAATGGACAATGGCAACTTAGCAGTCTTTCTCGCGAACTTGATGTGATGAATGCTAAGCAATACATTGACTATGGTAAGAAACAAGGCTTCCTGAGTGACCAAACACTGACTGATGTTGGTTATGTATCAGGTACTGATATTAACTGGGCTGACGAAGTGTTTGAACCAACCTGGAACTATCGTCATACTGTAGGTGTACAAGGTGCTACAGATAAGGGTTCTTACTTTGTTGCAATGAACTATGTTTACAATGACGGTATCTTTGCGGGTGACAAGGATGTTTATGAAAGGCTTTCTACTCAGATCAACGGTGAGTACAAAGTTAAACCTTGGTTGACTGTTGGTACTAATAACAATATCGAAAAGTGGGAAACAAAATCAGTTTCTCAACAGAGCGATAACGGTTCTGCTCTTTTGGCTGCTGTAACGTCTGACCCATTATTTGGTCCTGTTGCAAATTCAGAAGATGAACTGAACCAAAGACAAAAAGATGCTCTTGCAGCTGGTATAGCTGTTCTTAAAGATAAGAATGGTAAGTACTACAGACTTTCTCCAATCAGTGGTGAGTCTCAATCAGCTAACCCATTCATTCAAAGGGATAGGGCTATAGGTGGCAGCGATGGTATCAATGTTCGTGGTCTTGCTTATGCAAACTTCAACCCAATTGAAGGTCTTGTTTATACTTCTCGTTTGGGATATCGTTTAGCTCAAGGCAACACTCACAACTATGAGTTCCCATTTGCAGCTAATGAATTCGTAAGCAGCAGCGTTTACAGGATTAGTGCTAATGCTAACGTTTCTTACTACTATCAGTTTGAAAACTTCATTAACTATACAAAGACTATTGCTGACAAGCACAATGTTAATGCTATGGTTGGTATGTCATGGGAAAATAATCACTCTGACAACGTAAGTGTATCTGCAGAAGGTGCAGACATCCTTAAAGGTTATGAACCTAACTTCCGTTATATAAACTACCTTTTGGATGATGCTAAGAAAACTGTAGGTAATGCTCCTAGTGATGCAAGAAACCTGTCATACTTTGGTCGTCTGACATATAGCTATGCACAACGTTATAGCATTCAAGCCAACTTCCGTGCTGACGCATTCGACTCTTCAAAACTTCCTGCTGAGTCTCGTTGGGGTTACTTCCCATCTTTCTCAGCTGGTTGGACACTTAGCAATGAGTCTTTCATTAAGGACAACATTAGCGAGACTGCTCTTTCTTTCTTGAAGCTTCGTGCATCTTGGGGTCGTAACGGTAACATCGCAGTATTGAATGGTTATCCTTATATGCCTATTATCCAGAAGAACAATAACTGGTATCAGTTTGCTCAAGATGGTACTCAAACTTATGGTTCTGTACCTAATGGTCTTCCAAACCCAGACCTGGAATGGGAAGAATCAGAACAGGTTGACCTTGGTCTTGACGCAAGATTCATCAATGGAAAACTATCATTAGGTGTTGACTGGTACAAGAAGGAAACTAAGGGTCTGCTGGTTAATGTTACTCCGGTAATTGAAACTGGTGTTGGTACTTACGTTCTTAACGCTGGTAATGTTGATAATACTGGTTTGGAATTTGAACTTGGATGGAGAGACACAGCTGGTGATCTTAGCTATTCAATCAATGCAAACTTCTCAACTCTTAAGAACGAACTTACTTATCTTGATCCTACTATTGACCACCTTCGTGGTACAGGTCTTCAAGGTAGTAACATCTATACCCGTTGTGCTGTAGGTGAACCACTATGGTATTTCTACGGTTACAAGTTTAAAGAATTTGATGACAATGGTGCTGCAATCTATGAAGACATCAATGGTGACGGTGTTTGGGATTCTAACGATATGACTAATATCGGTCAAGGTCTTCCAACTTACAACTATGGTGTTACTATCAATCTTGCATACAAGAACTTCGACTTTATGTTGTTTGGTACTGGTGCAGGTGGTTTCGACGTACTGCCACAAGCATGGCGTTCAGACCGTCCATATACCAACAACTATGCCTGGTTTTATGAGAACTCATGGACATCTTCAAACAAGGATGCTAAGTTCCCAGCTATTGAACACTGGACTAAGGAAGCTTATAGCTCTGACCTGACTGTATTTAGCGGTAGCTATTTCAAGATCAAACAGATTCAGTTGGGATATACTTTGCCGAACAACCTGACTAGCAAGGCTCACATCAGCAGTCTACGTGTTTATGGATCACTTGAAAACTTCTTTACTTTCACCAGCTACGTTGGTCTTGATCCTGAAACTGCTTCTGCTAATTCAAACAGGTCTTTAGGTATTGATATGGGTACTTACCCGACAGCTAAGCAAGTTGTTTTCGGTGTTAACCTTACATTCTAAAAATTAAGAACATATGAAAAAATATTTCTTGTTATTATTAAGTGTTGGTTTCTTGGTTTCTACAGGATGTAACGAAGACCAACTTGATATACCACAAAAGGGTGTTATCTCGGTAGATAATTTCTATCAGACAGATGAAGATGCCGAGGCTGCTCTTACCGTAGTGTACTATGATACTCACATCAACTTCTCATTTATGGGTGAAGTTACCGGTTATAACTATGGTCCATATTTCGCGCTGACCAACTTCAACTCTCCTGATGCATGGCTGGCTGGTTCTGGTCCGGAAGACTGTGTTGATGAAAGAGCATACCAACAATTCAGGTATACTAACGACAACCTTGTTCCACTGGGTGGATATACAGCTTTCTACCGTTCAATTCACAAGTGTAACCTTGTAATCAACAATTTTACAACTGAAAGGCTTGGTTCACTTACTGCTACAATGCAACGTTGTGTTGCTGAAGCTCGCGTAATGAGAGCTTTTGACCACATGATGCTTGGTATCTATTGGGGAACTCCTCCGATTGTAACTACTGTTCTTACAGGTTCTGACCGTCCAACAAACGCAGAATCTCAAGAAGCTGTTATGCAATGGGTAGCTAATGAAATCGACCTGGCTCTTCCTCATCTGGAAGAACGTGAAAGCCCATCTGACTATGAAGGTGCTGTTAAGATCACTAAGGGTTTTGCATTAGCTGTTAAAGGTAAAGCTCTTCTCTGGAAGGGAGACTACGCTGGTGCACGAGACGCTCTGAAGCAAGTTATCAACTCTGGTAAGTATGAACTTCTTCCAAGTGAAAACATGCATTACATCCTTCATGGTAAGGGTAAAGGTTCTCCTGAAGTTGTATTTGAATTTAACGCAGTTTACGTTCCTGGTGTTGTAACTAACCTTCAGCGACGTGCAGGTTGGAACGATATCATGACTTTCAACTGGCGTTTTGAAAACATGGCTTCATTGGCTGACTCTCAGATCAAGAGCGGTGGTTGGGGATGGATGAACCCGACTGGTGACTTTGCAAGAGACCTTATTGATAACGATGGTATGGACTCATATCGTCGTAAAGCATGGATCAAAACTTATGATGAACTGCTTTATGACCACAAGTGGGCTGCTGATCCAGCTGACTGGACTCCTGGCAGTGATGGTGCCAATGCATATAAGAAAACTGACGTTGGAGCACGTGGTGTATTAGCAAATAAAAGCATCCATGCTAACGAAGGTTACTTTATTTGGAAGAACGTACCTCACGTAGATCAGGGTGACGTTATAAATGAAGGTTGGGCTGGTACATGGAACAAGAACTTCCAAATCATGCGTTATGCTGAGGTTCTTCTGATGTATGCTGAAGCATGTGCTCAAACTTCTGAGACTTCTGATGATGCTGACGGTCTTGCTGCTCTGAATGCAATCCAAAATCGTGCAGGTTCAAACTATGTTTCTACTGTTCTTGATCTTAAAGATGTTAAGAATGAAATGAGGTTTGAATTGTGGCTCGAAGGTGACCGTACAGTTAACCTGATACGTTGGGGTGACACTCAACAATTGAAAGAAGTTGGTTCTTACATGCCCGACCTAAGGGATGCATTGAATTATGGAGAAGGCTCTGAACACGGTGTTTACATCGATGCTTCTAAGGCTACTTACTATAAGGATACTTATGATATCGGTTTCAAGCCTGGCAAGCATGAACTGCTTCCATTCCCGAAACGTGCTGTAGATCTTAACTCTGGTCTAAAGCAAAATCCAAATTGGGACTAATTATAACGACCAATAATAAAATTAGGGGGCCTTTGGGCCCCCTTTTTTGTTTCTGTATTATATAGAGTTAATCACATATAATTTTGGTTAGATTACTTGTGTAAGGCCTTTTCCTGATATGAGTGGCTTATTTTTTGAACCGCTATTGGTGCTAAGTTTTCTTGTTTTACGTTGTAATCGCTGTTTACAGAAGGTGTAATACTATCCCTATCATGATTGCAATGCCGAAACTTAACAGGGTTCCTGTTACTACATATTCCGACCTCAGATGATCCTTCTCTCCAAAACGCAGAATAGATTTGGCTGCTATCAGTAGTCCTACAGCCTCAAAATGTCCCAGCAAAATAAAGGTCAGTGCTAGTGTTCTTTCCATAGTGCCAATTAGCTGACCTGCATTTGGAAGGTTCTGAAGGCCTTCCTCATTATTGTCAGGCATCCTGATGTCATAAAAACTAAAGATCTCCCTTAACAGAATGTTTGTCGGTCTGAAAGAAATAGTCGGCAAACAAATGTGCCATGATTTGCAGGGCAAGGAGTTGATAGAAGGTCATATTTCAAGTTGTTTTATGGCTATGCTAAAGCGGTCTACTGCCTTCTGGACAGCATTCCAGCCCCCACTGCGTGAGTGCTGGTTGACTGTAGCCTGGGTTATTCCTAAGGTTTGTGAGATTTCTTCCTCATTATGTCCCAATAGCTTCAGATAAATAACCTCGCATTGTCTTGCCGTGCTTTTTGCAATTAACACGTCCAAAAGGGCAAGCACTGGGCCAAACTCGTCTTCAATATTCTGTTGGGAAGAGGCTATCAAGAAGGTTGATTTTACTATGGCATTCTTTCCATGAGTGCCTGGCTGACTGTTGATAATACGTCCTGAAAGATAGATAGCTTCTCCGTCAATTATTCCTTTTACCGGATCAAAACGAGAAATTTCCCCTATTCCAATTGCCAGACGTATCCCATATGTTCGAAAAAGTCCAGCTTCCTTTCTTCCTGATGCTATTACATCAGAAGCCGCTTTTATATAGTATTTGACCAGGAGGGCAACCCGTAAGGCCTGCCCGGGTTGCGGCAGATAGCCTTCCAGATAATCACCCTTTATCACTCTAGCAAAGACACTTAATTGCTTGTCTAGTAGAGTCACAAGATCCTTAAGCCTTTGCTCAAGCAGTTCCCTCCCCTCGATACTTAGGCTGGTGAAAGACACGATATCGCCGGAAATACTTGCTTTGAACTGTGTTTTAGTCATGATCGTCAAGGGATTATGGATTACTAAATTTATAACTTTTAATTGCCATTTGCACTGATGCTGATTTTTGGTTTTATTCAGATAGGTTATAAAGCCTATAAATAACAAATATAGGTTAATAAACCTATAAATACAAAATATAGACTATAAAGCCTATAAATTCCATAAGAAAGGGGTGGTATTTATCGATGGGCTTTTTTTGCTACTTTTGGGATTGTTATATTGAAGATATGAGTCAGGTATTGGAGAGTTTCGCAGCAATAGATTTTGAGACTGCAAATGAGTTTCCTACCAGCGTGTGCAGTGTGGGGATTGTTATAGTGCGTGATGGTGAGATATGCGACAGTTTCTACAGTCTGATTAAACCTGAACCAGATTATTACCGCCAAATAAATATGGGCATCCATGGAATTACTCCTGAGGATACAGTAAATGCTGCTGTTTTTCCTGATGTTTGGATGCAGGTGGAACCTTTGATTGAAGGACTTCCTCTGATTGCCCACAATAAAGGTTTCGATGAAGCATGTCTTAAGGCCTGCTTTAAGACCTATATGATGGATTATCCCGATTACGAGTTTTATTGCACGCTGCAAGGGTCAAGGGCTATATTGAAGGGCTTGCCAAACTATAAGCTTACTACTGTAGCGGAGTATTGTGGCTACTATCTCGATAATCACCACAATGCCCTGGCGGATGCGGAAGCATGCGCCAGAATTGCTATCAGGCTCTACTCCAGGTAATGCTATGAATTCAATAATTTTATTTATTTTTAGCTACCTAAAACTCTTAAACACCACTAATTATGCCAATTATAATTCTTATTGCTGGAGTAGTGATTCTTCTACTGGTTATTGGTCTTTACAATAACCTAATCAGAAAGCGCAACGAAGTCGATTTTGCATTTGCCGCAATTGATACCCAACTTAAAAAGCGCTACGACCTGATTCCAAATCTTGTTGCCACCGTTCAGGAATATGCCAGGCATGAGAAGGAACTGCTGACCAAGGTTGTTGAACTTCGTGCAAAGGCCGTTTCGGGCAATCTCAGCCAGAATGAACAGGTGGATCTCAATAACCAACTGTCTGCCGGCATTCGCAACCTGATGGTTGCGATGGAGGCTTATCCGGAGCTTAAGGCTAACGAGAACTTCATGAATCTGCAACGCAACCTTACTGAGATAGAATCTCAGATTGCCGCAGCAAGGCGTACTTACAATGCTGCAGTTACCGATTTCAACAACAGTATTCAGGTCTTTCCTGCAAATATCTTTGCCGGAATGCTTGGCTTTACAGCCAGACAACTGTTTGTTATTCCTGAGGCCGAACGGCAGAATGTCAATGTAAAGCAACTGTTCTCCTGATTTTAAGGGGAATACCGAGTAGTTTGACTATCATGTGCTGCCTTCCGGGGCGATCCGGAGCGATAGGTAGTTAAATCTGCTATGGCTGCACATGGTGTCGCATATTGTGAAATATTCTGTCAGATGATTCAGGAAGAAAAGTTAAGGGAGGTATTTGATACTGAACTGAAGCCCAGGTTGCAGTCCCTCGAGGGACTGCGCAAGAAGGTGCTGGGTAATATTTTTTTGATAGTCGGGGTCTTTCTTCTCTTTTTGTTTTCTATTACAAGTGGTTTTATTGCCAGTAGTGCCGGTGCAGGTTGGGTCTCTATAATAGGGCTGATCGTAGGATTGGTTTATTTCATTATAAGAGCTGGAAAGAAATATAGAGAGTACCTTAAACGATATAAGGAGGAGGTTGTCAGTGAAGTTGTTCGTCTTATCGATCCATCCTGGGTTTATGAGCCTTATGACTGTATTAGCGAGATGGAATACTGGCAGAGTGACCTTTTCAGGCTTCCTTATGACAGATATAGTGGTGATGATCTTATCTCAGGGGTAATTGACAGGACAGATTTTCGTTGTTCCGAATTGCATACCGAATACAAGGAGGTCACTTACAGGGATGGAAAGAGACATGAAACCTGGATAACAATCTTCAGGGGGCTGTTTTTTCATGCCGACTTTAATAAGCACATTAATGGGAGGACCTATATCGAACCCGACAACGCCGAGCGCTTGTTTGGCAGCTGGGGCAGGAAGTTTCAGGTTAGCAGCAAGGGAAAACTTGTAAAACTGGAAGATCCTGAATTTGAAAAAATGTTTGTAGTATTCTCAACTGATCAGGTCGAGGCACGTTATATCCTTACACCTGCTTTGATGCAGGCATTGGTGGAACTCCGCAATCGTATTAACCGGAATATGTACCTGTCTTTTATCGGTTCAAGAGTCTATGTGGCAGTACAGTTTGGTAAGGGGCTTTTCGAACCTCGTATCGCTTCTTCCTGTGTAAAATATGAGGACGTACAGCAGATGCATGCTCTGTTTTTGATGAATTCAGCACTTGTTAAGGAGCTAAACCTCAACACCCGGATCTGGACCAAGGAGTAAAGGGTGCTTGCCTGTAGTGCCGCTTTGAAAGAGTATTATTATCTGCTGGAATTGAATCCTTCTTATAACGAAGCAACTGAATAATATATCACATCTTCAGTGGACTCCCGCATTACTCTGCCGGGACAAAGGCTGTAGCCTCAATCTCGACAAGGTAGTCGGGATTGGCTAGACCCGCCACAACCAGAACAGTGATTATCGGTTGATTGCTTAGTTTGCTGAAGAATGGCTGTGAGGCCTGAAATGCTTTATAAAGATCTTGCCCTTGCACTATGTAGATCGTGAGCTTCATCAGATTCGCGAAGCTGGCGTTACATGAAGCAAGGGCAATATCTATATTCTTTAGTGTCTGCTCGGTCTGCCTGGCAATATCTCCCTTGCCGACAATCTCACCATTAGCGTTAATACCATTCTGACCACCTATATAAATGGTCCTCCCGGGCCCTTCTGTTATTACAACCTGAGAATAGGCCGGATGTTTGTGTAGTCCTTCAGGATTAAGATACTTTATCATAGACAACAAAATTTATATCGTAATCAAGATTTGTAAGGACTCCCCATTACTACAACGGGGTCAGGAGTCGCCTACATGTTAGTGGACTCCGGTAGTTTCGGGCAAACAATAGGGTTTATTGCGGTTCCTATGGGAACTTCGGGAATTGCTTGAAGTCAGGATCCCTCTTTTCGAGGAAGGCTTTACGTCCTTCCTGAGCTTCTTCCATCAGGTAAAACATCAGTGTGGCATCCCCTGCAAGTTCCATTATCCCGGTCTGTCCATCCAGTTCGGCATTCATCGCACGCTTGATCATTCTGATGGCCATAGGACTACGTTTCAGTATAGTCCTGCACCAGTCAATGGTTTCGTCCTCCAGCTTATCAAGAGGTACTACCTTGTTGACCAGTCCCATATCTTCGGCTTCTTTGGCAGAGTACTGTCTGCAAAGGAACCATATCTCGCGGGCTTTCTTCTGACCTACGTGTCGTGCAAGATATGATGAACCAAAGCCTCCATCAAAGCTACCTACCTTAGGGCCTGCCTGACCAAAGATTGCATTCTCGCTGGCAATTGTAAGGTCGCAAACAACGTGAAGCACGTGCCCCCCACCTATAGCATAACCGTTTACCATGGCAATAACTGGTTTTGGCAGACTACGGATACGCTTGTGAAGGTCAAGTACGTTGAGCCTTGGAACACCCTGTTCGTCGATGTAACCTCCGTGCCCTTTTACATTTTGGTCACCTCCTGAGCAAAATGCCTTATCGCCTTCACCGGTAAGGATTACCACGCCGATATCCTGCCTTTCACGGCAGATATCGAAGGCCTCGATCATCTCAAGGACCGTCTCAGGTCTGAAAGCATTGTAAACCTTGGGACGGTTGATTGTAATCTTGGCAATGCCGTCAAGGCTCTCGAATTTTATGTCGCTATACTCTTTCTCTGTTATCCAGTTGTACATGTTATTTGATTTTGGTTCCATAAAACCTAAAAATCGTACTTATAGTTCATTTTTCAAAAACTTAAAGTACTTTCTGAGCAGTTTTCCGCTTTCCACATTTGGTGTGAAGACTTCCATCATCACAGGTTTGTCGGATGGCGCAAAGAAAGTATTCAGGTTCTGCGTGAATTCATCCTCATTAGCTGCCGAAAGGTACTGCAGTCCGAAGGTATCTGCAATTCCCCTGCAGCTCAGTCCTTGTCTGGTTTCAAAGAAATCCTCGAGTTCATCAGTCTCAGCAGGTCCTGGGATAAAGCGGAAGATACCTCCACCTCCGTTGTTTACTACCAGTATTCGGAATGTCGCCGGGAGGTACTTATGCCACAGTCCGTTTGAGTCATAAAAAAGGCTCAGGTCGCCCACTATCAGCATAACAGGCACTTCGGAGGCATAGGCTGCTCCGGCTGCGGTACTGACGCAGCCGTCGATACCACTAGTGCCCCTATTTGCGTACCAACGCAGACCATCCGACCATTCAAAGAGTTGGGCATATCTTACCGGGGTACTATTGCCAATATGCAACTGAAGCGAGGGGAGGCCCTGCTTGCTTAGCAGGTGGTACAGTTTAAGGTCACACCAGTCCAGTTTTTCAAAATACTGTTGATGGCGTATTGTTGACTGCTCAGAGCGCTTATGCCATGTGTCGCTGAATCTCTTGTCACGTTGAGGCATATGTTCAGCCACGCTGTTGAGGATGCAGGCCGGATTACCGTTGATAACCCTTGTAAGTGACTGATAGGTATCGGTGAAATGGCTTTCATTGCTGAAATGCCAGTGGATATGCGGCTTGCGCTTGCGTATCATGGCTTTGACCATCTTGGAAAGCACCGGGATGTCGAGGGTTATCAGGATGTCGGGGGTGAAGAACAGTTGTTCGTCCTCCTCGATAGTAGATACTACCCTGTCAACATTCTTAATGAAATGCTCTCCATCGAGGTTGGATAAAGTCTCTGTCAAAATCACGACTCCCTTGGCAGCCAGTTTATCAAGAGCTGTCTTCAGCTGCGGGTCATGATGTTGTGCGCCTACCAGAAGAAGGATGCGCTCGTAGCGGCTAATCTCCTGGGTGAGGAGCTCTACCTGCTCGTCAGACAATCGGCTATTACCGGTCACAACCTCTATCCTGCGTGCTTGTTTGTCGTTGTAAACAGTCTTACCGTAGAGGGGCTCACGCAAGGGTACGTTGATATGGATGGGACCTGGTGTTACTCCGGTACACTTTGTAAAGCCTTCATTCAGGATACGGTTGACATACCATTCATCGTCAGAATGACCGCCCGAAAGTGGGAGAGTACATTGAAAGCGTACGAAATTACCGAAAATGCCAGGCTGTACAATGGCCTGACCATCAGCCTGGTCAATCCACTCCTTAGGTCTGTCGGCAGTTATGACAACTAGTGGCACCTTCTGATAGTATGCCTCGGCTACTGCCGGGGCATAGTTGAGGGCTGCCGTTCCGCTTGTGCAGACGATGGCGACGGGCTTATTTTTTTCTCTGGCAAGACCCAAAGCGAAATAGGCCGCACTACGTTCATCGACAATACTCAGGCATTCGAATTTTTCCGAGCCCGCAAAGGAGATAATCAATGGTGCATTGCGCGATCCGGGGGAGATAACCACTTGTTCAACGCCATGCAGATGGCATAGGTCAACTAAAGCTTTTACAATAGGTTTGTCTGAAACAGGTTTACTCATTATGTATTAAAGGTTTATTCCTGAAAATTAGCGAGAGATGACAGATAGGAGAGTCCTGCTCTTGGCTACAGTTTCCCTCCATTCACTGTTCAGCTCCGACAGACGGGTCAGTCCTCCGCCTGCAAAAAGGGTGCAATACCCTGGGTATAGGCTCATGCAGCGTATGTTGACGTACAAATCAAGCCGGCCTGCAGATACAGGTCCCAGAAAGCCACCATAGAACTGCCTTGAATGGTTTTCTACATTCCTGATCAGGTCAAGGGCAGCCTGCTTGGGTTCACCACACAGGGCAGGTGTCGGATGAAGAGCTTCCATAAACTGTGCCACGTCGGGGTCCTCGCTCCACCTGAATTTGTAAGTAGTCTTGAGATGTACCACATTGCCCGCCCGGATAACCTCGGGGCCGGCCTTGTCGAAGTCGTTGATATTGAAGCTGTATAGGATATTGTCTATGTAGTTGCTTACCAGAGCCTGCTCTTCTGTTTCCTTTGTTGTCCACTCTGACATTGAGCGCGTCGGGAACCTTGTACCTGCCAGAGAGACTGTTGAAAACAGGTCAACTTGTCGCTTGAGTAGCAGTTCGGGTGACGCTCCAATCCAAATGCCCGTGGTGGGTGAGGAGATTAGATAAACAAAGGCATCGGGGTACTTCCTGGTTAGCTGAATAAAGATTTCAGCGGCTGCAGGGATTAGGTGTTGCTCGATACGTATCGAGCGTGAAAGGATGACCTTTTTAACTTCACCATGCTCGAGGGCTTCCAGCATGCTGGTAAACTTGGCCGTGTATTCCATAAAGTCCGGATCCGATGGGTCTGGGATACCGATATTGGTTAATTGACCATCTCTATCGTTACCCGAAAGAGAGGCTATATCGTTTATGTCGGCTGCTGGCACATATCTGAAATGCTTTATTTCAGCCGGGATAAAGTGCTGACCACTTGTCTCTCTGTCATCGAAGGGGTAGCAAACAAAGGATTCCTCAAGGTGCCTGTTATTTAGGGCTGAGAAGTTGAATGGTTTGACCTGAGCAGCTTCTGCAATAGTAATAAAATCATTCTGGGGAAGGTGAAAGGCATAGAAGGACTTCCCACTTTCCAGAAGATTCTGAATTGAATATTCTATCTCTTGCATATTAAAGCTCTGATTGTCATCTGTCCCGCTGTGGACGGGATATATCCTTGCCCTTTACTAAGTTGCAAATATAGCAAATTTCCGACGGCTGATGTCCGTTGTTTTAATGATGTAGTGACGATTCAGGGATTTAGAATGGTGACTTTCAATAAACAACAAAGGGCCGCAAGGCCCTTTGAATTTAATATCATTAACATCGGTTTATTCCGAATTATATAGTGTCAAGAACAACCTTGAATTCAATGTATGCTTCATTTTCATTACCGGCTGCATCCACCGCCCTGATAAGGAGGTGATAATTTCCGGGTTTGGCATTAGAAGGAACTGTTGTGGAGAGGTTGAGATCGTATGTTTTTAGCCCTGCGTTGATTTGAGCTTCATTTTCATATTCCCACTCTATCTCCTGATCGCCTGTACCCTTGTGAGTATCACCAGTTCTAACGTAGTGAATATCCACCTTGTAAGATCCGAGTTCAACATTATCTGTCAATTCAGCACTGATATTCAATTGGGCATTTTGCAGTATTTCTGCATTTGCTGCAGGGTCTGAAATCTCTATTGTAGGCTTTTGTTGATCAGTCTTGGGCTCATCTTTCTTGTTTTTATCCTTACAAGCCCAAAGAGTCATGGCTGCAATTGATAATAGACCTAATGTCTTGAAATTCATAATGATGTGTTTTTGAGGTTGATTCATGCTGCCTTATACGGAGCATTAGTTGTTTAGGATTCTGTTTTGTTGCAATATATTGTTGAAAATAGCATTTTTTGTCAACTAACACACTAAAATGGGATGTTTATCAGTACTTGAATATTTCTTCCGGGTTCGGGTATCCCAACTTTCCGATAGTAGCTAAGGTGATTGAAATGTTTAGCATTCAGCAGATTGTCGGCTTTAAGGCTGATCTCTGCACTATTCCCTGCCACGTTGACAGGAATCAGAATTGAAGCCCCAAATACTTTATATCCGGGTGTCTCATCTTCATTGCGAGCCACATGATCCTGCCTTGCGACCAGCCTGGCATTAACTGAAAAACGCCATTCACTGTTATTTATTGCGATGGGAAGCAGATAAGTGAGTTGTCCAAACACACTGGGTGGAGGAGAAAGTGGCAGGGGATAGTCGGCACCGTCGGTCTGACTGTTACTTATCCATTCTCCATTAATAATATATTCCCATCTGTGACCAATGACATCTCTGTATTCGAGTTCGATACCCATCATCTCGGCTTCCGATTCAGTGTACACATAGACTTGTCCCGCATGGGGAAGCAGACTCCAGCGTCCTGAAGGTTTCAGGAAGATATAGTTGGAAAACCTATATATATAGGGCGAAAAGACAACTTTTCGCCTGCCCTTGCTGTACTCTGCCACAAGGTCGGCATAATAAGCAATCTCGGAATCCAGGTCACTGCTTCCAGCCTCATGTCTGAAGGAGCTGTGGTGTACACCATTGGCAGCCAGTTCGTTGGCTGTAGGGGCTCTGAAGCTCCTACCCAGGTTAAGGCTGATGTTCAAGGGATCTGAGACTTTGAATTGCAGGCCAGCCGACCAGCTAAAATCACTAAAGGTTCTGTTGACTGCGCTTGCCCTTTGGGCATGGGCTCTGGAAGCTTCATCACTGTGTCCTTTTCCTGCCAGGTATTTATAGAGCAAGGGATCGAAATATGCACTTACATCAAGTTGGTTATGATCATATCTCACGCCAGCATTGAGATTCAGACGAGACGATAGCTTATACGCATACCTAAGGAAAAGTCCGGCCGAACCCTTTTCAAATTGCGGCATCAGGAAACTGTAGCCTGCCACACTGTTATTCTGTTGCTGCAACTGGATTCCTGCCGTGAAATCCTGGTTGTTGTTTACCCTGTAGTTCCACTTGATATTGCCTGACCAGGTGCGTAGCATAAAGTCGAGTTCCAGATCCGGATCTTTTTCAGGAGCCACCTGATTGGCGAAATGGGTGTGAAAGGCAGCATACTCCTGTCTGTGGTTTTGCTGAAACCCCATATCTATGTTGAATGCCGAGTGAGGAGTCTGTATGATTGTGCTTGATGTAAGTGAACGATGTTCTATCTGCTGGTAGGGATACTCAATATTTCTGTCGTCACCGTCATCCTGCACCCTGCTTATATCCGGTTCACCATGGGCTCCTGGGAAGAAGCCCGACTTCTGCCACACCCTGGCTGCTGACAATGATGTTCTCCAGTGATTGCCCCTGTACCCTACCTGGAGGAATAAGTCCTGTTCCTTGCCTGCACTATTTTTGAGTTTGCCACCGTAAATTGGGATACTACGGTTATTGTAGACTACTGTATCGATGGGAATACGGTAGTCTCCGTAATCAAGGATGCTGATGCGGGACTTAAAGAATAGTCTCTGACCGGCTCCCTGCAGCAGGAGGGAGCCTGCTGCAGTTTGGTTGACAGACTTGCCAAGCATTTGCACCTTACCACCAAGACCTTGAGCAGGGACAGTATTACTGCTCAGTTGTAGTATTCCTCCCATTGCATCACTCCCATGTTCGATAGCGGCTGCACCTCTTACAAGTTCCACCTCCTCTGTAAGGAAGGGGTCGACCTCAAGACCGTGATCTGCACCCCATTGCTGCCCTTCTTGTTTGATACCATTGTTTACTACTACAACACGGTTGAAGCTCATACCCCTGATTACGGGCTTTGCAGCAGAAGCCCCGATATTCATTGCATTGAATCCGGGTAAATGTTCAAGTGCCCCGACAAGAGTTCCGCTGACCAGCCTGCTTAACTCACTGCCACCAATGAGTTCGCTGTTACCGCCATTCCTGGCGGATCGGCTTTTGACAAGTATCTCTCCCAGGCTTAGGCTCGTTGGTTGGAGTACCACATGTATATGATGATTGCGACCTCCGGTCAGGATGGTATCTGAAGTCTCACAACCGATAAATGAAATGCTGATATGGATGCTGTCCTGGTCATCGTTGGGTAGTACAAAACGCCCATTTACATCACTTACCGCAAAGCCATTGTTCCATGCAATATGAGCTCCAGGTAGAGGTTCCATATCTGTCCCGGTCACAAGACCTGCCACATGAAAGTTACTCTGGGCTGCCACCCCGAGTGGCAGCAACACAAGCATACATAATAATAGCCTTAACATTTATGGTCCTAATAGTCTTTTCAAAGCTTGTAAAAGTACTAAAGACCCCTGATGGTTCAGGCACTTTAATCTTTTTTAATAAAACAGGGTATAGTCCGGAGGCTTTTATTCGTTATTCGTGTAATTAAATCTGCTATTCAAAGGAATCGATATTTTATTAAATTACAGGTGAGTTATCTTTGACCCTGTAACGGCTGCAAAAGCCGGATAACCTAAAACTTCTTGAAATGAACAAAGCTAACTACACTAAAAGATACGGTTTCGGCTTAGTGGTGCTACTGGTAGGTATTGTGTTACTTCTGGATAATTTCGGAGTGATACCATACGAGGTAAGAGATGTTATATTCAGATGGCCGATGATTTTTGTTCTGATTGGTCTGATTAACGTGATAAATCGTGAATGGACCTCAGCATTGATACTATTCCTGATAGGCGCATTCTTTCTGTTGCCTACTCTGTCTGAACATTTTTCCTACCATAGCTTATGGCGGTTCTGGCCTGTTTTATTGATAATAGCCGGTTTTGGGATATTGAAGGGACGAAAGTCTTCGGGTTGCCATAGGATCAAAGATGCAGGCACTAATAGTACCGACTATCTTGATGTAGTGGCAGTATTCGGTAGTAGCACAAACAGAATCAGGTCCGACAATTTTCGAGGGGGTGAGATTGTTGCTGTCTTTGGTGGTTGTGAGATATACCTAACTGATGCTATGCTGTCACCTGAAGGGGGAACTCTTGATATAGTTACTGTCTTTGGGGGAACCAAATTATATGTGCCGCGCAACTGGCATGTAAAGGTTGAGTCCTCAAATGTGCTTGGTGGATATGTTGATAAGCGTGTCGGGGTAGGTGAGAATATAGATATGACCAGAACCCTTAAGATAGAAGGAGTGAATGTATTTGGTGGTGTGGAATTGCTAAGTATGTAACGGAATGCTGCATCCGGTATTAACCCACAAGTATGTATACCCTGGACTGATCCTTTTCTGGGCCTTTCATGCAGTATTGCCGGCTGCTCTCCTGCATTACTACGCTGACCTTGAGTGGACCTATGCCCTTGTTGACGGGGGAGTGTACAGTTTCGGTCTGGTGATTGTGGGACTGTCGTTGTGGTACCCGGTGTCATTCCGTACGCAGGAGATTCCGATAACCAGGAAGCTGCTTCATAACTCACTGATATGTGTTGTTGCAGCAGTAATCTGGATATTGGTGTCATCATTTTTGTGCAGAATATTGCTTGGAACCAATCAACACTATATTGAAGTGGCCAGTACGGTGCTCCCCTTCAGGATTCTGTGGGGGATTAACGAGTTTGTTATGTTTATTATTGCCAGCCATTTCTTTATATTCTACACAGATCTGGAAGAAAAGCGATTGCAGGAGGAGGTGCTCAAAAAGCAGGTGAAGGAGTCGGAACTAAAAACCCTAAAGGCCCAGTTGAATCCGCATTTTCTGTTCAACAGCCTCAACTCGGTGAGCGCTCTGACGCTCACTGCACCCGAAGATGCACGGCATATGCTGGCACAGTTGTCCGAACTGCTGCGTTATTCGCTTAGCAGTAATCAAATGGCGATGATTTCCCTTAGCAAGGAGATGGAGAATATTCGCCGCTATATGGAAATTGAGAGGGTGAGATTTGGAGAACTGCTCAACTATGAGGAGGAGATAGCTGCAGATTGTGAAAAGAGCATAGTTCCTGCGCTTATTCTGTTGCCCCTATATGAAAATGCTATCAAGCACGGTTTATATGAGAGCCTTGATCCCGTAACTGTCAGGACTAAATGTTTCAGGAAGGGCAACAACTTGTTTGTTGTGGTAAGCAACAATTTTGATGCAAGTGTATCATCTCCGGTAGGAACCGGTCTGGGACTGAAACATACTGCCAATATACTACGCAACCTCTTTGGAAGAGATGGACTGCTGGTGGCAGGAGCCTCGGACGGGATTTATACAGTTCGTATATGTATTCCTCAAAGTTAAAAGCATGGACAATAACCCTGTCTACACAGCTATAATAGTGGATGATGAAGCGCCTGCGCGCTCCATCATCAGGCATTATCTTGGACGTCATGCCAATGTTGAGGTCATTGGTGAATGTGCCAACGGTTTTGATGCAATCAAAATGGTAAGGGACCTGAATCCTAATCTTATGTTTCTTGATATCCAGATGCCCAAGGTGAGCGGCCTGGAGCTTCTTGAAGTGCTGGAAGATGCGCCTCAGGTGATTTTTACTACGGCCTATGATGAATATGCTTTGAAGGCTTTCGAGCTGAATGCAGTGGATTATCTGCTTAAGCCATTCTCACTTGAGAGGTTTGATGCGGCTCTGAACAAGGCCCTTGAAAGACTTGCAGGAGGACTACCTGCTCAGCGTCCTCCGGTTGAGGAGATCAGGAATGAGAATCCCGAGAAACTAAATCGTATAGTGGTAAAGAAGGGTAGTAGCATTTCTGTTATACCGGTAAGTGATATCTTGTTTCTTGAGGCACAGGAGGAATATGTGATGATATACTCAGGCCAGGGTCGCTTTATGAAGCATCAGACTATGCATTATTATGAAAGTCACCTGCCCGAGAATGAGTTTGTAAGGATTCACCGCTCGTATATCGCAAATATCACCAAGATCAGCAAATTGGAGCCTTACGACAAGGATAGCTATATAGCTGTGATGCCGCCCGACCACAGGCTGAGGATTAGTCGTACCGGTTATAGGAAACTTAGAGAGAAACTGGGGTTCTAAGTGATATTCGGATTGCTTTGAAGCCGTAAAGGTAGGGGCTACTTGATTGTAACTTTGGGTTTCAGGCCTTCAATGAGACTGGCCAGTTGAGTACGCTTTATCTTGCCCGACTCAGTCAGGGGGAAGCTATCAACGATGTAGATTGCTGCCGGCATCTCGTAGCGCTTTACTAACTTTTTAATTCTTTCAGGTAGGGTAGCCATGTCGGACGGTTTGCCCTGACAAACCAGCACTATCTGTCGATCCAGCGTGCTGTGGGGTATATGAGAAATTGCAAAGGGTACATCCACGAGGTGGACTATCTTGTTTTCAATAGCTTCTGGTGAGTGCTTGATTCCACCGCTATTAATAATATTATCAGCCCTTCCTGTAATCAGAAAACTTCCGTCTTCCCTGATCTCGGCGATGTCGTTGGTTACCAAAAGCTGATCACATATACCCTTGGCATCTATGCAAAGGCAGGATCTATCATCCAATGAAAGCCTTACATCTGGCAGGGGAACAAAGCCATCGGTTCTTTCCTTGCCATTAATTCTGCGCAAGGCAATATGTGAAAGTGTTTCGGTCATTCCGTAGGTTTCATATGCCTTGAATTCCACCTTCTGCAATAGCCTGTCGAGTTCGCTATCCACCTTAGCCCCACCTATAATTACATCTCTGAGATGTAGAAGTGCGGGACTGCCCAACTTCAGCTCGTTTAGCATCTGCATTGGAGTGAAGGCCGCAAAGTCAACCACACGGTCAATATCTGCCAAAGGGTGGGAGGATGGTTTAACTGCTATGAGGTCAAGGTTACCGACCAGGGCCCTTACAAGCATCATCCTGCCGGCGACGTAGTTTGCCGGCAAGCAGAGCAAGGCACTCATACCGGGTTTGAGATTAAAGAACTTAAGGGTCTTTAAGGCTGAGTTGATCATTGCAGCCTTGCTTACCCTAATCTCTTTTGGAGTTCCTGTGGATCCTGAGGTGTACATTGTCAGTAGGGCATCTTCATTTGCCCATGCCTTCAGAAAGCCAAGCACATCCTCACCCTCCCTCTCCTTGAGCCTGTCAAGAGTGCTAAGACTGTAGTTGAATCCATTGATTTTTATAGTGTTGTATTGAAGGTGCTCCATCTCAAATAGTTATACTGGCTGTCTGTAATGAAGGTGCCCGTTCTCAACAACAAGAAAGCTCCCGGTATTGTTGCTGAAGACTTGTCCGGTACCCAGTCCCTGAGGCATGGGATTGCCAAGTGTTGCTGTCCACTGGGCAATGGCATTCAATCCGGTATTAGCTTCAAGAGCTGAGGTAACCCACCAGCCGGTGCCCAGAGATTTTGCATGCTTTATCCATTCTTCGGAGGCCTTGAAGCCTCCGAGCAAACTTGGTTTAAGTATTATATACTGAGGTTTTATAAGTTCGAGCAAGTACCTTTTTTCTTCAGGTCTGTTTACTCCAATCAACTCTTCATCCAGGGCAATAGGAACAGGGGTATTGGCGCAGAGTGTAGCCATCTCTTTTTCGTGGCCGGCCCTGATAGGTTGCTCGATGCTATGTATCTTAAGCTTTGCCAATTCTTCCAGAATTCTTTTAGCTTGAGTAGGAGTGAATGCACCATTTGCATCAACACGCAACTCTATGGTTTCAGGACTAAAGCGCTTGCGCAGTGAGCGCAGCAGTGACAGTTCACTATCAGTATCAAGTGCCCCAATTTTGAGTTTCAGGCAGGAAAAGCCATCCTGGAGTTTGGCCTCAATCCTGCGGCTCATCTCATCGAGATTTCCCATCCATATCAGACCGTTGATGGGAATTGATGTAAGGCCATCTGTAAAAGACGAAGGGAAAAGTATATTTCTGCCACCTTTATGTAGGTCTATAAGTGCAGTTTCAAGTGCGAACCTTACTGCAGGCCAGTCCATAAGGGAATGGTGCAGATCTACGGTATAATCATTTATATTGCCACAAACCTCGCTAAGCTTGTTTTCAAGGTCGGGTCTGTCGTCAATACTGAGACGGGGAAGTATTGAGCATTCACCGGTTCCCACTATCCCGGGTTCATCTTCATTCCACACACTGAGATAATAGCTCAACTTGCTGGTGAGAACACCACGCGATGTTCCTCCGGGTTCTTTGAAGTATAGTTTGTGAAGCTGGAACGATGCCTTATACATTATATTCTATGTTGAGTGGTGCTAAATTACAACCCCGGGATAGAAAATCCGAATAATTTCCCGGATAACTATCAACGCCCTGCGTCGGTTCAGTGAAACACTTATATAGGTTCCTTTTATTTCATGAAATTTTTATCCAATGAGCTTGCAGGTGGGATGAGTTGTGTATATAACAGGGAATGAGGGCGGTAGAGAGTTGACAAAATGAGTTTAAATACGGAAATTATTCTATAATGGTTCTAAATTGTGTAAACTAAAACAATATGAAGCTCTTTGATTGCAGACCTTTAGCTCTTGTTATGTGCTGCAGAGCATTTTTTTGATTCCACTTTCTATGTTTTACAACATATAATAGTCTTTTTGAAGCGAAAAATGAAACTTAAAGCAGTTTAATGCGTTGAAAAACAATAATATAAAATGCTCTTATAATTTGAAGGCTATTTCGGTTAATTATCATTAAAATCAATGAAGTTTGAACTAATTAAAGTAATTTTGCAGTAATAGAAATTTCAAACAAATATCCCATATAGTCTATGAAAAAATATGTGATCACAGTCAACAGCAAGCAATACGAGGTTGAGGTGGAAGAGGTAAGAGCTGCTGCGCCAGCTGCCCGTAAACAGGTAAATGGAACTACACAGGCGCAGAGGCCGGCTGCTGCAAGTTCATCCAAGTCTGTGAACGGAACCGCAGGAAAGACTCTTGTTGCCCCTATGCCGGGTAATGTGTTGAAGGTTCTTGTTGCTGAGGGCGAAAAAGTAACAAAGGATCAACCAGTATTGGTCTTCGAAGCAATGAAGATGGAAAACAACCTGACTGCTCCTGCCGACGGAACAATAGTCACGTTGAATGTAAAGGAGGGTTCTGTGATGTCTGTCGGTGATGTGCTTCTAGTAATTGAATAAGCATTTTTTGCAATGGGAAAAAGAATAGGTATTACCGAAACCATACTCCGGGATGCGCACCAGTCTCTGATTGCGACGCGTATGCGCACCGAGGTTATGTTGCCGATAATCGAAAAACTTGATGATATAGGGTATCACTCCCTCGAAGCTTGGGGCGGTGCTACCTTTGACTCCTGCATTCGATTTCTGAATGAGGATCCATGGGACCGTCTGCGTAAGATCAAGGATAAGGCAAAGAAGACTCCGTTGCAAATGTTGCTTCGTGGTCAAAACCTGCTCGGATATCGTCACTATGCCGATGACGTGGTTGAGTACTTCGTACAGAAGGCCATTGCCAACGGTATGGATATTATCAGGATTTTCGACGCACTGAATGACCCAAGAAATATCGAGACTGCTATCAAGGCATGTATCAAGGAAGGTGGTCATGCACAGGCCGCTATCTGCTACACTACAAGTCCTTTCCACAGCCTTGAGCAATTTGCCAAGGATGCCAAAATTCTTGAAGATATGGGTGCCCACTCTATCTGTATCAAGGACATGGCTGGTCTGCTCAAGCCTTTTGATGCATACAACCTTGTAAAGGCTATCAAGGAAACCGTTAAGATACCGGTACAATTACATACACACTATACAAGTGGTGTGGCTTCAATGACCTATATCAAGGCTATCGAAGCCGGAGTAGATGTTGTTGATACAGCAATATCTCCTATGGCACTTGGTACTTCTCAGCCTCCGACAGAACCGCTTGTTGCTTCTTTGGAAGGAACTGAATATGACACAGGTCTTGACCTTGTCAAGCTGAGTGAGATTGCAGAATACTTCACACCATTCAGAGAAAAATGGATCAAGGAAGGTCTGCTCGATACCAAGATGCTTGGTGTTGATGCCAATGCCCTGATATACCAGGTTCCCGGTGGTATGTTGTCCAACCTTGTATCCCAGCTTAAGCAGGCTAATGCCCTTGACAAGTATGAAGAAGTACTTAAGGAAGTTCCCCGCGTTCGTGAAGACTTTGGTTTCCCACCACTGGTTACACCTTCAAGCCAGATAGTTGGTACACAGGCTGTATTCAACGTACTTACTGGTGAACGCTACAAGATGGTTCCAAAGGAATCCAAGGGTATTGTTAAGGGAGAATATGGCAGGACTCCTGCTGCTATATCAGCCGAACTAACCAAGAAGATTCTGGGTGACGAAGAACCTATCACATGTCGTCCGGCCGACCTGATCGAGCCCGAGCTGCATACAATTCGTGAAAAGATCACCGAATATATACAACAGGATGAGGATGTGCTGACTTACGCCCTGCTTCCACAGGTAGCTGAGAAATTCTTCAAGGCGCGTAAGGAGGGTACACTGAATGCACCTGCTGCCCCCGTAGTTGAGGCTAAAGCTGCTCCGGCTGAAAAAGCTGCTGCAGAAGGTGATGACGAAGAACTAGTGGCAGTACTGTCTGCAGCAGTAGCTGCAACAGAAGGTGGGGCACCATCAGACTATCGTATAACAGGATTCCGTCAGGTAAGTCCCTGGGTATTGTACGAAAGGCTTAACCGATGACTCATTGATGCTAAATCTATATATGTGCTGAGAGGGTGGACACGCGAGTGTCCACCCTCTCTTTATGCCTGTTTTTTTGTCGGCGGATAGGGGGTGTCTGACGGTTATTACCACTGTTCCGTCGATTTGATTTTTTATGGCAATATTAACACTATACTTTAGCTTGCAAAATTGGTAGTTATGAATAAACTAAGAACTATTGGAGTTGCAAGTCTAATGTGGATTATGGTTTCAGCAGGAGCCCAGTCCGCTGCTGATACTGCGACCGACAAATGGGACCTCAACCGCTGTCTTGAGTATGCGTTGGAGAACAATGTTCAGCTGAATAAGTCCAGGCTGTCATATGCTTCTGCAGAGGCTAGTCTGATGCAGGCCAAGGGACAAAGGTTACCAAACCTGAACGCAAGCATTTCAGAAAATGGGTCTAACAACAGAATGCGTGACCCAATGACTGATGAGCTGGGTGACTGGAAGTTTAGTGTTAATGGATCTGCATCCCTTAATACAGGTGTTACTCTGTACAGCGGTGGTGCTATTAACAATGAAATCCAACGAAGTACACTGGCCAAAGAGGCTGCTTTGCTTAGCGTGGATCAGACAGAGATGGATATTTCAATTGCAGTTGTACAGGCTTATGTAAATGTGCTCTATGCATATGAGAACCTGAAGTACTACAAGGAAGTAGTTGATCTGTCTACCAAGCAGGTAGAGCGTTCCAGAAGGCTTCTTGAAGCAGGCTCGGTTTCACGTCGCGATATCGCTGACATGGAAGCACAGTTGGCCAGTGACAACTACTCTGTTGTGACCGCAACAAACACTCTTACTCAGAGAATCACCGATCTGAAAACTTTGTTACAGATCCCGGTCGAACAAAGGTATGATGTTTATATCCCTGAGGAGGAGATTAATGTAATACTGGATGCATTGCCTGATATCTACGATGTTTATGAGGCTACACTGCGTAATGTTCCGGATGTTAAGTACAGCGAACTGCAGAAGCAGATGGCAGAGATTGATCTGAAATCAGCTAAGGCAGGATACCTGCCTACTCTGTCTGCGTCGGCTTCCATCGGAACCAGCTATATGGATCCCTATTCATTATCAGCCGGTACTCAGTTTTCTGACAACCTGAATGAACGTATTGGTCTGACTCTGTCTATTCCGATTTTCAATCGTTTCAGCACCAAGGCCAATGTTGCAAGAAGCAAAATCAACATTGAATCAGCAAGTCTGACTTTGGACAATACAAGGAATGCTCTGCTGCAGGAGGTAGAAAGAATTTATCAGGAAACACAGGCCGGGCAACAGAGGTATCTGGCTGCAATAGCCCAGAAGAATGCTTCTGAAGAAAGCTTTAGCATTGCTCAGGAACAGTATGCACTAGGAATGCTTAACTCCATCGAACTGCAGCAATCACGTAATATGTGGCTGAATGCAAACCGTGAGCTTATCCAGTCACGCTTTAATGCATTGCTGTACAGGAAAATACTTGACTATTACCTAGGTATTCCCCTGACTATGTAAACTAATTTGAAATCCTAATATCAGAATATTATGTCACGCAAAAAGATTATATTATTAGCCGTAGCAGTAGTAGTTGTTGTTCTGCTGCTAATACCCTTTCTTAAGAAGAAACCGGCACCAACTGCAAGTGTTAAGGCTGCTACGCCAGTTGTTGCTACAATCCTTAACTCAGTTAGTGCTACAGGTACTGTAGAACCAATCGAACAGGTTGAAGTAGGTACACAGGTGTCAGGTATCGTTGACAAGGTGTATGTTGAGTACAACTCAGTAGTAAAAAAAGGACAACTGCTTGCAGAGATTGACAAGAGTACCCTTAAGGCAAGATTGCTGCAATCAAAAGCAAGTATGGCTGCTGCGGAGAATGAGCTGACTTACCAGACTCAAAACTTCAACAGGACTAAGAAGCTTGCTGAAGCTGAGATGGTAAGTGAAACTGAGTATGAAAGTGCATTGTACAAACTAAACAATGCCAAGACTACTGTTGACAGGCTCAAATCGGAAGTTGAACAGGCCGAAGTAAACCTCTACTATGCAGAGATTTACTCACCTATCGATGGAGTTGTACTTGATAAGGTTGTAGAGGTAGGACAAACAGTAGCTGCAAGTTTTAACACCCCAACCATGTTTACAATTGCCAAAGACCTTAAACAAATGCAGGTTGAGGCTGCAGTAGATGAAGCTGATATCGGTCAGGTTGCAGAAGGACAAAGGGTAGAGTTTTCTGTTGACGCTTATCCCGGAGAAATATTTACCGGTACTGTTACACAGGTGCGTCTTATGCCTGTAACCAACAATAATGTTGTTACCTATACCGTAATTATTGATGCTCCAAATCCTGAATTAAAGCTGAAACCGGGTCTTACAGCGGTCGTGACTATTATTACAAGTGAGAAGCACGACGTGTTGACAATACCACAATCAGCTATTGGCTTAATGATAATGCCTGAAAGTCTTCCTGGCTTTGAAATAGTACCTCCTTCAATGCAGCAAGGACCTCCAAAACGTGGATCAAGTCTGGTTTGGATTAAGGAAGGTAATAAGCTTCAGGCTAAGTTTGTTGAAACAGGTGTTTCTGATAGGGCAAACGTTGAGGTATTGGGCGGTATAGCTGAGACTGACTCAATAGTGATTTCCGTTGGTTCTACTTCTAACTCTATGCCAATGGAAGGATTCAGTAGTCCATTTATGCCTGGTCCTCCTAGAAGGAGATAATGCAACGAACAGCAAACTAAATTGCTAATAATGAAGAATATCACAATAGAAACAGTTGATCTGAAAAGGGACTTTGTAGTAGGTAGTGAGACAGTTCACGCCCTCAAGGGAGTTTCAATTCAGATCAGGGAAGGGGAGTTCGTCTCAATAATGGGTAGCAGCGGTTCGGGTAAGTCCACCATGCTTAACCTGCTTGGATGCCTCGACCGCCCGTCGGCGGGCGAGTATTACCTGGATAATATCCCGGTAGCAGGTATGAGCAAGGATGAGCTGGCAGACATCAGGAATACCAAGATAGGATTTGTATTTCAGTCCTTTAACCTGTTGGCCCGTACCAGTGCACTGGAGAATGTCGAACTTCCGCTTATGTACAACTCAAAGTTTAATGCCCGCCAAAGAAAGGAACTGGCTGTGCATGCACTTGAGATGGTAGGTCTGGCAAATCGTATGTCACATACACCTTCACAATTGTCGGGTGGTCAGCAACAACGGGTTGCCATAGCCAGAGCCCTTATTAACGATCCGGTAATGATACTTGCTGATGAGGCAACGGGTAACCTTGACTCAAAGACATCCTATGACATTATGGCTCTGTTTCAGGAGCTTAACAGGAAGGGCAAAACAATAGTCTTCGTAACCCACGAGCCGACTATTGCTGAGTTTACCGGTAGAATAATAACTTTGAAGGACGGGTTAGTGATCTCTGATGCACCGGTTAGTGAACCAAAGGATGCACGGGAATGGATTGAAATGCAGAAAAGCGAATCACAATGAAATTACTCAACCTGATAGTAATAGCCTTAAGGGCTATGTCGCGTAACAAGATGCGCACCTTCCTGACTATGCTCGGGATAATCATCGGTGTTGCCTCTGTTATCAGTATGCTTGCCATAGGCCAGGGATCAAAGGAGAGCATTGAAAGGCAAATCTCTGATATGGGAGCAAATATGATAAATATATTCCCCTCAAGTGGACAGCAGGGGGGAGTTAGGATGGATGCTTCATCCATGCAGCTTTTGACTGTGAAGGATGCTGAGAATATAAAAGCAAAAGCAAAGTATGTAGCTGGGGTTTCCCCACTGGTTAGTGGATCAGGACAGGCTGTTGCAGGAGCAAACAACTGGCCAACGTCTATTCAGGGGGTTGGAGAGGATTTCCTTGAAATTCGTAAGCTGAAACTTGCCGAGGGTAGTGTTTTCAGCGACCATGATGTGAAGGTTGCCGCCAAAGTGTGTATCATCGGTAAAACAGTTGTTACAAACCTGTTTCCCAATGATCCGCATCCAATCGGAAAGACTATCCGATTCAACAAGATACCTTTAACAGTGATTGGGGTACTTGAAGAAAAGGGAACCAATACCTTTGGTCAGGATCAGGATAATATCATGCTGGCTCCTTATACCACTGTTCAAAAGCGTGTATTGGCTATCAACTATGTTCAGTCTATCTATGCTTCTGCTGTTAGTGAGGCAGATACCGAACTTGCAGTAGCTGAAATAGAGTCAATTCTTCGTGAGAATCCCAAACTGGTTTCCAAGGGAATGCCCCAGTTTGATGTCCGCTCACAAAAGGAGATAAGCACCATGCTTAGCTCAACAAGTCAGATGCTGACCATGCTGCTTGCAGCTATTGCAGGTATCTCACTTCTGGTTGGAGGTATTGGTATTATGAATATTATGTTTGTATCTGTAACCGAACGTACACGTGAGATCGGTCTTAGGCTTGCAGTTGGAGGTAAGGGTAGAAATATTCTGACCCAGTTTCTGATGGAAGCTGTGATAGTCAGTATAGGTGGTGGATTGATTGGAATATTGCTGGGAGTTGGTGTTTCCTCTTTGATTGGAAAACTTGCTTCATGGCCTATTTCAGTTTCAAATTCATCAATAATACTTTCTTTTGCAGTATGTACGATAATAGGTGTCTTCTTTGGATGGTATCCTGCCCGTAAGGCCTCAGCTCTCGATCCTATAGAGGCATTGAGATATGAATAATAACGAGTAGAAGAGTATGTAATGGGCACAATGAATAGGCAACAAATTATAAGAAGTGTTGCAATACACTTGGTTTTCTGGATATTCTGGTTTATTGCACCCATCCTGTTTTCTTCAGGAGAGAGGGGATTCAGACTTCCGGAGCATCCTGGTTACTATTTCAGATCCATTTTTACAATAGGACTCTTCTATCTCAACTACTTTTGGATAATAGAGAGGTCTCTGTTTCAGCACAAAGTTGTACGTTTTGTACTGATGAATGTTGTACTGTTGACCTTGGTAACAGGCTTTGAACTAATTCAGCAGGCATTTTTCCACCCGGGCGGAAGACCGGGTGGAGCTGCTGATCTTACCCAGAACATGAGGCCACCTATTTTCCTTATGTTGATGGGGATATTCTTTTCCTATATTTTTATTATCAGTATTGCAGTGGCAATCAGAACCACCACTAGGTGGATTAAGCTCGATGACCAGAGGAAGACGCTTGAAAACGAAAATCTTAAGTCCGAGCTCAACAACCTGAAAATGCAGCTTAACCCGCATTTCTTCTTCAATACCCTCAACAATATCTATTCGCTTATACAGATTGCTCCTGAAAGGGCTCAGGAGGCGGTTCACAGGCTGGCCAGGCTGATGCGATATCACCTGTATGAGACAAATTCAGAAAAAGTATCCCTGAAAGGGGAGATTGAGTTTGTCGATAATTACATATCTTTAATGAAGATGAGGTCCACCTCCCTACTGGATGTGAAGTTTAATTATAGTATCGAGGATAATGAGGCCCGTATAGCTCCGTTGCTTTTCGTTCCGCTGATTGAAAATGCTTTTAAGTTTGGTATCAGCAATGACGTCAGTTCTGAAATCCTGATAGAAATCAGCGAGTTGAGAAACGAAGTGGTAATGACAGTTCAAAATACCATATTTGATAACCCTGAAGCAATACCTGGTCATTCAGGAATAGGACTGGAGAATCTACGCAAGCGTCTATCGCTGATCTATCCGAATGCTCATGAATTTAGAGCAGAAAGTGTTGGTGACAAGTTCATGGTATTGCTTAGGTTAAAGCTTGGATAAAACCAGATTCTGATGACAATAAACTGCCTGATCGTTGATGATGAACCATTGGCTGCCGATCTGATAGAGAGTTATGTAATTAAAACTCCCTTTCTGAATGTTGTAGGCAAGTGTAATAGTGCATTTCAGGCAATGAAGGTAATGGGGGAGACCAAGGTAGATCTTATCTTTCTTGATATTCAGATGCCCGGACTAACGGGACTGGAGTTTTCCCGCTCCCTGCAAAATGAGGTAAAGGTCATTTTCACTACGGCCTACAGTCAGTTTGCCCTTGACGGTTTCAAAGTCAATGCAATAGACTATCTTGTCAAGCCATTTAACTACACAGAGTTCCTTGCTGCTGCCAATAAGGCAAGGGAGTGGTTTACCCTGCTTAAGGGACCACAAATGCAGGCAGAAAAGAATTCACCTGAGGCTATAATGTTGAAAGCCGATTCAAGGCTTATAGCAGTTGAGCTTAAATCCATCCTATATGTTGAAAGTATGGGGGACTATGTCAAGGTGTACTGCAACGATAACGATAAACCTATCATTACTCAGATGACGATGAAGGCTCTGGCTGAAAAACTACCGGCTGAGGACTTCTTCAGGGTACACCGCTCATATATAGTAAATGTCAATATGGTGAAGACTATTGAGCGTAACCGCATAATCTTTGGCAAAAACTATATTCCTATCTCTGATTCTGCCAAGGATGATTTCTTCAAACTGCTTAACGACAGGTTTTTGATGTAGGACTAGACATGTTTCCTGCAGTGGACCCAGGAACCGGGGGGTGGCATGGAACTTACAACAGGTCTAGGGTGTATCCGGATTGAAACCATGACAAAAATCATTATAAGTGGTGATTGTATAGGATTGATTTGTCTGTTATTTTTGCGCATTAGAATTTACAGGCAAATATGTGGTTTTTCAGGAAGAAGAAGGAGATTGTAAAGGAGGAGACGGTTGCCGAAACGGTGATTTATTTTGGGACCCATACAGGTAATTCCCAGTTTCTTGCCAAAAAACTTTCACGTTTACTTACAGAAAAAGAAGTGCCTTGCAGTGTTGAGAGCCTTGCCAAGGTCAGGGCGTCTGATCTTGCAAATCAAAAGAAGGTAATGTTCGTTGTCAGTACTTACGGAGAGGGAGAAGCTCCTGCCAATGCAGTGGACTTTGTTAAAAGCCTTGGTGATGCTCAGGATCTTTCTCACCTGGAATATTCTGTTTGTGCACTTGGTGATACTTCTTTTGAAGATTACTGTGCTACAGGAAGATATATTGACAACAGACTTGCCGAACTTGGAGCTAAAGCAATAGTGCCAAGAGCTGAATGTGATGTCGAGTTTGATAAACCCGCAAGTGAGTGGATGCAAAAGGTTGTGGAGGTAGTAGCTTCGGCACACTCAGTGACCGGAAAGGCGGGTTCTCTCCGGCAGGTCAAGGGACTGGTGGCTTCGACAAGCTCAGCCACCGGAGAAGCAGGCTCAGCAGCCAGTAAGAGGCGCTATAAGGCGCGTCTTACAAATCACTACAGGTTAAGTGATCACTTATCTACACGTGAGGTTTTTCATCTTGTATTTGAGAGTGAAGAGTTCGATTATAAACCCGGTGATTCGGTTGGCTTTATTCCTGCAGACCTGTTTAAGAATGCCGAGATAAAGGACCGACGTCCACGTTATTATTCTATTGCTTCTTCACCGCTGGAGGTTAAAAACGGTTTTCATATAACAGTGAGGACCCATGATCTTGGGATTATCTCACCCGGGCTCAATCACCTGCTACAGGTAGGAGATGAGATTGAATTTATACATCTTTCATCGGGATCCTTCAGTCTGGACAATAGCGGTGAGTCAGTTATACTTGTTGCTGCCGGGGTTGGGATTGCTCCTTTCCGTAGTTTTATTCGCCATAATGCAGCCCTACATAACCAGCGAAAGCTATGGTTACTCTATGGTGACCGGGATTCAGAAATAGATTACCTGTACAAGGATGAGTGGAGGGATCTTCTTGACCGAGGTGCTTTACAACGTATGGATGTTGCTTTCTCAAGAAGCTTGAACCCACGCTATGTTCAGGATGTGCTACATGAATGCCGCAGAGATGTTTGTGAATGGATCAGAAATGGAGCCTCAGTGTATGTCTGCGGTTCCCGTTCTATGGGTGCTGATGTAAGGTCCTTCTTCGATGAATTAAGGCAGGAAGAGGCTTTGGATGTCGAAATCCCATACTTTGAGGAGCTCTTCTAGTCCCCTAACTGACTACTGGTAGATTTTCTTTATATTTGATTATTCAATCCCTCAGTATGTCCACAATACAGCAAAGCCTCAGAGATTATTTTGGGTATGATACTTTCAGACCAGGTCAGGAGCAGGCTGTCAACATCCTGCTTGAAGGCCGATCAGCTGCAGCAATCTTTCCTACAGGTTCCGGAAAATCTCTTATTTACCAGCTGGCGGCTTTGCATCTTCCACATCTTACACTAGTGGTATCCCCACTACTTGCACTAATTAGTGACCAGCTGGAAGCAATGGAACGGTATGGCATTCCAGCCGCCAGAATTGACTCTACCCTTGATCACAGGGAAACTGTAAAAATTCGTGAGAAGGTTGTGAAGGGTGAGATAAAGGTGCTGATGGTTTCCGTAGAGAGATTTAAGAATGAAAATTTTAGGAATTTTCTGTCCGGTGTCAGCGTCTCCCTGCTTGTGGTGGACGAAGCCCACTGTATCTCCGAGTGGGGGCATAATTTCAGACCCGACTACCTAAAGCTGCCTCACTACAGAAAGGAATTCAGAATACCACAGGTCTTACTGCTTACAGCAACAGCTACACCCCAGGTTATTGAGGATATGTGCGGTCGCTTTGAGATACACCGGAAAGATGTTGTAATAACCGGTTTTTACAGGCCAAACCTGCATCTGGATGTAGCTCCCGTTGCCCAGGCAGACAAGGGCGAGAAGCTGGTCGAGATCCTGGAAAAAGCCGGTAGTGAATCAGCCATAGTATATGTGACCCTGCAAAAGACTGCTGAAGATGTTGCAGCCTTCCTGCGTAGCAGAGGGATAACGGCAGCTGCCTATCATGCGGGTATGAACAAGGCAGATCGTGAACTTATTCAGAATGCCTTTATGTTTGGCCAGATCCCTGTGATTGTTGCTACGATAGCCTTTGGAATGGGTATAGATAAACCTGATATCCGTTATCTGATTCATTACGACCTGCCCAAATCTCTTGAGAGTTACAGTCAGGAAATAGGTCGCGCAGGCCGTGACGGACATCCTTCACAGTGCATATTACTTGGTAATACAAATGCTGTTAATATCCTTGAAAACTTCGTGTATGGCGATACCCCCGAGCGCCCTGCAGTAAGGGCGCTCATAGCTGAGATAGCTTCTGCCGGCAAAAGATGGGAGATGAGCATACTAAAGCTTTCCAATACCTTTAATATTCGTCAGCTTCCTCTAAAGACTCTTCTTGTTTATCTTGAGATGGAGGACTTCCTGAGGCCACTATACAGTTATTATGCCTCGTACCGCTTTCGTTTCCTGACTGACAGTGGGCAGATCCTGGAGAAATTTGATGGCGAACGTCGTGAGTTTCTGAAGGCTGTCTTTGATCTGTCGAAAAAAGCAAGACTATGGGTTACTGTTGATTTTGAAGCTATATTGGCACAGTACCCTGCTGATCGTAGCAGGGTAGTTGCTGCCCTGGACTACCTGAGTAGCCAGGGCTATATCGAACTGGAAGTTTCTGACCTAATCGAGGTTTATGAGGTTAACAGTGAAGTAGCTGCACCGGATGCACTTGCCACCCTTATTTATTCGCGCTTTGAGGCCAGGGAAGGGGTTGAGATGCAAAGGCTAAAGAATATGGTTGCATTCTTTGAGGGAGACAGATGTCTGTCAAAAGCTCTTTCTGAATACTTTGGAGAGACCACAGATTGGGAAAGCTGCGGCCATTGTTCTGTTTGCCTTGACGGATCAAGAAAGCTTGTCAATGACCTTCATCTGGAGCCTCTGACTCCGGGTATTGTAAAAGATAAACTACAGGAATTGCTTGTAAGCCATGGTGATGCGGGTTTTTCACCGCAGAGTCTTGCACGTTTCCTTTGTGGAATCTACACACCTCTGTTTGGTAAGCTCAGATTGTCTTCAGTGCCGGGTTTTGGTGCACTTGAAAACTACCGTTATGATGAGGTACTGAGGCTTTGTACCTCTCTTTAGCCCATTCTGCTTTTATAGTCGTGATAGTCAAAGCTGCGCAGGATCTTCAGCCCATTGTTGTCATTCCACAAGCCTATAGAAGGGTGGGGTACCCCGTTAAACATAGTTGTCTTAACGATAGTGTAGTGGATCATATCCTCAAAAACTATCTTGTCGCCAACCCTGAGAGGCTGGTCGAATGACCAGTCACCAATAAAATCACCTGCAAGACAGCTGTTTCCTCCCATGCGATAGGTTGGTTTACCTTCCACCGGTTCATGATAAGCACCCCTGATTCTTGGCTTATATGGCATTTCAAGGCAGTCGGGCATATGAGCAGTAAAGGATACATTGAGTATGGCAGTCCTGATACCGCTATTCTCAACAATATCGACTACTTCGGAGACAAGTACTCCTGTCTCCCAGGCAAAGGCACTCCCGGGTTCGAGTATAATATCGAGATTCCACTTTTGCTTGAAGTCCTTGAGAAGGGCTATCAGGTGTTCTACGTCATAATCCTTACGAGTCATAAGGTGACCTCCACCCATATTGATCCATTTTGCCTGTTGCAGATAGGGAGCAAGCTTCTCCTCAATAGCCCTGAGAGTCTTTTCGAGACTATAGGAGCTTGATTCGCAGAGAGAATGGAAGTGTATGCCTTCGATTTCTTCAGGGAGTCTTTCTGGCATCTTTTCCAGGGCAACACCCATTCTTGATCCCGGTGAGGATGGGTTGTACAGGTCGGTTGCTACCTCACTGTAGCCATGGTTGATTCTTACTCCAAGTGATATCTTCCTGTCAAAGCTTTTTACCATGGGCAGGAAGCGTTCAAACTGACTGAAGGAGTTGAATGTGATGTGGCTGCTGTACTGCATAATGCCGGGGAAGTCCCGCTCAGTATAGGCAGGTGAATAGGTATGTGCCAGGGTTCCCATCTCCTCATAGGCCAGACGGGCCTCGTGGATACTACTGGCTGTTGAGTAAGGAATGTACTCCCTAACAATAGGAAATACCGGCCAGAGGCTGAAAGCCTTAAATGCCAGTATTATATCAACTCCGGCCCTTTCTTTGACCGATTTAATCAGTTCAAGATTCTTACGAAATAAATGCTCATCAAGTACATAGCAGGGTGAAGGCACCTGCATGATATCAATCCCCATTATTGTCAGTTTAAATCAGCCGCAAATATACAGCTAATTTCCTTCAACCAGGTACTCTTTGAGTTTATCAGTCTGAGGATTGGCGAAAAGCTGATCGGGATCACCCTGTTCGATAATCTTACCATCCGACATAAACACAACATGGTCGGCCAGTCTAACAGCCTGACGCAGTACGTGAGTTACCAGTATGATAGTATAGTGCTTTTTAAGCCTGCGGAACAGTTCCTCGATAGTCTTACTGGAAATTGGGTCAAGAGCCGATGTTGGTTCGTCTGCAAGAATAATCTGAGGCTTTACTGCAAGCCCCCTTGCCAGGCAGAGACGTTGCTGCTGTCCGATTGACAAACTGTGAGCAGGTTTGTTAAGCCTGTTCTTGACCTCTTCCCACAGGCCAACCTCTTCGAGGTTTCGTTGGACACTAAACTGTATCAGCTTTTTGTCACGCACTCCTTTGAGTTTGATACCATAAGCTACATTCTTGTATATAGACATAGGCAGAGGGAAAGGACGCTGTGACAAAAGCCCCATTTTTCTGCGGATTGCAGGCACGTTTTTGTTTGTGTTCAAGATATCGTCACCGTCAATAACAATACTACCACTTACCTGCAGCTCCTTATATAGGTCTGTAAGCTTGTTCATGCACTTGAGCAGAGTAGTCTTACCGCAACCTGAGGGACCCAGCAGTACAGTTACTTTGTTTTTAGGGATGTCGAGGTTGATATCCTTTAGTATATGGTGGTCTTCAGCATAGACATTCAGATCTCTAATCTGCAGTACTGTTATGAATTCCTTCCTGGGTTCAATTTTTTGTTCCACCAGTTCTTCAGTCATTGTATCAATATTTAGGTAGCTCATGGTTGTCTTAGTTTACGTTAGACTTAGTATATCTGTGCGACAGTGATCTGGCTGCCAGACTGATAATCAGTATAAGAATGGTAAGGATGGCCGCAGAAGCATAGGCACGTTCACGTACTTCGGGTATGGGGGAGCCCAATTGGAAGAATACTGCCAGGGGCAGTGTGGCAGCCGGTTCGTCGAGAGTGACCGGGATCAGGTCGGTATAACCGGCTGTAAACAGCACAGCAGCAGCATCACCGATGCCTCTTGCAAATGAAAGCAATACTGCAGTTATAAAACCGGAAAAGCCCTGTTTGAACATCACCTTGAAGGCCATCTCGCTACGTGTTGATCCCAGAGCCAGTGAGGCTTCGTGCAGACCCTTTGGAATGGTACTCAGCACATCATCGAAGGTTCTGACCATAATTGGTGAAATAAGCAGGGCTACGGTAATAATACCTGCTATCAATGATGAATTCATACCTACAAAAAGCATCAGTGTGAAGCCGAAAGCTCCGTACACGATGGGCGGGATGCCCCAGAGGGCATCCAGCAGATATCTTACTACATTCTGTGCCTTCTTATTTGTAACAAGGTGAACATTTATATACAGGGCTGCCGGTGCTCCTATTAAAATTGCTATTAGGGTCGAGCCCAAACCGATATATAGAGAACCCACAATGGCATTAAGCACACCACCACCTCCTCCGTAGTAATAACCTCCCTTTGGGGTTTGGGTGATCATTTCAAGGTTGAGAGCACCAAAGCCTTTTACAAATATAATCAGCAGAATAAAAGCCAGTATCGCAATCAGCGAATATGAGGCTGTGGCTGAGAGAGCTCTGAAGAATCTTTCTTCAAGTTTCTTTGCTTTCATAGCTTCTGGGTTTTGTGGATTAGATAACGGAATCCAAGGTTGATAACCAGAATAATGACCAATAACAAGAGGGCAGCAAACATAAGAGCTGCGTCATACATGGGTATTGATAGCATTTCCCCGTAGTTGTTTGCAATCAGTGCCGGAAGTGGGTAACCGGCATCGAAGGGATTGGCAGTTACCAGTATCCTGTTGCCTACCACCATCATCACTGCAATGGTTTCACCAATAGCCTTGGCAAAGGACAATCCAAAGGCAGACACGATACCGGGTCTGCTGTGGCGGATTACCACATGTTTGATTGACTCCCAATAGGTAGCACCAAGTGAAAGGGAGGCTTCCCTTGTACCCTTGGGCACAGTCCTGAAAAACTCAATAAGCATATTGAGCATATAGGGTATGCACATGATTCCAAGTACTATACCACCCGACAATATCGAGTACCCGGTCGTCTTCTCCCCAAAGAGAGGTCCAAGATGTTTTGAGATAAAGGGGACTATCACCAGGATACCCCACACCCCATAGATAACCGATGGCAGTCCTGCAAGGATATCAATCACGGGATGGATGATGCGCACGAATCTTTTGGATGCATACTCTGTAAGATGAATAGCCGCAAAAAGGCAAAAAGGAGCGCTTAGCACAAAGGCTATAAGGGTGACATAAAGCGTACTTGATATATAAGGCCAGAAGCCAAAATTGCCTTTGTGGGGAGACCATTCTGACGATGTGATCAGTTGCCAGAGCGAATGCTCCTCAAGTATTGGAATAGATTTATAATACAGTCCAGCTCCTATAATAATAGGCAAAAGCAGGATGGTTATCAGTGAGAGAACCATCCATGATCCTGTTATTCTGTCAACTAACCTTCTACGTAAATGCATTTTACTCTTCCAGCTTTTTCAGATAATTGTCAATAGCATTCTGTGTGATGGGCACAAAGCCTGTTTCGGGTACATACTGCTGTCCTTCAGTCAATGCCCATTTAAGGAAATCGATTACCACCTTTTTCTGTGGTTTGCCTTTGGCAACCAGATAGAGTTCCCTAGATGGTGGAGAAGGGTATACTCCGCTGGCTATTGCATCCAGCACTGATTCAAAGGAACCGTAAAAGTCTTCCTCGGGATCTATCTGACCGTTTTCGTTGATGTCGATGGGAACTACTTCAAGACCGGGACGCTTGCCTCCGGTATTGATATCATAGACATAGATTGTATTGTTGAATCCAAAGCCCAGTTGGTCTTTTGCAGTGGTTTCGGCCAGACCTGGATCACCAAAGATACCTATGCCTAGCAGGTCTTCCTGCTTTCCGCCGAGGTATTTGGCCCAAGTTTCAGCAGCACCGCAGGCGTCAGACCTGGTGTAGAGAGCTATTGGTTCACCGTTCTCAACACCCAGAAGCTGCCCCCAGTTGGTTATAGTACCATCAATATATATTGCACGGAACTCATCTCGGGTCAAACCCCTTTGCTTGATAATATCCACATAGGGATTGTCAATATTAATGTCGGGCACTACAGCATCTATTACCAGACCTACATACCAGGTACCCTGTTCAAGTTCGACCGGAGTGATTTCCCTTGAGAACATGCCCAGATCAACAACACCTGCCAGAGCGTCTGCCAGACCTTTACCGGCACCACCGCCTGAAATATTAAACCTGACTTCCGGATGTAGTTTCTGGTATTCTTCAGCCCACTTTACCACCATTGGATAGATGGCGAAGGCTCCGGATATGGATATTGTATTATCCTTTTTTTCTTTGGATACACATGCCGTGACTAATAGTGCCGGCAATAGAAGACTTAGGAGAATGGCCTTTTTCATTGCGTTAATTTGTTTGGTTTTACTTGAGTTATTGTTACAGTTAGCAAGCGGGAAAACTCTTTTTTGTTACAATTTTCTTGGCCTCGCACCTTGATTCCAAATTGTGAAATTTGGATATGTAAAGTTACGGTGTTCTATCATCCTCATAAAGCGGTATTTATACCCATTTAGTTAAGAGGTGGTTGGTTGCTGAAATTTGATACTACAAAAAAGCGAATTTGCAGATCTTCGTTCTATACCTGAAATGTGGTATTTTGATTAACATAATAAGGGGAAAGCAGGTCCTGGAGCAGGCCGGAGACTGGGATACCGGCCGGGAGGAAACAAAATATTAAGTGTGTATTACAATAAATAGTAATTTTACAAGGTCGCGGTAAGGTTAATCTCCCGGTAGGGATTAACCTTAGAAAACCGGATATGGACACAAACATTTAATATGGAATTTTTAATACTAGGAGTACTAATACTTTTAAACGGTTTTTTTGCCTTATCGGAGATTGCTTTGGTTTCAGCTAAGAGATCAGCTCTTGAGCAGTCCAAAAAGGAGGGCAGTTATGGTGCCGGTATAGCATTGAAGCTGCTTGAAAACTCCGAGGGCTTCCTTTCAGCTGTTCAGGTTGGTATAACTTTGATCGGTATTATAACCGGTATGTACGGTGGTATGGCCCTGGCAGACAACATTGCACCTTTTTTCGATCAGTTTGATGCAACAAGGGCCTATAGCCATGAATTATCATTTGGACTCACTGTGGTTACTATTACCTATGTGTCGATTGTTATCGGTGAACTTGTGCCTAAGACTGTTGCCCTGAGCAATTCAAACAAGGTGGCCAGGATAGTAGCCCCCTTTATATTTTACTTTAGCAAGGCCTTTTATCCCTTTGTATTACTGCTCTCTGCATCAACCAATTTTATAAATGGAATCCTTGGTATTAGAAAACATCCGGATACTCTGACGGAGTCGGAACTCCGTCAGCTTATCAAGAGTGCATCGCGGGAAGGAGTGATTGACAAGGGGCAGGACAATATTCACGAGCGCATCTTTTATTTCGCAGAAAAGAAAGCCAAGCACCTAATGACTCACCGCACTGATATCGAATGGATCGATTTGGATGAGGATGAAAACAGTATTAAGGAACAATTGCTAAAGTCCAAGCACAGCAAGATAATTTGTTGCAGGGGTGAGCTTGACAACTTTGTGGGCTTTATCATGACAAGGGATTATTATAAAGCCCTTTACAACAAGCAGAAAATCAAGCTGCAAAGTCTGATGAAAGAGCCTGTTGTTGTGCCTGAAAATACCGATGCCAACAAGGTACTCAATATCCTTAAGGAGGAGGCTTATCACCTTTGCTTTGTTGTGAATGAGTACGGAGGCTTTGAGGGTATTATCACAATGCATGATATACTTGAAAACTTCCTGGGCCCTATTCCTGATGAATGGGAGTCGCATGAGCCGGATGTGTTCGTTCGTGACGATAAATCAATACTTATCAGTGGTGATGCACCAATTGAGACTCTTGCCGAACTGTTGGAAGACTTCGAATTGGATTTTGAGAAGATAGACTATTCTACAGTGGCTGGTTTTGTATTCAGTCTTATAAATAAGATTCCTCAGGTGGGAGATAAAATAGAATATGGTGAGTACCTTATAGAAATAGTTGACGTGGATATCAACAGAATCGACAAGATACTTGTAACAAGGAAACCTCAGGTTTAATTACATGCTCTTTTTAAACTGTATTGAGGACTATGTTGCTTTTCTGCCTATAGTCTTCATATTTATCATGTATCCATAGATGGCTTAAGCCCGCATGGATCTATCTTATTGAATTATTTGAACTTTCCCGGATTTGTGTTCGATTTCTTGGCAGTTAGATCGTAAGTGTACGGATGTTGTACAGTAACGTACATTTTTGCGCTTTTGAGGCAGACCAGACTTACATTTTTTTGTCCTTGTATATCACTGATAGACAGTGTAATAGAAAAGTACTAGAAAAATATTCTTCAAAAAAAATAATGATCAGAAAGAATTGCACACTTTTTGGGACCACCGTATCTTTAGAGGACTGATCCTAAAGTAGACGGTTGCCTGAAATTAAAATGTTTTGAATTGTAACTATACAGGAAATAAACCGTTATATATATTTAAAATGCAGTCCCGGTAAGGGCAGCACTCTCAAAAAAGGGGATGCCCGACAGAATTAAGTAATAATTAATAACCGGAGGAAATAAAGATGAAAAAAGGTAAAGCGTTTTTAGTTCTGCTTCCCACCATCCTGCTATGGACTGCTGCAACAAACGGTTTTGCACAGGAGGATGACAATGATATTGCACATCTGTTTTACAGTGTTTCAGACAACTTAACTGTAGCTGTTGATACCAGCATGCAGGTTAAGCCCTGGATGATTTCGGAGAACCTTACCGAGAAAGTTGACAATACCGGTAGTATACTTCAGGATTGGATGTTTGGTGAAGCGTACAGCGAAAAGCTGATAAGGATAGAAGGCTGGATGTTTGATCTTGGTATGGGTGAAACCAATGAGTATATCCACGATGAAGGTAGCAGTCTTGTAAACTGGATGCTAGGTTATGATATTTCCATACTTACTGAGAGAGTAAGACGTGGTGCAGAGCTTGAAGTTTTAGAAGAATGGATGTTAGATTTTGCACATGCAGGATCTATAATTGAAGAAGATCTGAACATGGATCTGGAAGACTGGATGTTTAATAATGACTACAGGGAAAATCTTGATGATTGTGATTTTGAACACTGGATGGTAGAAGGTTTTTAATAGATAGGTTTATTTAATAAATTATTACGGCAGCCGAGAGGCTGCCGTAATTGTTTTATACTAGGTCGCATGCATCAGCAGGCATCCAGTGTGCATCTTTGCCATCCCATTTGACATTACAGCCGATGGGATTTGTAGCCTCAAACGGTGGCTTCTTTCCATTTACCAATGCATCAAGTACGATGTCAAGAGTATTTTCCTTCATCCTGGAAGTATCCCTTGGCGAGTCAACTCCGCGACCGGTGTAGACCAGTTCCCTCTTTTCATTGAATACATAAAAGTGTGGTGTACGTAGTGCACCGTATGCCAGAGCTATATCCTGACTTTCGTCGTGCAGGTAGACCCAAGGAAACTTATGTTCTTCCATGCGCTTCACCATGTTGGGGAAGCTGTCCTCCTCATAGGTGTTTTTGCTATTGGAGTTGATAGCAACAAACTTTACATCGTGTGAGGCATACTTATTGGCAGTAGCCCTTGTAACCTCGTCTGAACCGATTACATAAGGACAGTGATTGCATGTGAAGAATATAACAAGCCATTTGTTTTTAAAATCACTTAGTGAATAGGTCTTTCCGTCAGTGGCCGGCAGTGTGAAAGCCGGCGCTTTGTCTCCGATTTGAAGTGTAAATGCCATAGTTTTCGTATTTTAGTTGTTCCATTAATATTAAACAAGCTAATGCCTGAAAAGATCATTCTACTAACAAACCTTGGTTCACCAGACTCCACGCTAAAGCGGGATGTGTACCGCTATCTCAATGAATTTCTTATGGATGAGAGGGTTATTGACCTGCCTTATCTGGGACGTCTCTTGCTGGTTAGGGGAATAATCACACCTTTCAGGACTCCACGTAGTTCACGTAAATATAAGAAAATTTGGACTGAAAAGGGATCACCTCTTATTGAGCATACCAGACAGTTGGCTGATAAATTGCAGGATGAGACAGGTTTGCCTGTATACTACTGTATGAGGTATGGGAATCCTGCACCCAAGGCTGTTTTTGATAAGATTACTCAGGAGAATCCGGAGGTAAAGGAAGTAATACTGTTTCCCTTGTATCCGCATTATTCAATGAGCAGTTTTGAGACAGCCGTTGAGCATGTCAGACGTATCTGGCTGGATGGTGTTTACAAATTCAGCCTAAGCGTAGTGCCACCATTTTATAATAAAGACTGTTACATAACTGCTCTTGCGGCATCTATTGAAAGGTATCTCAAATCGGCTGAGTATGACCACGTATTATTCAGCTACCATGGAGTGCCGGTAAGGCATATAACAAAGAGGGATGCAAGTGGTCGGCATTGCATGCAAAAGGAGGACTGCTGCGGGGGAACTTCACCTGTTCATGCCTATTGCTACAGGCATCAGGTGAGGGAAACTACAAAACTGGTTACTGAAAGGCTGGGTTTGAACAAGGAGCAATATTCACTGTCATTCCAGTCGAGACTGGGAACTGACAGCTGGCTGAAACCATCAACTGATGCAACAGTCAGGTCGCTCCCGGCTCTGGGCAGGAAAAGGCTGCTAGTAGTCTGTCCTTCCTTTGTTAGTGATTGTCTCGAGACCCTTGAGGAAATCGATATGGGTGCGAGGGAATCCTTCATGGAGGCAGGAGGTGAACATTTTACCTGCGTGCCCTGCCTAAATACTGATGAGGCATGGGTAAAGGCCATCGCAGAGCTTTCGCTTCAGGGAGAAACCAAACCTGCCGAGATCTATCCCGACTTTATGCCCAGGAACTGATCCCCTGGTAAAATAAGCCTTCTGGCCCTTATTTACCTCAGGATATATAGATTCCTATAGTCGCCATCCTCCTGAGCTCAGGCACTGTGAGAATTAGAAGGCAAGGGAAAGCGCACACAGTGCTACAAAGAGCAGGGTACTCAGTGACAGGTTGCGAAGCTCATTGTCTAGCAATGCCGGATTCTCATTCTTCCACACCTTTGCAGCATGCCTTATAAAGATTGGCATTGCACCAAAGACAGGCAGAAAGCAGATAGGTCGGGGACTAAGCATCACAAAAATCAGGAAGAGAATCCAGCCGTCACCCAACAAGGCCATATGATACTGACGTGCATAACGGTCTCCCAGTTTTACCGCCATAGTCCTTTTGCCACTTTCAATATCTGACTCCCGGTCACGGATGTTATTGAGGTTCAGCACTCCTGTGCTGAATAGACCTATAGTCGCTGCAGGCAGCAATACCTCCCAGTGCCATACATTTGCATGCAGGTAAAAAGAACCTGCAACACCCACAAGTCCAAAGAACAGAAAGACATAGATATCACCCAGTCCACGATAGCCGTATGGGTTTTTGCCCGCAGTATAGCGAATAGCTGCAATGATAGCGGCAATTCCCAATAAAAAGAAGGCCATCAGTTTGATATGATCTTTCTCAAAGGCCTTAATCAATAGAGTTATTCCCGATACCAGGCTGAGTAGTACAAAGATGATCATTGCTATTTTCATCTGTCCAAGTGTGATCATCCCGCTTTGAATCATACGACGTGGGCCGACGCGGTTTTCGTTGTCAGCACCCGACTTTGCATCGCCGAAATCGTTGGCAAGGTTGGACAGAATCTGAAGAAAAAGAGTGGTAAGGGAAGCCCATAGCAGTATCTCTGCACGGAACATCCCATAATGGGCAGCGGTGACGCTGCCCATAAAGATGCTCGAAAGTGCAAGAGGCAGTGTACGCAGTCTCATCGACACTATCCATGCTTTTATTTTGCTCATTTTATGGCAATTGATAATAAATACTTACTCCGGGACCCAATGGAATATCAAAAGTAACCCAGATGATAAGCATCAGGGTCCAGCCAATAAAAAATACTATTGTATAAGGTATCATTGTGGCTATGATCGTTCCCAGACCGGAGTTCTTGTCATACTTCTGAAAATAAGCAATGATAAGTGCAAAATAGCTCATCATTGGTGATATTATGTTGGTAACTGAATCACCAACACGATATACTGCTTGTGAGAGTTCCGGAGAGTACCCTAGGAGCATGAAAATAGGAATGAAAACCGGAGCCAGCAGGGCCCACTTAGCTGAGGCACTTCCCATCAACAGGTTGACAATAGCGGCAAAAATGATGAACATTATCATCAGAGGAATCAGTCCAAGATCGGCTGCTATTAAGGATTCTGCTCCGGTAACGGCCATTATTATTCCAAGATTACTCCACTTGAAATAGGCAACAAACTGTGCTGCGAAGAAGACCAGAACAACATAGGCTGTCAGCGTTTTCAGACTCTGAGCCATGGCATTGGCGACATCCGTATCATTTTTAAACTTACCCATTGTGATACCATAGGCAATGCCAGCACTGGCAGCCATCAAAAACAGGAAGCTTATAATACCTTTTATAAAAGGAGATGACAATATGGTTCCATCAGCTCCTCTCAGCAACCCGTTTGAAGGTAACAGACCCACCAAAATAATAACCACCCATACAAGTGAAACAAGCATGGCATGCTTAAGGGCTTTCTTTTCGACCTTTGAAAGCGGTTCGATAATTTCTTGTACCTGATCACCCTCATATTTTCCAAAGCGCGGTTGAACAATCTTTTCTGTAACCCATGTTCCCACAAAAGCTATCAGGAAGGTAGAGCAAACCATGAAGTAGTAATTTGCAGTGGGGTTGACCTGATATGAAGGATCCAGGATATGTGCAGCCTCTTCAGAAAGTCCTGCCAATAGTGGATCAATAGTTCCAAGTATCAGGTTAGCACTGAAACCTCCGGATACACCAGCAAAAGCAGCAGCCATACCTACAACAGGGTGACGACCAACAGCCTGGAATATTATCCCGGCAAGAGGTATAAGCAATACATATCCGATATCACTTGCCACATTTGAAACTACACCGGTAAAAACCACTACAAAAGTTATAATTTTCCTTGGCGACTTTATAACCAGGATTCGGATCACTGCCCCAATAAGTCCGCTAGTCTCAGCAATCCCAATGCCCAGCATTGCAACCAGCACTATTCCAAGCGGAGCAAAGTCGGTGAAGTTCGTCACCATCTCATTTATGATTCTATCTATTCCGTCTTTTGATAGGAGGTTGACAGTATTGATTACTTCTCCGGTTGCCGGATGCACAGCCTTCCAGTCAAACCAGTATCCAAAAGCCGATAAAACAGGTATCAGCAATGCAAAGATTGCAAATAGGGTAGCAGGGTGAGGTAGAGCATTGCCTCCCTTTTCAAGTATGTTGAGGAAGATATCAATGTAGTTTCTTTTTTTCTTGATAGTGGTATCAGACATTTTTTGATTGTTTACCGGGTTATAAATTCAATTATCATTTTGGGGAGAGAGGGATGATGGTGCAAAAATATAAATTTTTCCATGCTTGATCTTTTTTTGTTCCTTTGCATGTCAAATTATTAGAGTGATGTACGGAATATTTGTGATATTTCTTTTCTATGCCCTGGGTATTTTCCTTAGTCGACTGACTGGGGAGTTTCTTCCGGGAAGTATTCTTGGTATGATACTGCTTTTTCTTGCACTGCTCAGTGGAGTAGTCAAGAATGACGGGTTAAAACCTGTGGCATCAGTGATCACAAGGAATATGGCCTTGTTTTTTGTGCCGGTAGGAGTGGGAGTGATTGAAAGTGGAAGGTGCCATCAGTGGACTGAGCATAGGATTGATGGGATTGGCTACTGCCATTTTTATGCCTTTACTACGCCTGATACTATGAAGTGAGACTATTAGTTAACATTAACTTAATACAAAAGCCATGTAGCCGTCATTAGGTTTTCCGAAATTTGTTTTTTTCTTTGAACCGAACATTAAAAGTTATGTTTTATCCTCTTAAGTAACCTTTATCAATTTATTATGATACTTACCGTAATTCTTTTGCTTGCTGGTTTCTACCTTCTGATAAAGGGAGGAGACTGGCTTGTTGACGGGGCTGCTGCAGTGGCAAGACGTAATGGGGTCTCCGAACTGATAATTGGGCTTACTATTGTAGCCTTTGGAACTTCGGCACCGGAGCTGGTTGTAAGCTTATTTGCTGCATTAGGTGGGAACGCTGATATATCAGTCAGCAATGTGGTGGGCAGCAATTTATTCAACCTAATGTTTATATTGGGGATCTGCGGTTTGATAATTCCCCTTGCTGTTAGCAAAAGTACAGTAAAACTTGAGATACCATTTTCCATCATTGCAGTACTGGTGTTGATGATACTGGGTAATGACATTTTCCTGTCAGACTCAAGATTTATGCTTAGCCGTATTGATGGTGTGATATTGCTTGTGTTTTTCAGCGGTTTCATGTATCATATATGGAGGAGTATTCAAAGCGGAGAAAACGAGAAGGTTACCGATGGTATAATGAGCAATGGCAAGGCTGTATTGTTTATTATTCTTGGTCTTGCCGGTCTGGTTTTGGGTGGCAGGTTTGTTGTTAACTCAGCTGTGTCGATAGCTGAGTATTTTAATATCAGTCAGAAGTTGATAGGTTTGACTATAGTTGCTACAGGTACTTCACTTCCTGAACTCGTGACTTCCATTGTTGCAGCACGCAAGAAGAGCATGGATATCGCAATCGGAAATGTTGTGGGTTCAAATATTTTCAATGTCTTCCTGATTCTTGGTATTAGCGCAACCGTGACACCAATCAATTACAATCCTGCTTTCAATACCGATATAATAATTCTGATTGCTGGTACTTTGTTTATTATGCTTGCAATGTTTGTTGGTAAAAAACATCAGCTGGATCGTTGGCAGGCCGCAGTACTGCTGGTAGTTTATGTTGCTTACATTGTTTTTATAGCTAATAGAAACTAAGACAATGAACCTTTGTATAAAACAAAGAGGTTGTCCAATGTCACGGACAACCTCTTTTTATTTATGCTATTTTTTTTCAGTCTCGTATTACCTTCCCTGAGAACGCTTTCTCCAGTAGGATACAAAGGTTTGGAGTTTAAACAGTCCTATAGTTCCGGAGTAAATACCTCCTTCACCACCTGCATCATAGACCCTTACTGCTATTACATTTACCTTGCCTGGGATTATATCACCCTCGTTAAGGTAGTAATACCTCTCCTTGTTGTAACTGTTTTGAAGTTCGTTATACCTTGGATTTGCACGCATCTTACCAGTACTGGCAACCAGTTTACCGTTGATATATACTTCATCTATATCGTCAATTTTACCAAGAGACAGTACATAGCGTTGACCTGCCGGAGCCTGCGGTACTGTGAAGGATCGTCTGTACCAGGCATAGCCGTTGTAATCTCCGCTTAGGTAGTCTTCCCAGAAACTGGGTACAGGGATAGTGCCCCAGTCGCTGTCGTCAAGGCCTGCATCACTCCATTCGGGACGGTCGCCTACCCTGAACTTCCATTCACCTTCAAGGTCTATGTCGGGTGCGAAGTCCCTCTGACGCAGATAGAGGCCTACATTGCCACTTGTAATTCCGCCATCCATCATGCTGTCGTAGACTCTGACAGCTATTACATTTGGCTTGTCAAACCTTACAAGGTGGGCAGGTATATTATACCTACGCTCAGATGAGTATGCAGTTGAGAAGTTTGGAGGAAAATTACCTTTACGGCCTATTCTAACTCCGTTGAAGTACACTTCGTCAACATCATCTATGTATCCCAGAAATAAGGTGAGGTATTCATTGGCAAAACTACGGTTGATTATTATACCCTTGCGGTACCATGCGTATCCGTCATAACCGTGGAAGCCCTGGTTTTCCCATTTGGAAGGTACTCTGATATCTTCCCATGCGGCATCATTATAGTTGGGATCAGCCCATCTCATATCATCACCTATCATAAACTTCCAGTAATCCCTTAGATCCAGGATTCTTACATATTGATCACCACCGTACATGACAGTTCCAGTCACTAGTATCAGTGCTATGAGTATTATCTTTTTCATGGCATTCTTTCTTTAGTATGATCCCGGTTCTACCACTCCTCTTCAAGTATTTGGAAGATTGATACTTTCTTCACCTTGTACCGACTTACATATTCATCATAGTTGCTTTTAGTCATGATACCAATTGGTCCTGTTACTATTCCACCAATCTGTTGATCATCGTTAACTACAACTACAAGAGTGTTGCTGCCACTATAGTTTAGATTCTTAGCTGGTATCTTGTATGCCCTGCGAACCTGCCATTCACCCATACCATTGCTTGCAAGTTCGGTGCCATACATATCTTCAGTTTTAGCAATCAACTTTCCGTTAAGGTAAACCTTGTCCTTGTCATCAATAATTCCCAAAATCAGGTATAGTTCTTCATCTTCTAGACCATTGGCCAGTGTGAATTTAGTGCGATATGTAGCAACCCCGTCAAATGTGAGGTAACCCTGGTTGTCCCATGGTCCCGGAACAAACAGCGAGTTCCAGCTGCTTGCATCGTAGTCTGTGTCTGTGTACTTACGGTTGAATCCTGGCTTGAACAGCCACTTCCCAGCCAGGTTCTGATCCAGTAGCATATCATCTTCAAAATACCCGATAATAACTGGACCTGAAACAATTCCACCATCCATCTGATCATTATACACCCTTATTGCCAATGTATTCTCTCCATCATAGTTAATAAGGGATTGTGGGATGGAATAAAAAACCGGAATATTATATGCAGTCTTGTAGTTTGGAGGGAAGTTTCCTGTTTGTCCAATCAGTATCCCATTTATGTATACTTCGCTTACATCATCAATAGCATCAATATACAGATAGATATTGTCACTTTCATCAATCCTTGGAATAAAGACTTTGGTACGATACCAGGCATAGCCTAAATATTGATGATAGCCCTGATCCTGCCAGTTGCCCGGAACAGTAATATAATCCCAGGTACTGTCATCATAGGATTTGGATGCCCAGGTCGGATCATCTCCAATGTTAAACTTCCAGTCACCCTCGAGGGTGACTATTGGTTCAAGATTATACCTTTCCGTACTGTTGTACATGTGGATTCTGCATCCTCCATTCAGTAGGAGGATCAATACCGCTGTTAGTAGAAATATTCTGTTCATATTTTTAATGTTTGCAGGTTTCTTATTTTCCTGATTCAAAACTACTACAGCCGACACTAAAACATGTTAGAATATTGTGCTCAGTTGTCACAAATTGTCACAGGTGTTCGATAAGTTTGTAACCTATACCATGAACAGTGAGGATTGTCCTTGGATCGTTGGGGTCTTCTTCGATCTTCTGTCTCAGCCTTACAATGAAATTGTCAATAGTACGAGAGGTAGGTTGGTAATCATCTCCCCAGACTGAGTCCAGAAGCTTGTCACGATCGACGGTTTCGTTCTTGTGATTATATAGGTAGTGGAGGATTTCAAACTCTTTGTGTGACATCTTCACATCCTTGCCATTGGTAGTAGCAGTATAGCCTGCAAAGTTTACACTAAGTTTACCAATCTGCCTGATGGTGTGTTTTTCGTTGCTGTCGCTTACACCTGCCCTGCGCAATATAGCTCTTACCCTTGCCAGCAGTTCTCTGATACTGAATGGTTTTGTTATATAATCATCAGCCCCCAGTTCCAAACCCAGCACCTTGTCAATCTCTTCTGCCTTGGCTGTCAGCAGAATTATAGCGGTCTTAATGCCTCGCGAGCGGGCAGTGCGGCACACATCAAAACCCGACATTTCTGGCATCATAACATCCAGGATGGCCAGATCGTAGTGCTTGTCAAGCAGTTTTTTGAGACCATCAGCACCATTTGATGCAGTATCAACATTGTAACCTTCAAATTCGAGGTTGTCTTTAAGTCCCTGAAGCATGAGGACTTCATCCTCTACGACAAGTATATTTGCCATGATCAATTGGATTTGCGAATTACTGGGAAATATAATCTAAAACTTGAACCTGCACCGGGCTTGCTCTGTACTGTGACACGACCCTTGTGAGCCTTCATAGTCTCACATACTATTGAGAGACCCAGTCCGGTACCTTTTACCTCATTAGCAAGGTTTTGCCGCGTAACGCGGTAAAACCTGTCGAATATATGTTTTTGATCCTTCTTTGAAATACCTATTCCGTTGTCCTTCACCTCTACGAAGCACATCCTGTCTTCATGACCTGTTGTAATCTCAATCTTCTTGTTATCCCTGCTGTATTTCACAGCATTGTCGATGAGGTTGAGCAAGGCTTCGCTGACTGAGACCTTGTCGGCAAGGATTTCAGGAAGTAGGCTGTCAGCATTAAAACTAATATCAGCCCCGTTATAATGTTCCTGATAATTACCTAGTACTTCAGCACAGATATTATATAAGTTGCACACCTCGGTTTTAAACTTATACCGACCTTTCTCCATGCGGGAGAAGTTGAGAATCTTGTCAACCATAGCATTAAGTCTCTGGCTCTCACTGTTTATGGTTTGGTAATACTCCCTGGCCTTTTCAGGTGAGTTGACCCTTCCCATCTCCAGAGTCTCGGCATACATGCTTATCAGAGCAAGCGGGGTGCGGATCTCGTGAGATACATTTGAAATAAACTCGGACTTTATCTGAGCAAGGTTGACTTCCTTTTTGACACTGGAGTAGATAAACCAAATCCCAACAACCAGAACAGCCATTACAAGGGCTGCCAGTATAAGCCCTTCCTTGACGCGTCTGGATGCAAGGTCTGCTATGCTTTCATTCCTTAACGTGATGCCTATGCTAAGACCGGGGAAGAGCCACATTCCACCTTCCTTGTCAAAGGTCATGTGGCTCGGCATTTCCTTATCACTTGTATAAACAGTAGCACCGGATGCTTCGTGGAATATCCTAATAAGAAACTTATCCTTTGCTATATCCTGGATGCGGGAACTGATATGCTGGTGTATAAACTGACGAAGGTCCAGTTCGATGAGTATCGGTACATATTCCAAGTTCTTGTCTACAGTAATAAAGGTCATTAAGACACCATCTGGAGTCTCGAAGGAGTGAAACTTCCTATAGTTACTTTTATGATAGCTGATTAGTTTACCAATAGTCTGACGCTCCTTCTTAAGCAGTTGGCTGACAAAGGTGCTGTTGCCTTCATTACCGCTACTATAGATAGTATTCAAATCGGTAGAGCGCTGAGCTGCATATATAGCTAAGATAGAACTGTTTTCACTTGTAAGCAGTTTTAATACAGTACTGTCAGAAGGGTGCATCATCCAAACATCAATACGGCCAGCCCAGTTGGACATTATATCCTCAGAGTAGTAATTGACTGACGAGATAATTGTTTCAAGCTGTTCCTTGTATACGCTGGTAATGAGCTCCTCGTTTTCGTTAATCCTGGTGTACTCATACAGGATGGCAACAGCAAGCGGGAGCAAAATAAGTAAGGTAAGCCCTGCCAGTATTTTGTTAAGAGATTTCTTCATCTGCTTCATGTCATTCTGACCTTAAAATTAACCAATATTGCCTTATCAGAACATAAAAGGAAGAGAATCACTGAAGATTCTCTTCCTTTGGATCAGTCAATAACTAACACTACTCAATCAAATCTATGAAACGTTATTTGCAACAATACTCAGTTTTCGATAGTGGGACAATGGTTTATCGTTGTGTAAGCTTCTGACTGATCATATTATCATTGACATTATTATGGTGGTACCAGGCCTGGTAGTTGTCTTCCTTTAGACTATATCTGTTTTCCTTGTAGATAGCTGTACCATTCTTATATGCTATCATTTCAAGCATTGCATATTGTACCTTTCCAGTGGTTTCGTCTATAACAGGCATCTTCTCCCACAAGCGTCCGTCGCATGCATACTTGAGAAGATCAACTTTTTTGATCTTGATCTTTGCGCCATCGTCTTTCTTGCAGGTAACATATTTATGTCCTACTGTGAGAGTCTTACAGAAGATAGTGTCGTTATCTGTTACAGCGAAGTCGGTTGTGAAACCTTGTCCTTTTACAACATTCATGAAGAAGAACATAGCCAGAGTAATCATCAGAGTTTTCATTGTTATATAGTTTTTGAGTGACACATTTGTTTTATTTCGATATGACAAAGGTATGGTGCCAATTATGTAGGGGTGTCACTGCTTTTCCACAGGCTGTCACAAATTGTCACGGACTTGTAAATTTTATTTTCATTTTTTGCAGGGAGGGCTTGCATGTGTAATAATTATCTATAATTTTGTAGTGTGTAAATAACAATTGTGATGAGAAGCTACTCTTTCTTTTATTACTTCTTTTATTTCTTTTTTTGGTTTTACAGCCAAAAAGGGGTGGGTTATTGTTATGCCTAAGTGAAGCAATAAAAGGAAGCACAGATATGATGAATCCCGCCCCTGTTAAAGGGGCGGGATTTTTTGTTTTCTCAACCTATAGATAAAATAGCATCAAATGAGTCATGAGACAGTAAAAGTAGCAATACAGGGATGGCCCGGGGCTAACCATGATATTGCAGCACGCACATACTTTCGCGACAAGGAGGTAACTCTTGAACCTTGTATGACCTTTCATGAGCTTTTCAGTAAGGTAAAGGAAGACCCCTCTATGTTTGGGATTGTTGCAATAGAGAATACCCTTGTGGGAAGCATTCTGGCCAACTACACTTTACTTAAGGATTCTGGATTGAGGGTGCGAGGGGAACAAAGACTTAGGATCAAGCACCAGCTGATGGCTTTGCCTGGTCAGAGGATTGAAGATATAAGGGAGGTGCATTCCCACCCAATGGCTTTGGCTCAGTGCGAGGATTTCTTGATGCGCTATCCCCATATTAGGTTGATAGAGTCGGAAGATACCGCTCTTAGTGCCAAGAAGATTAGTGAAGGTAATCTAAAGGGCATAGCTGCAATAGCCTCTTCACTTGCAGCCAAAATGTATAATCTGGAGATACTTGCCAAGGATATTGAAACCAATAAGCACAACTACACAAGGTTTTTGATAGTAGGACCAAGAGACGAAGAGGAGGGAGCAAGGTTACTGTCAATGGGGCGCCTCAATAAGGCCTCTCTTGTTTTCTCACTGCCACACGAAGAGGGTAGTCTTTCCAAAGTTCTCACAATACTTGCCTTTTACAGCATCAACCTTACCAAGATACAATCTCTGCCGGTAATAGGGATGGAGTGGGAGTACCTGTTTTACATTGATGTTATATACAACGACTATCAGCGATATCATCAGTCTCTTGATGCAATCCGTCCTTTGACGCGCAATCTTACCGAACTGGGAGAATATGAAGCCGCCGACACACTGTATGTTACAAATGGCGGAGCTCCCGTAGCCAAAGCACAGACAAGCAATAAGAAATAAAACCCATGAAAATGATTAGACCTGCTGACAGAGTCAACAATGTTCAGGAGTACTACTTCTCAGTCAAGCTGAAACAGATTGACAAGATGCGCTCCGAAGGAAAGGATGTAATTAACCTGGGTATAGGAAGTCCGGACAGGAAGCCTGCTCCGGATGTTATTGAAGCCCTGACCCAGACTGCACAACTGGATAATGTACACGGATATCAAAGCTATATAGGTATTCCGGCTCTCCGCAAGGCGTTTGCCAACTGGTACGGCAAAAACTATGGAGTGGAACTGGATCCTGCCTCCGAGATCCTGCCTCTTATGGGATCAAAGGAAGGTATCATGCATATATCAATGGCCTTTTTGAATCCAGGTGATGAGGTGCTGATTCCTGATCCCGGTTACCCAACATATCAGGCTGTTGCCCGTCTCGTTGGTGCCGAGGTAAGATTTTACGACCTGCGCGAGGAAAACAGTTGGCAGCCCGACCTGGCTGCCATCGAAAGGGATAATGACCTTTCCAGGGTAAAGCTGATGTGGCTCAACTATCCCAATATGCCTACAGGAGCCCAGGCCGATCCTGAGGTGATGAAGAAGATTATCGCCTTTGGTAAGAAGCATAGCATTATTATTTGTAATGATAATCCCTACAGTTTTGTGCTGAATCCTAAACCAAGCAGCCTTTTGGCTGTTGAAGGTGCTAAGGACATAGCCATCGAACTCAATTCGCTGAGCAAATCGCACAATATGGCGGGCTGGCGTATCGGAATGGTGGCATCCAACAAGGAATTTATCGACTACATACTGCGTGTCAAGAGCAATATGGACTCGGGTATGTTCAGAGGCTTACAGGACGCTGCAGTCAAGGCGCTTGAATGTGACGATGACTGGTACAGACAGCTGAATGAGATTTATGCCGAACGCCGCAAACTGGTGTTTGAGATTATGGACCTGCTAAAATGTGAGTATGATCCCGGGCAGGTGGGACTCTTTGTCTGGGGACGTATTCCTGCATCCTATACTGATGCCGGGGAACTAAGTGACCTGATACTGGATAAGGCTAATGTGTTTCTGACCCCCGGTTTTATATTCGGCACCAACGGAAGTCGTTATATAAGGATATCTCTGTGTTGCACAGTAGAAGTTTTGAAAGAAGCTATAAGAAGAATTAACCTAATCGTAAAAAACTGAAAAGATGTCACAGTTGAAGATTGAACCGATCAGATTGCCGGGCCTTGAGCTCAAACGGCCCATCATTATATCAGGCCCCTGCAGTGCCGAGACTGAGGAACAGACCCTCAACACTGCGCAGCAACTATCAGATATGGGAGTGAAGATATTCAGAGCCGGTATATGGAAACCACGTACCCGTCCGGGAGCCTTCGAAGGTGTGGGTTCCATCGGTCTCCCATGGCTAAAGAGGGTAAAGGAAGAAACAGGTATGTTTATCGGTGTTGAGGTTGCCAATGCTCACCATGTATATGAAGCCATTAAATATGGTGTTGATATTATGTGGATAGGAGCAAGAACATCAGCCAACCCTTTTGCAGTGCAGGAGGTTGCAGATGCCCTCAAGGGCATTGATATTCCGGTGCTTGTCAAGAACCCTGTAAATCCTGACCTTGAACTCTGGATTGGGGCTTTCGAACGTCTCAATAATGCCGGCATTACCCAGCTGGCTGCAATTCACCGTGGCTTTAGTACCTACGATAAGTCGGAATTCCGCAACCATCCGCAATGGCAGATACCTATCGAGTTGCGCAGGCGTTTTCCCGAAATCCCTATCATAACAGACCCAAGCCATATAGGTGGTAAGCGCTCTTTGATTGCTGAGATCTGCCAGGAAGCAATGGACCTTAGTTTTGATGGTCTGATCATCGAAACTCACTGCAATCCTGATAAAGCGTGGAGTGATGCATCGCAACAGATTACACCTGAAACTCTAAAGGGTATTCTCGACAATCTGGTACTGAGACGCCCGAAGATTGGTGATACTCCCCGTAACACTCTCGATGAACTGAGAAAACAGATTGACAAACTTGACAACCAGTTGCTAGACATACTCAAGGAGAGAATGAAAATCTCTGAAGCCATAGGTAGATATAAGTATGAAAACAATATCACAATACTTCAGGCACGCAGGTATGACGAGATTATGAACGACCGTAAGGCCAAGGCCGAGAGCCGTAGCCTGAATGCGGACTTCGTTACTGAGATTTTCGAATCAATTCACGAAGAGTCAATCAGATGTCAGAGTGCTGTAATGAACAAAGAACTTAAGAAGAAGGAGGATAACTGATGAAAATTTGCGTGCTCGGGGCAGGCAAGATGGGTACATGGCTAACTGATGCCCTTTGTCTGCAACATGAAGTTGCGGTTTACGATTCCAACAAGGAACGTCTGAGGTATGTTTTCAACACCCAAAGGCTTACAACATTTGAGGAGATCAGGGAGTTTGCCCCAGAGCTCCTTATCAATTGTGTAACGCTGAAATATACTATACAAACTTTTAAGGAGGTGCTGCCCTATCTGCCTGAAAGCTGTATCCTAAGCGATATAGCCTCTGTTAAGACAGGATTCCATGAGTTTTACAAAAGCACAGGCCGCCGCTTCGTTTCAACCCACCCGATGTTTGGTCCGACCTTTGCCAACCTGAAGGATCTGAGCGAGCACCATGCAATTATCATTACCGAGTCTGACCATCTCGGCAAGGCCTTTTTCAAGGATTTCTTCGGATCTCTGAAGCTAAATATACATCAGTATTCCTTTGATGAGCACGACGAAACAATAGCCTACTCACTGTCAATTCCCTTCTCGTCAACTCTTGTGTTTGCGGCCTGTATGAAGAAGCAGGATGCACCGGGAACTACCTTCCGGAAGCATATGGATATTGCAAAGGGACTGTTGTCAGAAGACGACTATCTGCTCACCGAAATACTGTTCAACCCCTATACCGTCGGACAGGTTGAGATGATCAGAAAGGAACTCAAAGATCTGCTGGAACTTATCAATGCCAGAGATACAGACGGACTACTTACCTTTATCAACAGGGTAAGGAAAAATGTTGAGGGCTGATACGGGTTTAACTCTAGCGTTGGGAATGGATATGCTGTGAGTAAAAGGCTTAATTATGGATTGACCTTTATCTCAAGGATCTTCCTGGTATTGGCTCTGATCTTGTAACGGTCGTCAATGCGGACGCCAACGACCCACATTATATCATCGCCATTACAAAGTAGCCAGGAGTTTTCCTTATCAATAAGCGACATTTTCAGATCAATGAAAAGGTCGCTTATTTTTTTAAACTGCTTCATGCCCAGAGGCATGAAGCGATCTCCCTGCTGAGACTTTCTCAGGAATAAGGGGAATTCTACAAGTCCGGCATCAAAATGAGCTGTATTTGGATCCCGTGATACCTTGTAGTTATCTGGCTTGTCAAAGATGCTTATAGACATTTTAATGGGTACACTTATTTCGCTAACTCCGCCTTCTATTGCATGGGAGGATTTGTCAAGTTCGGTAATCGGCACAACAAGCAGGTTGAAACGATCCACTACCAGTCGATGGCTGTGGGAGAAAAACTGCCTGCCTGGAATGCCGTCAAGGCTTTTAATTACGGCACTAATCATTTGGCCCTGGAAGCCGTATGGCTGTAGGATCTCAAACAGTAGGGCTCCTCTGTATGGATGTTCCTTAATATTTTCAATTGGGATAAGGATGGAGTCACCACTCTGGGCGACAATGCGTTCCCTGAAGCTGTCGGCCTCGGCCTTGAAAATGCCGTAGGTGTCGGAGAGATAGCTTAGGTTGTTTTGCATTGTTGCAAAGAAGGAGGGATTGAGTTCCTCGAAGAGGGGAACTATCAGGTTGCGGATCTTGTTGCGCTGATAGTCGCTCTCAATGTTTGTCGAGTCAATACGGTAGTCAAAACCCTCAACTTTGCAGTAGTCTCTTATCTCGTCCGCTGAGGCAAAGAGCAAGGGACGTATAATGCTGCCAGATCTGAATGACATCCCGGTCAAACCCTTAAGCCCAGTTCCCCTGGACAGGTTAAGGAAGAAAGTCTCAATATTATCATTACCATGGTGGCCTGTGGCCAACAGAGTGGCTCCGGTTTCCTTCATAAGCTTTTCAAACCAGTCATAGCGCAGTTGCCTTGCCGCCATCTCGATTGACAGACCACGCTCCTCTGCGAAAGTTCTGGTGTCAAAGTCTGTTTTATGAAACCTAACTTTTAGTCTGTTGCAAACCTCCTCGGCAAAGAGTGCATCGGCATCAGATTCATCTGCTCTCAGATGGAAATTACAATGAGCAGCAATACACTTGCAGCCTTCATTTTTAAGTAGGTGGAGGAGGGCCATTGAGTCAGCCCCTCCACTAAAGGCCACAAGTATTATGTCATTATTAGCGACTCTGCACTTGTCAATCAAAATATCGCTAAACTTACGTCTGAATGCTATGGTATTCATTTTATTATCTGGTTTCAGCCAATAGGCTTCGCATCAGTTTTGCTTTAAGCAGGCATTCCTCATATTCCTGTTCTGCATCCGACAGTGCTGTTATGGCACTGCCCGCTGTGTAAGAGAGGAAAGCACTATCTTCATCGTATAGCAAAGTACGGATTACTACATTTAAATCAAAATCCCCATCTGGCGAGATATAGCCTATGGAGCCGGAGAATAGGCCCCTTTTGCGCTTTTCAAATTCTGAGATCAGTTGCATTGCACTTATCTTGGGTGCACCTGTCATAGATCCCATAGGGAAGGTGGCTCTCAGTATAGCCTCTAGTGTAGTATTCCCGGAAATTTCTGCCGAGATAGTGCTTACTGACTGCAGTATTGAAGGGAAGGAATAGATGCCGCATAGTTCCTCGACCATTACTGATCCCTTGGTAGCAACAACTGAGAGATCGTTTCTCACAAGATCTGTTATCATAATATTTTCAGCCCTTTCCTTCTCTGATTCCTGCAGTTGTCTGCGGTTTGCTTCTGTCTCTGCCGGTGTGGAACCTTTGGGTGCTGTTCCCTTCATCGGCATGGAGTACAGCTTATTGCCCCTCTTTGTGATAAAACGTTCGGGTGATGCTGACAAGGCATACTTCCGTCCAAACTTAATAAAAGCAGCAAAGGGCATATGAGACCTTTCCACAAGTCGGACAAAAAGTGCTGCCGGGTCTGCTATATGGCCGCGGGCGTTAAACTCCATGCAGTAGTTTACTTCGTAAATATCCCCCCTGTGAATATGTTCCTGCAGGCCTTTGACATCCTCTATATAATCCTCACGTGAAATAGCCGGTTCAAGTGCTATGCCTTTCAAGGGGGCATCTTGGGATACTTCCTGATATCCTATGTAACTCGACTCGCACTCCTTGTATTTCGGTCCACCTTTCAACCTGACAACCTCAGAAGCCTTATCTGCTTCAGAATAATCTCCGCAAATAGTCTGCCTGCCGGATATATCGGTCTTTATCTGTTCTCTGTTTACATCTGACTGCTCCGCAGAATACGGGTGACTGGGTCTGAACGAATCCTCACGAATATTGCCTGATGTAGCTTGCAGAGCCTCTGTTTTATGGGCCTCTGTTCCCCTTTGTTGCCATTCAGTCACTGATGTCAAAAAGGATCGCGCTTCATCCTCGCTGTTGTACCTTGGATCATATCCAAGTCGGATCCTCTCTCCATCTAGTATCAGAATCCAGCGAGGTCGAAAGAAATGTAGCGTCGGAAAACCAACAAGCGAATCAGGCAATTTTTCACCTATCCCAAAGATCTCATCTTTTAATTCATAACACAACCATCCCAGATACCAGTCATCCGTCAGGTCTCTATCGAGCCCTGACAATGGCCCTTGAATAGCTTCAAGATTGTCAAAAGCAGCAATGGCCTCGTAGCGGGACAGTTTACCGTAGTACGACTCACTGCTTCTCAGTCCGTCACACAATAGCACAGCATTCTCAAAGGCCATTGCAGCCCTTGTCATCCTTGCAATAAGGTCAGATTTGCAGCTCTTCGATTCAATCCACTTCCGCATCTTATCTGTTCTGTTGTAAGTTTGCAAATTTAAGGATGATGGTGACAAAAGATGTCAAAAGGCAGTTTTTATGTAGATGACCCTTATTAATTGACGAAATATGAAACAGTTGTGATAAATATCCGTAAAAACAATGAATTTTATTATCGCTTTATATTAAGTTTGTCTATATCAGGCTGGTTGTGGGATAGGGGGGAAGGCGCAGCTCTTAATAATATGATTTGATTATGAGAAATCTATACCGATCGCTTATTATTTTTCTTTTCGGTTCGTTTTTTCTTTCATCTGCAGTTGCAGAAGTTATTTACGTGAGACCGGGTGAATCAGGTAGTTTATGGAATGGCAGGTCTCCGGTCTATTCAGATCTTAGGCAGGCACTTTTGGATGCGCAGGCAGGTGATGAAATTTGGGTGGCTGCAGGTATATATAAACCTACAACAGGTAATGACCGCAGTATATCCTTCGAACTAAAGGAAGGCGTAAAGCTCTATGGAGGCTTCGTGGGAACAGAAACAAACCGTGATCAGCGTGACTCATACAGGAATAAGACAATACTTAGTGGAAATATTGGTGACCAGTCTGTTCATACAGATAACTCCAAATCAGTTGTATATGCTGATGGTTCCTCAGTGGTGATTACTGAAGCAACTATAATTGATGGTTTTATAATTGAAGACGGATACGCTCCAAATACTTGGTATGGTGGTGGACTTTACCTTGAGAATGCTTCTCCAAGGGTAGTTAATGTATGGTTTCGCAACAACCACGCCATAATGGGTGGTGCAGTTTATGGTGATGCGACTTCGGCAGCGGTTTTTGCAAATGTAATCTTTTCATCCAACTCATCCTCTTCTGCAGGTGGAGCAGTATATGCCGAGGGAGCAATGACTTTCTACCACTGTCTGTGGTATGGCAACCATAATGCAGTTGCTTATTCGGCTGCTTCATTAGCTGAGGATGCTTCCATCTACAACTCAATAATATGGGGCAATACTTCGCAATCAGGTACTCCTGTTGTTACTGCTGCCAATGTTGCTTATTCAATAGTGCAGGGAGAGGATGCCGGACCAGGCAACCTGGATACGGATCCCTTGTTTCATGTTGCCGAAAATGAGGACTTCCGTCTTAATAGCGGATCTCCTGCCCTTGAGGCTGCCAATAATGCACTTATACCTTTATGGTTAACCAAAGATATTGAAGGCAATGCACGTATTCAGGGCACTGCCGATATGGGTCCCTACGAGGGAGCCGTTAGGGTGCCTGTTACCACCAACCCAGCTGAAGGTGCGGTCTTTGATGCTTCAGAGACTGCTTTTACACTTGAGTGGGGTTGGACTGCTGCTGCTCCGGCCAACATTGTAAGTTATGAGTTAGAGTATAAGATAAACGGGGGTTCTGTAGTTTCAGCCAACACTGCAATGGCAACTTCTTATCAGCTCAGCGGTGTAACCGAATCTGGAAAGATAAGCTGGAGGGTCGCTGCCGTGGATGAAAATGGTAACTACACATGGTCTGCCTGGGCTCAATTTTTCAAGAAACGTGGCCATCCTGTATATGTTAAACCTAACGGAATGGGTACAGGAAAGGCCTGGAATGATGCTACAAACCTGCAGGCTGCTTTGGCAGATTATATACTTGGTGATGAACTTTGGCTTGCAGCTGGTACTTATCGTCCTACTACCACAAGCAACCGAAACCTTGCCTTCGAAATCAGGGAAGGTATTAAGATTTATGGTGGTTTTATAGGTAATGAAAGTGTGCGGGATGCCAGAGACTGGTACAAGAACAGAACCATCTTAAGTGGTGACATTGGTGTACCCGGCAATACAAATGATAACTCAAGAAACGTACTCATAGCCAATGGAACTGCAATGGCTCCGATTACCGGCGCTACAATAATTGACGGTGTTGTTATTGAAGGTGGTTACAACTCCGATAATAACAGCTCCGGTGCCGGAATACTGCTCAACTGGGCATCACCGACCTTTGTAAATGTGTGGTTCAGAAACAACTACGCCTATCAGGGAGGTGCTGTTTACGGAGACTCAAATTCTCAAGCAGTCTTTATTAACTCTCTGTTTACCAATAATTCATCAACAAGATATGGCGGTGCTGTTAGGGCAAATGCCCGGATGGAGTTTGCTAACTGTCTGTTTTACGGTAACAATACAGGCGACAGGGGAGGTGCTGTGGATAATGCATCTTCGTCAACTTTTGTGGCTGTAAACAATTCAATAGCATGGAACAACTCGGCCGGTTCCGCCAATCCAAACTTCTATGCCGTTTATGCAAAGAACTGTATAGTCGAGGGTGGCTATGCAGGAATCTCAATTCTGTCATCCGATCCATTATTCCTGAATGCAAGTGCCAACGATTTCAGGGTTAACCTGAAATCACCTGCAGTAGACCAGGGTAATATCGCGCTTCTTCCTTCGGGAATTACAAAGGATTACAAGGGTAATGCCCGTGTAGTAAATGCATTGATTGACCTTGGTCCTTTTGAAGGAGGTATAGCAACCCCACTTCAGGTTTCACCTGCTGATCGTGAAGTTGTAGGACTTGATAACGGAAAGGTAACCCTTGTTTGGGAATGGCAGTCAACAGTTCCATCCGATATTCAATCCTACCGGATTGAATATGTGGTAAACGGAGGTGCTACAAATTTAGTTGACAGTATTAACAAGATCAACCTTTCATATGAAGTATCAGGACTTTACGCATCTGATGGGGTCAGGTGGAGAGTGGCAGTTAGAACTACTGATAATGACTTGTATTATTCTCCATGGTCTGAGTTTTATATCGAAAGAGGGCATCCTATCTATGTAAAACCAGGTGCAACGGGAACAGGAAATTCATGGAGTGATGCTACAGATTTGCAAACTGCCCTTCAGTTAGCGGTCTTTGGTGATGAACTATGGGTTGCTGCCGGAGTATATAAGCCAACATCCGGAATCGACCGTGGTATAGCCTTTGAAATTAAAGAAGGGCTTAAGCTATATGGTGGATTCAGTGGAACAGAGACAAGCCGTGAGCAAAGGAACCATCTGGCTAACCAGAGTGTACTCAGCGGTAATATTGGTGATCCGGATTCCAATAACGATAACTCATACCATGTAGTAATTATTAAGGGTGAGGTAAGTGTACCTGTTAGTTCGGCAACCGTAATTGACGGATTTATTATTGAAAAGGGGCGTGCCTCATTTGCTTTCAGTGATAATGATAAGGGAGGAGCATTGATAATTAATAACGGATCCCCTCTGATTATTAATACTGTCTTCCGCGAAAACTATGCATTCAGCGGAGGAGCTGTTGCCGTGCTTGGTAATAGTTCGGCTCCTGGATTTGGAAACGTAGTATTCCTGGCAAATGAATCGCGGGATGACGGTGGAGCTGTGTATTCAAATGCTTATCCGGAGTTTTATAACAGCCTCTGGTATGGTAATACTGCCGGTAGATGGGGTGGTGCTGTTTATGGACAAACAGCCAATAGAATTAAGGTTGTTAATTCTATATCACGCAATAGCGCTTCTCAGCTTTCTGGTGATGATATCCGTAACGCATCCGTGACTGCATCTATATATCTGAATGCTGCAGGAACCGGTAACTTCGATATAGATCCCGGTTTTGTAGATGCTGAGGGAGGTGACTTCAGGGTCGGACCTTATGCTCCGGTACTTGATATGGGAGTAGAGGTTCCCGAATGGCTGGAAACTGACTTTGCAGGACAGCCAAGAATCCTGAACGGAAAGACTGATATTGGAATCTATGAAGGTTATCTGAATACGGTAGTACCTGAGTCTCCGGCTGATGGAGAAGCTGCAGCACCTGAAGATGGACTGCTTACCCTGAAATGGAAGTGGTATGATAGCAAGCCCGGAGATGTAAGCAATTACACACTGCTCTACTCTCTCAATGGTGGAGAGTATGAAGAAGTAACTGATATTGCTGGAGAGGAATATGTACTGGAAGGCTTACAGTCACTTGACGAGGTGAGTTGGAGAGTAATAAGCATACATAATGACGGAAGCAGGCGTTTGGGTCCTGTATCTGAATTTAAGGTAAACAGGGGACACCCTATCTATGTTAAACCTAATGGTAATGGTGCAGGAACATCCTGGGATGATGCCGCATCTTTGCATGAGGCCTTGTTTATGGCAGCAGAGACAGATATACTATGGCTTGCTGCAGGGTACTACTTGCCGGTTAACAAATATCCGGTAGATAATGACGACAGGAATGTATCATTTGAACTGAAGAGTGGAATAAGCTTAATAGGAGGGTTTGCGGGAACTGAGACAGCTATCGGGCAGCGCGACCTGTTAACTAACCGGACAATAATCACTGGAGATATTGGAAGTCCTCAAGCTAATGCAGACAACAGTTACCATGTATTGCGTGCTATTGGAACTCCTGCCAATCCGCTTAAAGGAATAGTAATTGATGGAGTAACAATACAGCTAGGCTATTCAACTTCAAATGGAGCAGGTCTTTTTGTTGAGAATGCATCGCTGAAGGTAGTCAACAGCAAGTTTTTAGAAAATGTGGCTGCGACCAATGGTGGAGCTGTTAGCATTGATGCCGGATCTGAAGTCGTTTTTGCTAATGTGATATTCTCCGGTAACTCAAGTGGAACTGCCGGAGGTGCTGTGTGGGCAGCAGGTAATGTTGTATTTCATAACTGTCTGTGGTATGGAAACCACGCAGGTTATTACGGAGGAGCTCTCTTTGCTGCCAGTGGACTGGTATACAACTCGATATTCCAGGGTAATATAGCCCCAAACAATCCAAATATTTACGGCAGTACAGTGACCTATTCAATGATACAGGGAGGATATACCGGAGTTGGTAATATAGATGCCAATCCATTGTTGAATAATCCCGGAGAAGGTGATTTTATGCTTCGTAAGGAGTCCCCTGCCGTTGATAATGGAAACGCTGAGTTGCTACCCGACTGGCTTGACTTTGATTACTTTGGCAGACCAAGGATAGATGGCAATGGTTTGGATCTTGGTCCAATTGAAGGCTATATCGATATGGATCTTAAGGCTCCTCGTCCTGTATCTCCGGTTGATGGAACAGTGCTTGACAAGGAGACAACCAGTGTAACAGTAGAATGGGAGTGGGCAAGTACTCAACCGGCAGGAATCACTGGATACGACGTTGAATACAGGGTGAATGACGACGAGTTCCAGGTCATAACAGATATTACTGATATGTCAAGAGTGATACCTGACTTAAAACCCGGTGATGAGGTGAGGTGGAGAGTTAGGGCAAGGAAAGCTACAGAGGTTCTGGACTGGTCTTATTACTTCAACTTCTCAATTGAAGAGTCCAACTTCATCTTCCTTCCCGGAGCAGAGGCCTTTGATGTAAACATATGGCCCAATCCTATGCCTGTAGGTGGAGGAGAACTGAATATTGAAGTTCCCGGTACTTTAAAGCATGCAGTATTAAGAATTTACACTATTAACGGGCAAATGCTTCAGGAGCACAGGGGTCTGACCGGGAATAAATTTACTATTGATATTGTTACCCTACCGCCGGGCATGTATCTGATTGTAATAGAGGAAAATGGACTTGGGGTAGGAGCTGAAAAACTAATTGTTAAGTAGGATTTTTGCTGGCTTGTGCATGAATTGCTTACAAATTATAAACCATCTTATGCAATTGTTCATTTTTATGCATTAATTAGCTTATGAATTGTTTGAAAATTGCGTGATTTGTTTTAATTTCGTATTAAACTTGAGTCTGAGAGAAGGTGTAGATGATAATTTATAACTTACTAAATTATAAGCATGGAGACCAACGTACAAATAGACAACCTAGATAAAAAGATCCTTTCCCTAATCACTAAGAATGCCCGTATTCCATTTCTTGAAGTAGCCCGTGAGTGTAAAGTCTCAGGTGCTGCGATTCATCAGCGCATCCAAAGGCTTGTGAATATTGGCGTGATCAAGGGTTCGGAGTTTGTTCTTAATCCTGGCAAGATAGGTTTTCACACCTGTGCCTTCATCGGAATATTTCTGAAAAAGGCAAGCCTCTTTGATAAAGTAGTAGCAATGTTGGAGCAGATACCTGAAGTAGTGGAATGTCATTATACTACTGGTCAGTACGCCATCTTCATAAAGATTTATGCTCAAAGCAATGAGCATCTGAAGAGGATACTTCACGACAAGCTTCAGGCCATTCCCGGGATTTCATCAACTGAAACCATTATCTCACTTGATGAGTCCTTCAAGCGTCAGCTACCTATTGAGTAACCAAAGTGAAGTTTTTTAAAATATTAAGGGTGTTCCGGGAGGAACCCCCTTTTTTTATACCTTGATACCAGACATTGAGGCTTTGGATTCCCCGCCAATAACCAGTTCAATACGACTTATCTGTACCCCGAATTCGCCAGAGTGAACTATCATAACTTCTTTACCCGCTGCATTTTTGACAAATAGAGGTTCTTTCATAAAGGTGTGGGTATGTCCTCCGAGGATCAGATCTATACTTCTCGTCCCTGTAGCAACTTTCAAGTCATCCTCTTTGGCTTTGTCGGATTCCAGACCAAGGTGACTGAGGGCTATTACAATATCGCAATCCTTTTCTTTTTTCAGATACCTGGCAGTTTCTTCTCCTTTTTCAATAGGATTAAGGTATTTCAGACCTGCGTGACAAGTCGGAGATACCAAACCGGAAAGATCTATGCCCAGTCCGACAACACCAATACGTGCATTACCCTTTTCGAAAATCTTATAGGGCACAAGGAGACCCTCAAGTGGAGTTCCACTCACATCGTAGTTGCAGTTAATAAAGGGAAAGGAAGTCTGCTTAATAAGTCCGGCCAGGTGGTCCATGCCCTTGTCAAACTCATGATTACCCAGGGTGGCAGCATCGTAGCCCATACGTGCCATCAGTTCCATTTCCGGAGTTCCCCCATAGAGATTGAAGTAGGGAGTTCCCTGTACAACATCTCCGGAGTCCAAAAGCAGGACATGCTCGTTTTCGAGCCTGGTCCTCCCAATAAGTTCGGCTCTACGTGCAAAACCACCCCTGTTGGCATAGCGTGGATCGGTTGCTGCCAGTGGTTCTATATGGCTGTGAACATCGGATGTATGAAGTATCACAACCCTTGTGATTTTTTTCTTTTTCCCGGATAATACAACTGAGGGTACTGCGAGCATCAATGATGCGACACCTACCTGCTTTATAAAATCTCTTCTGCTTGTCATAATCTTGCTGTTTTTGCCTCCGGTAGTATTGTCAGACGTGTAAAAGCTTACTTTATTACAATGATTCTGGGCATGGTATCAGGTATCAGGGTTTTTCCCTGAGAATGCTCCTTTTTGATATGTTCTATTATCAGGTCTCTTACAGGAATGTTGGTTGCAATAATGGTATCCGCCCTTTGAAACATAAAGAATTTGTCACCACCCGAGGCGATGAAGTCGGATGTAAACAACCAGTAACTTTCTTCCGGATTTAGTTCTTTACCTGCCACTATAATGTTACTCGCAGTACTGTCAGCTAATAATGTAAATGAGGCGTTTGAAAGGCCTTCACCATATCTGTGTGCAATGTGATCGAAAACTTCCTTCAGGAGGCTGCCGTTCAGCCTAACGGCAGTAAGATTATTGTCGAAGGGCATGATCTGGAAGGCATCAACGAGTCTGACTTCGCCCTCAGGCAGAGGAGCCCGTATTCCCCTGACATTTACCAGTGCCATAGTACTTCCGTATTCTATGTCTTGTTGGTTTAATATTTCCAGACCGGCATTATAAACTATATCACCAACCAGGGATGAAAGAGTTCCTTCCGGTTTGTCGGAAATCATTGTTGCTGATGAATAACCTATTACCTCATTCATTGTGGAATCTAATTGAGTCAGGTAGGGCTCAATAAAGGCAATAGCGGCTGAATCACCTTTAAGTGTGCTGTCTATTGAAATAAATTCCCATGATGAGATACTGTGGGAATTGGATCGCCCCGAACAGGCACTAAGAATCAGGGAAACCAGGATAATACTCTGAAATACAAGACGCCTCATACTCTATAATTTTGCTGCTAAAGATAGAAAAAGATTAACCACCGTTTTTCTATAGGTGATTGATTTAAATCAGAAATCCAGCTATCCCTTATTATAGCCGGGATTTAGAAATACCTAATTGAGCGGGTATTGCCATCGTCACGTGACTTGGCTTTGGGAGAGGAGAATTCCCTGTCCACATTTGGAGAAATAATACTGTGGATGTCAATCGACAGGGTGAGTTCCTGGAAGTTGAATAAGTTTACCGACTTACTCCCTAGTGGAAAGTCATAGGAATAAGTAATACCTATGTTTTCGTTGACTTGTGCACCAAGAATCAGCGAGGCTGCATATCCCGGTCTGATAGACCCGCCTGCAGTAAGCATCCCATCATAGTTGTACAGTGCAGTAATATCATAAACCATCTCCATACCCTCTTCAAACCTGAACAGGGTGGCCAGCTTTGCACTGTGATAATCAGATATGCCAATATTTGCACCTGCAGACATATAATATATCTGGTTATATCTGAACTGCCTGCCTGCTGCGTCGGGATATTCTATTTCTGAAGCCAGTATCCTTGGTATTGAAAACCCGATGTAATATAATGGCGAGTATATCATCAAGCCAGCACCAAAGGATGGTGTAATCTCATTCTCAATATCGCTTGCAAAGTTGGGGTCACTTCCATCGTTAAGCTTTATATCACTGAGTTTAACGCGGTAACTGTTGATGCCACCATTGATACCCAGCGAAAGAAAATGGCTGTGATTGATCTTCAAGAGATAGGAGTATGCCAGAGAAGCATGATTGGCCATTACTGGACCTGCAATATCTGAATAAAAACTGGCTCCTGCAGACATCATTGTCTCGTTGATGGGAGCATGGGTGTTGAGCATAAAGGTCATGGGAGCACCATCCACGCCAACCCACTGTTGTCGTGTGGCTATATCAACAGCCAGAGAGTTTCTGCCACCTGCAAATGCCGGGTTAATCAACAGAGGATTGTTTGCGTGTTGGGTGAAATATGGATTTTGCTGTGCTGACAGGCTAAGTACAATAAAAAGCATAGTAGCTGCCGCTATGCACCTTCTAGTTCTTTCTACTATGCTTATGCCGTATCTTTTAAGTGTCATCTCTTACCTGCTCAGATATACAAAACCCTTGAAACTTTCTAATCCCCGTATTTCGATAAGATAGTAATAAGTCCCGCTTTCCATCTGCTTCCCCTTATAGATCCCCGTATTGGCCACTCCATCCCAGTTATTGTTCCAATCCTTGCTCTCATATACAAGCACACCTGCCCTGTTGAAGATGTTTATCTCAATATTGGCGAAGTTAAGGAAGTCGGGAATATTGAAGGTGTCATTGATACCGTCGCCATTGGGAGAAAATCCTTCAGGGATAAAGTATATTCTTTCGGGCTCCTTGTTGACGGTTAAAAACAACCAGGCTTCATCACAATCACCTTCGGCATCACAGACCCTATAGAGTATTGAGTCTGTCTCGAGTCCGTAGCTCCGTAAGTCAGGAACAATCAGGAGCTCACTGCTGACCTGACTTGTGCCCTTACTCAAATCACGGAGTATCTCGAGTGTGATAGGTTTATCGTACAGGAACTCGTCATTCTTGAGTACATCCAGTTTAACATTCTTGGTCTGAAACAGGATCAAAGTGTCATTATGGGCAATAGGGGCAAAGTCATAATCTTCAACAACCACTCTGACCATGGCTCTTCCACACTCATTGTAGTTGTTACATATCTGATAAGTCAGTGAATCACTGCCTGTGAAGTTCTCGCCGGGAGTATAAATTATAGTATAGTATGAGGTAACAACAGCCTTGCCACGCTTTGGTCCATCTACAACATCTATCCTGGAGATTCCCTGACTTATGCCGTAGTCATTTTTTGAAATGTTAATCTCAACAGGGGTCATCTCAAAAGTACGGGCAAAGTCGTTGTTGGCAATAACAGGGGTATTTGCTTGAATATCACCCACGGAAATACCCTCAACTGATACATTTGACAAATTTTGTCCGTACGTCGAAGCTATTGATATGAGTAAAAGTATAGTATATAGAGTTCTTTTCATCTAATACCAAATCTTTGCCCGGTTTGGGCAGGTTTTGTATTAACGTAAATTGCCCCTGTTAATTGCCCAAAAATAACAATTAGAGACTAACGTTTAAACAAGCCGCCTTTTTTCCTGTACTTTGCGTCGGGATTTACGATTGGATCTCGTTCGGAACATGGAAGAGAACGAGTCTTTTTGTCGTGGCAGAAATTATAGCCAAACACTAGCAGGTAGGCACTTCCATAATGTGTTTGAGCGCCGGTCAGTCCGAGCTGGTGTTCAAGTCCCACATTAATCCCCTTGTAATTGATACCTCCGGTAACGGCGAGTCCCAGACTTTTACCGAATTTGGAGTCCACATTCCGTCTGTAAGCAATAACACCCCAAAATGAAAAGTCTTGATTAAAGGTTGGAATATCCAGTTTCATATTAAGATCAAGCCTGGTATCCTGTAGCGAGTTGCGCCTGTAATATATTTGTGGTTCAAACCAGATATCACGTGTCGGATACTTGAAGTAGGTACCTGCATGTACGTGAAAGTCAACTGGCAGTTCCGGTTCATATTCTGAGTCGTACAGAGGATTGTTTTGTGGTAGAATGTTGGTTGCAGCAGCCCCCACGTGATACTTGCCAATACGAAGCAGCATACCTGTATTGGCGTTGTAGCCAATACCGCTTTCCTTGTTTCCACTTACAACAGGGTCAATACCGACACCTCCCTCAAAGTTACTTTGATCCACTGTGGCCTGTTCAATTAAAGCACCAAGGCCGAAGACAAGTGATGTGTTGGTGCCGTTACGGTTTTCCTTAATCTTAATCTCGACTGAGAAAGCCTGCATCAAACTCATCTTGCGGTTGTGACCATTACGGTCATTGAATATATAAGTTCCGGATCCCACATTACCACCAGCAGGCATCTGCGCAGCAAATAGCTGGGTGGTAGGTGCTAGATCGGTTCCAAACCATTGACGCTGATAAAATCCGTTGACGCTTACGCATGTTCTGTTAAAGCCTGCCGCCGCTGGATTCATTAAGAACATGTCATAGACATACTGGTTAGTGACAAAGTACCTTTGTGAAGATGCCATTGTAACTATTAGCAGGAGGCCTGTGACAAGTATGATTCTGAGTCTCGACATAACAACAATTCCGGTTAAGGGTTAGAGACCGGGAACCCCCTCGGGTTCCCGGATTCTTTGGTTTATTATCGTTTCAAGGTAACATTACCTTTCAGGTATTTATCAATTGGCAACAGATGAATTACGTACCAGTAGTCATCGGATGGCAAAGGACGATTCAGATATTCTCCGTCCCATGCAGGATCTGAAGCCTTGTACTTCCTCAATAGTTTTCCATATCGGTCATAAATATAGATGATGGACTCTGGTAATTTTTCGATGCCTATAATCTCCCACCTGTCGTTAAAGCCGTCGTTGTTGGGTGTAAAGAAGTTGGGTACCTCCAGATTCAGAGTTGTCTCGAGAAGGAAGGCTTCACTGTCTTCGCAACCATTGGCGTCAATAACATATACAGTATAATTGCCGTTTGGTAGATTCTTGAATACGTTATCTGACTGCGGTGCATTATTGTTTAGGGCATATTGAAGAGGTGCAGTTCCGTTTTCGGCAAATACCACTATTTGACGGAACAGAGTCGAATCAAGGTAGGTAATTACAGGATTCGGGAACAGCTCTATATTAAATGTATCGGTATTCAACCAGCAACCATCAGATACTTCAACCATGTAACTTCCTGCTGCAGTAGCCATCAATATCTGCTGATCACCAACCTGATCACCTGTTTCCATATTAAACCATCTGTAACCTGTAATAGGCACCTCTATCGGATCATCAGATGTAGAATCAAAATAGATTACAAACTCGCCTGCATTCAGTTCGGTGCTAAAAGGAACTCCGTCCTTTGGTTCGCATTCTGCAAGGTCAGCACCTGCCTCATAGTAGGTAGGCAGGGCCAGAAGTACAGACTGACTGGCAGTTGACCAGCAGTTGTCTGCATTTTCTACTCTTATCACGTTTACAGTATCACTGGGGCTTGCAATACGTCTTCTTTGACCTCTGTACAGATTGTCGTGCCAGATCATATCGGTCCAGTTTTCATAATCACCCTGAGCTTCAATCTCAACAGGAAGATTTACCGGACAAATATCGACCATGTTAGGACCAAAATATACTGTTGGGAAGTCCTTCCAGATTACCTCAGCCTGGTCGCTGCCTTCGCAACCATATTCACTATAAACAGATACACTGTAGGTACCTCTCAGAGCTTCAATAGAACTTTGGTTCCTGATGCTACGACCTGAAGGTAGAGTCCACAGTATTGTATAACCGTCAGCAGCAGAGTAAGGTACACTTAGTGTTACCTGTTCATCAGGACATACAGTAACATCATCAATACTTACATTCGGAATAGTACCCAGACTTATCTGAGCTGTTTGGGAAGTGACACAACCGTTTCTGTCGGTTACTTCCAGAGTAAGCGTTTGTGCAGCATTTACTGTGTAGCTGTTAGTGCCGGCAACTCCATTCCATAAGTAGCTTACATAACTTGGTCTGGATTCGATAGTGATTGTTTCACCCGGACATACTACAACACCGTCAGTAAGTGTAAACTTAGGAGCTTCCAGTACTGTAACTGTAACGTCATCACTGGTTACACATCCGTCATTACTAGTAATGACTACTCTGAAGGTGTAAGTGCCGGCTTTACGGTTACTGATCGCCAACGGTTCATCTGACAGCAGTTCAAACTCAAGGCCGGGTAGAACTTCATACCAGGTGTAATTGGAAAGTCCTGCTAATCCGGCTGGTAAAGCAAGAGTAACGCTTTCATTATCGCATACAGTAATATCCTGAAGGTCAACGTTGATTGAATTTAGTGATGTCGCATCAGCCCAAACAGAAGCAAAGCAACCCAGGCCATCGAATGCTGTCAGACGGTATGAACCACGGTTGTCTCCATCAACAGTGTAGCTGGCAGCAGTGCTTAAGATTGGCATCTGACTGGTAATTTCCATATCTCTGATACCACGTATCCACTCATATCTTTCAGGTGTTGTCTCGTCCTGATAATGGGAGATATACGAGTTTGGTGTAATTCCCAATACTATTTCCTGGTCAGGACAAGCTTCCTGGTCAACCATTTCAAATATGGGAGCTTTAACGACTTTAACTTCAGTTTGACCTACAGTGCTGCAGTTGTGTTCCATTTTTCCATATAGTTGATAGTGTCCCTCAGTAGAGGTGACTAGCCAACTTTGAATTGCACCCGGGATGTCAGTGAAATTAACACTGTCTTTACTGTAACTCCATTGATATGCACTAAATTCACGTCCGTATGGATCATTAAACTCGATTTTTATAGTATCTCCTTCGCACATACGTCCGTCAGTTGTCTGATCAAAAACCAGGTCGATTTCGGGAAGAGGAGTAATGATCAAGTCGAAGTATCCTGATACAGGACAATTATGGGCTGGATCATATGCAGTTACAAAATACCTGCCCGACCAGTTGTCATTATCGCCTTCAGCAGTGATTGTCAAGACATGATCAACTGCTACCTGGTTGGCCTGTAGAGGAACTGAATCACCAGGAGCACTTGGGTCTGCCTTATATAACCATGCATAGTTTATGAAGTTGCTATCAATCTCAATTTTCAGTACGTTGTCATAGCATACTACTACAGTATCCAGATTGAATACCACTTCATTCCACCATCCGTAAGTTGCCTCATCTGTAGCAACACAACCATTGGCATCAGTTACTTCAACAGATATATTTCCGGGTTCAGTAACAGTAATTGAAGAAGTTATGCTTCCGTTATGCCATCTGTAAGTTGCCCCTGGAATGTTGACACTAAAGGTTTCACTTCCACCCGGACATTCGGTTACATCATCCAGCGTTACATCAGGCAATGGGTTGATAGCAACGTTGATGTTTTGTGTCAGTTCGCAACCATCAGCATTATATACTCTCAAAGTATAGACACCGGGTTGTTGAGGAATAATATAGGTTTCTTCTGAAACAACAGTTTCGTTGAAGGCCCACTCATAGAATAATCCTTCGCGGTATTCAGTTCTTAATTCCGAACCTTCGCAAACAGCTTCATTGGCTCCAAGTGAGATAGTTAGTTCAGGACCAACTGTGACCCTTATCGTATCAGCATGTTCGCAGACTACCCCGTCAACATCTGTACTTACATGGAGGACTACTTCATAAGATGTAAGCTCCTCAGCAGTATATGAAAAGTTGAACTGTCCTCTAAGATCCGTTCTTTCAGTTCCATTTACATACCACCTGTAATCTGCAGCAAATGGCAGAAAATCTGGAAGTCCTAGTTCAACTACATCACCCGGACAAACTGCCATATCATCACCAAGGTCAAAATCAGGAATTATATAGTCGATATAAACTCTGTCAGAAGACTCGCATGATGAGTTAAGTACTTCGACCCAGTATTCACCGGCACGGTCAACCAAAACAAAATCAACATCAGTAGCAAACGGGGTAGTGGGGTCGGATGAGTGATACCAGTCAACCTTTACTCCATTGGTTCTAAGTTCAACCTTGTTGCCACGGCACAATGCTCTTGGACCGTTTATTGCAACGGAATTGTATGAAGAAAAATAGCCATAGCTCATACTTGCGCCGTTGGCGTCAAGGACGCTAAGATGGAACAGCTCATCAAATGCTGGTTCTGCTGTTGGTTTGAACCTGATAGTAATAGGTAGTCCGGTAGAAACGCCTTCACCTTGTCTGAAATACCTTACAAAGGTGTACCACTGTTCGCCATTTATTGTAATTCCTGTATTATTGACAAGTTGGAATCCTGACCTGTCAGTACCTACAGTACCACCATTGAATATCATATTGCTGATGTCAACTTTGGTTCCGCTTGCAGTCTGATAGTAGGCCTCAAGTCTTAGATTACCATTTTCATCATAGATATTCTTACTCTTTGTAAGTATCTGAATAAAGAAGTCAGCATCGTAAACCCTTGCGAAAGTGACTGAGCGAGAACCTGTACATTCAAGCGCAGGAAGTACACCACCACCTAGTTCATAACAGTAGCTTGAAATCTGATATACAATTACCGGTTCGTCAGACTCAATATAGATACCATTGTCTGAGATATTTGTCACATAGGAGTCACCTCTTTGGAACAATTCACTTCCATTGGAGTTTTTAACTGCAACTCCGTTGATTCTGATACCTGTTGGATCACCAACTGGCCAGATAAATACCTGGTTGGATACAGTCCTTGAATCATGGCCATATTTGTTACCATAGTAGCCCTGATATTTGGTACCATGCGATGGGTGCATTGCAATATACCTGGTGCCGGCCTTTGTAATAGGAATCAACTGGTCACCTACAAGGTCATAGTGGATATAGGAATTAGTCTCAATTATTGAGTCATCAGATATAGTGACTGCAATATCATTGCTTGATTCAATAAAGATACCACCAAGGCTTGCATTGGTAGTTCTGTTGTTTGACCTTAGTGAAAAAGTCTCACCCCTGTTGAGTGTGATAGTAAAGCTGGTACCTGTGGCCGGCTTTCCAACGAAATCATGTCTTGCTGGGTCGAAAAAGAAAGTTACCGTAGTACCATCTGCGGTAGCAACTATATCAACCTTTTCTCTTGCTTTGGGAGTATCAAAATAGTTTTTAAAGCGGTTCTGTGATGGGATAATAAAGTGCGTACCAAGAGCATTACGTCCCTTCAGGTTAAAACGTTCAGGGTTTTGATCATTGGCTACCTCATAGTAGACAGAGATATTGGCCCCGTTGGTGGACTCTATCAGCAAACCCTTTTTAAGTATCGGGATTTGTTCAGGTCCACTTGCAACAGGGTCATTCCCAGTAACATTGGGCCAGTCGCGTGGATAGCCTGTCAGGGCATCCATGGTTCCGTTTTCAACAGCCCATAGCATCGTGTTATAAGGGATACCTGTTCTATCCCAGAACTCATGCATGACCTGGGTATTGGCCGGAATATTAAGGATAATGGGATCAAAAGCAGGGTTAGCCGGTTGTGAGATACTCACAACAGCCGGTTCATCGAAGGTTGTTATTCTAAGCACCCCGGGTTGCTTATTATGATCCCTGGTTGTTTCAGGAACAACAAACCAAAAGGTTTGGTCAACTTGTGCATCAACAACACCCGGCAACATTAGCATGCCGCAAAAAACCAAAAAAAGTCGTACAAGTTTTTTCATGACGGTAGTAGGTTTGATTAGGCAAAACACCATCGCCCTATATAATTCAACCCGTTGGTTTACTGATGTTTAGGCGACACTCTGCTAAATATCAACAGGATACAACAAAATCAGGCCTTTATTTTTTCAAGACCCTCTTTCGTAATATCCATTCGCCCCCCAGTGTTTCAGGAGTTTTTACTCCTGAATTGTGCTTAATTTTAAGACTTTTCTTAAAATTTTTACAGGCAAACATACAAAAAATCCTTAGTAACACGTCTGTTAATGTTTGTACTATTTTTCTGCCCATATAGTTACATTACAGGCCCCGTTTTTACGCATTTATTTAGGGGGAAAGGCGTATAATTAGTAGTCGGATGGTACAAGGATGGTAAAAATGTATATTTTTGTGCTATTCGGCATATAAATTAAAGCCAACCCTATTCTTCAAGTTATCAAATTATCAAAATGAGAGTATTAAAATTCGGAGGCACTTCAGTAGGCTCTGCGGAAGCCATTGCCAGAGTGAAAGATATTGTCGCTTCGTTGAAGGATGAAGCCGTTGTAATAGTAGTTTCTGCCCTTGGCGGAGTAACGGATCGTCTTATACGAATGGCAAATATGGCATGCGAGGGGGACGAAGCCTGCATTAGTGAGTTGCAATTGATAATTAATACTCATGAGGAACTTATTAATAATTTGTTTGAAAGTGAAAATGCTGCCGAGGTACGAGCATTGGTTAGTTCCGAAATAGAGGAGTTGGATACCCTGGTAAAAGGGGTCTTTTTGATTCGTGAGCTCAGCAGGAAGAGCCTTGACAGGATTTCAGGCATGGGAGAGAGGCTGTCTTCCAGGATTATTGCCAGCTACCTTGGTGCCAACTGGTATGACAGCAGGAATTATATCAAGACCTCTTTCGAGTTTGGTAGAAACCAGGTTGTTTACGAAAAATCAGAGCAGCTGCTTAGCAAACTGAAGGGTTCGCTGGGTCGTCTGTCTCTGTTTCCCGGTTTTATCAGCAGCAATGGAAAGGGGGAGAGCACAACTCTCGGCAGGGGTGGTTCGGATTATACAGCATCGCTGTTAGCTGCCGCTTTTGATGCGGATGTACTTGAGATATGGACAGATGTTGATGGTTTTATGACAGCAGATCCCAAGGTTATAAGCCGTGCCTATTGCATTGATCACCTGAGTTATTCCGAAGCAATGGAGTTATCTCATTTCGGTGCTAAAGTTATCTATCCGCCAACTATTATTCCTGCCTATAGAAATAAGATACCTATCAGGATAAAGAATACATTCAATCCTTCAGCAAAAGGTACACTGATAAGCGAGCAGTCAGAGAGTGGAGCAAGACAAATCAAGGGTATCTCTTCAATTAAGGATGTCACCCTTATTACAGTTCAGGGCATTGGCATGGTCGGTGTTCCAGGCATTTCTATGCGTCTGTTTTCCTGCCTTGCCAGGGTTGAGGTCAACGTTGTCCTGATTTCTCAGGCATCGTCTGAAAACAGTATAAGTATGGTGATTGACTCAAGTCGTTCGGATGTTGCGGTCAGAGCCATCAGGGAGGAATTCAAGCCAGAACTTGACAAGAAGCAGATCAGTCGTATCATGCAGGAGGATGAGATGGCTGTAATAGCAATAGTAGGCGAGAAGATGAAGCAAACTACCGGTATTGCCGGACAACTGTTCAATAGTGTTGGTAAGAATGGTGTTAACATCTATGCTATAGCCCAGGGAGGATCTGAAATCAACATATCCTTTGTAATAAAGGAAAAGGATCTTCGTAAGGCCTTAAATGCAATTCACGAGGCGTTCTTCCTGTCTCAATATCAGAGACTGAATCTATTCCTTGCAGGAAAAGGAACAGTGGGAAGTAAGGTGTTGGACAAGATCAGTACCCAGGCTCAAAAGCTTATGGCTGACAATCGCCTAAGGATAAGGCTAGTGGGAATTGCAGGCAGCAGGTCTATGATTCTGAATCGTGAAGGACTGTATCCCGATACCGTTATTCAACAACTGGAAAAGGAAGGTGTGCCTGGATGCATAAATGACTTCAAGAACAAGATTATTGAGATGAACGTGGCCAACAGTGTATTTGTGGATTGTACGGCAAGTGAAGAGGTTGCAGATATCTACCTACAACTGCTGGAAGCCAACATCTCTGTGGTTACAGCCAATAAGATAGCCAGTTCATCTTCCTACCAACATTACAGTAGGTTAAAACGTACGGCTGCAGAGAAAGGTGTTAAGTTTTACTTTGAAACTAATGTAGGAGCCGGCTTACCTGTAATATCCCCAATCAATGACCTTGTAAGGAGTGGTGACAGGATAGTGAGACTGCAGGCAGTACTTTCGGGTACGCTCAACTACATAGTAAATGAGATGTCGGAAATCAAGCCGCTGTCAGAGGTTATACTTGAGGCCAAGCAAAAGGGCTATAGCGAACCGGATCCAAGGATAGACCTGAGCGGTACTGATGTAGTGCGAAAGCTCTTAATTCTTGCCCGTGAGTCAGGTTACAAGCTGGAGCAGGAAGATGTGGAAGTAGAACCCTTTGTCCCTGTTGAATACCTTAGCCAACCAAGCCTTGAAGATTTTATGGAAAAGGTAAAGGAGCTCGACGAGCTGTTTGAAGACAGAAGACAGAGACTGTATTTGGAAGGCAAGCGATTACGCTATGCCGCCAGTCTTGAAGATGGAAAGGCCAAGGTTGGAATGGTGGAAGTTGACAAAACACATCCTTTCTACGAACTTGAAGGCAGTAATAATATAATCCTGATATGGTCGGAAAATTACAACCTGCATCCCATGCAGATCAAGGGCTACGGAGCCGGAGCCGATGTGACGGCTTCGGGAGTCTTTGCCGACATCATCAAGGTAGCTAATGTGTAAGAAAAAAGCGGCTGCAAGGCCGCTTTTTTTATGATGACATGCTCTGTAAAAGTTGGTAGCTATCAGGAGATTTACTTTTTGAAAATAAAGTACACTGCCAAAACAAGGAAGAATAAGCCCACAAAGTGGTTCCACCTTAGTGGTTCTGACTTGAATACAAGAATTGAAATTATAGCAAAGACTGTAAGAGATATCACCTCCTGAATAACCTTTAGTTCAAGAAGATTAAAAGGCCCTCCGTTTTCACGAAAGCCAATACGATTGGCCGGGACCTGGAACATATACTCGAACAGGGCTATTCCCCAGCTAATCAGGATTATTGCCACCAGGCCCAGGTTTTGCGACCATTTCATTTCATGAAACTTCAAATGGCCGTACCAGGCAAAGGTCATAAAGGCATTTGAGATAATCAGAAAAAGTACTGTAAAGAACCCCTTTGCTAACATATTTGCAGTTTTAAAGCCGCAAATATATCACATGGCCATGATATTAGGTATGGCTTTTTGATGAAAAAAGGATAAATGTGATAACTGTCTGTTAATTAAGCTTTATCAGTTTACCAGAAGCCTTCATCATGTTGTTTTTGACCTGTTCAAAGTCGATCTCGGGATCGCCTTTGAAATACACGTTGCCGGTAGAGTACACTCTTACCAGCAGCTTCTCCTCAGCACACAGGTAAATGTCCCCATAAGCTTTTTGTGTTACCTCGCAGGACTTTGATTGCAGTTTATCCGCTATAATATCACAACCTCCCTCAAGATGGTAGTAGGCATTGTTGACCTGACCTCCGATATTGTGGTGTGTCTTGTTGACACCACCATAGACCGAGAGATGGAACTCATCACCTTTCAGAATAAAGTCCCCAGTTGTATAAAGCCCCTTCCCATTGACCACTATGCTAAGCGATGTAATGTCAAGGGTATCACCATTGGTAGTTATTTTGCAGGGTGAGTTTGTATCTATCCTTTTGAACGAAGGTGAATATACATATAGGTTGGCTATCTTACTTTCCTGGAGAATCTCGGTTTTGTTGTGCTTGATAAAGAGTCTGCCGTCCTGGTTGTAAAGTCTGTAGCCCTCAACGATGAAATCCATACCACTAAGGTGCATATAGCTGCTGTCACTGTTTACAAGAATCAACCTGATCGGAGCCCAGATCTCAATTTCTTCAGCTCCTTCCCAGGCAATATCCTTGCTTACTATATCACCGGTTTTGTTCATCTCGGTAATATATTCACATGAAGCTAATCCTATTAGTATCGCAAATATGTAGGCCAGTCTTTTGATCATTTCAGATTCTTGTTATTATCTGTATCTAAGTCTGTAACCAAGTCCGAATTCTATAAATTCGGCCGTGAAGAAGTTGGCTTTTATCCCAAAGTGCGCCAGCCACTGGTCTGTTATCTTCTTTCTTATTCCAAGCCTTGCGTATAAAGGCTGACGTGGTTCTGTTTTGTAAAAGATATAAGCCCCCAGGGACATAAACAATGAACTGCTACCCAAATGTGACTCCATAGTTCCAAAAACTCCGGCATATAATTCTTCATACAGCGAATAATCCCGACTCTCGTCAAGATCTTGAAACATATTGTAAGCATAGGGAGCACCACCAAACTTGATAAGGTCTAGTCCTATACCATAGGCTTTGGAGCGGGTCTTGTACCACAGGTGAGTTGCTGTAATACTACCTGACCAATAAATCGTAGGGTTATAGGCAGCAGCCTGGTTACGGCCAACACCAAGGGTAAACAGCCATTCGCGAGAATCGTCAGCAGGCACCTTCCTGTCCACATATTCGGGCTCCTGAAAGGGCACCAGCTCATAGATCAGTCCAAAGTCAATCGCCGCAGTATTAATCCCGTTGTTGGGCTTGCGTGACGAACCGTTGCTCATATGATTAAGCGCAAACGATGTGGAAAGTGAAAACCTGTCGGTGATGGGGTAATGCAGACGTAGTCCCAGACCCACATAGGCATTCAGGTGTGATCCGAAAACAGTGTTGTATGTGTTTTCCCCCACTTTGAATGGTTTAGTGGCATAGCCAAGACCTAGGGCAACCTTGTACCTGGCCTGCAAGCGTCCAATCTGGAACAACCTATAATTGATGTAGGGATAGATGGCAAACCCTTCACCGTAAATGTCGGAACGGCCAAAAGTGCTATACCAGAACCCAACACCTGTTTCCGGCCGGTTGAGATAGGTTTCCCAAAGTTGCTCTTTATGACGCTGACGTATAATATTAATCTCAGTACCCCGAGCATAATCATCGATAAGGTAGGTCATACTTGTGTGGTGGGGAATGACTATACCATGATGGTATTTTACCTCAAAAGCAATGCGGGTACTGTCTTCTTTTGTTTCAGCAAAAATACTGGCGGACACAGAATACAGTGCCGCCAGTATTATCAGATATCTATGTCTGTAATTTCTGTTTATAAAAATCACAACTGACAATTATAGTTACTTCTATTCAAGATAGGTATAACCATACAGACCTGAACGGTAGTTTGAAAGGAATTCCTTTCCTTCTTCAGCAGAGATCTTACCAGCCTTAACTGATGAGGTAACCCATGTCTCTACTGTCCTAACGAGCTTTTTGGGACTGTATTGTACGTATTCGAGAACTTCGGCAACGGTTTCACCGTCGATAACCTGCTCAATGCTATATCCATCCTCATCAACAGATACGTGAACAGCATTGGTGTCACCAAAGAGGTTGTGAAGGTCACCCAGGATTTCCTGATATGCACCTACAAGGAACACACCTACATAATAAGGGTCCTTGGCCTTGAGCGGGTGAACCGGCAGGAAGTGGCTGATATTACGGGTAGCAATAAAGTTGTCTATCTTACCGTCCGAGTCACAGGTGATATCCTGAAGTGTTGCATTCCTTGACGGCTTCTCCTCCAGTCTGTGTATCGGCATAATTGGAAATATCTGGTCGATAGCCCATGAATCCGGTAATGACTGAAACAGTGAGAAATTACAGAAATACTTGTCAGCAAGTAGCTTTGACAAGTTTCTGAACTCATCAGGAACATGCTTTAGCTCGGTAGTTATTAGGTTGATCTCGTTTGCTATAGACCAGAACAGACGTTCCACCTTGGCCCTTGTAATAAGGTCAAGAACACCCAGACTATAACGGTCCAGTGCTTCCTCCCTGATCTGCAGAGCATCGTGCCAGGTCTCCATCATTCGGGGCTGGTTGATGTTTTCCCACAGGGTATACATCTCTTTTACCAGTTCATGGTCACTATCAGTGATTTCTTCCTCTTCATTCCACATCGGAGGAGAGGTAGCTTCCAAAACTTCGAATACCAAAACTGCGTGGTGCGCTGTAAGTGAGCGTCCAGACTCAGTAATCACATTGGGGTGAGGGATATCGTTCTTGTCTGCCGCATCTACAAAGTGAGAAATTGAGTCATTGACATACTCTTGTATTGTATAGTTGACACTGCTCTCACTGTTGGATGAACGAGTACCGTCATAGTCAACACCAAGTCCGCCACCAATATCAACAAAGCTGATGTTGAAGCCCAACTTATGGAGTTGAACATAAAACTGCGCAGCTTCTCTTAGTGCTGTTTTAATCCTGCGAATCTTGGTTACCTGACTGCCGATATGAAAGTGAATCAAGGCCAGGCAATCCTCCATCTTCTGACGCTTTAGAAAATCAAGTGCTTCAAGCAGTTCGCTGGAAGTAAGACCAAACTTGGAGCTGTCTCCACCTGAGTCTTCCCATTTACCACTACCACTACTTGCAAGTTTGATACGAATGCCAATATTTGGTCTGATCTGCAGTCGTTTTGCTATTTTGGCAATAAGGCGCAGCTCATTAAGTTTTTCAACTACTATGAAAATGCGCTTACCCATCTTCTGAGCTAGCAGTGCCAATTCGATATAATCTTCGTCCTTATATCCGTTGCATATAATAACCGAGTTGGTCTCAGTATTGATGGCCAACACAGCATGCAGTTCCGGTTTGGAGCCTGCCTCCAGACCGATATTAAACTTTTTGCCGTGGCTCACTATTTCCTCCACGACCTGACGCATTTGGTTAACCTTGATTGGATAGATCAGGAAGTTCTGACCCTTGTAGTTGTACTCTTCGGCAGCTTTCTTAAAGCAATGTGATATGGACTCAATCCTATCATCCAATATATCAGGAAAACGGAGAAGTACAGGATTGGATACATCCCTAACCATAAGCTCATCCATAAGCTCCTTAAGTTCAACTGCAGCTCCTCCCTTCTTAGGAGTTACTATGACGTTGCCTTTCTCATTTATGGAGAAATAATCTACGCCCCAACCATTGATGTTGTAAAGCTCAGCAGAATCTTCAATACGCCATTTTCTCACTTTCGCATCTAATATTTAATGATTAAAAATAAAATGCGAAATAACCACTTTTTTATGAATATACCCAAATGAAACTCCCAAAATGCTCATTTTAATCCTGTATCTTTGTGACTGTTTTCTAAAGTATTCGCATTCCAGATTTGATTACCAGATATGAAGTTTGATAAGTACGGACTTATTCCCGCATTACGGGATAATCTTGAGAGGTTAGGATTCAAACGCCCCACAGATATTCAATACAAAGCAATATCTCCGATTTTGAAAGGAGAGGATGTGCTTGCCATCGCCCAGACGGGCACCGGAAAGACTGCAGCATTTGCTATACCGGTTATCCAGATAATGTCAACCAGGCCTCATTTGCCTGAACCAGGCAGTATGCGCTGCCTGGTAATGGTGCCGACTCACGAATTAGCAATTCAGATTGCCAATGTCTTCAAAGAGCTGGCAACAGGAACCGGACTTAAGGTTATCGGTTTGTACGGGGGTGTGGAACAGGATCCGCAGATTGCACACCTCAAAAATGGGGTTGATGTACTTGTAGCAACACCCGGTCGTATGTTTGACCTTGCTGCACAGAAGCACCTCAACTTTAAGTCAGTTCAGATCCTTATCCTGGATGAAGCTGACCATATGCTTGAGAAGGGTTTTTATAACGATATGCAGGATCTTGTCAGGCGCATTCCAAGGAGGCGCCAGACTTTGTTTTTCTCTGCCACAATCGACAAGACCATCAAGGATCTTGCATACAGCCTTGTAAATAAACCCGTCCGCATTCAGATATCTCCCAAAGACCCGGTTTCCAAAAATGTCGATCACTCCCTGATGTATGTTGAGATGGACGACAAACGCTTTTTTCTTGAACGTATCATAAGAGAGCACCCTGAGAGTAAGATACTTGTATTTGTGCGGACCAAGGTTCGTGCCGAAAGGGTTGTGAAGGCAATGGAAAGGGTAGGCCTAAAGGCAGAGTCTATACATGGTGATCTGGCTCAGAAAGACCGGGCCAAGGTAATGGATCGTTTTCGCTCGGGCGAAAACAAGGTTCTCATTGCCACTGACGTTAGTGCCAGGGGCATTGATATTCCAAATGTTGAATATGTAGTCAACTATGACCTTCCGGATGATCCTGAGAACTATGTTCACCGTGTGGGACGAACAGGTCGCGGTACTAACCGAGGTATTGCTGTCTCATTCTGTGGCAGGGAGGAAAAGGAAAAACTTGAAGAGATAGAATCATATCTTGACAATCCAATAAAGGTACTGGAGCTGGATCCGACAGATTATGAGGCAACCATAGACTTTTCAAAGGATGCTAAGTACGACTGGAAATCTGTTGTTAACGAACTTATTGACTTCGAGGAAAAACCCAAAAAGAAAAAGAAATAACAGTTCCTTTATAATAAGCAACAAAGCTGCGGCTTTACTGTTACTCCTTAAAATTGATATTTCCAATTAATTATTTCACTACCTGAAATTGATTTAAATATGAGTTCTAACAGGAAAGGGGAGGCTCTGCAGTATCATGCTGAGGGCCGTCCGGGTAAGATCCAGGTTATACCTACAAAACCCTATACCACACAGCGCGACTTAGCGCTTGCTTATTCGCCTGGCGTAGCCGAGCCTTGTCTTGAGATTGAGAAAGACCCTCAGCATGCGTATGACTACACTACAAAGGGAAATCTGGTTGCCGTAATTTCAAATGGAACGGCCGTCCTTGGTTTGGGTGATATTGGCGCAATTGCCGGAAAGCCAGTGATGGAAGGAAAGGGATTGCTTTTTAAAATATTCGCAGATATTGATGTCTTTGATATAGAAATCGATGAGAAGGATCCCGACAAGTTTGTTCAGGTTGTTAAAGCTATCTCTCCAACCTTTGGCGGGATCAATCTTGAAGATATTAAGGCTCCAGAGTGCTTTGACATAGAAGAAAAGCTGAAAGCTCAGCTTGACATTCCTCTGATGCATGATGACCAGCACGGAACTGCAATTATATCAGGAGCTGCACTTATAAATGCGCTTGAACTGGCAGGCAAGAAGATAGAGGATGTTAAGATAGTTGTCAATGGTGCCGGAGCAGCAGCTTCTTCCTGTGCCTCCCTCTATATTCATCTTGGTGCAAAAAAGGAAAATATAGTAATGGTTGACAGCAAGGGGGTTATTTCGGTTCGCAGAAAGGATCTTAATGATCGCAAGAAACCCTTTGCAACAGCCCTTAATGTAGATACGCTTGAAGAAGCCGTGAAGGGATGTGACGTATTCCTGGGCCTCTCAGTTGCCAATGTCCTTACTAAGGAGATGGTGAGAAGCATGGCCGACAATCCTATTGTGTTTGCACTGGCAAATCCGGAACCTGAGATATCCTATGATGATGCAATGGCTTCGCGTCCTGATATAATATTCGCTACAGGACGAAGTGACTATCCCAACCAGGTTAACAATGTGCTTGGATTCCCCTATATCTTCCGTGGTGCACTTGATGTCCGTGCTACCGGTATCAACGAAGAGATGAAGGTGGCTGCTGCAATTTCGATCGCACAGCTAACCAAGGAACCAGTTCCCGATGTTGTTGCACTGGCCTATGATGATGCAAAGCTGAGCTATGGACGCAACTATATTATCCCCAAACCGCTGGATCCAAGACTGCTGGTAACAGTTGCACCTGCGGTTGCAAAGGCTGCAATTGAAAGTGGTGTGGCACGCAAGACAATAACTGACTGGGAAGAGTATAAGGATGAGCTTCGTGGCAGAATGGGTATTGACAACAGGCTGATGCGAAGCCTGACTGAGATGGCCAAGAAGAAGTCCAAGCGAATTGTCTTTGCAGAGGCAAATCATGCCAATATGCTAAAGGCTGCTCAGATTGCAAAGAATGAAGGTCTTTGTATCCCAATACTGCTGGGTAATGAGGAAAGGCTTCAAAAGCTTATTGATGAACTGGAACTTGATATGACTGGTGTAGAGATCATCAATATGCGCCACGATCGCGAAGAGGCAAGACGCAGACGTTATGCACAAGCTCTTGCCAATAAGAGACAGCGCGATGGAATGACCTATGCCGAGGCCTATGAAAAGATGTATGACCGCAATTACTTTGGTATTGCAATGGTTGAGGCAGGTGAAGCAGATGCATGTTTGACAGGTACCTATACCAAGTATGACGATGCCATCAAGCCAGCTATTGAAATCGTGGGTATTCGTGAAGGCCTTAGCCATATTGCCGGCCTTAACATAGTTCACAATAAGCTGGGAACCTTCTTCTTTTCAGACACGCTTATAAATAACCACCCCAATGCTCAAACACTGAAGGATATTGCATTGCTGACACATAAGACAGTACAACTATTCAATATTACTCCTGTAATGGCTATGTTGTCCTACTCCAATTTCGGTGAAAGAAATTCAGGTAGTCCTGCAATGGTACGTGGAGTAGTTGCCGACATCCACAACGAGCGCCCTGATATACTTATCGACGGAGAGATGCAGGTCAACTATGCCCTCGACAAGAAGTTGAGACATGAGATGTTCCCCTTCTCCAAGATCGACAATATGGATGTCAACACCCTGATATTTCCAAACCTGAGTTCGGCAAATATCTCCTACAAGATGATGCTCGAAATCGGGATGAGTGAAACTATAGGTCCGATCCAGATGGGACTTAAGAAGCCGATACACATTCTTAATATTGAAAGTTCAGTACGCGACATCCTCAACATGGTAATTATTGCCGCAGTTGATGCAATCTTTGAGGAAGAGGGTAAGATTGAGTAATAAGGTAGTATATAAGGTTGCAAATATAGCCAATAGTTAAAAAGAGAAAGCCGCAAAATTCTGTTGATCAGAAATTTTGCGGCTTTTCTTTGTGATCCGGGCGGGATTCGAACCCACGACCCACAGCTTAGAAGGCTGTTGCTCTATCCAGCTGAGCTACCGGACCCCTTATTTTTTCGGTGTGCAAATATAGGAAAATTTGAGTGAGCGCCAAATATTGATAAATCAAATCTCTTTTTTGCTGCGAAATATTTTTATTCCCGCGCACTCAGAATTGCTATCATCGAAATAATGAGGAGCAGACAACTCAATACGTACGTTCATCGTGTTATTGATTACAAACAACTGAGAATCCTTGAAAGAGTCGCTTGCGTTGTCGTAAAGGACAGTATTATTGTTATCTACAGATATAAGTCGGAAATGGATGTTACCTAGACGGTTTTTGCCGCATACTGAGATAAAGTATTCGGAGTTGCCATAAAAGGTCTGTGTGATTACAACCTTTCTGCCTTTTCGCATGGATACGGAGCGCGACAATGAACTGGCTTCAAACTGTGCAGGGGCAGATGCACAGCGCTTGTCAAAGCCTGTGCATCGTTGACCATGGACAGGCACAAAAAAGGCTGTTAAGGTGAATATTAGTAGTAATTTGATAACTGGTGCTTTCATCTTATTAAGTCTTTTTCTTTATGGCTATTTAACCCATTTGGCTCTAAGGTCATTGACAGCCTTGTGTATTATGTCAATTGATGCCGGCTTCAGAGTAGGTTTTGTACTTCCAAGCACTACTGCGCCATCATTCCTTTTATCAGCACTAGTAGTTGCATCCTGAGTGGGTATTTCGTCAAAAGCAGCATAGAGGTCCTTCATATCTCCCAATATTTTCTTCTTTTGGGATTCATTGAGGTATTTGTTGCTCATTGTTTCAAGCTGCTCAAGAATCATCTTTTGTTCCCATACTCTCATCCTGAAAGCGTCTTCCTTAATCTTAGAATCCCTTGAATTAAGGGCCAGGTATAGGGCTTCAACAACACCACCTGCTGAAATCGTTGCATATTCTCCAAAACGACCTGCATCATGCAGGCTTGAGATTACTACGAGATACATCTCATCGTAAAGGGCATTAATTGAGTCCAGATTATCCAGACTACGTAATAATCTTTCACCTATATTCAGAATCTCGGGAGGAAAGATATTCATGCTTTTACCCATGGACTCAGTTACCTCGAAGAAGCGTAGGGCTGTACCACTCTGTTCAAAACTTACAGCATATGCCATATCAGCCAGGTAGATACCAAAAGCAAGCATCTGATCTGTAGAGGTCTGATAATGACTGCTATTGTCAGGGTTGGTTAGCAATGATGGGGTATAACTTATTTCGTTGTTGTGTATGTAACTAAGTATTTCATCCGGAGATGGAATTGCATAATACTCAATTACCTCTGTCTGGCCGCTTTGCTGTGCGGCAGCATTTGTTGCTACAGCCAATCCTGCAAAAATTATTACAGCCAGCAGACATACTTTTAAAATCTCTCTCATAACCTAAGGTGTTTGTTTTACCTATTTGGGCAATCAGCCTCTTATTCAATATATAATGAAAAATCTATTACTATTCCCTGAGAATCATCTCTGTTGGCAACTGACAGTTTTCCAAGATGGGACTCGGCTATCATTGCAGCAAAGTTGAGTGATTGCCCGGGGTAGAAGTTGTCCAGGTACGAACTTATCTCTTGTTCTGAAACACTTGCACCATTGTCCTTGAATATGATTGATATTCCTCTGGTGTTGCTTCTCACGTCAATATCGATTGATGCATCAGGCAGGTTTCTTTCCATAAAGAAGTCTAGAATTATAACCATAGCAGCTTTGAGAAGTTGGCTTTCACCTGTAATGAATACCGACCTCGAGCTAGTCTGATTATTAATATGGATCATCTTGCGACGTATCTTATCGTCAAGGCTAAACATGGCAAAGCCAATCAGCTTGCCTGCATCAACACGTTCCGGCTTAAGCACGGATCCCAGGCTTTGCAGTTCTGATATTCTCAGTGCAGCATTTACAAAAATCTCAATCTTGGACATTGAGTGGTCAATGTGGTCAACAAGCTGGGCCACTTTCTTGGAATCCACCTTGTACTTGATAACCTGAAGCATAGCAGTAATCTCATTGAGAGCACCCGACAGCTCGCTACCAAGTATATCGAGAAACTGTTGCTTGGACTTTTCCAGACGACTAAGTTCCTCGTTTGTCCTTTTCAGCTCATTAACAGATAACTCAAGTTCCTTGTTTACTTTCGCCAGGTCAAGCGTCTTGTCTGTATTGCCAAGTAGAGTACGATATGATTTCAGATCCAGATGATTCCTTACCTTTTTTAGTAGTTCCTTTGAGGAATAAGGCTTTGTAACATATATCATCACCCCCAACCTCGAATCCCATGGCAAGTTCCTTGCAGTCAGGGCGCGAAGTGGTGAATATCAGAGGAATCTCCCTGAATCGGGAATCTTCCTTTAATACCCGGCAAAGTTCGAAACTATCTGCGTTACTATCGGTAACGTCAATCAGAATCAGGTCAAAACCACCGTCTTCAAGACGGCCTCCGGCTGTCGTGAAGTCCATTACCGGCATTACTTGGTAGCCTTCTCCTGAAAGTATTGAAGAAGCCTCCTCTATATCTACGGAGTTGTTGTCAATTATCAAAATTCGCTTTTCGTTCATCAATCATCCCCTTATTGTATATTTCAATTTACGCAAATCTCAGTTAATTGTTTTGTTACCTTTCTTTTTTACTTAATTTTATTACTAAAGTTGTATTTTGTTCAATATTCTGTCTTTATATACATATGAAATTCGGTATAAACAGAACACCCGTTAAACCCGCACTTAGGATATCATTGATCTATTTCGTTGTCGGAGCCGGTTGGATATTGATATCTGACCGCATTAGCCTTCCCTCTGTCAAAAATGATGCCGATATGCAGGTCTTTCAGACCGTTAAGGGACTTCTATATGTTCTTTTGACTGCTGTATTTCTTTTTCTGCTTATCCACAGACAGGTTAGCCGTCAATACAATCTTATCCGTCTTCTCAAAAAGAACAACAAAGTAATGCGTTTTGGTCTTGCACGGCAAAATGAGCTTAATATCTTTCTGTTAGATAATCGCAATAAGGTGTTGCTAGGTTTGGGGCGGTGGATTATTCAAAGGAAGAAGGAGCTGAGAGAAAGTGCCGGTGAGAATGAACTAGAGTGGGTGGAAGATCCTGAGTCAAGGAAGAAAATTCAAGCCTTTCTTAAAAATGGAGCAGGCAAGAAGATATATCAGGAGGATCTGCTGGTTGATGGGAAGTTCTTACGATTCAGACTGATTTCATATCCATCAGAAAACAGTAAAGGAAGACTGCGCTTGCTTATAGTTGAGGATTTGACCCTCAAAAAGCAGTTGATAGATCAGGTTGCTGCTGAGCGAAATCAGGTGTCATTGCTGAGGCAAAGGCTTAGTAATGAAAGCACTATGCTTCGTATTCATCAGGCTAGATTCAGGATGCTGGCAGACAATCTAAACGAGGGTGTAGTAATCAGACAAACTGACCCGACTGGAAAGCCTGGGATTATTGAATATATAAATGATGCTGCAATCAGCTTTTTGGGTCTCAACAAGGAGAAGTTTTCTGCCGATGGATTATGGAACAGGTTTATGCCTGAGAAACCTGAGGAAAAAGAACTGCTTACCGGAAGGAGACCGGATATAAGTAGGCCAACTATTATTGAAGGATTACTGACGTTCCCTGAAGGGCACGTCAGAGTAATTGTAAGGACTGAATATATTAGCTCAGGATCTGCATCTTTTATGATGTACACTATTACAAGACTCTTTTCAAGAACCGTGACTTCCTCTGAGGATGATGTCAGGGTATATAATATGCTTGGTGCAGTCAATACCGGAGTAGTACTTGTAGATAGTAATTACAAGTGTTTTTACTGCAATCCTTCATTATTTCATATGCTTGGCAATCGCCGTCCGGTTAGTCTTCCGGCCAGCATAAGTGAAGTCTTGTCAGAGCCGCTGGAAACAGATTTCGAGACCCTGATTGAGGAGGCCTTTAGTGGTGATATCGTGGCATCACCCGACTTTCGTTTCCCGGCCAGAAGCGGGCATTGGTACAGTTTTGTACTTTATCCGGTACGTAATGAGAACGGGGTTGTAGATCATGTGATGGGTATTACTCATGATAATACTCTGCGCAGGGCTTATGAGGAGATGCTTGATCGTGCAAGTAGTCTTGCCGATAGCAGCAACCGACTCAAAACAGGTTTCCTTTCCAACCTGTCACATGAGGTGCGTACTCCAATGAACGGTATTCTAGGTTTTATAGAACTACTGGAGCAGGAAGAACTGACCGAAACTCAGAAATATCACATAGACCTGATCAGACGAAGCGGTGAAAAGCTGTTGTCTATTCTTGATGCCCTTGTTGAGATGGCAAAAATTGAAAATGAACAGGTTACCGTTGAAAAGAAGTGGACTGACATGAGCAGCCTTGTGGAAGAGGTTAATGATTATATGAAACAGAAGATTACCGAGAGTTCCAAAGCCATGGTTGAATCAAGGTGTGATTATGTTCCCGATCATGTACCAACCAGGATATATACTGATGGCAGTAAGCTTGTTCAGGTTCTTAAGCTCTTGATTGATAATGCTGTAAAGTTTACCCAGTGGGGTTATATTGAGTTTGGTATTGAAAGTACAAATGAAAACAGCGGTACAGTTAACCTATGGATAAAGGACACAGGTGTTGGTATCAGCGATGCATTCAAATACCAGATATTCCAGCCTTTTGTGACCTTCAAGGACTCAGAAAACGTGCTATATGGTGGTCTTGGTGTAGGTTTGAGTATTGCCAGAGGACTTGTAGAATTGCTTGGAGGTCAGATAGAAGTTGAATCGGAAGTTGGAAAGGGAAGCCGTTTCATTGTTACTCTTCCTCTGCAAATGGGTGAAGACAGTAAGGAAAATATTAAGATAGTACATGAAGGCTCTGAAAAGATAATGTTGGTACAATACGGTTTCCATTCAGTTAAGGAGCTTAGCAGAAAGCTTAGAAGCCACAATATTAAGGTTGTACATGCCAATGATGGAGTTTCTGCAATAGAGAAACTATTTGAAGAAAAGGATATTAGCCTGGTGATAACTGATATTAGATTGTCAGACATAGATGCCTTTGAATTGCTGCGTTCGCTAAGGAAAGTCAATCCAAAAGTGCCTGTAATTGCTCAGACATCATATTACCTGCCTGAGGAGAAGATACGATGTATAAATGAAGGCTTTGTGGATTACATGGTTAAACCGATAGACCCTTCCGCAGTTGCCAGAATACTTCGCATACCAGTATTCTCAATCTGATTTGCAACAAGATGCAACAAAGAACTTTGCCCGTTAGGGTCACGATGATAAAGAAAAAGGGGCTCTGCCAAGCCCCTTTTATTGTATTGACACTATCTTGATCAGTGCTTACAAGGTAGGCCTTCTCCATAGGACATAGGACAGCATCACTGCACTGATAAGCCATATTGCCATAATGTTGATTACATTACTTGGCACCAGGTAAGGCCCAAAGCGCTTGGCAGGTGAAAAGAGGTGAGAGCGTCCGAATCTATGATCCGGTATTGAATAGATGGGGGCCATCTTTCTGATAAATTCGGTCTTGCCAACTCTGACCTTCTCAATATTTTGCTCGTCGGTGACTAGTTGAACCACCTTTTTATTTGTTGTATTTCTCAATCTGTTAAACTCGTCGCTACCCATACCAGTTATCAGGTCATCCTTGCGCATCATACAATTGTCGTACACCTCACTGAGTTGGTTACGAACTTCGCTCACCCATTTGTCAAACTCAGCACCATCTATTATTCCGTCATTATACAATGACGAATAGTCCTTGCCAAGAGCATTTCCTATTTGGGTAATACCATTGATTATCAGTTTGAAGTCAGCAGAGTCACGAGTTAGAAAATGTGTTGTACTCCAGTTGTCTCTAAAGAAAGCCTTCTCGATCTCAGGCAGGAGGAAATTCTTCCTGTATGAGCTGTTGTTAAGCTCCATTTCTGCTTCAAAGAAGATATCGGCATATTCAGTATTGGTGTATAGACTAACCAAGATAGCATCGTATGCCCATCGTGATGCCATTACTTCACTGATTAATGGCACATATTTGTCTGATGCAAAAATTGGGTTAATCTTATTGAAGTCAATTACAGCACCAGAAAAAAGGATCTGTGGTATTAGGGCAAATGGTATTGCAGCATAAACAGAGGCTATGGTTTTGAAAAATTGCGACAGAGCAAGCCCCATAATGCAGGAACATACTGCAGAAGACCACATAACTAAAAAGAAATGAAGATTGCCGGATGGCCCCTGCAACACCCATCTGCTTACTACCACATACAGAAACATTTGTATGGCAGACAGCAACATAAGAAAACTCAGTTTTGCAAAAATATAGGCCGGATAGCTGAGGTGCAGAAAGGTCTCCCGCTTGAGGATTTTTCTGTCTTTGATAATCTCACCCGAACCATTCATGATTCCGATAAACAGAGCCACTATAACACTCATAAAGGTGTAAGCCGGGATATTGTCGTTACCATAGAAACTGTAAGAGTCCGAGAATGGAGGTGTATACCTTGAGAATAGGCTGAGCAATAGTGCCAGCAAGGGTGAGAGGAAGAGGGCAATAAGGAGGTAGGTGCGGTCTCCAAACTTGGTCTTTCCATTTCGGTTGAAATAAATCAAGTATTGCTTCAGACTCGAAGGTGTATTAATAGGGTAAGGGTGGAGAGGCAGTGGGTTGTCAACAGTCTTTCTCTCTTCTTCCATTGAGAACCTAAGAAACCTGCGATGCCATCTTTCCGGAGTAAATGCCCTTTTATGGCCACTGCGTTCGCTGGTGCTTATCCTGGTAGATTGCACCAGGTGGAAAATATCATCAGGGTTGACATTGCCGCAACTATGGCATTCATTCTCATGCGCATCAGCCAACTTAAGCGATTTCTTGAGGTAGGAGGGGCTTTGCATAGCGGGACCATAATATACGGCATAGCCTCCCTGGTCAAGAAAGAGGAGTTTGTCAAACATCTTGAAAACATCGCTCGAAGGCTGGTGGATGTTGAGAACTACCATATGACCCGAACGGGCATAACTTTTCAGAATCTGCATTATGTTCTCCGAATCAGCCGACGACAATCCTGAAGTAGGCTCATCAAGCAATAATATTCCGGGTTCCCTGATAAGTTCTATTGCAATATTTAGTCGTTTCCTTTGTCCACCGCTGATTATGCGGGACATGGCACTGCCCACCCTGAGGTTACGAATACTCATAAGGTCAAGGTCCTTTAGCACCTTTTCAACCTTCCGGGTCTTCTCCTCACTGCTCAGGTTACGATACGACAAACCTACTATGTAGTACAGGTTGTCAAAGGCTGTGAGTTCCTCTATCAGAGCATCCTCCTGGGGCACGTAGCCAATATATCCTTTTACCTTGTCGGGATTATCGAAGACGTTGACTCCGTTGAGGGTTACCTCTCCTTCGTATGGCTTACGTACTCCTGTCAGCATACCCATAAGAGTTGTCTTACCCGTACCACTTCCCCCCATTATTGCAGTAATCTCACCCGAATAGCATCTGAAGCTCATGGGACGGATCCCATAGGTTCCGTTGCTGAACTGATAGCTGATGTTATCTGCATGCAATACAAGGGGCTGACTGTCGTCATGAGGCGTCAGAGCCTTTTCAATATCATTGTAGTATATATTGATCTCCTCATCACAGCGTATCACTGCGCCTTTGGGCAGAACATATGAGCGTTTCTTGTACAGCTGCCTTTCGTTTATCTCAAACGAGGCTTCCCCACTGACCTTGAATAATATTGTATCAGTGGAATGTATCCTCAAAAAGACAAGCTGTCCTCCCAGGTTAGGCCTTATCAGAATAGAAACACCAGGAATGCTGAGTGCAGCATTGTCTGTAATGACAAGCATTGAATTAGCATCACTTACACTCTGGAAATTATCACTTCCGAAAGCTACGGCATCCCTGAAGTCGGTTTCAGATACCTCAAGCTTCTCAGCAATCTTCTCAATAAGTCTGAAAGAGTTGTTGTAATCCCTTATAAAACCTGCTCCTGCAACATAGGGTATGTAATCAATAAGATACAAAAGCACATACATCCTGTGGCTAATAGGGAGCTCTCTGCTAAGTATGTAGCAGTGGGCTTCAAGTTCTGATCTGAAAAACTTCTCAAAGGAAGCAGTGTCACTACTGTTTTTCCTGTCTATGTATTCGCGGATCCTGGTCTGACAGACGTCGAGCTGGCGCTCAACAGTAGGGCGACTAAACGAAGTGGTAAGATAAACCTCAAGAATATTGCTGATGAGGCTAAAGCCCTTACCTGGCTTGAATACTGCAACAAGTGCAAATAACGAAACTATCGAATCAAGTGCCTTTTCCTTCATGCTGCAGGAGTTAATTCCTTTTTCATCCTCAGTTTCTTAATCACATTATCTACTGCTCACTGGGATCATTACCCACATGTAGGCTAATCCCTGCTTTCCTTCTCACCTCAAATATCCGGTCGGGCAATATACCCTCTGCTATCTCTTCGGGGCGATTGGATACAAACAAGCCCAACTTTGCAGAGGGACTAAGCCCATAGTCCAGGTCATCATACGGAGAGTTGATAGGTAAACCTAAGTTGACAGGTGGCTCCCAGGTTACCAGACTGCCTTCCGCACTAAAAATATCATAACCACCAAAGCCGGGTAGATTATTGGAGCTGAAAAACAGTCGCCCGGTACCTATATCATAAAAGGGCGCCAACTCATCCCCCTCAGTATTTATAAACACTCCCGCATTCTGGGGCTTCTGGAATTCATTCTTTGCGATATCGCAGACAGCAAACCAGATATCCATCCCGCCAGCACCTCCCGGACGGTCTGATACGAAATATAGCACCTCAAGGTTAGAGTCAAATAACTTACCCACCGTCGGCTGGGTTGATGTATAGCGTGGATGATTGACATTTCTGTCAAGTGCCTGAGGTTCATTCCATCCATCTTCTCCCAGTCTGGATACATAAATATGACAAACACGCTTACCATCTGGGTTTATAAAACATCGGGAAAAATAAAAGCGCCTGCCATCAGGTGAAAATGCGCCCTTTCCACTGTCATAGCCGTCTCCATTGACAAAGGGTGAGCCTACGTCAGACTCCGGCTCACTGAGCCACTGACCATCCCGCCATGTTGCCTTATAGTATTTGCGTGCTGCCACATATGATTCTCCAAGAGCTATGCGCTCGGGAGCTTCGTCATTCACTGACACATATACAAAGGCAGTGTCACCCATAATTACTGGAGCATGGTTCATCCTGCCCTGGTTGACACCATCGCTCAGAGCCTTAACCTCAAGATCCGGTTCCCGTCCTATTGAGTCAATATACGTAAGAGCCATACGGCAACCCTCTATCTCATTTTCGATGCGCCTGCGGTTGATATTTCTGTCTGCTATTCTTTTGTGCCTTGATTTTGTCATCTCGAAGTGACCAAGGGCCGCTTCATAGTTGCCATCCATCTTGAGCAGCATAGCTAAGTAAAACTGAGCCTCAAAGCTCTTGCGCGGAGCCTTCTTATACAGTTCACTGTACACTCTCTCGGCCTTATCGTATTGTCTGGATGCCATCAGGTTTCTTCCAAGCATAAGCCCCACCTCGTCTGAAGGTTTTCTGCGATATAATTCCTCAAGATATATGCTGGCCTGCCATGGGTCACCCAGTCGTATCGCACTCTTGGCAAGGCCCTTAACCTGCCAGTTTTTCATGTTACGCATGGAGTTATCTTTCTGGCCTGAAGCAGGAACCAAAACTACAAGCAACAATACAATACTTAATATCTTTCCCATTGTATAGTCTTTTGAGTTATCTCTGTGGAGGGCAGCTTGTAAGTCACACTGATTTCAAATCCCGATCCTGCTATACTGTTGCCTCTTGACTTCGAAATATCAGTATCATAGGCCAACATCATATTCCAGTACTGCCAGTTACATCCTGCTGAGAATACAAGTCCGCGCGACCTGCTGACAGTAGCATTTCTGACGTGAACCCCTGCAATCACACTATTGTATTGATTTAGCCATTCATTTAGGTTGTATCCCAGATTCAAACCTGCAAGTGAGGTGTTGTTGCTGCCCATCTGCATATAGACTACTGCCGGAACCACAAAGAGAGTACTGGTCAGACCCAGATCACCCTTGACATGAAACACATGTTTTACCGGTAGTTTTTCGTCAAGTCCGAAAAAGGACTCAACGGGACGATTGATCTGTTGCATGGAATAACCCCCACTAAACACCCCGGTTGGGATAGTCTGGGAGTATAGCAAACCAATACCTGCATCCAGGTAGTTGGTGCTGCTCTTCTCAAGATTTTCGCCAGTGACCAGACGGGGGTCAAAGCCCCCTGTGTCACGGTTGTATTGATCTGGAAAACTCAGTTTGTTAAGGTCTATCTGCCTGTGAACCCAGGCCACCTGCAAGCCCGCATGCAGGCGGGCTCTGTGAGATATATTCAAGCCGTGAGCCAGAGAGAGGTTGATCCTCTCTGTTGGCATTGCTTTCCCGGCAGTATTGTCATGACTGTAGTACAAACCTCCATCCAGCCTTTCTTCCATGACATAAAAGGGCATTTCAAAACTAAAATAAGCGGTCTGATAATCACCGCTCATATTATATCCCTGGTTACGGAAGATTCCCACGGCTCTCAAGTCGCCGTCAAAACGTCCGGTATTAGCCGGACTTAGAGTAAGGTGTGCCGAATATGCCTGCGAGAAATGAATACCCTGTGCATTAAGGGTTCCGGTAACAGCTGAAAGAAGCACGATAGCGGACAACAAATTACGTCCCAGGTTCATAACAGAGAGGATTATAACGGATTCAAAATAGCGAAAATGTTTGTTCTTTGCAATCACTTCCATATATTGCAGTGAATTTTGTTACTCAGCTACAAAGGAAAACCTAAAATTACTAAGCTGTATGCGGACGGCCTTAAGATATTTCCTAGTTCTCTCCTTGATCCAGTTTTGCTTCTCAGCCTCTGTCATAGCGCAGATTACAGCCGATTTCAATGCCGATGTGAATTCCGGATGCGCTCCGCTGGAAGTACACTTTACAAATCTGTCGTCTGCTGGTCCCGGATATTCCTATAGGTGGGATCTTGGCAACGGGACTATATCAGACGCTGTTAATCCACAGACTATCTATCTCGATGAGGGTGTCTATGCTGTGTCACTTACCGTGACATACGGTGAAGACTCTGAAACTGTTGTCAAAGAGGCCTTTATCACTGTGCATCAGCAACCATCAGTATCCTTTGGTCTTGAAGGCGCGGAAATCGGTTGTGTACCCTTTGCGGTGCAACTTAATAATATGACTATCGACCCGGAGGGAGGTGCTCTCAGCTATACATGGAGCTTTGGTGACGGAACAAGATCCTCAGAGGTCAATCCTGACCATACTTACCTGATAGCGGGACTGTTTGATGTTACACTGGTTGCAGAAAACGAATTCGGCTGTGTTTCAACAGCTACTGTTCCGGGTCTTGTTAATGCCGTAAAACCACAGGCCTCCTTTGGCGTAGATGCTTCATACTCTTGTGATGGAATTCTTGAGGTTGGTTTTACAAATACATCAAATGCCCGTCCCGGCTTCACATCATCATGGAATTTCGGGGATGGGGCTGTCTAAAAAGATTAGGCAGTCTCTTTTTTTATTTGATTTTTTTCTCGAAAAAGTTGGTTATATAATTGATATATAGTATATTAATACTATAAATCAATCCATAATGAAAAAAGTTGTTTTCAAAGAGCTTCCAAACAATCAAGCTCAGTTATTCCCTGAAAACCTCTTGGATCGCATACCAGCAGACCATCCAGTTCGTCTGGTTGATAAGGTTGTAGATCAACTGGATATCACATCTATACTAAATAAATACAAAGGTGGTGGTGCTAGCAGTTTTCATCCAAGAATGATGGTTAAAATACTGTTCTACAGTTATTTAAACAACATATTTTCGTGCAGAAAGATTGAAAAGGCTTTACAAGAGAATATTCATTTTATCTGGTTATCAAAGGGCTGTGTTCCAGACTTTAGAACAATCAATTATTTTAGGAGTACCCGTTTGCAGGGAGAAATTAAGACCATCTTTGCAGAAGTAGTTAGATTACTGCATGGTATGGGGTTTGTGAGTCTTCAGGTACAGTATGTTGATGGAACAAAAATAGAAGCTACCTCAAACAGGTACACCTTTGTATGGCGAGGCACAGTTGAGAAAAACAAAGCAAAACTGGAAGAAAGGATAAGGAGTATTCTTAAAGATATTGATAGTCAAATTAAAGAGGACTCAAAAACTCTCAACAAAGAAGATTTGCCCCAATCAATAGACTCAGATTTATTAAAAAGCAAAATAGCTGAGCTTAACACCAGGCTTAAGGATACAAATAAGTCCACATCTAAGCAACTAAAGCAATTACAGGAGGAACATCTGCCACGGTTGGAGAAATACGAGAAGCAACTTGACACTCTGGGTGATCGCAACAGTTTTAGCAAGACTGACGAGGATGCTACTTTCATGCGAATGAAAGAAGATCATATGAAGAATGGGCAGCTGAAACCAGCTTATAATCCTCAGATTAGTACAGAGAACCAGATTATTACCCATTACAGTATCCATCAAACCCCAGGTGATACAAGAACATTAAAGTGTCATCTGGAGGGATTTAAAAACCAATATGGAAGTCATAGCTCTACGGTCGTTGCAGACGCCGGCTACGGAAGCGAGGAGAATTATGAATACCTGGAAGCAAATAATATAGAGTACTTTGTCAAGTACAACTACTTCCACAAAGAACAGAAAAGAGCATTTAAAAAGAATGCATTTCTAAGCCAAAACCTATATTACAACGAACATGAAGATTATTATGTATGCCCGATGGGACAGCATATGACCAATAAAGGTGAAAGAAAAGTGACTTCTGAGAATGGGTATGTATCAAAGGTGACACGTTATCAAGCGCAAAACTGTACTGGATGCCCGTTGCGCGGACTTTGTTTTCAAGCTACCGGTAATCGAATAATAGAGATCAATCACAGGTTAAGGATCCTAAAAAAGAAGGCCAGGGAACAGCTATTAAGTGAACAGGGCCTATATCACAGAAGTAGACGCCCAATAGAACCGGAAGCAGTGTTTGGACAAATAAAACACAACAACAAGTTCACCAGATTTACACTGAAAGGCCTTAAGAAAGTTGAAATCGAGTTTGGCCTGATAGCTATTGCTCATAACTTAAGAAAAATCATAGGCAAAGGTGCGTGTGTTTCAAAAACAGTACTCCAAAATGCAATTTTCTTCTTGTTTGAACCCCTATATGCAAAAATCCAAAAAGGAATATGGAATTTTCGTAAACATGTTCATCTAAAAATCGAAATCTATTCTTATCAACTTGCTTAAATTGAAAAAGAGGTTGCCCTTAATTGGACAACCTCAAGCCATCTGTATGAGGCCGTAGGTAATTATTCGGTAACCCTCACAGTAACCGATGATATTGGCTGCCAGGCTTCGGTTACAAGGGCAAACCTAATTCAGGTCACCAAGACCAGGGCCTCTTTCACTACACCCAAAACAGTAATATGTCCAGGGGAGAATATCCGCTTTACAAATACAAGCACAAGTGCAGATACTTATCGTTGGCGCTTTGGAGATGGTACTACTTCAACGGCAGTATCCCCGCAAAAGAACTTCAGGGATCCGGGTGAATATGAGGTGTGGCTTATTGCAGGCAATGGAACCTGTACTGACAGTGTCAGACAGGTTATCACAGTCGAACATGTAGAGGCTCTTTTTGATGTGGGGGAAGATTTTTATTGTGAACTGCCTGCTGTTGTCAAATATATCAACCAGTCGGTTGGTGCTGATTTTTATGAGTGGCGCTTTGGCAGCGGTACTGTGTCAACTCAGGCTTCTCCGGTACAGACCATTGGTGAGGGCTTCCCATTCAGTGATGGTAATGTAGTCTTTTCAGATACCCTTGTAGTTTACAGCTCTAGTGGCTGTTCGGATACCTATGTCAAGCAGAATGCTGTCACCATCAACATGCCCAAGGTGGCAATGACTCCTGCAGGATCTGCTGCTCAGTTGTCAGGATGCGTCCCAATGAATATCACCTTCAGTGACAAATCGACTTATAATACTACTGAGGATGCAATAGTCTCAAGAATGTGGAGTGTTAACGGTGGCCCATGGCAGGAGGGTAGCAGCATTAATGTCAATGTGGTTGAAGCCGCAAAGGTTCCGGTGGTGCTGAGAGTTATTACCGAGAAGGGTTGCGAACATACTAATGTGGAGTATATAAATGCTGGGGATAAGGTCAATGTGGACTTCAACAGGGTTGGCAACTATGAGCGTTGTGCCTCTGAGACCGTTATGTTTGAGATTACCTCACCTGAGCCGGCCTTGAGAACAAGTGAGGTTTGGGACTATGGTGACGAAACTAAGCCTCCGTTTCCTGTGCCTTTCCACAACTACGCGAAGACAGGGGTGATGAACGTATCACTAACCATTTTTAATAATGGCTGTCCAACCAAGGTGACCAAGAACAACCTTCTCAGGATACTTGGACCCCTTGCTACCATGGAGGGTAAGTCCGACTGTAACGACCCGATGCTTTATAACTTCACAGCAACAGTAGAAGAAGCAAGCTCATACCAGTGGGACTTTGGCGATGGTAGTCCGCTGGTGACAAATACTCTTACCCCTTCGCATCGCTATACTAGTTCCGGTACCTATGTAGTGCGCTTTACTGCATTCAATAATAATACAGGCTGTCAGTTTTCCGTCGTAAAGGAAGTCTATGCCCGACAACTTAATGCTGACTTCAGCCTAAATGCAGCCTACCTGTGTCATGGAGAGACACTGACCCTGAGTGGTGCATCATCGGTTGACAATTCACCTTTCTCTGTTGACAATCAGACCGTGAGGTATTTGTGGTTGTTTGAAACCGAAGGAAAGACAGAGGGAACAATGGGTGACCTCGTTCACAGATTTGAAACCCCCGGACTCAATAAGGTATCACTTGTTGTACAGGATGCCAACGGATGCCGTGATACTCTGAGCAGAACAATTAATGTGTTCCAACCTGAACCGGACTTCTCAGTCAATTACGAACTTGGCTGTATGCCTGTTACCTTCAGTTTTACTGATCAGAGCAAATCTGAAGCCCCTCTGACTTCATGGTCGTGGAACTTTGGCGACGGAGCTACTGCTACAACCCAGAACCCATCACACGACTACACTACTTACCAGACCTTCGACGTATCTCTCAAGGTTACCGACAGCTATGGCTGTAGTAATACTGTATTAAAAAAGAATGCAGTAAGAGTTATCAGACCTGATGCGTCATTTGTAGCGTCAAAAACCGGACTTTGCATTGGGGATACAATAAGTGTTCGCGATAATTCTGAAAGCAGGATAGTTCAATATCTATGGGAATTAAGTGATGGTCGCAGCTTTACGGATTCTGTTCCAACAATAAATTTTGCAAATGCCGGTTTGTATTCGCTCAGCCTGTTTATTAAAGATGACCACGGTTGTGAGGAAACAGCTTTTGTAGAAAACTTCTTCAGCGTACAGGAACCTCCGGTAGCCGACTTTACGGCCGATATAACAGAGTCCAACTGTTACCCGTTGGTGGTGCAGTTTCAGGATCTGTCCCAAACTCCCAATCCCGGTTCATGGACCTGGGTCTTTGGTGAGAATGAAAATAGATCAGAAGTGCAGAATCCTTTCTTTATATACAACAGACCCGGTTTACATGATGTGACACTAATTAGCAGGACTAGCAATGGCTGTGCCGATACCATAGTCAAAAAGGAGTATGTCCATGTGGGCGGACCCTATGCTGAGATAGACGTTGCCGATGCAGTGTGTCGCGGACAAGAGGTGGTGTTTAGGGCAATCAAACTGCAAAACGTGCATGATATAAGCTGGAGCTTTGGTGATGGTTACTCTGATGCGGGTACCACAGAGACCGCACATACCTACACCCGTTCAGATGTATACAAACCGGTGTTATTCCTGCGGTCAGACGATAAGAATACATGTAATAAGGCCATCGTCGGAAATGTTGTAGTTCACGATCTTCAGGCAACCTTTGCCTTTGATGGAGGTATTGACAGTGGTTGCGTACCTTTCACCCCGCCCTTAATCAACAACACCCTGAATGCAGACAGCTATACCTGGCTGCAAGGTAATGGAGGCAGTTCCCTGGAAGCACTGCCGCAGTTGACATACAATCAGGCCGGCTCATACACACTCACTTTGTTTGCGCATTATACACCACTGGGTTGTGTTGACAGTGCAAAGGCCGCAGTCACGGTATTCCCCTTACCGGAAATAGATACAAGTCCCGACACCTTAATCTGCCTTGGTGATCAGTTGGTACTGAGAGCTGACGGTGGAATAGAATACCTGTGGAGCCCCGCCTTATCTCTGGATAATGCGGCAGCTGCCACGACTGTTGCAAGGCCTGTTTTCGACACTGACTATACTGTCACAGTAACCGATCACAACAGTTGTGTCGATTCCGCCAAGGTCGTAGTCCTCGTTCAGCAACATCCTGTTGTCTGGTTAAGTGATACCACCTTGATAATAGGAGAGGAGTTGTATATGGATCTGAGTGACCCTGAAATTGGAAAGTACCAGTGGAGTCCGACAGATAATATCTCCTGTAGTACATGTCCCGATCCTGTATTTAAGGCAATGGAAACTACAGCTTATTCTGTAGCGGTGACCGATGTCAATGAATGCTTCACACTAAGTTATCCTTTCAATCTGACAGTTGAGAAGAAGTACTCTGTTGATGTTCCGCTGGCCTTTACACCTAATGGCGACGGAATCAATGACAAGGTCTTTGTGAAGGGATGGGGACTCAGGGAACTGGTAATGTTCAGGATATTCAACCGATTTGGACAGGTGGTATATGAGTCTACTGACATTAAAGAGGGATGGGACGGAGTATATGATGGAGTACCCCAGCCTGTTGAGACCTATACTTTTATAGTAAGGGTTAGAACTGAGGCTGATGAAGTACTTGAAAAGAGTGGTACTCTAAGGTTGATAAGATAGAAGCTTTTATTCGTCAAAACCAAGCATAGCAAGGCTGGAACGGCTGTAAATGTCGAGCAATTCCATTACCCGCTCCCTTTTAATGCAGCCTGAGATAAAGCTGAACTCTGAAGCAAACTTGACAATCTCACTTGCCAGGTAGTCCCTTATTTTGATTTCAAGATCATAGCTTCCACCGACATAAATTTCACGCTCGATATGTTTGCCGAGCAGGGTCTTTAATTCACCCGGACTTAGATCCAGGTGTTCGTTGATCTCTGCGATGGAACGTCTGAAATCTTCACTGTTGAAGAGTATGAATGCCAGAGCAAGACGACGTCTGATTGGCAGGTCGTACAGATATTTTTCAATATTCTTGTTAAGCTGAAGTCTGAGATCATCAGGCATCTTTCCATGGCGCGCCAGAGCAGCACAGATCTCAATAAATAGTCGATTGATACCTTTTTCGGTACCATCACTTCCCAGAATAAGCCACTTTAAGAAATTTCCTTTTACTATAAAGCCAAACTCGACCATCGCATGGTTCACATCATTTGTGATGTGCAATCGATTATCGACATCTAGCATTCTGTCTGGGCTGACTAATTTTAATTGATTCATTAAGGGGATATTGGGCTGTCAGAACTATAGAGTACCAATGGTACAGGGTCAAACAACATTTCCCGTTCTCACTTCCTACCATGACAAATCCAAAAGTATAAAAAAATCCATCACTTTGTTCCGGACCGAAGAATCTACCCTTAAAGTCGGAAAGTTTTATTTTTTAGATACCCATTGAAAATCAATGCAGTAGGGTCTGTTAACTATTTATAACATTTTATTTACATCTGATCACGAAGTCAAAAAGTGTAAACTATAGAGCTGTTTAAGGTATGGGAATATACGTTTGTCAAAATCCCCATTTTTTTTTTGTGTGTAGAGTAACAATAAGCATTGAGATGCGTTGTAACAGGTAATCAGTTACATAATTTAGATGAAAAAGATAGGACATCCCATAGTATTTGCGTTGTTTTTGACAGCAGGTACCATTTATGCTCAGGAGCCTGACGACGCCATTGGAACAGACTACACTTCCAATACATCTCAATCCTTTAGGGTTGTAAACCTCGGCTCAGAAATCAACAGTATGTATGACGATTATTCAGCGGTAGAAGTAACTCAGGCAGGAGCATTGTACTTTACTTCCAGACAACCTGGCAAGGCAGGTAGTACCAAGCAAGCTGAAAAGCTTAAAGAACAGGTACTCAAAGCTGAGCTGACTGATAGTATTGCATCAGTAGCAGCTCCTGTCAAAGGACTTGGATCAGCAAAGAAACATACAGCCGTGGCCGGCTATGACCCTGGTAAGGGACAACTATTCTTGTATGTAGGAAAGAAACGTGGTGGTCGGTTAGTAGCATATGAAAATCATGCTAAGAAGGGATTACGTCATGTCTATACCCCTTCAGGAGGAGTTGACAAGAAGATATACAGGGAAACACAGATTTCATTAACAGCCAACGGAGATGCTTATTTTATCAGTAATCATCATGCCGGACAGGGCGGTTTTGATATATGGTATGCACCACGCAAGGGCAAATCCCGCTTTGGTAAGGCCATTAATCTTGGTCCGGTAGTCAATACAGCAAATGATGAAGTCTCAGTCTATGTCACCCCTGATGGTAATACCCTGTATTTTGCTTCAGATGGTCATATCGGTATGGGAGGCTATGATCTATTCAAAAGCATAAAGGATGCTAACGGACAATGGAGTCGCCCGGAAAACCTGGGTGAACCAATTAATTCCGAATATCACGATGTGTTTTACTATCCTTCATCTGACACCCTTTCATTCCTGATGTCAAGCAACCGTCCAGAAGGTTTTGGGGGAATGGATATCTACAGGGTCATAACCGAACTGGCAGTGCCTGATTGACAGGACATCTAAGCAGATAAGAAAGTGGTGAGTTGAATCTAAGTCTTAGTTCTATATCAAAATAAAAAGCAATCACCTGCCTTCCGGCAGGTGAGATTAAAGAGACAGGTATGAGCAATAAAAGAAATATAAGATTCAGGGATTTTATAGGGCTATCATTAATCGCGATGACAGTGCTGTATTCCTGCAAGGGAGATGATATAATAGTCAACGATCCGGACGATGATATGCGTTCCATTTCAATTACCGGACCGTTTATCTCAGCCAGTTATACATTACAGGATTTCCTCGAAGATCTGGAGGGAGACGGTATCTTTTCAGACGAGGATGGACTGCTTTACTACCAGACTCGTCAGGATGTTGAGATAGAATGGGATGATCTGGTTACCCTCAATGACGTAAACAGTACATGGAATCATTACATTCCTCCATTCAATACAGGTTCAGGCGACGATGGAAGCTTTGAGTTTTCCGACAGGGCAATTCTAAGTCACAGGAATGATGTACGGTACGACAGTCTGGATCTGACTGCCGGAGTGCTGAGAATTGCAATAGCGTCACCCTATGGGCTAAGCGGCACGGTGACAGTAGATTGTCCGGGCATGGCAAGCGGAGGAGAACCTGTAAGCATAACCTTTACAGTGTATGGCAACGGAATGGTAAGTCCCGAAGAGTTCAGCCTGCCACTCGAAGGAATGCACCTCAATTTGGAAAGCAATGATGAGGCACCATACCTAAGTAGTCTCAGGGTTAATACCCGGGTTGCATTGGAAGGATTATCCTACGGTGGTGATCTCACTGTTTACTTTAGCCTGTCTGATATGGAGGCTGAAGCCGCATACGGATACTTCGGTACTCAGGAGACCACCAAGACAGATGTTGAACTCGATTTCGAACTCTTCGACGAGATAGACGACCTCAAGGACAGGGTCAGGGTAGATAGGATTTCAATCAGCATCCAGCTTCACAACAGCATTGGAACACCATTTTATGTAGAGACCAGAAACATGAGGTTTTATAAAGATGACGACGAAGATCCATATGAATACCTGACCGTGGATGGCAGCAGTACACTGGTTATTGACAATGTGCCCGCATCAGTGGGTGGTGAACCCGGCTTTGCTGAAGTGGTAATAGATGATAAATCTGATTCCAACGTGCTGGATATAGCAAACGGCTTCCCTCGTTCGATGAAGCTTGACATCTTCTCAAGAAGCAATCCTGATGCCGGCTCAGACCCTGAGTCTGAGCCTCTCAACTACAAGTTGGCTGGCCAGGATCTTGTAGCAGCTTTGGTTGCAAAGATTCCATTTACCCTTTCGGCTGCAGGCTATGAAAGGAGAGACACGATAGAGTTCGACTTCAACGATATGATAGAAGGTTCAGAAAATGAAGTAGAAAGCATTGAACTGGCCTCAGTCTACTTTGATTTTGAAAACGGACTTCCGCTCAGCATTTCGGCAAGTGCCTATGTGATTGACGGAAACGGTGACTTAATTGATTACGTGTTGGATGAGGGAACTTCCATTATTATAGCAGGAACAGCTGCAAGACCTGAGGCTTCATCATTTAAGGTGGACCTTACAGAGGACCAGATAGAGGCATTCAGGCAACGTGAGGCAAAGCAATTGATATTGCACTACGAGGTGATGACAGGCAAGAATGGTGAGAGTGTTGAGATCACAAATAAGGGCAGTCTGAGGGCTAAGATCTCACTCAGTGCTAAGGGTACTATACCCAACTAATCGGTAAAAATTGGTAATGATGTCAGGAAAAAGAAGATATACAGTGCTCAGGAGCGTAGCACTATTGATGTTGATGGTCTGCCCGGCCCTAACCGGGCAGTCGCCTATGAGTACCTATTTTATGGAGACCATACCACAGGTAAGGCAGATTAACCCTGCAATGATGCCAAGGGCCAACGGTTTCTATACCTTGCCGGGTATCGAACTGATGGTGGGTAGTGATTTGTCATTTTCAAATATTTTCCAGGACAAGGGCGGTGAGTGGGTATCACCTTTGAGCAGGCGCTTTGATTACGATAAGCTGTATCGTGCTACCGGTAAGGTTTTTAATGTAAATGAACAGACCACTGTTGATATATTGGGCTTTGGATTCAGGAGGGGTCGTGACTATTTTTCAATATCGTATTCAATAAAGGGAGATCTGAATGCCGGATTGCCTCGTGACCTTTTCAAGGTAACCGAGAAAGGCTTTGCCGACGGCTCTGTTTTTGACTTTTCCACCCTCCGGATGAAGACCCAGTTGTATAAGGAGATTAATATTGGCTATGCCCGCGAGTGGAATGACAAGCTCAACGTTGGTATTAATGTCAAACCTTTGTTTGGTATGGTCGCCGGCATGACCGATATCAACAGACTGGAATTGCGCACCTCAAGAGAGAAGTATGAAGTGCTGGTTGACGGAAGCATTCGTGTGTCAGCACCTGTTGAGATTACAGAAGGAGTGCCAGGTGAGTTTCCTGAAGATATTGAAGGGCGTGAACTTGAAGATAGTGAGATGAGAGCTTACCTGACTGGTTTCAGAAATCCAGGTTTCGCAATAGACCTTGGTGCCGTGTACAAGTTCAATGACAAATGGCACTTCTCGGCTGCAGTCAACAACCTTGGATTTATAAGTTGGAAGAGCGATCTAAATTCGCTAAGCTTTAAGGGTAACTACAGTTTTGAAGGACTGGAGCTTGACGGATCCAACAAAGACGATCTTGATGATGCACTTGAAGCAATAGGTGATTCTCTTAAATCTATTATTAATTACAGCACAGGACACGGGAAGTTCAGTACCTCACTTGTTCCTGGTATCTGGTTGGGGGCTGAGTATCATCTCAACCACTACATGTCTTTTGGATTTATTTCGAGGAGCATGTTGCAGAAGAACAATTTCAGGGAAGACCTGAATATTTCGGCCAACTACAAGCCATATTCCTTTGTCTCGGTAAATGTAAACTACAGCTACTGTTTCAATGGAGCCAATGGGCTGGGAACCGCACTGTCTGTGCTATTGGGCCCTTTGCAGATATACGCTGTTGCTGATTATGCCCCTGTACGTTACTCAAATGTGATAATGGATGACAGTGAATTTGTAATGTTTCCATATCAGAAGCAATTGAATGTCAGAGCCGGTCTCAATTTAATCTTTGGAAGACATGGTAACAGGAATAATCCCAGTATAGATTTCAGATAATAAATTCCTACCTTTGCGGCGAAATTTAAAGGAACAAAAAGTGGGAAGATCTGCTAAAAGCAAACCTATACTTGAGCGTTTTGAGGTGACCGACATGGCTGCAGAAGGAAAATCGCTCGGCCGTTTTAATGACAAAGTTGTTTTCGTTACAAATACAGTACCTGGTGACATCGTTGACGTTCGGGTAACCCGCAAGCGCCACAGCTTCATGGAGGGGATACCGCTGAGATTTCACCACTATTCAGATATACGGGTAAAGCCATTCTGTGAGCATTTTGGAGTATGCGGCGGTTGCAAATGGCAATCCATACCCTATAGCGAGCAGCTTAAATACAAGCAGCGTGAGGTTTACAACAACCTTAAGCGCATTGGCAAGGTGGAACTTCCTGAACTTGAGCCTGTGTTGGCCTCTCCCGATGAAAGGCATTACCGCAACAAACTTGAATTTACCTTTTCATCCAGCAGGTGGTTAAGTCCAGAGGAAATGGCTTCAGGTGAGGAGATTACCGAACGAAGCGGACTAGGTTTTCACATACCTACACGTTTTGACAAGGTAGTGGATATCAAAGAATGCCACCTTCAGCCAGAACCGTCAAATGCAATCAGGCTTGCCCTGCGTGAGTTTGCTCTTGCTAACAACATCCCCTTTTACGATCTGAGAAACAGGACAGGAGTTCTGCGTACTATGATGATACGCACTGCAGTTTCAGGTGAGACCATGGTAGTTATTGTCTTTGCCGAAGATGATGCCGAACTGAGAAAAAAGATTTTCGACAGACTAATAGAGCTGTTTCCCCGGGTTACATCCTGGATGTATGTAATCAACACCAAGGCCAACGATAGCTTTAATGACCTTGAGGCACACTGCTATGCCGGCCGTGATTTTATTTTTGAGCAGATGGAGGACCTTAAGTTTAAGATAGGTCCCAAGTCCTTCTTCCAGACCAATACAAAGCAAGCATTGAATCTGTACAAGCTGGTACGTGAATTTGCTGGGCTTACTGGTAATGAGACAGTATATGACCTCTATACAGGTACTGGAACAATAGCCAACTTCGTTGCCCACAGTGCAAAGAGGGTAATAGGAATAGAATATGTACCCGAGGCAATTGAAGATGCAAGAGAAAACTCAAGGATCAACGGTATTGACAACACAGTATTCCTAGCCGGTGACATGAAGGATCTGCTGAAGCCCGAACTCTTTACTGAGTTCGGCCACCCAGATCTGATTATAACAGACCCGCCACGAGCCGGAATGCATGCTGATGTAGTTGAGACCATCATGAATGCAGCACCCGACAAGATTGTCTATGTAAGCTGCAACTCAGCCACCCAGGCACGAGACCTCAACATGCTAGACATCAGGTATCGCGTAACACGTGTAAGGCCTGTAGATATGTTTCCGCATACCCACCACATCGAGAACATAGTATTGCTTGAGAGAAGATGATATACTTCGACAGGCTCAGAGACTGAGTTATCCGGTAGCTGAGCCTGGCGAAGTCACCTCTTCTATCAGAGACTTATTGATACACTTCGTTTCTTGTATAAACACCGCCATCAATCAGAATCCTGTCAATGTCATTTTGGGTAACAGGAATAGAGTTGATTTGGATAGTAGGCACTTTCTTAAGGCCGTTGTCAGTATAGACTATGTTAAACTTATCCAGCTTTTCGCCCTTAGCCATTGCCACAGCCACTTCAGCAGCAGTGTAGCCAATTTCCTTGAAGGGGTGGTACATAGTCATATGTTGCTTACCGGCAACAATGTCACGAACAGATTCAATCTGGGCATCCTGTCCGGTGAATAATACCTTACCGTCAAGGTCCCAGTCTTTGAGCACCTCTATCATGCTGTGACTCATACCGTCAAAGCATGAGATAATCACATCTGGACGTTCCTCTGAGTTTTGCATAAACTGTCTCAGTTCAAAAGCTGCATTGCGACCGTCCCAGTTTTCAGTAAAAGTCTTGTAAAGCACCTTGATATCACCCCTTGCAATCATTGGTTCAAGCACTGAATCAATAGCAGCCTGGAGTTCGATAGCATTACGGTCAAACTTATCCCCACCGAATAGCATATAGTTACCGCGAGGTACCAACTTTGTGACAAAGCCAGTCATGGCCTCACCAAGAGTTACGTTGTTTCCGGCGATAAACATATCCAGGTCACTGTTGGGTATTAGTCTGTTGTATGCTATCACAGGAATACCATCGGCCTTCATATCGCGGACAATAGCATCGGCAGTAATCTCATTGATATAGACCAGAGTCAGCAGGTCTATTCCTTCCTCCTTCATTTGCATAGCCATCTCGTATTGAAGGCTGGCGTTGTCGTTGGCATGTTTTACTATTACTTCGGCTCCCAGTTGCCTGGCACGTTCTGCGAAATAATTACTCTCAATAACAAAGCGGTAGGTTATATCAGAATTGAAAAGGAAGCCGATCTTTATACTTTCACTCTTCTTACATCCCGATATAGCAAACGCCATGAAAAAGAGTAAAATAAACCCGAATATTTTTGAATCTTTTTTCATTTTATTAAGGTATAAATATTATAAAGTATTAATAAAGTACATTAAGGCCAAATTGCAAAAATAACACTGTAAATGTCATAGTAAGGATAAAACCACTACTTTTATAGTCCTTTTTTGTAAAAAAGGTTTCTAAAAAAATGATAATAACATAGAATAGCAACATTAACTGGAATTGAAAATGAAGTGGAGAGATTTGAACATAAACGCAAAGATCAGAAGTGCTTTGGGTTTCGTGCTGGTACTTGCATTCCTGATGGGTGCATATACAATGTTTAACTTGATTAGGGTAAACAGGGATATCAGTAAACTGACAGATCAGTACATTCCTTATGTTGACGGAGCTATCAAGACTTCTCAATCATGGTGGAAGTTGTCTGAGTACATAAGATCCTATGATTTTACTGCCAATGATTATTTCCTGTACAGAAGTGAAAACGAATTTGAAGTTTTCAACGGAGCCCTTGAAGGCTTGATAGAGATGGACGGGAATCTTGGAGAAGAATCCAATAGCGAGGCTCTTGTGCCATTGAAGGAAAGCATCCAGAGATACAGGTCGCACCTAAACACTCACTTTGCCCTCCAGGGCCAGGTGAGCGAAAGTCGCAAGGCCCTTGAAGAAATAGGTGGCAAGTTATACACAGCAATCAATGCCAACCGCTACAACGGTTCGGTACAAACTGCAGGAGCACTGGCCATGGGTATCTGGGGTTCACTACAGGCAGACGAGATCAACAGATACTCTATCAACATGCAGTCCAAGCTGGATGATCTGGCGACCCTTCGCAATATGATAAGAAATAACTCATATCCCGGCAATGTATCCGGTTTGCTGAGGGATTTCGTAAATGCTGCTGAGACCTATATTGACGACTATACAGTAGCCCGCAAGTCAGAGATTATTGCCTTTGAAATGGCAAAAGAGATCATGTGGGATATCCGCACTGTTTCTGACCTTGGTCAGGAACAGATGAAAGTAGTAGGAAGCAATTCCATTACCGTGGTCACCAATGTCAGGAATCTGATTATTGTTGGAGTAATCTTTATGGTTATAATAGGCCTGATAGCCTTTATCTTCCTGCCGCCATCTATCACAAAACCTATACTTGAGGGTGTAAGAGGAGCCGAACAAATAGCAGAAGGCGACCTGACAGTAAGTTTTGACACTACCCGCAAGGATGAAGTTGGACGCCTGGCAGCAGCCTTGAACAACATGGTTGTCAACCTCAGGGAACTGATCAACGATATAGCAATAAGCGCAAGAGCACTGGATGAAGCCGGTGACGTACTTGTAGAGCGTTCTGAGGAGATGGCCTCCGGTGCAGCAGAACAGGCATCTGCAGCCGAAGAAGTTTCATCTTCAATGGAAGAGATGTACGCCAATATTCAACAGACTGCAGATAATGCCAGGACCACAGAGTCTATTGCCAAGTTGGCTTCTGTTAGCATGAAAAGCAGCAACAATACATCAAGATTGGCAACCGCGAGTATGGAAGAGATCACTCAAAAGGTATCCGTGATCAGCGACATAGCCTTTCAAACCAATATCCTTGCATTGAATGCTGCTGTTGAAGCAGCTCGTGCAGGAGTAGAGGGCAGGGGTTTTGCAGTAGTAGCTGCCGAAGTTCGCAAGCTTGCTGAGAGAAGTCAGGCGGCCGCTGCCGAGATCAATGCCATGGCCGGGACTACTTACGCGTCATCTGTGAATGCGCTGGAGCAGCTTGAGCAGTTGACTCCTGAGATAGAAAAGACAGCTTCACTGATTCAGGAGATCACAGTAGCATCTATGGAGCAGGAGACAGGAGTAGAGCAGATCAACAATGCACTGCAGCAGTTGAATGCAGTTACCCAGCGTAACGCTTCAACCTCAGACGATATAAATAATGCAGCACACAGACTTGAAGAGCTCTCTGACAAATTGAACAAGACCCTTGTAAAATTCAAACTCGAAAATGAGCAGGTATAACCCTGAAACAACAGCAGGTAGAAGGGGTTTAATAATTAAAATGCTGGATGAGTACGGCCAGGTCAATGTCAATGATCTGAGTCGTTACTTCAACGTAAGTGAAGTAACCATTCGCAACGATCTTGCTTATCTGGAACGCAAAAATCTATTAATAAGAGCCCGGGGAGGCGCCATCAAGACTGAGAAGGCCTCCCTGGATCTTCGTTTTCTGGAGAAGAAGAGCAAGAATGTAAAGGAGAAAGAAGCCATCGGTCGTAGGGCAGCCCGTTTTATAGAAGACGGGGATACCATAGTAATAGACAGCGGAACAACCACTCGTGAAATAACCAATCACCTGGGACGTTTCAGCCGTTTGACGGTAGTAACAAATGCCTTGAACATTGCCAGTTCGCTGGCCGACATGGAGAACATAACAATCATAATGCCGGGAGGCATTATGAGGCATAGCATATTGACTTTGGTTGGAGCCACGGCCATTGACAACTTCAAAATGTTTTTTGGCGACAAGCTGTTTCTGGCAACCGACGGTATTGACCTGAATCTTGGGCTTTCGTCGCCCGACCTTGAAGAAGCTGCCCTTAAGAGGACGATGCTTAAGATGGCACGAAAAATTATCGTTGTAGCAGACTCGTCCAAGTTGGGTAAACGTCACCTCGCGGTGATCTGTAATATTAGTCAGATTGACGTATTAATTACCGACAGCGGCATCAGTCCGATGTACAAAGAAGCGATGGAAAAGATGGGAGTAGAGGTAGTTGTTGTATAATTTTATTATCTTTCGGTCAAATTGTTAGCGTGATTTTATGATTCAGCCGCAGTACGATGTGATGGGTGAGGCCGGGCTAGATTACTTGGTTAATGGGTCCCAGGGGAAGGATATAAAAGTGTGGTGTGATATTGCGGAGAATGATATATTGCCCGTAAAGCACTTGTTCCGCAGTTTTGCTGAGATGCCGGTATTGGAGCAGATAGCCATGAACCATGCACGGGGCAGGGTTCTGGATGTTGGAGCGGGCATGGGTAGTCATACGCTACACCTTCAGAGTATGGGCCTGGATGTAACTGCATTGGAGATTTCCGCAAAATGTTGTGAGGTAATTTCGAAGAGAGGGGTCAGAAATGTAATAAACTCAGATTTTTTTAGTTGTCCGGTTGGTGAGACATATGACACGATGCTGTTTATGATGAACGGCATAGGTTTGGTTGGCACTACGGATGGATTTCCGCGGTTATTCAGGAAGATTGATGAGCTGCTGAGTCCAGAGGGGCAGGTTTTGCTTGACAGTTCGGATTTACGTTACCTCTTTCTGGAGGATGACGGCAGTATGCTAATAAATCTGAATGACAAATATTATGGCGAAGTGGTTTACCGAATGAGTTATGGTAATATAAAAGGTAAGTCTTTTAAGTGGCTCTTTATTGATTCAGAGCTTTTGTCATACTACGCAGAGCAGCATGGATTCAGATGTGAAAAAATTGCTGACGGTACCCACTTTGACTACCTGGCCCGCCTGGTGAAACTCTAGTTGAACCATTGCGCACCCTGTTTGTTTCCTTTATCAATAATTCGACCACTTACGGCAACTATTTGACCCTGTTTTGCGTACAAATTGCTAATATTACATCCAATTTGTAGTATTTACATCAATGCCTGCTTTTTTGCTTGCGCAACAAGCCCTTACAAACAGTCAGGCTAAGTGGAGAAACCGGGAAACCCCTTTATATTTAAGCGGGTGCTGAGCAGTAAAATTTCTTTGTTAATTAAAAGTCTTTAAATCATAGATCCAAAAGTATGAAACAATATTTACTCAAAGTGTGGATGACAGCCGCCCTCAGCCTTCTGGTAGTAGGTGGCGTGTGGGGACAGGAGTCCTATACCCCAGGATACCCAAATGTGAGTGATATTACCCACGAATCAGCTAAGCTTAATGTCAGTGCTTCGGTGGGGGGGATGATACAACTTACGCCGAGACCGGTGTATGCCCCATCCCACTATACATTATTCATAGTTTTAGACGCTAATGAAGATGAGCCTAATATCGCAGAAGTAATTTCTTGGTCTTTAGATGGAAATGGAGAGCTGATTCCTGAAGGGCGTTATGGCGAGATTGGTTTGTCTGCTCCCGGTACTGAGTTTAGTATTGAGGCATATAACTTGAGTTCGGAGACATCTTATGTCGCTTATTTTGTTACGACAGAAGATTTTGAAACTTCCGTAATTGGTGCGACCGAACCGACAGCGGTTCCTTTTACCACGGAGGCAGCCCCTTTCACCCTTGACCTTCAGGTGCCTGAGGATGGTGCAAGTGATGTTGCTCTTAATGCCAGTCTGGTTGCAACCTTTAATCAGAATATTCAACTAGGGACTAGTGCCGAAGTTCATATCTATGACTATCAATCCGAATCGGTAGTGGAGACAATAACCACTGGACTTTCGGTTAGTGGTAGTGATTTAATTATTAATCCCACAACCGATTTGGCAGAAGGGACTCATTACTATGTGGTAATTCCTAATGGTGCTGTTGAAACTACCTCTGGAGCGCCATTTGCTGGTCTTTCAGATAAAGATGCCTGGGACTTTACCACCGTTTATCTTCCACTAGAGAATCCAGTTCTCTCTCCAGCTCACAATGATGATGGGGTTTTGAAAGATGTTGTTTTATCCTTGGAGTTTGATAAGGATATTGAATTGGGTTCAGGGAATATAGAAATATATTCTGACGGTGTTGAGGTGAGGGTTCTTACAAAAAATTCTTCTTCTGTCAGCATCGTCAACAACAACACGCTGCAAATAGACTTGTCCAGTAATCCTTTGCCAGAGTATGAAACTGTTTACGATGTTAGGATTGCTTCAACCCTGATTAAGCGTGTTGGTAGTGAGGTGTATTTTACTGGTTTTGATGCTGGCGAGTGGTCTTTTACCACGGAGGTAGAGCCAATTCCTGCTGATCCTCCTTATGTTGTCATGGATGGATATTTTCCGGCTCCTGGCACCCCTGAGGTTTCAAGGGATACTAAATTGCGTTTAACTTTTAACGAAAAAATTGAGTTTGGTGACAATAATGAGTTATTTCTTATTTATAATGAAGTAGGTTTAATAAAGACCTTTGCCGTTGGGGTTCAAAATGTTAGTATTTCGGAAGATGGATATGAGCTGATTGTGGATTTGAGTAGCTCTCCTTTGAGTTATGAAACAGAGTATTATGTTGTTATTGAAGAGGGATATGTAAGGTCTGAAATTACTGATGCTCCCTTTGCTGGTGTTGATACAGTTAGTGGCAGCATTTCTTCACAAGTTTGGTACTTCAGAACGGAAAGTCGTCCTCCTCTTTGGCAGGAAGGATATCCAAAACTTAGTAATATGAGTGCTTCTGGATTTACACTTGAAGTACATGCAGATTTTCCTGGAATGGTTTATGGTGTAATTACCATGAGCCCAATAGCTCCTGCGCCTGATAGCATTGCAGCTAGCAAGAATCATTATGGTGATCCTGCTATTATGTTTATCAATGAAGATATTAAGGATAATGATAATCCTACTTCAATTGACGTCAATGGATTTACTGCGACAGAGGGTGTGTATTATCTACATGTTGTATATAAAAGAGAGGTTACTGATGAACTATCTAAATTTGGCGAGGTAAGAACACTGGTTATTGATAAGACAGCACCCAAGATTTACAGTACTTATCCTATAAATGAGTTTCTTGCATTTCCTAGTGATGGAAAACTATTAGTAACATTTTCTGAAAGAGTAGTTGATCTTCAAGGAAATGCGCTTAGCACTGAGGATTTCGCTCTTTACATGGTAGGAGAGGAAGATCTAAAGGAGAGTATACCGTTTACAATAGATAATACTGTTATAAGTGAACGTACAAGAATTACTATTACACCAAATGAGGAATTGACTCCACTAAATTCATATGAGTTGATAATTCGTAAGGTAAAAGACTTGAGTGGTAATACTTCTGAATCTGATAGTACAACAGTCAGTTTTGAAACTGACGGTGAATTTACTTGGACTGGTATGGGAGATGTCACTGTTTGGGAAGATCCCGATAACTGGGGTGGTACATACATAGCAGGAAAGAGTGTAAGAATTCCTGATGGATTATCTAAATATCCAATTATTCAAGACGGAGGCAATGTTAGGTTACATAATTTAACGGTTGAGGCTGGTGGATTGTTAACTCAAAAAGGAGGCATGCTAAATCTGACAGGTGAATTCCATCTTGAATCAGCTGCCGATAAAGTAAATGCTTCATACATATTTACTGGAGGTACACTTAAGGTTGATGCAGATAAAGTATTTGTACATCAGTATATTCCTGTTAAAGATTTGTCAAGGGTGTATTTTATGGGTTCCCCAACTCTTGGTGCTAATCCAATTAACTCTGGGTCAGGTTATCAGATGAGGTGGTTTGAAAATCAGACAGATATGTGGCATAATAATGGAATAAACAACATGACTCCTGGTGTTGGTTATGCTGTTTATACTTTAAATAATCTATTATTATGTGGTGCTATCAATACAGAATCAATACTTGTTAAACTTTATAGAACAGAAGGCAAAGGCTATGGTTGGAATTTCCTTGGCAATCCATTTACTTCTGCATTAAGCTGGAAAAAATTGATTGATGCAAACTCTGGAATTGAAGATTATATTGAGAACAACTACTGGTTGTGGGATCCAAAAGATGCAATTTACAATGCATTTAATCAAGAGTCTGGTGTTGGTATTGGTGGTGCAGATGGTACAATTCCTTCAAATCATGGATTTCTTGTAAAGGTAAAAATTGGAAAGCCTGGCGCTGATCTGACTATACCACGCAGTGCACAGGTAGAGAATAAATCAAATTTTTTAAAATCAACATCTGTTAAACCTAATCATCTTAAGTTAAGAGTAGGTAATGGTGAGTATGCTGATGAACTTGCTGTAGTCTTTATCGATGAAGCGAATGATGGAATAGACAAGTTTGATACGGAAAAGCGTTTTGGAGACGGAAAAAATCCATTTGAAATTTACACGATTAATAGTAGCACAAGTTTATCTATCAACACTGTTCCCTATGTTAAAAATAAAGAGGTTGGTTTAGGATTTGTAGCAAGGAAATCTGGAACATATACGATTGACCTGAGTGAGCTGAATCTAAGTGGAGTTGATGTTATCCTAAAAGATAATTTGGCTTCAAATGAGATTAACCTACTTAAAGACGGTCCATATACTTTCTCGGTAAATACTACAGGGACCAATAATAGCAGATTTGTGTTGAAGTTTACTGATTCTGTAATTACATCAGCCAAACCTGTTGAATTATCTGATGATGAACTTAATCTTTCATACTTAGTTGATAATGGTAACTTGTATGTTAGTGTTGTTGATTCAATGATTGGTGAAAAATATTCACTCTTTGATATCTCAGGTCGAGTAGTAAAAAGTGATGTATTAGATACTGCAGGAATGGTTAATATCGGACGTTACCCGGATGGTGTATATATCTTGACTTTATACTCTAACAAGGGTGAAAACACTATAAGTAAAAAGATTGTTGTTAAATAAGTTTTTGCTTAAATTTGCTCCGATGTAATACTAAGTTAATGGTGAAACGAAAGATATATGCCCGACCACTTATTGCAGAATTTCTACTAGACTCAGAGCTTTCCTTGGTGATGTCTAGTGAGAATAATCCAGACAACCCAGGTGGTACAGGTGGTCCAGAGCCAGCAGATGAAAGTGGAGAAGGGTTAGATCAGAGCAATAAAAGCAGAAGTTTTGAAAACAATCCATTTGAATAGTAAGAGATAGTCTCTTGCTAATAAAGTTCTTAGTTGCAGGGACCTACGGTTCCTGCAATTTTTTATTGTTGCAATATGGTAAAGGATTGATACTTTTTGAGAGAGGTATTTACCTCACAATACCTACAATATGGTTTTCGGGGACGGGACCCCAGTAGCGGCTGTCAAAGGAGCGATTCCGGTTGTCGCCATGAACCCAATAATAATTCATCTTGAAAACATACTGCTGTACAGGCTTGCCGTCCAGATAAAAACTATTTCCTCGTTGCTCTATAGCCGAAGCCTCAAAAACCTTGAGAATCCGCTCATACAACGGGAAAGTCTTTGGGTCTAATACCAACACATCTCCCTTCCTTGGAAGGTAAAACGGACCCAGATTATCAACATTCCAGCCATGCCGGTAATTGCCCGGAAAGACATAGGGATCATATACCCCGGGAGGAAGTATTATAACGCTATCGCCACTGCTGATGCGAAAGTCCTTCTCAGCTCCGTTTACATTTAAGACACCTCTGATAATCTGAATATTATCACCCGGCAATGCAGCGACTCTCTTTATCATCCTGGGACGTTGCGTGACCTTTAAAGCTTCCAGCTCTCCCCAATACTCCTCAGTAAGCAATGTATCTATCCCAGCATCTCTCCTGCGAAGCAGATAATAACTCTCTCCGGGCTTGTTGGGTACTATCGTGTCTGCTTCTGGGAAGTTGAATACAACTATATCTCCATAATTCAATGATCTGGAAAGTGCAAACCTTCCATAGCGGTTGGGATCATTGGCTTTGTATCGTGGACCAGGAATAAACTTATTTACCAGAACATAGTCGCCGGCCTCTATGCCGGGCGACATTGAAGAAGTGGGTACTTTCAGCAGCTCCAGTCCATAATGGTATATCAACTCTGATATTCCAAAACCAATTGCAAGCCATACTAATACCCTGACTGCCTTCTTCATCTGGTACTTAATCGTTCTTCACCCACTTGAAAAATCTGTTCCACCTAATACCGCCCGGGAAACCTTTGTCTTTGTCAACTGACAACCAGACAAGGATTGGACGGCCAATAATGTGATCCTCGGGTACAAAACCCCAATAACGACTGTCAGCCGATTTGTGGCGGTTGTCTCCCAGCATAAAGTAGTAGTCCATCTTGAAGGTATAGCTGTTGGCTACCTCTCCATTGATATAGATGGTACCATTCTTTACTTCAAGCTTGTTACCTTCATATGCTGAGATAATGCGTTCATAAAGCAGGATATTCTCAATGGTCAGGTCAACTGTCTCTCCCTTGGCAGGGATGCGCAACGGACCATAGTTGTCCCTGCTCCAGTTGAAATACTTGCTATAAGGGAATACCTCTGATCCAGATCCGTTGGGCTTGCGTTCATCAACTTCCACAGCCTTAATAATATCGTAACTCTTTATTGTCTCAACCATAGCTTTGGTGAGAGGTAGTACGTAGTTTGGCCCTGTTCCTCCTTCTCTTCTGTCATCTTCCGAAATACCAAGTCTGTCAAAGAATTGCTTTGGCAATATGGTTCCATCTGTAACAACAAGGTAATTGTGCTGTAGGTTTTCCGGGTTTTCTGCTGGCTGTCCGTTAATATAAACCTGATTATGGCGAATCTCAAACACATCGCCCGGGAGGGCGATGCAACGCTTTACATAGTTGTCTCTCTTGTCAACAGGACGGTAACGAACATCCCCGTACTCCTGTGAGTTGCTTTGTACCAGCCTGCGACCTATTTCGTTAAAAAACTGGCGTTCTTCATATTCTGAAGCAAAGGTCTTGCCTTCAATAAGGGAAGGGTTACGCATAGCAGCATATTGACCCAGTTCCTTAATTGTGATATAGTAGTCTGGATTTGGGCGATAGAATGGCACTGTATCTCCTGTCGGGAAGTTGAATACCACTATCTGGTTACGCTCTACCTTACCAAAGCCCTTAAGTCTCTTATAGTCCCATGTGGGCCAGTCTGTATATGACTTGCTATTTGTGATGGGGAAGGTGTTTTGCACCAGCGGAAATGCTATCGGAGTGATGGGCATCCTGGGACCATAGCTTACCTTGCTTACAAACAGATGGTCACCTACGAGCAATGTCTTTTCAAGGGAAGAGGTAGGGATCTTGTAGTTCTGAAACAGGAAAATATTGATGATATATACAGCTACAAGTGCAAAGACCAGTGCATCTACCCATTCTACCCAGGCAGGGGGCCTCTGACCTTCCTTCTTTTGCTTCCAGGCTCCCCAGGGCACAATACGACTAATGTAAATATCAAATATTACGGGCACACCAAGCAACAGCCAGTAGTTGCCTATCCAAATCACAGTCAGAACAAAAGCTATGAGAGCTATAAAAAACCTTACCTTACGAGAGGTTGGGATACCCTTGAAATCCATTATACGCTTTGTTATTAATTATTACTGAACCTAGAATTTGAGCATATCGCTCATAGTCAGGAAACCCTTCCTGCTAATGGCAAACTCGGCTGCAAGAACCGCACCAAAAGCAAGTCCATCTCGTGATGTTACCTTATGTTCGATGGTAATCTCATCTACATCAGAGATATAATTTATAATGTGGGTACCAGGTACTTCTCCTTCTCGTACGGCTTTGATACCAATCACATCTCCTGTTGAAGGTTTGTCAAGTTCCCAGTATTTCTTGCGACTCAGATTCTCCAATATTCCTTCGGCAAGGGTTATTGCAGTTCCGCTTGGAGCATCAAGTTTATGGATATGGTGCACCTCTGTCATGCTCACCTCATATTGCGGCTGTGAATTCATCAACTGAGCCAGACGCTTGTTGATCTCAAAGAACAGATTCATCCCTATACTGAAGTTGGATGCATAAAAGAAGGTATGTCCCTTCTCACAAAGAGCCTTGATCTCATCCATACGCTCCAGCCATCCGGTAGTTCCCGACACAACAGGCAGATTGAGCCTGAAGCATTCCAGATAGTTTATAAATGCTGTTTCAGGTCTGGTAAACTCAATCGCAACATCTGCCTCCTTAAGACTGGGACTTGTAAAATCCTCGCCATTGACGGGGTCTATTTTAGCTACGATCTGATGTCCACGCGACAACGCGATCTTCTCGATGGTCCTGCCCATCTTGCCATATCCAATAAGTGCTATCTTCATTTGGAACTTGTTTTACTTAACCTGACAAAGATAAAAATTTAAGGAGATTTTTGCCTGAAAGATATCACGAAAGCGGGATATGTGGGAAAAATATGACTGTGAGCAACAATTACCCTGTATGCTACACGCTTTGCAGGTACGTACTGTGAAAATGGAATGCCTGGTAATCTAACCTGAGAAAATCTTGCCTGATGCGTAACTGTGTAGAAGTGGGAGGGGGTAAAAGAAAAACGTCCCCACGAGGGGACGTTTCTGTAAGATTTAACCCTAAAATTTAATAACCAAGTTCGGTCTTAGGATTTATTTAGCTGTTGCACGTTTCACAACTGCCTTGAAGGCATCCGGGTGATTTACTGCAAGGTCAGCAAGTACTTTACGGTTGATCTTGATGTTTTCTTTTGCAAGAAGTCCCATCAACTTGCTGTATGAAAGACCTTCCAGACGAGCAGCAGCATTGATACGCTGTATCCACAATGCTCTGAAATGTCCCTTTTTGCGCTTACGATCGCGGTAAGCATACAATTGACCTTTTTCCCATGCATTCTTGGCAACTGTCCATACGTTTTTTCTGCTGCCAAAATAGCCTCTGGTCAACTTTAAAATCTTTTTCCTACGAGCTCTGGAAGCTACAGAATTTACTGATCTAGGCATAATTTCTGTTTTTTGAATGGTTAGCGTTCCCTGTCAGGGAATCTTTGTTGCTAATTCACTCGGTTAATAATTTGTTGATTACCTCATTGCTAATAAGCGCTTCACGCTTTTCTCATCAGAACTGTGAACCAGTCCGGGTAGAGCTAGATTTCTCTTTCTCTTCTTTTCCTTCTTGGTCAAGATGTGATTCTTGAAAGCATGCTTACGCTTGATCTTTCCACTTCCAGTGATAGTAAAACGCTTCTTAGCACTGGAATTCGTCTTCATTTTAGGCATTGTTCAGATATATTTAAGTGATTGATCTTCTCAACTACTTCTTTTTTGGCTTTGGGGTAAGGAACATTGTCATACGCTTACCTTCCAGCTTTGGCATTTGCTCAACTTTTCCAATTTCTTCCAAATCCTGAGCGAATCTGAGCAATAGTATCTCACCTTTTTCTTTGAAAAGAATACTACGTCCCTTGAAAAATACATAGGCCTTGACCTTTGATCCTTCATTGAGGAACTTCTCCGCATGACGCAACTTAAAGTTGTAATCATGGTCATCGGTATTCGGACCAAAACGAATCTCCTTGACCGTAACCTGTATGGTCTTCTGCTTCATCTCCTTCTGTTTCTTCTTTTGCTGATAGAGAAACTTCTGGTAGTCTAGTATTTTACATACTGGAGGATCGGCTTTTGGAGAAATTTCTACCAAATCCAGTTCTAACTCATCTGCTAACTTTAAAGCTTCGCTGATAGGGTAAACCCCGGGATTCTCAATGTTTTCACCAACCAGGCGAACCTGTGGTACTCGTATCTTTTCGTTGATACGGAAGTTGAACTCGTCCTTTTGGGGTTGTACCGGATATCTTCTTGGTCCTATAGTATTGCCCTCCTATGTTTAATTATACTTATTGTTAATTCACCCAGTTGAAAAAGTTGCTTTTGAGGGTGCAAAGATATTGATTTCAATTGATACAAGAAATTTATACAGATTTTTTTTCTTGCATGACTTTGCACCATCGTGGCCTTGTTCACTTCGACCGACTCAGATGAAAGCTAATGAATACTGAGCCAATAGAGGTGTTGTTATGCTAATGAATCAGCAACTTCTTTATTTATCAGTGCTGCAAATTCATCAATCGTCATCACTCCCTTGTCGCCTTCTCCCTGACGGCGAACGGCAACCATACCGCCTTCAGCTTCCTTCTCTCCAACGATCAACAGATAAGGAATCCTCTTCAACTCGTTGTCGCGAATCTTCCTTCCAATCTTCTCGTTACGGTCGTCTACTGATACACGAACATCCACAGCCTTCAACTTGTTCACTACTTCCTGTGCATAGTCGTTAAATTTCTCACTGATAGGCAACACGACTGCCTGATTTGGGGTTAGCCACAATGGGAACTTACCTCCGGTATGCTCGATCAATACAGCTACGAAGCGTTCCATGCTACCGAACGGTGCCCTGTGAATCATTACTGGCCTGTGTGGAGCATTGTCCTGACCGATATATTCCAGTTCGAAACGCTCAGGCAGGTTGTAGTCCACCTGGATGGTACCCAATTGCCACTTACGTCCAATCGCATCCTTGATCATAAAGTCAAGCTTCGGTCCGTAGAAGGCTGCTTCGCCCAATTCTACAACTGTGTTAAGACCTTTTTCCTTACATGCCTCGATAATGGCATTCTCGGCCTTTTCCCAGTTTTCATCCGAACCAATATACTTTTCCTTGTTGTTGGGATCCCTCAGTGATATCTGTGCTACATATTCCTTAAAGTCAAGTGTCTTGAATATGTAGAAAATAATATCAATAACCTTGATAAATTCTTCCTTGAGCTGGTCGGGCCTGCAGAAGATGTGAGCATCGTCCTGAGTAAACCCGCGCACCCTGGTCAGTCCGTGCAACTCACCACTCTGCTCGTAACGATATACGGTACCAAACTCCGCAAAGCGCAATGGCAAATCACGGTAGGAGCGGGGACGTGTCTTATATATCTCACAGTGGTGAGGGCAGTTCATCGGCTTCAGCAAAAACTCCTCGCCTTCGGCTGGTGTATGTATTGGCTGGAATGAGTCGGCACCATATTTGGCATAGTGACCTGATGTAACATACAGATCCTTGTTACCAATATGTGGTGTAATAACAGGCTCATAGCCATATTGTTGCTGAACTTTCTTAAGGAAGTTTTCCAGTCTCTCTCTCAAACGAGCTCCCTGTGGCAACCACAATGGAAGACCCTGTCCAACTTTCTGGCTGAATGTGAAAAGCTCAAGTTCCTTACCCAGTTTACGGTGGTCACGCTTTTGAGCTTCCTCTAATTGAACGAGATACTCATCAAGCATCTTTTGCTTGGGGAAGGTGATACCGTAGATACGGGTCAGCTGTTTGCGCTTTTCATCTCCACGCCAGTAGGCGCCGGCTACGTTCAATAGCTTGATAGCCTTTATATGCTCTGTGTTAGGCAGGTGAGGTCCGCGACACAGGTCGGTGAAGCTACCTTGCTTATAAAAGCTGATAGTTCCGTCCTGCAGATCATTGAGCAGCTCTACCTTGTACGGGTCATGGCTGAAAAACTCAAGTGCTTCCTTCTTGGGAACCTCACTGCGAACATATTGATTGTTTTGCTTAGCAAGACGACGCATTTCCTCCTCAATCTTAGGCAGATCGGCATCGGTAATTGTTGCATCTCCCGGATCCACATCATAATAGAAACCGTTTTCTATTGCAGGTCCGATACCAAATTTGATCCCCGGATAAAGGCTTTGTAAGGCCTCAGCCATAAGGTGAGCCGAAGAGTGCCAGAATGCATGGCGGCCTTCCTCATCATCCCACTTGTGCAGCTTAATCGTTGCATCTGTAGTGATGGGGCGGGTCAGATCCCATAGTGCGTCATTAACTGTGATGCTCAACACTTCTTTGGCCAGCTGGGGACTGATTGCCCTTGCTATCTCGTAGCCTGTTACTCCTGATTCGTACTCACGTACCGAATTGTCGGGAAATGTGATTTTTATCATGATATGCTTGTCTAATCTTGATTTTCAAAAAACACACAAAGATATATAATTTACGGAAGGATGTGAATTTGACAGTTCAAAATTGTACGGCATTGTTCTTGTTTGTTAATTTGCTAAAGTCGCCTATTTTTGTTGTCTTACTGAAAATCTAAACATAACTGATCAATGAAGAAGTTAGTCTTTTCGATATTACTATCCGGATTGCTGCTTAATGTAAATGCCCAGCAGGGATTGGAACTGGCGGATTTTGTGTCCAGGCCGGTTTTCCAGGCAGAAACTCCTGGTAAGATTGTGCCGCTGAATGACGGTAAACACTATGCCCGTCTTGAGGAAGATGGAACCAAAATCGTAAAATACTCATTTACCTCGCCAAAACCCGTTGGGGTTTTGGTGGATGTCTCCAGCCTAAAGGGTGCTTCTATTGAGTCCATTGAGGGCTTTACTTTTAGCCCTGATGGTAGCCGTGCTCTTGTTTACAACAACAGCAACAGAATTTACCGTCGCTCTTTTATTGCCGATTACTACGTTATCGACATCGAGAGGAGGGAGGTTGAACCCTTGTCAAAGAATGGCCCGCAACGTGATGCAACGTTTGCACCCAATGGCTACAGCGTGGCCTTTGTGAGGGATAACAATATCTTTATCAAGAACCTTCGCTTTGGTACCGAGAACCAGATTACCTTCGATGGTGCCAAGGATACCATTATTAACGGAGCAGCCGACTGGGTATATGAGGAGGAATTTGCTTTTACACGTGCCTTTGACTGGTCGGCTGATAGCCAGGAACTGGCCTATATCAAATTTGATGAGTCTCAGGTAAAGCAGTGGACTCTGCAATATTACAAGGGTTCTTATCCTGAGTACAAGGAATACGAACTGTATCCCGGTGAATACACCTATAAATATCCTAAGGCTGGGACAGCCAATTCGGTCGTCTCGGTGCATGTTTTCAATATTCAGAATCGTACCACCAAGAAGATGGATATCAAGGGAGATGATATCTATATCCCTCGGATTCAGTGGACCAATGAGCCCGGCCAACTGGCTATTGTAATGCTCAATCGCAGACAGGATCAACTCGACCTGCTATTGGCAAACTCATCATCTGGTCTTACCCGCAGTATAATGACCGACCGCAATAGTCGCTATGTCAGTGAGGATTGTATTAAAGGTATTTACTTCCTGCCCGATGGTAAACACTTCGTTTACAAGGCACAACTTGACGGTTACTTCCACCTGCACCTGTACTCATTGGACGGTCGCAAGGTAAGGCAACTTACAAAGGGAAACTGGGATGTGACGGATTATTACGGCTATGATGCAGCATCCAGGTTGTTTTACTTCCAGGCTGCAGCCAAGTCACCACTGCGTCGTGAGGTTTATTCGGTAAACTTCGATGGCACTAAGATGACTCCTGTTGCTGCTAAGGAGGGTACCAACAAAGCAACTTTCAGCAGCGATTTCTCATACTATGTTCATGAGTTCAGCTCAGCTTCTCAGGTGCCGGTTTATCAGGTCCTGGACAAGAAAGGTAAACTGCAGTATGTGATTAATGACAACAACTACCTGAAGGCAAAACTTGCATCATACAAGCTGCCAAATAAGGAGTTCTTTACATTCAGGACTGAGGATGGTGTTGAACTGAATGGTTGGATGATAAAACCTCTTGACTTTGATCAAAACCGCAAATACCCTGTACTGATGGTACAGTATGGTGGTCCGGATTCTCAGGAGGTACTTGACATGTGGGAGATGGGTTGGGAATACTACCTTGCAATGAAAAACTATCTGGTTGTTTGTGTTGATGGACGCGGTACTGCTGCCAGAGGTGAGGAGTTTTCAAAGCAGACTTATATGAAACTGGGACGACTGGAGAGCGATGATCAGATCTCAACTGCCCGATACCTGAGTCAACAAAGCTATGTGGATGCCAATAATATTGCAATCTGGGGATGGAGCTATGGAGGTTTTATCAGTACCCTATGCTTAAGTCGCAGTAATTTGTTTAAGGCAGGAATTGCAATAGCACCTCCGTTGAATCACAAGTTTTATGACACTGCCTACACCGAGCGCTTTATGCGTAAGCCAGCCGAGAATCCGTCAGGTTATGCATTCTCTCCGATAGAGATGGCTGAAAACCTGCATGGACGTCTGTTGCTGGTTCACGGCACTGTCGATGACAATGTCCATATTCAGCATACCTACGAGTTTGTTGACAAACTGGTACAGGCCGGAAAGCAGTTTGACCTGTTTATCTATCCCAACAGGAATCACTTTATAAGGGGCGGAAATACAAGGCTACACCTTTACCAAATGAAGTTTGATTTCCTGGAGAGGAACCTCAAAAATTAGTTCCTCATTACCTGAAGGATGTGTAAATTTTGGCGCTGTGGTTGAAAATTTCCGGAGTTTGTTATTGTCTGGAAAGTTTAACTTTTTATATTTGCAGCGTCAAAATTGAAACGCCCAGATGGCGGAATTGGTAGACGCGCTAGTTTCAGGGACTAGTGTCCGTAAGGATGTGCAGGTTCGAGTCCTGTTCTGGGCACAAAAAAGCCCCTAGGTTGATAAGACTTAGGGGCTTTTTGTTTGCATTCTCTTTACACTGTGACCTTCTTCTTCTTTAGTGCTGAAGCTTTGAAATCAGAAGGACTGCAGCAACTGCTGCAACCAGTACCACATCCAGGTTTGCTGCTCTGGATGGAACGTATAAGCTGGAACAAAGCATAGGCTATTGCTGCAGCTACTGTAATATATGTAAGGATGTCCTGTAACATAATACCTCCATTTTTTATTAAAACCCCAACAAGCTTCCGACTTGATATACGCCAAATGCCACAAGCCACGCCAGAGCCGTTGTGTAAAATATCGTAAAGAGCGCCCACTTCCAGGCTCCTGCTTCCTTCCTAATCGCTGCTATTACTGCAATACACGGGAAATACACCAGAATAAACATCATAAAGGACAAGGCCTTTAATGGAGTAAATACCGGCTGTCCGTCAGCAGTCTTTTCATTCCTTATATTATTTATCAGCAGACTGTTGTCTGCCTCACCGTGATCGGGCGACTGGTACAACACAGCCATGGTGCTTACAACCACCTCCTTGGCGGCAACTCCGGTGAGCAGACTCACACCCATCTTCCAATCAAAACCAAGAGGCTCAATCAATGGTTCAATTGCATGACCCAATCGGCCTATATAACTTTCTTCCTGCTGCTCTCTGTGAATTTTTTCCTCAAGTTTACTTATCTCGTTGTACTTAACTGCCAGGATATCTGCATGATCCTCCTCTGAAGCGTCAGCAACCCGTGATTCATAGTGATTATTGATATTCTCGATCTCTGTTGCCATTGCCTGAGAGTTGCTGCTTTCCCTTGGGTAATAACCGAGGAACCAGATAATAATAGAAGCGATCATTATGACACCCCCCATCTTGCGTAGGTACTGCTGTCCCTTATGCCACATATTGCGCACGACAGCCTTCATGGTTGGCATTCTGTATGGTGGCAACTCCATTACAAAGGGCTGGTCAGTTCTTGTAAAAATAAAGCGCTTGAACAACTTTGCTATGAGCACAGCCATGAGGATTCCTGTGCCGTAGAGGATAAACAACAAGGTTCCCGGATACTCCGGAAAGAATGCTGCAATAAACAGTATATATACCGGCAGTCGTGCGCTACACGACATAAAGGGGTTGATCAATATTGTCAACAGTCGGTTGTTCCTGTCCTCTATAGTCCTTGTAGCCATTATTGCCGGCACATTGCAGCCAAAGCCCATCACCAGCGGTATAAAGGACTTGCCATGTAGCCCTATCTTGTGCATCACCTTGTCCATTATAAAGGCAGCTCTGGCCATATAGCCAGTATCCTCCATAAAGGAGATAAAGAAGAACAGTATCAGGATATTGGGCAGGAACACTATCACACCACCTACACCTCCCACAACACCGTCTATCAGCAAATCTTTAAAAGACCCTTCAACCATTACCTTGTCAAGATACCCGGACAAAAGTGCCACTCCGTTTTCTATCCAGGTCATGGGATAGGCTCCAAGGCTAAAGGTAGTCTGGAACATAACCCACATGAACAGGAAAAAGAAGGGGAAACCGAAAAGTTTGTGTGTCAGTACGCTGTCTATGGCGTCAGTGACCTTGCGTCGGATGACAGGATTCTCCTTATATGTCTCCCTCAGCGCTCCGGCAATAAAGCCGTAGCGCGCGTCAGTAAAGACGGTTTCAGCGTCCTCGCGTGTCTCGTCCTCAATCCTGTCTCTTTCTTTTTCAGCCAGATCCAGTATTTCAGTAAAACCTGCCTTTTTAAGCAGCTTGATATATTCCTTGTCGTGCTCCAGCAGTTTGATAGCTAGATAACGTGGGGGTATCTCAACAGACAGATCATTATTCTGCTTGATGCAGTCGTCAACCTTGCCGATGCTGTCTTCGAGAAATTGGCCGAAGTTGACGCGAACTGAGCGGTAGTCGTGAGCCCTGTCCTCAAAGACACTGATTACCTTGTCAAACAGAGCCGTAAGCCCCTTGCCTTTAGATCCTACGGTGGGGATAATCGGAATGCCGAGCATCTTGCTCAGGTGGCGGTAATCAAGTTGGTCACCTCGTTGCTGGAACTCGTCAAACATATTGAGAGCCATCACAACCTTGACATCCAGGTGCATTAGCTGGGTTGTCAGGTAGAGGTTGCGCTCCATATTGGTAGCATCCACCACATTGATAACGATATCCGGCATTTGCAGGCGGATATGTTCACGCACGTATATTTCCTCGGGACTGTATGCCGAAAGCGAGTAAGTGCCGGGCAGGTCGTAGAGGTTAAACCTGTAGCCCTTGTACGAAAAGGTACTTTTTTTGATATCAACGGTCACACCGCTGTAGTTGCCCACTTTCTCGTTTGATCCACTGGCAAAGTTGAATATGCTGGTCTTGCCGCAGTTGGGGTTACCCACCAGGGCTATTTCAATGGTCTTGCCTTTGTTGTTAACAGGCTTTTCAGGTCCATTGCCATTGGGCTCGGTGCCATAAAACTGCCTGCCGTTGATTTCCTCGTATTCCTCGACAGGAACAACTTCAACTAGGGCAGCTTCTGCACGACGCAGCGATACCAGGTAGTTTAATATTTGATATTCTATAGGGTCATTGAGCGGAGCATTTTTGATTACACTGACCTTCTTGCCTCTCAAAAAGCCCATTTCAATTATTCGTCTCCGGAAGGCCCCATGGCCCTTTACCTTTGTAATAACCGCTTCCTGACCGTTTTGTAACTCAGCTAATGTCATCAATACCTCAATTTTGGCCTGCAATTGCTATATTTGTCAGGCCCCTTTCCAGATTATAAGCAGCAAAAATATCTTTTGCAACAATATCGGTCAATCCCCATTTATGGGGTTTTTTTCCAACTAATATCTATGTAAGATGAAAGACAAGATTGTAAACATTGCCGTTCAGGTACTGCCAACGGCCAAGGACAAACATCCATATGCAATAGTGGATGAAGCAATCGCAGAGATTGCGGCTTCAGGACTCAATTATAGGGTAACTCCCTTTGAGACAGTGATTGAGGGTCCTTATGAAGAGGTGATGAGACTTGTTGAAAAAGTGCAAGACGCATGCTATAAGGCTAGCGCAGACAGCCTTATGTGTTACATTAAAATACAAAGTAGGGCAGAAGGTAATGTAACTATTTCCGACAAAATGGAGAAGTACGACTCCTAAGTGTCAATGAGGCTGTCGCGTGACAGCCTCATCTTCTCTCACATTTGATCTATCGGATGTTATTCGCTAAGATCCTCAAAGTCCAGGTTGCTCAGTTCGTTGGTTACTACAGATTCAAAGCTTTCATCTTCATCTTCAACTCTGTTTTCTGCATACTCAGCCTGAGCATTCTTAATAAAATTGACAGCCTCATTCAACCCCTCTGCAAACTTGTCAAAGTCTTCCTTGTACAAAAATATTTTGTGCTTTTCGAACAGAAACCGGCCATCATCCTCGAATCTCTTTTTGCTTTCAGTTATGGTAAGGTATAGGTCATTCTTCCTGGTTGCTTTCACATCAAAGAAATAAGTCCTCTTACCGGCCCTTACAGCTTTTGAAAAGATCTCGTCTCTGTCATTCCTTTCAAATTCGGCATTTTTATCAAATCCTTCCATCTCGAACTGTTTTGTTTTAAAAAAAAGCACTATTGAATTCCAAAACTCAAATGTGGTAATTATTTTTTGAATTACTGAAAGTTTATTTACAAAATTTTTTTAATGTTTCAATTATTTAACCGCAATATTATCATTTCTCATTAGATTGGAAAATGATTTGCTTTCAATTGTTAGTTTTGGTGCCAAAATAGTTCTCAATAGAAAATTTGAGTTATTTTTGCTGCGAATTTAAAACAAAAGTTCTTTTTGTAATGCTAAGTAGAAGATTGTTAAGGGTTAAGGTGATGCAGATGGTATATGGCTTTAACCAAAGAGGGGATACTACGATACGTGAAATGGAAAAGGAGCTTTTCCATAGCATATCAAAGTCTTACGAGTTATACCATCTGATCTTATTACTTCTGACCGATATCCACACCATTGCGGTAAATAAGATCCAAATCGGCAAGCAAAAGAAAATGCCTTTGCCAGAAGATCTAAATCCCAACACTCGCTTTATAGACAATAAAGTACTTGATCAACTAATTCATTCCCAACAACTCCAGGACTATAGTAAGGAGAAGGGCCTTACATGGGGTGATAACGAAGCTATCATCAATACCCTGTATAATAAGGTAGTCGAGTCCGAGCTTTACAGGGATTATATGGAATCAGATCAATTTGATTATGATTATCAGAAAAGATTTATTGTTAAGTTGGTCGAGAAGGTTATTGCCCAGTATGAACCTCTTTATTCTGCTCTTGAAGAAATGAGCATATACTGGAATGACGAGTCTGAGTTTATCGTGAGTATGGTTATCAAAACTCTAAAGAGTTTTGAGGAAAACAAAGGGTATGAGCAGGTTTTACTGGATGAGTTCAAGGATGAAGAGGACAGGGACTTTGTCAGTAACCTTTTCCGCAAGACTATTGAGCGTCAAAAGGAGCATACCGAACTGATCAACAAGTTTTCACGCAACTGGGACCTCGAACGCGTTGCATTTATGGACATAGTTATAATGCAGGTCGCACTTACCGAGGTCATGGAATCATTTAATATTCCGCTTAAGGTTACTCTTAATGAATATATTGAACTTGCCAAACACTATAGTACTCCCAAGAGCGGGCTCTTTATCAACGGAATACTCGACAAGATAGTCGAGCACCTGGCCAAGGAGGGAAAAATCCCGATGGACGAGTTTGAGAGCATAAAAAAATCTTAGATTTGCGAATACCGATTCGGAGTATTACTTTTAGACATTATTAATTCAATTAAGACAGAGTATGTATAGTATCTTATTACAAGCAGCAGCACCCCAACAACCAAGCATGGTTTCAACCCTATTACCCTTTGTTGCTATCATCGTGATTTTCTACTTCTTTATGATCAGACCACAGATGAAGCGTCAAAAGGAATTGCGTAAGTATCGTGAATCACTTAAGAAGGGTGATAAGGTAATTACCACTGGTGGAATCTATGGAAAAGTAGTGGAGGTGAAGGACAACCACATGATTGTTGAAATTGCCAACGGCGTAGAAATAAAGATTGATAAAGCTGCCATCATCATGGATATGACTGATGCTGCTCCTCGCAAATAATCTTTTTTAGCTCAATATTTAAAAGCCAATGCTTACATTTGTGTAACATTGGCTTTTTTGTTTATGAAATACTTTGATAAGATACGATTCAGCGGTTTAGTAGAACGGATAAAGAAACTTTTAGGCAACCGGGACTTTTACATATTTTTGGGTTTTTTGTGTCTATCGACCCTGTTTTGGTTTATCAACGCCCTTCGTGGTGAATATGTTACCAGCCTGAGTTGTCCTGTCAGTTTTGTCAATGTGCCTGACAACCTCGTGATACTCGACGGAAGCAGCCAGAAGGTAGAGGCTAAGGTCAAGGCCACAGGTTTCAACATACTACGCCAAAAGCTCAGCAGCCGTTTTGTTCCTCTGGAACTGGATGTATCCAATATGAGACTTACCCAGAAGGAAGGCAAGAGTATGGCATTTTTGCTTTCCCGTACTGAGATGGGAGAGATACGTAGCCGCTTGTTGCTTGGTATGGACCTTGTCGATCTCCAACCTGATACTATCTTTCTGCATGTTGATCAGTTTGCTACACGCAAAGTGCCCGTAGGCTTCAAAGGCGAACTTGCCTTTGAGCAACAGTTTATCCTGGCCGACGATATTGGTTTTAGGCCCGATTCGGTTACAGTAAGTGGCCCATTGAGTGCTATTGATACTATTTCTGCTATATATATAAAACCCCTCATTGCTGAAAAGCTTGCAGGTGACTTTGAGAAGGAAGTCGAGCTTGAAAGGCTTAGCAACATAGATATGAGCCATCGTAAGGTAGTAGTCGACATCAAGGTTGAACGCTTCAGTGAAAAAACCATTTCAGTTCCCGTCAGCGTCGAAGGATTGCCCGACTCCCTTTTACTTAAAACATTCCCGACCTCCGTCCAGCTAACTTTCAGAGCCGGACTCAGCAAGTTTGACAAGATATCATCCGGTGATTTCTCAGCTATTGTAGATGCCACAGAGGTATTGCAGCTTGAGCGTCCCAAGCGTCTCAGGGTAAGAATCAGCAGGACACCCAAGGGTATAGTGACCTATAATTATGACCCGCTCTTTGTCGAATATGTACTAGAACGCAGGTAAGATCCAAATATATGTACAAGGTTGGTCTGACAGGAGGCATAGGCAGCGGCAAGAGCACCGTTGCAAAGGTTTTCAGAAGCCTTGGTGTTCCCGTCTATGATGCAGATATTGAGACCAGGAAGCTTATAGACTCTGATCCCAATGTAATAGAAGTATATCAGAGTTTGTTTGGTGAACGAGCCTATGTGGATGGAAAATTAGACCGCCAATATGTAGCCGGAATCGTCTTCAACGATCAAGACTTGCTCAAGCAACTGGAGAGTCAGGTACACCCCCTGGTGTACCTTCATTTTCTTGACTGGTGTGAGAAGCAGGAGGGAGACCTGGTTATAAAGGAAAGTGCCATCCTTTTTGAAAGCGGAGGAGACAGGTTCTTGAACGAAGTTATAACAGTAACGGCTCCGCTTGAACTACGCAAGGCGAGAGTAATGAAGAGGGACGGGCTGACAGAAGAGGCCATCCTGGCGCGTGTGAGAAATCAATGGGACGATGAACTAAAGATAGCTGCCAGCACCTATGTGATACATGCCGATGAAAGGCAGCTTGTAGTGCCTCAGGTGCTGGAGGTATATCGTGAGCTTAAGCAAAAGGCAGCAGGAGCTTTTGCAGTTTGATGTATTATAGTATTTTTGCACAAAAATTTTTAGAAAGATGTTGAAGGATATTTTGGCTATTTCCGGATATTCCGGACTTTTCAAGCTTGTTTCCCAGGCTAAGAACAGCGTTATTGTAGAGTCTCTGGTAGACGGCAAGAGATTGCCCGCATTCGGAGCTTCCAAGATCAGTGCGCTTGAAGATATTTCAATGTATACCACTGATGGTGATATTCTGCTGGGTTTGGTATTTGCTGAGATCTTTGACAAGGGGATGGATATTGATCCCAAGTCAGATCCTAAGACTTTGAAGGCTGCCTTCAAGGAAGCTGTTGCCAACTTTGATGAGGACAGAGTATATGCATCTGACATCAAGAAGGTGTTTGTTTGGTACAAGCTTCTCAAGGAAAAGGGAATTATCACTGCTGAGACTGTAGCAGCCTACAGAGAGGAACTATCTAAGAAAGAGGAAGAAAAGTAAAACCTACAAAAATTTCTTGAAAATTTAGTCAGGAAATATTTGGAGGGGATAGAATAATGCGTATTTTTGCACCCGCTTTGCAGATGGCAAGGCGCTTAGTGAATAGAATAACGATCTTTGAAAATATTGATGCAATACCTAAAAAGAAAAGACAGGAAAGCGTAATTCCTTTGAGGAAGATTAGAATTGAGCCCAGATAATATTTTTAAAAACTTTTCATACAACGAAGAGTTTGATCCTGGCTCAGGATGAACGCTAGCGACAGGCTTAACACATGCAAGTCGAGGGGTAACAGGGTAGCAATACCGCTGACGACCGGCGCACGGGTGAGTAACGCGTATGCAACCTGCCTATAACTGGGGAATAGCTCCCTGAAAGGGGAATTAACACCGCATAACACTATTGATTCGCATGGATTAGTAGTTAAATGTAGCGATACAGGTTATAGATGGGCATGCGTGACATTAGCTAGTTGGTGAGGTAACGGCTCACCAAGGCTACGATGTCTAGGGGTTCTGAGAGGAAGGTCCCCCACACTGGTACTGAGACACGGACCAGACTCCTACGGGAGGCAGCAGTGAGGAATATTGGTCAATGGGCGCAAGCCTGAACCAGCCATGTCGCGTGCAGGAAGACTGCCCTATGGGTTGTAAACTGCTTTTATAGTAGAAGAAACACATCTACGTGTAGATGTCTGCCAGTATACTATGAATAAGCATCGGCTAACTCCGTGCCAGCAGCCGCGGTAATACGGAGGATGCAAGCGTTATCCGGATTTATTGGGTTTAAAGGGTGCGTAGGCGGGACTGTAAGTCAGGGGTGAAATACTGCAGCTTAACTGTAGCATTGCCTTTGAAACTGCCGTTCTTGAGTACAGTTGAGGTAGGCGGAATGTGGTGTGTAGCGGTGAAATGCATAGATATACCACAGAACGCCGATTGCGAAGGCAGCTTACTAAGCTGTTACTGACGCTGAGGCACGAAAGCGTGGGGATCAAACAGGATTAGATACCCTGGTAGTCCACGCTGTAAACGATGATTACTGGTTGTTAGCGATATATAGCTAGTGACTGAGCGAAAGCATTAAGTAATCCACCTGGGGAGTACGTCGGCAACGATGAAACTCAAAGGAATTGACGGGGGCCCGCACAAGCGGAGGAACATGTGGTTTAATTCGATGATACGCGAGGAACCTTACCTGGGTTTAAATGGGGAGTGCCAGGTGTCGAAAGATGCTTTTCCTTCGGGACACTCTTCAAGGTGCTGCATGGTTGTCGTCAGCTCGTGCCGTGAGGTGTCGGGTTAAGTCCCATAACGAGCGCAACCCTTGCCGATAGTTGCCATCACGTAAAGGTGGGCACTCTATCGGGACTGCCGGTGTAAACCGTGAGGAAGGTGGGGATGACGTCAAATCAGCACGGCCCTTACATCCAGGGCTACACACGTGTTACAATGGCCAGTACAGAGGGCCGCTACCCCGCGAGGGGATGCCAATCTCGAAAGCTGGTCTCAGTTCGGATTGAAGTCTGGAACCCGACTTCATGAAGCCGGATTCGCTAGTAATCGCGCATCAGCCACGGCGCGGTGAATACGTTCCCGGGCCTTGTACACACCGCCCGTCAAGCCATGGGAGCCGGGGGTACCTGAAGTATGTAACCGCAAGGAGCGTACTAGGGTAAAACTGGTGACTGGGGCTAAGTCGTAACAAGGTAGCCGTACCGGAAGGTGTGGCTGGAATACCTCCTTTCTGGAGAGCTTAAGTAAAGATCTTCCTGAGAAAAAGCGAAGGAAATCAGCTTGAATGTCTTTTCTTATGGTATTGCATCATTATCATAACACTGCTCTACCGAGCACTACTCAGTCCTGTAGCTCAGTTGGTTAGAGCGCTACACTGATAATGTAGAGGTCCGCAGTTCAACTCTGCGCAGGACTACACAGCACAAAGTAAGAGTGCAGAACGATCATTGACATATTGAATTACAAGAGAAAGACTAGAGGAAAAAAATGCTAAAGCATTAAAGAAAGTAAAGAAGGGCGCACGGCGGATGCCTAGGCTCTCAGAGGCGAAGAAGGACGCGACAAGCTGCGAAAAGCTGCGGGGAGGTGCACATAACCTGTGATCCGCAGATCTCCGAATGGGGCAACCCACCAGGTTGAAGGCCTGGTATCCTGGAGCAATTCAGGAGGCAAACCCGTTGAACTGAAACATCTTAGTAGGCGGAGGAGAAGAAAACAAAAGTGATTCCCCCAGTAGCGGCGAGCGAAGCGGGAATAGCCCAAACCAATCTTGTTTAGGCAGGGTTGGGGTAGTAGGACTGCATAAAGATAATATTAATACGAAGTGGAAGCATCTGGAAAGTTGCATCATAGAGGGTTAAAGTCCCGTACACGTAAGTATGATATTACGAGCAGTATCCTGAGTAACGCGGGACACGAGGAATCTTGCGTGAATCTGCCGGGACCATCCGGTAAGGCTAAATACTCCTGAGAGACCGATAGTGAACCAGTACCGTGAGGGAAAGGTGAAAAGCACCCCTAACAGGGGAGTGAAATAGTACCTGAAACCGTGCGCTTACAAACTGTTGGAGCCCTTTATTGGGGTGACAGCGTGCCTTTTGCATAATGAGCCTACGAGTTATACCTTGCCAGCGAGGTTAAGTGTTGTTAGACACGGAGCCGAAGCGAAAGCGAGTCTTGAAAGGGCGCTAAGTTGGCAGGGATAGACGCGAAACCTAGTGATCTACCCATGGTCAGGTTGAAGTTTCGGTAACACGAAATGGAGGACCGAACCGGTAAACGTTGAAAAGTTTTCGGATGAACTGTGGGTAGGGGTGAAAGGCCAATCAAACTGGGAAATAGCTCGTACTCCCCGAAATGCATTTAGGTGCAGCCTCGATTAAGAGTTATCCAGAGGTAGAGCTACTGATAGGACGCGAGGGCTTCACCGCCTATCAAATCCTGACAAACTCCGAATGCTGGATAATGTTTTTCGAGAGTGAGGGCATGGGTGCTAAGGTCCGTGTCCGAGAGGGAAAGAACCCAGACCATCAGCTAAGGTCCCCAAATGTATGCTAAGTTGAAGAAAACGCGGTATGGTTGCAGAGACAGCTAGGATGTTGGCTTGGAAGCAGCCATTCATTTAAAGAGTGCGTAACAGCTCACTAGTCGAGCGACCGTGCATGGATAATAATCGGGCATCAAGCATACTACCGAAGCTATGGAATGATACTTAGGTATCATTGGTAGGGGAGCATTCCAGTCAGCGTCGAAGCAGTATCGTGAGGTATTGTGGAGCGTCTGGAAAAGCAAATGTAGGCATAAGTAACGATAATGGGGGTGAGAAACCCCCACGCCGAAAGACCAAGGATTCCTGATCAACGTTAATCGGATCAGGGTTAGTCGGGCCCTAACACGTACCCGTTAGGGGAAGTGGATGGCAAACAGGTTAATATTCCTGTACCCGTTATACAACAAAAGTGACGTATAAGAGAGATGTCTGGGTGCTGACGGAATAGCACGCTGAGCTTAGGTTTCGGCCGAAGCGAAGGCAAGCATCTTGTACCGAGAAAAGCGAGTATAACGGCTCGTACCGTAAACGGACACACGTAGTTGGGTTGAGTATACTAAGGCGCTCGAGTGATCCACGGCTAAGGAACTCGGCAAATTAACCCTGTAACTTCGGGAGAAAGGGTTCCTGTTAAGCGATTGACAGGACGCAGAGAAATGGCCCAGGCGACTGTTTAACAAAAACACATGGCTATGCAAAATCGAAAGATTAGGTATATGGCCTGACACCTGCCCGGTGCTGGAAGGTTAAGAGGAGATGTCAGGAGCAATCCAAAGCATTGAATTGAAGCCCCAGTAAACGGCGGCCGTAACTATAACGGTCCTAAGGTAGCGAAATTCCTTGTCGGGTAAGTTCCGACCTGCACGAATGGTGTAACGATCTGGGCACTGTCTCAGCCGTGAGCTCGGTGAAATTGTAATACCGGTGAAGATGCCGGTTACCCGCAACGGGACGGAAAGACCCCGTGAACCTTTACTGCAACTTAGCATTGATTTTGGGTAAGTTATGTGTAGGATAGGCCGGAGACTATGAAGTGGTGCCGCCAGGTATCATGGAGTCGCCGTTGAAATACGGCCCTTGACTTGCCTGAAGTCTAATCCCTCAGAGAGAGGGAGACATTGCTTGGTGGGTAGTTTGACTGGGGTGGTCGCCTCCAAAAGAGTAACGGAGGCTCCCAAAGGTACCCTCATGACGTTTGGCAATCGTCAGTAGAGTGTAATGGCACAAGGGTGCTTGACTGTGAGACCGACAAGTCGAACAGGTAGGAAACTAGGGCATAGTGATCCGGTGGTTCCGCATGGAAGGGCCATCGCTCAAAGGATAAAAGGTACTCCGGGGATAACAGGCTGATCGCCGCCAAGAGCTCACATCGACGCGGCGGTTTGGCACCTCGATGTCGGCTCGTCACATCCTGGGGCTGGAGAAGGTCCCAAGGGTTCGGCTGTTCGCCGATTAAAGTGGCACGCGAGCTGGGTTCAGAACGTCGTGAGACAGTTCGGTCCCTATCTGTTGTGGGCGCAGGAGATTTGAGAGACCCTGTCATTAGTACGAGAGGACCGTGATGGACAAACCTCTGGTGTATCAGTTGTACCGCCAGGTGCAGCGCTGAGTAGCTATGTTTGGAAGGGATAAGTGCTGAAAGCATCTAAGCACGAAGCCTGTCTCAAGATTAGATCTCCATATAAGGGGCGTTAAAGACTATGACGTTGATAGGCTGCAGGTATAAAGGTGGTAACATCAAAGCCGAGCAGTACTAATTACCCGAGACTTTCAGAGCTGGTATTTTAGTCTCAAGTCTTTATCTTGTAATCAATATGTTAAGATATCACTACGACGAAGGTTGTAGCAATGAACAAAGATAGAGTACAAACTCTAAGATATTTAGGTGGCTATAGCGCAGGGGATCCACCTCTTCCCATACCGAACAGAGAAGTTAAGCCCTGCCGCGCCGATGGTACTGCGTAAAAACGGGAGAGTAGGTCGCCGCCCATCTTACAAGAGAGAGGCTGTCCGATAAAGGGCAGCCTCTTATTTTTTACAAAAGCCGGCTCAGAGCAATCTGGACCGGCTTTCGTGTTATATACGCCACAATAATCAGTATGGCCTTTCACTCTTGCGAAAAAAAAAGCGGTCCAAGTTGCATTTGAGTAGCACCTCTTTGTTTGTATTGACGTGTATTTCAGATTTTTCTGTGGGCCTCTGAAATTCGTCCATTTAGTTTTAAAAAACCTTGAAAACGCTATTATTTTAGGTAACTTTGCGCCCTGTGTGACTGACCTGCCGGAGGTGTATTTTTTAAGCAACAACTGTATTATCAAGTATTGTATTTTAAGTATAATGAGTGAGTAGTATATTGGGTTAATGGTAGTATAATTTTGTTTATCCATTGAAGATTAAGGCAAATAGCAATTTTATATAACTTCTATAAAGTGTGCAAAGCTGCTAAATAGCCATATTTATATTATATAAACTTTTAGTTAAAACTGTTTAAGACGTGTGAAGATGATAAGATATGTATTAGCATTTGTGATAATTATTTTTATTGTTTCCTGTAGTTGGTTTGAGGAATTAGCTGGAAAAAATTCCGACCAATTCACATTTACAAACCTGAATGATTCAGGAGAACAAGTACTTTCTCATTCATCTCAATTAGTAATATTGATACCTGATATCCAGGAATATACAAGGTATTCTTCTAGGAGGAGAAAATTAACAGAGTTAACAAAAAGGGTATTACATATTTCTGAAAGTGATTTTAATATTCTTCTCGTACTTCAAGTAGGTGACATCACAGATGGAAACGAAGAGTCTGAGTATTTAGCTGCTAAAAGAAGCTTCTCTGTATTTGATGGAAAGATTGATTACGTCTTAGCTGTAGGTAATCACGATTATGGAGAAGGCGGTAACAGTAAGGATAGAACAACTTTATATAATGATTATTTCGATGAATCAAAAATGAAAACATATGTAACATCATATGAGGATGGTGCATATGAAAATAGTATATATGAATTTAAAATTCAAGGAAATGAATTTTACCTGGTCAATTTAGAGTTTGGTCCAAGAGATGCAGTAGTTGAGTGGGCGAGTAAATATGTAAATGAAATGCATGGAACAGGAATTTTACTTACCCATGCATTTCTTGACAAGAATGGCGAAAGGTATGACCATGAGAAGTATTCCTATCAAACATTGAGTCCATATACTTTTGTGTCTAAGGATGGCTCTTTTGGTGATGGTGGGGTAAATGATGGGCAGGATTTATGGAAAAAACTGGTTATGAATAATAACATTCGTTTAGTACTATGTGGACATCGGGGAGGAGGAGCAAAAAGCTTAATTTCTGAAAATAACCAAGGACTTCCTGTTTTACAAAATATGTTTGCAATTCATGAACATCCAGAATCGATTGGAGGATGGATTCAGATCCTTGAATTCCTTGAAGATAGTAAAACCCTAAAAGTTCATACGTATTCCTTATTTGATAATATATGGTCACCATCATATATTGAGTTTATCTACAAATAAACATGAGTGAATTAAGGACTAGAGCAGTTTTGGGCATAGTGTGGAGTTCTGTGCATCGGTTTGGGTCTATGATTATTTCTTTCTTAGGGAATATTGTATTAACTAGGTTATTGTCACCTGAGGATTTTGGAGTAATTGGGATGATGATGGTGTTTATTGCAATATGTAACACTTTAATAGATGGAGGTTTAGCATCTGCTCTAATTCAAAAGGATCAAGTGGATGATATTGATTATTCGACGGTATTTTCGTGGAATCTTGCTATATCTGTCTTTTTCTATATCACCTTGTTTTTTACTGCTGATTCTATTTCTGCATTTTATAATATTAATCAGTTAAACGATATACTTAAGGTCCTGGGTTTAGTACTTTTGATAAACTCTTTATACTTAGTACAAGTTAATCAATTAATGCGCCAACTTAATTTCAAATTGTTGGCGCTTATAAATATTGCAGGAAATCTATCAGGTGTTATCATAAGCATATTTTTAGCATATTTGGGATGGGGAGTATGGAGTCTGGTTGTAAAAAATCTGACTACTAGTGTTGTTATTGCTATTTTTTGTTTTACTCTGGGATCATGGAAGCCAAGTTTTGGTTTTAGTATAAAATCATTTAAGGAGTTGTTTGGCTTCGGTTCCTTTGTGTTATTAGCAAATCTTGCTGAGACAATATACGTGAACATTCAAGCATTGATAATTGGAAAAGTGTTTTCAGCAGATCAATTAGGATATTATACACAGGCCAAAAAACTTGAAGAGGTTCCAACAAAAGGATTGGCCGCAGTAGTCAATCAAGTATCTTTTCCTGTGTTTTCTAGACTGCAAAATGATTTATCAAAAGTTAGGGAAGGTCTAAGAAATAACATTAAGGCAATTACATTTATCAATTTTCCTTTGATGTTTTGGCTCATAATAATTGCCAAACCTTTGATTATTTTATTGTTCACAGAGAGGTGGATAGATTCAGTACCATTTTTCCAAATATTTTGTGTGTGGGGAATGTTGTATGCACTTAACACATTGAACACAAATATTGTTAAATCATTAGGAATGGGGTCTCTGTATTTTACTATCCAGGTAGGCAAAAGAGTTGTAGGCTTAGTAATTATCTTTTTCGGGTTGAGATTTGGTATAATGGGGTTGATGTGGGGCGTTGCAAGTGCTGCGTACCTTTCTTTTTTTGTTAATGCATTTATTCTTGGAAAGCTTATTGGGTATGGTATAATTTGTCAAATTAGGGATGTATTTGGTTCCCTAACATGTTCAATCATAGTAGGAATATTAGTTTATTTTTTTACTCCTTTTTTACATACATCGACTATAATAATTGATATAACTTTAATATCAATTGCTTATTTAGCATTGTATATTGGTATTTCATATCTTACTAAATCTAGTGGCTTAAACATATACCTAAATGTGTTTAAACGGCTTTTTAGGAGATGATGTTTTACCTTTCCTTCAAGATCAGACTGTTTTCTGGCTTATTATTAATACGCACTCTTTTGATGATGATATTGGTATATGTTAGACTAAAAAGATATTTTCCTTTGGAGTATATAATAACTGGAATGACATACAGTGTGCGTTTTTCAAATATTGTGAAAGTACGCTGTTTGGTATTAAAATCTAAAAGCATTTAGCACTTGAATGAGAAAAAGGCCCTTGTTAAAGTAGTTTGAGAAAGGGTAAGTCTGATGAAAAATGTCTATTTTTGGGATGTCTCAGAATGAGAAAATCATCAAATCTTGTATGTGTTGTTATAATAAGCAAACTGATGCGTTTAATTGCGATGGTTTTGATTAGGCAGGTTTGATGGGAAGGATTAGATGCAATATGTGAATGATTCGAGCATATGATTTTGCTTGAATGAGTATTCATAGAGTAATTGATCATTGCACTTAAATAATCTGGTTTTGCAGTTATTTTTTTATAGGAGTTGAAAGGTTTTTGTTAAAATTTATAACTAAGTCCCAAGAAATAAATACAATCCCCAAACACAATATATTTGACTTTATTAATATGAATTCGCGTTATGTAAGATCTTTGATACAAAAGATTAGAGTATCTAGGGTCAGGAAGAGGTGGTTACGGGAAGAAAATAAAATGTCAATAATCAGACATTTGCCATCATTAAATAGAATAGAGTTGAAGCAAATTCAACAAACATGGGGAGGGATACCATTTTCGACTAGGCATTTGCAATCATATAGATTATACAAAGCTGTTAGGGGATTTGATTCTAGATTCCTACCGATGCCATTGTATGACCCCTCTATAATAAGAGTTTTAAATCCTAAAGAAGATGCTGCCGTTTTCGTAAATAAGGGATTATTTGAACGTCTGTTTTCAGAATTGAAACAACCTCAGTGTTTCTTTAAACGAATCAATAGTAATTTTTATGTACAGGGATACCAAGTGGCTGATTTGGATTATATTATTGATTATTGGACTACGCTTGGCAGTTTTGTAATAAAGCCTAGTAAGAACTCACATGGAGGGGTAGGAGTTCGTGTCTTTAATCGGCATATAACAAAAGATGAAGCGATATTACTAATACAGGAGTATAAGGATGATTTTCTTGTACAAGAAGTAGTTAGACAGCATGATGAAACATCTGTTTTTAATAAAACTTCTATTAATACAATTCGCATTATTTCATTGTACCTAAATGGACGTGTTAGCATTCTAAGGTCTTCACTTAGAATAGGACTTCCCGGTTCTGTAGTTGATAACGCTGGTGCTGGTGGGATTATGGTGGGTTTGGATGAATATGGAAGATTATTTGATTTTGGTATTACGCAGACTTTTGAAAAGATTTGGTTGACTGCAAATGGTATAGAATTTAGTGGCCGTAGAGTTACAGCGTTTCCCAAAATTAGAAAAATAGTTATAGAAAACCATGCTTTCCTGTATCCTACTTTAGGAATGGTTGCATGGGATTTTGCAGTTGGAGCTGATGGGTCTCCCATTTTTCTTGAAGGGAATACCAAAGTGCCAGGTATATTTTGGATACAGTTTTGTACAGGACCAATTTTTGGTGAAAGAACTCAGGAAGTGGTTAATTATTGTAAAAGTAATAATGATATATATTTTTGATTGATGAAAAAGGTTTTAACAGTTGGGGTCTTTGATTTCTTTCATATTGGACATTTAAATGTACTCAGAACTGCAAAATCAGTTGGAGATTATTTAATTGTTGCTGTTCATGATGATAAGCAGAATTCAAAAGGTGTAAAATTTCTGTATAGTTTGGAGGAGAGAATGTATTTTGTGAGCAGCATTAAATGTGTGGATGAAGTGATTAAATATGAGAGAGTAGATGAGATTGTTCAGAAGGTCGATTTCGATGTGTTTGCGTTTGGCCCGGATCAGAATCATCAGTACTTTCAGTTGGCATTTGATTGGTGTCGAGAAAATGGCAAGGATTTAGTTATGGTGGATAGGACGGAAGGAATTTCTTCGACCAGAATTAGAGAAATTTTAGCAAATAAGAGCATTTAGTATTTATGGATATCTCAGAGATTATCATAATTCCAAAACCAGAGAACATTACTTGGGAAGAAATCACTGACCTTTTACATAAAGGATATGCTGAACATTTGAAAAACGGGATATTGTATTCTGCTGCAGTTCAAGATGTTTCGAAAACTATAGAGCGCTTAGAAGAAGGCACATGTATGGTAGTACTTTATAAAGGAAACCTTATTGCAACAGAGACTTATGTATTAAAAAGAAGGAAGCATTCCTTAATACATAAGTGGTATTATGATAATTCATACTTCTATCTTCATTCGCTTACAGTACATCCTGATTATAAACGTCGTGGAATTGGGTTAATGCTTAGAAATCGAATCGTTGAGATCGCAAAAGAGACAGGTGTAGATTCGATTATATCGGATACCTCAATAAAAGCTAAATGGCTTATCTCGTGGTATGATCGTTTGGGGCACAAAAAGGTAGGTCTAGTCTCTCATAAGGGAACAAACTACTATAGTGTTGTAATGAAAACCCCACTAAAGAACAAAAATGTACCTGATTGGTATAGACTAATAAGATATGGAATTTCATATTTAATTTGCAAAACTTTATACAAAGAAAATGGAGATTTCAGATTCTATCCAGAAATATTGGAAAGGATTAAATTAGCTAATATAAAACAATAATCTGAATGAGGAGGCTTAGTAATAAAGAAGTTCAGTCGATACAGTTAAATATACTTAAAGAGATAGTTGAATTTTGCAATGAAAACAACCTTAGATTCTATTTGATATATGGAAGCCTTCTTGGTGCAGTCAGGCATAATGGTTTTATTCCATGGGATGATGATATTGATATTGCTATGTCACGACCTGATTATGAGAAGTTCTTGCATACATTTAATGTTTCCCACAAACAATACAAAGTAGAATCATTCAGAATTAATAAATATGTACCTTATTTTTATGCAAAGGTTCAGGATATAAATACTTTAGTTGTACCAAGATCTAACCATGGTCATCAGATAGGTGTTTCTGTGGATGTTTTTCCCATAGATGGTGCATCTTCTAATAGTATAATTCAATGGATTCATTTTCGACTTTTTGAAGTTATTAGATTGTTGTATAATTTTAAAATTAAAGTTTTTAAAAAGGAGAAAAGTTTAGGAAGGAATTTATTACTTAGTTTAGGTAAATTGTTCGCATTTTGGATTCCATTTGGCCTATTAGTAAGAGTTTTAGATTCAATCAATAGGTTATATAGTTTTGAAAAGTCCGAGTATGTTACCGTATGTGCGAGCACAGACAAGAGAATATCATATGATAAAAAAGAGTTTGAAAAGGTTGTTTTTATTGAATTTGAAGGAATACCCATGCCATGTCCTGTAGGATATGACCTACTGCTTAAGAGTATGTATAAGGATTACATGAAGTTGCCTGAGCCAAACAAAAGAGTATCACATCATCAGATTGAAGCTTTCGAATTGGAAAGTAATGTTTAGAGTGAGGGGGGATCAAAAACAAAGTTACAATCAGAAATCTAAGGACTATATATTTTCTACTTTCACACTTCATGAAACAGTGGCTTGTAAATAAAATTGGATTTATTATCATAATATGTACCACTATATTTGGAATAGTTTTATATGAACCATTAGCTATAAACCTCATTGATGAGATTACATTACTAATACTTTTTTGTTTCTATTTTATAATCTCACTTACACATAATGGATCAATAGGAAAAGGATTATTTGTTTTTCTAGTTGTATTTCTATTCTATTTTTTTTATTCTTTGGTAATTAATGTTACTGTTCCTGCAGCTGTTTTGGCAGATTTTCTACAGCAAGCTAAACCTTATCTGGCGTTCTTTTCGTTTTACTATTTAGGTGTGTCATTCTCTAAAAAACAAGGGCAAATACTACGTTTTACTGTATTGACTTTGTTTAGCGTCTTAGTAATTGCATCTATGTTAGGAGTTCTGGATTTGTTTTTCGGCCATCCTACTACTTTCGCGACATGTTGTTTTAGTTTATCAATTTTATATTACACTTTTAATCATAGCAAGAAATCTGATCTTCTAATTTCAATCATTATATTGAGTTTGGGATTATTGTCTGGAAGATCGAAATTCTATGGTATTTTCATAATTGCTAGTTTTGTTCTTCTTTTCGTAAGACATAGAATTGTATTGTCATTTAGGACGTTAATAATATCACTTTTTGTGTTTGTAGTGGTGGTAATTGCAGCATGGAGCAAATTGAATTTGTATGTGGTTGAAGGCTTTTCTTCTGATTGGATCGCGCGTCCGGTTTTGTATAAAAATGCTGTGAACGTCTTAAATGACTATTTCCCATTTGGTTCAGGTTTTGGTACTTATGGAAATGAGGCCTCCCGAGATTTTTATTCGCCGTTGTACTATAAATATGATTTGTACAAAGTATGGGGACTGAGTCCCTCCTATGATAAATTTGTTGCAGACACTTTTTTCCCAGTATTATCACAGTTTGGTTATATAGGGATAATGCTTTTTGTGGTATTTTGGTATCGTTTATGGAAATTAGTCGATTATAAATCTTTAGCAGAAAAAATTGTTGAGTATAAAATAGGGTTGATAATAATTGCTTTCTTTTTAATTGAATCAATTGCCGACACTACCATTGTTTCCCATAGGGGCTTGTTGCCAATGATGATTTTAGGTTATGTCCTTAGCCCAAAGAGAGCATCCCAATTAACTGCTGAGATTGATTAAAGCGTTATTTGTTGTTTTTATAATAAATTCATTTTCAGCGAGCGGAGAGGTTCTTGGATAATCCGGAGCATGTTGACCCCCTAGTTCCGGAGAATAACCGAGTAAAGTAAATACAGTGTTTTTCGGCTCTATGTTGAATACTGTGGGTAGTAAGCATTCGGCCTAGTACATATTGTGATCAATGTTAAGGCTTCGTTTCTTTGAAGGCAAAAAATGAGGATGACACTAACGACCTTCAAACAGCTCTATAAGGAATACCAGGAATCAAATTTAAGTGTACGAGACTTTTGTTCTAACCAGGCATTATCCCCTTCCAGCTTTTATTACTGGAGAAAGCAGTTGTGGAACACAGCACAAGAAGAACCTAAGTGCTTTATACCACTGGTTTTCGATTCAGTATCTGCTGAGCACCCAGTACGCGACAATCAATCCAGGGTAACCTCAAGCAGAACCGATGACATAAACAGCTCAACGGCACCTGTTGAACTTGTTTTTCCTAATGGAACCAAGATGGTAATTCGTGAGAACATGGACTTGGAATTATTAAGGGCTATAGTTCACCTTTATGATTAATTTCCGATGTTTCATTTGCATGGTAATCTAAAGTATTTTCTATATCCAGGAGCCGTGGATATGCGAAAAAGTTCTTACACCCTTAGCGGTATTGTCACTTCTTTGATGAAGCGTGACGTGCAGAGTGGTGAGGTCTTTATCTTCGTTAACAAGAGACTTACTGTGTAAGCTCCCCCAAAAACAGTACGTTTTAAAAGTAGACCATAATGTATAACTTTTAAGAAACGTAAAACAGATGAAGAGAAGCACCTTCAGCCCGACACAGATAGCGGGCATCCTAAAAGAGTTCGACAACGGCAAAGGCATCGACGAACTGACGCGTGTGCACGGCATAAGCCGCGCCACGCTGTATAAATGGCGGCAACGTTACGGGGGCATGGACGCGAGCGAGATGAAGCGCGTCAAGGCCTTGGAGGAGGAAAACGCGAGGTTGAAGCGCATGTACGCCAACCTTGCCATGGAATTGGACGTTGCCAAATACATCATCGAAAAAAAGCTCTAAAGCCTTGCGAGAAAAGGACCATCATCGGTGCCGTCCGCCAAGAGCGGCCCAAAGACATCGGCAAGGCGTGTCGTTTGTTGCGGCTCAGCAGGAGCAGCCTAAACTATGCATCGGTCAAAAACGATTTTTATTACATGGACAGATTAGAAGAGCTGGCTAAAGATCACCCCACCGAAGGTTTTTGGAAGTGCTACCACCGTCTGCATGGATAATCCGGAGCATGTTGACCCCCTTTATGGTAATCATATCAAATTCACTGGTTTTGGTTTCCTTAGTGGAACTATCCACTAAAAAGTCTTGTGATGGCAGGAAAAACCAGACCAATGAGTCAGATAAAACAGTTACTTCGGCTACACCAACAAGGTAAAGCAAAGAAAGAGATTGCTCGCATTCTGGGCATTAGCAAGAATACTGTGAAGTCTTATCTTCATAAGTATGAATCATCAGGATATAATATCGATGATTTGCTAGAGTTGGACGATCCTGTTCTTGAGAGCAAATTTCATCTGGGTAATCCTTCATATAAGGAACATCGCTACGAGTTTCTAAAAAAGCAGATGGATTATTATGTCCAAGAGCTTAAGCGCAATGGGGTAACCAGGCTAATCCTTTGGGAAGAATACAAAGAATCCAACCCTAACGGTTACAGCTTCTCACAGTTTTGTTATCATCTGCATCAGCATCAAAAGGCATCCAAACCTACTGCCGTATTACATCATGAACCTTCAGACAAGCTCTTCATTGATTTTGCTGGTAAGCAGCTATCATATGTCGATATACAAACCGGAGAGATTATTAAGTGTCAGGTTTTTGTAGCATGCCTTCCATACTCCGATTATGCCTTTGCAATGGCTGTAAAAACGCAAGGAGTTGAGGATTTTATTTATGCCATATCTTGCTGCCTGTCCTATCTTGGAGGAGTTCCAAGAGCCATTGTCCCTGACAACTTAAAGTCAGCTGTAATAAAGTCAGATCGCTATGAACCGGAACTCAATGTGGCACTTGATGACTTGGCTAATCACTATGGAACAACCATTGTTCCGGCAAGGGTAAGAAGTCCCAAAGACAAGGCTCTGGTTGAGAATCAGGTAAAAATCATCTACAGCAGGATTTATGCAAAACTCCGTAACAGACAGTTCCATAGCTTACATGAGCTTAATGAAAGTATTGCAGCTCTGGTATTAAGGCATAATCAAACCAGGATGCAAATAAAACCATATTGTCGCGAAGAGAAGTTTCTGGCCGATGAAAAGCATCTCTTACAGCCCCTTCCTAAGACAGTCTATGAAATGAAGTTTTACAAAGAATACACTGTGGCTCCCAATAATCACATATGCTTGTTTAAGGATCGTCATTATTATAGTGTTCCTTACATTCATGTTGGACGTAAGGCAATGGTGATCTATACCAGATCTATAGTATCCATTTACGTAAATAATGAACTGGTAGCCGTTCATGCAAGGTCATACACTGCCGGGCAATATACCAGTGTCAAGGAACACCTTTGCTCAAATCATCAACACTGGCTCAGCAGAAGTCCTGATTATTACATGGAAAAAGCCAAGAGGACATCTGATGAACTATATAATCTCTTTGTCCAACTTTTTCAGCAAGGAAAATATCCAGAACAATTATACCGCACTTGTGATGGTCTTCTTCGCCTTCAAAGGGACACTGAACCTGAAGACTTCGCTCAGGCCTGTAAAATAGCCATAGAGCTCAATAGATATAGCTATACACTCGTGCGTAACCTTATAAAAAACAAAGTGATCTGGGACACCGATGTCCCCGAAGATAATCCTTTGCCTAAACATCAAAACGTAAGAGGCAGAGAGTGCTACAAATAATTAAAAACCAATTAGCAATGAAAGAGATTGAAACACAAATGGCAGAATTAAGTCTGCATGGTATGAGTCGGGCCTGGATGGCTCTGCTTGAAACACGAAAACATCATGAACTAAGCCTATCTGAAGGACTAAAACTTTTATTACAGAATGAGTATCAAAGTCGTAAGAACAATCGGTTCGAACGACTTAAAAAGAATGCGGGCTTCCGCTATCAAGCAACAATAGAAGAAATTTACATTGATGCTGCCCGAGGGGTAGATAAAGAAATGTTAGCAACGCTTGCCACTGGAGCCTACATGGAAAATGGCGAGTCTGTTTTAATCACAGGGGCTTCGGGTTGTGGGAAAAGCTTCCTTGCGTCGGCCTTAGGACAACAAGCTTGTATGCAGGGTAAAAAGGTAGCTTACTACAACTTACAGAAGCTGCTGATGAGAACAAAAATGGCCAGACTTGAAGGCTCTATCCATAAGATGTTTACAAAGTTATCCAAAACAGATTTACTTATTATAGATGACTTTGGACTAACCAGATTAGACCAACAGCAACGTATGGATATCATGGAAATTATAGAAGACAGACATGCTCGAAACTCCTTGATTATTACCAGTCAACTTCCAGTAGTTAACTGGTATGATATCATTGGAGATGATACAATAGCAGATGCTATCCTGGACCGATTAGTTCATACTGCATATCGTATCGAGCTCAATGGAGAAAGTTTAAGAAAAAAACGGTAATATTGTCAGTCTATCACGTTCTTTGAACCTCTACCAGTGAGGGGTCAGTATCACCGGAATGAGGGGTCAATATCACCGGAATATCCAGTCTGCGCAATACGGGCGAGGCCGTGAACCATAAAAAACTGCACCGCATCTACAAAAAGATGGGCATGCCCCTGCGGCGCAAGACGAAGAAGCGTTTGCCGGCAAGGGTGAAAGAGCCCCTGGGCGTACCCGGGAAATTCACCCACACCTGGAGCATCGATTTTGTTGGCGATGTTCTGAGCAACGGGGTGAAGTTCCGGTCTTTCAACGTGATAGACGACTACAACCGCGAGGTCCTGTTCAACGAAACGGACTATTCGCTAAAAAGCAGCAGGGTCATCTGGGTGCTGAAGCACTTGGTAAACAGGTACGGGAAACCGGAGAATATACGCATGGACAACGGTCCAGAGTTTATAGCCAAAATAGGGCAAAACTGGAGCAAGATAAACGGGATAGAGTTCAAATATATACAACCGGGGAAACCCACTCAAAACGCTTATATCGAGCGTTTCAACAAGACCTATCGCGAATCGGTGTTGGACGCTTACCTGTTCGACAACATCGATGAAGTGAGGTCGGTATCGCAAGAGTTTGTGGATGACTATAACAACCATAGGCCCCATGATGCTTTGGGCGGCATGTCGCCAAGAAAGTACAGAGAACTCAGGGACGATGGCCCGAACCGTTTTGATGGGCTCCGTTCCGCTTCGGCTATGACTTCGCTACACTACGCCCATCAAAACGGTTGTCGGGATAAGAAAGATTTGTCTACTTTTGAACTGTACTAAAAAGGGGAAGCCTACACACTTCCGTTTTCCTATATTTGTAACATATAAAAGTTTTGTATAACCAATATTCAACTGTTAAATAAAATATATAAACATAGCAATGGCGAAAGAAAGGATTCGTGTATTAATATCAGCACCAAGCTTAAGTGTTGATAAAAATGTAAGTGGAATATCTGCTGTTGTAAGCTCTATTATTGAGTCAAAAAATGATATAGTTTATTATCATTTAGAAGTGGGGCGAACTGATAAAGACAAGTGGGGTCTTTTAAGTTATTTAAATACAATATATAGGCTTTTTCTTTTTCCTGTATATATATTAAAGAACAGGATTGATGTTTTTCATCAAAATCTGCCGTTTAATAATAAAGGTCTTTTAAGGGAGGTTCTGTTTAATTTCCTGGCGAGGATTTGTTTCGTTCCAGTTGTTCTTCATATCCATGGAGGAGAGTTTCTAACGAAGAAGCCTGAGAGTAAGCTTAAATTATTACTGATCAATTCAATTTTTGAAGGAAGTAAAGAAAGAATTGTTTTAAGTGATGTTGAAGCGAATTTGATTAAATCATTGTATGGATTTGATGCAATTTCTTTACCTAATAGTATTGATACAAAAGTATTCTTTCACGAAGGTCCTAAATTATTCAATGAAGTTCCAAAAATTATTTTTTTGGGTCGATTCCATGAAAGTAAGGGGCTTATATATTTGACAAGTGCTTTTAAGGATTTATATAAAAAACATCGGTTCCAATTTGTTTTATGTGGTAAAGGCGAATTGGAGAGATTTTTAGTTGAAGAGTTAAAAAACATTATGGGAGATGATTTTGATTTTCGAGGTGTAATATCAGGAGAAGAAAAGATTAAAGCATTAACTAATTCAGATTTTTTCGTTTTACCATCAACCTATGGTGAGGGGTTACCAATCTCTTTATTAGAAGCTATGAGTTGTGGAGTGATACCTGTCGTAACTGATGATGCATCAATGAAAGTTGTTGTTGAAAATATGTATAATGGCATTAGGGTTGAAAAGATGTCTTCGAGTGATATTGAAGAAAAACTGGCCTTTTTGTTTCAACTGCCTAATGAGGAGAAATTAAGGCTGTCCAATAATGCGAGGAAGACAGTTAAAGAAAACTATTCAAATAAGAAGTATTTATCTAAACTATTAAGCATATATAAACATTCAATAAAATGAAAAGAGTATTGATAACCGGAGGAGCCGGGATGATTGGTTCAAACCTTACTAAGAAATTAGTCTCACTTGGAAACGAAGTTTTTATAGTTGACAATCTTTGGCGCGGGAGACTTGATTATTTGAATGACAACAATGGGAATCCGATAATTGATTTAAATAATAATTTTTTCAACAGAGATTTATCTGTTAGTCATTCATGTGATGACTTAATTGAGAAAGTGGATTACATTGTTCATCTTGCTGATGTTGTTGCTGGCATTGATTATGTGTTCAATAATCAAGGCTCCTTATTCCGACAGAATATTTTGATAAATTCGAATGTTATTGATTCAGTACGGAATTATGGGAAACACATTAAGGGCTTTATTTATGCCGGAACCGCATGTAGTTTCCCACTTACCCGCCAAAATACCATAGACCCTGAACCTTTACGAGAGGAAGAGTTGTATCCTGCTCTTCCTGAATCAGCCTATGGTTGGAGTAAGTTAATGGGGCAGTATGAAACTGACCTTTTGGGTGCAGAAACCGGTATTCCGGTTTGTAATCTGATGTTCCATAATGTTTATGGATCTCCATGTGATTTCGGGGAAAGAAGTCAGGTTATTCCTGCTCTGATTAGAAAATCAATTAATTATCCAAACGAACCTTTTATTGTGTGGGGAAGCGGTTCTCAAGGTCGCGCATTTATTCATGTTGATGATGTGGTCAATGGGATTGTTTTAGCTTTAGAGAAGGGTTTGGGAGAAGGTGTTATCCAATTGGGACCATCTGTTTGTACCTCTATTAAGGAAATCGCTGAGACAGTTGTCGATATTTCAGGGAAAGACATTAAAATAGAATTTGATGTTACGAAACCTGAAGGGGATAAGGCAAGAAGTGCTGATTATTCAAAAGCTAAGCGCGTGTTGGGTTGGGAGCCTAAAGTATCACTGAAAGATGGGCTTATGAGGCAGTTTAATTGGATTAAAAAGGAGATCGAAAGTGAAAAACCTATTGGTAATTAAAAAAACATCACAGCTTAATTCGGTTTTAACGAGTCATGGGTATGGATTGAAAAAAGTATTGCTGAAATGGCAAGATAGTGATTCGAATATTACGCAAGTTGCAGTTGGATTTCTTGAGGAAGGATGCTCCATTGATAAGCATATTCATCCGGATATGGAGGAGTTTTACTTTATTCTAAAAGGGAGTGTATCATTTGAGGTAGAGAATCAAAACTACTCTCTAGAGAAGGATGACTTTATTAAAATACCTGCCGGAGCAGAACACAGTCTTAATGCCCTGAAAAATACAGAAATGATTTATTGGGGATGCCAATTTAGTGATAAATGATTTGACCTTTTTAGTACCTGTGGAAAGCATAAAATCTAGTTTCAGTTTTTAATTCAAAATCATGCATCCTTATATACCGAAAATCATACATATTTGATTGCCGGTAACAGTCGTAAGTGGCATAAATTACACTCAAATGGAAAAGTATTTTAATGTAAATCTTGAATTTGACAAATTCGTTGTTGATGATGTCATCGGTAGTTGCATAAAAAACAATAAGCCAGGATATGTTTGTTCTGTTGAAAGTAATAATTTATCTGTAGCTAATGTTAATAATGAGTTTTTAGAAGTACTGAATGGTGCTGTTGTAAACATCTGTGATGGATCTATGCTGGCCACGATTTTGGGATTTATCCATAAAAAACCTTTTAAGCCATATATTGGTGCTGATTTGTTTATAAACTATGTCCGTTCAGGAAAATATAAACAGTATTTTTTAGGTAATACTCATAAAGTCCTGTCTGGATTGCGTAAAGAACTTAGCAAGATTGATCCTAAAATTGCTAATATGCCATTCGTTGAATTACCATTTAGAAGCGTTGATGAATTTGATTATAAGTCAATAGCTGCAGATATTAATAATTATCGCCCAGATATTATTTGGGTTTCTCTTGGTGCGCCCAAACAGGAATTCTTTATGAATAGGTTATTGCCATTCCTTGAAAGAGGTGTGATGTTTGGTTTTGGTGCGATATTTAATTTTTATTCAGGGGTAGGTTCGGTTAAAAGAGCTCCAGCATGGATGAGACGTCTGAAATTAGAGTGGTTATACAGAGCTATTGAAGAGCCTAAAAAGAACATTCCAAGGTATTTACGTTTTATTAAACTACTGCCACGATTAATAAAGGAGGAGAAAAAAAAGAGAAAGAATAGATGTTAAGGTAAGTGGTTTGTTAGTATTCGGTAAACCACGTTTTGATTTTTTAATAAGCTAGTATTAAGCTATGAGAGTTTCTCCTAATCATTAGGAGAACTTTGATAGACCTAGGAAACGATATTCTTTATAAAGAGGGGGTCAACATGCTCCGGATTATCCAACACCTTAGTGTAAAAGGTTTCTCATGATCCAGAATGCTATGATTATTGCAAGTATTATATAGATGGCGGTTCTGCCATAAAGCCGTTTTCTCCAAACCAGGAGTTTCTCACTTGGATTCTTGAGCCTTTCAATTATAAGTCCTGCCAGTATATATGGGATTGAGAGAACCAGTAGAATGTTCTCTTTGGCTGCACTTAGTACTTCCAGATTCAATAGATGATGAACGGCTCTTTGTGAACCACAGCCTGGACACTTTAATCCGGTAATAGCCCAGAAAGGACACTTAGGGAACAAATGAATCTCACCTGGATTATAGTTTTTATAAAGTATAGCAATAGTTGATACTACTACTATTGCTATACCCCATTTGATAAATATCTTCTTAAAAGCCACTTACAGCTCCTGCAAGCATTGCAATTATGTAAAGTATTGAGCCTGCCAATCCTAGCCAGAAACTTACTGTTGTCCAGGTTTTGGCCTTTGCCGAGGCTGCTTTTGCTCCTTCTATATCACCTGCATAAAATCTTGACTCAACTTTTGAGGCATTTACTATCCCAGCTATCCCAAAGGGTAAGCAGCAAAAAATTGTTACCAGTATTGATTCAACTAACCATGTCTTAGGAGGTTGTTGGAACTTAAGGTCACTTATTGTGCTGGAACTGGTAGGTTTTTCCACTGGTGGGGGGGCTAACTCGAAAATTCCATTCAACTCCGAAAGTTTGCCGGCTGGATGCCAGTCATTCAACTCTTTATACCACACCAGAGTATCGCGGGTAATTCCCTTTTCTCTTAGTTCTTCTTTCGTAAATGGACCATAATGATTCGTTCCATCTGAGTAAAAATACTTCTTCATAATTTTAGAATTCGGATAAAGTTATTTCTAATACAATGTTGTAAAAAATATTTAATATTTGCAAAATACGGTCTGTTATTTAAGTGTTTCAGATATTATTGTGCCTATGAGAATGCCACCTAATCGAAAGGGGCTATGCTCAGGTGGGTAAAACGGTTCAAAATGTGCCACTAATTTCGGCCAAAATGTGCCACGAACCAAGGCCAGATTTTGGAAAAATCGCAACAGTAATGCCCCTTTCTGTTTCGGTTCGAACTGTGCCAATTATTTTGGTTCGAATTGTGCCATTTTGGAGAGCCGCTTAAGGCTCACGATTACGGTTTGATTTGTGCCAGTTTGAGAGATCAAGTTTAATTTTCTATATCGCCATAAAAAAGCGATATGGCACACATTCTTGATCTAATGGAACTAAAGCAAATTTTAAGGTTGCACATGGATGGCTTAAGTAATCGTCGTATATCTGATACTCTTGGCATTCATCGCAACACTATTAACAGTTATGTAAGTCAGTTTAAGGCTAGTAAGCATGGCATAGAAGAACTCCTAAAGCTATCGGATTATGAACTTGCCCAGTTGTTCCCGGGCCACACCACCATAAAGAATCCTCGCTTTGATGAACTGATGCAGTTCTTCACCAATATGCATGCAGAACCAAATCATCCTGGATTTACGCTACTACATCATTACTCTGAATATAAGTCGTCAGCTAAAGAGCCATACAGTTACACTCAATTTGTCGAGCACTACCGAAGGAAGTACTCTAAAGAGAAGGGCTCGATGAAACTTCCCCATAAGCCCGGTCATGAACTCTACATTGACTTCGCCGGCAAGAAGCTTAAAATAGTTGATAAGCATACCGGGGAAATCCAGGCAGTAGAGGTGTTTGTGGCTATTTTGCCCTGCAGTCAGTACACTTACGTTGAGGCCTGTCCCGACCAAACCATGGAATCCTTAATAAAGTGCACTGCCAATGCCTTGTCATACTTTGGGGGCGTACCCCAGGCCATTGTATCATATAATCTAAAGTCAGCAGTTACTAAAGCCAGTAAATACGAGCCTCGTATCAATCGCTCATTTTTAGATTTTGCGAGTCATTACAACAGCGTAGTAAATCCGGCTCGTGGATATGCCCCGCAGGATAAAGCATTGGTGGAAAATGCCGTAAACTTATCCTACCGGCGAATTTATTCCCCCATACGCAACATGACCTTCTTTTCTCTGGATGACCTCAATAAAGAGATCCAAAAACACCTTGTAGGCTATAATAACATGTTGTAGCAACGACGCTCCTGCAGTAGACGTGAGCTCTTCCAAACATTAGAGCGGCAGCACCTTAAGCCGCTTCCTCCAACGCGATATGAAATAAAAGGATATCGCCGGGCTAAGGTCCAAAAAACTGGATATGTTTATTTCTCTCCGGACAACAATTACTACAGCGTTCCCTATCGTTATATCGGTAAAAGCACTCAAATCCACTATACCGGCTCGAGTGTTGAGGTCTTTTACAATCAACAGCGTATTGCTTCCCACCAAAGAAACCCTTCTCCAGGCGAGTACAACACCGATAAAAGCCACTTGAGTAGCACACACAAAGCCTATCTTGAGTGGAGCCCTGAATTTTTTAAGAACAAGGCACTAAAGCATGGAGTTAACGTCCATGATTTTGTATCCAGTTTGTTTGATAATCAATCTTATCCCGAAGTTATTTACAAGAGAGCCATGGGCGTAATCCAATTGCATCGGATCTATGGTACCGAAAGACTCAACAACGCTTGTAAATTGGCTCTTGATGTCGGCATACACTCCTATGGACGACTTAAAAACATCCTTAAGAATAAACGGGACGTTTTTGTTGAGGAGCCGGATAATCAAAGAGCATCCCATATACCCACTCATAGCAACTTAAGAGGGGCAACTAACTATAAATAAACCAATAAACATGAACAACAATCAAACAGTAGAAAAACTTCGCCATATGCGAATCAATGCTATGGCAGACCTGCATTTACAGCACGTCAAGAATAATCAGTTAGGCACTTTGACTGCGGATGAATACCTGGCCTTACTTACCGATCATGAATGGGAAGAGCGTCAGAATAAGAAAATCAACAGACTTATTAAACATGCCGGGTTCAGACAAAAAGCCACACTCGCAGACATCGATTACAGTGCCACCAGAACGCTTGATAAAAACATGTTCCAACGGCTGGCCACACTTGATTTTATCAAGAGAAACGAGAACGTTATAATAACCGGGTTAACAGGGGTTGGAAAGAGCTTCCTTGCTCAGGCTATTGGCCATCAAGCCTGCATGATGGAATACAAGGTTCTTTACTCAATTACGTCCAGATTATTTAAGCGCCTTAAATTATCAAGGATGGATGGAACATATATGAATGACATTAATAAATTAGCCAAAACGGATGTCCTTATACTAGATGATTTTGGGCTACAAGCTTTTGACAAGCAGGACCGTGAGTCGCTTATGGATATAATAGAAGACAGACACAGTAAGAAAACAACTATTGTGGCTTCACAGATACCAGTCTCGGTTTGGTACGACATTATTGGAGAAGGAACGATTGCAGATGCAATACTCGACCGACTGGTAAACGCCTCTCATCGAATCGACCTAAATGGACCCTCATTAAGAAAGGGGATTTTAGCAAGCGAATAGCATTTTTTTTGTACTATTGCACCATCTCTCAGACTGGCACATTTTGACCGAAATGCCTGGCACAAATAACACCGAAATACTCAATCAAACCCAAAACTCATGAAAATCTATACGATAATTTCAATCTTGACTCTAACCATCCTATTGAGTTGCAGTCAAAAGAACAAAAGACCAGAACCTAATTTCTATCGGAATTTATTTACAAATGAAATTCTAAACAAAACTGAATTTGAAATATTTATAGGAACCTTACATCAGAATATTCCTGATTCATTAAAAGGCAAAGAACATTTAACAATCCATTTTGGATTTTTAGAAACTACAAAAGACTCAATCATTCAACCATTTAATTATGACATAAGAATTGGAAATGAATATTTAGTAAGAGCAAATAATTTTGATAAAATTGGAATGAAAATTAAACCTCAAAAATTCAATACTATTGATGGAGACAGTATTCAAATTGGAGGACAACAATTGAAGCCAATGTTGATAAATTTATGGTTTATAAACTGCGGCGGTTGTGTTGCTGAAATACCAGCATTAAACAAGTTGAAAGAAAAATATTCTGACAGAGTAGATTTTGTTGCAATGACTTTTGATGATGCTAAAAAAGTCAGGAAATTTTTAAATAGAAATGACTTCAATTTTATTCACATACCAAATTCAGAAGAATTTATTAATTACATAGGTTCAAAGCCTTATCCTGAGAACATTTTTATTAGCAGGAATGGTTTTATTGAATACATAGAAGGAGGTTTAGGAGGTAATTTGAATGATGACAATTTAAAGTATTTTGAATCTATTATTGAAAAATTACTGCTACCAACACGCGGTAATAGCCAATAAGGGTTTTAGTGGTTTGCGAAGGTTTGTAGTCCGCTTTAACTTTTCGTGTAACTTGACAGGAAATCTCCCGCAATCCCTTACTGGCCATACCGCCACCGTTGGGCACTATTATAAGACGAAAAAATAATCCATAATGAAAAATTCTAGAATTGATTTTAATACTCAATGGAATTCATTATGCTTAAAAAAGTGTAATAAAGAAAAACGTAAAGAAACTACACAAGATGATTTGTGTAGAGAAACTTTATCAATATCTGACAACTTGCCTGTAAGATGTGTTGGTGGATGGGCTATGCAAAAGATTTTTCATTTAATTCAATATTTTGGAATTTTTACAATTGGGATGAAATCAAAATGGCAAGGAAACATTAATTATATTGAAATTTGTTCTGGCCCTGGTAGATGTGTAAATAGAGAAAATGGAGAAGAATTCAATGGAACATCAATTTGTATAATTGAACACCAAGCAAGCGAATATTTAAAGAAAATATTATTCTTTGACTATAACGAAAAAGTCGTAGATACTTTAAACAAGAGAATATCTGCTAGAAATGCAATAAACGCAAAAGCATATATTGGTGATTATAATAAACCTAACGACATTTGTGATAAAATTATTGAAGAAACAAAAGGGGTTGGATTGAACCTTGTTTTTATTGACCCGACAGATTGTAGTGTTCCTTTCACTCTTCTTAAGAAAATCAAGGAAAGAATAAAAAACGTTGACTTTATTGTAAATTTTGCAATTAGAACCGACGTTAACAGAAATATCAGAAATGCGGTTTTACACTCTGAAACACATCAGAATGTAGTAAAAAAATACACAACATTTTTAGGGTCTAATGATTTCTTTAATAATCCTAAAGTAATAGAAACTGCAAACAAAGGAAGTCAACAAGATTTAAGAAAATTGTTCAGAGATGAGTATATGAATAGTTTAAAAAAAATTGGATATAGCCATTTTGATTTTAAGCCAATTGAAAACTATTATGATTTAGTTTTTGCATCATCCCACGAAACTGGAATTAAGTTTTGGAGTAAGGCAAATGCAATTGGATTTGACGGACAACGTTCACTTTTTTGAGTATTTTCGCAGAATGAAAAATGAAAAACAAGTTTTTGGCACATATGAGTGGGCTGTTGAAAATGCAAATTTTATTAGCGGTTGTAGCCATAATTGCAAATACTGTTACAGTAGGGAGATGGCAATTAGATTCAAACGCAAAACATCATTGAATTGGCAAAACGAAGAAGTAAATTTCAAACAACTTGAAAAAAATGCCAAAAAAGTTAATGGTGTTATAATGTTTCCATCTAGTCACGACATTACACCCGAGAATCTAACTAATTCAATAAAATTTTTAAAAAAGCTTTTAAATCAGGACAATGAAATACTTATTGTAACCAAACCTCATTTAGTTGTAATTAAAACTATTTGCAAGGAATTCAAAGCATATAAAAACAAAATATTATTTAGGTTCACTATCGGCTCTAATAATTCAGAAACTTTAAAGTTTTGGGAACCAAATGCACCTGATTATGAAGAAAGAAAACAGTGTTTAATATACGCTTACAAAAAGGGGTTTTCAACAAGTGTATCTTGCGAACCAATGTTAGACGACAATATTATTGAATTAGTTGAAGAATTAACTCCTTTTGTAACCAATTCAATTTGGTTAGGGAAAATGAACTTTCTGCTTAGACGACTAAATATGAATGGAATAAATGATTTAGAGACAATAGAAAAAGCAAAAAAACTTATTGAAATACAATCTGACGAAAATATCAAAAAACTTTACGACCATTTATCTACTAATGATAAAGTTAAATGGAAAGAGAGCATTAAGAAAGTTGTTAAAATAGAAATATCGACGATTAAAGGACAAGACAAATAACAGTGCCCAACAAGGGGTGTAAAAAATGCTGGTTTTCCGCCGATTAGGAAGCAAATCGGCTTTTTCGATACTTCGTATCGGGGGATTCGGACGCTGCCCGAATCCCAGCACTTTTCACACCCCCAACCGTTAGAAACAAGGGTGAATATGAATCGCACCTTTGATAACCCAAGCTGACTTACCCCAGTCAATATTTCTTAACCATTAATACATCTCTTCCCTACTTATGGCACAAATTCATGGCCAAATTGAGTCTTTGAAAAAATTAAAACATGAATTAAATTCTCATGGTATCGGCAGGTTTAACTCAATTAAAGAGATAGATGCATTCTTGGTCAATTTTCAACACGAAAAGGAGGCAATAATTATTGCTGAAAGAGAACGCTTATTAAATGAAGCCAAGGATTTAATCCTCACTATTAAAGAAAATATAAACAAATGTGAGGTAATTAAAAGTAAGAAAATAACTGAAATAGAGGTTGAAATAGACACTATCAGGATCAACATTCAGAATCTGACTGAAAGAGTCAAAATAGGTTTCTTTCATAAGATTATTTATGGTTATAAATTGAAGAAACAAAAGAAATTACTGGCTTATTATAATTCCAATATGCCAGTAATTATTTCCAATGCAACTAAAAACATACAGAGAATCATTGAGAATGATGACAATAGACTAAAGTTTATCAATGACAACAATGAACAAATCATTAATGAGCGAAGCCTACCAGGTATTCAAAATTTATACAATGTAAAGAAAACCATTGAAGATTTATATCCCTTGGTTGCAGGAGCTATTGGTGAGAACTTGGTAGTGAAAGAAATAGAAAAACTGCCAAATGATTATATTTTACTCAATGACTTTAGTATGAAATTTAGTCCGCCAATTTACAACCGACATACAAATGATAGGATTTTTTCAATTCAGATTGACCATCTTTTAATTTCAAAATCAGGTATTTATATCTTAGAGACAAAGAATTGGAGTAAAAAATCTATTGAGTCTTTGGATTTAAGATCGCCTGTAGAACAGATTACCCGGACAAGTTATGCTTTGTTTCTGCTAGTAAATGATGCAAAGATTAAATTGACCGAACATCATTGGGGGGACAAGCAGATCCCCATAAGAAATATCATAGTCATGATAAATGAAAAACCAAAAGAAGACTTCAAATATGTAAAAGTAAAATCGTTAAAAGAACTCAATAATTATCTTACCTACTTTGAACCAGTTTTTACAGAAACAGAAGTTAATAGAATAGCAAATTATCTCATTAAAAATGGTAGTCTCCCACTAACTGTGTAAGTTGAAAAGTTATTCTGAAAATTTTGAGCCCTCAAAGCTCAGGAAATTTTCGGAAATAACTTTTTACTATTTTTAAATCTTTATACAGTTATGATCGACAAAGAAGAATTATTAAACAACAAAGAATTTTACAAATCTTTTAAAAGTGGAGAAGATCTAACTTCCTTCTTCAAACAGATGCACAAAAGTGCCGTAGAGCACATGCTGAACGCCGAACTGGATGCCCATCTAGACAACGAAAAGCATGATAAAACTAAAGAAGGAGATTATCGTAATGGGCACGGAACCAAAAAGATAAAATCCTCTTTTGGAGAATCTGAAATCAAGGTTCCCAGAGACCGAAACGGTGATTTTGAACCTGCTTTAGTTCCTAAAAGACATAATATAATCGAAGGTCTGGAGAATGTGATCATCTCCTTTTATGCAAAAGGGATGAGTGTAAGCGATATCGAAGAACAGATTCGGGAAATGTATGATTTTGAGGTGTCTGCTTCCACCATGGATATTCCGGTGATATTGACCCCTCATTCCGGTGATACTGACCCCTCACTGGTAGAGGTTCAAAGAACGTGATAGACTGACAATATTACCGTTTTTTTCTTAAACTTTCTCCATTGAGCTCGATACGATATGCAGTATGAACTAATCGGTCCAGGATAGCATCTGCTATTGTATCATCTCCAATGATATCATACCAGTTAACTACTGGAAGTTGACTGGTAATAATCAGGGAGTTTCGAGCATGTCTGTCTTCTATAATTTCCATGATATCCATACGTTGCTGTTGGTCTAATCTGGTTAGTCCAAAGTCATCTATAATAAGTAAATCTGTTTTGGATAACTTTGTAAACATCTTATGGATAGAGCCTTCAAGTCTGGCCATTTTTGTTCTCATCAGCAGCTTCTGTAAGTTGTAGTAAGCTACCTTTTTACCCTGCATACAAGCTTGTTGTCCTAAGGCCGACGCAAGGAAGCTTTTCCCACAACCCGAAGCCCCTGTGATTAAAACAGACTCGCCATTTTCCATGTAGGCTCCAGTGGCAAGCGTTGCTAACATTTCTTTATCTACCCCTCGGGCAGCATCAATGTAAATTTCTTCTATTGTTGCTTGATAGCGGAAGCCCGCATTCTTTTTAAGTCGTTCGAACCGATTGTTCTTACGACTTTGATACTCATTCTGTAATAAAAGTTTTAGTCCTTCAGATAGGCTTAGTTCATGATGTTTTCGTGTTTCAAGCAGAGCCATCCAGGCCCGACTCATACCATGCAGACTTAATTCTGCCATTTGTGTTTCAATCTCTTTCATTGCTAATTGGTTTTTAATTATTTGTAGCACTCTCTGCCTCTTACGTTTTGATGTTTAGGCAAAGGATTATCTTCGGGGACATCGGTGTCCCAGATCACTTTGTTTTTTATAAGGTTACGCACGAGTGTATAGCTATATCTATTGAGCTCTATGGCTATTTTACAGGCCTGAGCGAAGTCTTCAGGTTCAGTGTCCCTTTGAAGGCGAAGAAGACCATCACAAGTGCGGTATAATTGTTCTGGATATTTTCCTTGCTGAAAAAGTTGGACAAAGAGATTATATAGTTCATCAGATGTCCTCTTGGCTTTTTCCATGTAATAATCAGGACTTCTGCTGAGCCAGTGTTGATGATTTGAGCAAAGGTGTTCCTTGACACTGGTATATTGCCCGGCAGTGTATGACCTTGCATGAACGGCTACCAGTTCATTATTTACGTAAATGGATACTGTAGATCTTGTATAGATCACCATTGCCTTACGTCCAACATGAATGTAAGGAACACTATAATAATGACGATCCTTAAACAAGCATATGTGATTATTGGGAGCCACAGTGTATTCTTTGTAAAACTTCATTTCATAGACTGTCTTAGGGAGGGGCTGTAAGAGATGCTTTTCATCGGCCAGAAACTTCTCTTCGCGACTTCTTACCCTTGCCGGAACAATGGTTGTTCCATAGTGATTAGCCAAGTCATCAAGTGCCACATTGAGTTCCGGTTCATAGCGATCTGACTTTATTACAGCTGACTTTAAGTTGTCAGGGACAATGGCTCTTGGAACTCCTCCAAGATAGGACAGGCAGCAAGATATGGCATAAATAAAATCCTCAACTCCTTGCGTTTTTACAGCCATTGCAAAGGCATAATCGGAGTATGGAAGGCATGCTACAAAAACCTGACACTTAATAATCTCTCCGGTTTGTATATCGACATATGATAGCTGCTTACCAGCAAAATCAATGAAGAGCTTGTCTGAAGGTTCATGATGTAATACGGCAGTAGGTTTGGATGCCTTTTGATGCTGATGCAGATGATAACAAAACTGTGAGAAGCTGTAACCGTTAGGGTTGGATTCTTTGTATTCTTCCCAAAGGATTAGCCTGGTTACCCCATTGCGCTTAAGCTCTTGGACATAATAATCCATCTGCTTTTTTAGAAACTCGTAGCGATGTTCCTTATATGAAGGATTACCCAGATGAAATTTGCTCTCAAGAACAGGATCGTCCAACTCTAGCAAATCATCGATATTATATCCTGATGATTCATACTTATGAAGATAAGACTTCACAGTATTCTTGCTAATGCCCAGAATGCGAGCAATCTCTTTCTTTGCTTTACCTTGTTGGTGTAGCCGAAGTAACTGTTTTATCTGACTCATTGGTCTGGTTTTTCCTGCCATCACAAGACTTTTTAGTGGATAGTTCCACTAAGGAAACCAAAACCAGTGAATTTGATATGATTACCATAAAGGGGGTCAACATGCTCCGGAATTTGGTGGTCGCCGAAGACGATGATTGCCCAACGTGATTTTGCAATCTTCAATATTGGGGGTCAGCATCTGCCGGAATGACAGAAAAACACTGTATTTACTTTACTCGGTTTTTCTCCGGAACTAGGGGGTCAACATGCTCCGGATTATCCACACCATATCCCGCATCACCAGTGCCGTAGCAAGCGAAATGGTGAGCTGGCAGAACCGTCCTTTGGACGACCTCTATCTGATTGTGTGGATGGACGGAATTGTTTTTAAAGTCCGTGAAAACTCTAAAGTCATCAATAAAACCATTTATTTGGCCGTGGGCCTGAACCGTGAGGGCAGAAAGGAAGTTTTGGGCATGTGGCTGGGAAAGAATGAAAGTTCCAGCTTCTGGATGAGCGTATTAACTGATCTTAAAGCCCGCGGAGTGGAGGATATTCTCATTACGGCTACCGATAACCTTAACGGATTTACCCAAACCATACGTTCTGTTTTCCCTGAGTCGCAGACCCAGATTTGCGTGGTTCACCAGATCAGAAATGCCTGTAAATATGTTGTTTGGAAAGACAGGAAAGCCTTCACAGCAGATATGAAGCACATCTACACTGCGCCTAACAAACAGGCTGCAGAAGCTGCCCTGAAGGATTTTGCTGAAAAATGGGAATCTAAATATTCCTACGCCATCAAATCCTGGAGGGAAAATTGGGACGAACTGACCGTATTCCTGGAGTTCCCGCTGGAAATCCGAAAGATCATCTATACCACCAATTTAATTGAGAATCTGAACGGTAAAATAAGGAAATACACCAAAAACAAGATGTCTTTCCCAACGGATGACGCAGTGTTAAAATCGGTTTATCTTGCCCTCAGAGAAGCCACCAAAAAATGGACGATGCCCATCCAAAACTGGGGAATTGTTTTAAACCAATTTATGCTTATTTTTGAAAAAAGGCTCAGATTATAAAATCCAAGCCCCAACTTTTCAACTTACACACTTTAGGGGATAGTGTCCTATTATTTGACGTATTCTGCTAACTCCCACGCCTGAATATGCTTAATTCCTCCTCGTACTGGCATTGTTAGATCATCCAACGAGACAACTATTTTCTCATAATTATCATCAATAGCTTCTAATGCGGAATATTCTCTCTCGACAGTGGTTTCATCGGTAAGCATATAAGTGCTTTGTAAGTAGAGTACGCGGTCGGCTTTTTTGGCAACAAAATCAACTTCTTTATTTCGTAAGGCTCCAACATATACATCAAATCCTGATCGGCGTAATTCCAAATAAACTAAATTTTCAACAAGATAGCCAAATCCATAGCCATAACCGGAATAAAGATAATTCTTATAAGCTAAATCATTGATGTAATACTTAGCATTTCCGGACAGTGTATCTTTTCCTTTGATGTCATATCTGTCGCAGCGGTGAACAAGAAACGTATCTTCTATATATCCTATGTAAGTAGAAACGGCATCGAAGCTTGTTCTGCGCCCTTGCCCTTTAAAATACTTGACGATATTAGTAATAGAAATCAGATTCGAAGCGTTGTTTACTAAAAAAACAAAGATATCTTCAAGTAGTTTCGCATCACGAACATTGTGACGTTGAATAATATCGCGCAGCAACACCGTATCTTTAATAGCAGACACATAATTACGTTTTAGTTCAGGTTTTTGCAGCATGAACAACTCCGGAAGTCCACCGCTGTTCATATATGCTATATAGCTTTGGCGTCCTTTTTCCTCTTCTGTAATTCCTACATATTCGGTATAGCTAAACGGGAACACCTCAAAAGAGACATATCTACCGGATAATAACGTAGCCAATTCTCCTGAAAGCATTTTTGAATTGGAACCACTGATAAATAATTCATAACTCTCTGAAAAGTCCTGAGAATAGGAGTTAACAACCTTTTCCCATCCCTCTATTATCTGTATCTCGTCAATGAATATGTAAACTTTGCCCGATGGTTTAAGCTCTTTTTTATAGAGTTTTATTAACTCATCAAGATCTTTATAGGTTTTCAGAAAATCAAGGTCGGTAAATTCTCTATTGATAAACAACGTGTTTTCCGGTTTAACGCCACTATCAACGAGTTGCTTGGCAACCTGTCTTAATATATAGCTTTTGCCGGAACGCCTTTGACCGACAAGCACTTTGATGAGCCGATTACCTATATAATCGGTTATCTTATCTGTGTACTCATTCCGTTTGTATCCGAAATCAAGGGTGTTTGAACCCCAAAGGTTATATCTTTTTAATAAAGAGATTTTGTCGCCCATAGCCGAATATTTTGCACAAATATACAAACTTTCGTTTATAAGTGAATATTTTGCAGGATTATTTATTTAGTTTTTCTCGTAATGCTTTTGTAGAGTTTCTCCTGATCATTCGGAGAACTTTGATAGACCTAGGAAACGATATTCTTTATAAAGAGGGGGTCAATATGCTCCGGATTATGCTATTATATATTTCTCATGATCCAGAATGCTATGATTATTGCAAGTATTATATAGATGGCGGTTCTGCCATAAAGCCGTTTTCTCCAAACCAGGAGTTTCTCACTTGGATTCTTGAGCCTTTCAATTATAAGTCCTGCCAGTATATATGGGATTGAGAGAACCAGTAGAATGTTCTCTTTGGCTGCACTTAGTACTTCCAGATTCAATAGATGATGAACGGCTCTTTGTGAACCACAGCCTGGACACTTTAATCCGGTAATAGCCCAGAAAGGACACTTAGGGAAGAAATGAATCTCACCTGCATAAAATCTTGACTCAACTTTTGAGGCATTTACTATCCCAGCTATCCCAAAGGGTAAGCAGCAAAAAATTGTTACCAGTATTGATTCACCTAACCATGTCTTAGGAGGTTGTTGGAACTTAAGGTCACTCTTTATACCACACCAGAGTATCGCGGGTAATTCCCTTTTCTCTTAGTTCTTCTTTCGTAAATGGACCATAATGATTCGTTCCATCTGAGTAAAAATACTTCTTCATAATTTTAGAATTCGGATAAAGTTATTTCTAATACAATGTTGTAAAAAATATTTAATATTTGCAAAATACGGTCTGTTATTTAAGTGTTTCAGATATTATTGTGCCTATGAGAATGCCCACCTAATCGAAAGGGGCTATGCTCAGGTTATGACTGTCCCACCTAATGTAAAATAATCTGACAAATTCCTTAAGCTGCAACGTAAAGCCCGTCGCAAAAACGCAGGGCTCTGGGACAAGGAATAGTTTGCGACTGATCACATAGCTTAATGGTAAGATAACGAGGTATATATGTTCTGTCTTGATAGAATTGTTGGAAACTGAATAAGGGTTTTTGTGGGGGAGGACGTCATTAGGTAAAAGAACATAAAGTTTTACCTAAATACATCGAACCATGAAAACAAATGCTTATGTAGGAAAATTTTCCTATGGCTTTAGGTTGGCAAGCATGATACTGCTGGCAGCTTTTCTGAGCATATCTGCTTTTTCTGCAAACAAGAGTGACGGTACTACTCGCTTCGAAGGTGTTATTACTGATTCTAAGTCTAAGGAAGCTCTCGCATTTACTAATGTGATTGTTGCCGGTACTAATATCGCTACTGTGTGTAACTCCGATGGTGAGTTTACTCTGAAGGTCCCCAACGAACATCTCGACAAGAATGTTATGTTCTCTCACATCGGTTACCAGACTGCGACAGTGCCGCTCAGAGAACTCAAAACTAACGAGATCAACAAGATTACTCTTAACATGACTTCTGTATCCCTGGTCGAAGTCAATGTCTTCCCCTCTGATCCTGAAAGAATAGTTCGGGATATGATGAGACAGAGAGATCATAACTACAGCGACTTTGCTAATACTAAGACTGCGTTCTACAGGGAGACTATTAAGAAGGGTCGTAACTATGTGTCTCTGACTGAAGCTGTACTGGATATATTTAAGTTCCCATACAGCGCAATGCGTGACGATAGGGTCAAACTGATTCTCGGACGTAAGAGTGCCGACTATGAAAAGCTTGATACTCTGGTCTTCAAACTGCAAGGTGGTCCCGTGTCTGCCGTGATGCTCGATATCATGAAAGAACCTTATGCCTTGTTTGATAACGAATCAATCTATGACTATACTTTCGAGCTGAGTAATATCACCAAGGTTGACGACCGCCTGCTCTATATAATTGACTTTAAGCAAAGGGAAAGTGTTGATAAGCCATTATTCTTTGGAAAACTGTACGTTGACATGGAATCACTGGCTCTGACAAGGGCTGAGTTCAATATGGATGTTAGCAACCGCGAAGAAGCAACTGCTCTGTTTATCAGACGTAAACCAAGTGGTGCCAGAGTGTATCCAACTGAGGCTTCTTACATCGTTGACTATCGAATCACTGACGGTAAATGGCACTACGGATATGCCCGAGCATCAGTTGCCTTCCGTGTCAACTGGAAGAAAAAGCTGCTCAACACCAACTACTACACAACCATGGAAATGGCTGTGACCGACTGGAAGATCGCTGAAGATCAAGCCTTCAAGGCTAGCGAAAGGCTGAAACCTACAATTATTATGGAAGATGCTGTTGAAGGTTTCAATGATCCTGACTTCTGGGGCGACTACAATGTTATCGAACCTGAACAACCGATAGAAAACGCAATAAAGAGGATTCAACGGAATCTTGATAAGTGATCCTGATTACATACCTTTGGTCAAGTCCCCCCGGAGCGAAAGTCCCGGGGGGACTTTGATTTTATATACCTACTACGTATTTTTATAAGCGATTTCTAAATCATACTGTCAGATGAGGTGCTGCCTATATTTATTTACTTTGCTTGCCTGCCTTTCGGTTAGGATCGTTTTCCCTGAAAGTATCTCTGCTCAACGCGATGACAGCACCCTGGTAAAGCTCTGGAATAATATCTCACTGCAGGATGACTATGAAAAGGACTTCCGCTTCCCGGGCTTAATCGATTCTTTACACCTGGTATTGGGTAGATGTGATACCGAAAAACTACCCACTGTGCTTCCCACCGGTTGGGCTTTTACACAAACCGCCGGGGGGCGGTTTGCTGTTGCTGCCGGTGTCGTGGATTTTGCAACTGTGCCCGACAGACTAGTCTTTTTTGTTCGTGATCTTGGGGAGCATCCTGCAGACTACATTTTCTATTCTTATATTACCGGCTTTACGGGTGGAGCAGCTCCTCTTGCACTAAAGCTGGATGAGTTTGATATCGATGGCCTGAGCTTTGCCTCAGTAACAGCAGTGAGCGGTACTACGACCCTATCTGTGCTCCCAGATATTGCAACAAGGCTGCTTATTGGTCGGCTCGTTGCAGCGGAGACTGATGGCGATAAAGTCGTGCTTAGCGAAAGGTTGTGGGAGAGAATATCCAGGCTGCTTGCATACAAACCGCTGTTTAATGATCCCTTTGAGGGATTTAGCAATATCTCGGGGCTACTCTCACCCGACAATGTCCTCAAAGTGGTGACCTGGAACGTGGAATTTGAGGATGGCACAAATACCTTCTTTGGCGGGATTGCTGTAAACCGGGAAAATGCAATAAAGGTACACAGACTGTCCGACCGTTATAAGGCAATCAAGACTCCGCAAGTGATGAGTCTAAACGCTTCCAGATGGTACGGGGCTGTGTATTACGAGATACTTGTCAATAAGCACAAGAAGAACACTTATTATACTTTGCTGGGATATAATCCCAATGACTACTTTTCCAAGATCAGGGTTGTAGAGACTCTGACTCTGGGCACTAACGGTGCGCCGCGTTTCGGTGAACCGATAATAGAGGTGGAGGGCAAGATGCTCAAGAGGCTAATCTTCGAATATAGTGCCAAGGTCAGCATGATGCTGCGCTATGATACCAATCAGGGCATGATAGTGATGGATAATCTGGCACCTGTCAACTCCTTGTTTGCTGGTGATCCAAGGCACTACGGCCCTGACTTTACCCATAATGCCCTGAAGTTTGAAAAGGGCAGGTGGGTCTTCCACAGTGATGTTATTTTGACCAACCCAGCCCCCTAAAGGCAACTAACATTGTGTTATGAAAAAGAATGTTGTAATCATAGGTGCCGGCAATGTAGCTACCCACCTCAGTATCGCTATCAGAAATGCCGATTATAATATTATACAGGTGTACAGCCGTCAAATAGACAATGCCGTACTGCTGGCCTCTTTGCTTGGCGTGGAGGCAACCGACAATCTTGAGGAAATAGATCGTAGTGCTGATATCTACCTGATTGCAGTGAGTGATTCGGCTATAGAAAAGGTGGTTGCCCAATTGCCTGGACTGAAAGGTGTTGTAGCGCATACCTCTGGAAGTATGGATATGGATCTGCTTGAAAAATTCGACAACTACGGGGTTTTCTATCCCTTCCAGACTTTTACCAAAGAGAAGCAGTTGCGTGTCAGCGAGGTACCGCTTCTACTGGAAGCAGCTACCGAAAAGGCTGAAAAGATCCTGCTGGAACTGGCAAGGGATATCAGTAACAAGGTGCAGCTTTCAAATGCCAGGATGCGCAAGGCTCTTCATATTAGTGCTGTGTTTGCATGCAACTTTGTTAACCATATGTATGCCCTTGCAGGGGAACTGTTAGAAAAGGAGGGGCTTAGTTTTACGCTGCTGGAGCCGCTGATCAGGGAAACTACCCAGAAGGCTCTGACTATGAGTGTCAGAGATGCTCAGACCGGCCCTGCACGGAGGAAGGATAGGGTAGTTATGAACCGACATATTGAAACTTTGAATGACAAGAGTTTTCACCGCGAGATCTATACCCTGGTGTCGGAAAGTATTATGAAAATGTATTCGGAGTAGCCGATTTTTTGGCTAAATTCGCAAAAACGAGTAAAATGACCAATTTCAAGGAAGATCTGATGCGGGTGAAAGCATTCGCTTTTGATGTAGATGGTGTGCTGAGTTCTGAAATTGTGCCTATAAGTACCAGCGGTGAACCAATACGAACCGTCAATCTGAAGGATAGCTTTGCTATTCAGAAGGCAATAAAACTTGGATACCCGGTAGCTATTATTACCGGTGGGAATAGTGACTCGGTCAGAAAGCGATACTCGCTTCTCGGTGTTAAGGATATTTACTTCTCTGCTGCACGTAAGGTGCCCGAGTTTAATGACTGGATTAGCAGACGTGATATCAAAGCTGAAGAGGTGATGTATATGGGTGATGACCTGCCTGACTGTGGAGTGATGAAACTTGTTGGTGTCCCGGTTTGTCCGGCTGATGCCGTAGTGGAGGTCAAATCGCTTTGTAAATATATTAGTGACCGAAAAGGGGGACATGGTTGCGTCAGGGATGTAATCGAACAGGTACTACGAGCCCACGGACGATGGGGCAGCGTGATGGAATGGTGATCCATACAAACACTATATGGCCTTTCTGCGACTGATACGAGCCAAAAATCTGCTGATTATCGCACTACTTCAGTGTCTGCTGCGATATCTGCTTGTTTTACCAATTCTGGACTTCTATGGTCTGGAACCGGTAATGAGTAATGCCCGCTTCATCCTGCTGTTGGTTGCTACTCTGTCTCTTGCTGCATCGGGTTATGTGATCAACAATTACTTTGATGTTAAGACTGATATAATCAACCGACCCGGGAAAGTTGTGGTCGGAAAGGTGTTCTCCAGACGGGTGGTTCTGTTATGGCATGTGGTGTTTACTATCCTTGGTATGTTCTCCGGTCTTCTGCTGGCGTATTTCACACGCAAAGAAAACTACGCACTGATGTTTATTCTTATCCCGGGACTGCTATGGTATTACTCCACTACGTTCAAGAAACAAATCCTTATCGGCAATCTTGTGATTGCCTTCCTTACTGCCCTCGTCCCTTATTTTGTCGTATCACTTGAATTTGCTTCAATGGCCAGGGTCTATGGTGCTGAGGTGCTTTCTTCTGAGGCTTGCTCTGCTGCCTGGTCATGGGTTAGCGGCTTTGCTTTCTTTGCCTTTGTGACTACTCTGGGACGTGAAATTATTAAGGATATTGAAGATGTTAAGGGCGATCGTGAAGCTGGTTGCAAGACTCTGCCCATTGAAATGGGCGAGTCGTACACAAAGACTGTTGTTCTGGCAATTAATATTACCACGGTTGTAGCTCTTGGGGTCGTCTGGTTTGTTGTGCCTGAGTTGCGCAACAGTACCCTGACCCTTGGTTATTTTGTTGTTTTGCTTGCAATACCTTATGCTATCCTGTCATATACTCTGTTAAAAGCCTCCAAACCCAAAGATTACCACCGTGCCTCCCAGATCAGTAAACTGATTATGTTGGCAGGCATACTCTATGTATTTGTTGCTCAAACCTTCTTTTAATGCTTGCGAATCTTAAGGATCACAGAATAATTCTTGCCTCTCAGTCACCCCGCAGACAGGAACTGTTGAGGATGGCAGAGGTGGATTTTGAGGTAGCTGCAATTCCCGGTTTGGAGGAGAGTTTTCCGGACTCTCTGCCTGCTGAACAGACCGCCCAATACCTTGCACGTATGAAAATGGAGGGCTATGAAGAATACTGGTCCCAACCCAAAACTCTTGTGATTACTGCCGATACTGTAGTTGTACTTGGTGATGAGGTCCTTGGTAAACCCCGCGATCGCGAGGATGCGATCGCTATGCTTAGCAGGCTGTCGGGTGCTGTGCATACTGTATTTACCGGGGTTGCCATCCGGACTGCTGAGCGCCAGAGCTCCTTTACTGCTTCTACACAGGTGTTCTTTAAAGAATTGCAGGAAAGGGATATCATCGACTACGTTGACAGATACAGGCCTTTTGACAAAGCGGGAAGTTACGGTGTACAGGAATGGATCGGACTAATCGGTGTTGGCCGCATTGAGGGCTCATTTTACAACGTGATGGGTCTTCCGGTGGCTACCCTCTATGAGGAGCTGAGAAAGTTCTAATGCCTGATTCTCCTCAGTCTGTCAGAGGTTAAGTGGAAGTAGGGAAGGTATTTCTTTAAGCTATTCCAGAGAATTACTGTAACCTGACCGGAACTGCGAAGTAGTATGTTTTATTGATAAATGACCATATAATGAGAAAACTGAAAGCTATTAGCCTTGTGCTGCTGCTTTGCCTTGGCATACAGGCCAGGGCAGGAGAGGGTATGTGGATACCTGTGCTCGTTGGTGAAATGAATATCGGCGAGATGCGTGAAAGGGGATTTGAAGTGACTGCTGAGGATATTTATGCAGTCAACCAGGCCAGCCTTACCGATGCTATAGTTCGCTTCGGAAACGGTTGTACTGGTGGTCTTATTTCCGATAAGGGACTGATTATTACAAACCACCATTGCGGTAACTCTTACATTCAGCAGCATAGCAGTGTTGAACATGACTATCTGACTAACGGCTTTGTGGCTCGCTCTTTGGATGAGGAGCTGCCTAACGAGGAACTGACTGTTACTTTCCTGCGACGCATGGAAGATGTGACTGAACGTGTTCTTGCAGGTGTGAATGACGACTGCAATGAGGCAGAACGTGCAAAGCAGGTCAGGGCTAATATCAATACTATTGTTGCTGAGGCAAAGAAGGATACTCATTATGAAGCTGCTGTAGAGTCTTTCTATTATGGTAATCAGTATTTTCTGTTTGTCTATGAGATATTTAATGATGTACGTCTGGTATTTGCTCCTCCAGCAGGTATTGGTGATTTTGGCGCTGAAGAGGATAACTGGACATGGCCAAGACATACAGGTGACTTCTCTCTGTTTCGTGTCTATGCAAACAGTGAAAATAAGCCATCTGAATATTCTACCGGGAATGTGCCTTACAAACCCGAATATCACTTCAGGGTTTCTACTGAAGGTGTGAAAGAGGGTGATCCAACAATGGTTTTGGGTTATCCGGCTGTTACCACCCAATATGTGCCTTCCTACCATATCGAGATGCTGAGGGATCTGATCTACCCCAAAGTGGTTGAGATCAGGGATGCCAAACTGGATGTAATTAACAGGTATGTTGAAGATGATATCAAGATAAGAATTCAATACGCTGCCAAACATTCTGCAATAGCCAACTCATGGAAGCGCTGGAAGGGTGAGCTCAAGGGCTTTGAGTCCCTTCGTGCGGTGGACAGGAAAAGGGACTATGAAACTCGTTTCAATGAATGGGTTGCTCAGGATCCAGCCCGTAAGGATAAGTACGGCAATGTAGTGTCGGAATATGAAGCTATCTATGGTGAGTTTGGTAAGTACCGTATGGCCAGGGAATACCTGCTTGAAGTGATGGGAGCCAGAGGCATTGAGGCCATCTGGCTAGCGGGTCAGTTTGAAAGGCTGCTTCAATTGATCGAACAGGGTAAGGATGCAGATCAGATCAATGAAGAGAAGGACTTTCTGAAGGATCTCCTGGATAAACACTATAAAGACTATTCTAAGGATGTGGACAGGGATATTGCTGTGAAGCTGGTTGAGATGATGGACAATGACCTCAAGGGAGAGTTTCGTCCTGCCTTCCTTGACCTTATCGGCTCAAAATTCAAGGGTAACCACAAGACCTTTGTTGATGAACTGTTTGCCAGGTCAATCTTTGATGACCAGGATAAGCTAAACGAGCTTGTGGCAAAGATCGACAAGAAGAAGGTCAAGACTGTAAAGAAGGATCCTGCTTACAGGTATTTCAGCGATTTGAGAGGGGTATTCTATAATAGCGTGGATGGAAGATTCAAGGTGTTAAACAGCAAACTGGATAGCCTTAACAGAGTTTGGATGAAGGCTCAGATAGAGTTTGATTCTACCAGAGTATTCTACCCGGATGCCAACCGCACAATGCGTCTGGCCTATGGAAATGTTAAAGGCTATGAGCCAAGGGATGGTGTAATATATAAATACCGTACCACCCTGGATGGTGTAATGGAAAAGCATAACCCGGCTGTGTATGAGTTTAATGTGCCTGAAAAGGTTATCGAACTGTATAACAGCAAGGATTTCGGTCCCTATGCTGAAGATGGTGTGCTGACAGTCTGCTTTGTTGCAGACAACCATACCACTGGGGGTAACTCAGGTAGTCCGGTTCTCAACCGCAGGGGAGAGCTGATAGGAGTTAACTTCGACCGTGCATGGGATGGTATCACTAGCGACCTTGTGTTTAATACCGAATTGAGTCGAAATATATCTGTAGATATACGCTACGTGCTGTTTGTTATTGACAAATGGGCCGGTGCTACTAATCTGATAGACGAGATATTTCCGGGCAGATAATGCCCGGAATGTGCCAACAAAAACGAATAATGCTAAAATTGTAGCCTTTTATGCTATAATGGTGTAACTTTTGATAGTCTTAGTTTGTCGTATGTAAAACATAAGTTAAATATGTGACTATGAAAAGAGTTATTGTATTTGTATTGGTGGCAGCACTTGTTAATACTGCCTGCGCTTATGCCGCAAAAGACAAGGTAGAACGTTCTTTTAAACTTGAATACTTTGATGAACTGGATGTAACTTCAGCTATAAAGGTTTCCCTGACCCAGGGGAAGGAAAATAGTATCGTTATCAGAGCCGAGGAAGATGTTATCGATTATGTTACATTCAGGATTAACAGGGATAACGAACTTGAAATCTTTATCGATCAGACTTTCTTTGACAAGGTAAGGAGAGGTTTCAAGGGTGTCGGTGAAGTTGAAGTTAACCTTACCTTCACTACTCTTAAAGAGATTAATGCCTCTGCGGCATCTTATGTTGAATCAACCGAAACTCTTCAGCTGAATAGGCTTAGCATTGAGGCTACTTCAGCATCTAAGGTCGTTCTTGACCTTAACGCTGGTGAGGTCGATGCTGAAGCAACTTCAGCCGCTACTATAATCCTTAAGGGCAAGGCTGACTCTTTTGACGCTGAGGCATCAAGCGCAGCTGAGATAAAGGCCTCTGATTTTATAGTGAGCAGGGCAGAGCTTGAGGCCAGCAGTGCAGGTAATATAAAGGTTCGTGTTAATGGAGTTGCTGAAGCAGAAGCTTCTTCAGCCGGAAATATCAGAATTTACGGTGATGCCCAGTTGAGACGTGTTGAAGCGAGTAGCGGTGGTTCTGTAAAACTGGATAAGTAAATACTACTAAAAAAGGGGCTGTCTAAAAAGATTAGGCAGTCTCTTTTTTTGTTTGATTTTTTTCTCGAAAAAGTTGGTTATATAATTGATATATAGTATATTAATACTATAAATCAATCCATAATGAAAAAAGTTGTTTTCAAAGAGCTTCCAAACAATCAAGCTCAGTTATTCCCTGAAAACCTCTTGGATCGCATACCAGCAGACCATCCAGTTCGTCTGGTTGATAAGGTTGTAGATCAACTGGATATCACATCTATACTAAATAAATACAAAGGTGGTGGTGCTAGCAGTTTTCATCCAAGAATGATGGTTAAAATACTGTTCTACAGTTATTTAAACAACATATTTTCGTGCAGAAAGATTGAAAAGGCTTTACAAGAGAATATTCATTTTATCTGGTTATCAAAGGGCTGTGTTCCAGACTTTAGAACAATCAATTATTTTAGGAGTACCCGTTTGCAGGGAGAAATTAAGACCATCTTTGCAGAAGTAGTTAGATTACTGCATGGTATGGGGTTTGTGAGTCTTCAGGTACAGTATGTTGATGGAACAAAAATAGAAGCTACCTCAAACAGGTACACCTTTGTATGGCGAGGCACAGTTGAGAAAAACAAAGCAAAACTGGAAGAAAGGATAAGGAGTATTCTTAAAGATATTGATAGTCAAATTAAAGAGGACTCAAAAACTCTCAACAAAGAAGATTTGCCCCAATCAATAGACTCAGATTTATTAAAAAGCAAAATAGCTGAGCTTAACACCAGGCTTAAGGATACAAATAAGTCCACATCTAAGCAACTAAAGCAATTACAGGAGGAACATCTGCCACGGTTGGAGAAATACGAGAAGCAACTTGACACTCTGGGGGATCGCAACAGTTTTAGCAAGACTGACGAGGATGCTACTTTCATGCGAATGAAAGAAGATCATATGAAGAATGGGCAGCTGAAACCAGCTTATAATCCTCAGATTAGTACAGAGAACCAGATTATTACCCATTACAGTATCCATCAAACCCCAGGTGATACAAGAACATTAAAGTGTCATCTGGAGGGATTTAAAAACCAATATGGAAGTCATAGCTCTACGGTCGTTGCAGACGCCGGCTACGGAAGCGAGGAGAATTATGAATACCTGGAAGCAAATAATATAGAGTACTTTGTCAAGTACAACTACTTCCACAAAGAACAGAAAAGAGCATTTAAAAAGAATGCATTTCTAAGCCAAAACCTATATTACAACGAACATGAAGATTATTATGTATGCCCGATGGGACAGCATATGACCAATAAAGGTGAAAGAAAAGTGACTTCTGAGAATGGGTATGTATCAAAGGTGACACGTTATCAAGCGCAAAACTGTACTGGATGCCCGTTGCGCGGACTTTGTTTTCAAGCTACCGGTAATCGAATAATAGAGATCAATCACAGGTTAAGGATCCTAAAAAAGAAGGCCAGGGAACAGCTATTAAGTGAACAGGGCCTATATCACAGAAGTAGACGCCCAATAGAACCGGAAGCAGTGTTTGGACAAATAAAACACAACAACAAGTTCACCAGATTTACACTGAAAGGCCTTAAGAAAGTTGAAATCGAGTTTGGCCTGATAGCTATTGCTCATAACTTAAGAAAAATCATAGGCAAAGGTGCGTGTGTTTCAAAAACAGTACTCCAAAATGCAATTTTCTTCTTGTTTGAACCCCTATATGCAAAAATCCAAAAAGGAATATGGAATTTTCGTAAACATGTTCATCTAAAAATCGAAATCTATTCTTATCAACTTGCTTAAATTGAAAAAGAGGTTGCCCTTAATTGGACAACCTCTTTTTAGTTATTAGTTACAATTAATTTGGGGTAATTTAAGTTTATAAATCAGCTGGTACTTTAATCTTGCCGGCCAGAATATCTTCTGCCATTTCAAGGATGGTGGTGTCATCCAACTCTACAATTCCTCCGTCAGGGCCTTGTTCAATATGAATTCCAATACATTCCCCCCGATCGTAGTGGGCCCCGCCGAAATAATTTCTAACTGTCTCTACGTCGAGGTTTAGGTGTTCAGCGATAGTACGCGTCGCGCCTTCAGGAAGACTGTCTTTAATCCTCCTGAGCTGATTAAATGTGATTTTAGTACCCATGATGATAATGTTTTGGATTACACGATTGTCTTAAAGATAATAAATAAAGAGGAGGATTAATAGAAAATAACAGGATAATTCCCAGTATTAACAAATATTAATAAATTTAAAAAAAGCAATACTGCCGTTTTCCAGTATTGACGCAGGTAATAGCGTAATACACTGAATGACAAGTTGATGACCTGGCTGGCAGACCGGGAAGTACTATAGGATATCCGTAGAGCCTTTTAAATAAGCGCCTTTGATGCCAGTGCTATGGTTATTACCATGAGGACTCCTGAATAAATTATTAATCTGGTGTCATAAACTGAGCGGGGACCTTCTATCATATCTCTGTGTCTTGTCCTGATGACCTTTGCATATAGCAGGTAAACCGACCAACCGGCAAGAAGACCAAGGATGGTACCTCCAAGTATGTCGCCCGGATAATGGACGCCCAGATACATGCGAGAATAGGAGTTTATTATTGCCCAAAGGAAGATGAAGATGGTATAAGCGGGCCTTCTGAAAAGCAAGGCTGAAAATGCTGCTAAACCGAAAGAATTGGCCGCGTGTGAAGAGATAAAACCATACCTGCCACCACGATATCCATTTACTATGTGAATTAAGCCTTCGAGTGATGGTTCACGTGTCGGACGCAGGCGGGCAACAGTGGGTTTGATAAGGGAACTGGATATCTGGTCGCACAGGGTTACTACCAACACCAGAGCCAACAGTATCCAGAACCCCCTCATCCCATGTTTTTTGAATATTGTATACAGGATCAGTGCATACAAGGGTACCCAGATCAATATATCTGTGTACATGCTGAAGAAATTGTCTCCAAAGGGAGAATTAATCCCGTTAATGTATAGCAGTAACTCTGTGTCCAGTTGCATTAATTTCTCCAGCATGGTAAACAATTTTTTGGTTTGTTGGTCTCAAAATTAAACGAATCATCGACAATAACAAACCATAGTCAGGGTTGACAAGTTAGTACCCCTATTCTTCTGTGGCAGTTTCTACCTATATTGAGCGATTTATACAAAAAAAAATAAAAGATAGCTTGCTTATAACCTTGATAATGTGTATTTTAGAGGTATTAAAATAAAAAAACAACACTTCACCATTTAGGTGCACAAGACTATCTTTTATGAGTACGAAGATAACAAAAATCGGCATTACAACCAATAAAATTTCTGGTCGTGGAGGGCTCCCTTTATTTCTTCGCTACACTGAGCAAATTGGCTTATATGGGCTAATATCGCGTAATGTTTCTTCTCTGCTTACTGGAAACAGCAAAGGCTTGCAGCTTCAACAGTTTGTAAAACAGATTGTTGCATTTTTTATAGATGGCACAAATATGGCCATAAGCAGTTTTGATCAAAGTAAAAAGGATGAAGGATATGCATGTTTGCTTGAATGCAAGACCGACCAATTGGCCTCTTCTCACCAGGTCAAACGTTTTTTTGGGAAGCTGTCCGTTATTTCAAACTCGGTATTCAATAAGATACTTAATGAACTGTTTATCTGGAGGCTTCACATATCCAAACCCAAAGTTATAGAACTGGGCATTGACACCATGGTTTTGGATAATGACGATGCTGCGAAACGCGAAGGTTGCGAGGTCACTTACAAGCGTAAGAAAGGGTTTCAGCCACTTCATATATGCTGGGGCTCGTTTCTGATAGACGTGACCTTTAGAAAAGGAAGTGCTCATTCCAATCATGGATCAGATTACACCGACAGGGTACGCTCTATAGTAAATCTGATACGCAAGAGATACTCCAAAGAAGTCCCTATTGTGGTGTGCGCCGATAGTGGGTTTGCGGATCAGAAAGCGTACGAGATATTCGAGCAAGAGCTTAATATACATTACATTACAACAGGAAAATTGTACAATGATGTTACTGAATATGTAAAGGCTTTACCCATTGACACTTTGGGCAAAATCACTAAAAATAAAGCAGTCTGGCAATTTGCGGAATTTGCCAGCAAGTTGAAATCCTGGTCCAAGTTTCGTCGTTGCTTTTTTACCAGATTGCACCGGGATGATACCGGGCAGTACGTAATGGAATTTGGTAAGCCTGACAGCGTCATCTATACCAATATCGGGAACTGTCCTGTCGCTGACAAAAGGCTTCGGGCATCCGGTGGAGATGAGTGGTTTAAAGCTGATACCATCATACGAAAATCACACCAAAGAGGAGCCGACGAGTTGATACATCGTAGCATTAAAGAGCTTGCTACCAGAGAACAACTTCCTTTTAAATCCTTTGGAATGAACAGAGCCTATTATTTTATGCTGGTAGTTACACACTTTATTTTCGAAGCATACAAACAAGATGTTACCGCAGAGGTTATTCCGGTAACCGTATATCCTAATACATTCAGAAGAAAGCTTATTGATTTTGCTGTCAAGATAACCTCAAGGGCAAGGAGTATTGTCCTGAATGTCACCAGAGTAATTTATGAAACGATAAATATTGAAGAGTTATGGGAACGGTGTCAGTCACCGCCGAAAATTCAGTTTGCATAAGGCAGAACAACATACCTCAGGATTGTAAACCCGTAGTGGTAATGGGAGACTTATGTCCAGACCCATAGAAAATGCGATAAAGTTCGGTTTGAGTGAAAAACAGAACTGAATTTTCGTTGAAAAAGTACACGAAAGAAGCCTACCTCTGAGAAAATTTCCGTTTTTTTGAAATCAAGTGAGACGACGGGGGCAGGTGAAATTACGAATCGCTCAATTTAGGTTCTAATAAGTCTTCAAGATAAATTATTGAATACAATGCTGCTTCTTTAGCAACCTCAAACGCTGATAGAACCACAGGCATCAATGAGTCAATCATTGGACGTGTCTCTTCTGCTATCCTTTTGATAGTAATTTTGACATTCTCCATCTCCTTTTTAAATTCTTCGGAATCAACTTGCTCAAGTTGGATCTTTAATTCTTGCGCGGCTTCCCTTAGTTCAGCCTTCACTGCATTTAACGTGGCCTCCATTTCAGCCTTGTCAATGGACCTACCTGCTTCGGCAATTGCAATTCTGGCCTCCTTCATAGATTCTATGATTTCCTGCTTAAGCTCCTCGTCAAGGTCCGCCCACGCAACAGATTTGTTATTAACAATTATACTAGTAGGTTCTGGCAGGGTGTCTGTTATGGAAGTGGTAGCAATGGCTGTAACTTTCTTCTTGATTTTCACACTATCCTTAGTTGCAGGTGCCGGTACAAAAGTGTTATCATTGTCTGTTTCAGGAGCTACCTTATCAATTCTTGAATTAATGCTCAGGGCGGGGTTGATCCATGCTACTGAAACTAGTGCTGTCACAATCAGTATTATGCCTGCGATCTTGTGTGCCGGATTGCTCTTCTGTGTCTTCATAGTCATGATGTTTTTGATTCTCTGCAATAAATGGAATTTGGATTGTGTGGCTGCTACAGCCAGCTTGCTTTGCAGTGTTCTCAGTTCTTCAAGTTGTAATAGTGCCTTAGCATAAAGTTGCGGATCCCTGGTGCGGACAACAACTCTTTCGTCAACGCAGTTTTCCCTTTCCTTGCGGATATGCTTGTTGAGAATCCATATAGCTGGATGGAAAAACAGGAGTATCTCCATAAACTGCTGGAAGAGGTTTACCCAATGATCCCTGCGCCTGATGTGATACAGCTCGTGGATTATTATGCTTTCTACCTCGGCTATTGATAGATTACTCATCATTGCCAGAGGCACAATTATTACAGGCTTTACAAAACCTATTACAGCCGGAAAACTTAGTTTATCGGATATCTTCAAGAAAGGAGCTTTTATACCCAGTTCACTTGACAGGCGCATAATAGTCTGCTGCCACTGGTCAGAGACCTGCCAGGCTTTACTGACCATGGATTTCAACCTGTAGTGATCGGCCATTGTAATGCAGGCATAGAGCAGCATTCCTGTCACGTAAATCCAGAAGATCAGCATGATGCTGCTTTCATCAAAAATGCCGCTAAGCATCGGTTTGCTATCAATTATGTACATCGGCTCTGCAGTGGTGACCATGCCCAGATTGGGTATCTCCACTGCAGTAAGCTCTATGGTCCAGCCACTGGCGTAAATTATCGGATGGGCAAAGTGTTCTATCAGATTCATTTGGGTGATGTTTTGCTGTGATTGTCTTTAGTATAGCTATCCAAAAACTCCCTTATCTCTTCTATCTCCTGCTCGGAAACAGGCTCCGATGAAAGGGCGCCAATCACAAGACGGCTTGCTGAGCCTCTGAAAATTTTCTGCCTTAGCTTATTGATAAGGTTGTTCTCTACTGAGCTCTGAGGTATAAGTGGCTTGTAAATATGAATACGCTTACTAGTGTCACGATCCACAATGCCTTTTTCAACCATTATCTGCATCAGCTTTAGGGTGGTTGTATACCCCACATCTTTTTTAGTTTCAAGTACCTCATGAACTTCCCTTACTGTGGCAGAACCTTTCTGCCACAGTATCTGCAGGATTTCTACTTCACTTTCTGTTGGTTCCGGATAATTTGTTCTCATAGTTATTACGAATTGTTTCGTAGAACGAATCTAATACGAATGTTTTCGTAATGCAAATATTCTACGAAGTTTTTCGTAATGTAATTCCTTGGAAAAAGAATACTATTTTTGTGCAATACAATATTTCTCTAGGGAAATCAACTATTTAACTATGCAGCTTCAACTAAAAAATCCAATCGTATTTTTTGACCTTGAAACAACCGGGGTCAACATCGCCACGGATCGCATCGTCGAGATCTCGATTCTCAAGGTGCATATCAACGGTACCGAAGAATCGCGTACCTACAAGGTAAACCCCGAAATGCCGATTCCACCACAGGCCTCGGCTATTCACGGCATCACAGACGAGGATGTCAGGGATGCTCCAACTTTCAAAGCCATTGCCCGTGAATTGGCTAGGTTTATGGAAGGGTGTGATATAGGTGGTTATAACTCTATCAAGTTTGATATACCCTTGTTGGCCGAGGAGTTTATGCGTGCTGAGGTGGACTTCGACATGACTAAACGCAAACTTGTAGATGTCCAGAATATCTTCCACAAAATGGAGCGCCGCACCCTCGAGGCTGCATATAAGTTTTATTGCGACAAAGACCTTAAGGATGCCCACAGTGCTGAGGCTGATACAAAGGCTACCTATGAGGTACTAAAGGCTCAGCTTGAAAGATACCCGGACCTCAAGAATGATGTAGCCTTCCTTGCTGAGTTTTCTAATTTCAGTCGCAACGTTGACTTTGCCGGAAGAATAGTGTACAACGATAAGGATGAGGAGGTGTTCAACTTTGGCAAATACAAGGGTGTTAAGGTAGAAGAGGTTCTCGAAAAGGATCCCGGTTATTACGGCTGGATCATGAACGGTGATTTCCCCCTCTATACCAAAAAGGTAATCACTAATATCAAACTGAGGAAATTCAATAATCAGTAATCCTGCTTTACCAATCTATCATGAAGATAATTTGTATAGGCCGCAACTATGAGGAGCATGCCAGGGAACTGAAAAATCCGCTTCCTGCGGAGCCCGTGGTTTTTATTAAGCCCGATTCAGCCCTGCTAAGAAATAATGGCCCTTTCTATATCCCCGATTTTGCAAATGAGTTTCATTACGAATGTGAGCTTGTTTACCGTATCAACAAACTTGGGAAAAATATCGAGGAAAGATTTGCAAACCGCTATTACGATGCAATAGGACTGGGTGTGGACTTCACAGCCCGTGACCTTCAGGATGAACTCCGTGGAAAGGGATTGCCCTGGGAAAAGTGCAAGGCCTTTGATAACTCGGCCGTTATCTCGTCCGAGTTTACCCCGGTAGAAAACTTTCCCGACCTCAACAATATTGAGTTTAGACTTACTGTTAATGATGAGGTTCGCCAGAAGGGTAATAGTGCTGATATGATCAACGGCATTGATGCTATTATATCCTATGTGTCAAAGTACTTTACCCTGAAGATAGGAGACCTGATATATACTGGCACTCCTGCAGGCGTAGGTCCTGTGAAGATAGGGGACAGGCTGAAGGGCTATATCGGTGATAAGCTCTACTTCGACTTTATGGTGAAGTAGCTTCTAAAGGCTCATGCCCACCATCTAGTCACATACAAAACAAAAAGGGTACCTGAGCTTGTCGAAGGTACCCTTTATTGTTTAGGAATGCTTTCATAGTTTTTGCGGTCCCTTCGACTGGCTCAGGGCACACTACGGTCAGCCACTTGTTACTTGGCCTTGGCAGGCTCAGGTGTTGTTTCGTCGAGGTAGCTTACTTCATAACCCAGCTTCCTGATCTGTTCAGCCCACTTATCTGTATCAACCGGCTTATCGGCACGATATACGACGGTTACAGTTTTCTTCTCTAAGCTGAATTGCAAGTCCCTTACACCCTTCTCAAAGGCCAGTTCCTTAGTTATCTTATCAATGCAACCCTGGCAGTCTATGCTGACGCAGTAGGTTACTTTCTCGTTCTTACTGGCTTTTTGCGCTGTCATTGGGACAACTGCAAAAAACAATGTTGCTAAAATCGCTGCTAAGTATTTCATAGGTTTTCTGATTAGTTATTATGCTGTTGGTCTGTCTATTGCAAATCTGAATCCGAAATAAAATTTCCTTCCCATCAGGGGGCCCCAAATCAGTGAACTGTCGAAGTTGTCGCTGAATGGACTTTCGGCATCAATAATAGGATGCTCCTGGGTGAAGTTTCCTATATTTTCTACGCCGGCATAAATGCTCCAACGCTTAAAGTATCTGGTAAGCTGACCCTGATAAAGCTGATAAGAGTTAAAACTGTCGGGCCTTTGAAGGTGTGCCATATTCCCCTGGGTGGTCGGGATACGACCGGGACCGGCAAACTGGGCTGTGAAGTCCACTTGCCAACGTGGCAGGGGAGTGGCATATGAGAGGTTGAGCATACCTCTGTAGCGGCTTTGCAATGCTTTCTCCTGCAATTTACCGTCTGTCGTCTGTTTGACATCATTCAGACGCCATGCTGCTACTACATCAAATCCCCTGAAGATTTCGGTTGATACCTCTGCCTGAAAAACATTTGAATAGGATCTGCCGTCAAGGTTGTAAAAATGTACTTGCCTTACGTCTTGATCCATATCCATTATAAGTTGGTTTTCAAACTCGGTACGGTAATACTCAAGGTTGAATGTTATCTCGCGCTCTCCGGCATGCAGATAGTAGGAGAAGTTCAGACCGTAGTTCCATGCTTCTTCCATCTTGATCTCGTCGGGGAGGTAGATCAGACGTGAAGATCCCAGGATACTGTTGTTTTCTGCCAGTACATTGGGAGTACGATAGCCCTTGCCTGCTGATCCGCGAAACACAAAGTGCTCACTGGGACTATAGCGCACGTGCATCCGTGGGGTAAAGAAGTTACCAAACATATTGTGATGGTCACCTCTGATACCCAACATAAAAGTGAGTTTCTCAGGTACAACAAAACTATATTGGAAGTAAGCACCAATAACGCTCTCTGTTCTTGGTGCAGCTTCACCAAATACTTTTGAAAGGTCGCCATCTAATTTTTCTGCAAGGTCATCATACATATAGTTGATACCGGCAGTGTACTTGTGCGCATCACCTAGTCCAAAGTGAGATGCCAGAATCAGGTTTCCTGCAAAGTAGTTTTGCGTCGCATCATACTCCTTTACTCCATAGAGTGAAGCCTGGTCATGGTAACTGTAGTTTGCTACCATTGCTACACTTGAGTTTGAATCATTGGGAAATACATAACCCAATTTGAAGAATGCAGATGCATTCTGTGTATCGATGTCTATGCCATATGCATCCTGCTCTGTGTAGGGACGGTTGCGGTTGAAAGCTGCCTGACCACCGGTGCGTTCTTCGTCAAGAACCTTAACACCAAACTGAGTGGTGAGATAAGGATTCAGGTGACCAGCCCACCTGTTCATAAAGATGTAGCGCGTTGTCAGCGGTTCGTCAAGGAAACCGTCATGATTGTGATCGTTTTTCTGAGCGTCGGCCGATGCATGTGCAAGTATTGCAGACGACCATTTGGAACTGACGTTGAAGCCAGTATTTACATTACTCTCAACACGACCTGATGAACTTGCAAAACCGTTTACAAATAATGTCTCCGCATTTTCGGGCTTCTTGTACTGTACGTTGATTTGTCCGGTGAGGGACTCATATCCGTTTGTTATGGAGGCAGCACCTTTTGATACCTGTATGGATTCCATCCAGGGACCGGGTACATAGTCAAGGCCATAGACTGAGGCCAGACCACGGCTGTCGGGCATATTCTCGGTAAGCATCTGAACGTAAAGTCCGGAAAGACCAAGAAGTTGGATACGTCTGGCGCCGGTTGCTGCATCTGAATAAGAGACGTCAACAGAGGCGTTGGTTTCGAAACTCTCGGCAAGGCTGCAGCAGGCAGCCTTGCACAGCTCGGCTGAGGTAATCACTACCGTGGTAACCGGATTAACTCTTGACATGTGGGAACCTGCTCCTCGACTGCTTACAACCACTTCGTCTAGTTCCAGCTCTTGTTTTAAAGCAATTTGTACATTGTCAGCAGGGGAGTTTAATAATAAGGTGTCTGATTTATATCCTACAAAGCTTATTACGAGCTTCTTCTTTTCACCATTCCATGGGAGACTGAAATGACCATCTGCATCTGTCGATACGCCAATGGTGGTCTCAGCCCAGTATACGTTGGCTCCTGGAATGGGATTTTTGGAGTTTTGATCTGTATCAAAGACGCGACCCTTTACAACAGTTTGTGCTGAAAGAGTATAAAATGTACTTAAAAATAGTACGAGGCTAATTATTCTGATTTTCATTGTTTTCAAATATTACGATGTAAAACACTAGCTTGCCTATGTGGTCAGCCAGGTGAACATCATAATCTGAAAACGCAGTTTTGGACCAGCAGACTCTGGCCACTTATTGGTACGGAGGGTAGTGTTTCCCTGATTGTGATATCATTGCAGGTACAGAAGTCACCTGAGGTGCAGAGTGTTGCAGCCACTAGACTGTCGTCATGCACAACGGGTGTTATCAGCTTAATGTCATCATCCTCAGATGTGAAGGGTAGTTCCAACTTCTTAAGATCCATGTCACATTCGTGCTCGTGATCCTCGCTTTCGCAATCTTCAACGCAGTAGCACTCATGATCGTCTTCGGAATGCATTACCACTGCCAGAGCAGTCTCAACCTTTGAATAATGGCATATGCTACAGCTATGCCTGAAAAATGCATAACCGATTGTTGCAGGAAGGAAAGTGAGCAACACCAACAGTGATAATATGGATCTTGTGTTGAGTCTCATGACGCAATTATAATAAAAATACCTTTAGATAGCAGTGCTGGTGCTGTTAATATTGGGTTAAAGTAAAAATATAACAGGCAGTTAAACCTGGTTTAACTGCCTGCCTCTTTAGTTTGAAAATTTCATTTAATACTCAGTCATCGAACTCTTCGTCGTTATCATAAAGATCATCGATACTGCCGTAATCCCTGCCTTCAAAATCTAATTCCTCTAATTCGTCCATTTCATCATAAATGGATGGCTTTTTGGAACGCCTTTGTTTACTTAGCTTTACCCCCGATTTGCTGAAAGAATTCTCATCTTCATACATCCCGGAATTTCTCTTGGGAAGCTTCTTTCCTTTCATTTTATTAAGCTATTTTATTAAGTTAAAAATACAGATTATTAACGCCTGAAAAATACAAAATTTTAAATTTCATTGCCACCGGGGCAAATAAATTTTATTTCATTTCATAATAGACTTTACCACAGCGCATAATCAGCAGGTTTTTACTGTTTTGAGACACGTCGTACATTCAGTTGTCCATACTGATATTTGATTGCTTTTACAATCTCGCCCTTCTCAATAAAGCCCTCAGTAGCACGTGCATCATATAATTCTCCATCTATCATTACTGTACCGGCAGGCCTCAGGTCGGTTACAGCCTCTCCGGTTCTACCTACCAGGTGAGAAATGCTTGTATCTACACCTACATAACCTTTGTCTATTTCCTGCGATGTGTGGAGTGCAATACGGGCAAACGGACCTGTCTTGCTTCCAACTAATTTATTACTCAAATATATTGCCAAAATGACTCCACCTGCAAGTGATAAAATGACTGTAAGAAGCGCAGTAAAGAATTTTTCGGGGTGAACTCCTGAAAAATCGAATATTACATTATCTACCAGACTTAGCGTGAGTCCGGTGATAGTCAGTATTATTCCCGAAATACCTGCTACTCCGAAGCCCGGAATCACAAAGATTTCAAGAGCAATCAGTGCGATACCAATTATAAAGATCAGGATTTCCCAGTTTTCTGCCAGTCCGTCCAGATAGAGTGGAGCGAAATACAGTACCGCGGCACATATTGCCACCACCAGCGGAAATCCAATACCGGGAGACTGCATCTCGAAATAAATACCGCCAATAATCAGTAATATCAGAATGCCGCTTAGTACAGGACTTGTCAAAAAGCCCTTAACATTGTCATAGAAGGATGGCTTGAATGAAACAACCTTTGCATCTGATAGTCCAATTTGCTCCTTTACTTCATCGATACTGCTTACAATAGCATCGCAGTATCCGTTTTCAAATGCTTCCTTGGCTGTAAAGGTCAATACCTGGCCTTCCTCGGATATACCGGGAATTATTACTCTTTCGTCAACCATGGCTTCGGCGATGCGTGGGTCGCGCTTCCATTTTACTATCGTATCGTTGCCCGATACGATAGTATCCATGCCATGTGCTTCGGCAGTAGCACGAATAGTAGCACGCATATAGGACTGATACTTGTCGGGTGCTGCCTCACCGGTGGCGTTCACTACTGTTGCTGCACCGATATTTGAACCGGGACGCATGTAAATTTTCTTTGCTGCAATTGAAATCAATGCTCCGGCACTGGCTGCATTATTGTCTATAAAGACGTAAACAGGTATCCTGCTATTGAGAATCTTTGTGCGAATGGAGTCGGCAAAGACTACCTCACCACCATAAGTGTTGAGGTGGACAAGGATGGCTTCGGCATTGATCTCTTCAGCCTCTTCAAAGCCTCGTTGGGTGTGAATCCATGTGGTGCTGTTGATATTGCTGAAAATGGGAAGTCTGTAAACGACAGATGTAGTGTCGTCGGATGCTGCCATTGTGACAACGGCACAAATTAATGTAAGGGTCGTAAGGATGAGTTTTGGGATCTTCATAGTTGCAAGGTGTTTGTTAGCCAAAAATAGCCAATTTATGGGATCTTTGCTTCTGTAATATGGTGTTTTTTACTACATTTGCCATTTTGGATGATAATCTTTTCTTATGCCCGAATTTCAATCACTTACAGCCATTTCGCCGATCGACGGCAGGTATAGAAGCAAGGCCGAAAGCCTTGCGAAATTCTTTTCTGAATTTGGACTGATACGCTACCGTGTATTGGTCGAGATAGAGTATTTTATTGCTCTTTGTGAACTGCCACTGCCTCAGCTTGAAGGGTTTGACAAAAACCTTATCCCGGCTTTGAGGAAGATCTATGAAGATTTTACCCTTCAGGATGCCGAAAAGATCAAGAGCATCGAGTCGGTAACCAACCATGACGTAAAGGCTGTAGAGTATTTTATTAAGGACAAATTTGATGCGCTTTCGCTGCAGCAATATAAGGAGTTTATTCACTTTGGACTTACTTCTCAGGATATAAACAATACTGCTGTACCTGCTTCCCTGAGAGATGCCCTCAATGAAGCTTATTATCCGGTGCTTGAAAGTCTGATTGCTCATCTTGAGCTGCTTGCAACAGAGTGGAAGGATGTTGCAATGCTTGCAAGAACTCACGGCCAGCCTGCTTCACCGACCCGTCTGGGTAAAGAGATAATAGTCTTTGTTGAAAGACTGCGTGCCCAACTTGATCTGTTAAAGGCTGTGCCTGTTTCGGGTAAGTTTGGTGGTGCTACAGGAAACTTCAACGCTCATAATGCAGGTTATCCATCTATTGACTGGGATGCCTTTGCAAATAGTTTCCTTGAAAATAAACTCAAGATAAAGAGGGAACGCTTTACCACTCAGATCAGCAATTATGATAACCTGGCAGCTCTGTTTGACGGTTTGAAAAGAATTAATACTGTCCTGCTTGACCTCAGCCGCGATATGTGGACCTATATCATGATGGAGTACTTCAAACAAAAGATCAAAAAGGGTGAAGTGGGTTCCAGTGCTATGCCACATAAAGTCAACCCTATTGACTTCGAAAATGCCGAAGGTAACCTTGGTATAGCAAATGCTGTTTTTGAGCATCTGGCAGCCAAACTGCCGGTTTCAAGGCTACAGCGTGACCTTACGGATTCTACAGTACTTAGAAATATTGGGGTTCCTATTAGCCACAGCATTATTGCAATTATGTCTGTTGAAAAGGGACTGTCCAAGCTATTGCTCAACAAGGAAGCAATAGACAATGACCTTGAGGAAAACTGGGCAGTTGTTGCTGAAGGTGTTCAGACCATCCTGCGCCGCGAAGGATATCCCAATCCCTATGAGGCTTTGAAGGAATTGACAAGAACAAATGAAGCTATTACACGTGAGTCAATAGCCCGTTTTATTGATGAATTGAATGTTGCAGAGTCAGTGAAAGCTGAACTCAGGAAGCTGTCTCCGTCCACATACACCGGTATCAGCCTGTTATAGAGTTGTGCAGCAATAAATAGTAATACAAAACTTGTAGATGAAGGATTTTATAAATGTAATGTGGCGTTATGTCAAGCCATACAAGCATCTGGTGGCGTTGAACTTTGTATACAACCTGCTGTCGGCTCTCTTCGCGGTTTTCTCAATAGCCCTGATGATACCGATGCTGAGGATTATCCTAATGCAGGATCAACAGGTGTACGAGTTGATGCCTATGGCAATGGACATGAAAACTCTTGAGAATAATCTCTATTATTATATCTCTCTTTATAAGGATTCTTATGGACCGGGATATGCCCTGCTCTTTGTCGGTGTTTTTCTTATAATCGGTACCCTGCTTAAGACAGGTACTACTTTCCTTGCATCATATACAAGTGTGGGATTGCGCAACAATGTTGTCAGGGATTTGCGCAAGGAGATCTATGACAAGATTTTGATTCTGCCCATGGGCTTTTTCAGCGCTGAGAAAAAGGGCGATATTATCTCCAGGTCAACAGGTGACGTACAGGAGGTTGAAAACTCGGTGATGTCGTCACTCGATATGGCACTCAAAAACCCGGTGCTTATCCTGGTGTACCTCGTGACTATGCTTATTTTCAGCGTACATCTTACCCTCTTTGTATTTGTGCTGCTTCCTCTGGCTGGTCTGGTGATAGGCCGTATCGGTCGCTCTCTGAAGAAGAAGTCGATGAAGGGCCAGGAGAAGATGGGGGTTATCCTTGGTATACTTGAAGAGACGCTTTCTGGTCTTAGGGTAATTAAGGCTTTTAATGCTGAAAAGCGCATGGAAAAGCGCTTTGACAGGGAGATAGGTGACTACAGGTCAATAATGAACCGCCTGATGCGCCGTCGCGAACTGGCACATCCTGTTAGTGAGTTTCTTGGTACCATAGTAGTGGTTATTGTTGTGTGGTACGGAGGTACTCTTATTCTGAGTCAGGATAGTGGATTGGAACCGGCTGCCTTCCTTGCTTATCTTGGTATCTTCTACCTGATAATCAACCCTGCCAAGGCCTTCTCTCAGGCTTTGTTTAATATCCAGAAGGGTATGGCTGCCTACGATCGTATCGAAAAGATACTGAAGGCTGATGTTTCAATCAAGGAAGCACCCAATGCCAAGGCTATAGCCAACCTGAATGAGGGGGTTGAATACAGGAATGTGACCTTTGCCTATAACGACCGTCCGGTTCTTAAAAATGTGAGTATTTATATCCCCAAGGGTAAGTCAGTGGCTCTCGTTGGACAGTCGGGTAGTGGCAAGTCAACTTTCGTTGACCTGCTTGCCAGATTCTATGATATTCAGCAGGGCTCAATTATGATTGACGGTACTGATATTCGTGACCTGAAACTATATGACCTGCGCCACCTGATGGGCAATGTCAATCAGGATCCAATACTTTTCAACGATACTATCTATAATAATATAACCTTCGGTGTTGACTCGGCTACTCCCGAACAGGTTATTGCTGCAGCCAGAGTTGCGAATGCCCATGATTTTATTATGGAAACAGAAAACGGTTATGACACTGTGATAGGGGATAGGGGAAGCAAACTTTCTGGTGGACAGAGACAGAGGATCAGTATTGCAAGGGCTGTGCTGCGCAATCCGCCTATTATGATCCTTGATGAAGCTACTTCTGCTCTTGATACGGAATCAGAATTGCTCGTTCAGCAGGCACTGGAAAACCTGATGGCAAACCGGACCTCTATCGTTATTGCACATAGGCTGTCGACAGTAAGGAATGCAGATATGATATGTGTATTTCATGAAGGTGAGATAGTGGAGACGGGTACTCATGAAGAATTGCTTTCAAAAGGAGGTATGTATAAAAAACTGCATTCACTTCAGATCAGAGATTAATTTGTTGGGCTTAGCCTAAATCTCGGTATTACAATATTTTAAAAGCAGTGCCCCTGTGGGCGCTGCTTTATTTTTTTGCATGCTTTTTGCTGGTTACAAGTTTATGTCTTGCTGCAATCTCCTTTTCAGATTTTAAATAAAGCTTCCGAAACGTTTAAAAATTGGGATTATTGCGCTTGTCGGAAACTTTTTATCGTTATGTTTGTATAAGTGAGTAGTAAATCTGCAAATTGATGAAGGGTAACAGGATTATTTTCCACGTAGTTTGCATCGCTATGATGCTCTTGCCTTTGTTTCTGAACGAAGCAAGGGCTGAGGCACTTGCGACACCGGATGAGAATAAGACTGTTGAGGTTTTTGTGGATCCATATTCCGGTGAGTTGGTAGTAAACAACAGTGTAAGCGATAATTATGCAGTACGTGTGTTTGACCTGACCGGTAAAGAGGTACTAAAAGCCCCTTCTATTCCTGAGACTCCTATACGCCGCTTTGATATTTCAGCACTTCGCAAGGGCATTTACCTTGTTAATGTGCAATCAGCTACCAGCCAACAAGCCGTTACAGTTAAGATTATGCTCAAGTGACCTCGAGATAAGCTGGAGAGTTACTTTCCTGCCTCTTTGAGTTTTTCAGCTGGAATAAAAACAAGAGATATACTATTTACACAATGCCTTGTGTTACGTGGAGAAAAACCTTCACCCAGGAATACGTGGCCAAGGTGACCACCGCAACGGGCACAGGTAATCTCAGTTCTTCTTCCATCAGGATCCGGACTGCGGTGAACTGCACCTTCTATTTCATCATCAAATGAAGGCCATCCACAATGTGAATCAAACTTATCCTGGCTCCTGTACAAGTGGGCGCCACAATGCTTGCAGGCATATACACCGGTTTCTTTATGATCATTGTATTCCCCGGTGAAGGGCCTTTCAGTACCCTTCTTGATGATTACCCACTCTTCTTCCGGAGTCAGTTTTCTGAGTTTTAGTTCTTCGCTCATGACAGTATCTTTTTGAGCCGCTACATTGCAGCTGGTAAACATCAATGTGATTAGTAATGAAACAGATATGGCTGCAATATGCCGCATTGCCAAATATTTAACTCGATAAACTTAGTTGTTTTCATCAAGAAGAACAAGTAAATGCCCCGGTAGTTCACTTCTCTGAATTACTTAATCTAATTCTAAATTACGCAGGCCGGGATGTCAGATTCGCCCATTTGATGATTTAAGTCATAATTTCAGAGAATGTGTAAGTGGTTGTAGACTCGCTTTTTAAAACCAGTATAAAGTTATCCGAAATAGCAGATTTTTGTTTTATGGTCAAGTCTTATGATAAATGATTGTTATACAGAAAGTTTATTGGATTTGATGAAAGCCGGCTTTCTTTTATATTTGTCCTCATTCTAAAAATCACTTAAAATTCATAAAATGGGATTAAAGATAATTGTTCTGGCCAAGCAAGTTCCCGATACCCGAAATGTGGGTAAGGATGCAATGAAAGCCGATGGAACAGTCAACAGGGCAGCTCTTCCTGCAATTTTCAATCCTGAAGACCTTAATGCACTCGAACAGGCATTGAGGCTGAAGGATAAGTACAAGGGAAGTACAGTTACTGTATTGACTATGGGTCCCTCAAGAGCAGCCGATATAATACGTGAAGGTCTGTTCAGGGGTGCGGACAACGGATTTTTGCTAACAGACAGAGCTTTCGCAGGTTCTGACACACTGGCCACCTCTTATGCTTTGTCATGTGCTATCAGAAAAATAAAAGACTTTGATCTGATTATAGCAGGACGTCAGGCCATTGACGGTGATACTGCACAGGTGGGACCTCAGGTAGCTGAAAAACTGGGCTTGCCACAGATCACTTATGCTGAAGAGATAATCAGCGCTGAAAAGAAAAAGGTAGTTGTAAAGCGCCGTCTTGAGAGGGGGGTTGAAACTGTTGAGTCTTCTTTCCCTGCAGTTATTACTGTCAACGGATCAGCGGCTTCCTGTCGTCCACGTTCAGCCAAGCTGCTTATGAAATTCAAGCATGCACGTACATTGAGTGAAAGGCAATCTCAAGCTGATGACTATATACAGCCTACAGGCAACCGTGCTTACCTCAATATCCAGGAGTGGAGCGTGAATGATGTTGATTCTGATCCGGAACAACTTGGCCTTAAGGGGTCACCCACAAAAGTAAAGACCATTGAGAATGTGGTCTTCCAGGCCAAGGAGTCCAAGGTGCTGACAGCATCAAACGAGGATATAGAAGAGCTCGTAAAGGAACTGATCCTCAACCACACTATCGGTTAATTCAAAAACAGACTCATGAACAGTGTATTTGTAATATGCGAAATTGACGACGCAAAGATTGCGGATGTCAGCCTCGAACTTCTTACCAAAGGACGCAGTCTGGCCAACAGGCTTAAATGTAAACTTGAAGCCATTGTGCTGGGTAGCGAACTGGATGGAATTGAAAAAGAACTCTTTCCCTATGGGGCAGATGTTGTACATATAGGTGATGACCCAAGACTTAAGCCTTATACTACCTTGCCCCATGCAGCTGTTATTAATGGTCTTTTCCGCGAGGAAAAACCTCAAATCGGTCTGTTGGGTGCTACTACTATGGGACGTGACCTCGGTCCACGTGTATCTTCTGCATTGGGTAGCGGTCTTACTGCAGACTGTACTGCTCTCGAGATTGGTGACCATGAGGAAAAGAAGGCAAACATGGTGTACAAGGATCTTCTGTACCAGATACGTCCTGCCTTCGGTGGAAATATCGTAGCTACGATTATCAACCCTGACCACCGTCCTCAAATGGCTACAGTTCGCGAAGGTGTAATGAAGAAAGAAATCTATTCTGCTTCGCACAAGGGTGTAGTCAAGAAAATTGATGTAAGTAAGTACCTGAAACCCGAGGATCTTGTTGTGAAGGTTCTTGAGCGTCACATGGAAAAGAGCCGGGTTAATATCAAGAACTCTTCGATCATCGTTGCCGGTGGATACGGTATGGGATCAAAGGAAAATTTCAATGTATTGTATGAACTTGCCGAACTGATAGGTGGTGAAGTGGGAGCTTCTCGTGCTGCAGTTGATGCAGGATTTGCCGACCATGACAGACAGATTGGTCAAACCGGTGTTACCGTTCGCCCCAAACTGTACATTGCCTGCGGTATCTCCGGACAGATCCAGCACACTGCCGGTATGGAGGAGTCTTCAATGGTTATTGCAATCAATAATGACCCCATGGCACCCATTAACAGAATTGCAGACTATGTGATAGTGGGCGATGTTATGGATGTGATCCCTAAGATGATCACCTATTACAAGAAGAACAGCAAATAGGTATTAACCTGAAAACTACAAGAAGATGGCTAATTTTTTCACAGATAATTCCGACCTGCTTTTTCATCTGAGGCACCCCCTGATGAAAAAGATAGTTGCACTCAAGGAACGCGACTTCGTCGATAAGGATAAGTTCGACTATGCTCCGTTGGACTTTGAAGATGCAATGGACAGCTATGAGAAGGTGCTCGAGATAGTGGGGGAGATCTGCGGTGATATAGTGGCACCCAACGCAGAAGGTGTGGATGCCGAAGGTCCTAAGATTGTTAATAATGAAGTGGTATATGCAAAAGGTACTAAGGAAAACCTGGATGCGCTGGTTAAGGCCGGTCTGATGGGTATCACTTTACCACGTCAATATGGTGGTCTGAACTTCCCTATAGTACCCTATATCATGGCTGCCGACATAGTGTCACGCGCCGATGCAGGTTTCGTTAATATATGGGGTCTGCAGGACTGCGCTGAGACTATCAACGAGTTTGCCGATGATGAGCAAAAGGAACGTTACCTGCCAAGAATATGCAACGGTGAGACTGCGGCGATGGACCTTACCGAACCGGATGCAGGATCCGACCTTCAGTCAGTACAGCTCAAGGCTACATACAATGAGGCTGATGGCAAATGGTACCTAAATGGTGTGAAGCGTTTTATAACAAATGGTGACGCTCACGTATCACTGGTTCTTGCCCGTAGTGAGCAGGGAACTACCGACGGCCGTGGTTTGTCAATGTTTATATATGACCGCAACCACAAGGCTGTTACAATACGTCGCGTAGAAAATAAGATGGGTATCAAGGGTTCACCAACCTGCGAACTTGTGTTCAAGAATGCTCCTGCCGAATTGGTGGGGGAACGTAAGATGGGGCTTATCCGCTATGTAATGGCTCTTATGAACGGTGCACGACTGGGCATCGGAGCCCAGTCGGTGGGTATTTCCGAGGCCGCTTATCGCGAAGCTTTTGTATATGCACGTGAACGCAAGCAATTTGGTAAGGCTATTATTGAATTTCCTGCAGTGTATGAAATGCTGGCACTGATGAAGGCCAAACTGGATGCATCCCGTACACTGCTTTACGAAACAGCACGCTACGTGGATGTTTACAAGAGCTACATGCACCTTAGTGAGCAAAGGACCCTGACCAAGGAGGAAAGGGATGATATGAAAACCTATCAGAGATTGGCCGACTACTTCACACCTTTGCTTAAGGGTATGGCAAGTGAGTACTGTAACCAGATAGCCTATGACTCTTTGCAGATCCACGGAGGTAGCGGATTTATGAAGGATTATCCGATTGAAAGAATCTACCGTGATGCAAGGATCACCACTATCTATGAAGGTACTACGCAACTTCAGGTGGTTGCTGCTATTCGTGGTGTAACCAACGGTGCATTGCTTAACAGAATCAGGGAGTTTGAGAATATGCCCCTGCAGCCTGAACTTCACGGTTATCGCAGAATCCTGATTGGAATGACAGAGGAATATGAAAAGGCCGTCAAGTCAGTTGTTGACATGCACGACAATGAGTACCTCGACTTCCACTCACGCAGGCTGGTTGAGATGGCAGCTCATATTATTATGGGTTACCTGCTGTTGCTCGATACTGAGCGTGATGACAAATACAGGGCTTCAACAGAGACCTTTATCCGTTACGCAAGAGCTGAGAATAAATCAAGAGCAGAGTTCATTTCAAACTTTTCAATTGATGATCTGGGATTCTATAAAGCAAATTAGGTAAATTTTGAACAATAAATTGCCGGGGTGTTCCTAAATTAGGGACACCCTAATTTGTATAAGGGGATTAAGGACATAATTCACCATAGGGCCTTGAAAGGAGGGCGACAGTTCAATCTTATGGAAAAGGAAAGTATCGCTAGTATTATCCAAAAGCAAAGGGAGCTGTTCGAATCAAACCGGACAAAGGATGTAAAGTTCAGGCTTGAGCAGCTGAATACTCTTAAGAAGGTGATCAAAAAGAATGAAGCAGCTATGTACATGGCTGTCTATTCCGATTTTGCAAAATCGGAATTTGATACTTTCATGACTGAACTGTCAATGGTTTACCATGAAATAAACCTTGCTCTCAAATACCTTAAAGAGTGGTGTAAACCCCGTAAGGTAGCATCATCCCTGCTTCATTTTCCTGCAAAATCCTATATCTATCCCGAGCCATTGGGTACGGCCCTGGTGATTGGGGCATGGAACTATCCCCTTCAACTTTGTCTGGTACCCGCAATTTCTGCACTGGCTGCCGGGAATACGGTGATACTAAAGCCCGGTGAACAGTCGGCTGAGAGTTCCAGGATACTGGCAGCTATGATTAATAGTAACTTCCCTGATGATTATTTCCATGTGATTGAAGGTGCTGCTGATGTGTCAAGCCAACTTCTAAATCACCGCTTCGATAAGATATTCTTTACCGGAAGTACTACGGTGGGGCGTATTATTTATAAGGCAGCTGCAGAGCACCTTACTCCGGTAACTCTTGAGTTGGGCGGAAAGAGTCCAGCCTTTGTTTTCCGTGATGCCAATATCCGTTTGACTGCTAAAAGGCTTGTCTGGGCTAAGTTCCTAAACGCCGGCCAGACCTGTGTGGCACCCGATTATATCCTTGTTGAAAAGTCAGTCGAAGGAGTACTGCTTGAAGCCATCAAGAGTGAGATAAAGAGGTATTATAAAGAATGCAGTCTGACGGAAAACTACACTCAGATTATAAATGACAGACATTTTGAGCGTTTGTCAAAACTGATAGATAGTGGTGACGTGTATTGCGGAGGAACAAGAAAAGCCGAGATAAGGTTTATCAGTCCCACAGTAATGTACAATGTGTCCTTTGACGATGAGGTGATGAAAGAGGAGATTTTTGGACCAGTACTGCCTGTTATTGCCTTCGAAGATATTGATGTGGCTATAAAAGCCGTTAAAGACCGTCCCAAACCTCTTTCTGCCTATGTCTATACCAATAACAGGAAGATTGTCAAAAAGCTGATCAAAGAGGTGTCCTTCGGAGGTGGGGCGATCAATGACAGTGTTATGCACCTGTCTAATAGTAATCTCCCCTTTGGTGGGGTTGGATTAAGTGGCATTGGTAGTTATCATGGAAAGACCGGATTTGATACCTTCTCACACTTCAAGAGTATTTACAGGAACAGCTTTCGCTTTGAACCACCGCTTAAGTATCCTCCTTATACTAAGGCAAAGCTCCGTCTTATAAGGTTTCTGATGAGGTAATAATGTCAAATTGTCGCTTCAGGCATCGACAGTATGCCTTTTTATGTTCGATTTAATTATTGAAAAACCTTTTGGTTTTATTTTTGCTGGATATATGTCGTTACGACTAATGAATTGGCAAACAGAAAGCAAAGGAGAGGTGGAAACTTCTAAATCATAGGATTTTATTTGGATTTTCCAAATCGTTTATTACTTTTGTTGACGAATGCTTACATTAATTAACCAAACTTTAACATTTTAGTATCATGAAAAAGTTATTTGCTATTGCTGTATGTGCTGCATTTATCTTCGCAGGATGTGCTGGAAACCAAGCAAAACAAGAGGAAGCTGTTGAACCAGTAATCGAAGCTGTTGAAGAACAAGCTCAAGAAGCTACAGAAGCTATTGAAGAAGCTGCTGAAGCTGTAGAAGATGCAGTTGAAGAAGCTGCTGATGCAGTAGAAGAAGCTGCAGAATAATCTTCTGGTGAAACAGATTTCTGTTAAAAAGATAAAGGGTGTCTCATTGATGTGAGGCACCCTTTTTCATTGTATTACTTCTCTGCAGCCTAAATCTTCTTCAAAGAATTACAACTATTTCAGGATTGTTTCTACAATATCTGCAGTGTTATTGTGGAAAAATTCCTCAGCTTTCCTCAGTTTTTCAGGAGAGCCTATATCAAACCAAATATTTTTTTTGTCAATCTGCCAACCCGTGATTTTATGGTTTGCTGCCAAGCGCAGGTATTCAGGAATTATTGGAAAACAGGCCTGATCAGTTCTGAGCTGCCCAATAATCTCATTCCTGACAACCTGTATTCCACCAAAGCCATAGGCCTTTCCTGCTGCATCCCTGCCCTCAACCCGTACTTCATCACCAGTTGATGGGTTATGCCATCCGCAGAGTTGCATATTGTCATCAAAGAGCAGATAACGCGAGGCTTTGCGATCCTGTATCAATAGAGTTGCAAGGCTGCTATTTCTATTGTGCTCTTCAATCAAAGAATGCAAAGGAGCATTAGTTATTATGTCAACATTGTAAAGAAGGATGTCGGCATTGTGCTCAAACAAATCCATAGCATTGAGTAGTCCCCCTCCTGTATCCAGGAGTTGTGAACTTTCGTCCGACAGCAGGATCTCCATACCGGGACTGGCATAGTCGTATAGGAAGTCCTTTATCTGGTCGGCAAAGTGATGTACATTTATTACAACCCTTTTAATGCCAAGGCCGGCCATTTTCTTTAACGCAATTTCCAATAAGGTGTGGCCTCCAACTTTTACTAGAGCCTTTGGAGTTGTGTCGGTATAGGGCTTGAGACGCGAACCCACACCGGCTGCAAAGATCATTGCATTAAGGTTCATGTTCCTCGCTTCCATTATAGGTTGAAAAAATATCCGGATAAAGCCAACGAGCCACCTTAGCTGTTACGTGAGCTGCTATTGGCGACAGAAATACTAATACGTGAAATATTAACAGGGTTTTGATTAAGGTCACCATATTTCTTTCATAAATATTGATTGCAATCAGCAGTAGCAGCACTCCAAATGAGGAAACCTTGGTGACTACATGCATGCGTGCATACAGGTTGTTGAAGCGCAGTATCCCCACTGATGCGCAAAAGACAATCACAGCAGTGCAAATCAGCAAAGTACCGGTAATATATTCAATCATTGTCAGACCTCCTCTTATGTAAAAATCTTGCAATTATCATCGAACCGATAACCAATAGCAGCGATACTACCAACGCTACATCAAGTCCTGAGCTCATCCCTGAATAAATGGTGTCGCAGATTATTATACACACAATGATTATTGCAATCTGGTCAAGGGCCACCACCCTGTCGGGCAGGGATGGACCTCTAAACAGCCTGAGCAGAGGAAAAATCATGCTAACTGTCATAATACAGATGGCTCCAACTGCCGAATATTCAAGGAAGGTTTCCGGACTCATCTCAAAGTGCTTTACTTAGTAAATTTTCAAAGATCCTTGCCTGCTTGAAAAAATGGTCCTTGTCATCTACGTTCAACAGATGGATAACAAAGATACTACCATCATTATCCACATCAACACCCAGAGTTCCGGGTGTCATGCTTATCATATTGAAGAGCAGAAGCTTCTGCCAGTGTTTCTCAAGTCGGCAATGGTAGGTAATTATACACCCACCGTCGCCCCTGGAGCCGCTAATTATCAGTTTGGCAATAACCAGACCCGATTTGATTATCTCATAACAAAAGTACACGAAAGCCAGACCCAGATAAAAGAGCCTTACCGGGAAATGTGCAAGGGTACGGCTATTTATTTTCAAGGACATAGCTTATATACTTTTGGGGGTTCAACAAATCACGAGCTGCAAGTGTGCAATAATTGCCGATGCTGTTGGCACAGAGTCCCATGGCAATAATGGCGCAGGCCATTATTGTTGAAGCAGCTAGCATACGACCAGATGGTTTGACCTTGTAGGTCATGGTTCTTACCTTTTCCGAAGGTGGTAGTTTCCAAAAAACCTCCAGCCATATCTTTACCATCGAAAACAAGGTTATCAGACCTACAAAAAGGGCTACCATCGAAATCAGAATATGTCTGGACTCAACACCAGCTTTCAGTACCATAAATTTACCGAAAAAGCCGCTTAATGGAGGAAGTCCTGCAAGACTGAATGCCGAGATAAAGAACAGCACACCCCAAAGCGGACTGCGTTGAAACATGTCGCCAAGAATCTTGAGGTTGAGGGTGCCCCTTTCACGGTGCACCCAGCCTGCTACCAGAAAGGCATTGGTCTTGGACAGCATATTGTGTGCGGTAAAAAAGATTGCTGCTGCAATCCCGGCTTCCGTGAAGAAACCGAGCGCTATTGCCATATAACCTGACTGGCTGATTATGTGAAACGCAAGAATTTTGCGCAGCTCCATCTGTGCAGAAGCTGCAATGACACCTACAACCATTGACAATCCTCCCATCCAGAATACTACATTACTCCAGAATGCATAGTCATGAAACAGGAATAATGTAAAGATTCTGATTAGCGAGTATATGCCTACCTTGGTAAGCAGTCCGGCAAACAGAGCCGTAACTGCCGGAGGAGGGGTGTGGTAGGATGCAGGTAACCAGAAAAAGAACGGAAACAAGGCTCCTTTAATCGAAAAACCTACAACTATTAATATCAATGCAGGGTTTAGCGCAGCAAAGTTGTCCCCTGCTAATGATATCCTTGATGCAATATCAGCCATATTGAGTGTCCCCACCTTGCCATAGAGCAAGCCAATACCGGCAAGGAAGAACATGGAGCCAATCAGGTTAAGGATCAGGTATTTTATTGAGCCTTCAAGCTGTTTGCGTTCTCCTCCCAGTCCCATCAGGATAAAGGAGGAGATAAGCATTACTTCAAACCATACATAGAGGTTGAATATATCACCGGCAATGAAGCTGCCATTGACACCCATCAGGATACCAAAGGAATAGAAGAAATGTCCATTATTGCGTCTTTCCCTGTCAATTGACTGACTGGAGTAGTAGCTTACAAGCAAAAAGACAAAGGCCGCAATGACCAGCATAAATGCACTAAAACGGTCGGCTGCAAGGGTGATGCCGTATGGAGCCGGCCAGGAGCCCATGTTTACAACAAGCATCTCCTCAGTGCTGACTCTAACCAAAACCATTACTACCCAGGCCAGATTTACTGTGGCAAAGATCAGGGCAAGCAGCTTCTTGACCTGAGTGTTGGTGATGAGCAGACTCAACATCAGGTATGTGAATGGTAGTAATATAAGTGTGAATAGGATCATTTCTGGTCAGTATTTTTTAGTTGATCCAGATCATGGGTTCCCGTCACATCAAAATACCTGTACTTAAGAGCCAGGATATAGGCCGACATACCTAGTCCGATAACTATTGCAGTTAGTATTAGTGCCTGAGGAATGGGATCTGATATAGTGGCAATATCAGCAGCTTCTGCTCCTTCCTCAATAATTGGTGTTCCGCCTCGGGTAATTCCACCTGACAGGAAAATAATAAGGTTGGTGGCATTGCTCAGCAGGAAAATGCCAAGAATGACTTTTACAAGACTGCGGCGAAGCACCAGGAAGACTCCGCATCCGTACAATAATCCTATGAATATGGCTATCAGGTATTCCACTCTAAAACCTCTATTATTGAAATTATTACTGACAAGATCAGGCCTGCGACTGTTACAAATATTCCAGTATCAAACAACAGTGGTGTGCCCAGATGAATCTCTCCCATCAAGGGAAGTGAAATTATAAGCCAAGTTCCTGTCATTACTTCACTACCTGCCAATACTGGAATTATGGCAGATATCAGTACCAGTAACAGGCCTATTCCCATCCATGTGCGACTGTTGTATTTAATAATCTTCTGTATAGCATGAGAGCCGAATACAATTCCATAAAATATGAATCCGACAGATAATACAATACCTGCGATAAAGCCACCCCCCGGAAGATTATGACCCCGCAGCAGAAGGATCACCGAGAGTACTGCAACAATCCATAAAAAAAGTCTTGCTGTCTTCTCCAGTATTGTAGTATTCATATTTTTTTCTTTATCTGGAACCTGAATAGTGAATATACCCCTGCAGCAGCAAGTGTAAGAACCGTTACCTCTCCTAGAGTATCCAGTGCTCTGAAATCAACAAGTATCACATTTACAATGTTGCGGCCATGTCCCAATGTATAAGCATTTTCTGCATAAAAACGGGATATTGGCTCATCAGTTTGCAGAAAATGGGCACTTAAGACTACAAGGGTTACAAGGATACCTACTCCTGACGAGATAATGATATCACGTATCCTGGTGCGACGGTCGGATAGTATAGCAAACTCAGGGAGGTAATATATTACGAGTACAAAGATTGCCATCAGTACTGTTTCCGACAGAAACTGGGTAATTGCAAGGTCTACCGCTCCATAGTATAGGTACAGCAAACCAATTCCATAACCTGTAACCCCAAGTGCAATAATTGCAGACAGACGCGAGCGTGTAAACACAGCGAAGAATATTGCCAGTGAAGATAAAATCAGCAGCATCAGCACGTGAATCTTGATAGGAGAGGGGGCTACCTCTGTTTCCACATGCATCATTCTGATAAGTTGTATAGCAACCAGAGTCATTGCAACCAGGAAGAAGGTAATGAGATAATATCTATGGTATCCGTGCTGAATACGGTTGGTGGTTCTTGCTGCCCCAGCCAGATAGTTATTGATAGTCTTGGTAAACAGGGTAGGCAGGTGGTAGATATTAAACCAGTTAATCAGTATGGTGATAAACCTGATCACCGGTTTACGGAATATAAAGACCAAAACTCCTGCAATTACTGTAAATATGCTTACCTGTAATACATCATTGTAACCATGCCAGAGAGAGAGAGTTGTTTTATACTGGATATTGCCCATAAAATAGAGGGCATTACTCACTATGATATCAATGTTTTTTGGAAAAAGCCCCAAAAATATCCCAAACAGAGCAAGCACTACCGGTCCGGCAAGCAGGGCTATTGAAAGGTTCTTTTCTGTGTATCTGACTGCTAGATCCGGCATTCCCTTTTTTGGAAGAAAGACCTGTCTGAATATGTTGATCGCTACCGCGACCAACATAATATTGGCCCCTACACTGAGTGGCAATACAATCCATGATACGTCAGCCAACTGCATCTTTGCCTCATAAATAAGTTCCTTACCGATAAAGCCAAGCATAGGAGGTAGCCCTGCCATAGAGATAAGTGCAAGCAGGGTCATCACTGCAGTTACCGGAAGCACCATAAATAATCCGTGCAATTTGTCAATATCTTTTGTCCCTGTGGTTTTCTCAATTATACCTGCCGACATAAACAAGCCCCCTTTGTAGAGTCCGTGTACTATGAAGAATATCAGAGCGGCTCTTAGAGAAGCACTGGAGTCAAGTCCCACAAGCAGGGTCATAGTGCCTAATGCACTGATTGTTGTAAAGGCAAGTATTCGCTTTAGGTCCTTCTGACCCATAGAGAAGAAAGCTCCGAGAAACATTGTAATACCTCCTGTGAGCAACAACGAATACTTCCACAACACGGTACCGCCCATCACCGGATACATACGCATCAGCAGGAAGATTCCGGCATTTACCATGGTGGCACTGTGAAGATAGGCACTTACTGGTGTTGGTGCTGCCATAGCTCCGGGCAGCCAGAAGTGGAAGGGAAACTGGGCAGACTTGGTAATTGCTGCAAGTATCACCAGGTTGAGTATCAAAAAATATCTTGAGTGATTGCCGACGTGCATATGCTGTTCCAGGAGTTCACTTATCGCATAGGTCCCTGTTATATTACCTATCAGTATTACAGCAAATAGCAGGCATAGTCCTCCGAAGCCTGTTATCAAAAGAGCCTGCAAGGCAGCTTGTCTGGATTTCTCAAGGTGATGATCGAAGCCTATAAGGAAGAATGATGCAATGCTTGTAAGTTCCCAAAACATGAACATCAGAATGAGGTTGTCTGAAAACACCATTCCAAGCATTGACACCATAAAGAACATCATATAGGTATAGTAATGCCCCTGTCGCTCGTAATCAGACATATACACCGAAGAATAGAGCAGGACCAGCGTTCCAATACCACTGATAAGTAGTCCAAAGATAACCGTAAGACCATCAATTCTGAATGCTACATCCATGCCTGGAAAAAACCTAATATTGGTTGCCAGAATGTGACCTTCATGAGGTGCCATTTGCATGGCCTCAATGACAAGGGTAATAAAGATCAGGAATGGGAACAGGGAAAGGAAGAGTCCGGTCTTTTTTTTCAGGATGGAATAAAGGTAAGGCGTCACAACTGAGGCCGCGAACAATAATCCTACTAATATCGTCAATGTGTTTCCCATCAACAGCCGTCTTTTCCTTTGTTCATTTGTATTTTAATAGTTTTATGCCTTATTGTCAATGGTTATCCTGTTCAAGATGCTTCAGGTTTATCCTTATTCTGTACTTACTCCTGAGATGTTCTGCCAGTCGCTCTGCGCAGTATACAGAACGGTGCCTTCCACCAGTACAACCGAAACTAACCATAAGGTGTTTAAAGCCCCTGCCTAAATAGTTTTCAACTGATTGATCCACAATGCTATAAATATTCTCCAGGAAGCTATGTACCTCTGGTGCTTTTTGAAGGAAGTCAATAACCTCTGGGTCTTTACCTGTAAGTGTACTATATTCTGCATAACGTCCAGGATTACTCAATGCACGGCAGTCGAATACAAAGCCACCTCCATTGCCACTGTTGTCAACGGGGATACCCCTCTTGAATGAAAAACTGCAAATACTTACGGTCAGGTCCTGCTCGGCTGAAATCTCAAGCAAGGCCTGGTTCTCACACAGGTCACACAATACCTTGTAGAGCATGGGGAAGTATTTGAATTCATTGCAGGTTGACAACAGGTGCTTTAGGTTTGTCAGGGCATAGGGAATGCTTCTCAGGAAGTGCTGCTTCTTTTCGTAGAAGCCTCTGAATCCGTAAGCGCCCATGGCTTGCATAATCCGGATAAGGACATAAGCGTGATAGGTCTCCATAAATTGGACACGGGAAATTCCTGTAGCAGGAGTAAGGAGTTCCAGATAATGCTCCAGCAGTTCCTCCCTCAGCTCCTGAGGCAGGTCAGCCTTGGCATCATACAGCAATGAAGCCAGGTCATATTGAAGGGCTCCGCGACGTCCACCCTGATAATCAATAAAGGCCAGACCTCCATCCGTAACCATGATATTCCTGCTCTGGAAATCACGGTACATAAAGTAGGTGCTATCGCTTTTGAGTAGGAAGTCACTGAAGCGGTTGAAGTCATCCTCGAGCAACTGCTCATCAAAGCTGATGCGTGCCAGTTTCAGAAAATAATATTTGAAGTAGTGCAAATCCCACATCATTGACTGTTTATCAAATCTTGCGCGGGGATAGCAGTGCGAAAAATCCAGTTCCCTTCCCTCTGTTTGAAAGCTCAGAAGCTGTATGATGCTCTCCCTGTAGAGAGCTTCTATATCTTCGGGTATCTCTTTATCCTTGCGTCGGGTGGACAGTAGTTCGAAAAGTGTGGTGCCACCGAAATCTTCAAGCAGATAACAGTCCATATCGGCATCAACCGCATAAATCTCGGGAACTCTAAGCCCTCTGGATTTGAAAAAACGGCTGAATTCAATAAAAGCCATGTTTTCTCTCAGATCCTTGTTGATAGCTCCTAATGCCTTGGCATTAGGAGAGCTGATACGAAAGTATCTGCGGTCAGAACCTGATGGAGGCAGTTCGCTTATCGCACCAACGGATTCTCCTGCCCATTGCTCATATAGAGCCAATAACCTTTCTTTTACTGTCTGTTCCAATTGCACAACTCTTTAAACTGCTGCAGTCAGCAGGGTATTGATATATGAAAACAAGATAGCATATAAAATAGCGGGCAACATATTGCTTACCTCTATTTTTAATAGTCTCAGTAAGTTGAATCCTATTCCTGCAAGGAGTACTCCTCCTGTGGCTGAAAGGTCGTTGATAATGGCTTCGTTGAACAAGTCGCCAAATACGAAGGCAAGCAGAGTGATACTGCCCTGAAATAAAATCAGCGGTATTGATGAGAATAATACCCCTACACCCAATGCTGAAGCCAATGCAACAGCTGCAAATCCGTCGATTATGGCTTTGGTAATAAGTATTTCGGGACCCTTACCCAGGCCTTCATTGATGGAGCCCATAATAGTCATCGCTCCTATGCAGTATAGCAGAAATGCAGTAATTAGGCCTTCGGTGAAGTTTTCGCTGTTGCTTGAGAAACGTCGCTTGAGCCTAGCCGATGCCTTGTCTATCCGTTCACCAACACGTAAGGTCATACCGGTTACACAACCAGCAAGCACTGAAAGAACCACTACGATGAGGGAGCTGTTGTCAAGGAACATAGATATTCCTATACAAAGGGTTACAAGGCCGAGACCCTGAAATACCAGGTCTATGGTCTTTTGAGGCAATCTTTTCTTAAAGGCGATACCTATTGAACCTCCGATTATTATCGTGGTTGCATTGACTAGCGTTCCGATCATCTAAGGATTTTTGTGGCTTCCCCACAAAAATAAGATGTTTTTGCGTATTTACATTGTTTCGATGATCCTGTTTCGTACAATATTGGCAATTTGATCGTAGGTGTAGTTTTCTGGATATAATGGTTCAAGAAACTCTACCTGGACTTTTTTCAGAGGTCTGGGAAAGATACTGCCTTTGGGCAGTGCATCTGAGGCACCCTTTATAGCAACGGGAACTACAGGGATGTTGAGCTCTCTGCTTAGTATGGCAAAGGTCTTCTTAAACTGTCCTATGTTTCCGTTAGCTGATCTGGTACCCTCAGGGAAGATCAATATATTCTTGCGCAAACGCAGTACCTCGGCAAGCTTCTGAATGGATTCCTTGAGGTTGTTGTTGAGGTCAACCACTATCACATTGGTTCTTTGTGCAAGGAATTTGAATATTGGTTTATCAGCATGCTTGGCCTTAGCGTAGAAGTAAGTCTTGCCTATCTGGGCTGTTCGCAGTAAAGAAGCAACAAACAAACCATCGAAGAAGCTCTGGTGGTTGGATGCAATAATACAGGGTTCATCCGGAATGTTATCAAGACCCCTTGTCCTGTATCTGAAGTAAAGCTTGAACACATATCTTGAAAGACGCATAGCAAGCCTTGTTGGGATCCATGATTCCGGCAGTTTGAACTGAACTTTCTCACGCAATATTGCTGACCAATCCGTTCTGCCTTCTTCCAATCTTGTTTTGGTAGCAGCAACATGCTCGGCAAGATTTGCTACAGTTTGAAAGCGCAATATCTCAGATGTTTCTATTTTTACACCGAAGTTCTGACTTAAGAAGACCTGCAGACCTACACGGTCGAGTGAGTCAAGTGCCAGGTCATATTCCAGATGATGCATGGGTCTGACCTTTCTGCCTTTCTCGGCAGAGATAAACTCAGCAATAATTCTGAGTTCCTCGGAAACAGGACCATCGTTTTCTTCCTCTTCGGTTTCGCCGTCTTTCTCAACGAGCTCTTCCAGTTTGAAACGCTGCAACTTCCCAAGCCTTGTTCGGGGCAGTTCTCGATATGTGATATAGAGACCTCCTATGCGCTTGTATGACGATACTTTAACATTAAGAGGCTCTATAACCTCTTCAAGTAGTTTCTGGTAAAGTAACTTATGGTCTTCATCCTCAATTGCAGGTACTATAACGGCACAAAGCCTGTCATCATGAAAGAATACAGCACAGTCGGATACAAGAGGGGATTGCACAATGTATTCTTCAAGTTCGGCAGGATTTACATTCTTTCCGTTGCTTAGTACAATAATCTCCTTCTTACGTCCTGTAATATACAGATATCCATCCTTGTCAATATATCCGAGGTCACCAGTATAAAGCCAGCCATCCTTGATTACTTCGGCTGTTGCTTCTGGGTTGTTGTAATAACCCTTCATAATGTGGCCCCCACGGGCAATAATTTCTCCGTCTTTGGCCATCATCTCGGTTCCCGGAAGGACTTCTCCAGCTGAACCGATACGTACTCTACCCGGACGGGTAAAGGTGATCATCGGGGCCGCCTCGGTCATGCCGAAGCCTTCGAGAACTTCAAAACCGAGGGTTTTGAAGTCTTGGCCCACTTCAGGGTCAAGTGCTGCACCACCGGCTACCAGGATATCTACCTTTCCTCCAAATTTTTTGTGGACAGCAGAAAAGACAAATCTTGAAAATCGTTTTGACTGGAGTTTGCCTGCCAAAGCAAAGAGGGCCTTAGCCACCGGACTTTGATCTATCTTAAGTCTGATACTTTTGCGAATTGCTTCATAGAGGCGGGGAACTCCGATAATTATTGTAATCTTATTGTGGTTGAGTGTGTTGATCATGTCCTCGGACGTCATCGAAGGACTGATGGCTACAGAGCCCCCAGCATGCAAGGGGGCGATGAATGAACCCAATAGCGGGAAGATATGATGCAGAGGCAAGAGGATCATTACTCTGGAGTCCTCACGGAAGATACGAATCTTCCTAACCACCCCGTCGAGGTTGGTCATAAGATTGCCATACGACAGCATTACACCTTTGGGTGAACCTGTTGTGCCCGAGGTATAGATTATTACTGCAGTCTGGTCGTCTTTGTAAGGAGGTAGGGACTCCAGGCTGGATGTGCCGCACTGAGTCTGCTCCTCGCTGTCTATCAATACTATCTGTGCAAGTATTCCTGTAGCTGCCATAGCTTTCTCAAGCAGAGGCTTTTTTTCGCTGGAAACAAATATTGCACTAGGTTGTGAGTCTGAAAGGATATAGGAGAGTTCCGATTCGGTCGCAAGAAAATCTACAGGTACCGGTACAGCTGACTTATTCCATATTGCGAGGAAAGCAAAGAGCCATCCGGGCCTGTTTTCTGAAAAAATTATTACACGTTCGCCTTCCGCTACTTCAATTAGTTTACTGAATTGCTCGATCCTGGCAAACAATTCGCCATAACTTATCTCACTGACACCCACAGTTATGGCCTTTTTGTTACCGTGGTTTTTAATCATTCGCTGACATTAAATAAAGTTTCAAAGTTACGTATTCATATCCGAACTAAAAAATGCTGATATTACACCAGTTTTATATTTACATGAGGTTGCTTATATTTACGTATGGGTAAATCAATAAAACCTTAGAGACTATGAAACGTGCATATATTTTATTGGCATCGGGTTATGAAGAGGTTGAGGCACTTATGCCTGCGGACGTAATGCGAAGGGCTGGTTATGAGGTGTATCTGGTCTCTGCTACCGGCGAGCCTATAGTAAAGGGAGCTCACAATATTGAGGTAAAGACTGACGCTTTCCTTAATGATGTTTCTGTAGAAAACGGAGATTTAATCATGCTTCCCGGTGGCATTCCGGGTGCAACCAACCTCCTTGCAAATGAAAAGGTCAAAAACCTTGTTTCAAGGTTTTATGAAAATGGCAGGTGGGTTGCAGCGATTTGTGCTGCTCCAATGGTTTTGGGTGAAATGAGACTTCTTCAAGGAAAGAAGGCAACCTGTTATCCGGGTTATGAAAAACACCTGCATGGTGCTATTATTGTAAACAGTCCGGCAGTTACAGATGGTAAGATTATTACCGGAAAAGGTGTTGGTGCTGCAATGGCGTTTTCTCTTGAGATTGTAAAAAATCTCTCCGGAGAGGCTGAGATGCTTGAACTAAAGAAAAAAATGGTTGTTGAATAATGACTAAATACCCTTATATGAAGCTAAGTTTTTTATGTCCCGTATCTGACCAGCAGATTAATGCTCCTGTGGCAAGGTTCAATGCCCTTTTTACATTGCTTATCCTGCTACTATTCTTTTATATTCATAACCTGTTTCTGATAGTGTTTTTGGCAATTGACTTTGCCTTAAGGGCTAATGATATGTCTGAATACAGTCCATTGGCACTGCTGTCCAGGTTTATCGTCAAGTCATTTGGCATTAAACCGAAAATGCAGAATGCAGGGCCTAAGCTGTTTGCTGCCAAGATAGGATACTTCTTATGTATTCTTATTATTGTGCTGGGCATCTTCAGGTTGTATACTGCGGCTCTGGTAAGTGCCGGAATCCTTGGTTTATTCTCATTTCTTGAAGCTGCGTTTGGCTTTTGTATGGCTTGTTATATCTATCCTCATATATACAAGCTGACATACAAGGAACCATTTAAGGAATAGGTACTTTTTATCAATATTATCTGACATTATAGCTGTACGGCTGCACTTTTGTCACATGTCAGCATTTGGCACAGCCTTTGAAAATCAAAGGCTGTGTATTTTTTTATTTGTTGAACCTTGAAATAGAGTAGGATATGCAAAAAGGCACTATTGGTGTATCTACCGAGAACATTTTTCCAATTATTAAGAAATACCTCTATTCAGATCATGAGATCTTCCTTCGTGAACTTGTGTCGAATGCGGTAGATGCTACCCAGAAGCTTTTAACCCTGTCGGGTGTGGGTGAATTTAAGGGTGATCCGGGTGAACTGAAAGTAAGGGTCTCAGTGGATCAGAAAAAGAAAACCCTTACCATTAGTGACAGCGGTATTGGTATGACCGCAGAAGAAATCGATAAATATATCAACCAGGTCGCATTCTCTGGAGCTAATGAGTTTCTTGAAAAGTACAAGAAGGACGCCAACGCTATAATTGGTCACTTCGGACTTGGTTTTTATAGTTCTTTTATGGTTTCCAGTAAGGTGGAAATCAACACCTTGTCATACAAAGAAGGTGCTAAGGCTGTCAAGTGGAGCTGTGATGGGTCTACTGAATATACTATAGAGGATGGAGACAGAAAGGAGAGGGGAACTGATGTAATACTGTATATTGATGACGAGAACAAGAAGTTCCTTGAAGAGGGTGAGATAAGGCAACTTTTAAGGAAGTATTGCCGCTTCCTGCCTATTCCGGTTGTCTTTGGTAAGGTGAAGGAATGGAAGGACGGTAAGGAGGTTGAGACAGATAAGGATAATGTAATCAATGAGACAAATCCACTGTGGACCCGCAAGCCTGCTGAGATTAAAGAAGAAGACTATATGGAGTTTTACAGGGATCTGTACCCAATGTCAGAAGATCCTTTGTTTAATATCCATCTCAATGTTGACTATCCTTTCAAACTTACTGGTATCCTGTATTTCCCAAGGATTAAGAGCAATATAGAACTGCAGAAAAACAAGATACAGCTTTACTGTAACCAGGTCTATGTGACCGACTCGGTTGAAGGAATAGTCCCTGAGTTCCTTACTTTGCTGCACGGTGTGATAGACTCTCCGGATATACCGCTAAATGTATCACGTTCATACCTGCAAAGTGACAGTAATGTCAAAAAGATATCAGGCCATATCACCAAGAAGGTGGCTGACCGTCTTGAAGAGATCTTTAAGAACGACCGTAAATCACTTGAAGACAAGTGGAACGATCTTAGAATCTTTATCGAGTATGGTATGCTTACCGATGAGAAATTCTATGATAGGGCTGCAAAGTTTGCCCTCCTGAGAAATACTGATGATAAGTATTTTACATTTGATGAGTATAAAGAACTGATTAAGACCAATCAGACTGACAAACACAACAATCTTGTCTATCTGTACAGCACCAGCAGGGAAGATCAGTATTCATTTATTGAAGCAGCAAAGAACAAGGGTTATGATGTGCTGATGATGGACGGTCATCTTGACGTTCACTTTGTCAACTTCCTTGAGCAGAAGTTTAAAGACTGCCGCTTCGTCAGGGTTGACAGTGATGTGGTTGACAAACTGATTCAGAAGGAAGAGCATCAGGAGTTGAAGTTGACCGACAAGCAACGTGAAGAACTTACAACATTGTTTTCTTCACAAATACCGCAGCTCTCCAAATCCCACTTTGTTGTTTCCTTTGAGGCATTAACCGAGAATGATTCCCCTGTAATTATTACTCAGAATGAGTTTATGAGACGGATGAAGGACATGAGCTCTATGGGTGGCGGAGGTATGATGTTCTATGGCGATATGCCCGACAGCTACAACCTTGTAGTGAATGGCAACCACCCCTTGGTCAAGAGGATCGTTGAGGGTGTTGAAGGCGAACTAGGTGAAAAGCTGAAGTCTGTATATAGCAGAATTAGTTCACTTGAGTCCAGGAAGGCTGAGCTTGAAGCTGCTAAAAAGGATAAGAAGGAAGAGGAAATCCCCCAGGCTGAAAAGGAAGAGCTTGAAGATGTCAGCAAGAAGATAAAGGAGCAGAAGGACAAGAAGGATGAATTGCTGAAAGAATATGCTTCAGGCAACAAATTGATTTCACAGCTTATCGACCTTGCACTACTGTCAAACAATATGCTCAAGGGCGAAGCCCTCAGCAGATTTGTAAAACGTAGTATTGATCTGATCTGATAATGTAATCCGGAAACGCCGGACTCGGTAGTAGAAAACAGGACCTGCAGCAAAGCTTTACCAAGGAGGGTAAAGATGCTGCAGGTCCTTTTATATTTCCTATTGCTTTACGGATGCATTTTGCTATTGCAATCCACTGATTTTCAGTAAAACTGCGTGGCTTAGATAACCTCTACATGTTCTGCATGAATCCAGCCTACATTTCCATCCTCAATCTGGATTTCGTACCAGTTATTGTTTTGCTGCAGCAGTTTTACCTTAATGCCTTCGTGCAAAACGAAAAGCTCAGTACTACCCGCATCAGGTGCACTTCTGACTGTGACAGACGGCGAGAAGACTATTGCAGTATTCCTGTTTACCAGCCTTTCCTTCTGATACTTGGCAAAGAAAAATGTAGTGGTTGAGATGAGCAGAAACAGGAGCCCGACGAAGAAACCTAGTTTACGTAATGCACTGCGTTTTGAAAAGAAATAGACCAGCAGCAAAATCAGGAATAGTGAGAAACTGGCAATAGAGATCCAGGCCCAGGTATCAGACTTGGTGGTGTTGCGAATTGAAGCAAACCACTGAGCCAGGAAGATCTCGCCCAGAGGCTCGATCTTATCGGGTATCTGGCTGTAGGCAAGTTCGAGGTTGTACCTGATATCCTTATCGTGAGGAGCCAGAAGCAAGGCTCTTTCGTAATTCAGTATGGCTGCAGGAAGCAGTCCCTGTCTGTAGTAGCAATTACCAAGGTTATAGTAGAGTTCCGGAGCTTCCATACCTGAGTTGAGAACATCCTCATACAGTTGGATTGCATTCTCGTACTCTTCTGCAGCATAGTGCTGATTGGCCTTGTCGACACGGCTGTCGGCCCATGCCTGACCCGATATAAGCACAAGAGCTGCCAATGCTAATGCTTTGAATATATTACTGTTCATAGTCAATCTTCCCATGATTAATCTGATTATTTCCTCTTTTTCAGACTCTCTTCGAGCTTGCTAATGGTATCAAGACTCTTGTTGTAGAGATGATCACGCTCACTATGGTCGCTTGTGGGTGAGTAACGGGCAAACTCACAGGTGTCGAGTATTGAAAGGAACTCGTCTGCAAGATTTTCGTCGGCACCATTGTTCAGCATAGTTGAACGGGCTATATCCTTAGTCAGGTTTGCACGCGGGATATCCAGTTTATCGCTGAGATAGCCCCAGAGAGCCCTTGTAATCTCTTCATAGAAGCCTTCCTTATCTCCCTTGCGAAGCAGATCGGCTGATTTTTTGAGTCTTCTCTTGGCCAGCTTGTTAGCCTTCTTGTTTTTAACCTTTGCAATATCCGCATTCTCCCTGATACGTCTGATATTTACAATATGTATTGCGATACAGAGTATTAACGGTACTAAATAGGCAAGTATAAAGAGACGTGAACCAAAGAGGAAGGTGTTCATTGGTTTAAGGACAATTTCTCCGCTCTTGATATAGCGTATATCCTTACCCAAAAGCTTCAGGCTCTCGCGAGTAGAACCGACAGATCCGGTGCCTGCCAGACTTTGTCCTTCCTCACCTGTGCCACGAGCTACCTCTATTGTAATCGGCTCACTCTTTAGTGTGTGATAACGGCCTGTAGAAGGATTGAAGTAGCTGTACTCTACGGGAGGTATCTCGAAGCTGCCAGAGTGACGGGGAATAATAAGAGTCTCTACCGTTCTCGTACCCTTTCCTCCCTGAGATGTCTGAACAATGCTATTTGAAACATTGGGATCAAAGACATCGAAGTCAGCCGGAACCTGGAATACAGGGTTTCTGGCAAGACGGTGGTTACCAGTACCAGTTATTTCAGCTTTGAGGGTAATGCCGTCATTGACTGAAACCTGTGTCTTGGATGCAGTTACCTTGAGGGTGACATCACCCACTATGCCTGAGAAGTTTGCCGGTCGGGGAGAGGGTAAAGGTTTTACCTTGATGGTAAGTGGTTTTGACGCCACTTTACGTTTTACAGTACGGTAACCGCTAAAGAAGTCATCAAAAATACTGTATGACTGCCGGGATTGACGCTGACGTATCAAAAACTCAATAGCAGTGGGTTCTACAGTATGGGTCCCCGGTGTCTGGGCATAGATTACTCTTTGACTGAAAGTTCCAACATGATAAGTAACCCCATTGATACTCTGTACATCCCACTGGATAGCATTGTTGGGCATTGGCAATTCTTCTACCACAAAATTGCGTAATTCGGGTTGTGTCACGTCGGAGATGCCTTCAAGGTTGACCTTTGTATAGATCTTGGTTGTAAGAAGGACGGGCTCATCCTGCCAAACCTCAGATTTATTGACTGTTGAAACAATATATAAGTCGGCATCCGAGATAGTTCCTGCTGCAGGTGCTTCAGATTGTTGCTGCTGTTGTTGTGTTTGCGAGTCACTCTCAACTACTTCGATGGTAACAGAGTTACTGCTAATCCTTTTTCCGTCAACCTCTATGCTGGCAGGAGGAATTGTAAAACGTCCCACTTTGTCTCCTCTTAGAACATAGGTAAAGGAATAGTTGACATTTCTGGTAACAGATCCGTTGATAAACTGAACCTCCGTACTTTGTGAAGTGGACGGTCCCATCAAAATCTGAAAGTCAGTTATGTCGGGAAGCCTTAGGTCACCAGCCTCCTTATTGATAGAATAAACGAGTTGAAATCTTGATCCCTGCAACACCGTAGTTGGTGCCGAGGCCTTGAAATCAGCATTCTGGGCCTGGATACCTGATAATGATACAAGTGTCAGGGTGATATATAAAAGTAGTTTCCTCATTTTCCAAAGAGTTTATCTTCAGTAAAATTACCAATTTTTATCTGTTCTGACCGGTTGTGCCTGCTGGTGCTTTTTCATTTTATCCATCATATCCTTCTCATTCTGCTCAAGAGCTTCCAACAGGCGCTCGGCATTCTCGCGACTTATACCTTCATATTCCTGTTGTTCTTGTTGTTCCTGCTGTTGTTGCTCCTGTTGCTCTTCCTGTTCCTGCTCCTCTTGCTGTTGTTGCTGCTCTTGCTGCTCTTGCTGTTGTTGATCCTGTTGCTGCTCTTCCTGTTGTTGCTTCATCTTCATAGCAGCAATCAGGTTGTAACGAGTCTCATCGTCGAGCGGATTGTTACGCAACGATTGCTTATAGGCTTCGATTCCTCCGTCAATATTACCGCCATAGAGGAAACTGTTACCCATATTGTGATACAGACTGGCAAGCCTTTGCTTGTCATTGTCAGTCCTTGGTTCGGTAGTTTGAAGCTGCCTTATCGCTTCCTCATATTTTTCCTGACGGAAAAGGGCAGTAGCCAGGTTGTATCCTGCTTCAAAGGACTTTGGCTCCAGTTCAAGTGCCTTGCGGAAGGCTGCCTCAGCTTCGGCAAAACTCTCTTTTTCAAGCAATTCGATCCCCTTGCGGACAAATTTCCTTTCTTCCTGTGCTGAAGCTTTGCCCCAAGGCAAAGCTATAAGGAGAAGTATGACCAGTATATGTAATCCTTTGTTTCCCATCTTTAACCGTTTTTGATCAGATCTTTCCTTCTTCAGGTTGTTCAGGTGTGTCAAACAGACTAATATTTTTGAGCAATCTGTTCTTTCTTTCCAGAATTAGCAATTCGAGAATCAGCAGTATCAGGGCAAATAAAGCCAGGTACTGATACTGCTCTTCGTAACTACTGTACACCTTGGACTCAAACTCAGCTTTTTCAAGTTCGGAAAGCTCCTTGACCAGATTGTTGATACCGGCCCTGATGTTGTTTGCAGCTATATATTCACCGCCTCCGGCAACTGCAATCTGGGCAAGCATTTCTTCATTTAACTTGGTAATAACAACATTGCCATCCCTGTCACGCAGGAAATTGCCACTGGTACCCAATGGAATAGGGCCCCCTCTGTTGGTTCCCATACCAACTGTGTAAACAAGGATGCCATTTTCGGCAGCTTTAGCTGCCTCAGCCATAGCGTCATCTTCGTGGTTTTCGCCGTCGGTGATAATAATGATTGCACGATTGATACCTTCGTTATTGCTGAAGGAACGCATGGCAAGCCTGATAGCGGCACCTATTGCAGTACCCTGAGTGGGAACTATGTCGGTCGAGATGTTTGAAAGGAACATCTTGGCCGAGGCATAGTCAGAAGTGATGGGCAACTGGGTATAGGCATCACCTGCAAAGACAATCAGACCTATGCGGTCATTGACTAGTTGGTCGGTAAGCCTTGAAATAGCTTGTTTTGCTCGTACCAGCCTGCTGGGCTCTATGTCCTGGGCATTCATACTGTTGGACACGTCAAGCGCAACGATAATCTCAATACCCTTGCGTTGCACTGTTTGCAGTCTGTTACCAAATTGCGGAGCTGCAAGCGTGAATATTAATGCTATCAGTGCCAGCAGCAAGAGGTAGAATTTCAGAGCAGGCCTGAACTTAGACACATCAGGCATCAGCGGCTCCAGCAGTTCCGGATTACCAAAACGTCTGAGTGCCTTCTTCTTTTGTAGCTGAAAATACAACTGGATAAAGGCCAGTATAGGTATTATCAGCAGCAGGTATAAATATTCCGGGTTTCCGAATCTAAACATCTCTGCAATATTTTAGTTTTCAGCAACCTGGCCTTTAGGGCAGGGTGCGAAGTACTGTATTTCTCAACACAATCTCAAGAAGCAGCAATAATGTAGCTATCAGGGCAAAGGGTAAAAAGTGCTCTGCATAGCGGGTATATTCCTGAACCTCTATTTTGATTTTTTCCATCTCATCAATTTCCTTGTATATATTCTCAAGGGCAGCCCTGTTGGTAGCCCTGAAATACTGTCCGCCTGTGATTTTTGCGATCTCAGACAGCATAGCTTCGTCGATCTTTACTTCGACCTGCTGTATCTGTTGTCCAAATACCGTATTGATAGGTACAGGAGCTGTTCCGATGGTTCCCACACCAATAGTGTAAACACGGATACCAAAGGTCCTGGCAATCTCGGCAGCAGTAAGCGGGGCAATGGTTCCTGAATTGTTCTCACCGTCAGACAGAAGGATTATTACTTTACTTTTTGAGTCGCTATCCTTAAGTCTGTTGACTGCTGTTGCAAGGCCCATTCCGATAGCAGTTCCATCTTCCAGCATCCCGATCCTAACATCCCTGAATAGGTTGCTTAGTACGGTATGGTCAACTGTGAGGGGGCACTGCGTAAAGCTTTCTGCAGCAAAAATTACAAGTCCCATTCTGTCGTTTGGACGGCCATTTATAAAGTCAATAGCAACTTCCTTGGCTGCTTCAAGCCTGTTGGGCTTGAAGTCCATGGCCTGCATACTACCCGAGATATCAAGGGATATCATTATATCAATACCCTCGGTTGTCATATTCTGCAATTTGTCAGTACTCTGAGGCCTGGCCAGTGCTATGATTATAAAGACCAAGGCCAGCATCCTAAGTACAAAGGGTACGTGCCTGAACAGCATCTTGCGTGACTTGCCAATCCTGGAAAACAGCTTAAGAGTACTAATCTGAATAGTTGGATTTATTGAATGCTGTTTCCATACATACCAAGCAATTAGTGGTATCAGCAGTAGCAGCAGCCAGAAATATTGTGGATATAAGAATGTGTACTTCATTACTTTTCAGTTTTACCTGATTGTTCAACAGCTTCACCTTGTTCTCCGTCCTTTGCCTCTAATTCATTTAGGTCAGGCTTGGGTTCTATCTTGGTCTGGTTGACAAAGAAGTAGGCAGAAATAAGCGCGAAGTCATTCTCGTCGGGCAGGGGTTCGTACTTGGCAAACTTGGCCAGGTCAGCAGTTTCTAGGACTTTACCCAACTTATCATAGAGTTTTCCGTCTGGCAATTCCATTCTCTTCATTGACCTCATTATCTCACCGGTGGTTTGCTCCATGGTTGACACCTCATACCTGTCCTCTATATATCTGCGAAGAGTATCGCTGAGATCTGAATAGAACTGCTTTACACGACCACTCTGCCAGAGTTTTTCATTCTTGATCCGGTCCAGCTCACGCAAAGCAATAACATGAGGTGGATCCTTGGGTTTTTCCCTTACAAAGATCTCCTTCAGAGGTTTCTCCCTGCGGTTCAGATATACTATGACAAGACCTATTATAGCCTGAAGGAGGAAGAATAATAGCAGCCAATTAATATATTTCTTAAGTTCTGCGATAGAAAAAGGCAGATTATATGGCTGTTTGAGGTCAAAGATCCCATCTTCGGGATTTACCTCGGTAAAGGGATTTATGACCATCAGCGCTAGAGCCTGGCTTTGTGCTTTGCGAAGTATCTCACCTTCCATAAACTCAAGTTCAACAGGCGGAATATAGTACAGACCGCTGTCGAACGAGGTTATTGTATAAGATTTTTGGATCAGCAGTCGCTTGTTGTCCAACAGCGACGTATCCACAGGGTGGGACTCTACTATCTCAACCCCTTTGACTATTGTATCTGTAAATAAGGGAAAGGCAACATTCAGTCCCTCGTCCTGTGCAATCTCGAATTTCAGTTGCATCTGTCCACCGATGAACATCAGCGTTGAGTCGAGACTGGCAGTCACTGCGACGGACTGGGCATAGCTGCCGGTGCTGAAGGCCGGCAGCATCATTACCATGTAGATCCTTAGTATGTTGAAGTACTTATGAACTTTTAGTCTCATTTCAGCTTCGTTTTTTGAACAGGGCCATCAAGGCCTTTACATAGTCCTCGTCAGTCCTGACTGACACAGAGTCAACACCTGATTTTCTAAACATGGTGCTAACCTTTTCATCGTTGTCATTCCACCACTGGCTGTATGCATCGCGGTTGGAACGTTTGGATGTGTTAATCCAGCGCAATTGGCCGGTCTCGGCATCTTTGAACTTAACAAAGCCGATATTGGGTAGCTCCGTCTCCCTCGGGTCGAATACTTTGAGGGCAACGACATCATGTTTTTGGTTTGCAATTTTGAGGGCATCCTCAAAATTGGTGTCGAGGAAGTCTGAGATAACAAAGGCTGTACAGCGTTTCTTTATCGCATTAGTAAGATAGCGCAATACCCCGGCTATATCGGTTTCTCTGTTTTCAGGTTCGAATCCCACCATTTCACGGATAATGTGAAGTATGTGTTTTCTACCTTTTTTAGGGGGAATGAACTTCTCTACCTTGTTGGAAAACAGTATAACACCTATTTTGTCATTGTTTTGAATAGCCGAGAATGCCAAAACGGCAGCCATCTCGCTGATCATGTTCTTCTTGGTCCTCCAGGTAGTACCAAACTCCCTGGATCCACTTACGTCGATGAGTAGCATTACGGTGAGCTCACGTTCTTCTTCAAAGACCTTGACAAAGGGTCTGTTGAAACGGGCTGTAACGTTCCAGTCTATATTCCTTACATCATCTCCGTACTGGTATTCGCGGACCTCACTGAACATCATACCACGACCCTTGAACGCCGAATGGTACTCACCGGCAAAGATATTGCTGGACAAGCCCCTCGTCTTGATCTCGATCTGCCTTACTCGTTTCAGGATATCCGTAGTTTCCACAGTCTTCTGTTTATTATATTAAGCACAAATACATTTGGGTAAGGGACTTTGCTTAATATCCTACGGTACTTCGATGGTGTTGAGTATTTCGGATATGATCTCCTCTGATGTAAGGTTGTTGGCTTCGGCCTCGTAGGACAGTCCAATACGGTGACGCATTACATCGTGGCAAACTGCACGTACGTCTTCAGGTATCACATAGCCTCTGCGCTTGATAAAGGCATAGGCCTTGGATGCCATCGCAAGACTGATACTTGCACGTGGTGATGCTCCGTAGGAAATCATTTCACGGAACTTCTCAAGCTTGTAGTTTTCCGGGAATCTTGTGGCAAATACTATATCAACTATATAGCGTTCTATCTTTTCGTCCATGTAAACATCCCTTACTACCTGACGGGCCCTTACGATGTCTTCGGGTTTGACAACTGCAGTAGCTTTTGGAAAGGACTGAGCCAGGTTCTGACGGATGATCATTTGCTCTTCTGATCTCTCTGGGTAAGAAATAACCACTTTGAGCATAAAACGGTCAACCTGAGCTTCAGGTAGCGGATAGGTTCCTTCCTGCTCGATGGGGTTTTGTGTAGCCAGTACGAGGAATGGTTCTGGTAATTTGTGAGTCTCATCACCCAGTGTTACCTGACGTTCCTGCATAGCTTCAAGCAATGCACTTTGGACCTTGGCCGGGGCACGGTTGATCTCATCAGCTAGTACGAAGTTTGTAAAGATTGGACCTTTCTTGACTACGAATTCTTCGCTCTTCTGGCTATAAATCATAGTACCTACTAGGTCGGCAGGCAATAGGTCGGGAGTAAACTGAATACGGCTGAACTTTGCGTCAATGGCAGTAGCCAGTGTGTTGATTGCAAGGGTCTTGGCCAGACCCGGAACTCCTTCAAGAAGAATGTGGCCATCTGCAAGTAGTGCTGTCAATAAGCTTTCTACAAGGTGTTTCTGGCCAACAATAACTTTGTTCATTTCTATGGTTAGTAGGTCGACAAATGAACTCTCCTGCCTGATTCGTTCATTTAGCTCTTTGATATCAACAGTTTGATTCATGTTGCATATATTTTTTCATTTGAAACAATCGAAAATTTAGATAAATCCAAAGATAATAATCCCTCAATAATTGTTCCAAACCATAGAAAAAATGGCTTGTTGTCATATTTGACTATCTTTTGAAACGGATTACAGTATTTGCCGGGTAAAGGTGAACTTTAAACTGGCAGAAATGTTTTTAATGAAAATCGGCATCTGCTGATATTGAAGAAATTCTTGAAGAGGAACTAAGGCTGCGTCGTGAGGGTAAAGGGTCCTGATAAAGTTGCCGGACTCAATATAGACTGCTCTTACTTGACCTGTCGGAGTTATTATTGATATATACCCGAGATTCCTCACGAGCAGAAATAATGGCTTTTAAGGCAGGAGCAGAGAGCTGTCGCCGTAGCTGAGAAATCTGTAATCCTTTTCCAGTGCCTGACGATACACTTCTTTCCAGTTGTCTCCTATTAAAGCTGCTATTAGTAGGAGCAAGGTGCTTCGTGGCTGGTGGAAGTTGCTTATCAGTCCATCGATAACCTTTGGTTTGTAGCCGGGAGCAATAATTATGGATGTTGCAGCTTCCAGCTTTTCTTTACCATTCTTTTCAAGGTAGGCAGCCAGAATACCATACGCCTCCTGACGTGTAAGTTGTACATCGGATTCAAAGCCTTCCCATTGGTCTATGTGTTCAGGAGCTCGACCTTGGGCAATATGAAGGGCTGCGAAGTAAAGTGACTCAAGAGTTCTGAGTGATGTTGTCCCTACTGCAATTACAGGACCCCTGTGAGAGGCAATGGTTGTGAGCGTCTCCAGGGCAGCTTCAAAATGCTCTGTGTGCATCTTGTGCTGGTCTATACTATCAGCCTTCACAGGTCTGAATGTCCCTGCCCCCACGTGGAGTGTTAGTTCGGTAGTCCTGATCCCTTTGTTCTTTAGCGCCTGCAGCGTATTTGCTGTGAAGTGCAGACCCGCTGTCGGGGCTGCTACGCTACCTTTGTATTTCGAATAGACGGTCTGGTATCGTTCTACATCAATTTCCTCGTCATCACGCTCAAGGTAAGGAGGGATAGGAGTATGTCCGATTGCATCCAGTATCTCTCCAAAGCCTATTTCAGCTGGCTCCCATAAGAATTCAACTACACATGAATTCTCTTCCTTCTCTGTAAGCAGGGCTTTCAGAGTGATTTCCTTTCCATTAATTGAACAGGTTAAAGTCAGAGCTCCATCCTTCCATTTCTTCTGGTTACGGATAAGGCAGTTCCACTTAACCTTGCCGCCGGCCTGGAAGGCCATTGCAATATCAGCAGGCTCAGCTGGTTCGAGACAGAAAATCTCTATTTGGGCTCCTGAGTCCTTTTTGAACTGGAGTCTGGCGCGGATAACCTTGGTGTTGTTGAAGACCAGAAGGGCGTCAGATGGCAGATAGTCAACAAGTCTCCGGAACTCCGAGTGTATGATATTTCCTTTATTATACACCAGTAATTTGGAGTCGTCTCTGTTGGCCAGGGGGTATATAGCTATTCGTTCCGAAGGAAGGTCATACTCGTAGTCGGAAATTTTTATTCCGGGAATGCTCATTCTGTTTTAGTTTTATGGCTGCAAAAATAGTTAACTTTGTATCAATAATCCCATAAATATTGAATCCAATGAGCATAGAGCCTGGTGATAAGGTCAAATTCCTTAATGATGTAGGTGGTGGAATAGTAAAGAAACTTGAAGGTGGACTGGCCTTTGTTGAGGATGAAGACGGATTTGAGATTCCAATGCCTGTATACGAACTGGTGGTTGTCGAGAAGGGGCAGCCTTCTGCCGAAGCCAGGCAGGTTGCTGATAAGGTTGTAGAAAGCAGAAATGAGGATGTTTCAGAGCCTGAAGCTTATCATCAGGAGTTGGAGGAAGAAGGTCATGATGATTTCAATCCCCGTTTTTACCTTGGTTTTATAAAGATTGGAAACAATCAGACTGAAGAGGGCAAGCTCAGATTGTATGTGATTAATGACAGCAACTACTATGTAACATATTTAATTTCTGAATTACGTGAAGACGGTCTGATGTATGCCCTGCACCAGGGAATATTACAGCCGAATACAAAATTGCCGCTTGAAGACAGACTGGCAAGAGAATTCGAGAATACCTTCCATATGCAGTTGATACTGTTTAGAAAGGGCAAGGGCTATCCAGCCCTTGACCCGGTTTCTTCTGCTGTTCAGATTAAGGCCCGCCGTTTTTACAAGGACAACGTATTTCGCAACAACGATTTCTTCTATCAGCCTGCTGTTTTGGTACCGGTTATCAAGAACGAACTTGAGCAGAAGATGGACATGTTGACTGAGTTTGATTCAAAGGCTGTGATAGGAGAAAAGGAAAAAAGTGAAAAGAAGCCTCAGGCTAAAAGGAAGTCAACACCCGAACTTGAAGAGGTGGATTTACATATCGACGAACTTGTTGATACAACTGCAGGACTGTCAAATAGTGATATTATACAGATTCAGATGGATAAGTTCCACTTTGTGATGGAATCCAATGCAAAGAATAAGGGCCGGAAGATAGTATTTATCCACGGAGTAGGTAATGGCGTGCTAAAGAATGAAATACGAAAACAACTGGAACGCAAGTACAAGGTATATTATCAGGACGCTTCTTTCAGAGAATATGGTTATGGGGCCACTATGGTAATAATATAGAATCTTTGTATGGCAGATCTATTACCGGATCTCTGAATATATAGCGACCGTTGAGACTGTTGGGTTTGATATGTTCACTGCCCTCTATTAGCCTTCCACTGACCACCAGATACTTGATATCAGCTTTAAGGATTGAGATGTTCTCACCATGTCGTGCTACATCCTGTCCACTGGAAGGCGACCAGACTATGATATCGGCATCAGCTCCGGCAATCAAAGCGCCTTTTTGCGGATATATTCCTAGTAGCTTTGCAGGTAAGGTGGCATACATATTACACAAATTGACCATATAGGTCTCATCTACCAGGATATCATCAGTCAGCTCGTGTAGGAAGGAATAAGAAATATTGTTTTCAATATAATTCTGTCTGTCTGTAGGGGTCTTAAGTGCCGGTGGATCCAGAATAATGTTATTCATGAGCCTTCCGTACTCAGTAATCAACTCCGGACTAACCGGGGAAGGAACATCAAGTTCAGTATTACATAGATTGACTGCAATATAGGTTTGCCCACCTCCAATTGTTCTTATAGTCCTTACTTCATCCATTGATGATACTCCGGTAATAAGTAAGGGGCATCCTGTCATTGAGATGTGTCTTACGGCTTCCCTTAGTTTGATGAGATAGGCGGAGAAAAAGGTCTGGTTGCGCACAAGCGATGATTCCTTAATGGCTTTGGTACAGAAGATTAGGAGCAACTGGTGTTTTGCCATAAACTGCAGGAGGCTGTCAAAGTCACCTGCAAGAAGCTTGTGAACGTGCTTCCACTGCATTGAGAACGAACTTATTCCCTTATGAATAAAGCAGTAAGCCAGATCATCCCTTTTCATTTTGCTGCATGACTGAGCATCCAGATGCAGGCTGAAATCACAGATTATCGGTTGGCAATACTTTCCGGCATCTTCAAGTATGGTCTTGTAATCTTCATGTTTTGGAATCTTGATTTTATCGAGGGTGTAATTTAAACTCTGTCCAGAATTTGAAAATTACTAATTTTGGACCTCATGACACATTACGAAAAGGAAAGTCCCGAATACCGGGCTATGCGCGATCTTGCATTATCGCAATTACTGAGCGGAAAATCATTAACAAGCAATGGCGGGGTTTTTGCTCCCATCATCAAGGAATTTTTAGAAAGCGCCCTTGCCGCTGAAATGGAAGTGTTTTTAGATGAAGATCAGCGTGCTGATGGCAATAAACGTAATGGGAAAGGGTCAAAAACCCTTAAGACCATTGCAGGAGAAGTAACAATTGACACGCCAGCAGACCGGCACAGCAATTTTGAACCCGAGATCGTAAAAAAGCGTCAGCGGATTTTGGCAGACAATCTGGCTCCTCAAATCATTTCCCTTTACGGTAGGGGGTTGAGTCTAAGGGATATATCGGCTCAGCTAAAAGAAATGTACGATACAGAAGTATCGGCAAGTGTGCTAAGTGAAATTACCGATCGTATTATTCCTCAAGTGGAAGCCTGGCAAAGTCGACCACTGGATGCTGTCTACCCAATCGCCTGGCTTGACGCAATACATTATAAAGTAAGGGACGAAGGGAAAGTTGCCAGCAGAGCTATATATAATGTTTTGGCTATCAACAAGGAGGGTAAAAAGGAGCTTATTGGAATGTATGTTTCAGAAAGTGAAGGGGCTAAGTTCTGGCTGTCGGTTTTGACCGATCTTAAGAGCCGTGGAGTCAAAGATATATTGATTGCATGCACCGATAACTTATCTGGTTTTTCCGAGGCCATATTGAGCATCTTTCCTAATACAGAGATCCAAAAATGTGTAATCCACCAAATCCGTAACTCCTTGAAATATATCGCATCCAAGGATAAGGCGACCTTCATGAAAGATCTCAAAAGAGTCTACCATGCGGTTAGTAAAGCTGAGGCAGAAAGAGAGCTTGAAGAATTGGAGCAGAAATGGGATAAAAAATACCCCATAGTAATACGTTCATGGAAAAACAACTGGCCCGAACTTTCGGTTTATTTCAAATATGATGAGCCTATTAGAAAGTTGATCTACACTACAAATGCTGTAGAAGGCTTCCATCGCCAGGTACGAAAAGTTACCAAAACCAAGGGAGCTTTTACCAGTGATATGGCATTAATGAAGCTAATCTATTTAACGACAGAAAATGCTGCAAAAAAGTGGACCAAACCCTTACCCAATTGGGCACTAACCTTCCAGCAATTATGCATTCATTTTGACGGGAGATTAAATCCTGATATCTAACATCCAAAACCCTGAAAGCAAATATAGGTCGCCCTTAGAACCTGTCAAGGGTATATAAACAGCCTCGTTCCTCGGCTGCCCTTGACAGAACCTAACGGCTTTCCCAAAGAGGCTTTCAAGAATTGGATGAAAGAAAAAATATGAGTTAATTTAAACAACTAAAAATAGGACCGGACAGAGTTAATTTTACACTCCCATTTTATCCATCAGGAAAGTACTTCCATGTGAAAGTGCCTGATATATACCTGAAGAGGGGCCACTACCTTCGATCTTGAATAGTGGAGTTTTGAAATGGATCAGGCCTGGCAGTAACCATGTACCACCTACATCAATCACCCTGGTTTCCGGATCTGGGGGACTAATGTTTTCTCCTGTTGTGACAATGCGACTATTGTTCAGGAGTATATCTCCATTGAAGACACAATCAGGATGAACTATCTTTCCGTTTTTTAGTAGAGTATAGTCCATGACAGCCTAAATCCTATTAAAGATAAGGTCATTTTAAAGCTTTTTCAATATTGGATTTAAGAATTATTGACTATCATAAATGTTAAACATGCTGGATTTGAGGCTACATTTGCAGCTTCAAAAGTTGATCAATATGACCTGGTTGCTGTTAGCCCTAAGTTCGGCAGTTTTTATCGGAATATATGAGGTCCAGAAGAAGCTTGCCCTTCATAATAACTCGGTACTTATGGTACTTCTGTGTACTACAGGTATCAGTGCCCTTATCTTTATTCCACCGGTACTCCTTTCATATAGTGGGCATATTAGTCCAGAGTCGTTTTACTATATTCCTGAGATCACAAGAAAGGAACATTTGCAAGTACTGATCAAAGCTGCCATAGTACTGACCTCATGGCTGTTTTCGTACTATTCAATGAAGTATCTTCCTATTACAATAGCCTCTCCAATCAGGGCTACCGCACCAGTTTGGACCTTGCTTGGTGCCCTGGTAATATATAGCGAGAGATTGACTATTGAACAATGGATTGGAGTTTTGGTGACCTTTTCGTTTTTCTATATGTTCTCTATGGCCGGAATGCGTGAGGGTATTTCATTCAAGTCAAACCGTTGGATATGGTTTGCAGTATTTGGTACTCTCTTTGCTTCAATTAGTGCCCTATACGACAAATTTCTGATTCGAAATGTTGACAGGATGGCCGTTCAGGCTTGGTTTTCTATTTACCAGGTGGTGTTGCTTGCACCGATAGTGTTCCTGATTCGCAGTACTATGACACGGCGTCCTGTATTTTACTGGCGCTGGAGTATTCCATTGATAGGAGTCTTCCTGATAGTTGCCGATTTCCTGTACTTTTATGCTCTTGACTTTGAAGATGCTCTTATCTCTGTAGTATCAATGTTGAGAAGGGGTAGTGTAATAATTACCTTCCTGGTTGGTGCTTTAGTCTTTAAAGAAAAGAATCTGAAAAGGAAGGCCATCTACCTTGCTGGTATTCTTGTTGGTCTGACTATTCTGATGTTAGGATAACACCTGGCTTTTCAAGTATAAAATTACTGCTCCGTACAGTATATATCAGCCGGTAGGCTGATATATTACTCTGTACGGAGCAGTCCCTTTATGAAGAAGGATTAGTCTATTTGCAATCGCAGTTTCCGCCACAGGCACATGGTTCATCTGACTTTCCGCCGGATTTGCAACCACAGTTACCACCGCAACTGCAAGCTCCTTTTTCGTGAGATGAAGTTCCGTTGTAGATGAAGACTTCACCGTTTTCTGTTTCAAATTTGTTGTTCATAGTCACCACATTTAAATACCAACACAAAGTAAAGCATAAGGCATAAAAGAAACAAGACAAAAATGTCCTAAATGTAGATTGTTTTTGAATTTTTCACACAGTAGGCTAATTGCAGGTCGGATTCAGGGTGTTGGCCTAGATTATCATGTTAAAATGATTAATCCTTCAGTAAAAGCCTTAGCAAATAGCCAAGGACAGAAAGATTTTAGTAAATTTCTGATGTTTTTCGGGGAGCTCTGGGATTTTAAAATCTTGGGGCATTTATTAAAGGTAGTTGTTTGTGTTTTATAATTAGGATGCTTTATGGATCAATTTGGGAAGGTGGATCTGTCGATTTATGATAACTCATGGTATCATCCGGGACGTAATGTCTTGGTCAGACTGCTATGGTATCTGGTTAACGTGATGTTTTTCATAAATCCTCTGATACCGATTTCTGGCATTAAAGTGTTTCTCCTGAGATTATTTGGAGCCCGGATAGGAGAGGGTGTTGTAATTAAACCAGCAGTAAATATTAAGTATCCCTGGAACCTGGTAGTAGGCAATCATACATGGATAGGAGAGAAAGTGTGGATTGACAACCTAGCACCAGTAACCATTGGTAATCATTGTTGCCTGTCACAGGGAGCAATGATCTTAAACGGTAATCATGATTACAGAAAGCATAGTTTTGATCTTATGGTATGCCCAGTAATCCTTGAGGATGGTGTTTGGATAGGAGCCAGAGCAATGGTGACTCCCGGTGTTATATGTAAATCTCACTCTGTACTTGGTGCGATGAGTATGGCTACAGGTGAATTGGAGGCATATTCAGTATACCAGGGTGTGCCTGCTGTAAAAATCAGAGAGAGGAGTATTAAGGAAGCTGAGTAAGATTCTGGATGCATCGGATGTTGATATACAAAAAGCTTAGAAATTATAGTAGAAATTGTTTAGTGATGTTCTGAAAGCAAGGGTAAACATAGTGCTTCTCAGATCTTGTTGATCATTGGAATAATCCCTCATGCGTACTCCCGCGCTTATATTCATATTGTTCTTAGGGTTAATAAGGAAGGAGACTGATGCCGCACCATGTATAATGCGGGTCTTAAGCCCCTGACCTATTACATGACCGTGAGAGTCATATCTGAGCATATTGGATACAAAGATATTGCCACCCCAGCTGATAAAGTTATCATCGTTGAAATGAAGGTCGTCCTTACCATGGATTGCATACATAGCTTCCAGATTTAAATGCCATCTGTTCCACCTGTACTTAAGGAAAGAAATACTTTCCCTGAAGTTTGCCCCAAGTGGGTGAGCCAGTTCCTGATTAAAGTGCCCGAAGTTGGTTATCGGAGAATAGTGTGAATATGTAAAAGGTCTTACCTGGCTATATTCAGTTTGCACATCAAGGTTTTTGACACCAAGGAAGTTATAGTTCTTGAAACCCAGCATAAAACCCTGCTTGTTGGCCCACCACTTGTTACCACTCATCACTTCATCAAGTTTGAATTCATTCATAACAAACTGTCCATAGAATGCAGCATCCTTCCAGGGAACATATTTAAGGTTAAGTCCCATAACCACATTGTCGGGTGAACCAACACTGTATTCAGCAGGTCTGTAAATGATTACAGGGATTATATAACCCATGTCGATACCACGATAGCCTGTTTCGTCCTCAGCAGCCCATATTACGCTTTCAAATAATCCCAAGGACAAGCGCTTCCCAATATTCCAGTCAAGGTAGTGGAACATTCCGTACTTGTATGGAAACCTCTCATCACCCAGTCTCTCTAGTTTGTCGATATGGGTGAACTGGGCCAGCATAACCATGTACTGTACCTTGAGGAAGGTAGTGGTCATCTTTGCATAAGGGTAACTGTAGCTGTTATCCGACAGCAACAGGCTTCTGTAGCCATCACCAATAAAGTTTTTGCCATAACCAACAGTGAAATTGATCCAGGTCCCAGCATTGTACGAAAGATAACCAGTAGATTGCGAAAAGTCTCTTCCCTCATCCCCAAAGGTCTTTGCCCTTCCCTGGCCGGGAACGACCCCGCGGGTTTCGACAAACTCGTCAACATAGTATGGGAATACTGCCTGGTTCTCGTATAGAGCACTGAAGAATGAAATCTTACTGCCAAGGTGGCCTTCAAAACTCACCCCCCTAGTATTGACCCAGGTCCTTCTATCATCATCCTTACCCAGTTCAAAATTGAAATAGGGGTTGATGCTAACCGAAATATTATCAGACTCTTTGTAATCCCATTTGATAAGGTCATCATGAATAATTCTCTTCCATATATTCATGTGTCCTTCCGGTTTGTAGAGATCACGACGAATCAGCGAATCTGTATTATAATGTTTTTCGATCTGGTCGAGTCGATATGGCTTTACAGAAGTATGAAGGTTATTACCTGGCTGGTAAAGAGCCCTGACGATGGGATCGAATTCAAAACTGTTGTACTTGGAGTATTGCTGAGCATCAGCCGGTTGCAGTAATGACAGCGATGCCACCAGCGTCGCTGCTACAAGAAGTTTTCTATTCCTCATAGTATCCGTATCCGTTACCATATCCATAGTGATAGCCGTAGCCATAGCCATAACCGTAGTAGTATCCGTAACCCATCAGCCCTTTCTTGACCTGAATATCGTTGATAATCACTCCTACATTGGTAATTCCTTCGTCAAGCATTTGCTTGACAGTATGCGAGAATACATTTCTGATTGTAAAGTTCTGACGTGTCAGGAATATCATAGTGTCGGCATAACGGGCAAGCATATAACCGTCAGCTACAATACCCATTGGTGGAGTATCAAGCAGGATAATTTCAAATCTTTCTTTAAGCTCCTCAAACAACTTAACTGTGCGTGGCGAACCAATCAATTCTGATGGATTGGGAGGAACTGCACCTGATGGAAGGATATAAAGGTTATCAAGACTGTTTGTCTGAATTATATCATCCAGTTTTGCCTTGCCAATAAGATAACTTGACAGACCTTCCTGATGGTGCAGGTTTAGAATACTGTTAAGTCCGGGTTTTCTCATGTCAAAACCTACAAGCAGGGTCTTCTTGCCTGATATAGCAAATACGCTTGCCAGATTCAGGGCACAGAAGGTCTTGCCTTCTCCTGGCATGGATGAAGAAATTGCAATAATTGGTGCTTCCTTGTCTCCGTTCATATACTCTAGACGGGAGCGAACACGTCTGAAGGACTCCGTAATTATTGATTTGGGGAATACCTCGACTACATTGCTAGCATCCTTGGAATTGTGTATTATATGACCAATTATTGGCAAGTCAGTGATGCGCTCGATATCTTCAGCACCTGTAATCTTGTTGTTGGCTATCTGCCTTGATACAAAAAACAAGAAGGGTAACACGAGACCGATTAGAATTGCCTTCTGTCTGTCACGGCTGACTGTCGGATAAACCTGACCGGCTGAACGGGCTGTCTCCAGTATAGAGTGGTCAGGAGTGTTGGATGCCTTTTGTATTTGTGCTTCACTGCGCTTACGGAGCAGGAAGGTATAAACCTCATTATTAAGGTTAAAATGCCTTTCAATACCAAAGAGCTGGCGTTCCTTCTCGGGAAATTCGTACAACTCAGCTGTAATACTGCGCCTCTCTTCCTCTATGCGTGCAAGTTCGTTGTTAAGCATTATCTTCTGGTTGTCGATAGCCTCTAGCAGAGTGCGACGGGCAATTTCCATCATGCTTTTTAGTTCCACTACATGGGGATTGTATATCCCTGATTTCTTATCACCGGTAATAGCATGCCACTCCATATTAAGTTCCATCAGTTTATTGATCTGCTGGAATATAGATGTGTTCTCAATTGGGTATTGAGCAGGAGCTATAGTGCTGTCAAACAAAGTATCTGCCCTGAAATACCTATCGAGATAGTTGTAGTAGTTCCTTTTAAGATATAGATCCGAAGCCGTCGCGTCGATATGCTCTAATCTTGCAAAATAGATCTCTGTTTGAGCCGAAAGACTCTGGATCTGATGCTCGGTACGGAAATGACTTAGTTCGGTTCCCTTACTTGACAGAGAATCGGAGATTATAAGTAACTGCTCCTCAATAAAATCGATGGTGTTGGTGGCAATCTGGTTCTTTCTTTCAAGGTTGTTGCGGATAAACACTTCGGCCATCTTGTTGAGGAAGACTACATTCTTGGTATTATTGTGACCTGTAACATACAACCTTACAATACTTGAATTGTCATTTGAACGGCTATAGGTAAAACTGGACTTATAGGATGAAGTCAGTTCGTCAGGACTATTGAAAACAAAATAATAAGCCTTGTCCTCAGGTCTGGACAAATCCTTGTTGTACACCCTCAGCTTGAGCCATGGTGTTTCAACAAGATCCCCAAAATTAAACTCCTGACTGTAATGTATCTTTCCAGTTGAAGGTCCATATTTCTCAGCACCGTACAAGTAGCTGGTCCCTGATTCAGTCTCGATTTCAAGTCTGAATCTCTCCTGATCTATTACAGTCAGATAAATTGGGGTGTTAAGTAACTGAGGAGACTCCTGATCAAAATATACCAGGAAAGGAAGCCCCCCATAGAGTTCGGTATTCTTTAAACGCCCGGTCTTATAGTATGAAACATCGAAGTCCAGTTCCTTGATAGCTGTCCTAACCATTTCCCAGGAGGTAAGGATGGCAATCTGGTTCTCAAGGGTACGCATAGCAGTACTAAGGCCGAAACCCTCCATCATATTGGCCTGCGTCTTGTCACTACCTCTCTCGTCAACAAGTAATACCAGTGAAGCCCTATACACTGGCTGGGTGTACCTGTGAATCATATACACAACAAAGAGAGCAAGAGAAATAGTGATTACAAATAGCCACCAGAACCTGATCACATCAGAGATCAGCTTTTTATAGTCTAAAGTAATTCCTGTATTACTTACAGGGATTCCAGAACCTTTAGTTTGAAACTTTATCTGATCCATCAAATTCTTATTTTCCAAATATGGCGTTTAGCGTTAGGTACATAGCAAGCATTGATGAGAATACACCAAAGGAGAATGATTCTCCAATGCCCCATTGCTTGGCCTTCATAGGTCTGATATAGACAATATCATTGGGATAGATGTAGTACTTATCTGAATCTACCAGGTTTTTATCTGTCAGATCAACAAAAAAGCTGATAGACCCTTCGGGAGTTGGTCTCACAACCCTTACTTCACGTTTCTTGCCAAAAGGACGAACATCGCCGGCCATCGCAACTGCCTCGAAAATTGTAACCTGTTCACGACCCATTGGGATGCGACCTCTGTTGTTGACTTCTCCCAAGGCTACAAAGGATGGATTGGCCAGTCTCACTGTTACCTGAGCATCGTTGACAAAGGGAATGAGCGCTTCTCTGATTCTTTCTGTAGCCATAGCACGTGTACAACCATCAAGTCTGATCTTGCCTACAAAGGGGAAATCAATATACAGGCTGTCGTCTATAGGATAGGTATAGAGCGGACTCTGACCTGTGGCAGCAACATTCTGGTTGCTGCCTCCTGCATTGAAAAACTCAGACAGTTTGGGATTTGCAGTGTTTACCCTGATTAGCAGAGCATCATTTGGCTGAAGAATATATTTTTCAGTGATAGTCTTAGGAGTATCATACGGGTTGTCATAACCTTTTTTATCTTCATGATTCTGAAAATAAACTATTTCCTTCTGCGGGATACATGATGCGAACATCAGCAATATGGTTGAGGTAAAGGCTAAGATCCTTAAGGTTCCTTTAATGCTTCTTGGATGCATTTTCAAGCAGTATGAATTAATGATTTGAACTTGCTTAGCTAGAATGCCCCTAGGCCGTATAGACTTTGGGACCTTACTCTACAATTGTACAAATTTATTCTTTCTTTTCTTAAAAAAACAGACGATTTGTTCAATTGAGGATAAATAACACAAAATGATGATATTTTGAAGCCGAACCACTTCTTTTTTCTTAGTTTTGCATAGCAAATTAGGTTTGAAATGCAGATAAATTACAACGAGTTACTTCAGATTTTGTTTGCCGGGTTGGTGTCCTTTATCCTGGTTTTTATATCTATTCCAACTATTCTGAATGTTGCTTACTCAAAGAATTTGTACGACGAGCCCGGAAACAGGCACGTACACAAGAAGCGTGTTCCCACATTGGGGGGTATGGCAATTTTCTTCGGAATTGTATTTACCTATTCAATTTTTCTTGACTGGTTTGATTACGGGGGAATTCCCTTTTTACTTCCTTCATTGCTAATAATCTTTTCCATCGGAATAAAGGATGATATCCTGGTTACAGCTCCGATAATGAAGTTGATGGGTCAGATTTTAGCGGCACTGATAATAGTTGGTTTCGGTGATCTGAGAATCGCCGATTTTCATGGTTTTTTTGGACTGCACCCTGATTACTTTGTTAGCCTTTCAATCTCGCTTCTTTTTATAGTGTTTATAGTCAACGGTTTCAATCTGATTGATGGAGTAGATGGACTAGCTGCACTAACCGGAATAGTTGTAACACTGGGCTTTTCGTTCTGGTTTTACATCAATGGCGATGTAATAATGCCGGTGCTTGGATCTATTATTGTCGGAGCATTGATAGCATTTCTGTACTACAACGTTTTTTCAAAGAATCAGAAGATTTTCATGGGTGACACGGGATCCCTGCTTATTGGTTTTCTGATCTCAGTATTTGCAATCAAATTTATGGAAGGCAACGTTGCAGCAGTACGTCCTTCGCTTGATTACACAATGACTTCTGCGCCGGGTGTGGCACTGGGGATTATGATAGTCCCGGTTATTGATACAATCAGAGTATTCTTCCTCCGACTATCAAAAGGCCAGTCTCCATTTGCAGCCGACAAGACCCACATACATCATAGGCTGCTGACTCTTGGCTTTTCGCACATGGGAATAGCTATACTGCTTATGTCAGGCAATATCTTCTTTATTGTATTGTCGTACTGTCTAAAGGATTTGGGTACTATCAAACTGCTGCTTCTAAACTTCATCCTTGGAATGATACTATTTCAGCTACCTTCGTTTGCCATACGCAGGAAACTGCGTAAACTCAGGAAAAAGGGCCTGCCCTCTATTGAGAACGAAGTCAAGTAAAAGGTTCAGATATGCGTATCTCCCTTATTACCGTCAGCTATAATGCTTGTGAGGATCTGGAACAGACAATAAAGTCAGTAACGGAGCAATCATGGGACAATCTTGAATACATAGTGGTTGATGGTGCTTCAAATGACGGAACCCTGGAGATGCTTAAGAAGTACAGGAGCCGTGTCGGTAAACTAAAAAGTGAACCTGACAAGGGAATCTATGATGCGCTCAACAAAGGCCTTGGTATGGCAGAAGGTGATATTGTTGGACTGCTACATGCAGGTGACCGTTTTGCTAACCCGGATATCCTGAATAAAGTGGCTAAGCTATTTGAGACTGAGAATGCTGATGTTGTTTATGGCGACCTGCAGTATGTTACTTCCTTTGAACCTTTGAAGATATTCAGAAACTGGGAAAGTGGTACTTTTTATCCCTCAATGGTCAGGAAGGGTTGGATGCCACCGCATCCAACGGTATATTTCAGGAGGGAGTTGCTTGAGCGGGTGGGTCTTTTCGATACCTCATTCAAGATTGCAGCCGATTATGACTGGTTGCTAAGGGTAATGACTCTTGATGGCGTTAGGATGGTTTACCTTCCCGAAGTTATGATTCATATGGCTACCGGAGGAGCAAGCAATAAGAGCCTGGGTAATATCATCAGGAAATCACGTGAGGATTACAAGGCCCTTAGGAAAAACCATGTGGGAGGACTTTTGACCCTTATTGGAAAGAATCTTGGTAAGCTGGGACAGTTTTTTGCCCGCTGACACTAAGGAATTCAGATGTTTTGAGGCAGTTGTTAAAGATTTTTTATAGATTCGTTTCAGATTAACAGGACTTTACTCAAAGATATGTCCCAACCATATAACCAACAGGGTATTCCTACGGGGAAAACTATACAAGGTGACGGTTTTTCAGATATCAGAAAGATGTTTAGGCATGTTGTAGCCAACTGGTATCTGTTTGTGATTTTTGTTCCGCTGGCGCTTGGTGGAGTGTGGGTTTACCATCGCTATACTGTACCTGTTTACAAGGCATCTATAACGATGATCTTCAAAGTGGATCAGGAAAGGTCCTTGTCTCAACAGGTGCTTACTGAAGGTTTTGGACTGTCACCCGAGTTACGTAATTTCGAGAATCAGAGTTTTATTATACGTAGCCATGCCATGGTACTTAGGGCTGTCAATCGCCTGGATTTTGGTGTCGCCTATTATTCAAAGGGAAGGTTTAAGGATACGGAACTGTATGGAAGAACACCATTTGTGGTGGAATTTGATTCTCTGCATCCCCAATTGCTAAATACTGATTTCGAACTATCTGTTTTGCCGGGAGGTAAGACAGAGCTGTCTGTTAAAACAGAAGGGGGCCGGCTGCATGTTTTCCATGGAGCACAGGATGCAGGGTATTCCGGTCCTATTGATTTTTCTGCAGAGGCACGACTTGGTCAGAGAATCGAACATCCCTGTTTTTCCTTCGTGATAAAGGCAGCAGAGTCAAATGGCGGAATTGCATCAGGTAATTACTATTTCAGATTTAAGTCACATTCAGAGATAGCTTCAGAACTTCGATCCTCACTTTCGGTAAGTCCATACCGTGAGGGATCTTCAATAATATTTATTTCGGCCACCGGTGTTCAACCACAAAAACTAATTCGCTTTCTGAATACCTTTTCTGAGGAGTTGATTGAAAACAACCTGGAGAGAAAGAACGATATGGCCAATCGTTCGCTGACCTTTATTCAGCGACAACTTGAACAAGTAGCTGAGACTCTGAAAATAACCCAACAGAAATTGATGGATTTCAGGCGGAATAATCGCTATATGATGCCTTCGGATGTGTCGTCAAAGCTATCTGATGAGTTCTTCGGGATGGAGAAGCAGAAAAGGTCTCTGGAGCTTAGTCTGGCTTATTTTGACGAAATCAGAAGGAGACTGGTCAGTGGGAATCTCGAGGAAAGTGATTTTCTGTTACCTGCATTCTCGACAGAACCCGCTGCATTGATTCAGCAATTTGTTCGTGAGCACCTTACCTTGCTTAACGAGGCTCGTGTAATTGCCCAGCAAGCCGGTGAAAACAATCCATATTTGGTCGAGCTAAATCAAAAGATAGAACTATCTGGACAGTCACTTATCCTCTCAATAGATCAGCAGATGGAAAGTATTAGAATGCAGATGCGTGAGTTGAAGCAAACTGAGGCACAGCTCAATGCTGAGATAGGAAATCTACCAGAATTGGAGAGGGACTATCTGGCTATGGAACGTACTCACAAGCTCAATGACGCAATCTATACCTTCCTGCTTCAAAAGAGTTCGGAAACCCAGATTGCTAAGGCTTCTAATACTCCTGATAACGAAGTGCTTGACCCTGCCTATATTAATGGAGTTGTATCACCCAACAAGAAAAGCAACTATACCCGTGGTTTGTTGCTTGGATTTGCTATTCCAGTGTTGATTATTGGCCTTCGCGAGTTGTTTAATACCCGCATCAGATCAAGAGATGATGTGCGTTCTATGTTCAGGGAACTTCCAATTATTGGTGAGATACTCAGAAGCAAGGAGGGCAGTGACAATGTGGTTTTGAAAGCAGCAACCTCTGAAGTAACTGAGTCATTCAGATCTCTAAGGGCCAGACTTAAGTATATGATGGCAGGAAAGGATGGATGTATTATTACGGTGTCATCTACTAATACAGGTGATGGTAAGACTTTCTGTGCTGTAAACCTTGCATCTGTGTTGGCTATCTCAGGTAAGAAGACAGTACTTGTAGGCTTTGACCTGCGTAAGCCCCGTCTGTCTGAGATCTTTGGTCTAAAAAATATTTCAGGCCTTAGCTCTTATCTCATTGCTCAGAGTGAGTTGGATGAAATTACCTTTGAGACGGATGTGAAGAATCTTTATATAATACCCGGTGGACATATTCCCCCAAACCCTTCCGAGCTAATATCTTCACCCAGCACACAGACTCTATTTGAGACGCTTCGTACCAAGTACGACGTGATTATAGTGGATACTCCGCCCGTTGGATTGGTTTCTGACGGCAGACTGCTTATGGAGATGGCAGACTGCAATCTTTATATTGTCAGGGCCGGAGTTACGGATAAAGAACATTTTGCAGTTACCATGTCCAACCTGTTTGACGACAAGATCAAAGGTCTGGCCGTCGTAATGAATGACGTGCAGATTGCCGGCAGGAATTATGGATATTACTCTTCGGGCTATTAATATTTGGTCCACAAAGGATTAGCGCTGATGATACGTAGTTTTGAGAATATTTCCTTAAAGGGTCGCCATACCTTTGGTATCGACGTCAAGGCCCGATACTTGTTTGAATATGATTCAGTTTCCGACCTCAGAGAAATCCTAAAGAATCCCCTCTGTCACGAAGGGGAACTGCTCCTGATGGGTGCCGGTAGTAACCTGCTGTTTCTGTCCGATTACCATGGTGTGATACTGCATTCATGCATCTCTGGTATTGATGTTAGCGAGCAACACGACGACTACGTTATTATAAAGGTCGGAGCAGGGGTGGAGTGGGATAGTCTGGTGGAATGGTGCGTAGATAGGGGTTTTGGAGGTATTGAAAACCTTTCGCTGATTCCGGGTGATGCCGGAGCAGCACCCGTTCAAAATATTGGCGCGTATGGTGTTGAGTTTAAGGATGTATTCCACGCCTGTGAGGCAATTTCAACAGATGATGGCAGTCAGTTGCACTTTAGCTGGGAGGATTGTGAATTTGCTTACCGCGATTCAGTTTTCAAAAACCGACTAAAAAACAAGGTTATAGTAACATGGGTTTACCTTAAGCTTAGCCGTAAGCCTTCCTATACAATGGAGTATGGCAATTTGAAAGATGCTGTGGCGAGCCTTGGTGGTCCTTCATTAAGGAATATCCGTCAGGCTGTTATCAGTATCAGGCAGAGCAAGCTGCCTGATCCCGTTCAGTTTGGCAATGCCGGCAGTTTCTTTAAGAATCCGGTCGTGGATACCAAGCAGCTGGAGACAATTCGGGTGCAGTATAGCAATGTACCTTATTATAACACAGTTGAACCTGGAAAAGTTAAAATACCGGCAGGTTGGTTGATTGACAAACTGGGCTGGAAGGGTAAGTCTTTAGGAAATGCAGGTGTACACAAGGATCAAGCTCTGGTGCTGATTAACCTTGGTGGAGCGACAGGTAGTGAGGTGAAAAAGCTGGCATCTCAGATAAGTGCTGATGTAAGGCAAAAATTCAATATTGACCTCGAGCCCGAGGTCAATATGATAGGTTAAATTGTATTCCAGCAGCCTAAACTTTCAGCCTTTTGGCCTTGTATTTATATCTGATAAAAAGTTGGACACTTACCGAGAAGAGGCCAAACAGGTAACCAAACCATACACCTTGAGGACCAAATTTGAGTGCAATTCCGGCCAGATAACTGAAAGGTAATGCAATTGCGAAATACGCAATTGCCAAAAGTATCATAGGTATTCTGACGTCCTCCATTCCTCGCAGTGCTCCAAGCATATTGACCTGAAATCCATCAAATAGCTGGAACATAGCAGCGATAATCATTAGTTTTGAGGCAATTGCAATTACTGCTGGATCCTTAATAAATAATGACGGGATAAAGAATCTGAAATTATAGAATATCAAAAGGCTGCAAAACATAAACAATCCCACCATGTGAATTGACGCATAAATGGCGCGGTTCATCTCCTTTAGATTTCGCTGTCCCCTAAAATGGCTCACCTTGATAGTCGTTGCTGATGCCAATCCTGCCGATACCATATAGGTGAATCCCACAAGACTCATTACTACCTGGTGGGCAGCCAAGGCATTCGTTCCAATCCAACCCATCATGAAACTGCCAATACTGAATGCCAACATCTCCGTAATATACTGACTACCTATTGGTACTCCTATTCTCAACAGGTGCATGGACTTAATAGGTTCAAACTTGGTCAGCTTCCAGTTTTTCCTATCAGGCTTGAATAAATCCATCCTAAAAAAGAGTATGATGGCGGCAATTGACATATAGACCCTGCACAGAAGTGTAGCATATCCTGCACCTTCAACTCCAAGTTGCGGAAACCCAAGTTTTCCGAAGATTAGCAGATAGTTGAGACCTATGTTTATTACAGCTCCAGTCAAAGTGACCTGCATTGCCACACGTGTATTTCCCAGGGCCTCTGCATATTGCCTGAAGACGAAAAAGATGCTAAGCGGGATAATTGATATGCAAAGTATTATATAATAAGGTATGGCAACCTTTATAACTGCAGGATCCTGACCCATATGCGGCATTATGAAAATGCCACATAATAATATGCCTGTTATTATCACACCCGATAATGGATGCATATAGACTGCCTGCTTCAGGATAGTTGATGACTCCAACCTGTCTTTTGCCCCTATGGCTTTACCTGCAATCGGTGTGATTGCAGATATCAGGCCGATGGCAAACATCATCCCAATTACAAAGATATTATTAGCTAGTGCTACTGCAGCAAGTTCTACCGCACCCAACTGTCCCACCATCAGATTGTCTGTCAGAGCAACAATCATTTGACCTGCCTGAGACATCATTACCGGGAAGGCCAGGAATAAATTTCCCTTGTAGTGTCTTCCGTATATTCTAATCAGCTCCTTCATAAAAATCGGATGCAAAGATGCTTTTTTCTTTGCTAATACGGAAGGATAATGATTGTTTTAGATTGTCTTGGATTGGATGTTGCAGGGTTTGTGATTAAGGGGTAACGTAATTATCATATACACAACACTGTAGCACCATGTCGGAATAAAAAATTTCTCTTCGGCAATTAATTTGTTCATTCTGCTATTCCCATTTTAAATCTGTATTAAGTAATTACTAGTCTATATTCAATATTGACTATCTAGCTTAAATTTTTGTATGTTATTATAAATTGAAACAATTATATATTTGAATTATGATTCTATAGACAAAATTTTGGTTATATATGAAATGTAGATTATATGAGGTCATAAATTTGAATATATGAAAAACAAATAATGAAAAATTATTCAATACAATCAAAATATAAGTATTAGAAAAAAAATTATACATTTCTGAAACAATATTTGATTTTTATAGTAATATTTGCATAATTTGAATAACAAATTCCTGAATACTGTATAATGACGGTGCATTTTTCAAAATTGTCGTTTAGTGAGTATATCGACAGAGTCAATTCTCTGATCGGGTTTTCTTTTAGCAATGCAGAGATTCTGTCAGCCACTGCCAGATTTGGTTTTGATGAAAGTCGACTAAAGAAGGGGGAGAAGGTGCTGGCCTCAGTTAGGGAGCTTGATCAGAAGCAGGAAGCAGTTATAAAGGAGAAAGTAGATGCTCATCAGGAAAGACGCAAACTGCATACTGCAGTCAGGAAGGACTATATGAAGTATTTGCAGATAGCCAGAATTGCTTTTGATAAGGAAGGTCAAATAGCTAAAGCTTTACAGCTTGATGGTCCCAGAGAGGTAAATCTGGATGCATGGATTGATCAGGTTACTTTATTTTGTAGCAGATTACTGGGAGAGAAGGAGTGGATGACCAGACTTTCTGAATTTGGTATTTCCTCAAAGAATATTGAAGATCTTTTAAAGAGAGTTGACAGTTTACGATCATTGGCAGCCAGATGTGAGATGCTAAAGGATGGTGCTAAAAGCGAGACGGCGCGTAAGAGAGCTAAACTCAAGGAGTTACAACGATGGGTCAGCGATTATCTTAAGATAGCCAGAATAGCCCTGGAGGACAAGCCTGAGTTGTATAAGGAAATGCTTAAATAACCTTGTTCTTTTAACTGAAGGTTGTTGATAACTATTGAATACACAGTTTGTAACATATTTTAAGTAATGGCGTAAACATCAGGTAGTTCATTCTATATGATCTTAGTCCGGGAATCGGGCCCGGATACTTATTTCCAGGCAAAAAAGCCTTGAAAGCTTATGAATTAAACTATTTTTGCAAAATTAGATTGAGCTGTTCGAATATAGCACCCTAATACTTAGGTTATGGTTAGAACACATACACTTAGAATATTTATAGTCTTTCTTCTGGCTTTTCTTCCTTTCAGAAGCTTTATTCAGGATACATATGCCCAGGAATGGTCTAAACGTGAGATTATTGAGCATATTGAGCAAAGGTTGATGGAGCAAGGTGCAGTTCTCAAAGGGGGAGAAGGAACCATCTTAGATCTGCCTGAGGACATATGTTCAGATGCTAACTATATTGATCTTGTTCCTCCTGTTATACCAGATGATGCTTTCTCAATAGAATGGGATATTACTACATATGTTGGAGGTGAAGAGTTTCATCCGGAATGGGCTGATTATGTTGGAACTGGTAAAGACAGAGTGTTGAGGTTTTACCCTGATCGTGTTACTGAACCTTATTTTAGTTCTGAGATATTTTTTACTTACGTTATTAGGGCTTCATATATCCCATATCCGATAGTGGGCTCTGGTTATGATTTTGCCTTTGTACATAAGACACCAACGGTCTTTGATTTCGGGTCGGATATTGAGATATGTAACGGCGCAAGCACTACTTTGACACTAAATGGTAGTGAAGCAGGTATGAAGTACCAGCTTTATCGTGACGGAGTGCCGATTGGCTTTGCTATTACAGGAATAGGAAATCCTATTACTTTTAATGTAACAGTTTCTGGTCTGTACACAGTTGAAGCTTCAAATCCTGGGGGTGATGGAATCTGTGTTAAACCCATGAATGGATCTGCCAATGTTGTTGTAAATCCGATTCCTGTCCCTACCCCGTCAAGCGATAAAACTTCCTACTGTGAAGGTGATCCTATACAGCTAATAGGTGGACCTGCAGGAATGGCCTCATATACATGGGAATATCCTGATGGAACTATTGTAAATCAACAGAATCCTATTATTCCTGCTGCAGTCAGAGCGTTACATCACGGTACATATAAACTTACAGTTAGAAGTGCTGATGGTTGTGAAGCTAGTGCAAACTATAGTATCGCAGTTAATACTAATCCAACAGCTATATTACCAGACGACTTCGAAGTCTGTGCTGATGATCTTCTTAATTTTTCTGTAACAGTAACTGGTGGAACCGGCCCTTATACTTATGCTTGGACTAAAGACGGCAATCCTATTGCAGCTAGTACAGCTACAATAAACATTCCTGCTGCATCTGTTTCCGATGCAGGTCTTTATGAAGTTGTCGTTACTGATGCCAATGGTTGTGGTACTTCAACTGCTGCAATAAATATTACTGTAAATCCTCGTCCAAGCGCTACTGTTTCAAATAATGGACCGGTATGCGTTAGCGGTTCTCTACAACTTACAGCATCTGATGTTACTGGTACTGCTCCATTTACTTATTCATGGACTGGTCCTAATGGCATTACTTCTAATGTCCAAAACCCTGTCATCAACCCTGTAACGCTTTTACATGCCGGAGATTACACTCTTACTGTCTCCGATGCTAATGGTTGTTCAAGCACACAACTTACTACTACTGTTGTCGTCAATTCTCTTCCAACTCCAAGCCTAATAGGCGCAGCTTCTTTCTGTTATGGAGCTACAGAAGTTTACACAGCAGGTGGTGGAGTCAACTATACCTTCACGTTGTACCAGGGTGCTGCTATAGTAGATGGACCGGTAAGTGTAGTAGGTAATACCTATACCACAAGTGCAACACTACCAGCGGGAGACTACACTCTTAACGTATTGGTAGTTGATGCAAATGGCTGTGAAGCAGAGGCAGATTATTCATTCACAGTATATCCGACACCGGCTGCTACAATAGCATTTGATCCAGCAGTTATCTGTGAAGGAGGAAGTTCCAATCTGATAATTACCCTGACAACAGGCACACCAGCATGGTCAGCTCTATTTAATAATGGTACTGAAGATATTAACACAGGTAGTGTTGCAGGAACAGTTTACACTCTGCCTGTTACGGCCACAACAGATTTAAGCTACACATTGAAGAGTATAAGTGATGCCAACTGTTCAGCAACGATCGATGCACCAGCCACACTTACAGTAAATGAGCAACCTACAGTAACAGTCAACAGCAGTAATCCTCCGACCAATCAGGTTTGTGTTGGCAACGATCTTACTCTGACAGCTACAGGTGCAGGAGGAAGTGGTAATTATGTTTACAGTTGGTCAAAGGATGGAGAAACTATAACAGGTGCCACGGGAGCGACATATACAATAACAAATGCTCAAAGTACCGATGCCGGTACCTACAGTGTAGTTGTAATAGATACTGAAGGTGGTGTATCATGCGTAAGTGATCCTGCTGAAATAGATGTAGTTGTAACCGAAGCTACAGCTACCCTTATTGGCGCAGCTTCTTTCTGTTATGGAGCTACAGAAGATTACACAGCAGGTGGTGGAGTCAACTATACCTTCACGTTGTACCAGGGTGCTGCTATAGTAGATGGACCGGTAAGTGTAGTAGGTAATACCTATACCACAAGTGCAACACTACCAGCGGGAGACTACACTCTTAACGTATTGGTAGTTGATGCAAATGGCTGTGAAGCAGAGGCAGATTATTCATTCACAGTATATCCGACACCGGCTGCTACAATAGCATTTGATCCAGCAGTTATCTGTGAAGGAGGAAGTTCCAATCTGATAATTACCCTGACAACAGGCACACCAGCATGGTCAGCTCTATTTAATAATGGTACTGAAGATATTAACACAGGTAGTGTTGCAGGAACAGTTTACACTCTGCCTGTTACGGCCACAACAGATTTAAGCTACACATTGAAGAGTATAAGTGATGCCAACTGTTCAGCAACGATCGATGCACCAGCCACACTTACAGTAAATGAGCAACCTACAGTAACAGTCAACAGCAGTAATCCTCCGACCAATCAGGTTTGTGTTGGCAACGATCTTACTCTGACAGCTACAGGTGCAGGAGGAAGTGGTAATTATGTTTACAGTTGGTCAAAGGATGGAGAAACTATAACAGGTGCCACGGGAGCGACATATACAATAACAAATGCTCAAAGTACCGATGCCGGTACCTACAGTGTAGTTGTAATAGATACTGAAGGTGGTGTATCATGCGTAAGTGATCCTGCTGAAATAGATGTAGTTGTAACCGAAGCTACAGCTACCCTTATTGGCGCAGCTTCTTTCTGTTATGGAGCTACAGAAGATTACACAGCAGGTGGTGGAGTCAACTATACCTTCACGTTGTACCAGGGTGCTGCTATAGTAGATGGACCGGTAAGTGTAGTAGGTAATACCTATACCACAAGTGCAACACTACCAGCGGGAGACTACACTCTTAACGTATTGGTAGTTGATGCAAATGGCTGTGAAGCAGAGGCAGATTATTCATTCACAGTATATCCGACACCGGCTGCTACAATAGCATTTGATCCAGCAGTTATCTGTGAAGGAGGAAGTTCCAATCTGATAATTACCCTGACAACAGGCACACCAGCATGGTCAGCTCTATTTAATAATGGTACTGAAGATATTAACACAGGTAGTGTTGCAGGAACAGTTTACACTCTGCCTGTTACGGCCACAACAGATTTAAGCTACACATTGAAGAGTATAAGTGATGCCAACTGTTCAGCAACGATCGATGCACCAGCCACACTTACAGTAAATGAGCAACCTACAGTAACAGTCAACAGCAGTAATCCTCCGACCAATCAGGTTTGTGTTGGCAACGATCTTACTCTGACAGCTACAGGTGCAGGAGGAAGCGGTAATTATGTTTACAGTTGGTCAAAGGATGGAGAAACTATAACAGGTGCCACGGGAGCGACATATACAATAACAAATGCTCAAAGTACCGATGCCGGTACCTACAGTGTAGTTGTAATAGATACTGAAGGTGGTGTATCATGTGTAAGTGATCCTGCTGAAATAGATGTAGTTGTAACCGAAGCTACAGCTACCCTTATTGGCGCCACAGAAGTGTGTGAAGGAACTGTAGAAACCTATCAGGCAACAGGTGGCGAGTCTTACTCTTTTGAATTGTTTAGTCTTCCAACCAACACCTTGATTGATACAAAGGCTGGTGTTGAGGATACATATGAGATACCTGCAACACTAACAGTTGGTTGGTATAGAATAGACGTAACTGTAGTAGATGCAAATGGTTGTGAAGATACAGAAAGTCTTGAGCTTGAGGTAAAAACCACACCAAGTGCTGACTTAACCTTTAGCTCCGAGAATATTTGTGAAGGTGAAGAGATTACTGTAACTGCAACACCCGGATATACCAGGTATGTATTTATGGTAAATGGTAACGTTGTCCAGGATGGCGCTGAAAACACTTATGTTTCAGCTCTATTTGAAGAAGGAGATATAGTTAAGGCTGCTATTACCCTTGGTTCATGTATTGTTGAAAGTGCAGAGACAACTATTACTGTACGTGAATTGCCTGTTGTAGAGCTTAGTAGTGACAAGACTGACAATGTGGTTTGTCTTGGTGAAGAAATAGTCTTCACTGCAACTGGTACAGCAACAAGCTATGCTTTCTACATTAATGACATTTCTGGTACTCCGGTTCAAGGTCCTGATGCTGCAAATACATATTCCTCAAGTGACTTGAACTCTGGAGATATAATAATCGTAGTAGGAGAGGGTGCTAATGGTTGTAGCTCTACTGCACAACTTGCTGTAACTGTAAATACACCAGTTGCCACATTAACAGCCAATAAAGAAGAGCTTTGTGTAAATGAGACTCTTGTACTTACAGCAAACAATGGTGCTCAGTATGAGTTCTTCCGTAACGGTGTATCATTAGGACTTTCTACAGTTAATCCTCTGGAGATTACCGATCCTCAGGATGCAGATGAATTCTATGTAGTTGTGATCAATGAATTTGGATGTGAAGCTATATCTTCAACGTTGACTATTTCTGTTAATCCAGTTCCGACAGTAGTACTTGATTCTGACAAAGACGAGATATGTAAGGGTGAGTTAGTTACATTCGAGGCAACTGGTACAGGTCTGGTAAACTACACATTCTACCGTATCAGAGGTGGTGAGGAAACCCAACTCCAAAGCGGTGCTGATAATCAACTTTCTGCATCTGACTTTGAAGATGGTGACCGTGTATATGTAGTTGTCAGTGATGGCAATATGTGTAACAATGCTTCATCTGAAATTACTATTACTGTTCATGAGTTGCCAATTGCTACTATCATTGTATTACCATCAAATCAAATTGGGGAAGGTGATGATGTTACAGTGGTTGCTGGTGGAGGAGATGAATACTTGTATCTGGTAAACGGGCTACCATGGGATGGGGATATAAATGGATGGACAACAGATACTTCAATTGAACTTACAGGTTTGACAGATGGGGATAAGCTGTCTGTGATAGCCAGGAATGCTTTTGGATGTACTGATGAGAGCGATGATGTTGTTATAACAACCGTTCCATATCCAAATGCTTTTGAAGTTCTTCCTGAGTATTCAGAATACTGCTCTGACGTTCCAGGAGTAAGATTATATCTTTCCACTTATGAAGATATTGGTGTAGTTTACGAATTGTATGATGTAAATGAGCTAGCTACTCCATTTAAAGGAATGGGTGATGGCAGTGTAGAAAATGGACAATTTGGTTGGAACGATATTCCTGAAGGTGAATATATTGTCAAGGCATTCAAGAATCTAGGAGGCAATACTCTTACTATAGAATCTGATAATTCGGCAGTTGTGGTAAGGAACCTCGTACCTGCAGTGTTTGATATGAATCCTGCAGGAACAACGGAAGATTGTCCTATTGATATAACAGTCACCAATACAGAAATTGATGTAACATACTATCTGTTGCTGAATGGTTCGGTATTTAGTGAGCCGCAATATGGTACTGGTGCCTCATATCACTTTGGCAGTGTTAATACTACAGGTGATTATACTATAATGGCAGTAAATGCAGCTGGTTGTACCTCCATAATGAATGGAGTACTGACAGTTGAGACAGTACCTTTCTCAGGTGAATATCTGTTGACTTCTGATCCTATCAGTGGCGAATATTGTGAAGATGGCGATGGTGTTGTTCTTACTCTTGACGGATCAACTGTGGGAATTAACTATGAACTATACCTTTATGATGTTCAAACCGGAACCATAATGACTGGAACTGGTGAGCAACTGGTATTCCCTGCAGTATTCGATGAAGGAATTTACAGAGTTGTGGCATCAGAAGGTACTGGTTGCGGAATGACAATGCAAGGTGAGGTTACTGTTGTAATTAACCAGCTCCCACAAGCATTTGCTCTTGAGGCTGATAATGATGGATATTTCTGTACAGAGACTGACGGTGTTGAAATTAGGATGACAGGACAAGAAGCAGGTGTTGAATATCAACTGTTCTTCAATGGTGCAGCTGTAAGTCCAAAGATTATTGGAGGTGATAATCCTGTATTGCCGTTATCTTTTGGCAAGTACGATGAGGCCGGAGAATATATAGTTATCGGTGCCAGTGGTGCAGGATGTGAGACTGAAATAGGAAAGATTACTATACATATTGATGATACTCCTGAGGTATTCACATTTACGGGTGATGTAGGTTTCTGCGAGGGATCAAATCCGGAATTTACATTATCAGGGTCGGAGGCCGGTGTAGAGTATGAGCTTTACCTGGATGGAACGCCTTTGGGAATTACAGTGATGGGTACCGGAGCACCTATTGCCTTTACAGGTACTATTGAGGGTGAATACTCAGTATGGGCTTCACTTATAACTGACCATAATGTCTGTAAGGTTAAAATGGATGGTAACATTAGTGTTACTGAAAAACCATTGCCTGATGTAACTGGCGTTACTATTGAGGTTGAAGCAGGTACAGGAACAGATTGCTCAAGTGGATTAGTGATCAATGTTAATGATCCTCAATTTGGAGTTATTTACGAACTCTATCGTATAAATACTGCTGGTGATCATGTATCTACTGGTAATGTGGTTAGTGCAGAAAATGGCGAGGCTTCGATCAGCTTTCAACCTGTAGTTGATAAGGATGCTACATACTTCGTATATGCAAACCTTGACGGATGTCAGGCTGTATTTGCCGGATCAATTGATGTTGATGTTCCAGGTGCTATAGCTAGATATAGCATTCTTGGTGACTCCGATCTTTGTGAAGGAGATGGAGGTGCTACTATCTATCTTGATCATAGTGATGTAGGTGTTACCTATACCTTGATTAATACAACTACAGGTCTGGCACATCCAGGTAAGCTTGGTACTGATAGTGCTTTGGTTTGGACCAACCTGATTGATGAAGGTGAATATATTATTGAGGCTGAAAATAAAACCGAAGCCTGCAGGCAAACTATGCTTGGAGAATTTAACCTTATGTTCCATAAACTGCCTGAGTCCTATACACTGGTTGCTTCTCATAATGTATTCTGTGCCGGAAGTAATGTTGAAATAAGCCTGAAGACAACTGAAGCTGGTGTAAGCTATAGCTTGTTCAGAAGTAACACACCTGATGGTCCAAAAGCTTTTGTTGCTACTAAGATTGGAGATGGTGGAGAACTTGTGTTTACCGGCATTGCAACTGAAGGTTCTTTCAGTGTTATTGCAACAAGTCCAGAAGGCTGTACTTCTAGCATGAATGAGATACTGCATATTACTGAGAACAGTGTGATAGATGCTGGTAGCGTGACTATTGCACATACTGCTGAGTTCTGTTCAGAAGATGGAACTGAACTGGTAATCTCTAATACTCAGCAGGATGTAATATACACTCTCATCCGTGAGGGAGCAGTTATTGATAGTCGTATTTCTGCTGCTGATGGGGCCTCAATAGAGTTTACAGGTATTAAGGCCGGAATATATGCAGTAGTTGCATCTTATGATGGTGCCTGTGAGGTAGTAGTCGAACCTGCTTATGAGGTTGAAGCTACATGGATTACACCTGTTAAACCAGTAATTACCACATATAACTCATATTGTCAGTATGATGCAGTAGTTGCCATTGAGACTAGTGAGACTGGTGTAAACTATTATCTGGTTGAGTATGGTGATTTGACTGATGGATTAGCGGGAACTGACACTATTTCAGGCACTGGCGAAGCTATAGAATGGGATCTGTCATTATTGCCACTTGGAAGTACTTTCTTCACAGTTGTTGCTGTCAGTGACGAAGGACAGTGTAAAGCAATGTCTGCTTTGTTTGAAATCAACCTTAATGAATGTGAGCAACCTGTAGGCAAATATTTTATTGATATAGATGCTCTTGAATACTGCTCTGATGGTGATGGTATTATTCTCACTGTACATGGTACTACTGACGGTGTCTATTATGAGCTGGTTGAAGTAGGCAATGAGGATGTTCCTATTCAGATAATAAAGGGTAACGGAGGATCAGTTGCTTTCGGTAATCCTATAAAGGGAACGAAGAGAGGTACAAGATATACAATAACAGTTATGGGATCCAACGAACACTTTGCAATTGATGGTGGTGAGTTTACTGTTGTTGAAAATTCTGCTCCAAATCAGTATATGATTAGCAGTGGTGGTCCTGTAAATGTTCATGAAATAACACTGTCTGGCTCAGATGAAGGCGTATGGTATTTCATAATGCGCAACGGACAGATTGATTTCGACAGGACTCCGCTTGTAGGAGATGGTAATTTACTAAACTTTGGTCCTGTAAATAATCCGGGTGATTACCATGTGTTGGCTGTTAGTCCTGCAGGTTGTGAAGCCCTTATGGATGGAACAGCTGTGATCTACCAATCACAGCTGGTTGCAGTGGCCGATACTCTATACCTGGGTCCTGGTGATCTTGTAGGTGTTATTGACCTTGGATTAAATGACGCTGATTACTTCTTACCTGGACTCGATATTACCGGGGAAACAGGAAATATAAGGTTTAGTCTGGTCGATGAAGAAGGTATAGTAGATGCGGATATTAATGAGATTACTGGATTTTTGACTTACCGCAAGTTACCTAGCTTCTATGGTAAGGATTCTCTTACCTATGTGATTGAGAATGTCGATGTCGTTGGTCGCATGGCAACCGGAAAGATAATAGTGATGGTTGGTAATAAAGACTTTGACGAAGAACGTTCATTCCTGCTTCCCAATGCATTCTCACCCAATGGAGACGGTATAAATGACAGGTTTGTAATAAGTGGACTAGGAGTCACTGCAGAGTCATCACTTGAAGTATACAACAGATGGGGTACTATAGTCTATCGTAGTAATGGCAAGCAGTATGATAATAGCTGGGATGGACGCTCAAATGTTGGTGCCATGGTATCAATAGGCAAGGAATTGCCCAATGGAGTTTACTTCTACATATTCAAAGTATCCAAGAATATTGAAGGTAAGCTTGAAGAGCGAACCTACACAGGTTACGTTGAACTGAGACGTTAATGTAAGGTGAAATTGATTGAGAATACAAAAAAACCTGATATACGGAGGTGTGTAGCACCTCCGGTGTTAGCTAGACCCTATGTTATGGTAAGAAAAATTTTAGTTTCCATAGGTGCTTTACTATTGATCGGTGGGCAGTGTTTGTTTGGACAGGATCAGTACCGGTTCAATCACTATATTGCTAACCAGGGGTTACTTAACCCTGCCTATAATGGAACACGGGATGTAATAAGTGGCCTTTTGATACATAGAAGCCAGTGGATTGGTTTTGATGGTGCTCCTATGAATCAGGCACTTAATGTACATGGTGCCATTGAGGATACTGATGTAGGTCTGGGACTTTCGATTGTAAATGATCATGTTGGGTTTTCCAATACCCTTGACCTATTTGCTGCCGGGTCATATAAGATTAGACTTGACAGGGATGAGAAATTCCTTTCATTTGGGTTACAGGCTGGTTTTAGTTCATTAGTATATGATGGAACTAAGGCTGTAACTGGTGAATATAGTGATCCGGTGTTTGAGGGTAAAGAGTCAAAGCTGAACTTCAATTTTGGTTTTGGTACATATTTGTATTCGGATATGTATTTTGTGGGCTTTTCTATACCGAAGTTCTTTACAAATCAGTTTGATGAAGGGTCTGAGGGGTTTAAGAATACAATTGATTTCAAGAATATGCATATGTACCTGTATGGAGGTTATATCTTTGACTGGTATCCTGTTAAGGTAAAACCTACTTTACTCATGAAACAGGTATATGGTGCTCCTATGCAGTTTGATGCATCTGTGAATGTTCTGCTTGCAGAACAGTTCTGGATCGGAATGTCGTACCGTACTGTTTCAGAGGCTGTATTGCTGCTTGAATATATTATAAACAGACAGTTTACAGTTAGGTATTCTTTCGATTACTCATTCTCTCCGATAAGTCGATATGCTAAGGCCGGTTCACATGAAATTGGCCTGCAGTTTGATTTTACATTCAATAAGCGACCCGGAATGCGATCAATTCGTTATTTTTAATCTAAAAAAAGGATCTCATGAGACTAGCCTTACACTTACTACTACTGTTCACTCTATTGATTGCCCCGATGAATCTTTCGGGACAAAGTGCTTTGCGTCGCGCAATTAGTCAGTTTGAACGTGGTGAGTATTATGAAGCGCTTCAATATTACAAATCATTAATGGATAATGATTATAAGTTTGACGTAGAGGATAGGATCAGGATAGCTCATTGTTATTATCAACTTAATAACATTGATGAAGCCCTCACCATCTTCCTGGAACTTGAGGAGGAGGGCCATCAGTTGTCTGGCTATGATTTGTTTGTATATGCAGCAGTTGTTCACCGATTTGGATTCTATGATGGTGCGATTGAGCGTTACCAGCGTGCACGACCTCAAAATCCGGGTTTGCAATCGCAGATTGATGAGTTGATAGCTTCCTGCGAATGGGCTTTGGAAAATGACGTATATCTAACAAATGTACGTGTTAACCCGTCCAGTATTAACACATACGGACAATCCTTCGGTGTTCAGTACTATGGTGATGGTATTGTTTATTCCTCTGCTTCTTCTGCCGATTCCAAGAATAAGGATAAGCAAGGAAAGAGCTTCCTTAGTTTGTACTATTCTGAGATGGCAAATGACCAGATAACAAGTACTAAGTTATTCTCTAAAAACCTGTTGTTTCCATATCACATTGGAGCAATTTCCTTTACATCTGACTACAAGACAATGTATTATACAAAGACAGTCAGAATTAAAGGAGGAGATTCAAGGGTTAAGATATATTCTGTTGTGTGGGATGGTAAGGATTGGATAAATGAAAGGGAGGTGCCTTTCAACTCTGATGATTTTGATAATGCTTATCCGGCAGTTTCTCCGGATGATAAGTACTTATATTTTTCATCCAACAGACCTAATGGATACGGACGTACTGATATTTGGAGGGTGGAACGTAAACCAAACAGAACCTATGGTTCACCAAGCAACCTTGGACCCAGGGTTAATACCTTTGGGGATGAGCGTTATCCTTTTATAAGCAAAGACAATGTTTTGTATTTTGCAAGCGATGGTCACCCGGGTTTTGGTGGATTGGACCTGTTTAAAGCTACTTTTGAAGGTGGAATTTGGAGTAATGTCCAAAATATGCTTAGACCGTTCAACTCTGAAAAGGATGATTTTGGGTATGTTATAAATCCCAAAGATCCACAAAAGGGTTTTATCTCAACAAACAGGCTTGGTGCCGAAGGTGAAGACTATATCTTCTATGTTCAATACCTTGATGAGGAACCCCAGGTTGTTGTACCTGAACCGGAACCTGAACCAGAGGTTGTTGAAGTAGAAGTGGTTGAACCGGTCCAAAAGCCAGATCCCGTTATAGAAGTTGTTGAGACAAAGCCTGTTGTAGAAGAGCCGAAAATAGATTTGTCTATTTTCCCGTCTTCTCTTGCAGGTCAGGTGATTAGTACATTCAATGGCACAGCTCTTGGTGATGTAAATATTGTCCTTGCTGATGCATTTACTGGTACTGTTGTGGGAAGAGCTACTAGTTCTGGAAATGGTCGTTTTTCTATTACTATCCCTGACTCATACAGAAGGGAAGGGCAGGAATTTGAAATATCCATGAGTAAACCAGATTATAACACCAGGAAGTTTACTGCTAATATCATGGATCTGAATGAAATTGCCGCTACCGGATTCAGTCTTACTCCAATATTCAAGGAGGCTGATCTTAATGAATTGAGCGGAATTGTAATTCCATATGTGGGAGATGATATTACACCGGATGGTTACAATATACTTGACAGGGTTGCAGCATATTTGCTGGATAATCCAAATGTGGTAATTAAGCTTAACGGCCATACTGATGCCAGAGGTGACAGACTGAATAATCTTAATATTTCTCAAAGGATTGCTGAAAAGGCTGAAGAATACCTGTTGAAGAAGTCTGTTCCAGATGAAAACATCATTCCACGTGGTTATGGTGAGCGTTACATCCTGAACAAATGCCGTAGAGGTAAGTTGTGCTCAGATGAGGAACATCTTGAAAACAGAAGGGTAGAGGTTGTGGTATGGCGCTTTTTGAATTAGTGCATACATCCCTATTTAATTAAATTGTTAGTTTTAATCAAGGCAATTACTAAAATCGATTAACGATGAAGCTAAGAGAACTCTTGATATTAACTCTTTCAGTTCTGTATCTTGCTCCGGTGCATGCAGACAAATTGGCACACCTGAGGAGTTCACGGCAAATTATTACCGTGGATCAGATAAGTGCTCCATATTATACAATTCAGGTAGTTGCCTTAAAGGAACCACCGCAAAATGCGGAGTTTTTTGCAGAACTTAATGAAGTATATGAGTATAATTGTAATGACGGCTTTGTACGTTATACAGTGGGTCGCTATGCTTCATTTGGTGATGCTCTTGATGATCTAAATATTCTTAAAGCCAAGGGTTATCAGGATGCTTTCATTCTTAACACCCGCAAGATATCAATTGTCAACACCTCTGGTTCATCGTTTACTGTTGACAAGAACCAGGCTCCAGTGGCCGGTAAAAGATATACAATTCAGATTGCTGCTTTCAGATTTCCTGTATATGTATCCGAGTTTAAGGAATTTGATTCCGTTGTGGAGTACTATATGGCAGATAAAATCTACAGATATTGTGTGGGAGACTATGACGGTTCTGAAGTTATGGCAGAATTATTGAAGGTACGAGAAAGGGGATATCAGAATGCATTTCTGGTTCCCATTGAAAAATATGCTCCATATAGGATAGAATAAATTTGCAGTAAGTCGGTCTGTCGCCTGTTGCTCAGCAATGGGAGGAAAGTCCGGACAACACAGAGCACCACACTTCCTAACGGGAAGATAGTCGCAAGGCTATTGTAGTGTAACAGAAAACAACCGCCTCGTAAGGGGTAAGGGTGAAAAGGTGGGGTAAGAGCCCACCGGTGCTGTAGGCAACTATGGCAGCCGTACACCATGTGGGTTGCAAGACCATGTATATCACGGTTTCCTTCGGGATACGGGGCTGCTCGTCCCGGTGCCATGTTGCAGCCGTGAAGGGTAGGTCGCTAAAGGTATTGGGTGACTAATATCTCAGATTAATGACAGACACCGGGCTTGCCCGGTACAGAATCCGGCTTATAGACTTACTGTTTATTTTATTCTGTTATTTTCAAGAGAGGGATCGTGATACAGGACAGAATCAATTTTTTACGCCGGTTTATCGAGGAGGATATCTGGCGTATCCGAAAGGATAATACTTCTAAACGCCAATTCTGGCTGTTCAGGGTGATACGTATTTTTGTTCTTGCCCTGAAACGCTTTGCAGTTGATGACTGCCAGGTTAAAGCCTCCGCTTTAACCTATTATTCGATGCTCTCTGTTGTTCCTGTTATTGCCCTTGCATTTGCTATAGCCAAGGGGTTTGGTTTTGTTGATACTCTTGAAAGAATCATCAACGAGAACCTATCCAGTCACAAGGAAGTGGCCACCTGGATACAAGAATTTGCACTCAGCTATCTTGATAACACCAAGAGTGGTATGATTGCTGGAGTAGGTATCATAATCCTGCTTTGGAGTGTTATGCAGATCCTTGGTAGTATAGAGAAGTCTTTTAATGATATATGGGGAATAAAGCATTCGCGATCAATAATCAGGAAGTTTAGCGATTATATTTCTTTTGTGATTGTAGCTACTGTTCTTCTGGTGCTTTCCTCCGGTTTGATGGTTTTCCTGTCTAATTCTGTGACTATTTTCAACCTTGGCAAGATTGCAACGCCGATAATCTCATGGGCATCTCCTTACATACTTACATGGGCTGTATTTACAATCATGTTTATGTTGATGCCTAATACAAAGGTGAAGTTTTCCTCAGCTATTTTTGGAGGAATTATTGCAGGTTCTTTATTCCTTGGACTTCAATATGGGTATATAACATTTCAGATCGGTGTATCAAAGTATAATGCTATTTACGGTAGTTTTGCAGCTCTCCCTCTGTTTCTTATTTGGATGAACTGGTCATGGCTAATCGTATTGCTGGGTGCTGAACTTTCATATGCTATTCAGAACGAAAAGAGTTTTGAGTTTGAAGCTGACACCGAAAATGTCAGTAGTGAGTACAGACGTCTGGTAAGCCTGTTGGTTGTCAAGTACATTGTAGATGCATTCCAGAAGGGTAAGACCCCACCGAGTATGGCAGACCTGTCAGTAGATCTAAAACTGCCGACAAGGCTGGTTTCACAGGTGCTTCGCAAACTGGAGGATGCTGATCTGATAGTAAAGGTGCTTATTGATGAAACTAAAAAGAATGAAACAGGATATCATCCGGCATTCAATGTTGATCAAATGACAGTTACATGCGTTATTGACAAAATAGAAAAATCCGGATCCACTGACCTTCATTTTGAGGAAACTGAAGATATCAGAAAGATCCGGACTATACTTGACGACTTCCATAAAAGGCAGGTGGAACTGCCTTCAAATATCCTGCTAAAAAACCTTTAGGTTAACATCAGGGATTTTGCAATCCCTGATATATGCATGTCAATATCAACTATATGGCCTCCTTAACCACAGCAGAAAGTGGAGTCGTCTTGCGGCCAATCAGTTGTGACAGTTGATGACTGTTGTCATACAGTGCACCATTTGCAATATGTGTATCAATTGAAGCAAAAGCACCGGCCATCTGTTCTGGCAATCCTGCATTTTTAAGTACTTCAACTAATTCTGCCTCACTCAGGTTATTGTAAACTATCTTCTTGCCAGTCTGCTTTGAGATCTCAGCTGCAAGATCTGACAGAGTAAAACTCTCATCCCCTGCCAGCTCGTAGATCTTGAATTCATGACCTTCGCCTGTCAAAACTACAGCAGCAGCCTCAGCATAGTCCTTTCTTGCTGCAGCAGAGATTTTACCTTGTCCTGCACAGCCAAATACAGCTCCGGCTGTAATATTTTGGCTTATACTTTGTGTGTAATTCTCAGTGTACCAACCATTGCGTAAAATTGCATATGTAATTCCGGAAGCTCTGAGAATTTTTTCTGTTGGTAAGTGTTCACTTGCAAGAAATATTGGAGAGCTGTCTGTATGGAGCAGACTTGTATAGGCAAGCAGCTTAATTCCAGTAGCTTTCGCGGCTTTGATCACGTTTTCGTGTTGCTGCACCCTCTTGCCAATTTCACTGCCTGAAATAAGCAAAAGGCGATCGATACCTTTTAGCTGAGCCTCCAATGCTTCCGGCTTATTGTAATCAAAAGCCCTTACCTCAACTCCGAGATCTTTTGCTTTCTCAGGATCCCTTACAAGAGCTACAATATTTGAGGGCGATGTGGATTTTTTTGCGTAATCTACAACCAGTCGGCCTAGCTGACCGGTTGCTCCTGTTATTCCGATTTTCATTTTCATCTCTATTTTGTGTTATCACAAACAGAATACACGTCGATATTGTTCTCCAATATATGAAATATGAATTTGCCTGGGAAGAATAGGGTGGTTGAACACAAGAGCCGGAGGAATGTTAACTTTACCTATGATTTATCAGATTGAGTCTGGTATAAAAACGGAGGTTATATATGTCAAAGCTTTTTAGTCCTGTTACAATTAAATCGGTTACGTTCAAAAACAGAATAGTGATGTCACCTATGTGCATGTACTCTTCTGTAGACGGGTTTGCCAGTGACTGGCATTTTGTGCACTATGGGACACGTGCAATGGGTGGGTTAGGAACAGGGGGCCGTTCCTGCTATTCAGCAGGCCTTTGCAAATGCAGCGCGCAGGGCATACAAGGCCGGATTTCAGATGATTGAACTACATTCTGCTCACGGTTATCTGCTCAATGAGTTTCTTTCACCCCTAACCAATCAAAGACATGATGAATATGGGGGTGATAGGAGTAAGCGGGTAAGGATGCTATTTGAAACAATTGATAAGGTTAAAGAGGAATGGCCTGATTACCTCCGGCAAACAGGCTGAGACGATTTTGGCAAGTGGTCAGGCCGACTTTGTATTTATTGGCCGCGAATTGTTGAGGAACCCTTATTTTGCTATTTCAGCTGCAAACGAGTTGCACGAGAATATTGCAGTCCCACCACAGTATGTAAGGGGGTTCTAGTGTTGACAAGATGCCTTAAATATCTAATAGATCTACAATATCTGTGTTTATAAAAATGAAAGAGGGTGACCGCAGGGTCACCCTCTCTTATTTGGGCCGCACCAGCCGGGAACTAAATAAACTCCTATAAACAGGAATTTGAGTGCACCCACTTCGCGAAGATCCTCCGTATCCTAAGATAACCCCGAAGGGTGAGGCCTGTCCTTGAAACAGATAGCTTACTCGGCATGTTGTTAGTGTTGAGTTTAGCAGTTTCTAACAGCTGATGCGGTTTATCCTTGTCAAAGATCTTATACAACAAAGATAACCAAATCGGCAAAAATACGCAACAGTTCGGCCTATTTAGCCTTTCTCCATGGGAAGTTGCCATTGCCCCTCATAAGGGTTCTGGATGGGAATACCCCCTGATTGGCAGCTCTTACATCCTCAATGGTATAGAATGCTTTCGGGTTGGTTTCCTTTATTATATTGGCCGCAATTGGATAGTCGCTACGTCTTAAAACACAGTTGATTATATTTACATTTGATCGTGCTCCCATTGCAGGCATTGATGTGACTCCAAAGCCTTCAGATGTGAGTTTGCTGACCAGCGTATCTACAAAGTCACTTGTTATTATCCTGATGTTGACAAAGCCTAGTGCAAGCCTCTCCTCAAGTATTAGCCCTACATAGTTTCCTGTAGCAAAACCGGCAGAATAGGCCACATAGTAAAACCAATAATCAAGATTCTGAATTATTTTGGTCATGGCTATCAACCATATAAAGACCTCGAAGAAACCCAATATAGGGGCCAGCATTTTGAAGCCTTTTGATACAAAGACAATACGCAGTGTACCAAGTGTTACATCAGATACACGTGCAAGAAAAATAAACAGGGGTACCAGCACCCAGGTAAACCAAACACTCTCGTAAAATCCCATTCAACACTATTTAAGTGAGGCCCTAAAATCAACCAGATTTATTATATGTCTGCAATGTGCTCCTATAGCAACTTCTTCATGATTCTCGTCGAAGACAGCTATATCGAAGAATAATTTCCTGCCTTCTACATATTTTAAATGGACTATGCAACGTACCTTATTACCAAGACCTACAGGTTTGAAGTGCTTGATATTTATCTCAGAACTAACCGTATCCTGTCCTTCCTCAAGATAGGGAGAGATCAGACTGGTAACGGCTTTTTCGATAAACATGATTAGTTTGGAGGTTGATAATACTTCAGCTCTTGCTGTTCCCTGTCTGCTTGCAAGATCTGTGTCCTCGACCCTCTTTTCCAGTGTCAGGCGCAGTCCCTCTTCAATAGGATTACTTCCCATTCCGCTTCCCTCAATTTGTAATTAATTATTACACACTAATTAAGCAGGCTCATCTAAGCCAAATTTAAGGAAATTGCCATTCAATATCAAATGCAGGCAGATACTTATGTTAGAACTCTGAAGTAAAGAAGAACTCGATTTTAGGAAAGCCTTCCTGTGCCATCTGCAACATATATGATGACTCGGCAAGAAAGACATCCCGACCACTTTTGTCCTTTGCCATGTACTGTGACTTACGCTTCTTGAACTCGTCCAGTTCCTTCTTGTCATTTGATCTGATCCAGCAAGCTTTGTACAGGTTGATTGGTTCATAACGACATGATGCGCCATATTCATGCAGAAGTCTGTACTGGATTACTTCAAATTGCAGGGAACCAACTGTACCAATTATCTTGCGGCCATTAAACTGATTGACAAAAAGCTGAGCCACACCTTCGTCCATAAGCTGTTCTATACCTTTAGCAAGCTGTTTGGATTTCATAGGGTCGGCATTTTCGATATAGCGGAATAGTTCGGGTGAAAAACTTGGCAGACCCTTGAAGTTTAATATCTCCCCTTCGCTCAACGAGTCCCCGATTTTGAAGTTGCCTGAATCTGTAATACCAATAATATCCCCAGGAAAAGCCTCATCAATAATGGACTTCTTATCTGCCATAAATGCAGTAGGGCTGCTGAATTTCATCTGCCTGCCCAGTCGTACGTGCAGATAGTTGGTGTTACGCTCAAAATGACCTGAGCAGACCTTTACAAAGGCAAGGCGGTTACGATGGTTTGGATCCATATTAGCATGGATCTTAAAGACAAATCCTGAGAATGTAGTCTCAAATGAATCAACTGTTCTTTCAGCAGTAACTGACTTTCCTGGCCACGGGGCCAGTTTCAGAAAGGCATGAAGCAACTCCCTGACCCCAAAATTATTCAGCGCACTGCCAAAGAAAACTGGGGCAAGTTGCCCAGCAAGATAGGCATTATGGTCAAATTCAGGGTATACACCCTCTATTATCTCAAGTTCCTCACGCAGAGTAGAGGCTGCCCTGTCACCAATATGTTGAATAAGTTCTGGATCATTGATATCCCTGAACTCAATACCGTCTTCAAGTTTTTGCTTTCCGGGTGTAAACAGATAAAGACTTTGCTCATAGATATTGTAAACTCCCTTGAAATCGGTACCTGAACCCATTGGCCATGCAAGGGGACGGACGCCAATCTTTAGTTCCTTTTCAATCTCATCAAGCAGGTCAAAAGGATCACGTCCTGGACGGTCGAGCTTGTTGATAAAGACAATAACCGGCGTATTACGCATCCGGCAAACTTCCATAAGTTTGCGGGTCTGCGTCTCAACACCCTTGGCAGCATCTATTACAATAATAACACTGTCAACAGCAGTCAGGGTACGATAAGTGTCCTCAGCAAAGTCTTCGTGTCCTGGAGTATCAAGGATATTTACCTTATAGCCGTCGTAATCGAAACCCATGACAGATGTGGCAACGGAGATACCACGTTGCTTCTCAATTTCCATAAAGTCGGAAGTAGCAGTCTTTTTAATCTTGTTGGATTTTACTGCTCCGGCAACATGTATTGCACCACCGAAAAGAAGGAGCTTTTCGGTCAGGGTTGTCTTGCCTGCGTCAGGGTGACTAATAATGGCAAACGTACGACGCCTTTTGATCTCATCTTCGAATTTCATCCTGTCCTGTTTTTGCAGGCGCAAAAATAGATAAATAAAACGGTTCCGGTCTAATAACTACTCGGTTTTGTCTATCTCCTTTATGTCGATGAGCAATTGGTTGTCTTTTACCACTTCGTCTTCCTTTATCGAAATCTTGTGAACAATGCCATCACCTTCACTACGCAGCTCATTCTCCATTTTCATAGCCGACAATACTACAAGAGGAGTTCCTTCGGTTACTCTGTCGCCTTCTTTAACCTTTATCTTGACAATTCGGCCTGGCATAGGAGCCTTGATAAGTTGGTGACTGTTGCTTCTGCTCTTGCCTTCCTTGCCAAAGGTGATGGCAGGTACCACATCTATATCAAATGATTTGTAGAGAGTATTTACTTTATAGCTACCGCTATTGTCAACAGCGATCATCTCCATATTGATACTTTCTCCGTTGCGGAGGATTGAATACACTCCCTGTTCAACCTTCACAACATCCAATTCATATATTTTGTCACCAATAGATACGGTAAAGAGGTCTCCCTCCTTATTTATTATTTTCACGGCTTTCTCTTTCTTGCCGGATTTTACGTGCATCTTCATCTCTATACGGTTTTGATTAGTAAGGATTGAATCTGAACATACGACCTATGTTCTTCCAATTAGCACCCTCTTGTTGACGGTTGCTAGAAAAGTCCCTACGCTTTTTCTGTTCATTCTGATAGTGCAGATAGGCCATGATCATGGCTATATCTTCGATCTCTTCCGACTTATTGGCAGGCTTGAGCAACTCTTCCAGATTGTTGTCAATAAAGTGGGTGTTGTAGTTGCCTTTAACAAAGGTATCAGACTCCATAATGCTCTGAACGAATGAGATATTGGTTTTGACACCGGTTATCTTGTACTCAAAAAGAGCCCTTTTCATACGTTCTATGGCTTCGGCCCGGGTTGGCGACCAAACTATCAGTTTTGAAATAAGCGGGTCGTAGTGTACCGGGATTTCATAACCTTCATATACATAACCGTCGGTACGAACACCCAGTCCCTTGGGCTCTGAAATATGCCTGACAAGGCCAGGACTCGGTCTGAAGTTGTTTTGTGGATCTTCAGCATAGATGCGGGTCTCGATGGCATGTCCATATTGACGAATTTCATCCTGCTTGTAGTAAAGCGGTTCATTGTTGGCTATCCTGATCTGCGCCTTAACAAGATCTATACCTGTTACTCGTTCGGTTATGGGATGTTCAACCTGCAAACGTGTGTTCATTTCGAGGAAATAGAAATTCCTGTCCTTGTCAACAAGAAACTCGATGGTTCCTGCACCAGAGTAGTTTACCGACCTGGCAGCGGCAATGGCTTGCTCAGCCATTGCTGCACGCAATTCCGGAGTGATAAAAGGAGAGGGGGTCTCTTCTACAACCTTCTGGTGCCGACGTTGTACCGAACATTCTCTTTCAAAGAGGTGAATCACATTACCGTGATTGTCGGCAAGTATCTGAAACTCGATATGGTGTGGTTCCTCAAGATACTTCTCCATATAGACGGTCTCATTGCCGAAAGCATTGCGTGCTTCCGACCTTGCCCTGAGAAGTGAGGGGATTAGCTCCTTTTCTTTTTTTACAAGTCGCATACCTTTTCCACCACCTCCTGCCGAGGCTTTCAGCATAACCGGATATCCGATTTGCTTGGCCAACTTCTTTATTTCATCTTCGGATTCAGGAAGCTGGTCTGTTCCAGGTACTATCGTTACACCGGCTTTTTTCATCAGGTCACGTGCTGTCATCTTATCACCCATGGCGTCGATGGCTTCAGCTGATGGACCGATAAAGATTATCCCGGCTTTCCGAACCATGGTTGCAAATTTTGAGTTTTCAGACAAGAAACCGTAACCCGGATGGATTGCATCTGTCTTACAGGCTTTTGCTATCTCCAGGATCTTGTCGATATTGAGATAACTCTCAGTTGATGCTGCCGGACCTAGTCTGTAGGCCTCATCTGCGTATCTGACGTGCATTGAGCTTCGGTCGGCATCTGAGTATACCGCCACACTCCTGATTCCCATCTCGCGACAGGAACGTATTATTCTAACTGCTATTTCGCCTCTGTTGGCTACCAATACTTTCTTTATCATTATCTCTTGTTTTGTCTCTATGCTTTTTGCAAAGCAGTGGGATTCTTGAAAAACACATAGTAAACACCGAATATTCAAAGTTGTTTAATTAGAATCTTTCCAAATTGCCTGATACCAGTGATAACCAGTGAACAAAAAGCCTAATTTTCTGCTTTATTCATTGTTAATCTTAATTTCTCATAAACATGCTTAATAAGAAAGTAGAAAAGGCTCTACAAGCCCAAATACAAAAGGAAGGATTCTCATCCAACCTATACCTGTCAATGGCCAGCTGGGCTGAGACCAAAGGAATGGCTGGAATAGCAGCCTGGTTTTATGCACAGGCAGAAGAAGAGAATGAACATATGCTCAAGATTATCCGCTTTGTAAATGAAAGAGGCGGACATGCTATTGTCCCGGCTTTTGAGCAACCTCAGAAGGAATTTGACAGCGTAAGGGGTGTGTTCGAGCTCTCTCTCGAACACGAACGTAAAGTAACTGCCTCAATTAACGAAATTGTTGGAATCTGCCTTGAAGAAAAGGATTACAGCACTTTTAACTGGATACAATGGTTTGTTTCCGAACAAATTGAGGAAGAAGCTTCTGTTACTGCAATTATTGACAAGCTTAATCTTATTGGTGATGGTCCTCTATATGTATTCGACAACTTTATAATGTCAATGCGTGGGGGGCACTAATTATTTGGTGCATTTGTTTTTGAATTAAAAGGCCTGTCCTTTACAGACTTTGGGCACGTCCCTCTAAACGGGGTGTGCCTTGAGTTCTGATATTTTGGACAGGCTTTTGTTTTCTTTGGGTGAGATGTGTTACTTTTGCCGGGGTCATAATGAAATACTTTAGGTGTGAGATTAGTAGCTAAAACATTTTTCGGTCTTGAGAAGGTTCTTGCTAAAGAACTGGAAGACCTTGGGGCGGGGAACATAAGTATATTGAAACGTGCAGTTTCCTTTGATGCCAATAAAGAATTACTTTACAAAAGCAACCTGTACCTGCGGAGTGCATTAAGGATTCTTCAACCACTGAAAACTTTTACTGCCCGCAATGAGGATCAGCTCTACAAGGCAGTCAGAGAGTACGATTGGTCACATTATCTTAGCAATGATAAGACATTTGCAATTGATCCTGTCGTTTACTCACGATTTTTCCAACATTCCAAATATGCAGCCCTGAAAGTAAAGGATGCAATATGCGACCAGTTCAGGGATAAAACCGGAGCCCGACCTTCAATTGATCCGGTAAGGCCTGATCTGCTTATTAATCTGCATATAGCTGAAGATAAGGTTACTCTTTCAATGGATAGCTCAGGTGACCCATTGAATCAAAGGGGCTATCGTACCAAGCCCTATACAGCACCCATCAATGAGGCTCTTGCTGCTGGTATGCTGCTGATTGCTGGATATGACGGTAGCAGACCCATGATGGATCCTATGTGTGGTTCAGGAACCTTCCTTATTGAGGCTGCAATGATCGCCTCCAGGATGGCACCCAATATCAAGCGCCGCGAGTTTGGCTTTATGCGCTGGGGTAACTATGATCCGGAATTATGGAAGCGTATTACTGAGGAAGCTAAAGCTAAAATTGTAACTCCTCAACATAGGATCGGAGGAAGTGATATAAGCGTAATGGCTATTGATATAGCCAGACAGTCTGCCCTGGATTTTGGACTCAAGAAGTATATTGACCTTTCAGTAAAACAATTTACTGAAGCAGAAGCCAACGGAAGGGGTGGTCTTTTCATTACTAATCCTCCATATCAGGAACGACTAAAGTCTAGAGATATATTCCTGCTGTATTCGGAGTTGGGATCCCAGCTGAAACACAAGTTTTCAGGATGGGATGCGTGGATAATAAGTGGAAATGCTGAAGCACTCAAGAGTGTGGGCCTAAAACCATCTACACGTCAGACTTTATACAATGGAGCACTGGAATGCAACTTCCAGAAGTTTGAGCTATATGAGGGATCAAGGAAACAAGGGGGCTTAAAGTCTGAATAAAAAACAATTATTACCTTGCAGTAATTTAGACCTAAATTTAGCAGATATGAGTAAAGTCGTTATTACAAGTTTTGATGAACTAGAAAAACTGACAGGGCAGGAGCTGGGGGTGTCGGATTACCACCAGATCACTCAGGATCAGATAAACCTCTTTGCCGACGCAACACTTGATCATCAATGGATCCATGTTGATACCGAAAAGGCTGTTAAGGAATCTCCCTTTGGCAATACAATTGCTCACGGATACCTGACCCTTTCGCTGATGCCATATCTTTGGGACCAGATAGTCGAGGTTAGAAACCTGAAGATGCAGGTCAATTATGGCATCGAAAAGTTTAGATTTAATCAGCCTGTACTTGTCAATAGTCGCGTAAGACTGGTTGCCAAAGTAATAGCTGCATCCAACCTGAGGGGAGTAACAAAGGCTAATATTGGTGTTAAACTTGAAATAGAAGGAAACAAGAAGCCTGCCTTTGAAGGCGAGATAGTCTTCCTGTATCATTTCCTCTAGGTGTCTGGAGCTACTACTAGAGTTTTGCCACAGGGTTGATAAGAGCCGGACATCCGGCGTCAGTTTTTAAGTCTGACCTGAGTAAATTCCGATGGGTCAGTAATAAAAAGAGACTGCACATACTATGGTGTGCAGTCTCTTTCTTCTTTGTAAGGAAAAATCCTTTTACCATTCTATCCATTTCTGATAATCTACTGCACCGTATGGATGGATCTCAATATTTGTGTTGACGTCCATATTTCCAAGAAGGAACTTTTCGATAAAGGCTTCCGTTTCAGGACGCTGAGCATCAGGGAGCATGCAGTGCGGGTGACCAGCCATCACGGAGATTCCAAATCTGTCACCAATACCAAAGGTCTCCCAAACCTTCTTGGCTGCTTTGCAAGACACGAAAGCAGATTCTTCTGCAAGCCATTCATAGTCAGGATTACCCAACACCAGGATGGCTCGGGGAGCTATCATAGCCAGCAGTTCGTGGTGGTCGTGTGGCAGTTTGTCTACAGACTCGGAAAACTGTCTCATCTCTTCCATAAACCATACATAGTTGGTTCTGCCAAGGGTTTCAACATTTCCAAGAGTCTCAGACACCCTCCAGGCTGCTGCACCACCACCGCCCGATTCCTGAGCTATAGTCAAAGCAATTCTCTCGTCAAAGGCTGCAGAGAAGATTGCCATCTTACCTGCAAATGAACAGCCTGTTATGCCAAGGTGCTTAAGGTCAATAGGCAATACATCCTGTACCAGCTCCAGACCGTCAATAAGGCGGCTTACACCCCACGGCCAGGCACTGTAGGAACCCAGGTATTCAAGTTCGGGATACAGCCTGTTAAACGGCTCCTGACCTCTCACTTGCTGCCATGCAACTACATCAGAGAAATTAAAGGCAATTTGAGCTATTCCACGGCTTTCAAACAGGTCTGGAGGTAATGAGCCGCTTCCACGCCCGATGCCTATTATCGCTGGGAAGGGACCTTCACCCTCGGGAAGTATCACATATGATTTGAGGGTAAGTGTACTGTCACCGACTGTGATATTGACATAGAGAGTGTCATTTTCAAATCGGGCATTGATGGCATCTGGTTTTCCGGGTTTTGGACCAACTTCGTAACGCTGAATCTCAGCCCCAATCTCAGCCCTGCGACGTGCCCAGTCCTCAAATCGGATCGAACGGCCACTTCCGTCCGACCATGCAAAAGGATCCGGTAATGTTTTTACCGATGGCAGGTCTTCATAGGCAGGAAGATAGGGGTCAGTAAGGGTATAGGTGCTCTCACTGTCATATACCAATGGTATCTCTTTGGGTTGCGTTTCACATGATACCAGGCAGATGCATACAGCAACTGCTGCAGATAAAACTGATTTCTTTCTCATTCTGGAATTTGTTATTTGGTTACTTAAAAATAGGCAGTTTTTCATTAAAACAGAGCTTAGGTTTAAACATTTTAGGTATTGAAGCCTTTCACTGAGAAACACAAATGCATATTTCAATACACATTGTTAGCTCATCTGCTATGGATTACATTTAATTGTTTTCCTTATTTCTGGAATAAATACGGAAAAAAGCAGTTATATTTGAGTTATTCCCAATCAGAAGAAAAATGCAGATAGAAGTAAAACGAAGGGAGCTTAAATTTAAGCCTGATTTCTCGAGAGTTATTGCGCGTTTTTTCTATATGAATGATGACCGGGCTCTGGGAATCATTAAAGCAGTGCTTGAAATGAGCGAAGATGAGATCCGGACAGTGCTGAATCAGGTACTGAGGGATTTTTCAATGCGTCATAGGAATTGCTCACGGATCTTCCAGCGTCATTATGAAAATGTTCGTCATCTGCTGCCTCGTTTAGGTGTTTCAGGTGAGGAAATCAGTTCTGAAAGACAACTGATCATCGGTTCCTATTTTACACTTGAATATTCAATCGAGGCTGCAGCAATTTTTAATCCTTCAATAGTTGAGCATCCCGATCAATCAGAGATAGCTCAAGGTGAGAAGCGTGTTATTTTGAGTTTTCGTGCTACAGGTGAAGGACACCTTTCATCAATAGTCTTCCGTACCGGAGTGCTTGACAAGGAGGGTAATCTTACTATAGAGCCTATCGGTAAGTTTGTCGAGGAGGCAGAGTACATCAGGCGGCATGTATATGATAAGGAAGCCTTCAAGCGCAAGCTTGAAGAAATGGAATGCTCCAGCCTTATTCCATCTGATGTGGTACTTAACAAACTTGGTGAGCGCTTTACCTACGGTGAACTCAAGAAGGTTATTGTTGAAGTGGCGGCTTCACCACATCTTGTTACAGAAAAGAAACTGCTGCTTGACCAAATCTCATGGTTGGCATCCTCACATTATGAACTACAGTTCTCGCTTGATACAAATATTTCTGAGCGGGTTATCTTCCCCGTATCTTATAATGAAAAGAATGGTATTGAGGATGCCCGCTTTGTAAAGTTTACCGACGATGATGGTTCAGTTACCTATTATGCCACCTATACGGCATATGATGGGATCAGTATTCTTCCAAAGCTTCTTTCAACAAAGGATTTTTATCACTTTGAGGTTATGCCTATTCATGGTGAGGTTGCCCAAAATAAAGGTATGGCTTTGTTTCCCAGGAAGATAAGAGGAAAGTACGCTATGCTGTGCCGTATGGATGGTATTAACAACTACATTGCGTATTCTGATGATATAACAGTTTGGAGGGAGGCCAAATTGATACAAAAGGTAAAATATCCTTGGGAACTCGTGCAGGTAGGTAACTGTGGATCACCAATCGAGACTCCTGATGGCTGGCTGGTTATTACTCATGGAGTGGGACCGATGCGGGAATACAGCATTGGAGCCTCCCTGTTTGACCTTGAAAATCCTGAGATCGAGATTGGTCGCCTTAGTTCTCCTCTCCTTGTTCCCAACACTGAGGAAAGAGAAGGCTATGTGCCCAATGTGGTATACTCGTGTGGCTCAATAGTTTACAACGGCTATCTGGTAATACCTTATGCAATGTCGGATTATGCTTCGACCTATGCGACGGTAGATTTGAAAGAACTGTTGAGGATACTCAGAGATTCAGAAGAATAAATAAAGAAATAGGCAGCCCCCGGGCTGCCTATTTCTTTATTTAGGCTATTATCCTTCGGGATGTTGAGAGCAATTTTGCCTTTATTCTTCTGATTAGTGCAATAATGTCCTTTTCTACATCCAGTACAGTAAGATAAGATATCAGAAAGGCCAGTGTACTTTCAGCTCCCTGATTGCGGTTTACACCGCTATACTCAAATCCGTCACAACATCCGTGGGTATCATGATCATAAAGGCTGATCCTCAGGTCGTTTTCTCCAAGAAACCAAAGGAAGGATTTATATAATCTCTTCAGATACATATCCTTACCGGTCATTCTATAAGCCTGATGATACATAAGGACCATTGCCATGGCATCTATTGGTTGCTGTGCAAAGAAGGAGCGTTCTCCTTCCTTTTTAAACCATTTCTCATTGCCTATTACAGACAGGTGACCATTGTTGAATGTATGCTTTTCCAGGAAGGACATTGATTCAATAGCCACTTCCTTTATGGGATCCGACTTGAGGAGTTCGGTAGCACACAGTAAAGAATAGGGCAACAGTGCGTTGTCATAGGCCAGAAGGGACTCAAACCATTGCCAGTTATCCGAACTGCTCTCATAGTAATGGTGAACCAGTTTACCGGTCAGCTCCTTCAGTCTTTCAGTCATAACTTCGTCGGCAGGCTGAGCCTTGAGGTAGTGGTAGATACCAACAATTGAAGTGGCAATGGCTCTGATGGAGCCCAGTGAGGCAGTATGATGCACAGCATTGAAGTACATCTTACGTCCAACTTGTTTATATGCATCATTTGGTGCAAACCTGATTAGATAGCCCAGGGCCCAGATAGTACGTCCAAATGAATCTTCAGAACCCCTTTCATCAAGGTACTGGCGGCTGAAGCTCAGGAAATTTCTGAAATATCCATCCTCACTCTGCATGTAATGTAAATAACTCAGGTAGGTAGGCATCAATTCAAGAGCCCTTGAATCTTTTCGTAACCTATAGGCCATTGCAGACATCAACAGCGCCCTGGCATTATCATCCAGGCAATAACCTTCTTTGAAGTCTGCAATTCCATACTTGGCATGTTGTAATATACCTGTACTGTCAGTCAGCCGATCTGCATGCTTAAGCGAGAATGAGGGCAGGGCAGTAAGATCAGGCAGCATACTATTCTTAAACCTATCACTGTGATTACTCTTTATCACAGCTATTGCAAGTTCTGCATATTGCCTTCCGGTCTTTGGCCAGGTCATTTCCCTTCCATACTCGTATGCCTTTGATTTTATTTCCTTCAGTTCAGCAGGGTCATCCAACAGACGTAAGAGTATGTCAGCCAGGGCATCGTGATCTCCAAATTTGAAAAGCCTGCCCCGACCTTCATTCAGGAGTTCGGCTGCATGCCAGTATGGTGTAGAGACAACAGCAGAACCTATACCTAGTGCATAGGAGAGAGTGCCACTCGTAATCTGGGCTTCATTCAGGTATGGTGTCAGATATATATCTGCAGCATACAAATATTTAAACAGATCATTGTCCGTAGCAAATTCGTCAATAAATTGCACATGCTTTTCCAGTTTATGTTCGTGTACCAGTTTGACGAGAGATTCCCGGTACTCTTCACCTGCATGGCGCAATACTGCCGGGTGCGTACGCCCTAGGATTATGTACAAAAGATTTGGATGTTTCTCAACTACCCTTGGAAGTGCCTTGATAGCCACCGCATGCCCTTTATTTCTGCTTACAAAACCGAAAGTCAGTAATACCTTCTTGTCTTCAAAGCCAAATTCTTTTCTGACCTTTTGGCGGTCGTGCTTTATATCAGGTACGCCATGGGGAATAAAGCTGATCTTTTCCATCGGTACATCGTAGATGTTGATGAGAAACTCAATAGCTTTATGACTCATAACAACTACCTTCAGGGCCATCCTGCATATTTGCTGTAAAACTGCCTTTTGATTGTATGATGGAGTTTTCAATACTGTGTGAAGGGTTACAACAATAGGAATCTTTAGCTTGTGGAGCAGTGAAAGTATAAATATCCCGCTATCACCACCGAAGATGCCATATTCGTGTTCCAAAACACATATATTCGCACCCGAATTGTTAATATAATCAGCTGCTTTCAGATAGTCGTCGAGCACTTCCTGCTCTATAGTGTATTTGACTTCACTGGGGTAGTCGTATGTTGTGCCATTGTCATTAATGGCAACCACAAAGCTTTGGGTACCGTCAACTTTATTTCCGAATGCTTGCTCAGCTGACTTAAACAAGTTCTCAGTGAAGGTTCCTATTCCGCATCTTCGTGGCGGGTAAGTTCCTATGTACGCTGTTTTCATAGTTATAACGGTTTATATGGTTAGACATGCTTTACAATGAAGACGACAAACGCGTACGCGTTTGTGTCTTACAAACTGTAATGCCGGAACATCAACAATGCTTATGGTCAAAGCACGAAAAAGAATGGTCTCCCAATGGGATACCAGGGATCTCGGTAGTAATAGCTAAGCAATAAGGAATAAGAGGTCTTAGCTCATACCCCAATATAAGAAAAATATCACATTAACGCCAGTGCTTTATGGGGAAATGGGAAGAGATTAAAGAATTTTAAGATGAGACTTTAATAATTAAGTAAAAGTGAAGCAGGGAGGACGGATTATGAAAAAAAATAGAGGCTGTCTTTTGAAAGACAGCCTTTTTCCTGGAGCGGGAAACGGGACTCAAACCCGCGACCCTTAGCTTGGAAGGCTAATGCTCTATCAACTGAGCTATTCCCGCATTAACTTTTGTGGGGGGAGGAGGATTCGAACCTCCGAAGTCGTAAGACAACAGATTTACAGTCTGCCCCAGTTGGCCACTTTGGTATCCCCCCTGCTCAACAGCGATGCAAAAATAATATTATTTCCTAAATCTCCAATTATTATCCACCATTTTTATTGCCGTAATTGCGGCTTCATCGCCCTTGTTTCCATGCTTTCCACCTGCACGATCCTCAGCTTGTTGCTGGTTCATTGTGGTTAAAACTCCAAAAATGAAGGGGATATTATAGGTGAAGTTTAAATGAGCTATCCCCTGGGTTACACCCTGGCAAACAAAGTCAAAGTGGGGTGTCTCACCTTGAATCACACAACCAAGGCAAATAACAGCATCAACATTGGTGGTATCCGCAATAATTTTCGCTCCTGAGGTCAGTTCAAAACTTCCGGGAACCATCATTGTAACAATATTAGCTTCCTGCGCACCATGTTTTACCAGGGTGTCAAAGGCTCCTTTATACAATGCTCCTGTAATAGCAGGGTTCCACTCTGATACAACTATACCGAATTTCATTTCACTTGCAGAGGGGACCTTGCTTGGATCGTATGATGAAAGGTCTGTTGTTGCCATATCCTATATTATTAAAAAAGAGATTGACCGCTTGACGGGCAATCTCTTTATGGTGTTAATGCTATTTTTAATTACAGAGATACTCTGCTGATATACTTTTCGATTTGAGAAGCTTCAACACTTTCAGCATATTCTTCCTTAATGGTGGTATATGCTTTCAATGCTTCTGTTTTATTGCCCATTTCTTCTAGAAGCATACCTTTCTTCAGAAGGAAGAATGGAGTTGTAACAGCATCATTAACTGCGATTGCACTGTTGTAATATTTAAGTGCCTGATCCTTTTCACCCAGTTCTAGATAACAGTCACCTATAGCACCTTCTTTTACTGCCTTAAGTTCAGGATTCTTTGTCTTAAAGCTCTTTAGGTAACCAAGGGCTTCTTCATATTGTCCAAGGTTCAGATAACTGATACCTGCATAGTATTTTGCCAACTTTCCAGCCTTGGTGTTGCCATAGCTATCAATGATTTCAAGGAAGCCAGGTGTAACGCCGTCACCATCCAATGCTTGTTGAAAGTCATCATTTCCGAAATAATTCTGAGCCTGGAAGACTGCTTTCTGAGCATCTACATTTCGCGGTTCTACGTATAATTTCTTAAAGCCCCAGTACCCGCCAACTGCTATAATAAAGGCAAGTACGAAAATAGTAATGCTTTTCTGGTTGTCTTCAATCCATTGTTCGCTTCTGCCCAGGGCAGTTTCAACCTGTTGAAGGTTCTGCTCAGCTGTGCTTGACTGTTTCTTTGACATCGTATGACTGTTTAAATTGTCTTGTATTTTCTTTTCTAAACCGGATGAAAAATATGTCTTAGTTATTTTTCAGCGCAAATTTAGTAATTTAGGCTTAATATAAAAGATAAGGCGGCTTTTTTCCGCTAATTAATACTATGCCTGTTTTTGCTACTTTTGTGGGGAAATAATCTGTGGCTGATGTACCTTAAACATATCAATCTCTTAAACTACAAGAACCTGCGTCAGGTCGAACTAGAGTTCGTACCTGGCATCAACTGTTTTGTGGGTCTCAATGGTTCGGGCAAGACCAACCTATTGGATGCTATTTACTATATGTCATTTTGTAAGAGTTATTTCAATCCGGTTGACAGTCAGTTGATATGCCATGGTGAGGATTTTTTCATGATTCAGGCAGCATATGATATTAGAGGACAGGAAGAAGAGTTCTATGCCGGTCTGAAAAGAAGCAAAAAGAAACAGTTCAAGCGCAACAAGAAGGAATATCAGCGTCTTTCTGATCATATTGGTCTGATCCCGCTGGTTATGATTTCCCCGGGTGATGAAGGGCTTATAACAGATGGAAGTGAACATAGAAGGAAGTTTATTGACGGGGTAATCTCACAGCTAAGCAGAACTTACCTGCAGGCCTTGCTAAGATATAACCGCTGTCTGGCTCAGCGCAATGCTCTTATAAAGCATGCCGGAAGTAACAATCTTGGACTTGAAAGCCAACTGGAGGTTTGGGATGAACAACTTGCTATTCTAGGCAATGCAATATTTCAGGAGAGGAGCAGGTTTATCGGTGAACTGGAACCGGTTTTTCTGCGATATTACCAGTATATATCTGATTCGAGAGAAAGTGTAAGTATACAGTATGACTCACACCATCATAAGGGAGATATCAGAGAGCAATTGATCAAGAACCGGAATCGGGACCTGGCATTGGGCTATACAACTAAGGGGGTTCACAGGGATGATCTTGAATTAATGCTTGGGGATAATCCTGTCAGACGTGTGGGATCCCAAGGCCAGAAGAAATCATTTGTAATGGCACTTAAACTAGCACAATATGAATTTATTGCCGGGCACTGCGGCGCTGCGCCTCTGCTGTTGCTTGATGATATGTTTGATAAACTTGATGATCTCAGGGCAGGTAAGTTGATTGAGCTGATGGGAAATAATATCTTTAAGCAGGTTTTTATCACTGATACACAAAGGACCCGACTTGTTGAAATAGTTGAAAAAGCAGGTAAAGACTACTGTTTTTTCAATGTCAGCGAGGGAAGTATAATAAGTGATCTGTAACGTTATTCAGAAATACATAGCAAACAAACTACAGAATGGATAATAGGTTTAGGGACAACAATACAAAATCCATTCAGGAGATCCTGAATAAGATACTTGATTCCCCGGAACTGAGGCAGGGAGTTCGTGAGACAAGGGTTTTGAAGGCCTGGAACAGCCTGCTGGGACCCATGGCCGAGAAGATTACTAAGAATATTTATATAAAAGGCGGCGTATTATACGTGAGTCTTAACTCAAGTGTAATACGCAACGACCTTTTAATGCATAAGAGCAAAATAATTGAATCCCTCAATAAAGAAGCCGGAGCAAAGGTAATCAGCGATATTGTGCTTCGTTGATTCGCTGCCAATGCTTATTCCGGTACACAGAAGAACTCTTCCATTGAACTGAAGAAGAACCTGCTTTCCCTTATTGCGCTTTCATCACTGTCAGAGCCGTGTATAGCGTTGCGGGTTTTATCTGTAGCGTATTTACGACGAATAGTACCTTCTTCGGCTTCATGCGGGTCAGTCGATCCGATAAGCTTACGGAAATCAGCAACTGCATTTTCCTTTTGTAACAAGGCTGCAACTATTGGCCCTGAAGACATAAATTCAACAAGAGCAGCGAAAAAGGGTTTACCTTTGTGCTCGGCATAGAACAATTCGGCCTTTTCCTTTGGCAACTGAACCATTTTCATGGCTCTGATTGAAAAGCCTGCATGTTCGATTTCAGCTAGGATATCGCCCACATGGTGTCTTTTGACCGCATAGGGCTTGATCATGGTCAGAGTGATTTGTCCTTTCATAGGATTAGTTTTACAAGGCGTTATTTCACTAAACTATTTTTAAAAATTCCCGGAAAAACCCTTAAAGTTTCCCTTTTATTGCAAAAAAGTGTGAATATAGCTATTTTTTTATAACAGCAATATTTGCTGTTAATTTTTGTTATCTTTGCGACTTAAGGATGATATTATGGAGCTTTTCAGGAATGAACTGTCACAACTTACCAAATATTTTGCCCACCCACAAAAAATAACGATTTTGCCTCACAAGGATCCGGACGGAGATGCAATTGGCGCATGTCTAGGCTGGTACAATGTTCTTATTGCTGTGGGGCATGATGTTGTTGTGATCAGTCCTGATGAAGTACCTGAGAATCTTAGATGGATGCCAGGTGCTGCTCATATAGTTACTTTTTCGTCAGACAAGGGAACAGCTTCCGACCGACTTGCTAAGTCAGAACTCCTGCTCTTATTGGATTTCAATGATCTTAAGCGTGTAGGTGAACTTGCCAACGTTGTGAGGACTTTGGATATTCCTCGTGTAAATATTGATCACCATCCATATCCTGATACTGCTATTTCTCAGGTGTTAATTTCTGATACCGGAGCATCATCAACCTGTGAATTAAGCTTCAGGGTTATGAAAGGGCTGGGCTACAAACCTGGAATTGAAAGTGCGGTTTGTTTGTATTCGGGTATTATGACTGATACAGGAATGCTTAATCATAATTCTTCGAATCCAGGGTTGTACCGTATAATAGCAGAACTTCTAGAAGCAGGAATTGATAAGGATAGTATTCATAAGGAATTATTTCATAGTAATTCTCTGTCCAGAACCAGGTTGATGGGGCATGCATTGGGCAACAAACTCCAGGTAATATCATCAGGTAGGGTTGCATATATAGCATTGTCGGCTGAAGAATTGAGAATGTATGAATACAAGCCGGGGGATACAGAAGGACTTGTTAATATGCCATTGTCTGTCAAAGGAATTGTAGTATCAATTCTGTTAACCGAAAGGAAAGAAGGATTTGTTAAGCTGTCTTTCAGATCAAGAGGCGGAATTGCAATTAATGCCTACTCTACACGATATTTCTCAGGTGGCGGTCATAGTAATGCAGCAGGAGGCGAGTTTGTAGGTTCTCTCGACGATGCAGTATCTGTTATTTGCTCAACGATTGGCCCATTCCTTGATGGTGATTAAGATGAGTGGATGTCATATCTTTATGACTTAATTTAATCTCGCTCAAATGAAGACTATAGGTTATAGAAACTGTATACGCATTTTCCTGGCAGTGTTACTGCTTAGTGTATCTAGTTGCACCAGCTCGCAGAGCAGGAGGGACAAATCAAAGGAAGAAGACATCACATTGGATAAGATTATCGAGTACAACCGCCGTATGGTAGATGTAGAGCAGAAGGTAATTGGAAAGTATGTTGAGGATAATAAGCTCAATATGCAGGCAACCAAGACCGGATTGTGGTACATCTTGCATGAAAATGGAAAGGGAGATAAGATTGTCAAAGGACAGATTGTTACTCTCAATTACAAGATTAGTTTACTCGATGGTACTGTATGTTACAGTTCTGCCAATGATGGGCAAAAGGTGTTTCAGGTAGGCAAGGGGGGCGTTGAAAGCGGTCTGGAAGAAGGAATCCTGATGTTAAGAAAGGGCAGCAAAGCAACCTTTATTATGCCTCCGCATCTTGCTCATGGTCTGGTAGGTGATGATGACAGAATACCTTCAAGAGCTATCCTTAAGTATGACGTAGAGGTTGTAAATGTTGGTGAGAAATAATAAATGTCTGGCATAATTAATGTATGTGCTTTGGCATAATTAGTATTTTTGCGTCTTTGACAATAGCAGTTGTGAAAATTGATTCATAAATAATATGACGATGGTAAAAAGTATTTGCAAGTTTTGTGGAATTGTCCTTCTGGCTTCGGCTTTTGTGTTGTATCCATCATGTGACGATCCATATGAAGGTGTGGATTATTCTAAGCTGATTGCAGGTGAAAAACAGTTGAGGGAGGAGTATATAGAACTTGTACTCAAAGATAGTGCCTTTGCTACTTCCGACAGGATGATAGATAAAAGGGAAGATGAAGGATGGATAGGATTTATTCTTGAAAAGGGCCTATCTCAAGATTCAGTTTTACCCGGCAGAACAGTCGGTATCAGGTACAATTACTACTATGTTGTTAGGGACTCTGTGGATAATCCTGCCACTTCACCCAGATATACAAATTATGATATCGGATCTCCTGCCACATATCGTGTTGGAGCGTGGTCTACTTCTGATACTGAGATATTCAGAGGGGTGGATTTGGCTATAAGACATATGTGCCTTTATGGCAAAAGCTTCATTATCATGCCTTACGATCTTGGTGACAACAATTATTACCCCGTTGTAGCTGAAATCGAAGTTGTATATATGGAACTGGATTAATTCAGTTTGCTGAGAACTTTCAAATAAAAAACCGGCTGTCCCCGTTGGGACAGCCGGTCAACTGTTGAATTGGAATTGAAAATTAAAGGGTTCCTTTATTCTACAAAGAAAATCCTGCTACAATATGTGCCTGTTCTGTATTGGGGTTAACAATAAAGGCAACCTTAACCGGTATAGCAAACTTTTCAGTTATTGAAATCTCTTTAGTTGCAGCGATACCAATATTCACTACCTGGAAATTGTTGTTTACAGTGTGCCATCCGTCTCCGGCACCAATGAATAAATCAACATTACTTATAGAGTATCCAAGTTCGAAGTAAGTGTCACCACCTTGTGATCCACTTCCGTAACGGGTATCATTAAGCATATAGTAGGCACTTGCAGAAAAACCTCCTACCGAGTATGCAGCCCCTACTTCAATTGCGTGGCTGGATATTTCGTCTTCAAGCTCAAACCACGAACTGCCCGGATAATAGTAGGAAGTTGCAAGTAGCGATAAGCCAAAGTCGAAATCGTATGAAGCAAACAAGTCTGCTTCGTTGAACGAGTCATATATTCCAGTTCCTGTCGAAAAGGCTCCCCAGGCACCAATTGTAAAGCCACCAGCACTAAATGCCAGCGTTGGCTGAATACTGGGAGAACTTCCGAAGTCAACTCCACGGAATACATAACGGTTGTAGAAGTCCACTCCTACATCGAAACCTTGGGCCTTGCCAGCGGAGAAATACAGCAGCCCGATAAAGATAAACACATACTTTTTCATGACTAGATAGTGTTAATTAGGTATTAGGAAATTTTAGGAACACCCCCCTTTCATCCGGGGGTGATGTAACAAAAATATGGTGAATTATTTTTTATACCCTAAAATATTTCGCTAAAAAATCAAAAAATATACTGATAAATACATATTACCCCCATAAAAGATAGGTGCAGGGTCAAAAAAGTTATGTTTTTATGCTGTCACCCCCTCAAAAAAAACTTTCATATGGAAGCAACCTATTTAAGGAGCTTCCATCTTAAATGAAAATTGAGTTACTTTGGTGTTGAAAACGAAAAATTTGAATTATGAGAAAGAATCTGTTATTACTGTTAGGACTTTTGTCTTTTCTAGTGGTTAGCTGTGAGTTTGATGATGAAGATCCAGTATACTACAGGTATACTCTGGGTGTAGTTAAAGGTAACACTGCATCAGAGTTCATGATACAGACAGACAGTATGCATTTGCTGAAACCTGTAGCTTATCCCAACAATTACACTATCAAGGATGGAACAAGAGTGTTTATCCAGTATGTGGTCGAAAAGGAGATAAAGGATGAGCAGATTGCCTATGATTATGAAGTGAAGATTGCTGCCATTGACAATATCCTTACCAAGGACATTAAAATAGCTGATGACGTTCTCAGGGATACTATTGGAAATGATCCTGTTAGTATTTCGTATCTGTCAACTGCAAATGATTTTCTCACAGTAGAGTTTTCATTCTTTGGCGATAGCAAGACTCACTACTTTGATCTTGTTTATGATGATAAAAACCAGAAAAAGGAGGGTTTTATCACTCTGGATTTCCATCATGATGTAAATGGTGATTATCAGACCAGAAACTATGGCGGCATTATAAGCTTCCCTATCAGTCATCTACAGGTGGATGGTCAGGAGATTGTAAAGATTCTCTTTACTTCTAAGAAGATGGATGGAACTCCTTTCGAGAAAGAGCTTGAATACAAATATTCAAGTGAAGAAGATGATGTTATCGAGGAATAGGATGTAATTCCGGGTTTTAATAGTTTAGGGTTATAGACAATGAAGCGGCTGGTTCCCCGGAGGACCAGCCGCCTTTTTGTTGCTATTTGCTTTACTTAAAATCCTCAATTCTATAAGGATTGATAAAGTCAACCCTACTTACACCACAAGCTGTGAAGTATCCTAGTGCATTATTGCTTATATTACCTGGCACGTTGGCAGGCGATCCTGAGAATAGTGGGTTGCTGCCCTGCATTTCGACCTGAACAGCATAGACATAGTAATAAAACTCCTTAGTGATGTTATAGCATTCCATTGTTAAGGTATCATTCGGTTGGAAATCATATTCTTCAGTGTCAAGTCCGAAAATCCAGACTTCTGAGGCATATTTTCCGTCAAATAGTCTATCATCCAATATTGTCTTTTCTTTTAGGCTTTTAGTGATTTGACGACCGTTACGTTGCAGGCTGAACATATAATAGTTTCTTTGGTCAGCAGGATCCTGGGCCGATATTACAATCTTCCACAGATCCCATTCATGACTATAGCCAATGCTGGCCGAGTCTATTGGAGCAATGGCCGGCATTATTGACGAGGCTGTGAATTCTTCATCTGTTGAAATACCTGGCAGCCCAACATTGGTTATTCTGAGCCTGTACTCGTTTCCAGGTACACCATAGAAGTCTTCAGGGCTCAGGTACCATCCAGGATGCTCATCTGATTCGGTGAATACCACAGTAGAATCGGCAACCACAACTTCGACAAGGGCACCAGAGATGTACTTTACCTGCGTACTGTCGAAATAATGCGCTGACTGGGTAAGTGTAATGATATGCTGTGTAGTGTCACTTGTAATCATACCACCAACCACCAGACGGGTAGCACTTGTCTTAAGATGCAGATTAATCTCCTCTTCGCATGATAGCAGTGCAAATGCCATTAAAGCAAATGTGCAAAATATCTGTGCTTTTTTCATTGTGATCAAAACTTGAAGTTGTAGGTTAATGAGGGGACTATACTGAACAGATATGTCTTCATAGCCTTTGTGCGCCCAGGAACATCATCGTCCTCAATAAAGGATATGGACCAGGCATTCTTACGGCCATAGGCATTATAGAGGGACAGGACCCATTCTCCACTAAAGCGTCGGTTTTCTTTATTTTTGTCGCGCAGGGTAACTGCCAGATCAAGTCTGTGGAAGGCAGGCATCCTCTCAGCATTTCTATCTGAGTAAATCGGAATAATATTGCCTCCGCTTTCAAAGCGCCCGACAGGAAATGTTACAGGAGCACCTGTGAAGTACACCCAATTGGCTGATGCAGACAGTCTCTTACTAATATTACGTGTAACTACAAGTGATACATCATGGGTGTGGTCATAGGGTGACAAATAGCGTTTATTGTTGTTTACTCCATCTATTTTTCTTGTTGACCGGCTTATGGTATAGCTGAGCCACCCATTCCATCCGTCAATATCAAAATTGGCGCTAAACTCAAGTCCGTATGCTCTTCCACTTCCAAATCTTAGTTCACCTTCCAGATACTCATTGAGCAAGAGTTCCGCATAGTCCTTAAAGTCAATGCTGTTTTGAAGCTCCTTGTAAAACACCTCAACACCTGCTTCCAGTTGGTTGCTATATACATGTCTGTAAAAACCCAGAGAGATCTGATCCGAAACCTGCGGCTTAACATTGGGCGAGGACGGAAACCAGACATCAAGTGGGGTAGTGGATCTTGAATTTGAAGCAAGGTGCATATATTGGAAGGTTCTAGTATAGGCAGCCTTGACCGAACTATGAGGATAAAACAGCCATGAGGCTCCAAGGCGAGGTTCAAGCCCCCAGTAGCTGTTGAAAACTTCCCCCATTTTGTATTCTTTGCTGCCAGTCACTTCGTAGTTTTCATCATAGTAATGCCTGATTCCCTTGCCCACATTTTGAAAGCCGGAGACCCTTAACCCGTACCTTAGAGTCAACCTAGCACCCACCTGATGGAGGTTTTCTGCATAAATACCAAGTTCCCTTGCGTTTGATTTGGGCAGCCTGAGTTCGTTAAATACTGTATTCTCATTGGTTCCCTTTACATGCGCAGGTAGTATCGAATGAGTGATGCTTTGAACTCCGAAGCTAACTGAATGATTGGGATTGGGATAATAGTTGAAATCGGCCTTAAATGCTAGGTTTTGAAGTCTGGATTTCCATTCAAAATCATCAGCCTCACCGGCTTCAGATCCAAGGCTGTAGTTGTAGTTGCTATATATCAGACTAAGGTTACCAAATAAACGGGAAGAAAACAGGTGATTCCATCTCAAGGTAGCCGTCTGATTTCCAAAGGCCAATTCTGAGTCTGAGGCTCTGAAGTAATCCCTTCCACCATAGGCACTCAGATATATCCTGTCGTGATCACTAAATGTATGGCTGATTTTGGCATTTAAATCATAGAAATATAGACCTGCATCCCTTACCTGTTCCTCTTTTGCAAATGGCAGAAATATATCCGCATACGTGCGTCGTCCGGCAAGCAAAAAGGTAGTCTTTTCCGAGAGCACAGGTCCTTCCAGAGTCAGCCTGGATGATATTGTTCCAATACCACCCTTCCCAGATAGTTTTCCATTATTGCCATCCTTCATCCTGATATCAAGCAGTGAAGCCAGTCGTCCTCCACTGCGGGCCGGAATATCACCTTTATAAATATTTACATCTCTCAGTGCATCATTGTTAAACACCGAAAAGAACCCCATAAGGTGACCAGCATTATATACTATAGCTTCATCAAGGACAATTAGATTCTGATCCGGATTTCCACCACGCACACTGAATCCGCTTGATCCTTCGCTGGCAGCCGAGATGCCGGGCATTAGCTGGAGTACTTTAACAGGGTCGATTTCCCCCATCAAGGCCGGGACCTCTTTGATCATTGTTGCGTTGATCCTCTGCATCCCTGTTAATGGCTCGTCAAGGTTTATTTTTGTGCCATCGGCAACAATGCTAACCTCTTCAAGTTGGGCAGATACAGGTTCAAGAAGAATATTCAGATTTAGGTCTGACTCAAGCGATATTGACTTCTCATAGGTCTTATATCCCATGAAACTGACAGTGATAATCTTTTGCCCGGGTGGAAGTGAGATGCTGAAAAATCCGTATAGATTGGATGCTGCACCTTTACCTTCCTCTTTACAATATACTGAAGCGCCGATAAGAGTTTCTCCGGTCTCGGCATCTTTTACATAACCACTAACTACCGGATCTCGCTTCGGCTCAATATTGGAGCCGAAAAGGGCAATGCCTGAACACAATAATAGCAGCAAACTATACAGATACTTCATTGGTAAAGATTGACTTATGCTAGAATCTACCAAACTTAAAAACGAGTCCGACATTAATTCCACGGAGCATATCGTCTGGTGCTATGTAGGCAGTTTGTGACGGATTCTGACCTTCCAGAGGTCTGTATCTCAGTTTGATATCGGTAGTGTAGCGGTAACTGACTGTAGCTGCAAGACGCATCCACTTGACCATGTTGAATTCCACCTCTAGTCCTGGTTCTACTACAAAAAATGCATAGCTGTCTTCGTCATCAAATTCATAGTCATCATCTTCGTATTCTCCCCAATGCTTAATATAGCCGATTCCTCCTCCACCGATCAAAACTGGGAAACTAACGTGAACAGGTTGATTCCAGCCAACAATAGGTTGTACAATAAGGCCTGCATAACCACCAACGTAGTTGAAATCATCGTTCAGATTTTGGTCATATGCAACTCTTGAGATAAAGGCTTTACCACCACCTCCAATTGCCATATTATGATTTACAATAGCAGCACCCTGGGCAGAAAAGAAAATAGCGTCCTGTGAGCCTACTTCGGTATAACCAAAGCCGATAGCACCGAAACCACCTATTGAAGAAACTTCAGGATCACCAAAAACTGTCTTCATTTGCGGATTTGAATCAGTCTGTCCAAATGCTGATACGGCCGATGCCAGCAAAACAGCAACTGTTAATTTTAGTGTTTTCATAATTTTCTGGTTTTAATGATTTCTTTTGTCTTTAAACACATATGCCAATCCCGCAGTTGGGATGAAATTTATTCCAAAATAGCCGGGTCTGAAGAATTCGAAGTTGCAGTTCAGATCCACTACTATGTTAAAGGGAATCTTCAAAAACCTGTATTCAAGTCCAACATACCCATCAAAGCCCGGAGCAAAGAAGTCGTGACTTATCTCCTTGTATCCATCACCGGGAGTGAAGGGATTCCATAGAAAGTAGGACGATCTGTGTGCTATATGAGTTCCATAGCCGTACAGTAAAAACATCTTGTCCGACACTCGTGGAAATGCGGGTTCCTGATGAATCCGTATTACTGATGCCTGTGTCATCCTTTCGCTTCTAATAAACGATACTTCAAAGCCCTTCTCATTTGAGTCAATCATCTTGTATGACAGTCCGCAACCAAAGGAGGTCTGAACCTTGAATGCGTGGTTGTAATCCTGTGCCCTGATTCCGGTAGCTCCAATCAACATGATCAAAATAAAAGCTGATAATCTTATCATTACCATTTTCAAACTAAAGACAGTTTTCATAATTCCGGGTTGCATTATTTATGGATTATTTTCAGATCGGCATCATTAATATTCATTTTCAGCTTACTTTCAGACAGGTCATTTCTGAAATAATAGCGGCTGAGTTCTGGATCTGAGAACTTCTGATCTGACTTTTTAATGGTTTCAGGGAGCATTAAATTGCCCTTATGATGTTTGAGCAATATTGAATAGGGCATAGGCCTGTCAATTTCCAGGGTAATATTACAAGTTCTGGCCACTATAATACATTCTGTTACCTGTGACGACAGATTAAGTTTGCTGATTTCTCCATAGGTCAATGTGAGATTGACATAAGAGGTGACATGCTCAGTTCTGATGTTTGAGAAATAAGTGGTACCGCTTATACTTGCCACCTTTCCGATTTTAATCTTATCCCTTCTTGAATCCAGTTCCAAAGTGTTGATCTCCGGAATATCTATGGTAGATGAATTACCCCTTATTGTAAGGTTATTGGCCTTGTTAAGCGATAGTTCGACAAAATTCAGATCCAGATTTGCTGTTGTCAGTTCATCGATAATAGCTACTCCGAATGCCAGAACCAAATTGACAGACCCACTTAACTTACGTACCTGCAGGTTTCCATTGGATAGGTCAACAGAGACTTTTCCACTTAGGTTTGGCAGGATTACATCGCCATATTTGTTAACAATAGAGATGTTGGTTCTTGCTGGAACAGTAACTGCGTATTCGATGCGGGAGTTCCTTTCATTCCCTACCATATTGGTGGCTTCCTGTATATTCCTGAAAATACGTTTACCGCTTTGCTGGAAGGTTGTCTCAAACCTAATGAGGTTTGATGCAACAGAATGACTTATATCTATCTCATTCTTCAGCTTTTCAATCTGGTCGCGGTTGGAATGTATAAAGGTTCTTCTGACTTCAACCTTTACTGAATCCTTCTGCCAGGTGTTGACTTTTACCTCTCCGTATTTGTTGTTAATATGGAGCGTTACTCCTGCAGGGGTATGAAAGAGATAGGTCGTACTTAGTGTTTCCCTTATCTCCTGAGCCCTTGCAGAGGTGCCCATCATCAGCAAACATACAATAACTGGGAATACAACCGCGAGTCTATGTAGGCTCTGGCCTGTTCGGGTCATAACATATCCCGGTAATTTTTCCTTAAGCTTCATATAGCTGCGCTTATAATTGATAATCTATCTCGTTTTCCTGATCGGAATTGTATTGACTATTGTCCACATATTCCAGCACCTGTTCCAGTATGCTCAGTTTCATTCTATAATTCTGAATCATTGCAGATATTACTTCCCTGTTGGCGACGTCATCTTTTAAATCTTCTTTAAGTTCGGCCAGTACCTGGTCAAGTCTTTCCAGGTCCGCATCGAGTTCGGTGCGTATGGAAGGCTCGTTGGCACTTAGAGTTGAGACGAGCTGTATTTTCTCTTCTATCTGGGTTTCATAATAATTTGTTATCTCGAAAATTTCCGCACTGAGGCTAGTGTCGTAGCTCTGAAGTCCATCGTTTGTAGAATACCATACGGTAGGCACAAGCAAGGTCAATACCAGAGCCGCAGCTGCCCCCGACAGCCAGTTAACGGCCAGGGATCTGCGTTTGCGTGACCCTGTATTTAGCTGTCGGCTGATATTATCCCACAGCTCGGGAGATGGGGCTCTGTCATCAAACAGTTCCCTGTTCTCCCTCATGAAATCCGCAAGTTTGTCTTTCTTTTCCATGGCTTTCCGTTGCCGGTATTAATATTTTCCTACATTAAGAATATCTATAATGCGTTTCTTTGCTCTCATAAGTTGGGTTTTGGAAGTTGATTCAGAGATATTGAGTATTGACGCTATTTCTTCATGGTCATAGCCTTCAAGCATATAAAGGGAGAATATAACTCTATAACCATCAGGCAGTAGCGCCATTGCATGTCTGATTCTTTCAACCGACAGCTCAATATCTTCCTGATCGGGTTCTTTTAATTCTTCGGGGTTGGGTTCTTGCAGGTTTTCCTGATACTCAAGCGCCAGCTTCCTTTTTCTGAGCTCGTTAATACAGCGGTTGACTGTAATTCTCTTCAGCCAGGCTCCAAAGGTTGATTCAAAACGGAAACTATTTAGTTTGCTGAACGCCTCAATAAAGATCTCCTGTAACATATCCTCGGCATCAGCTTCATTGTTTAATATCCTGCAACAAATATTGTACATCGCCCTGCTGTACAGTTTGTACAGCTCATGCAAGGCCTTTGAATCTCCGTTCATTGCCTTTCTGACCAGGGGCTGGTGTATATCCTTATACTCCGATGACAAGCTTAGTGGATTTTAATTAAAAGACACAAATAAATATTGAAGGTTGCACAAATGTATAGCAATATGACTAATAGGATCAGAAATTTTTACAACAGGTGGATTTTATGAATTGAATTGCGGTTCTTTTTCAACAAAACACTGGAATTATATCCTCGCATTGTAGATATTTGTCTGGCAAACCTGCCTGTAAGAGGGCTGTTAATCGGTAGCCTTAAACTAATAGCTATGTATTCAAGAATCTTTTTTGGGTTGTTATGTGTTGGAATGTTGAACCTGAGTGCCATGAATGCCCAGGATGAGGCAGATTCCCTGAAATACTGGAAAACTGGAGGGGATGTATCTCTTACCTTTTCTCAGGTGAGTCTCAATAATTGGGCAGCTGGTGGACGTAACTCGGTATCGGGCAACTTCCTCTTCAATACCATCGCCAATTATGCAAAAAACAAGAGTGCGTGGGATAACAGCTTAACCATAGGCTATGGTTTATCACAACAGGGAAGTGACAACCTTATCAAGACAGACGACCGCCTACTGTTAACCTCAAAATACGGATATAAGGCAAGTGATAAGTGGTTTTATACAGCCTTGCTTGATTTCAAAACGCAGATGACTACTGGTTATCAGGATCCACCAACTAACTCAGTCGTAATATCAGAACTGCTTTCTCCTGCCTACCTACAGTTTTCTCTTGGTATGGACTACAAGCCTAATGATCAGTTCTCACTCTATATTTCACCACTGACCTCCAAACACACAATAGTTGCTGATGACTCATTGTCAAATGCTGGTGCTTATGGTGTGGATCCGGGTGATAAGATGAGGAGTGAGTTTGGTGCTTCTCTTAAGTCTGTGTACAAGAAGGAGAATATTATCAAGGGAGTTGACTTCTTTACCCGTCTGGACCTATTCTCCAATCTTGTCGATAATCCCGACCATATTGATGTGGATTGGGAAGGTCGTCTAAACATGAAGATTAATGATTACCTCACTGCGGTATTCTCACTGCAACTGTTGTATGACCATGATACAAAGACAACAGAGATTGTTGATGACATACCTGTCGAAAGGGGGACCAAGCTGCAGTCAAAGCAACTTCTTGGATTTGGGCTAAGCTATAAGTTCTAACATAATCCTTGTATATCAGTATAAAAGGTCGCCTCGGGGCGACCTTTTTTTATTATTAGGCTGTTCTTTTACAAAGAACTTCTATTTTTGCCTGTATCAAGAGCTATAACCATGACTGCAAAATATATCCTTTACCAGCCATATAAGTGGCTAATCTTTGCTCCACTGATGCTGGTCATTACCCTTCTGACAGCACTGCTTTCTGCCTCAACTTCAATGATATTCTCTTCTAGAGTGGGCAATTTTATAGGGTCCTGCTGGGCGCGGGTTACTTGTTGGATAACACCCGTAAGTGTGTTTATCAAAGGACGTGAAAACATTGAGCCCGGGAAGTCCTATGTTATTGTGTCAAACCACCAGAGTATCTGGGATATTTTTCTACTGTATGGTAATATGCCTGTTGATTTCAGGTGGGTAATGAAGAAGGAACTTAGAACCATTCCTTTTGTCGGCTATGCATGCGAGAAGGTTGGCCATATTTTTATAGACCGCTCATCACCTCGTGAGGCAGCCCGCTCGCTGGAAGAGGCTCGTAAAAAGCTTGTAAATGGTGTTTCTGTTGTTATCTTCCCTGAAGGAACCAGAAGCCGTCGTAAGGAGATGAACAGATTTAAGAATGGAGCGTTCAAACTGGCAAGAGACCTTGAACTTGACATTTTGCCGGTGACAATAGTTGATAGTTATAAAATATGTAGCGGAGACTTTCTAGATCTGATGCCTGGAAGGGCTGGTATTGTCATCCATCCGGTAATAAAGACTGCTGATTATATCGATAGTCAGCAGGAATTGTCGGATCATGCACGACAAATAATTGAGTCTGCTTTGTAGTAATAATGAAACGGGGGTGAAATGAATAAGGTGTTGAAATTGCTGGCGTTTGCCTTCCTTTTTGGGGCTCAGTTTGCTGATGCCCAGAAAAACCTGACTACGAAGAATCGTGCAGCTATCAAGAGTTATGAGCTTGCAATCGATCATTTCAGTAATGGCAGACTTACTCCTGCAATTGATGCCCTTTATGAGGCTATCAGGAGGGATGATAAGTTTATCGAACCCTACCTTGTCCTTGGTGATATATACAACTCTACAGGTGATTATAATCGGGAGCTTGATGCACTTATGAAGGCATACCAGATAGATTCCCTATTTTTCCCTGCTACTATGTACAATATTGGTGTTGCTTCTGTCAGGGTAGGCCGCTTTAAGGAGGCTGTTGAATGGCTCGAAAAATATAAGTGGAAATATAGTGATAAAAGGAATGCCGAAGAACTTAACAAATGGTTGGACCGGGCACGCTTCGCAGCACATGCAGTTGAGAATGCCTATGAGATAAACCTGGAACCTGCTGGTGAACCGCTACATCCGGACTATGACGAGTACTGGCCCAGTGTTACTGCGGATGAACAAACGCTTATAATCACTGTGCTTAAGCCACGTGATGAGCAGCTCTTTATGGAAAAGGAACTGCCAAAGTCAGCACTTTTCTTTCAGGAGGACTTCTTTTATTCATACAGGGATGATAATGGCAACTGGAGCAGGCGTTTTGCACTTGAAGGGGATATAAATACCGATGGTAATGAGGGAGCTCAGTCGCTTTCTGCTGATGGTAATATGATGTTTTTTACAGCCTGCGGCAGGTCTGACGGAAGGGGGAGTTGTGATATATATTTTTCACGGAAAACCGGCAGCGGGTGGAGTGCTCCTGTAAATCTGGGTATGCCACTCAACACTCCATATTGGGAAAGCCAGCCTTCTTTTTCATCCGATGGCAAGACACTCTATTTTGTGAGCAACAGACCGGGTGGCAGAGGAGACAAGGATATTTGGATGGCTACCATTGAGAAGTATAATCCTGAAGGGATTCCCATATTTGGCAGTCCGGTTAATCTGGGCGCAAATATTAATACTACAGGAGAGGAGAATTCTCCATTTATTCACCATGATAATAAGACTTTGTATTTTTCATCTGACGGCCATGGAGGAATGGGAGAGCAGGATATCTTTTTCAGTCGCAGAAATAGTGACGGTGAATGGCAAATGCCGGTTAATGTAGGTTATCCTATAAACACACAGGGTGATGAGATGGGCTTTATAGTAAATGCCAGGGGTGACAGAGCATATTTCTCAAGTGACGGAATGATGGAAGGACGAAAAAACAAGGTGATCTATACCTTTGAATTGCCCGAACCAATAAGACCTGATCCAGTTTCCTATGTCAAAGGACGGGTCTTCGATATAGAAACAGGTGAGACTCTTCCGGCAGATTTTGAGCTCAAGAATCTTGGGAATGGAAAGACAGTGGTGGAGTCTAGAAGTAACCAATCTGGACAATTTCTTGTCTGTCTTCCTCTTGGAGGCCGATATGCCTTCAAAGCTGCGCATCCCGGCTATATGTTTTACTCTGGACATTTTGACCTTGAGAATGAGTATTCCGTTTTCAAACCATATCAGCTTGATATTGGTCTATACCCAATCAGAACGGGTGCAAAGACAACTCTTGAGAATATCTTCTTTGAAACGGATTCTTATGAACTAAAGGAAGAGTCGCTTGTGGAACTCGAAGGACTTTATTCCTTCCTGAGAGATAATCCGGAGGTAAGAATATTGATTGGTGGTCATACTGATAATCAAGGAAATGCCGCTTACAACCAACGCTTATCAGAAAATAGGGCTAAATCTGTATATAACCACCTGGTCAACAGAGGAATTGATGCAAAGAGGCTTGAATATAAGGGCTTCGGCCTTTCAATGCCGGTGGCTGACAATAGTACTCCTGAAGGAAGGGCACGAAACCGTAGAACTGAAGTCACTATATTGTAGACAAAAAAGGCTGACCTGATGGTCAGCCTTTTTTGTCTAAGTTCAATATTTTCTAATTGTCCGATTACCTATTGGTTAAGGTATTTAGAAAGCGTTTCTATTAAAATTTGTAAGCGTATAGGCTTAGCCAGATAATCATTACAGCCCACCTCCATGCACTTTTCCCTCTCTCCTGACATAACGTGTGCAGTCTGCGCAATTACCGGAATATCGGGGTTGATCTTCTTGATTTCACGTGTAGCTGTGTAACCGTCCATAACGGGAAGCTGAAGGTCCATCAAAACAAGGTCAATCTTGTTGTCCCTGAACATGTCAATGGCTTCCTGTCCGTCTTTTGCCCAGAGTATCTTGGCCTTGGTTCTACGCAAAGCTGCATCAAAAAAGATTTTGTTCGTATCGACGTCTTCTACTACCAGAATGGTTTTATCCTCCCAGTTTTGGTTTAACGCATTGCTTAAATTGTCCGACATAATTGTGTTTTAATCAATTTCAAAACTCACTATAATCAAACTCAGCATGTAAGGTCAAGGTTAAATAATGCTGACGAAACAATGCTGATAACAAACATCTTCTGGCGCCATAATGCATGGAGGGTTATCTCGCATCCAAAATTAAGCTTATTTTTTATAATACATAGGACTCTCTGATAAAATAAACGAATTTTCTAAGTATTAGATAACTCACATAGCAATATACCTTATTTTTGTAATACATGAATGCCCGCAGATAGTGCTTAGCAGCATGTTTTGTTTGATATTTAGCTGTTTCCCTAATATTTTTTGTGGTGATGATTTTCAGGATCTTAGTGAGTTTTTGTTTGTTGTTTGCCTTTTATTTTCCGGCTGCTTCGTCAATTGTGGGGAATACATCAATTGAGAAGGCTGGTATATGGGCTGATTCTATATACCCAACCTTGAGGTTGGAGGATAAACTCGCCTTGATTCTGCTGGGACAACCGGGATTTACAGTTGTTGATCCCTTAGCTATTGAACATCTTGATATTAAGCCTTCATCCTTTACAAGAGCTATTGTAGATATAAGAGGAGGCTTTGAGATGGGTTCAATGCCAATGCCTTTTCCGGATGAAAAGACCCTGCTTGTGTGCTCCCCCGAGAGCCGCGACGGGATGATACGCTGGCTTGCCGACACATTTGCAAGAAGTGGAGTAAATTGCTTCCTGAGCGATATTGTTCCACTGCCATCAATCAATGTGGCTAATGGAGATGAGCATCCAGGGGCGCTAGCTATGTCCTCACTATGGATTCCATTCAGACCAGATGCATATAGCCTAAATGCCTTTTATGCTGAAGCCTGTTTGGTTCCTTCACATATCAACAGTCTGCTGCCATCCAGCCTTCCGGTAATAAACCTTCCGCAGGTGGGGGATGAGAAAGGTATTTCCATGGTCGCCGGTGCTGCACTGTCAGTCAGGCAGGTTCTTGAAGATGGTAAGCTGCTAATAACCAATGATTATACAAAGGATTATGAGCGTTTACTAAATGCATTCCGGGACAGATGGCTGGATGAGGATATACTAGTGCATTCCTGCAGGAATGCACTTATAATGAAGTATCTCTCAACTGAAACACATTATTTTTTCAGCCCTAAACTATCTGAAAAGGAGCTGTTGCTTACTTTCAGGCGGGTATATGAATCCTCAGTAAGTCTGTTTCAGCCTCACTACAAAAAGCTATTTCCTTTTACCCAGCTAGATATGAAGGTTGGATATTACACAAAGGGAATGCTGCATGGCAATAACTTTGTAAGGATGGCTGATAACTATATAAGGCAGCAACCAATGTTGCTACATCCTTTTCGATACGATTTAATCTTCCTGCTTAGCGATCCTTCTTATTACCAGAGTGTGCCACTTGAAGAGGTGATAAAGTCTATTCGGATTTATTATCCCGGTACATCTTTGGTTCTTGTATGGGCCGGAGATCCTGGGAATCTACCTTTTTCTGCATGGCCTTCCGGTCTGGATGGGATGGTCCTGGCACCTTCAGCTAACCCTTTTGTATGGGAAATAATGGCTCAGGTCGTTTTCAATGGCGTTGCCACATCACCCAAAGCTCCTCGTGAAGTATATGGGTATCTTGCCTCAATGGCAATACATTGTGATGTTACAAGACTTAAGTATGGCCTGCCTGAAGAGGTTGGCCTGAGTAGCGATACCCTGGCATTGATTGACAAGATTGTTGAAAAGGCTATTAAGCAGAATGCAACGCCAGGTGCACAGGTTCTTGTTGCAAGAAACGGGGTTGTAGTTTTACATAGAAGTTACGGATGGCACAATTATAAGAAGAAGAGACTTGTAAAAAACAGTGATATCTATGATCTGGCCTCTGTAACCAAGATTGCTGGGACAATGCCTGTTGTAATGCGTACTTATGATGATGGATTGTGGGCGCTTAATGATCCGATTAGCACCTACCTTCCTGAAGCAGATACTACAGATAAGAGGGATATAACTGTCAGACAACTTCTGTTGCACCAGTCGGGACTTCAGGCTTCTATTCCATTTCATACAGAGATACTTGATAAGTCAATGCTAAAAGGAGACCTGTATAGCAAGAAACGTTCGTCAACCCATCCATACAAGGTTGACAACAACCTGTATATGAACAAAAACCTGGTATATAAGGATTACCTGATCAGCAACAGAAAGGACTCATTGTTTTCTGTCACTGTGGCTGAAAATGTGTATCTGAATCACAACTATGTTGATTCGATGTACTATCTGGTTCTTGCTTCCAAGCTAAGAAAGCCTATCTATCTGTATAGTGACCTCAATTTTATTCTGTTGAAGAGGATTATTGAGAATGTTAGCGGAATGCCGATGGAAAATGCTGCCAGTGAATTGTTTTACAGTAAAATAGGTAGTGCTTCCCTGATGTTTAATCCTTGGAAATATGGCTTTGCTGTAATGGCTGCTCCAACAGAGGACGATCAGACTTTCAGGAAGCAAACTCTGCAGGGCTATGTTCACGACCAGACTGCTGCACTGATGGGAGGGGTGGCAGGACATGCCGGACTATTTGGCAATGCAAATGATCTTGCCAAGCTCTTGCAGATGTACCTTAATAAAGGTGAGTATGGCGGATACCGCTATCTTGGTGCAGGGACGGTGGACTTCTTTACTTCTGCACATGAGCCTGGAAACAGGAGGGGATTGGGCTTTGATAAACCGGAGATGGATCCTAAAAAGGATACTCCAGTGTCGCGACTTGCTTCTGCTGAATCATACGGCCATCAGGGTTTTTCGGGAACCATGGTTTGGGTGGATCCCCGGTATAACCTGATCTATATCTTTCTGTCTAACAGGATACACCCTGATTCATACAACAGAAAGCTATCCACATTAAATATTCGGACAGATATTCAGGATGTGATATACAGGTCGATAACAAAACCCTGAGAGCGTTGCTTAGTACTGCTCAGACAGGATTTGCCGGCCGGAGATAACGAGAAAGGGCTCATGTCTTGTAAGACTTGAGCCCTCTGTTTTGAATGAAATCTTTATAGTTCCATAAAGGTCTTCAATGCCTTTATCATCCATGCCTGGTCTTCGGTTCCTGCCAGTTCCCTGACCGAGTGCATAGCCAGCATTGGATTACCGACGTCAACACATCTGATATCAATCTGTCCGGTGCTTATATTACCCAGGGTAGAGCCACCTGCAATGTCGGAACGGTTGACAAATTTCTGGTAGGGAACGTCTGCTTGCTTGCAAATCTGCTCAAAGACAGCGATACTGTCCGAATCACTTGTGTATTTCTGATTTGCAGTAATCTTGATAACAGGTCCCTTGTTGAGCTTTGGATGCAACACTGGGTCTTGCTTTTCGACATAGTTGGGGTGAACACTGTGTGCCATATCAGCTGAAACCATAAATGATGAATAGATACTTCGCTGTATACCCTCATTGTCAAGTCCCAGTATTATAAGAATCCTTTCTATGATATGCCTGAAAAGGGGAGAATCGGCACCTTGCTTAGTCAGGCTACCAACTTCCTCATTGTCGAAAATAGCAATCATCCTGGTTGCCTTAGCTGCCTTGCTGCTTAACAGGCCTTCCAGGGCTGCATGTGCCATTGCAAGATTGTCAAGCTTGGGCGAGGAGATAAACTCCTGCCTGCTGCCCATCAGGCAACCCTTATTGTACTCATATAGGGTCAGATCATAATCCAGGATATCTGATACATCAACACTAAGCTCACTTGCAATCATTTCCTTCAGCATTCCGACTCCCAGTCCGCCTTCTCTTCCAATTCCGAGAAGTGGCAGCATGTCCTTCTGACGGTTGAGTTCCACACCGTCATTTACACTTCTATTGAAGTGGATTGCAAGCGAAGGAATAATAACTAACGGGCGACGGAAGTCCAGCAGTCTGTTGTCAGGCCAGAGTGGGTTTTTACTACGCAGGCTGATTCTTCCAGCAATTGAAAGTGGTCTGTCAAGCCAGGTCATTAGTATCGGACCACCATATACTTCCGTGTTGAGCTTTACAAAATAGTTGTCAGTTAAAATTTCTGGCTCAGGTTTAATCCTGAAAGTGGGAGAGTCACTGTGAGCTGCAACAATTCTGAATCCATCCTGTGCAGGATCACCCAATCCAACTGAAAAAGCAAAAACAGCAGTTCCATTTCGTGTGACAAAATAGTTACCACCCTTTTCAATCTTCCACTTATCCCTTAGATCCAATTCCACATATCCTGCTGATTTCAGCCTTTCTGCCATCGTTGATACGGCATGGAAGGTACTGCTGCTCTTGTGAATAAATTCAATCAGCGATTCTGCTGTTTTGTATGCTTCTGTCATATCACCTTAATAGTTTTGCCGGAATATTTGTCAGGGAGCCCTGTCGCTCCCTGACAATACCGGATTTATTGTCTTATGTGTGTAAAAGTACTACAAAAAAACAGCTATTTTTGCCTTAAAATAAGGTAAGATTTCATACTTTTGATATAAAACAAATGAAAAATAGAAGCTTAATCTCTATTACCGATTATTCCAGGGAGGAGATCTTAAGAATCCTTGAACTTGCTGCTGATTTCGAAGCCAATCCCAATCAGCCCCTGATGACGGACAAAGTGGTGGCCACTCTCTTCTTTGAGCCTTCGACCCGCACCAGACTAAGTTTTGAAACTGCTATCAACCGCCTTGGTGCAAGGGTTATCGGATTTTCTGATTCTGCTTCTTCTTCTACTACAAAGGGTGAAACTCTAAAGGATACTATTAAAATGGTCAGCAACTATGCTGACCTTATTGTTATGAGACATCCCCTTGAAGGTAGTGCCCGCTATGCTTCAGAACAATCCAGAGTACCGGTTATAAATGCCGGTGACGGTGCCAACCAGCATCCTACACAGACTCTGCTTGACCTGTATTCTATCAAGAAAACACAGGGGACTTTGGAAAATCTGACAATCTTTATGGTTGGTGACCTTAAGTACGGCCGTACGGTTCACTCCCTACTGATGGCAATGTCGCATTTTAATCCTACTTTCTACTTCGTGGCCCCAAAGGAAATGTCTATGCCAAAGGAGTATCTGCGCTTCTGCCAGCAAAAGGGTATTAAGTATTATGAGCAAAGTGATATTAGCAATCTGGAAACAGCAGATATCCTCTATATGACCAGGGTTCAGAAGGAACGCTTCTCTGACCCGATGGAGTATGAGAGGGTCAAGAACACCTATGTGCTGCGCAACTCAATGCTCGATAATACGAAAGACAACCTTAAGGTATTGCATCCGCTGCCAAGGGTTAATGAAATTGCAGATGATGTTGATGCTAATACCAAGGCTTATTACTTCAAACAGGCTGAAAACGGGGTATATACCCGTATGGCAATTATCGCGTCCATTATGGGCCTGAAATAAGCTTTTGTGTCCAATTTTCCAAAAATCACATGCTATGTCAAATAAGAAACAACTTCAGGTAAGCGCAATAGAAAGCGGAACTGTAATAGACCATATTCCGGCAGCTTCACTTTTTGATGTAATAACCATACTGGGACTCGACAGGATTCCAAATCAGATTACTTTCGGGGCTAACCTCGACAGTAAGAAATATGGCAAGAAGGCTATTATTAAGGTGGCTGACAAATTTTTTGAACCTGATGAGATCAATAAGATATCTCTTGTTGCCCCAAATGCTCATCTTAATATTATCAAAGATTACGAGGTGGTAGAGAAAAAGCATGTTACCATACCTGACGAAATTGTGGGCATCGTGAAGTGCTTTAATCCTAAATGTATTTGTAACCATGAGTCTGTGCAAACCCGCTTCAGGGTAATGGATAAGGAAGAACTGGCTCTGGAATGCCACTACTGTGAGAAAATAACAACTCGTGATGAGTTGAGAATGGTATAAAGAGAGGGCTTTATTTTCCTATTTGAAGCAAAAAATGCAGCTGCAAGGAGCTGCATTTTTATTTATATGGTACAAAGGTATTTATATTCAGGTATTTTGTATTTCCGAAAGCTTGCTTTGCTTACACCTTAATAAAACTGTACACTTTGCTGCCAACAAGCTTATTGTCCCTTTATCATTGTAAGCAGCATCATAAAGCGTTCTGATGCATATACTGCATGAGGCACATTTGCCGGCAGGATAATTGCTTCTCCGGACTTTAGCGAATAGGGCTTACCTGCGATTCTAATCTCAGTAGTTCCGTCAAGTACCTGGACAAGTGCATCAAAGGGAGCTGAATGCTCACTGAGTTGTTGATCCTTGTCAAAGGCAAAAAGTGTTACGTTGCCTGAGGAGTTCTTGATTATCTGCTGACTTACAATGCTGTCATTTACATATTGAATACTATCCCTGAAGGCGATGATCTTTGCGCTTTCTGTTGCCATAACTAATAGTTTTTTAGTTTACTGTGGGCCGCTACTGTGCCCCTTTTCTTCAAAACAGGAGATATTGCTGTTTGTTCACCTGTCTGTTTTACAGCATATGTTCTAGCTCAGCTCCACCTTTCTTATATTGCCCATTCCGGCATACCAAAGGTAACCTTCAACATTCTTGTAGCCCATTTGCCTGATAAGCCTCATATATTGCTCTACCTGCCTGAAGTGGGCAGGATTCATACTACGACCGAATTTGTAGTCAACTACCACCACTTTATCTCCTTTTATCATTATACGGTCGGGTCGTTTCTCGGTCTTAAAGAGTATTGATGCTTCAGTTTTAACTTCATAGCTACCATCAAACCAGTGGGTAACCGTCGGATGGGAGAGCCATTCTGCAATACTGTCTTTGTAAAGCGCTTTCTCTTCTTCTCCTATCATTCCTTCAAATACCAATCTGCGGATTGCCCTGTCCACATCATTCTTTTCCCGGATATTCTCAAAAATTGCGTGTATCACCCTGCCGCGTAGCAGGGAACTGTCTTCATTGTCAAAGAAGTTCTCACTCTCAAGGTGTATCAGTGTCCTGTCCTCCCAGGACTCTAGTTGGACAGTCCTGCTTTCAGTCTGGATATACTCACGATTTGCCTTGCTGTATTTTTTCGTCTTGGAAACTGATTCAGGGATCAATTCGGCTTCGCTAATGCTGTGGAATGTCAGTAAAGAGGAATCAAAGCTGTCTCCGGCATTTTGAATGAATTTGTACAGCAACTCACCAATATCACCATATCCATCTGACTTATCTTTGTCTTTGCTGCTGTCAATCTGGCAGATTATGTTAAGGCTTTGTTTAGCACGTGTAAAGGCAACATAGGCTAGATTGAGATTGTCAACATAGTATTGAAGCAGTTCGTTGAAATAATGCTTCGCAAAGTAGGTGTTTGCAAGGTCTTTTTTGACTTTGATGGGAACCAGTGCAAGTCCGTTGAAGGGTTCCTTATCCGGACTTACCCAGATAAGTCCTGCTTTCCTTGCTTCAAAGAATTTCCAGTTGGCAAAGGGTATGATTACAGCCCTAAACTCAAGTCCCTTGGACTTGTGTATTGTCATAACGCGTATTGCATTACGGTTGTCTGGCACGGACAATGAGGTGCCTGCACCATTCATTTCCCAATAGTCAAGAAACTTGTTTAGGTCAGGACTTTCCTGGTTAATAAAGTCCAGACAGATACTCATAAAGGTTTGTAAATAAACAGAATCCCTAATCCTGAGTTCTTCTGGAAGCAATTCGGTCAACCTTTCTACTAGCTCATATACAGGTTTTTCGCGGAGGGTAAACAGGTTTTCCTTGTAGTCCTGCCACAACTGTTCCTCAGCACTACCCAACATATGTTCTGAGATATTCTCAATTCCGCTGCTTTGTTTTTTGTCAGCTGCGTTTCGCAAAAGGTACAGTCTTACGAAGGACTCTGAAACAGGGTCATCTGGACTACTGATTAGTTTCAGTTGCCCTATCAGAAGCCTGATGGCTTCTGACTTACCCAGAAGGAGGGAGTCGTTACTTATGACTTCAAGGGCTTTTCCTTCAGAGTGATATTTGCCTGAAAGTAAGGCCTCAGATACATCTGCACCTTCTTCATTTCGGCGAACCAATACAGCAATTTCTGAGGCTTCATAACCCTGGGCAAGCAATTGCTCAATTCTCTCTACTGTTTGCTTTAAGGCTGTATCCTTGTAATTATCTTTTTCGTTTGTATCAAGGGCTTTGATGTAAACCTCTCCTTTAAGTGCTTTGCCTCTGGGGGAGGCAAGCTGGCAAACATCTGCAAAGGCCCTGCTAATTCTTGTCTGGTAGGGGCGAACTTCTTCATCTTCAATAAGGTCACCTGGAATCTCCCCATTCAGCTTACCCTGCAAGGCTTCTGCTGCATAGCTGAAGAAGTTGTTGTTGAAATTTATTACCCCCGCACTACTTCGCCAGTTGGTATCCAGTGTCATTGATTCTACACCGTAGGTCCTGTAGTCCCGTTCTACAGCCTCTGCCAGAAGGCTCCAGTCTGAGTTTCTCCACCTGTATATTGACTGCTTAACGTCTCCTACAACCAGACAGTCATTTCCTGCTGCCAGTGAGTCCTTTATAAGAGGGTAGAAGTTGTGGTACTGCAGAAATGATGTGTCCTGAAATTCATCGATCATATAGTTATCATACCGTGTACCGGTCTTCTCGTAAATAAAGGGGGTGTCGTTGTTGTCAATAATCCCCGACAACAGGTGGTTGGTACCAGCAAGGATAAAGAGATTTCGCGTCCGGCATATCTCATTCATCTTCTCGTAGACATCCTGAACCAGTCCAAGTGAATTTAGTTCCCTTTCTATCTCTTTTGCTGTGAAATAGTCCCTTCTTCTTGATTTTATCAGTTCTGCAGCCCTGGTAAGCAAGTCTTTGAGCCCACTGTTGTATGCGGCTTCAATTGCTGTATTAATTTCCCGGCTGTTATCCTTTCTTTTCCAGTTATCTATATCCTCAAGCAGTGTCTCTATTTTACCGATTTCCATATGCTTCTCAAGGCGCGCCAAATTTTGAAATACCTTGACTTTGGTCCTGCTAAGCCCCTTAAAGTCCTTGTTGATATCCAGGTTGTAGCGGGCTATTATCTCAAGCCCTTTCCTTCCCACTTCCTCCAGTTGGGTATCAGTATCCTTTATAATCTGCCTGAGAGTCTGCTTGTACTTACTCAGGTGATTCTTATCCCGGATCTGGCTATTAAGTGTCCTTGCATTTGCCTGATATTGCTCGTTGAATATCTCCTTGCTGATGCTTTGTATCTCACCGGCTATATTCCATTTGCTGCGCTCCTCCATATTCTCGCGGGCAAAGTTGAGCAGCCATTCCTTCGTCTCTCTGTACTCAGGCCGGTTCATTTCCATAATTAGCTGGTCAATTGCCTGGTTCATTATATACTCAGGCTTTAGTTCAACTCTAAAACCGGACGGAAGCCCCATTTCATAGGCAAATGAACGGGTTACCTTCTGGAAAAAACTGTCAATTGTGCTTATACTAAAACGGGAATAGTCGTGAAGGAGCATGCCAAGAAGCAGGTCCGCTTTGCGGCGGACCTGAGATTCGCTCATTCCGGTATAGTCAGTCAAGTCCTTTAGATGTTCAGGATTCTTGCAGTCAGGATCGGCCAATTCGCTTAGTGACTTCAGAATGCGGTCACGCATCTCACCGGTCGCCTTGTTTGTAAAAGTCACGGCAAGAATATGCCTGTATTTGAAGGGATCCCTGAATAGTAGCTTCAGGTACTCTTGTGCAAGCCTGAATGTCTTTCCTGATCCTGCCGAAGCCCGGTAAATATGTAATCCTGCCATCCTCTTTCTTTTTGTTGAAGCTAAATTTAGCATAAAAAGCCGTTACCACAGAGCAAAATTAGCCTGACTTTTGTTACTTCTGTAAGCATTGGTTTTTATACTAATTATAAATTGTTAGTTTTGCGTTTATAATCCTATTAGACTATAATCAAATCTTTGTATTGCCGAGAATCTTAAAAGCACAACCTTGGGGCCTGTTCTTTTGGATTTTTGATGCAGGTACTGATAATGAATCATTTCCTATATGAAGTTTATAGTAATCCTGACCGACGGAATGGCTGATGAGCCTGATGATATGCTTGGCGACATGACCCCTGTCATGGCCGCTAAAACTCCAGTAATGGATGAAATATGTAAAAAAGCTGCTACGGGTCTGGTACACACAGTGCCTTCCGAGTTTCATCCAGGTAGTGAGATAGCAAATATGAATATTTTGGGATATCCTCCTGCAAAGTATTTCCAGGGCAGGGGAGTGATAGAGGCTGCTTCACTGGGTATTGATATTAAAAGCGAAGATCTTGTACTACGCTGTAACCTTGTTTCCCTTGAGGATGGAATTTTGGTAAATCACTCTGCGGGACATATCAGCAGCCCCGAGGCTGCTGAACTTATTGCTGCTCTAAATGAAAAACTAGGCAGTGAAAGGGTTAAATTTTATCCCGGCACCAGCTACAGACATATTCTAATTATAAAGGGGGGAAATTCTGATATAATGTGTACTCCACCCCATGATCACCCTGGTAAAGAGGCTCTTCCTTTATTTCCTGTTGCCAATTCAGCTGAGGCTGAGGACACTGCACAGTTGCTGTGCGAACTTATGAAACGCTCAGTTGATGTATTAAAAGATCACCCCGTAAATGTTAAGAGAAGGTCAGTGGGTAAGAAATGTGCTGACTCAATCTGGCCCTGGTCACCCGGGTATAAGCCTGACTTCCCGTCGTTTAAGGATAGGTTTGGTGTAGAGTCGGGAGCAGTGATATCGGCAGTAGATCTTATCTTTGGTATCGGTAAACTGGCTGGTCTTGAGATGGTACATGTGGAAGGGGCTACAGGCCTGCATGACACAAATTATGAGGGTAAGGCTGCTGCGGCTCTTGATGCACTGAAAAGGCATCCTTTTGTTTTCCTGCATATTGAAGCCATGGACGAGGCAGGTCATGAAGGTGATTTTCTGTTGAAGAAAAGGGTAATTGAGGATTTTGATCGCAGACTGCTAAAGCCTTTGTATGAGGGCCTTCAGAAAATGGGAGAGGATTACGCATTACTGCTTTTGCCTGACCACCCGACACCCTGCAGACTCCGTACACATACAAGGGCTGCCGTACCTTTTATGATCATGAAGAAGGGACTCCAGGCTGATAGCATTGAGACTTTTAATGAGTTTTCTGTTAAAAATGGTTCTCTGGGAGAAGTAAAGGGAGAGGAACTGCTGGATCTGTTCTTTAAGCTATAGTATTTTGATAATTAGTATAAAAAGCATAATTAGCTTGAGATGAAATATTTAAGTCTTGCTTCAAAGGATAAGAGATATCCCCTTAAAGAGGTGCTTTTCAAGGGACTGGCTCCCGACGGTAGTTTGTTTATGCCTGAGAGCATTCCTCAACTTGACAGGGATTTTATTGAAAACATGGCAGCCTACGATCTGCCTGAGATAGCATTCCGTGTTCTCAAACCTTATATGGATGAGGATATAAAGGACGATGAACTAAGGGCAATCACAAGGGAGAGCTTTAATTTCCCAATTCCTGTCAGGCAGATAGATGGAAACCTGTATGTGTTGGAACTCTTTCACGGACCAACACAGGCTTTCAAGGATGTGGGAGCACGGTTTCTGTCACGTATACTTGGATATTTTAACAGAAACGAGGATCGCAAGCTCCTGGTCCTTACTGCTACATCTGGGGATACAGGTGGTGCTGTGGCAAATGGCTTCCACAAAGTTGAGGGTATAGAGGTTATAGTGCTCTATCCCAAAGGAAAGGTAAGCCCATATCAGGAATACCAGATTACCTCTCCTGGTGCCAATGTCCATGCTATTGCAGTGGAGGGAAGCTTTGATGATTGCCAGCGATTGGTAAAGGAAGCATTCCGCGATGAAGATCTTCGCAAGATTGTTTACATGACTTCTGCAAATTCTATTAATATAGGCCGCCTGCTTCCACAGATGGTATATTATTTCTTTGCCTATGCTCAGCTAAGGGCAATGGGAGTGAAGGGGGATCCTGTAATAACAGTACCAAGTGGTAATTTTGGAAATATTACGGCTGCAGTTTTGGCCCACAAAATGGGTCTTCCTGTTAAGCGTTTTGTTGCTGCTACGAATGCCAATGATGTTGTTCCCCGCTTCTTTAAATCAGGGGTATATGAACCGCATCAAACTATAGTTACGCTTGCCAATGCGATGGATGTAGGTGATCCAAGTAACTTCCCAAGGATGTATGAGCTGTACAACAATTCTCTTCAGGATATAAAGACCGAGATGATATCACTCTCGGTTAGCGATGCTGAAATTAAAAAGGCTATTAGTGAAGGTTTTGGAAAATACAGTTATCTGATGGACCCTCATACAGCTGCCGCTTATACTGCAGCAATAGGGCAGGTTGATAAATCAGAAATTTCACTGTTTGTTTCTACTGCCCATCCGTTTAAGTTTGGTGAAGTAATAGATGATATTATTCCAGGTGGACTTGAAAAAGCTGGTTATACCATTGATTTTCCTAAACCTGAAGATGGGGGAAGAGATGTGATGTCAGCTGATTATTTGGATTTGAAAACGCGTATTGCGATAGTGGCACGATGATTGCAGTTTGCAAGTTAATACATTTTAATATTTCGCGCTCATTTTTTCTTTTGGTTTAAAAAGTGCTATTTTTACGCTGCTTTTGTGAAATTTGATTTAAAAACTACTGTATTATGAGGTATTTAACAATTTTGGGGATGATGCTGTTTTCTTTGGTTTCTTTTGCACAAACTGAAACAGCATATATCGAGTTGAAGAATGAAGGTAATGATGCGTTGAGAAAGAACGATTTTGCCACAGCAGTCGAGAAGTTTGAAGCTGCCCTAGCAGTATGGCCTGAAGAAGAAGCACAGGATGCTTCAATGATATTCAACCTGGCAACTGCAGCACGCAGAATTAAGAACCATGAGAAGGCATTGGAATACTATAAGAAGTCTGTCGATATGGGATATCGTGCTGATTTTTCTACATATTACATTGCTTCTTCTCTGAATAATCTGGATAGGGATGAGGAAATGGAACAAACTCTCCTCAAAGCTATTGAGGATTACAAGAGTAGTTCTGTCCTTGCTCAGATGAAAAAGATGCTGACAACCTATTATCTGAAAAAGGGTGCAGAACCATATAATCAGGCTGCTCAAATTCTTGCTTCTGCAGCTAGTGCAGATCCTGAACAATATGATGAGATTACAGCTCGTGCAAACAATGCTTTTGCTGATGCTAAGCCATGGTTTGAAAAGGTACTTGAGATTGATCCTGACAACGAAAAGGCTCAGGCTTCCCTAAGAGAAATCAACAGCAGACTTAAGTAATCCTGTAAATTATTAAAATAAGGCTGTAATAAGGCCTTATACGATAAAAAAAGAGAGTGCCACAGGGCACTCTCTTTTTTTATCCATATTTACAACCTAGTTGACACTCTCTGGTCCCTGTGATTTGATGACCGATCCTTTTGTCTTGTGTGATACTATCTTTGTTTTGATCTTTTCTTCCTTCTCATCGTAATCTACTTCTATTTCATCGCCTTCAGAAACTGAAGCCTGGATTATTACCTCTGCCATTTCATCTTCAAGGTACTTCTGTATTGCCCGTTTCAATGGTCTTGCTCCGTATTGAGCATCATAGCCCTTCGAAACAATGAAGTTCTTGGCATTCTCAGCAAGATTAAGCTTATAACCGAGGCTCTCAACTCTTTTGTAAAGTCCTGCAAGTTCGATATCAATAATCTTGTGAATATCTTCCTTGGAAAGGCTACCGAAGATTATTACATCGTCAATACGATTAAGGAACTCAGGTGCAAAGGCTTTTTTAAGAGCCTTTTCGATAATTCCTCTGGCCATTTCATTGTCATCCTTGCTTCCTGGTTGCTGGGCAGAGAAACCAACTCCACGGCCAAACTCCTTAAGCTCCCTGGTTCCAATATTTGAAGTCATGATGATAATAGTATTCCTGAAGTCAACCCTACGACCAAGGCTGTCTGTAAGACGTCCTTCGTCAAGAACCTGGAGCATCAGGTTAAATACATCCGGGTGAGCCTTCTCAATCTCGTCGAGGAGTACAACAGAGTAGGGGCGACGACGTACCTTTTCGGTGAGCTGTCCACCTTCTTCATATCCGATATATCCGGGAGGCGCTCCAACAAGACGTGATACACTGAACTTCTCCATATATTCACTCATGTCGATGCGAATCAGGGCGTCTGGGGTATCAAACAGATACTGGGTAAGTACCTTTGCAAGGTGAGTCTTACCAACACCTGTAGGACCAAGGAAAATAAAGGAACCGATAGGACGGTTTGGATCCTTCAATCCGGCACGATTACGCTGAATTGCTTTAACAACCTTTTGTATTGCCTCTTCTTGACCAATTACTTTACCTCTTAATTCTTCTCCCATTTGCAGAAGACGGAAGCCTTCTGCCTGTGCTATTCTTTGAACAGGTATTCCTGTCATCATAGCAACAACTTCAGCAACCTTTTCTGCATCAACTGTTTCTCTGTGTTGTTGTAGTTCTTCTTCCCATTTTTGCTTAGTGCGTTCCAACTCATCCTGCAGACTCTTTTCCTTGTCACGGAAACTGGCTGCCAGCTCAAAGTTCTGTGCCTTTACGGCCTTTATCTTGTTTTCCTTTACTTCCTCAATCTGCTTTTCAAGCTTAAGGATGGATTCGGGAACTACAATATTAGAGATATGGACACGTGAACCGGCCTCATCCAGAGCGTCTATTGCCTTATCTGGTAAATGTCGGTCTGAGATATAACGCTCAGTAAGCTTTACACATGCGTCAATAGCCTCCGGGGTATAAGTCACATTATGGTGATCCTCATACTTGGCCTTGATATTGTTGAGAATTTCAAAGGTTTCCTCTGGTGTGGTCGGCTCAACCATTACTTTTTGGAAACGGCGTTCCAGAGCTCCGTCTTTTTCAATATGCTGACGATACTCATCCAGAGTCGTAGCACCAATACATTGGATCTCTCCACGAGCCAGAGCTGGTTTAAGCATATTGGCTGCATCAAGTGAACCGGTAGCACCACCTGCTCCTACAATCGTGTGAATTTCATCAATAAACAGGATGATATGCGGGTTTCTTGACAATTCATTCAATATAGCCTTAATACGCTCTTCAAACTGACCCCTGTACTTGGTTCCGGCAACGATTGATGCCAGGTCAAGAGTAACAACCCGCTTACCAAAAAGTACTCGGGAAACCTTACGTTCGACTATCCTAAGAGCCAGACCTTCAGCAATTGCTGATTTTCCAACTCCAGGTTCACCAATTAGAACAGGATTGTTTTTCTTCCGACGACTAAGTATCTGCGCAAGACGCTCTATTTCTTTTTCGCGGCCTACAATAGGATCGAGACGGCCTTCCTCGGCCGCTTTGGTTATGTCAATACCGAAGTTGTCAAGTACCGGTGTTTCACTTTGACCTTTAGCACCGGAGGACTTTGAACCTTCTGACGAACTTCCGCCAAAAGGACTGTCCTGATCATCATCGTCGGGCATCTGTGACCTTGCGATGGGATACTGCCTTGACAGGACATTCTTTAATGATTCATATTTCACATTGTAGCTTTCCATGATCTGTGCAATTGTACTGTTGGTGTCTCTTAGCAAGGCCAGCAAAAGATGTACCGTTGTAATTTTGTCACTTTTCAGGGCTTTTGCTTCAAGGTAAACAAGTTTCAGAATCTGTTCTGTAGATTTCAAGAGCGGCAAATCGCCTTCATGCTCCACTGGCTTAGTGCCTTTTATCTTGTCCTCGATAGCCTCACGAAGGTGATCCAGGTCCACATTCATCTTTTCCATCAGCTTTACAGCGCACCCACCGGGTTGAGCTATTAGCCCCAGCATAATGTGTTCGGGAGCAATGAACAGGTTGCCAAGTCGCAGAGCTTCCTCCCTGCTGTGGGATATAGCGTCTCTTACCCTTGATGAATAATTTAATTCCATAAAGTCAGCTAAATCTATTATACGTACAGTGCAACACTGTTAAAAAACTCTTCAAAAGTACTATATTTTACGCAATTATCCCACTCAATTAGATAAACCGAAAAAGGATATTTTGGTTCATCACCCATCCTCCTCAAATCCTGAAGAAAAGGGAGATTAATATTGCTAAAAATAGCTTACAATTAGGTCGCCACGATTTTAAAATTCGGCATTTTATCATTAATTTAGCGATATTAAAAAAGGTCGGTTTTATGACCTTTTTTTTGTTCATGATTCATCAAACAATATAAATATAATGATTGAAGAAGAAAGAGTAATTAAGGTTAACATCGAAGAGGAGATGAAAGCATCCTACATCGATTACTCGATGTCGGTAATAGTCTCCAGGGCATTACCTGATGTTCGCGACGGTTTGAAACCTGTTCATAGACGGGTATTGTTTGGAATGCACGAACTTGGGGTAGGTTCTAATAAGCCTTATAAAAAATCCGCTCGTATTGTGGGTGAGGTGCTTGGTAAATTCCACCCGCACGGCGACTCTTCAGTGTATTATGCAATGGTCCGCCTTGCTCAGACCTGGTCTATGAGGTACCTACTGGTTGATGGTCAGGGTAACTTTGGATCCATTGACGGTGACAGCCCTGCTGCAATGCGTTATACTGAGGCAAGACTTAACAAACTGGCTGAAGAGACTCTGCTTGATATAGAAAAGGATACGGTAGACTTCCAGATGAACTTTGACGATTCTCTAAAAGAACCTACCGTACTGCCTACTAGAATTCCTCTTTTGCTTATCAACGGTGCTTCAGGTATTGCTGTGGGTATGGCAACCAATATGGCACCGCACAACCTTGTGGACACTGTCAATGCCATTATTGCCTATATTGATAATCCTGAGATTGAAATTCCCGAACTGACAAAAATAATAAAGGCTCCTGATTTCCCGACCGGAGGTATTATTTACGGTTATGAAGGTGTTAAGGAAAGCTATGAAACCGGTAGGGGTCGAATAGTCATCAGGGCTAAGTGCGAGGTCGAAACAGACGGACACGGACGTGAGAAGATTGTTATCAGGGAGATACCATACATGGTCAATAAGGCGGAATTGATAATGAAAATCGCTGACCTTGTAAACGAGAAGAAGATAGATGGCATCTCCAATGTTAATGATGAGTCTGACCGTGAAGGTATGCGTATCGTGATCGATCTTAAAAAGGATGCGATCGCTAATGTGGTGCTCAATCATCTGTATAAGAACACTGCGCTGCAATCATCTTTCGGGGTAAATAACATTGCTCTTGTCAAGGGTCGCCCAATGATGCTTAACCTCAAGGACCTGATCTCAAACTTTGTTGAACACAGGCACGACGTAGTTACTCGTCGTACCCAGTTTGAGCTAGATCAGGCTGAAAAGAGAGCGCATATCCTTGAAGGACTGATTATTGCATCTGATCATATTGACGAAGTCATACGAATTATCAGGGCAGCTCAAACTCCAGATGAGGCTAAGGATAAGCTTATTGAAACATTCCAGCTGTCTGAAATCCAGGCTCGTGCTATTGTTGAAATGAGGCTTCGCCAGTTGACCGGTCTTGAACAGGATAAACTACGTGATGAGTACAACAATCTGCTTACTGAAATAGCTAGACTGAAGGATATCCTTGCAAATGTTCACTTGCGAATGGAGGTCATTAAGAATGAGCTGATTGAAATAAAGCAGAAGTATAACGAAGGTAGAAGAACCGAAATTGTTTATTCTTCTGAAGAATTCAATCCTGAAGATTTCTATGCTGATGAGGAAATGATAATCACCATTTCCCATATGGGTTATATCAAGAGGACTCCATTATCCGAGTTTAAAACACAAAACAGGGGAGGGGTGGGCTCTAAAGGTTCCTCAACCCGCGATGACGATTTTATTGAGCAGATTTATCCTGCTTCAATGCATGCAACCCTGCTCTTCTTTACAAAGAAGGGGCGTTGCTACTGGCTCAAGGTCTATGAAATCCCTGAAGGCTCTAAGAACTCAAAGGGTAGAGCTATCCAGAACCTGATAAATATAGAACCTGACGATACTGTTAAGGCCTTTATGAGAGTTAAACGACTGGCTGAAGACCTTGATTTTGTAAACTCACACTATATAGTGATGGGTACCAAGAAGGGTATCATCAAGAAGTCACCTTTGGCTGATTACAGCAGACCAAGACAAAACGGGGTAATTGCAATTACAATCAAAGAAGATGATGAACTGCTCAGCGCAAGGCTCACTAATGGCTCAAACGAAATATTGATGGCTACCGGAAAAGGTCGTGCTATCAGGTTTAATGAGTCAGTAATCAGGGCTATTGGACGTACTGGCCAAGGTGTAAAAGGTATTGCTTTGGATGAGGGTGATGAAGTAGTTGGCATGATTTGTGTCAAGAATCCAGAAGATGATATTCTGGTAGTATCTGAAAAGGGCTATGGAAAACGTTCCAAACTCGATGACTACAGGGTTACCAACCGAGGTGGAAAAGGTGTCAAGACTATGAAGATCAGTGATAAAACAGGTGATCTGATCGATATTAAGAATGTTACTGAAGACAATGACCTGATGATTATAAATAAATCAGGTGTAACTATCAGGGTAGCAGTAGCTGACCTGAGAGTAACAGGACGAACCACTCAGGGGGTAAGACTAATCAACCTGGATAAGAAACAGGATGCTATCGCATCAGTTACAAAGGTTGTGTCTGAACGCATTGAAAATGAAATGTATGAATCATCGGAAGGCGATCTTGTAGAAAATAATGAACCTGAAGATGAGAATATTGAATAATTCAGATGATTATTTACTAAATCAATGTAATTTTATTATTACAAACAAAAACAACAGGAAATGAAAAGGATTATTTTACTATTGTTCTCAGTAATTGTTGCAGCATCAGCCTTTTCTCAGAAGGGTAAAGTTACGATTGCATCTACTATGATTGATAACGGTGACCTTGCTACTGCTCAGGAAAGGATAAATGAAGCATTGGCTAATGAGACTACTAAAACATGGCCAAAAACCTATATAGTTGCTGCTAAACTGGCTACTGCACAATATAAGCAGGGAGCAGGTGTCGAAAGAATTATCGATGCTGCTGATTATTATTTCCAGGCAGCTGAACTCGACCAAAAAGGTAATGCAAAGGGAAAGGGCATAGGCAAGTTTGCTAAAGAACTTAAACTTGCTCTTACTTTCTTTATGCCTGATTTTCAAAATGCAGGTATTGATGCATTTAACGAAGAAAACTTTGACAAGGCAGCTACCATTTTTGAAAAGGCTATTCTCATTAATAAATTACCTCTTTATGAAGGTGATAAACTGCCTGAGGATTCTGTATTCATTTATTATACTGCTCTTGCTTCTTTTAATGCTAAGTCATACGAAAAGGCAGAACAGTATTTTAATAAGAGTATAGACCTGAATTTCCAAGGTGGCGATGCAATCTTGCTGCTTAACGAAATCTACAAAGAAACAGGTGCTGATGAAAAGATTGTACCAAATCTTAAAAGAGGTGTAGAGCTTTATCCAGATGATCAAAGACAAATTATCGCACTGATAAACTATTATCTGGAATCAGAACAATCAGATGATGCTCTTACTTATCTGGATGCACTTATTGAAAACAATCCTACTGATGGAAACTACTTCTATGTTAGAGGGTTCCTTTACGATAAGAAGAAAGAATATGAAAAGGCTGAGGCTGACTATACTAAAGCTGTAGAACTAAGGCCTGATTTCTTTGATGCAACATTGAACCTTGGTTATCTATACTATAATATCGGTGTTGACAAATTCAACGCTGCTAACGAACTTAGAGACATGAGGGAATTCGATAAGGCTCGTGATAATGCTGAGGAATATTTCCGCAAAGCTTTGCCTTTTGTAGAAAAAGCTCACGAATTGAAGCCTGAAGATCCTTATGCAATGGAAACTCTTAAGACTCTTTATTATCGTTTTAATATGAACGATAAGTATGATGAGATTGATGCAAAACTGAAAAGCCTAAGTCAGGAATAGGACATTAAAAATATCCGGTCAACTAAGACCGGATATTTTTATATATATTCCATTTAACATAATATCAATTATGAGACAAGAAGATTACAATAAATGTACAACATAATTATCAGAGACATCTGAAATAAAGTCACACACTTACATTTCTGAACTTGAGACAAGGTCAAATTCATTCCAGACTTCAGTTTTGGATATTCCTTTATGCATCATTCTACGAATCTCATTTGCCAGTTTCGGACCTTTCCAAGTGCTTGTATTCAGCAATACAACATAGCAATATCCATCTGGACGACTGACCATCAGTGCTGAAGTTCCCGCCAATGTACCAGTGCGGTACAACTCACCACGAATAACGCCACGCCATCCAAAGGGTTGAAAACCCAGATCAACAGGTGTTATCATTTGCTTAATACTTTCTGGAGACAAGATATCAGCAGGCTCAGGATTTCCATCCAATGCCAGCATAAGTTTCATTAAGTCAGTAGATGATGCTATCCAGCCTCCTGCAGCACCTAGTGTATAAATGTCATTTCCACCATATGAACGTGGTACTGTATCTTGTCCATTCATAAAATCTACTACAGGTTCACTGTCGGATGGCTCATAATACCTGACTTCCAGAGGGTTTTTCTGTTCGGGAAAACTGTATCCAAGTTGCATATCATAGATCTCAAGCGGATACAAAATGGCAGTTTTTATATAATCTTCATAACTCTGGCCGCTAACTGCTTCAATAACCTTGCCCAGTATAACGTAGCCCAGGTTTGAATATGAAGATGACGTTCCTGGCTTAAAATGAAGTCTTTTACCAAGCATAAAGCGGATAATGTCTTCATCACTTACTGGCAGTTCCTTGCCTAGCTTTTGGGCAATTACAGTGGGCATAAACATTGGATCTCCCCACCTGTTAGTCCAGCCACCTGAATGATTAAGTAGGTGCTTTACTTTAATCTCCTCTACTCTCTTATCCTTGTAATTGTCAAAGGGAGATATATTTAAAATACCATTAGGGCCAAATACATTATCTTCAAGCGATAGTCTGCCCTCTTCTGCCAATTTCATAATTCCAGCTGCTGTTACAAGCTTGGAAACACTTGCAATCCTGAAAAGATGATAAGGTTGAACAGGTTCCCCACTCTCTACATCAGCATAGCCATAACCTTTGGCATATATCAATGTCCCATTGTGAGCAACTGCTAATGAAGCTCCTGCAATTTCCCATGATCGCATAAACTTTTCCATCTCCCTGTCAACAAGATGGAAGTCTGTGCCATTAGAATATATACCAGAAATTCTGAGTGAGACTGTTTGGGGAACCGGAGGAATAAAGTCTGTTCCTAGTGTTCTGATGGAAGGACCGTTAATGTAGTTAAAAGCCAAACCTGATAAAAAGCCAATACACAGTATTCCCAAGCTTTTTCTTACATTCATAATTGCTTGTGTTACAAGTATCCTGCGCAAAAGTACTTATAATACTTTATTTAAAACAAAAAAGGCAGCATGAAATTAATCACACTGCCTTTACTTTTGGATGTTTATTATTTGAATTTTATAGTACAACCTACTGCTTTAGTTTCTGTTCTGGCAAGTGCTTTTCCTTCAAGTAGTGCATTAACAGCGTCTACAACATAGGCCTCTCCCACATCATTGGGATCCTGTGAATTGTCATCGATTGCGCCAATATAGGCTACTTTAAAACTTCCACCTTCGTTCTTCAGCACAAATACATGTGGGGTCTTTGTTGCTCCATATTTTTTGAACAATTGAATGTCATCAAGCAAATATGGGAAGTTAAAGCCTTTGGCTGCAGCATTTGCAACCATATTAGAAAAACTATCAGCTTCTACTATTGTGGAGTCATTTGGGTTAATTGCAACTACTGGGAATTGTTTGCCACCAAATTTGTTCTGTAGGTCAATAATCCTGGTTTCGTACAACTTGGCATAGGGACAATGATTGCATGTAAACACCAGTATCACACCTTTTTGATCCTTATAATCACTCAGGGATACCCACTTGTTGTCAACTCCCTTTAGTTTGAAATCAGGTGCAATATCTCCTGGTTTTAGCTGGGCATTCAGCATAACAGCTGCCAACATAACAAACATTGTACTTAAGATGATTCTTTTTTTCATAGGTTCTGCCTTTTAGGTTTTACAACAAACTCTCAATCCACTTTATAATTGTCTCATAATTAGTCTCTCCTTCATGAAAAAAGCGCTTCCCTTTATACATTATTATAGTAGCAGGAATTGCTCCGCTCCATGTGGGGTCCATAGCCTCGATCCATTCTCCGCCTCTGGGAGTTATTGTCATCAAGACTTCATGCTTAACCTCGTTAGTTTCAAGGAAAGGTAATACACGACTATCTTTCTGGTTTGGAAAATCCAGATTTGCCATTATTACCTTTACAGGTTTTCCTTTGTATGTATTCGGAATCTTGTTGAATTCAGGGATCTCCTTGACACATGGCTGACACCAGGTTGCCCAGAAATTCAACACGAAAATGGTATCAGATGCCTTCTCAACTCTTTGCTTCAGTTTTTCCACCGGAACATCTTCAATCTTTCTAGCCTCAGCATGGCCTCCAATTACTGCAGTCAACAGTAGCAAGATCCAAATTCTCCTCATCGCATATTAGTTTATCAGCTTACTAACATACGAATCTTATCTTTGTTCACCTTTGTGCGAAGTGTTGAATAACATCAATTTAACAATCAGTAGTATCCAAATTGGTATCAGTACAACAGGTATTTGTTGGCTCAGAAAGGGTGAAACCAGGGCAAAAATTAGTATTAACGATGCGAATATCAGTCTTAGGTACTTACCTGTACTGTTTTTGCTTACTGTTGGGATGAAGAGCAACAAATAAAGTGGATGTGCCCACAGGATGTTCCAGTTTGGTCCGGTAACACTATGTGATGTAAAAAACCAGAGAAAGATTATTAGTAATCCAATCATTGAACAAATAGATAGCAGAACCACATTAATAGGCCTGGTGCTTTTGCCTTGCTTTTTGCTTAGCCATGTATGTGCAATAATCATAATTGCAAGGAGGCTGAGTACAAAGGCCGGAGTGAAGGTCCCTGGTTTGCTTTCCACGGTACGCCTGTCAAGCAGTGTTGAGGTACTACTGACAAGGTGTCTTCCATCTTCACTGATCCGGGCATCGGCAAACTGGTACATCAGGAAATCAGGAAGAAACTGAACCGTAGTGGCATTAAGCTTTTCATCGGTTGGTTGGCCTAACAATAGATCCAAACCCAACCTGGTCCAGGGCCTGTTTTTAAGATATACGGATATTACATCACGGAAACTCATTGCTGAGTATGTTTCTCTTTCTGGAAACTCAACCGTAAGTCCTATGTTATTCACAACTATATCCCTTACTCTTGTTGCGCAGTTGTCATAAAAGAAGTGATACTTGTATGCACGATTGGCTGGCCTATAATTCTCCGATAGTGCTTCGAATAATTTGTTTCGTTCCTCATATCTTAGTCTCAGTACCTGTTCGGTAATACCACGTCCATCCAGATTATACTCGTATATAAAGTTATCATAGTGGCTGACTGATAACATATAGTCCAACTCACCACGCATAAACTTAAGGTAAAAGTTGGGAGTGTTAAAATCAAAGGTTCCATAGTTAAATACATAGTCTATCCCTAGTACTGAGTCACTGACCCTGATAGCTGAGTGACCAAATAAACTGTATAGTTCTTCACCGGGGGAACATGTGAGTATAGAGATCCTGCTTTGCTCTGAAAGTTGACCAAACAGGGCTGTCGAACTGTTTAACAAAATATAAAGGCCTAGAATAAGATATTTCAGACTTTCTTTGCAGTAGTGAAGGAATGACACAAAATAATTTTTCTCTCTGGTACTGGAGCTCTTTGGTCCTTTGTACATACAACTATAGTTTTCCATTTGTGCAAGTTATAAAAAAGAGCTTTAGAGTTAATACAGTTACCTGTGTTTGAAGGAAAATTACATTTCAATACGAATTGATCCTGCTTTTGTAAAGATGTAAACACACCCTTAGTTTATAGTGTTACATATGTGTACTCTAAATAGTTTACAAACAGCAACACTGTAATAAATTGTTCAAGTCCTATGTATTAAGCACATTTCAATTGGCTTGTCACACTAATTCTGGGACTATCAAAGCATTGCTCAGTATAAGACAGTACTTAAAACAGGCTTAAATTTACCCTTGATAGATCACTAAATTACCTGCTTAATAATTTGCTTAATTTTCTGCTTAATTATACTTTTATCAATTAATGACAAGCTACAACCGTCTTATGATTTACCTATATTATGCATAGAGTTGGCAGGAAAATACGGGATCAGCTTCGTGGACAGATACCCGAACTATTTCCGGGTATTGAAAGGGTGGTTGTATTATACTATGACAAAAGCGGAAAATGTGGTGGTGAGGATCTTATGCAGTCAGGGCAGGGCTATAGGTCGCATACCCTACTAGCTGATTCCATGTTATCATATTTAAAAGAACTTGCAGGAAAGGCGCCTGGTTATCTATGGCTTTCTCCTTCACAGTTGCCTTTCGAAACCAGGACTGCAGGTGGTGGACAGCTTGATATATTCGCCGAACTTAGTTATACAGTTTTACAACTCCGCATAAAATCAGAGGATGGTTTGGATCTGTACTACCTATTTTTCAGGGATGATCAGAGCAATCTAGGTATATCACGAAACCAGAGTCCTCTTGATACTGCGCAGAAGGCGCTTATAGGATCTCTTGCATACCGCTTTGTGAGAATGCTTTATGACAACAATCTGGAGTATAAAGCATTTATTGTTGAGTTTACAGAATTAAACCAACGCATTTTTGGTGGAAAATCTAAGGATAATGATCCTGGTATTCCAGCAAAATGGATTGAATCCTGGGCCAATAACAGGTTAAAAACAGCATCTGATGATTGCGGAATTTCATTACAGCTCTCCAGTGATGCAGTTGAGAAACTATCCAGAGTAACAGATTTTGAAACAGCAAATAGGGCGCTTGAGCAGGCTATCAGGTTTACCCTTATGAATGCAGTGGTACTTTCTTTGAACGAAGCTGTTGTAGAGGCTGCATATATCCGTTTTGACCTTCCTGAGAGCCCTGCATCGTCAGTAAAAGCAACAGAGCTTAATCCTGCACTCTCACGCAACAGAATGAAGAAAACGGCCTCCTTTCTTGATAAACTAGAGGCCGCGGCATATAAGATATTGAAGAGTGGTGATGAGTTAACAGGGAGTGCTGTTGGCCGTTCCATGGAAAAGCCAATATCAGCTCCTGCGATAACTGATGCTATTCGTAAAAACAGGGAGAATATACTCCAGCTCCTTGAGCAACATCCGGAGAAATGGCAATTGATCAGGTCTTATTTCAAGCCACTTACAAACATACTACCAGAATCAGATTCCAGAAAAATTGGTTAATCGCAACGCAGCGCTCCTATAAGTTCTCTTATTGATGCTATGTTGTTTTCTTCAAGATAGTTCTTTACTCCTTCAATAACCTTAACAGTGACCTGAGGATCTACAAAGTTTGCAGTTCCTATCTGAATTGCAGTGGCTCCTGCAAGCATAAATTCAATTGCATCAGTAGCATTGCTTATACCTCCCATGCCAACTACCGGTACTTTAACTGCACAAGCAACCTGCCAAACCATCCTTAGAGCTACAGGTTTTACTGCAGGACCAGAGAGACCGCCTGTTATTGTTGACAGTACCGGACGTCTAGTCTTTGCATCTATGGCCATGCCAAGAAGAGTGTTAATAAGTGAAAGGGAATCAGCTCCACCTGATTCTACACTTCTTGCTATTTCAGCTATATCTGTGACATTTGGGGATAGTTTTACCATCAGGTGCTTGCTGTAAACCTTTCTGACCGCTGTTGTAACAGCCTCTGCCGAAGCGCATGAGACACCAAAGGCCATACCCCCTTCTTTAACGTTAGGACATGATATATTGAGTTCTATTCCAGGAATATCATCCAGATCATTAATCTTCGATGCAGTTTCAACGTAGTCATCTATTGTGGATCCTGAAACATTTACCAGGATGCTGGTATTGTACTTCCTGATTTTGGGATAGATTTCGCTGATAAAACGATCCACACCAACATTCTGAAGTCCGACGGCATTAAGCATACCCATTGGGGTTTCTGCCATTCTTGGATAATCATTACCTTCCCTGGGTTTTAAGGTTGTTCCCTTAACTACAATACCGCCAAGGTCATCTATATTAACGAAATCCTCATATTCGCGGCCATAACCGTAAGTTCCCGATGCTGTCAGAACTGGATTTTTCAGCTTCAATGAGCCTATTTCGACTGAAAGATCTACCATTGTAAATATTTTGAATCAAATACTGGTCCTTCGGTACATACACACTTGTTGCCATCTTTGGTCTTGGTGACACAGCATAGGCAAGCGCCTATGCCACATGCCATAAGATTCTCAAGGGAAACCTGACAACTTAAACCATGTCTGTCTGCATACTTTGCGATTACCTTCATCATTGGGTCAGGTCCGCATGTGTAAATATGCCTGAAATCAGGTGTTTCAGTTCTCATAACAGGGTGATGGATAACATATCCTTTGGTACCAACGCTACCATCCTCTGTTGTGACGTTTACTTCTCCAAGTTCCCTGTAAGCCTCAAGTCTTACAAGTCCTTCAGCATTTCTGGCTCCAATCAGATATCTTGGTTGTATGCCGTGATTCTTGAGGTAACGGCCGAGAAATAATAGCGGAGCAACTCCGCAACCACCGCCTATTAACAAGACCTCATTGCTTTCGGGCAGTGTATATGGTTTCCCAAGGGGATAAATAAGGTTCAGAAGACTTCCTTCCGGTAGCGAACCCAGTCCTTTTGTTCCCTTTCCTACTTCCTGAATCAGGAGTTTTATTTCCTGACGCTCATAATCAACATCATGAATTGAAAGGGGACGGCGCAGATAAACAGAAGACTCATTTGGTACGCGGACTTCTGCAAATTGACCTGGAAGCATCTCTGGCAGCTCAAAACCCTCAGCACGAAGTGTCAGTACTATGTACTCGTAGTTTTGCCTTTGATTGCTAACTATTCTGAAATCATGGATGTACTTCATGTGGTATAATTACGCATGTAATGCTTATTTCCGACACAAAGTTAATGCTTTTTCGGCATATTAGGGCACTGCGGTCCTAATTTATACTCAGCCCTCAGGAAGGTACTCGGTAAAGGTTTTATCGCTGTAAAACACCACGATTTTCTCTATTCTCCTGTCACTTGCTCTCTGAACAATTGCTTCTTCATGCTGCTCTTTTCCAACTTCTTTTCCAACTGTCTTTCTTTCATCCGGATCGGCTTTTACCTTGGAACTAAGGTAAACCGGAGTATCCTCATCATTAAGTGAGGAAAAGAGGTCACTAGGAATACGCTTTCTCTCATTATTTACTGAAGCCTGCGCACTATTGTACATCTCGCCCCTTCCCCTTATAAGCCAGTCAGTGCTGATTTGAGGAAAGGCAACAAGGATTTTCTGAATAAAATCCAGACTTGGATTGTTTCTGCCTGACAGAATGTGACTAACGCTTGATCGCTGCACACCAACTTTCTCAGCGAAACGAACTGGTGTAAGGTCTTCTCTGGCTAACAGTTTTTGTAAACGATCTTTCATGGATTTGCACACATAGGTTTGAAACTGATTCTACAAATATAGCACGTTGGTTTACAAAATGCAAATAGGAGATCCATGCGTTGATGTTTACATATGTTGCATGTATGCGACATATTTAAATATTCCTGGAGTCACACTTTTGATAGTATCTCCAGCACTTTATATAAACCAAACTATTCTCTTGTATCTGAGGGTTTTTCTAAATGAGTAAAACTGTTTAATAACCGCAGAATCCAGGGTTTATAAACCGCCTTTGGGAATTAATGGCTGTCTTATTGCTGCAAAACACTGCTGATTTTCAGGATCCTGGAATGGCAATGCTTGTATATTTAAGTATTACTTAATATAAGGCATTTATAATACTGGATATTAATGATATAATACGTTATTACGACCCGTATTTACGCTATTTTGTATTTTTATACGTTCAATTTTACTAAGTCGTTGAAGTGTCTATTTATATATATTATCTAATAAATTGATATTGAGATTTATAGCTTGGTATTTCTTGTGATTGTATATGTCTTTTTGCGTAATTCCTAAGGTTATTCTCGTTGGGTTACATGTGTAAACATCCCTGCACGCTCCTATTTGGGTTTGCTAGTGTGTATTCATTAGCTATAATATGACTCTGTATTGCAAAAAAAAAGGCATCCTGGTGGGATGCCCTTTGCATACATTAAGTAGATACTATGTCAGTTGAACTCTTTTTTGAGTTGCTCTGCCCATTTATCAATCCTATCGCTGGTTAAAGCTGACTGGTTTTCAATATCCAAAGCCAGACCGCAGAATTTATCGCCTCTAAGGGCTCTGGAGCTCTCAAACTCATAGCCTTTGGCAGATGTATAACCAACAACTTTACCACCGTGTTCTTCAACGAATTCGGCCATTATGCCTATTCCGTCTACGAAGTTTTCCGGATATTTCTTCTGATCTCCTCCGCCAAAGATGGCGAATTTCCTGCCTTTTAGAGGTTCCTCTTCTATTTCAGGCAGAAACTCATCCCAATAGTTGGGTAGTTCACCGTCAAACCATGTTGGAACTGCAAAAATAAAGTTGTCAAACTTCCTGAAATCTTCAACTGTGGCAATGTCCACATCTATTTCCTCACAGTTTTCTTCCCCCAGATGCTTAATAAGCTTCTTGACCTGCTGTTTGGTCTTTACGGAGCGAAAGCTGTAAAATATACCTACCTTCTTCATATAATGAATGTTTGATCTTATTTAACAAAATATACTAATACTGGAGGAGCTCTTTGGCTGCCTTAAGTATCTTGTCGGTGTTTGGAAGAATTGCTGCCTCAAGAATACGGTTGAAACCTACAGGCGTATAGGTTGAACCTACCCTCTTGATTGGTGCATCAAGGTATTCAAACGCAATATCAGCAATTGTAGCGGCAACTTCACCACCGAATCCTCCGAACACTTTATCTTCATGTACTATCATTGCCCTGGCAGTTTTCCTGACAGAATTTACAATTGCTTCTGTATCCAGCGGAGAAAGTGAACGAAGGTCAAGTACTTCGATATCTGCAATGCCTTCTTTTGCCAAAATTTCAGCTGCTTCGAGACAGAAGTGAGTAGCATTTCCATAAGTAATCATGGTCATATCACTACCTGCTCTCCTGATTCTTGCCTTACCAAAGGGTACTTCGAAGTCATCAGGAAATGGTGTGGCTGCCTTGGGTGAGTTGTATAGTGCCTTAGGCTCCAGAAAGAGAGTAAGACCTTCTGAACGGATGGCAGTTCTCAACAATCCTGCTGCGTCATCAGCAAAAGAGGGATATACTACCCTAACTCCAGGGAAGGTTGTCAATGCCCCTTCAATGGTCTGTGAGTGATAAAGTCCCCCACCTATGTAACCTCCGGATGCAAGACGTACAGTTATATTTGGTGAATATTGTCCCTTTGTTCTCCAGTATTCATGGGTAGTCTCCACAAACTGTTCCATAGCAGGCCAGAAGTAGTCTGCAAATTCTGCACCTTCAACAACAATTCTGATATCCTTGTTAAAACGTGACATTCCGTTGGCTGTACCCATGATAAAGTCCTCAGCGATCGGGGCGTTGAAAACCCTACGCTTGCCAAACTCATGTTGCATTCCCTTGGTAACGTTGAAGATTCCTCCTTTGTCCTTGTTTGCCACATCCTGTCCCCAGATATAGGTGTGGGGATTATGGTGGAACTCAGCTTTAAGGGTCTCATTTAGAGCCTCAATAAGCTTCTTTTTGTCACCTTCGTGGCTGTGTAAACCATCAGGGTATTTAGCAGCTGGATAGGGCTCAGGAACAACGAAATCAAATATAGATTCCGGACTTGGGTGTGGAGCAGCCATACCTGCTTTGTGAGCTGCCTTGACCTCCTGAGCCACCCTGTCCTCGATTTCCTTTAATTCTTCTTCTGTAGCTCTCTTGTAGCGCAACAGCATACGTTTGAACTTTGCTAAGGGGTCATATTCCTTCACATAGCTTAGTTCGTTTTCGTCTCTGTAAAGCTCATGTCTGTCGCTGTTACTGTGTGAACCGATACGAACACAATTGGCCTGTACTATAGATGGTTTTTGTTCCTTCTTGGTCCATTCAACAGCTTCAGTCATTGCATTCATTGAATCGAACACATCCTTACCATTACAATAGATTATGCGCAGGTTCTTAAAGCCCTCGAAGTTCTTGGCAACCTTACGGTTTGCTGTCTGATCTTCCTTTGGAACAGATATCCCGTATCCATTGTCCTGAAATACGAAAACAACCGGTAATTGCTCATTTGAAGCACCGTTGATGGCTTCGTAAACGTAGCCTTCGGATACGGAACTCTCACCCTGGCTGCTAATAACCACAGCATCTTTTTCTTCGTAGGTCTTTAGTGCACGACCAAGTCCTGATGCATGAAGGGTGTGATTACCGGTACAGCTACTAACATTGTGTATGTTCCAGGATGGTTTTGCAAAGTGGTTTGACATATGTCGTCCGCCACCTGCTACATCGGCATCCTTTGAAATACCGTTAAGTATAATCTCTTCAGCCGTCATACCAGCTGAAACAACGGTTACAAGATCCCTGTAGTAGGGAAATAAATGGTCTTTATTTTTTCTGAAAACCTGGCCAATAGCCAGTTGTATACCATCATGGCCTGCAGCCGGAGCATGGTAAGACCAACCTATGGCTTGCTTCAGATAATTGGGTGCACGTTCATCAAGGGTACGTCCGAGAAACATCAGATAGTACCACTTCAGAAGCGTGTCTTTATCAGTCTTTTTAATTGAATACCTGACAGGAACGTTACTTTTCATAATTGTTATGTAGTTTTTTGCTTTTCAACCTCATTAATACTAATAATTCAGGTGCTACTGCACCTGAATTATTCAGTTTAGACTTCTGTGTCAATATCCCATTGCTCCAGATAATCGGCGATCTTTCGCAGGAAGAAACCTCCCAGGGCACCGTCCACCACTCTGTGGTCGTACGAGAGCGACAGGAACATCTTATGGCGGATTGCTATCACATCACCAGCAGGAGTTTCCAGTACAGCAGGCTTCTTTTCAATTGTACCTGTTGCAAGAATTGCTACCTGAGGCTGGTTGATAATAGGTGTACCTATAGCGTTTTTAAACGAACCGAAATTTGTTATTGTAAAGGTGCCTCCCTGGATATCATCGGGTGAAAGCTTGTTGTTTCTTGCCTGTACAGCAATACGGTTAATATCTGTTGCCAGTCCTACGATATTCTTCTGATCGGCATTCTTGACAACGGGAACTATCAGGTTACCTGAAGGAAGTGCAACTGCAATACCAACGTTTACATTCTTACGATAGATTATGTTTGTACCACTTACTGCTGCATTAATACCCGGATAGTCGCGCAATGCCTTGGCTGCTGCCCATGTGAATACCGGCATAAAGGTCAGCTTTTCACCGTATTTCTTTTCAAATTTGTCTTTATACTTATTTCTCCACAATACAAGATTTGTAACATCTGCCTCTACTATTGAGGTAACGTGTGGGGAAATTTGTTTTGACAATACCATATTCTCTGCTATCAGCTTACGCATACGGTCCATTTCGACTACCTCGTCGCCATCCCAGGCCTTAACTTCAGGTGCCTTTACAGCGGGACGAGATGGAGCTTCTGGAGATGCTGGTGTGGTAGCTGGCTTGGGTGCTGCAGCTTGAGTTGTCGGTTGACTACCTCTTGACTTGAGGTATTCAAGCAAGTCATCTTTTGTAAGACGACCGTCTTTACCACTGCCCTTTACTTTGTCAAGTTCGCTCAGCGAAATACCTTCCTGCTTAGCAATGCTCTTTACAAGCGGCGAATAAAATCGGTCGCTACCGCTATAATCGCCCTTCGCATCGCTTATTGCTGCTGCAGGTGCTGCTTCAGCCTTGGTTTCAGCTGGTGCTGCTGCCTCTTCAGCCTTCTCTGCCTTAGGTGTTTCCGGTGTTTCAACCCCACTTCCATCAAGGCTTACTACTGCAATAACCTCACCCACGGGTACGAGGGCATTGACTTCATATCTGATCTCCTTAATAACCCCTGCTACGGGAGAAGGAATTTCCGAGTCAACCTTGTCAGTTGCTATCTCAAGTAGCACCTGATCTTCTTCAACAGTGTCGCCGACTTTGACAAACCACTTTGTAATGGTTGCTTCTTCAACGCTCTCACCCATCTTGGGCATTACTAAATCAAATGTTGACATATTGAATTGATTTTGTTCTTAATGTTTTTATTTCTCTCTTCCTAATTAGCATTTTATTTTCTGATAGAGCTTCACGAAATACCGTCGTGTCGCCCTCTGCCTTATTTTCGTACTCTAATAACAGCATTATCAGATTTTTGTTCTTGGAATAAGAAAATTTGTCCTTTTGCTTCGAATGTCGTTTCTATCAGAATCGTACAACATAAAAACCAATGCTACAATATCGTATTTTATCTGACTGTTTGTCAACTGATTATATATAATTCGCTGGATAGTTTAGAATTCTATCCCTACTTATGTCATAACTGTTGTTTAATCAACATAGAAAATAATGATAAAAAAAACAGCTGCCTCATGGGAGGCAGCCGTTCACAATTTTTAGTCCAGGGCAGGCAGAATTACAGACTATCTCCGAAATCTGCCTTGTATTTTGCGACAAGCTTTTCAGGCCAGTCGGACACAGCATCCAATCTTCCAACGAAGAAGCGCAGTACCTTGGGTTCGTCAACAAACTTAAGTCCACCGATCAGGTCCCTGTTTTTATACAGCCAGTGCATGCGGTCTATAACAAACTTAGTTTGTGACAGAGTGAATACTCTACGTGGGAAGGCCAGACGAAGCAACTCCATATCCGAAAGTATATCATTACCATTCTCATCCCTTACACTAGATACTGTACCACGTTCCATACCCCGGCAACCTGATACTATGTAAAAGGCTGCGGCAAGGGCTCCTGCGGGATACTCAGTCTGAGGAATATGAGGCAGAAATTGCATTGCATCAATATGTACCCCAAGAGCACCACCTGGCATAATTACAGGTATACCGAGTTTGTCCAGCTCCTTAACCGTGTAGTCGATAAACCCGGGTGATTGGCTGATAACTGTTTCATCGGTTGTTTCGATTAAACCAACAGCCATGGCTTCTACTTCCCTTACCGACATTCCACCATAGGTCAGGAAGCCTTCATACAGAGGTACAAGGTCACGCATCTTGAGAAAGAGCTCCTTGTTGTTGGTACAGATACCACCTCCACGAGTAGAACTAACCTTGCGGCTGGAGAAGTAAACTATGTCACAGATTCCGCACATGGTTTGAAGTATCTCCTTAATGCTTGAATTTGCAAATTCAGCTTCGCGTTGTTTGATAAACCAGGCGTTCTCTCCTATCAAACTGGCATCCAGCACTATGATAATGCCATGTTGGTCAGCCACCTTGCGAACCTCACGCATATTTGCGATAGAGAAAGGTTGTCCACCAATCAGGTTGGTTGATGCTTCAAGACGGATAAAAGGAATCCTTTCTTTTCCGTATTTTGCTATAAGGGCTTTGAGTTTTTCAATATCCAGGTTTCCCTTAAAAGGGTTATTGCTCTTTACTATAAGTGCCTGATCAGTAAAAATTTCTGCAATTTCACCTCCATTCAGGTCGATATGCGCCTTGGTTGTAGTAAAGTGGTAATTCATCGGTACCACATCCCCTGGTTTTACAAAGGCCTTTGCTACAATATTCTCAGCTGCTCTACCTTGGTGAACCGGCAAAACAAGTGACTTACCGAATACTTCCTTTATGGCGGACTCCATCCTGTAAAAGCTTTGAGAACCTGCATAAGCATCATCTGCATGGTGCATGGATGCCAGTTGGTTGTCGCTCATTGCATTGGTACCGCTATCTGTAAGCATATCAAGGAACACATCCTTGGTACTTAGTAAAAATGTATTGAAGCCCCCTTCCCGTATGGCGGCCAGACGTTCGTCAATGGGCCTCAGGTGTAGTTTCTGAACTATCCTGACCTTGTGCAGTTCTACCGGAATCTCTTCTCCACTATAGAATTTAATGCTGCTTTTTGAGTTTAGGTTCATGATGAATATCCCTTTAATGAAATTGCTTTGGTTAACAATTATTGATTTTTGTTTTGATGTCCGAAAATAATTAAAAGTGTTGTTATAATTGAAAAAATACATTAAGATCATTAGTTCCGACCCCTAGTTTATTTTCATTTTAAAAAAGGAAAAAGGTTTAGCTTAGTTGGATTAACTGCATTTTTATAGGCAGAAGCCGTGGAATCGCACTGTCAATGCAGTAAGCAGGCTGAATTTGCCTTAATGATTTTCAATCTGAAAAACCATAGTGTTGATGATAGATGGACGGTAAAGGAGCAGGTACTACAAGAAGTTTGGCTCACAAGAGATGAATGTCCTGAAAAAAAAGTGGCAGTATCGCGAGATACTGCCACCTGATAATAACATAAAGAATATCTGAAACCAGATTACTAATTTTATTACTCAATCTTAGTCCTTATTCAGGTTCTAAGGCTGGTATTAATTCTTGTGTATCTGTGTTTTACTGTGCCAGTTTTTTGTCCAGCTGTTTTTTAATAGCTTCCATAAACTTCTCAGTGGTCACATAGTGATTATCCCTAAGCTGGGCTCCATGTATTGTAAGGGCAAGGTCCTTTGTCATTACTCCACTCTCTACAGTTTCAATACATGCAGCTTCTAGGTTTTCTGCAAACCTAGCCAGCTCATTGTTTCCGTCAAGTTTTGCCCTGAAAGCCAAGCCTCTGGTCCAAGCATAGATTGATGCAATTGGATTTGTTGAAGTTGGCTTGCCTTGCTGATGCATGCGATAGTGACGGGTTACCGTACCGTGGGCTGCTTCTGCTTCGATGGTTTTGCCATCCGGAGTAATCAGCACTGAGGTCATAAGTCCTAGTGAACCAAAGCCCTGAGCCAAAGTGTCTGACTGAACGTCACCGTCGTAGTTTTTGCAGGCCCAAACAAAACCACCATCCCATTTCAGAGCAGCAGCTACCATATCGTCAATAAGCCTGTGTTCATAGCTTATTCCAAGTTCTTCAAACTTAGCCTTGTACTGAGTTTCATATAGTTCCTGGAAGATATCCTTAAAGCGACCGTCGTATTTCTTTAGAATTGTGTTCTTGGTTGACAGATATAGTGGCCATTTCTTGTTTATGGCCATATTAAAGCAACTGTGAGCAAAGCCGGTAATACTTTCATCGGTATTAAACATGGCCATTGCCACTCCGTCTCCATCAAAATTATACACCTCGTACTTCTGAACTTCACCACCATCAGAAGGTGTAAAGCTTATTTCGAGCTTTCCTTTCCCCTTTACCACAAAGTCTGTAGCCCTGTATTGGTCACCAAAGGCGTGACGTCCGATACAGATAGGTCTTTCCCAACCGGGAACCAGTCGGGGTATGTTGTTGATAATAATTGGTTCTCTAAATACTGTGCCGCCAAGAATGTTACGAATTGTACCATTGGGTGATTTCCACATTTTCTTAAGACCAAACTCCTCTACCCGTTTCTCATCGGGAGTAATTGTGGCACACTTGATACCTACGTTGTACTTATTGATAGCATTGGCTGCTTCTACAGTCACCTTATCATCTGTTGCATCTCTGTTTTCAATACTCAGGTCATAGTATTTAATATCCAGATCAAGATAAGGTAAGATCAGTTGATCCTTAATCATCTTCCAGATGATACGGGTCATCTCATCACCATCCAGTTCTACAACCGGATTTGTTACTTTAATTTTACTCATCGGTTTATGTTTTACTGATTCAAAGTTTGGCAATAACTTATATCCGGTGGTATTAACAAACAAATGGTTAAAAATGTTGAAGCGCCCCGGTTTTTCATTCCAAATCGAGATTGAACTTTTGAGTTAGTAGTGATAATGAAGGATTCTTCTCCATCATTATCTTCAGCTTCTCAGATGCAGTAAAGGCCTGCTTTTGGGTACTTTTTTCCTCCATATTGACAACTACGGTCAACTCTAAGTTCTCGTTACTAAGTTTTTCTCTCAGGTAAGCCATCAGGTCCTGCTTTGAATTCATTATCTCTTCTGCCTGAATTGGAGCTGAAAGTTGCAGACTTATGATATTAGGTCCCTTAAGTGTGGGCTTGTAATTGGAAAGAATAATTGAGAGTCTTGTATTCTCAGACTTAACTATTGCTGCATACTCATCCCAGACTTTCTGCAAGTTCTCTGGATCAACTGACTTATTTGCAGAAGATGCTGATCTATCTTGTGACGTTTGTTCAGCTTGTTTCCCGCTTTGTGATGTTGCCTCAGGATTCTTTAGCAGGTCCTTGAGTGACGGGGCACTAATTCCCCGTCGTGAAGGAATGCCACTATCGGCTGATGGCTTTGAAATACCTCCTCCTGGGACAGATCCCGGCTGAGTAGTTGCTCCAGAAGATGATGGATTTGCTGGTGCTGAGGCTCCGGCGGATGCCTGTGCAGCCGCCTTTTTAGCTAATTCAGAAGCTTTTTTTTTTCGCTTAATATCCTCGAGAGGGATAAAAGCGTGAATTCAACCTGGAGTCTTTTGTTTCGTGCAAGCCTGTAATTCATTTCGCATTCATTACAGAGCTTTAGTGCTTCATACAGAAAGTCGTTGCTACAGTTCTTAGCCTGATCCAAGTATTTCTGCTTTATTGTAGAACCGACTTCGAGGAGAGCTACAGTTTGTGGATCACGGCACATCATAAGGTCTCGCAGGTGACTGCTAAGTCCGGAAATAAAGTGACTGCCATCAAAGCCACGGTTTAATATCTCATTAAATATCAACAATGCTGATGTGGTGTCTTCCTTAAGGAAAGCATCAACAAGCCTGATATAATAGTCATAGTCCAGCACGTTGAGATTGGTAATTACCTGCTGGTAAGTGATGTTGCGACCGCAGAAAGCAACTATCTGGTCGAAGATAGACAGTGCATCACGCATTGCTCCATCGGCCTTGGTTGCTATAACATTCAGGGCCTCATCCTCTATCTCAACTCCTTCTTTCTGTGCTACAAGTCTTAAATATTTACTTGCAACCTCGACGGTAATCCTATTAAAATCAAAGGTTTGACAGCGAGAGAGTATGGTAGGAAGTATCTTGTGCTTTTCAGTTGTTGCAAGTATGAAAATCGCATGTACCGGTGGCTCCTCCAGGGTTTTCAGAAAGGCATTGAATGCGCTTGATGACAGCATGTGAACCTCGTCGATGATATACACGCTGTACCTGCCCATCTGCGGGGCAACCCTTACCTTGTCAATAAGCAGACGGATATCATCCACAGAGTTGTTGCTTGCTGCATCAAGTTCGTGGATATTATAGGAGCGGTTTTCATTAAAGGCCTTGCAGGAAGTACATTCGTTACATGCTTCAAAGTCAGGCCCCAGGTTTTCACAGTTTATCGTCTTTGCAAAGATTCTGGCACAGGTTGTCTTTCCCACACCACGGGGACCGCAAAACAGATATGCATGCGCCAGTTGCTTATTTTTTATAGCATTCTTAAGGGTTTGGGTAATATTCTCCTGACCCTCTACCGAACTAAAGGTGCCTGGTCTGTATTTTCGTGCCGATACAATGTATTCCATAGACACAAATCTATCTTATTTTTTGCAGCCGTACAAGCAGGTAGATTAATTTACCTCACCTCACCTATCAGATCATATTCTCCTGCTCCTGTGATATGTATATTGTAGAAAGATCCAATGTTAAGATCTTCAGAACTGTCTATCAGCACTTCAGGGTCAACCTCAGGACTGTCAAATTCGCTGCGACCCACCCAGTATTCTCCTTCCTTACGATCAACAAGTACCTTCATTACTCTGCCGACCTTGGCTTCATTATGGGCAAGACTGATGCCACTTTGCAGTTCCATTATCTCCTCTGCTCTTTCCTGCTTAACTTCTTCGGGGATATCGTCTACGTAGTTTTTATATGCATAGGTGTCCTCCTCATGTGAATAAGGAAATACTCCAAGACGTTCGAATTTCATTTCGGCAACGAAGTCCTTAAGTTCCCTAAAATCCTCTTCTGTCTCCCCTGGATGACCGGTTATCATGGTAGTTCTCAGATGCATTCCTGGAACCACCTCACGCATTCGTTTAATAAGATTGATGCAGTCTTCTTTGCTTACATTGCGTCTCATAATCTTCAACATATTGTCGGAAATATGCTGAAGAGCCAGGTCCAGGTAGCTGCAAACTTTGGGATTGCTTGCCATCACATCAAGTAGTTCCATTGGAAATCCTGCAGGGTATGCATAGTGCAGCCTAATCCATTCAATACCTTCTATTTCTGAGAGCATCTGAACTAGTTCGGGGAGTTTCTTATCCTTATAAAGGTCCAGACCATAATAAGACAGATCCTGTGCTATTACCTGAAGTTCCTTTACCCCTTTGGAAGCCAGCAGAGTGGCTTCTTTTAGGATGCTTTCCATACTTCTTGAAGTGTGTTTTCCAGTAATCAGTGGAATAGCGCAATAGGAACAATTGCGGTTACATCCTTCAGATATCTTTAAATAGGCATAATGGCCCGGTGTAGTAAGTGAGCGTTCATTTTTAAGGTCTGCCCTGTAGGGCATCCCCATCTCACTAATAAGGCTCTTCCAGTCGAATTTCCCATAGAACCTATCCACTTCGGGGATTTCTACACTCAGTTGCTGCCTGTATCTTTCCGATAGGCAGCCCATAACAAAGAGCTTTCGTATTTTTCCCTGCTTCTTGGCTTCAGCAAAATCCAGAATGGTCTCAATAGACTCTTCCTTGGCATCGCCAATAAAACCGCAGGTATTAATCACCACCACCTCACCCCCGGGCTGGGACGGATCATGCTCAACCAGGTATCCTCCAGCCTGAAACTGCCTGATAAGGAGTTCTGAGTCAACCAGGTTCTTTGAACATCCCAGGGATATTACATCCACACGTTTCTTTTTCATACTATTCTCCAAAGAGGGAATCGACAAAGGCCTCACGGTCAAATACCTGTAAATCCTCTATTCCTTCACCAATTCCAATGTATTTTACGGGTATTTTAAACTGATCAGAGATACCTATTACGACACCTCCCTTTGCGGTTCCATCAAGTTTGGTTACTGCAAGTGCATTGACCTCTGTGGCCAAGGTAAACTGCTTAGCCTGTTCGAAGGCATTCTGGCCTGTCGATCCGTCCAAAACTAGCAATACCTCATGTGGTGCATCGGGAACGATCTTACGCATCACATTCTTTATCTTTGTAAGCTCGTTCATCAGGTTGGTCTTGTTGTGCAGACGACCTGCCGTATCAATAATAACAACGTCAATATTGTTGGCTTTGGCCGATGATATTGTGTCAAAGGCTACTGAAGCCGGGTCTGCCCCCATTTTCTGCTTAATAAGGTCTATTCCGACCCTGTCAGCCCATATCTCAAGCTGATCAATAGCAGCAGCCCTGAAGGTGTCTCCGGCACCTAGCAGAACACTTTTCCCTGCACTTTTAAACTTATGAGCCAGTTTACCGATCGTAGTAGTCTTACCAACACCATTGACACCTACAACCATTATTACATATGGTTTTGCTTTCTCAGGAATATCAAAGTCCCCATCAATGCCATTCCGGTTTTCCTTTAACAGATCCTTTATCTCTTCCCTAAGGATACGATCGAGTTCTGAGGCACTAACATACTTGTCCCGCGAAACCCTTGCCTCTATCCTCTCTATTATCTTGATTGTTGTGGCTACACCAACATCTGAACTAATCAGAACTTCTTCAAGCTCATCCAATAGATCCTCATCCACCTTGGATTTACCAACCACCATACGGGTGATCTTTTGCAATACGCTTTCCTTGGTTTTGGAAAGGCCTTCATTTAGTTTTTCCTTTTTGGACCTGTTAAAAGCACTGAATAATCCCATGATTCTGAATTGTTTTAATCACTGCAACCGGGCAGAAGTAAGGTCACAGCATTCTGATGACTGAAACAGTGGCAAATATAACTATTTATAAACAACAAAGCCTTCCGTGGGGAAGGCTTTGTAAATTAGTTTCAGGGATTTCAACTTTAGTTCTTGTTGAAATAGTCCTTTACATTATCATTGGTCACAATATCCTGTTGGAAAGTATAAGCACCGGTTTTAGGTGACTTTACCATCTTGATAACCATTGTATATCCTTTTCCTGCACCTGTTTGCAGTTTGGAGACAGCTTTCTTTGCCATGACTTAATATCTTTATTTTATTTCACGATGTACTGTTACACGCCTAAGGATAGGATTGTACTTCTTAAGTTCCATCCTGTCGGGAGTGTTCTTCCTATTCTTAACGGTAATGTACCTGGAAGTTCCGGGTAGTCCGCTTTCCTTGTGTTCAGTGCATTCCAGTATGACCTGAATGCGGTTGCCTTTACCTTTCTTAGCCATTTTTTCTACCCCCTATTATATTTTTGTTCTCAAAAATCCTTTTTCCTTTGCTGATTTGATAGCAGCATGAATACCAACCTTGTTGATATAGCGCAGGCCGGTTGCAGATACTTTCAGGCTAACCCAACGATCTTCTTCGGGAAGATAAAACTTCCTGTTGAAAAGATTCGGATTAAACCTCCTTTTGGTACGTCTTTTTGAGTGGGAAACATTGTTCCCGATCATAAAGCTCTTTCCGGTTATTTCACAAACATTTGACATTTCTATATCGCTTTTATCTACGTTTTTCAAACAGAGCGCAAAATACGCGATTTTTTTTCAATATACCAAATACTTGCAAGCATAATTTCGCTCTTTTTCTGCTTTTTTATGCTTTTTATCCGTCATATTAGATTAAAGCTCTCCCTTCTCCAGCAACTGTTTCATAACAATCACACCGGCATCGGCGGTGCGCATAATAACCCGCTCACGTCCCTTTCCAAACAAAAACCTGCGACTCAGTACTTTATCCTTTGAAGCCCATGCGATCCAAACTGTACCAACAGGTTTTTCATCACTACCGCCCGTTGGGCCCGCAATACCTGAGGTTGATATTGCATAATCACTACCTGTAATCCTGATAGCTCCTTGTGCCATAGCTTCGACTACTTCGCGACTTACAGCACCGTGTTGCTCAATCAGGCCAGTATCCACACCAAGTACACCTGCTTTCACACTGTTTGAATAGGCAACTACAGAGCCGTTAAACACCTCTGAAGCACCGGGAATTGATGTAAACAAATGGGATAGATAACCTCCTGAACAACTTTCAGCACAGGCAATTGTGGCAGATTTGGCCTTAAGGAGTCTTATCAACTCCTCTTCTGGTTTCTGGTCGTCAAAACCAAAGATAATATCTCCAATCAGGGGATAAAGTTGATCTATCGCTTTATCAACTGCTTCCTCCAACTGTTTTCTTTCACTTCCCTTTGCGCTGAGCCTTAACCTAATCTTTCCCGGTGAAGGCAAATATGCAAGTCTGATACAGTCCGGAAGACTCTCCTCCCATTCACTTATGTGCTCGGCTAGAATAGATTCAGGTATGTCAAACACATGAATAGTACGATGTATTAGGGCCTCTGTTGGGAATGCCTTGATAAGCCTTGGAAGCACTTCTGTACTCATTGCATGCTTCATCTCAGAGGGAACACCGGGCATTGAAACAAGAACACCTTTTGGGGTGGAAAACCACATAATTGGGGCTGTTCCTACCATATTTCTGATTACCGTACATGACTCAGGAACCATGGCCTGAGTACGGTTGAGTTCGTTAATGCTGTGAACCCTCCCTTTGAGGAAAGTCTCCACATCCGAATACACCTCCGAATTAAATACCAGCTTTGTATTGAAAAAGCGGCACAAGGCCGCTTTTGTAATATCATCTTTTGTTGGCCCTAAACCACCGCTTATCAGCACTATTGGAGACCTTTCTGTAGTCTCTTTAAGCACTGCCAGTATTTCGTCTTCTTTGTCGCTAACTGAAGTGATGCGGTGAACTGAAATACCTGCTTTTGACAGTTCCTGTCCTATCCAGGCAGAGTTGGTATCCACTACCTGACCAATAAGGAGTTCGTCGCCAATAGTAATAATATCAGCCTTCATCTCTACTATTTCTTATTGCGTCGTTCTCTTCTGTTTTCAATTATAAGTGTCTCAACCTTTGGACTCTTAAGTGCTTTATTTACAAAGTAAATACCCAATATAATAAAAGGAATACTTAAAAGCTGTCCCATATTCAGAAGCATACTGTCTTCAAAGGCTTCCTGGTTTTCCTTGACAAACTCAATAAGGAAACGGCAGCCAAAAACACTTGTAAGCAAAGTGCCAAACATCAGTCCTGGTCTTTCAGATGCATTACGTCTCCAATACATATACATCAACAGTATAAAGATACCCAGATAACATAAAGCCTCATATAGCTGAGCAGGATGTCTTGGAAGTGTAGGGTCGTCCAAACCGTGCGCCTTTAGGAAAACGAAGCCCCAGGGTACTGTTGTCACGCTTCCGACTATCTCTGAATTCATCAGGTTTCCAAGCCTTATAAAAGTAGCACCCAAGGCTACCGGAACTACCAGCTTGTCAAGTGTCCAGAGCATGGAACGTTTGGTTACAAATCTTGAGTACATGAAAACGGCTACCAGTATTCCCACAGCGCCTCCATGACTAGCCAGACCGCCTTCCCATACCTTAATAATATCTTCCGGATGAGTAGAATAATAATCCCAGCCGTAAAATATTACGTGTCCCATTCGGGCTCCAATAATAGTAGCAACCATCACAAAGATGAAAAGCTTGTCAAGCCATTCCTGTGGTGCGTTATCGCGCTTGTACATCTTCTCGGCAATATAGTAACCTAGAATAAATGCAATAGCGAAGAACAAGCCATAATAGCGTACTGCTACTGGTCCTAGTGAAAAAAGTGCCGGGTCCGGAGCCCAGGTTATGTAATTGAAAATAAACATAATATGGTTAGCTTATTCAAGTTTTCCGTGACATTGTTTGTATTTCTTTCCACTTCCACATGGGCATGGATCATTCCTTCCAACCTTCTTTTCAGCTTTCACAGGTTGCACTACCTGTGGTCTGGGTTGATTCTCAGCTTGCTGAGCTCTTGAAGTTCCAGGTATTCCAGCCCCAGGATCATCCTTCTGGGTTCTGAGTGCAGATAGGTCAACCCTGCGCCTTTGTTCAGCCTGTCTTACCTGATTTGGGTCTCTTACAGGAATATGAGCCTTTGACAATGTAGCAACAATGGCCTTGTTGTTCTTGTCTATCATGGTCTTGAACAGGTTGAAAGACTCAAACTTATATATCAACAGCGGATCTTTCTGTTCGTATGAGGCATTCTGAACAGCCTGCTTAAGGTCGTCCAGTTCCCTTAGGTGTTCCTTCCATGCTTCGTCAATAGTAATAAGCATTATTGCCTTCTCGAATGCCTTTACAAGATCAAGACCTTCGCTTTCATATGCATTCTTGAGATTTACAGTAATATGGAATATTCTATGACCATCAGAAATCGGTACTACTATGTTTTCGTATAGCTCGCCCTTGGTCTCGAATACATTCTTTATCACCGGATATGCCTGTTTGCCAATTTGCTCCCTCCTTCTTGTATATCTATCCCAAACAAGTTCATAAAGCTTTTCTGTAAGCTCATTGGCTTTTATCTCATGTAGTTCTTCTTCTTCAAAGGGACATTCAACAGAAAACAGACGAATCAGTTCCATTCTCAGTAACTCAACATCACCAGAATCTTTGAAGTCTGCAACAACGCTTTCAACAGTATCAAACATCATATTGGAGATCTCAACATGCATACGTTCTCCAAACAATGCGCGACGTCTCTTTGTATATATTACCTCACGCTGGGCATTCATTACGTCGTCATATTCAAGAAGTCGCTTACGTATACCAAAGTTGTTTTCTTCAACCTTCTTTTGAGCTCTCTCGATGGACTTGGTAATCATGCCTGCCTGTATCACCTCTCCTTCCTCAAGACCCAGACGGTCCATAGTCTTTATTAGCCTGTCACCGCCAAACAAACGCATCAGGTCGTCCTCAAGTGATACAAAGAATTGTGAAGAACCCGGGTCTCCCTGACGTCCTGCACGACCTCTCAACTGACGGTCAACTCTTCGTGATTCATGCCTTTCAGTACCTACGATTGCAAGACCTCCTGCAGCCTTTACCTCGTCACTCAGCTTGATGTCGGTACCGCGACCGGCCATATTTGTTGCAATTGTTACTACTCCTTTCTTACCGGCCTCTGCAACAATCTCTGCCTCACGCTGGTGTAACTTAGCATTCAGCACATTGTGAGAGATTCCCCTCAACTTAAGCATGCGACTTAAGAGTTCGGAAACTTCCACAGATGTAGTACCAACAAGGACAGGTCGGCCTGCATTTACCAAAGCAACTATCTCTTCAATTACTGCATTGTACTTCTCTCTTTTTGTCTTATATACCTTGTCGTCAAGGTCAGCACGCTGTATAGGTCGGTTGGTCGGGATAACCACTACATCCAGCTTGTAGATGTTCCAAAACTCACCTGCTTCTGTCTCGGCAGTACCGGTCATACCGGAGAGTTTATGATACATCCTGAAGTAGTTTTGGAGGGTAATTGTAGCATAGGTCTGTGTAGCAGCTTCCACCTTTACTCTTTCCTTTGCCTCAATAGCCTGGTGCAAACCGTCAGAGTACCGTCTGCCCTCCATTATACGTCCGGTCTGTTCATCCACTATCTTGACCTTGTTGTCAATAACCACGTATTCAACGTCCTTTTCGAACATTGTGTAGGCCTTGAGCAACTGGTTGATGGTATGTACGCGCTCAGACTTAATAGAATAGCTTTGCATCAGCTCCTCTTTCTTCTGGAGCTTTTCTTCATCACTTAGATTTTCTTTCTCAAGTGTAGCCAGTTCGGAACCAATATCCGGAAGCACAAAGAAATTTGAATCCTCAGACGTATCAGTTATAAGGTCTATACCCTTTTCTGTAAGTTCAACTGAGTTTGTCTTCTCATCAATTACAAAATACAGAGGATCTGTAACCACATGCATATTCTTATTGTTCTCCTGCATGTAGAAGTTTTCCATCTTGATCATTCCTGCCTTCATTCCGGGTTCGCTAAGGAACTTAATCAAAGGTTTGCTTTTGGGCATACCTTTAAATGAACGAAGCAGCAGTAGGAAACCATCCTCCTGTTCCTTGGAATCATCTGATTTTAATTTCTGTCTTGCATCGGCTAGCAGTTGTGTAGTTAACCTGCGCTGTGCTTCAACAAGCTTTTCAACCTTGGGACGCAGTTCAACAAAGAGCTGATCATCACCCTTGGGTACCGGACCTGAAATAATCAAAGGAGTACGTGCATCATCGATAAGCACTGAGTCAACCTCGTCGACGATTGCATAATTGTGCATGCGCTGTACCAGATCGTCAGGCGATACAGCCATATTATCACGCAGATAGTCAAAACCAAATTCATTGTTTGTACCAAAGGTTATATCTGCCTGATATGCCTTACGACGTTCCGGGGAGTTTGGTTGATGTTTATCAATACAGTCAACACTGAGACCATGAAACATATAAATTGGTCCCATCCACTCGGAGTCACGTTTTGCAAGGTAGTCGTTGACCGTTACAACATGAACCCCACGACCACTCAATGCATTCAGAAATACAGGAAGGGTAGCTACAAGAGTCTTACCTTCACCGGTTGCCATCTCAGCAATTTTTCCCTGGTGAAGGACCACACCACCAATCAGCTGAACATCATAGTGTACCATGTCCCAGGTAACCATGTTACCTCCGGCCATCCATGAATTTTTGTACACCGCCTTATCTCCAGAGATAGTAACAAAGTCATATTTTGTAGCCAGATCCCTGTCAAAATCATTGGCAGTAACTTCTATTTCCTTGCTTTCAGCAAAGCGTCGTGCAGTTTCCTTCACTATGGAAAAAGCCTCAGGAAGAGCTTCATTGAGAGCGTTCTCTATCTTTTCCTTGATATCTTTGTCAAGCCTGTCAATCTCTTCATAAATCTTTTCTCTCTGAGAGATGTCAGGAGTTTGTTCAACACTGGCTTTAAGTTCATCAATCCTGGCCTGGTCTTCAGCATAAGATGCAGCAATTATTTGTCTGAGGGCTGCTGAACGGGCACGCAGTTCATCATTTGAAAGACTACTAATACCAGGGTAAACGGCATGTATCTTTTCGATAAAGGGCTTTAACTCCTTCATATCCCTTTCCGACTTATTGCCCAGAAACATTGACAGTATATTACCTACGATACTCATATTATCAGTGGATTAAATAACACATGAAATATCCGGAATCAGTTCCGGCATTGTTAACAATTAAAACAAAATGAAGATGTTATGCAAGAATTGCAAAACACAAGTCAGTAGAGGGGCCGGCTCTCACCGGGATACATGTTAAAGCTATGGCTGACCAGCCATAGCTGCCAGGTGTTATAACAGATGGAATCTTACTAAAATAAAGTCCTGCATGATAAAGCGGTTGAAAATCACAATCAACAACTAGTTTTTCAAGCTGCAGATTTCGCTTTATTTCAGGTCTGACTACCAGCTTAATTGCTCTGAATCCATCAGGTAATGATGACTCTCTATTCAGCCTTGTATATCCCTTCCTCTCGTCAAGGTCTGAGACAGTTGCAGTGATAGCTGAATAATTTGAAAAGAAAGCCTCATAAGGATTGCAATCGGAAACCAGGTATACAAATGCATTATGTCTGCATAAAACTACAGCATCTGCAGGCAGAGAATGCCCGGCAGCAAGAGCGACGCTCAACGACAACCCTACAAGTGTAATGTAGTTTATTTCAGACCTAATCTTCATTACTGTCTCTCCTGACCTGCTGCCAATGACTTACAGCAGTCTTAATATTAGAGGGTAAAGATGGTAAAATTATCTGTAGCTCCTCTATATTTAAGAAAAAATTGCAAATTTAGAGCAATGAAAAATGGCGTGACCCTTAGTAAAGCCGTTTGAATCAGCCATGACTACAGCGGCAGGAAGGGATCACGCCATCTTGTTGAATAAAAACAATCAGTTTGGCTGGTGGTTCAAAAACCCTCAACATTACACCTGGATTTCGGATGTATTTGTCCTTTTTCTATCTTTGCCAAAAATTTAGTCAAATGAAACTCCATAATAAATACAGTAAGGAAGTCCTGCTTGCAAGATTACAGGCGGAATCATTCAGACGTCGTACTGTCTCTTTTTACCGCTATGTAAACATTGAGAATCCCAAAGAGTTCAGGGATCAATTGTATCTTGCCCTTGACAGTTTATCCTGTCTAGGACGTATCTATGTTGCCCATGAGGGAATAAATGCACAGATGAATGTTCCAGAACATAATATTGATGCTTTTTTAGAATATCTGCAATCGGTTTGCGAATTGCAGGATATGCCATTGAAATGGGCTATTGAGGAGTCGAAGTACTCATTCATAAAGTTAGTTGTACGTGTACGGCCCAAGATAGTAGCCGACGGACTGGAGGATGGTGCATTTGATGTAACAAACGTTGGAAAGCACTTATCCCCTGTTGAGTTTCACGAACTTTCGCAGAAGGAAGATGTAGTTGTTGTAGATATGCGCAATAATTATGAAAGTGAGGTCGGCCGTTTTGAAAATGCTATTTGTCCGGATGCTGAAACCTTCCGTGAGGAACTTGAAGATGTTGTAGAAACATTGGCTGACAAAAAAGACAAAAAGATACTACTTTATTGTACCGGAGGTATTCGTTGCGAAAAGGCAAGCGCATGGCTCAAGCATCACGGATTCAGTGACGTAAACCAGCTTCACGGTGGTATTATAGCCTATGTGTCAGAGATAAGGCAGAAGGGCCTTGAGTCACGCTTTATAGGGAAGAATTTTGTATTTGACGAGCGACTTGGAGAAAGAGTTACTGATCATGTCCTGGGTAAGTGTTATCAGTGCGGAAAGCCTTGCGATACGCATGTGAATTGTAGGTATGATCCCTGCCATGAACTAGTAATTCAGTGCAGCGAGTGTGCTGAAAAATACGGAGGATGCTGCAGTGAAGAATGCTATACAAATATGAAGAGCTTCCCATGGCACCAAAAGGAATACAGAAAGCAACTTAACCAATTGCGACCTGTAATTGGAGAAAAGAGGGAAAAGGCATGCTAAGCAGCGGTAATTTTTGGAAGGATCTTAAGGGTCCGCTTTATATGCTAGCTCCAATGGAGGATGTAACTGATACTGCTTTCAGGGAACTGGTTATGCGGATTTCAACGCCTGGTCTGCCCCACATTCTTTTTACTGAGTTCACTTCAGTTGATGGACTTTGTCATCCTGTTGGCAGGGAAAAAGTAAGCTACCGTCTGAAGGTCTCTGACAGCGAGCGTGAATTGCTCGACACTCTGGGGATTAAACTTATTGCACAGGTTTGGGGTAATGATCCTGAAAAGTTCAGTTCTGCACTAAAGTATATTGAGGAAGAATACAGCTTTGATGCTATAGATATCAATATGGGCTGTCCGGTAAAGAATGTTGTAGCCCATGGCAGTGGATCAGCACTGATTGATTCAGAAACTCAGGCCGGGGAGATAATAGCTGCAGCAAGAGAGAGTCTCACCTTACCTCTGAGTGTAAAAACCAGAATTGGGTTTAAGTACAAAGATACAGAAAGGTGGATCTCCTATCTACTTAGCCAGCCTTTGGATGCAATTACAGTCCACGGACGGATTCAGAAGCAGATGTCTGAAGGTGAAACCGACTGGAATGAGATAGGAAGAGCTGTAGGCTTGCGTAATGCAATAGCTCCCGATATCAAGCTTATAGGAAATGGAGACGTCAGTTCCCTTGAAGAGGCTAATGAAAAGATTGCAAAATATGGTACTGACGGTATTATGTTTGGTAGAGGGATATTCAGAAATCCATGGCTGTTCTACCCATTCAACATCGACATTGGGATAAAGGAAAGAACTGAAGCCCTTAGGTTACACCTGGATCTGTTTAAAAAGGCCTGGGGTGAAGGCAGGCATTTCCCAATCCTGAAAAGGTTTTTTAAGATTTATCTTTCTGATTTTCCAGGAGCAGCCTCTTTCAGATCAGCCATGATGGACGTAAACTCTTTTGATGAAGCGGAATACATAATTGAGTCTTTTAGTATGGAAAAAATACCGGGTAGTTAACAAATTATATTTTGTAGTTAATTACTGTTAAACCGCAGGGTTTAGACAAACTATCTAAAAAGTGAAAGCGTAGAATGCCGAGAATCAGGTCACTAAGGACCTGATAAAAAAGCTACTTAACTTAACTGAATCCGGTTTGCGTGTATGTGCAGTAGCGGATTAGAAGCACTTACCTGTCCGATTAGCACAAAGTTTCTTAAAAGTACAGAGCTTCGATTTACCAGTTCACCCGCTATTGCCACATACACGCTGTTACAAGCTGGCCTTCTGTCCTCCGTCATTGTCAAGCCTTGTCCAGTATGGGTTTTCGCTGTTTCTGTCCAACTGTTTTTGTGTCGGTTGTGGGTGGCGAAAAAATAAAACACCGAAGGGAGGGAAGAAAAAAATGAATTTACTCGCATATTGCTGGTTTTCATAGGTGCTCGTGATTGCTTCGCAATTCTTTTGGGGTTGGCGAAAAGCACACTCTTTTGCAAGATTTGGTCTGTGCTTGGTCTTGCGCGGCTTGCAAATGTGTGTGCTTTTGCGTGTAGGCTCATGCTAATAGTTTTTCTAATTTCATTTTCCACTTTTCCCAGTCTTTCATTTCCTTTGTCTGTAAATCTATAAATTTCTGTGTATGGCCATGATGAATTAAATGACAAAGTTCGTGTATGATTACATATTCGATGCAGCCTTTTGGTGCTTTAATCAATTCAGGATTTAAGATGATTTTTCCTTTCGGAGTGCAGCTTCCCCAACGTGTAGGCATGTCACGCAACACAATTGAACTTGGTTCTACTTTATGCTTCTTGAATTTTTCAATAAGTGGTGTTGCGATGGCATGAAACTTTGCCCTTGCATGTTGCAAGTACCAGTCATACAATAAATCTTTAGCTCTTGATTTTTCGCTTGCTGTAACTAAAATGAATTTCCCTTTTAGTTTTACTGATTCTTCTTTACCAATTTGAATTTGTAAACGGTACTGTCTGCCTAAATATAGATGGGTTTCTCCGCTAATGTATTTTCGGCTTGGTGTCTTTGGCTGAAAGGAAAGAAAGAAGCTTTGCTGCTTAATTATCCAAGGTGCTTTTTTTCTAATTTTCTCTTTCACTTTTTCTAAGCTTGTATCAGCTGGAGCTTTTACTAACACTTCCATTTCGGGTGTTACAGTAATGCCAAGTGATTTTCTGTCTGAATACTCCAAACGAAAATCTATTGTTCTACTTCCATATTGTATAGCTGCTGTCATTACTTGTAACGGATTTTAGCCACTTCAATACAATCTTCGGCAATCTTGTCCATGTCTTTAAATGACAAGTCCACATTGTATTTGTCCCGTACTTCATCAATTAAATAATCGCCAATTTCAATGATCAACTTTCCGGTGATATTCGTTTTGTATTGCCAGTCAACAATCGGTTTGCCATTTTCCAATACTGAAGCTTGAATCAGGTCGTCAATTTGTAAAGCTGCTTGCGTTGCGATTTCTTTACATACCGCATCATCTTGAATCTTTTCAGATAGTGCCTCAAATGTCAATCCATAAAAGGCTTTGGCCACATCTCTCTCATTCAATTGTTCAGGAATATCATTGTCGGTATGAGCCAAAACATTGTTCATGATGTCTTGAACTCTGCTCAGGTATTGTGCTTCGCTGATGCGTTTGGCTTCATAGTCAGCAATGGTTTCTTTCAGCATTTGCGAAAACTTCTTGTAAAAAGCAGGGTCTTCATCCATTTTCTCGGTGATGTGCTTGGCTGTTCTGCTGGCAATCTTGTCCGCTTTTGCTGCTTTTCCGGTTGTGTTTTCTACTTCCTGCTGAAATTTATCCTTGTCAAATATGTTTACCAGTTCTGTGATGGTTTCAATTTTCTCTGTGGTAATGTGTGTGTCAATCAGTTTTTGAATTTGACCTTCATATTGTTTGTAGTCAATTTCATCACTGTATCTTTCCACTACTGCCAAACGTAGTTTCAAGAACATGGTCAAATCTTCTTTGTAACGGTTGATGGTTTTTTCCTCAACGTCTTTGTGAAATTGAATAGAAGACAAAGCAAGCTTTAAACTCTTGGCAAAGGCAGCCAATTTATCGTAAAATAAAACTCGTATTGCTTCATCTTTTAATAATTGCTGATATGCTTCTGCATCCCGTTTGTTGGCTATCGTTTTGAAAATATCCCAAAGGTCTGAATGCTTTTGCGGTAGTTTTTTAATTTCTTCCGAAATATTGGTAAGTGTTCCTACCAAATCCTCTTCATCAAAATCTTCAAATGAAGAGTACATCTGCAAAGCATCATCCAAATTTTCAATCACACCATAATAGTCAATGATGTAACCGAAATCTTTATCCGGATAAATCCGATTAACCCTGGCAATAGCCTGCAGGAGTTTGTGACCCAGTAAATTGCGTGTGAGGTACAGAACGGTGTTTTTGGGCTCATCAAATCCCGTTAGCAACTTATCCACCACGATGATAATCTCGGGGTCCTTTTGGTTCTTGAAACGATTGATGATATTCTTTTCATAACTCCGGGCATTACCATGTTCGTCCATCATTCGTTTCCAAAACTGATTTACCTTTTCCGATGATTTTTCATACGCACTTTCTTCTCCTTCTCGTTCGTCAATAGGTGAAATCAACACCTCGCTTGTTACAATACCGATTTCATCGAGGTACTCTTTATATTTTATCGCATTTATTTTTTTATCAGAAACCAACTGACCTTTAAAAGGAGTTTTGCCTTGCCAGTTGTTCCGGAAATGATAGCTGATGTCCCAGGCAATCATCCGCATCTTTTGTTCGGCTGAATTCAGGTGATCATAACGAGCAAATTTCTTTTTAATGTCCGCTTTTTGATATTCCGTCAGGGGCTCAGAAACCATTTCGAAGAATGTATCTATGGGACTTGCGTTTACTTCCTGTATGGCCAGGCGTCCTTCATAAAGTAGCGGTACAACTGCCTGGTCACTAACAGCCTGTTCCACTGTGTAAGCATCAATGATTCCCCCAAATTTGGCAGCCGTGCTTTTATCTTTTTTGAAAAGCGGAGTTCCGGTCATCGCAATGTAGCATGCATTGGGCAAGGTTTTCTGCATGTCAAGGTTAAAGATGCCGTACTGACTCCGGTGCCCCTCATCTACCAATACAAAGATGTCATGGCTTTCGAGTGGCTTTTTAATTTTCTTGACAGCTGCATTAAACTTATTGATGATGGTGGTAACAACCGCATCGCTTTTACTTTCCAGTAGTTCCACCAATCGCTGTCCTGTGGTAGCATTATCTACGAACTTGCCACACTTTCTAAAAGTTTTGGTAATCTGATCATCCAAATCGGTTCTGTCGGTTACCAGAACAATTTTTGGATTGCGGATGCTGGGCTCCATGGCAATAGCCTGTGCCAGCATCACCATGGTTAATGATTTACCGCTCCCCTGGGTGTGCCAGATTACGCCGCCCTTTCTCTTGCCATTTTCTATTTGCCTGATGCGATGCATGGATTTTTTGATGGCAAAAAACTGTTGATAGCGGGCAATTTTTTTCTCCCCATTGTCAAACAAAATGAAATTGAAAACCAGATCCATTAATCGTTCGGGGCGGCACAATCCAAAGAGGTATTTGTCTTGCTCTGTGGGAAGAATTTCTTCCTGCTCCAAAGCATCAAAATATTGCCGAACGTATTTGAACCGGTCAGAAAACAAATGTTCCTTTATAGAAATCGGAAGTGGTTTGTTTTTGAGTATCTTCAACTTTTCATTGTACTCTTTTAACTTTTCACTTTCTTCAAATTTCTCTTGCCATTTCGCCCAGAATTTTTCGGGTGTTGCATTGGTAGCGTAGGCAGCATCCTGTGTGGCAATGCTTAAGATCAGTTGCGCATATACATATAAGCTTCTGATCCCATCTTCCTGTTGGCTACGTAAATGCTGACTAATCGCCTGCTTGAGCGGTTCTCTCATATCCGGACGCTTGCACTCAATGATGCAAAACGGAATACCGTTCACAAACAACACCAGATCCGGTCGGTAATGGTCTTTGCTGGTGCTGCGCATGACGCTGAACTCTTCGGTAACATGAAAAACATTGTTGTGGATGTTTTTCCAGTCGATATATAGGAGTGTAAAACTCTTTTTGTCCCCGTCAATGCTCTGCTCCAGGGGCTGGCCTAAAGTGAGCAAGTTGTAGGCCTTTTCACAGGCAGCTATATACCCTTCATTCATGGGCAGATTTTTCAGCGCCAGGATGCCCCGTTCAATATTTTCATCGGTGAACAGGCTCGTCTTGGTAGCGCTAAGCCGAATGCTGTTGATTTCTTTCAGCTGTTTGCGTAGCACATCTTCCAGCAGCACGTTGGTTGTTTTGCCACCTCTGAGCCGCTCGGCCTCAGCCGGGCTGAGATAGGTATAGCCCAGGTTTACCAGCATTTGCAATGCCGGAATCTGACTGATATGGTCTTCTTTAAAACTGGGTGTGTCCATTTTATTCAGTGATAAGTGATAAGTTAAAATGATATGTATAGAAATGAGCGATTTTCTTTACATGTTACATTTGTCATATATCGGTTTTGAACTTTTTTTTTACACATGACGCCATAATTATATCGGAATGCTCAGGGCAGCACCTTTCATCTCGGCCAATGCACTGCGTGCAGCAGCCGTTTTTTTTAGAATGGCCTTGGTTTCTAAATCGAAATCCAACGGAAGTTGTGGTATTTGATATGCCATGATTCAATCTTTGTTTTGCACAATAAAGCAATCACCTATATCATGCAGATTTTACTTTATTGTCTTTTTTTATCCTTTGGCGGATTAGGGTCTTTCCCATAACTGTTTGGGTTCTGAATCTTTCCGTCTTTTCCATGTGGTATCAATTCAGATTTTTCCTGTTTTGCTTTTTCACGGCTCCAATCCATTGCTTCCTTTTTGGTGTCAAAATGCTTGGAAGCTCTTTCTGCATTTTCTCTTTTTGAATCCCAACCACCTTTTTCGGAGTTTGGAACTACATGTCTTTCTTTACGTGGCATATATATTGAGTTTTTGGTTTCATGAAGTAACCTTTTCAATAAGTTTGAGCCATCTTTCTTTAACATCATCTCCACATCGGGTAACAATTCTCTCAAAATTTCTCTGAAATTCTTTTGCCAAATCTACCTTCCAACCTTCAGTGAGTGTATAACCATTATTTTTTGCAAACGCCTCCATCTGATTAACGATCGGTGCATTTTTATCATACAAATAGTCAAATTCATCTTCACTATTTACCCTGCGATATTGCTTGGCAAATATCCTTGCTAATTCATCTAATGGCATTAAGTCCTCTATTTCAAATTCTCCCTCTCCGATAAATTCCGAAACAGGAATCACTTTTTCTTTTTCCTCTGCATATAAGCCGTTATGCAATTGTTTGATCTTATCTTTACCAGGTTTATCGGAATCCATAATGACATAAGGCAAATTGTCTTCTCTACCTAACAGAATTTTAACGACTGGTGACATCCCTTTTACTCCTCCTGTAGGGATAAATACAACTTCTTTATCATTTTTATATTTTCCTTCTGCCAATACATATTTTTTGATTTGCTGAAGATATATTTGATCTGAAACCCCTTCCACTAAAACAGGCTGACAACCAATGAGTAAAGTGTCAGACACAGTAATTCCAATTGCAGCATGTATCGGATATATAGATTTTTCCGAAATTTTCTTGTTGGCTCTTAAATCGCTTGACACAACAGATTCCCCATTGTCCCCAATATACATAGCGTGAACGCCACTCAAATTATTGGTACTTACTAAAAACGGTGAGTGTGTTGTATAAATCAGTTGGTTTTCATTCGCCAATGAATTGAAAAAAGCTATTAAATCCATCTGAGCAACTGGGTGTAACGAAATACCAGGTTCATCCAATAACAATATACAGTTGGAATGAGAATCTTTACTTTCTACCAAAAAGACCAAAAAGAAGCTAAAGAACCATTGTAAACCTTTGCTTCTTCCTTCCAACTCAATTCTTTCAGGTCGTTTATCATCGCTTACCCATATTCTAAAATGATTTCCATCAGCCTGAAAATCAAAAATGTATTTTCCTTGCTTCCACCATGAAGCAAAATCTTGGGTTAGAGTTGTGGATGCAGACTGCAAAAGAATTCCTCTTTCTTTTTTATTTCTGCTCTCTTCTTCAATATCTTTATCTTTTGCCTCCTCAATGTGTTCTCCTGTCTTGGTTTTTCGTCCGTAGTGATCTGTTGTATGTTCAATAACTCTAATTGGCAAAGCTTCTTTTCCTAGTTGTAATATTTGTTCGGGAGATAGCTTTACGAACTCAAATAGCACTTTTAAACTTCTCGCTTTAGCTCTTTCTTTTTCTCCTAAATCTGTTCGGTTAAAATTATCAATTACATGTGGTAAATAAATTTCAGAATCCAGATTACCATAGTCAGAATAATAAACAAATGTGGGAAGATTGTCTTTTATGATATCAATACATTCTGTGGTAATTTTAATTCCGTTATCATCAAACGCCTTTATTACCTTTTTTACTTCTTTAAAGAAATTATCGGTGAAGAAAGCGTTTATGTTTACCTTCCTTTTATAGTTAGTTTCCAAAAACTGCTCAAAGGAGTTTTTAATCTGAATAATATCAGATTGTGAATAATTTTTATCTGAAACAATTTTACTTTTCTCCGATTCAATAAAACTATTAATTTTATCTAAATCTGTTTTTTCCTCTTTTGACTGCAATTCAGAATCGTTAAATTTATCAAGCAGCAACTCAAATACCCTCAATAAATCCTTACCATCAAAAGAAGATAGTTTATTCTGTGAATACTGGTATTCATAATCCCCATTGTATTTTCGGCTTACAACGATTTCCTTAACCAAACTTTGGTGCCACCCAGTTGTTTGAGACAATTTCTCAGCTACTAAACTATCAAAATCAAATTGTGCACTAATGAAGATTTCTTCGCCTTTAGTGCTACTATAATTGTGATATTTCTTTCTCGGATAGTCTATTAATGGGGCTATTGGTTCATTATTAGCAGGGTTTAACTTCCAAAGAGCAAGTAATAAATTGGTTTTCCCTGATTCGTTAGTACCTACAAGGCAGGTAACATTTTCTGCATCTATCCAACCCGAATCTTCAATTGAGCGGAAGTTTTGCACTCTGAATTTTGTAAGTTTCGCTTTCATATTTTTAGTTATTTATTATTCAACATTTTTCAACCTCAATTTCCCCGTCAACAACTGCTACATCAACCTCTTTCTTATTTTTTATGTATTTCTTTGTATTAAACAATCATCCGCTGATTGGCGAAACACATAAATTCATTCGGGGGATATGGACTACTTTTTATAATTCTGTAATTCAATTTCTGCCGCAATCGAGTCTATGCAAAGCTGGATGATTTTAAAAAGTGTGCTTCCTTCAGAATAGTCAGCTGGAGCAACATAATTTGCTCTGCCTTGGGAAACAAGTTCTTTTGTAATATTTTTTGCTTTCTGCCCTGCTCTTGATTTTGTGTTTGGATTGTAAACTGCTATTGATTTACCACCTTGAAAATTTATCATTTTCATAGCAGGTATATCTGTTTCTCCATCACCTATATATATCATCCGATTAAATGGCATAGGTCTTTCATCTTCGGGCATAAACTTATTTATACTCTCATTGTCCCATGCATTCATAATTCCCTTATTTATTCTAAAAAGAAACTGAGTCTTATTTGTATAATCAATGGCCAATGCCGGCCATTCAGCAACTTCATTAACATCATATTTGTACGCAGAAGCAAATACAACTTTGAATTCTTTATAGATTGTAGTTCCTTTTAGTATATCTCTTAGCCCGGATGAGATGATATAGTGCTCAATGACCAAGCCTTTCGAACGAGCATAGTCATTAATTTTCTTAAAATACTCCTCTACTCCAGTGAATAATGGCATGCCCTTTCCGTGGTCAATAAAGGCTTTTTTAGTTATCTGAATATCTTTTTCTTTGGCTCTTTTTAACATGTGGTGCATGTATGCCAAAATTTCATTCATATCATTTTCTCGAGCGATAGTTTTAACTTCTTTCCAAAATTCTCCACTATCGATCCCTAGTTTGGGTATGAATGAATGTTGTTGCATATTACCAGGGGCCAGTGTCCCATCAAAGTCATATGCAATAGCGATTCTTTGTAGCTTTCTTGCCATAATTGATATTGTTTATTACTTACACTTTGATTTCATTTTTCAACCTCAATTTCCCCGTCAACAACTGCTGCATCAACCCCTTCTTCTGCTCTTTCAACTGCTCTGCTTTGGCTTTGAGCAACTCGATTTCTTTATCGGCGGTTTGCAGGACCTCTGCAATGGCGGTTTGTTCTTCGATAGTTGGGTAAGGAATTTTTACAGTGCAAAAATCATCGTAGCTAATTTGCTTTCCATCTCTAATTCCAATCACAGCAATTGCTAAATGCCCGATAAAATCATAGCTTTTAAAATACTGTTTGTAAAATTCTTCACTAATCGGCTTCTTTGGTTTTAGAACTGTATATGCGGGACTCACTAAACCTCTGTAATATGAATATTCCAAACCGCCTTGAAATGAACGAAGGCTAATCACAAAATCCCCAACTTCAACGAGTTTAAAACCTTCTGTTCCTGTTGTTGGCATTGTAACCCTTCCTTCTAGCATTGTTCTTGGAATCATTCCCTTATCTTGTGTTGCGGAGAGTAATTCTTCATCTGCATATCCCTTTTTTGCCACACTTTTAAAAACTTCACCTGCACCTATTTTTTTCCACTCCCCACTAAACCCTTTCAATCTCATTTTACCGGTGAGGAGGTTTTGCATCAGCCATTTTTTGCGTTGTTCTTTTTGGCGGATGAGTTGTTCGGTAAGTTGGATGGCTTGGTCCCAAGTGCTGAGCACTTCGGCAATGCGCTTCTGCTCGGGAAGGGGTGGAAGGGGGATTTTGAGTTTTTTTACATCAGATGAGTTGATAGCAGGATAATTAGAGCCAACAAGTAGTTGATAAAACTGCTTTTGTATTGAATTTCCAAACAAGAACTGAAACAAATATTCATTGTAGATATTTTTACATGATATAACAGCAAAACCTGTAGATGCTATTAAATCTTTTACTTCATCCCTAATAATTGAAAATCCTTGTAGGTTGGGACGTACAGTAGATAGTAAAATATCATCTTTTCGCACAATCCTTCTTGCTCTGGAAGGTGCGGTTTCAAATATTTGTTTGGTTGTTTGAATATTAAAGTCTTCAGAATCTACATCTGATAATGATATGTAGTCAAATTTATAATCTTTAGGAGTATTACTACTTAAACTTTCTTTGTCAATATCGGCAACCTCCCCCAATTTCTTCACCTCCCAATCGGCAGGGATTTTTCCGATGGGTGTGTCTTTGTAGGCAGTTTGTGTATGTGGTGTTGTGGTGCTCATGGTTTTATTATCCTTTTTTAAGTTTTTTTATTGCTTTATCAAAGTCCGATTCAAAATTTCGGTCTTGTATAGGAGCAAACTTTTCGTATTCCTTTTCGGCTAATTTCTTAGCTACTTCGGCAGACATTTTTCCGGCATCTTTCAAAATTTGATAGTCGTTGAAATTCAGAAAAGCATCCAATTTGTCCACCCAGTCCTGCATCTTCATAGCGATCTGTCGCTTGGCTTGATTTTCAGCGTAATCCAAATACATAGAAACAATACGCTCCAGCTCTTTCAGCTCCTGCTCATTCAGGTAGTTTTTTGCCACCGAAACATCTGATTTCATAATCTTACCATGCGGTGCTGCTTTCCAGGTTTGCAAACCCATATTGGGCTTGGTGGCGTCTACACGTTGGGCAATGAGTTCTGCAGCGGTGTGTCCGGTTATAGCCCAATGCAATTTGTTTTGTACCGTTTTGTAAAACTTCTGGGTAATGGGCGACTTCGGGTCATAATCAATACTGGCTTCTGCATAGATGTCGGTGATCTTCTGGTAAAACCTCCGCTCCGAAGCTCTTATCGAGCGTATGCGCTCTAAGAGTTCGTCAAAGTAGTCCTTTCCGAACTTTTTTCCTTGCTTCAGGCGCTCGTCATCCAGCACAAAACCTTTAATGATGAACTCTTTGAGTGTATTGGTAGCCCAGATACGGAATTGAGTGGCATTGTAGCTGTTCACTCTATAGCCTACCGCAATGATGGCGTCTAAATTGTAGAAGTCTAACTCCCTGCTGACTTGCCGGTTACCTTCTTGTTGAACTATCCGGATTTTCCGGATAGTTGCCTCCCGTTGCAGTTCTCCCGATTCAAAGATATTCTTCAAGTGCTCATTAACCGTCCTTACGTCCACACCGAAGAGTTCCGCAATTTTCTTTTGCGTAAGCCAGAAAGTTTCATCTTCAAAGCGGATTTCCACTTTGACATCGCCCTTTGGGGTGGTGTATAATATGATTTGAGATTCTTGCATAACACTATTTCAATAGCTCCTTCAGGTATTTATCCATTTCCTGCTGCACCATTTTTAGTTCAGCCACAAGGGAATCAATCTCCTTTTGCACCGCAGCAATATCCACTTCGGCTTCTTCTTCAAAGGTGTCTACATAGCGGGGGATGTTCAGGTTAAAATCGTTTTCCTGTATTTCTTCAAAAGTGGCTACGTAGCTGTATTTTTCTTCTGCCACCCCCGGTTTTAGTTTACCTGCTGTAAAATCACGGTAGGTGTTTACTATGTGTTCAATATCGCTTGCACGAAGCTTGTTTTGGTTTTTAGCACTTTCGTAATGTTTGCTGGCATCAATAAACAACACATGTTTGCTGCTCTTTTGCTTGTTAAACACCATAATGGCTGCAGGAATGCCGGTACCAAAAAACAAGTTGGCAGGTAGGCCAATTACGGCTTCCAGTAAATTTTCTTCAATGGTTTTCTGTCTTATTTTTCCTTCGCTGCTGCCACGGAACAACACACCATGCGGCACAACTACACCTGCTTTGCCCTGTTCATTCAGCGTTTCTATCATGTGACTGATAAAAGCCCAGTCGCCTTTGCTTTTTGGCGGCACCCCTCTCCAAAAGCGGTTGTATTTATCGCTTTCAGGGTCGTAGCTCACGGTTGTTTTTTCTCCATCCTTATCTTCTACTTTTCCCCATTTGTCTAATGAGAAAGGCGGGTTGGCTACCACGGTATCAAACTTCATCAAAGCATCGCCTTCTTTCAGTTTAGGATTACGAATGGTATCGCCCCAGCGGATGGTAGCATTGTCAAATCCATGCAAAAACATGTTCATCACCGCCAACGCCCAAGTGCTTCCATTGGCTTCCTGCCCATATAGGGAGAAATTATCGGAACCCACTTCCATACCTGCTTTTATAAGCAATGAACCGGAACCGCAAGTCGGGTCACATATTCTGGATCCCGGTTTTGATTTGGTGAGTTTAGCCAGGAGGGTAGAAACTTCAGCCGGAGTAAAGAATTCTCCCGCCTTTTTTCCGGCATCACCGGCAAAGTTGGCTATCAGAAATTCGTAAGCGCCACCAATGATATCAGCCCCACCTAAATGGGAAGGACGCAAATCCAGTTTCTCAGAATTAAAATCAATGAGCAGGGTTTTCAGGCGTTGGTTTTTATCTTTAGGTTCGCCCAGCTTGCTGCTGTTAAAGTCTATATTTTGGAAAATGCCTGCACCGTCTTCGCTGTACAGTTTTTCACGGTTGGCTTCTTCCAAATCCGTCAAAGCAATATTGATGAGCTCTCCAATATTGGCTTCGTTGCGGTGGTCGTATAGATATTTAAAATGGCTATGCTCCGGCACAATAAAGCGTTCGTGTTGCATGGCACGTTTGGCACGTTCTACATTACCGTTGTATTTTTTCAGATAGCCTTCCATTTTATCGTCATGCACATCGCTGAGGTATTTTAGGAACAGCATGGTCAACACATAGTCTTTATAAACGCTTGGGTCAATGCTGCCTCTAAAGGTGTCACAAGCTTTCCAAACGGCATCGTTGATGTCTTTCTGAGTAATTTTTGTCATGAGATATGAATTATGAGTTATGAGATTTGAGATTTTTTTGTTTAATGGTCAAGATAGTACTGCGAATCATTTTTAAGATTTGATTGGCTTCATCAGAGAGTTTGTGAAATTCTTCTCCATTTAAATATTCAGTTTTCTTGAGTAATTCGAGCCAATACAATGTTTCATCACACTCCTTTTGAGCGATACCCAATTTATGAATAAAGTCGTTGGTACTTTCGGCATTTTTAGCTTCTCGAATATTTGCTCCAACAGATGTGCCTGAGCGCAATAATTGCTTACTCATCACATATTCTCATTTCTCTTCAACCAGATTCTTATAGGTTTTCACAATTGCTATCGCAAATGAAAACGACTTATCTTTTAATATGGATTTGCTTTGGCTCATATCTTATCTCTCATAGTTTATAGCCTTCAAAATTTGCTGATTGACCTTCTTGTCCCTCAAAACTTCAATCTGTTGCTTCAAGAACTTTTCCCTGTTTCGGAGTTTTGAAATTTCTACGATTGCTTTTTGCGTTTTAATATCTGGAACTGGTATTTCCAGATTCTCTAAAACCTGTTTTGAAATAGAAGGAATAGAAGTACCAATGGCTTGTGCTTTTAAAAGTGTTTGTGTGGTAGGGTTATTAAGGAACCAGGCCAAAAACCGAGGCAACACTTTGTTGTCAGTTAGTCTGATAACAAAAAAGGAAGTGGAAGCCACAGAAGGTTCGTTGTGGTTTTCAAAAACGGCTGCAAAGTTTTTGGTTCCTTTAGCCGCAAAAAGCACATCACCGTCTCTCAGCAAGTGCTTTTCAGAAATTCCTTCAGCTAGCAAATCAGGGTGAAGAACCGAATGCAAATGACCGAATTCGTCAAAATGCTTAGCCTGTAGATACACCAACTCGCCAATGCCAGCAGGCTTAGCAAAGAGTCCGGTTTGGATGTTTGTGATGTCTTTTATTAGCGTTTTCAAATTTATTCCTTTGTAATGACGCTACAAAAGTAGATAAAGTTTTCTAATATCCAAACTTTTTCTTAAAATATTTATGAGTAGGTGTTCTACAAAGTGTATTTGTCTTCTCTGTACTGTCTTTGGTTAGTAGGGAAAAAGTGGCTCTTTTGGCTTTGCAGTAGGGTCGGCTTGTGGGCAGGGCAAAGCCAAATGTGCCACTTGTGCGGTGGCAGAAATTCATTTTTTTGTGCGGTGGGGTGTTTTATTTTTTCTTGGGTCGGCTTGTGTGTCGCCAAGTTGGTCTGTTGGTCTATGTCGAGATACAGCGAAATTGTCTGCCGAGTATGGTTGTTCAAAAAGTCTGGTCAGGATGTCAAAGGTCGATGGTTTTGGTGTCTCGTTGATGGTTGTTGTGTCGTCTAATAGGCTTGCTTGTAACTTCGTTATATGAGAAAGATCCGCTTTTCCCCTATGATGTAAAAATCCATATCCGGATTATCTTTGTCTTTGTTATTGTTATGGTTCTCCAAGAGGCAAGGATGTTTTACAGCTCCTACAGTTTTACAGACGTTATCAAAAACGTTGATCAAATCTACTCTATAAATTTCACGGGTACAGAAAACCTAATTGAAGCCGACCGTGATGCTTATCAAAGTGTCCTTGCTCTAAATCAAGCCATCTTATTTGCCGGTAGTGGCGATAAGGAAAGGGAAGCTCGTTTGATTGAAGATGCCAGGTTGAATTACAACCAAGTCCTGGAAAGGTATTCGAAGTTTGATTCGATTTCTCACCTGACCTTACATCCTGAATTGAATCCTGTCCGTGCTGATTTTTTCGAGGGATATGGCCGTATTGGAGAACTTACCGAAGACGCTATCAGCTTAATAGAGAGTGGAAAGTATTATGAAGCTTTGGATATTCTTGAAAATGAATACAATGCAGAGCTTAATAAGATGCGAACCTCACTTGACAGACTTACAGAGTTTAGTCTGGCGGAAGCTGAAGAGGCATATGTTTATGTTAAACAAAGAAGTAGTTTTGTTACTAATGTTGCCATAGTGGCTACTATTATCCTAGTAATCCTTGTAACCTTTCTAATTATAACACTTAGCCAAAGCATCAGAAAACCACTCTACGGTGCTATACATCATTTCTCTGATCTTGCTTCAGGTGATCTGAGAACCGAACTTCCGGAACATTATCTGCAACGTAAGGATGAGATTGGCATGCTTTTCAACGGTATGAAGGCTATGATCCAAAACCTTACTGAAGTCGTAAATACCACCCTTCTCGGTGCAGATAAGGTAAATGAAGCAAGTCTGGAACTCAGCAGTACCTCAGAGCAATTATCGGAGGGTTCAAATGAACAGGCTTCTGCTGTTGAAGAGGATTTGCTGTAGTTGCAGCTGAGGTTAGAAAGCTTGCTGAACATAGTAAGAATGCAGCTGCTGCAGAACAGGTTGCCGCAAATGCAAGAAATCTGAACGAGTTTGCACAAGCTTTAAAGAGTGTACTGGAATATTTCAAAGTAGGCTAATAACTGATTATACATTATTTAGATAAAACAGGCTGACTTGAGGAAGTCAGCCTGTTTTTTATTCTCTCTCCTCCTCTTCTGCCACCACTCCTGATTCATTTTCATCTTCATCATCTACAAAAGGTTCTGGTGGCCGCTGAGGTCCTTCATGTCTGAACATTAAAGCATTTATAAAACCGGCAACAAAGCCCCATAGATGCCCCTCCCAGGAAAGCTCCATTTCATATGATAATGGCAACATACCCCAGAAAAGACTGCCATACAGGAATACTACGATTAGGGATACTGCCATCAGAGGTATATGCTTCCTAATTACGCCACTGATAAAAAGAAAGGACGCCAATCCATAAATAAGTCCACTGGCACCAATATGCCAGGCTTCACGACCACCACACCAAAGCAAAATACCTGACATCAGATAAATCAACACAAAGACCTTATAGGCTATTTCCCTGTAGAAATAGAAGAAGGTTACTGATAACACCATAAAGGCCGTAATATTACTAAAGAGGTGTTTCCAGCCTGAATGAACGAAGGGAGACAGCAATATGCCCCGCAGTCCGTCTATTGTACGTGGCCTAACCCCCAGGAAGTTTAAGTTCCAGTTTTCCAGTGATGAAAAGACCTGAGTTGAAAACATCAGCATTACGATGAAAAATGGAAAGATAAGGCTATGCATTATCCTCCTTTGCTCCGGTTTCTGATGACTTCCAACGATTCTGAATTCCATTTTTACTTATTTCGGCATTTCAATTCAATATCCTGCCGGTCAGCAAACCGGTTTATCCGCACTTTAGTCGCAGTTGTTATTAGACTGCAAAAGATGAAATGCCATTTGTGCCTCTGAAATGATAAAACTAAGAGGTAATAATAGTCCTCTGATGAAATACAAGCATAGGTGTATTTGTATGAAACAGCATGCGCTTGGCAACAGAAGGGTTAAAAAGACGGGTTAGCAGGTTCCTCCTCCTGGCTGTCAGACTAATTATGTCAATCTTTTTCTTCCTGATATAGGATTCGAGTCCAATCCAGAAATCCTCGCTCTCAATATAATCACATACTATTGATGAGTTTGGGAAGCGATCCTTCATGTAATTCCTTAAGCCCTCAAGCTTAACCTTAGTCCAGGTACTTCCTGCATCTGGACCAACATGTACAAAGTGAATAGTTACGTCAAGCGGCTTTACTATTCTTTCAAGTTTGTTGAGGGCTACAAAGTCGGACTCCTCAAAATTGGTAGCATAAAGCACGTTTTTGATATGGTCTATGCCTTGGAAATTGAAGTCTTCGGGAACTGCAAGAACGGGAACTCTGGCCAACTCCATAACCTCTGCAGTCACGCTACCGATAAGGTCGGCAGCCTTCCTGTCCTTTCCCCTTGTTCCCAGTATTATCAAAGTAGGCTTATACTCATCACTAAACCGTACTATTTCATCCTCTGCTACACCCCTTACAAGTTTATGCTTAATCTGTAAGTCAGCTCCTGCTTTGCTGGCTCTCTCCTTGAAGCGGGCAATAAACTCCTTCATGTCAGCTTTTGCTTGTTCCTCGGTATCAGCAAGCATCTGATCCAGGTTGGCATCGTAGATATAAGCTTCTGAAAAAGGCAGGGTATTGATTATCGGGTTGAAGTAGACATTCAGAACAGTAATCTCAGCATTTAGTCTTGCAGCCCATTCGAGGGCAAAATCTGCTGCTTTATCTGAATAATCGCTGAAATCAACAGGTAGCAGAATCCTTGGCTTTTGGGGTCTTCCCCCCTTTTTCTCTCTAAACCTGTCAATACCACTCTCCTCGATACTCTCAATTATCTTTATGGCAGCTTCAAGGTCTGATTCCTTAATCCTAACCTTGACTCCCATATTGACAGCTCCCTCAATAACGTTCACATTCTGAAGGAAACATTCAATCCCCTCTGTTTCAAGAATATTCTTGAGGACCTGAGCATGTTGGAAGCTGCTGGTCACCAGGGTAATAATTTTCTCTTCCATGGCCGTATATTTTAGGTTACGGATCAGTCGCCTGATCTTTATTAAATATACAACAAAAACAGCTATCCCACCACAAATCCGTCAAGTAAACTAACCATCGATACGGGATACTGACAGGACACCTTTAATAGCCCTTATCTTTTTTATCAGACTGTTTAATATCAGACTATTACTTACAAATACCGAAACTGCTCCTTCAAATAAACCTTCATTGCTTTCTACTGTAATAGAACGCAATTTGACTCTGGTTTCCTTAGAAATAATTGATGAGATATTGCTGATGATGCCGATATCATCTTCTCCGACAACCTTGATAGCAGCAAGATAATTGCCACTTCCGGCTTCTCCTGTCCACTGCGCTTTTACAATTCTATAAGCGTACTTATTGCGTAGCTCTGTAGCATTAGGACAGGTTGTCCTGTGTATTTTAATCCCTCCGGATACACCTACAAAGCCAAAAATATCGTCACCAAAAATTGGATTACAGCATTTTGCCAACTTGTAATCGACATTTGTCAGGTTTTTATCAATAAGCAATACCTCTCCATCTGCTGTTTCAGTCTCTTCTTTTGCAGCAGCAACAAAATTCTCAGCACTTCTTACGCCTGGAGTGGCAGCCTCTGTGCTTTCCTTTTTTTGCTGAGCCTGAATAAACTCTCTGATTGCTACAACATCGAGTTTTTCAAGAGCTATGTCACGAAACATGTCATGAACAGTCTTATAACGGAAATTCTTGACCAGTTGACCAATAAGTTGATCATTTAGCTCAAGTTTCCAGTTCTTCAGCCTCCTTATCAACGTTTCCCTTCCTATCTCAGCCTCTTTGTACAACTGTTCCCTGAGAGCCTGTTTCAGCTTAGTTTTTGCCCTTGCTGTAGCAACTATATTAAGCCAATCCTGCTTTGGAGCCTGGGTTGAGGATGTCAGAATTTCAATGTGATCACCATTCTGGAGTTGGTACTTGATCTGAACATTCTTTGAATTTACCCTTGCCCCCACGCATTTCTTACCTATCTCTGAATGGATATTAAAAGCAAAATCAAGTACAGTTGCTCCCTTGGGCATTCGTATCAGATCCCCTTTTGGGGTGAAAACGAACACTTCATCATCGTAAAGATTTAACTTAAAGTCATCTATCAGGTCAACAGCATTAAGCTCCGGATTTTCAAGTATTTCACGAACGCTTGTGAGCCACTCGTCAAGTCCGCTTTCACCCCTGATACCCTTATACTTCCAGTGAGCAGCCAAACCCTTTTCTGCAATTTCATCCATGCGCTTTGTACGGATCTGAACCTCCACCCATTTGTTTTGTGGTCCCAGAACCGTAGTGTGCAAAGACTCATAACCATTACTCTTGGGAACAGTAAGCCAGTCCCTCATCCTTCGCGGATTAGGCTGGTACATATCAGCTACTATTGAATAAACTTTCCAGCAGTCAGCCTTTTCATTTTTTAGTTCACTGTCTAGAATTACCCTGATAGCAAACAAATCATAGACCTGTTCAAACTCCACATTCTGCTTCTTCATCTTATTGTAGATGGAGTTGATGGTCTTGGTTCTGCCCTTAATTTCAAACTTTAAATCATGCTTGTTAAGCTCCTCTTTCAGAGGCTCAATAAACTCCTTGATATACCTGTCCCTTTCCCTCTTTGTCTCGTTAAGTTTCTTGGCGATAAACTTATAAATATCCCTTTCGGTATACTTCATCACAAGGTCCTCAAGCTCAGATTTAATAGTATAAAGTCCAAGCCTGTGGGCCATCGGTGCATACAAATAGGAAACCTCTGCTGAAATTGAAAGTTGTTCCTCAAGACTATGTTTTCCAAGGGAACGCATAGTAATCAATCTGTCTGCTATGATAATCAGGACTACCCTAATATCCTTGGCAAACATCAGCAAGAGTTTACGGAAATTTTCAGACTGAATTGAAGAACTTGTGCGATATAGGTCGTAAACCTTGATAAGACCATCCATTATATTGGCCTCAACCTTGCCAAACCTCTTTTCGATTTCCTCTATGGTAGTCTCGGAATTCCTTACGAGTTCGTACAGCAATGCACAAATCAGAGATGTTTTGCCAAGTCCCATCTCCTCTACAGTAACCCGGGCAACTTCAAGGGAATGTACTAGTACCAATTTTCCTGATGGGTGTCTCTCAAAACCGGTTTTCTGCATGGAAAGTTCTATAGCTTCCCTTATCTGTTTGATATCCTTCCAGGTAAGTATAGAAGAACTTGCACGCAACAGATTTCTGTAGCATTTAAGTATCTCTACCCTGTCGCTAATTGGTATACTCTCGAGAATTGCAGCCATAAAACCTTTGTATTATATGGTAAATATAAGAAAAAAGTACCGCAGAGAAATCCATGTATCCCAATATTTCCCTAAGCTGAAATATTTGCATCCGGTACTTGGATGGCTTATATTTATTCATAAAAATCATGCCATTGGCAACAAGTCTCACACTTTAAAATTCATAGCTATGAAATCTGCAGGTTCATTTTTAGGTGGAATACTGGCCGGAGCCGCCATAGGAGCTGCTCTTGCCCTGTTATATGCTCCCCAAAGCGGAGAAGAAACACGCAAGGCACTGAAGAAGAAAATAAGCGAACTTGAAGGAGAACTAGAGGCCCTCGGTTCCACACTGCGTGAAAAAGGTGTGGAAATCAAGGACGAGGTTAAAAAAAGTATTGATGACATAGAAAAGAAAATTTCAAAACTAAGAGCTGAATACGCAAAGCATTAAACTGGTATTCACTCATTTATTTATCAACCATGTTTCAGAATATATTTAGTGAACATCTGTCAGGAATCAGAAAGGAACTGGAAGACTATGTTGGTAAGCGCATCGAACTCCTTAAACTAGAACTGGTTGAGAGACTGTCAAAATGTACTTCCTCAATTATTGTAAAGCTGGGACTGATGTATTTCCTGCTGCTTTTCCTGATGTTCCTTTCACTGGCGGGTGGTTTTTATATTGGTGAACTGCTGCATTCCAATGCTTTGGGATTTCTTATTATTGCAGGCTTTTACCTATTACTAGCTTTCCTGCTTTACATATTCCGGTCCTATCTTGTAGAACGACCGGTAATCAGGAGCTTTATTAAGTTGTTCTTTGAATCTGACAAAAATGAGTAGAAAGGCGGATCACTACAGCAGAATCTCTTCTTTCAGGGAGTTAAGAGAAGAGAAATACAGACTATCTCTTGAGCTTCGTCTTACAAAGACAAGGCTGGATATGACCTTGTTAGAGCTTGAAGGCAGTCTCAGGTCTACACGTCTTTTTGCTTTATTTACATCAACATTGATAAAACCATTTTCAGAACTGATAAGAAACTGGATAAGCAGTAAATCCGGTAGAGTCCCGGAGTCTGGGCACAAATAAACCTTAGCTATCCGGCCTAATCTCCTATAAAATGATATTTTTGTATTAAGTTACATAAGGAAGCTAACGGATCTATGGATAAGCAAAGTGCTGAGGCTGCAATAAAGAGTCTAAGGGATGAGTTACATCATCACAACATCCTTTACTATGTAAAAAACAGCCCTGAAATCTCTGATTATGAGTATGACCAGAAGATGACGGAGCTTATCCGTTTGGAGGCACTTTATCCCGAATTCTATGATTCAAACAGTCCATCAGTAAGGGTTGGTAGTGATCTCAGTCAGGAGTTTAAGCAGGTTCGCCACAAATACCCCATGCTTTCCCTTGGAAACAGTTATTCCATAGGTGAACTACGCGATTTTGTAGAGCGGGTGTATCGTCTTGCAGGAACTCGTCCGGCCTTTGTCTGTGAACTTAAATTTGACGGTACCGCTATTTCCCTGTCATACGAAAATGGATTACTAGCCTCTGGAGTAACACGAGGAGACGGAGAGGTTGGTGATGACATTACACAGAACATCAAGACACTTAGAAGTATACCACTCAGACTTATAGGGAATTATCCTGCCCAACTTGAAGTAAGGGGTGAGATTTATATGCCCCGAAAGGGTTTTGAAGAACTCAACAGGATGCGCGAGGAGATTGGAGAACAACCCTTTGCAAATCCTCGCAATGCCGCAGCAGGATCACTGAAGTTGCAAAATAGTGCCCAGGTAGCCAAACGCCCCCTTGAATGCTTCCTCTATCAGTTTATTAGTGATGATTTACCCTATCAGACCCATGCTGAACTGCTGAAAGCAGCATCTGAATGGGGACTCAGGGTATCACCCCACTATGTTAGATGTACCAGCTTTGAAGAAATTGAAGCTTATATCACACATTGGGACACTGAACGCAGAAAGCTCCCCTTCGATATTGACGGGGTTGTAATCAAGGTTGATGACATGCAGTTGCGCGAGGAACTGGGTTTTACAGCAAAGAGTCCCCGCTGGGCAATCGCATATAAGTTTAAGCCCGAAGCGGCCTATACAAGGCTTAATTCGGTCGATTTTCAGGTTGGTCGCACTGGTGTTGTAACTCCGGTAGCTAATCTGGATCCTGTATTACTTGCGGGAACAACTGTAAAACGTGCATCACTGCATAATGCAGACATAATTGAATCGCTTGACCTGCATATCGGAGACATGGTATCAGTTGAAAAGGGAGGCGAGATAATTCCTAAGATAACTGGTGTTGATAAAAGCAAGCGCACAGAAGAACATGAAAAAGTAAGGTTTATAACCGCTTGTCCTGAATGCGGTACCCCACTTGTCCGAGAGGAAGGTGAAGCTGCACATATATGTCCCAACCGTGCCTCCTGTCCACCGCAGATCAAGGGCCGAATAGAGCATTTCATAAGCCGTCAGGCCATGGATATCTCAGGACTGGGTAGTGAAACAATAGCTCTACTGTACGATAAGGGACTAATTAAGAACGTAGCCGACCTATATCGGTTAAAGGAATCTGACATAGCACCACTGGAAGGACTTGGTGAAAGGTCCGCAGCCAATATTATAAGTGGTATAGAGGCATCAAAGCAGATACCTTTCTCAAGGGTATTATTTGCACTTGGCATTCGTTTTGTTGGTGAGACAGTCGCCAAGAAGCTTGCTTCTTCCCTGCGTTCCATGGACAGAATTATGAATGCTTCATTTGAGGAACTTCTGGCTGTGGACGAAATAGGACAGAAAATAGCTGCAAGCATAAAAGCTTATTTTGCAGATGAAGCTAATGTCCGGCTTGTTGAAGATCTGAGATTTTTCGGCCTTAAAATGGAGGAAGTGGAAAGTGGTAACATCGCAGTGTCGGATACACTTAACGGACTTAGCTTTGTGGTTAGTGGGGTGTTTTCAATATCGCGCGATGAGCTAAAAGGCCTGATAGAGGCCCACGGAGGCAAGAACCTGTCCTCAGTTACCGGAAAAACAGACTATCTGGTTGCCGGTGACAACATGGGACCCGCAAAACTTGAAAAAGCACAGAAACTTGGGGTAAAGATTATTTCGGAACAGGACTTTATGAAAATGATCGGTAAATAAAGATTATTTCAAATGATATTATTTGAAGGATGTAGAACTAAGATTTGCAAGAGTATTCTTAAGAAGCGCATTAAGAAGCGTAACAGAAAGGTTGTTGCCAGGGGTCTGAACCAGGCCTCAAGTCTGGGCATTATATTCGATGCAAACAAAAAGGAAGATGTCAGCCTGATAAAGGCATTATTAAAGGAATTACCTGGTGTTAAGGAATTAAGTGCTATAGGCTATTATAGTGTAAAAAAGGTGCCGCATGACTACATTAGCGACAAGTCATGGTATTTTTTCACACCCAATGAATGCGACTTCTTGTTCCGACCCAAAGGTGAGTATTTTGATGCCTTTATTGAAAAAAAATTCGATATCCTGCTTGTTTTGGATAATTCCAACCATACCCCCATTGAGTGGCTTGCAGCCATGTCTCTTTCCGGCTTTAAAGCCGGAAGATCTGGTTATTATGATCATGTATTGGACTTCATGATAGAATTAAAGGAAGGGGGAACTGAAAGACTTCTGAAAGAATTAAAGCATTATTTGGGCAATTTGAATAACCAAAATGCCTAAACTTTGGTATAAGTTTTGAATCTAAATCGTCTGAATTAATAATAAGTGTATTAACCAAACATTCTTAATATGAAGCATTTACTTATTGCAACAGTGCTGGTTTTGGGATTTGGCCTGCAAGGCTGCAAGTCGCACAGCGTAGAGCGTATAGGCACAGAGGAGACAATTGATTTGAGTGGACGCTGGAATGATTCTGACTCCAGGATGACGGCTGAAGCTATGGTTGACCAGATTCTTAATGCAGGATGGCTCGATCAGCATGTAAGAAAGACAGGTGAAAGACCTGTTGTAATCGTTGGTCTGGTTTATAACAAGTCACACGAACACATCAATGCTGAAACCTTTATTAAAGACGTTGAACGCGCTTTCATCAATAGCGGTAGGGTTCGTCTGGTACAGGCCGGAGAGAAGAGAGAAGAACTACGTCGTGAGCGTGCTTCACAACAAGATTTTGCTTCTATTGAAACTGCCAAGCGTTGGGGGCAGGAACTTGGTGCTGACTACATGCTTAATGGTGATATTAACTCAATAGTTGACAGCTACAAAAAAGAAAAAGTAACTTATTATCAGGTAAATCTGGAACTTACTGATATCGAATCTAGTGAAGTTGTTTGGATTGGTGACAAGAGGATTCGCAAATATATTACTAACTGATTTTCATGCGTTCTCGGTTTTCATTAAGTAGAGCAAGACAGGTAGCGTTATCCGCAGGGATAACGCTGCTTTTAAGTTCCTGTGCCACATTTTATCAAAAAACTGCTATTCTCCAGGAGAAGATTGCTGCTGGAGATTTTCAGGCTGCATACAAGGAACTGGAGAAGGATAAAAAATGGGCCGAGGACAACCACAGGGTTCTCTATTTCATGAACCGTGGCCTGGTTCACTTCATGCTGGGCGAGCATGAAGCAAGTAATGAGTACTTCAACAAGGCCGATTATTACATCGAAGATTACAGCAAGAGCTTTGGTACAGAAGCATTGGCCCTCGTTACCAACCCCATGGCCAGGCCATATAAACCGGAGGATTTTGAATCCATCATGATCCATTTTTACAAGGCTTTCAACTTCATTGCGATGAATGATTATGAAAGTGCACTTGTGGAATGCCGGAGGATAGATATCCGCCTGATGCAGTTTAACGAAAAATACAAGGAAAACAAGAGCCGCTATACCCGCGATGCTTTTGCCCACAACCTGATGGGTATGATCTATCAGGCAGCAGGTGACTACAACAATGCTTTTATTGCCTATCGCAATGCTCTGGAGATTTATGAGAGTGATTACAATGAGCTCTTTGGAGTTACTCCTCCACTACAGCTGAAACTGGATCTGCTCTATTGTGCCAAGAAGGTTGGTTTCAACAGTGAGGTTAGATTCTATGAGGAGAAGTATGCCTTAAAGACCCCGGAAATGAAGGATGGACAAGGTGACCTTGTCTATATCTGGATGAACGGATTGGGTCCCGTTAAGGCAGAATGGAGTCTCAACCTGACAAACATGGGCTACAAGGACGGTCTGTTGCTCTTTGGCAGCGAGGAACTTAATTTCAGCTATCCAATAACTCTAAGCAGTGTGTCGTCTTCAACACAGTCACAGCTTAAGGACTTATCAGTTATTCGTGTTGCCTTTCCTAAATACGTAGAGCGCCCCCCTGTATATGTAGGAGCCCAATTAAACTACAACGGGGAAAGTCATAAACTTGAAATGGCTGAAAATATAAATAAGATAGCCTTCCAGTCACTTAGGGACAGAATGCTGAGGGAGATTGGAAATAACCTGCTAAGGATTGCTACCAAACAGGCTATGGAATATGTTGCCCGTAAGGAGAATGATAATCTTGGTGCAATAGTCAGTATTGTAAATGCCATGACAGAAAAGGCTGATACTCGTAACTGGCAGTCTCTTCCCTATTCATTGTATTACACAAGGGTTAGCATGCCGGAAGGTGAACAGGTTCTGACATTAGAGCAACAGGACTCATTTGGAAAGCTAACATCTGAAGAAGTGAAGGTGAATATAAAAGCCGGTAAAAGTGCATTCCAGATTTACCATCAGTTGGCTTCATATCCTATGCTCCAACCCTAAGCTTTGCTTTAGTTAATCATTTTCAAATATAAGACCATCAACCGTTTGCAATTTATTCTTAAGTTGCTCAGATTTGCCTTTGCGTATGCTCAGCAGCATCCTGCAAGACAGGTTGAAGTCCTGACTTAATACCTCGGGTTCTTCATCCTTTATAATACGCATTACCCCATTCATAGACTCATATGGGAAGGCTATTTCAATGTTTTTGTTGATTGTCTTCTCTATTATCCTTGCATTTGCAAGTGCGTCAGCTGCTGCAACCTTATATGCATTTATTAGTCCACTTACACCCAGTTTGGTACCCCCAAAATAACGCACAACCACTATTAGGATATTTGTCAGTTCGTTACTGCGAATCTGACCATGTATTGGCTTCCCTGCTGTACCCGATGGCTCACCGTCATCATTGACCCTGTAGTTCATTCCATCATAGCCCAATTGCCAGGCAAAACAGTGGTGACGGGCATCATAATACTTAGTACGCAGTTCATTTATATACTCCTTTGCTTCTTCTTCGTTCTCCACAGGCCAGGCATAGGCAAGAAACTTGCTGCCCTTTTCCTTGTAAAGCCCTTCGGCCGGGCCATCTATAGTCCTGTATACATCATCCGCCATATCAACTCTTTGTTTCCACAAAATTAAGAAAATGAAACGGCCTAAAACAATTTTGCCGGCACGAGCCGGCAAAATCCATTGTCTAAAAGTTTGGCTTAATTTAAAGTAATACTTTAATACAATACTGTATATTACGTAATAAAAGTTAGTTAATTTCAGGATACATATTAAGAGCGCAACGCAGGTACTCCTCCCTTTTTTCTTTGTCGGCAGATGTAATCTCTTCATAAAACTGATGTCCAACTACCTCCATTCCGCAGTATTCGAATACTTCCTTACCCTGAATTGCTCTGAAAGCCTCAAGCAAACCCTTACGGTTGTACTCAGCAACACTATTGCCCATGGTAGTGTGAATCAGTACGTGCTTACCCTGCAAGAGCCCTTTTGCACCATCTGGTCCATAATCAAATGCAAAGCCTTTTGTCAATACCCGGTCTATATAGCCCTTGAGTATTGCAGGGAAACTGGCCCACCACAGTGGATAGACAATTGAAATCAGGTCTGCATTTCGTATTAGCTCCTGCTCCGCCTTTATATCAGATGGGATATCGCTTGTTTTTAGTGCCTCCAGGTCATCAGGATCAAGCACTGCCTTGAAACTTCCCTTATACAGGTTTCTCCATACTACACTCATGCCAGCTGCTTTGTATCGGCTCTCAAGTTCTGATGCCAGATAATTAGTAAAACTCCTGGGTGAGGGATGTGCTGAAATTATCAAATGTGTCATATCAAATTTTAATGAAGTATGTTGTTTATACAGATAGTAGTTTTTTAACGTCCATCTGTTTATCATGAAAACCAGCAGCAGTTGTATTTGTTCACCATTTCACACATCGATTGGATACTGCATTCTATCTCCTTGCATCCATGATGCCTTTTTCTTCCCGGTAATGGCAAAGCAAAGATTCACTTCAGCGTTGTGATATGTTTTATATCATGGCTTTAGAAGTTTGACCAAACCACATTCAGGCATTTTTTTACCTGAAAGGCTGACTATTGTTAGGTTTGCTGCCCATCGTTTTTGTATATTTGTAGGTTCATGTAGTTCAAACCAACATAAATGGAGCAGTTGATCGTAGTTTTTGCCCAAAAGAGGAATATTGGTCTAACGGCTATCCCCTATCTTGCTGTAATTGGGGATAATAAGCCTATCGAACTACTTGAACATGCCACTCCTGAACATATCAGGAAAGATGAAAGGCGGTTTACCAACGATGAAAAAGAACTGATCAATATACTGTCACAGATCAGCGATCAGCAACTCTATAGGAAGTTTGGCCGTGAGGATAGTCTTAGGTTGTTTATCGATGGGTTGCCAGGTCATAAGCTATTACATAGTCATATACTACCCTTTATTGATAGCGTTCTGTTTCAGGCTATTAAGGTTCTGGCCAGCTCAGATGTAAATGCATACTACAAAGATGCTGCCTTTGGAAACCTGTACAATACTGATATATTAAACATTCCGCCTCTTCCTGCAAAAGCCCTGTTTTATTTTATGCTTAAACCAGAGGGTTTAAGCTACTCTCTGAGGATACTTCAGGAAATACCCGGACAACAAGCCAAGGAGTTTTCCCTGAAAGACAGAGAGATCGGGTTTATTTGCAAAAGAAATGCTGTAATCAGGATTGGCAACCGTATTTATTACTTTGACGATATTGACCATAATAAGCTAAAGCCCTTCCTTGACAAGTACACTATACAGGTACCCTCCTCAAGGCTGGATGACTATATGAAGGGCTTTGTGGCAAACTGTATAAGGACATACGAAGTTATTGCTGAAGGATTTACGATAGAGGAAAGTAATGATCAGCCATCTCCTCACCTTTCCCTGCTAAAGGATTTAAATCTGGAGCCGGTAGTAGGCCTCAACTTTAGATATTTCAACCGGGTCTTTCTGGCCGATAATAAGGCCTCTGTTTTTGTAGATTGCATTTACAAGGATGGAAAATACCGCTTTTTCAGGATTAGACGTGATTTTGGATTCGAACAGGCAGCTGTTGAAAAACTGCATAATCTGGGGCTAAGAAGATGTGGAGATGCGCTCTTTAAGCCTGTTTTAGAGGATGAGGAAACTGGTGACGCAAGGGCACTGGCCAGACTTGCCGAATGGCTTAGGACCAATCGCGAAAAGCTTGAGAAGGAAGGTTTTTCAATAAATACTGAGTTTGAAGACAGGCAGATTGCACTAGATCTGCCCGGACTTGATATCAAAAGCCAGGAGGATAATGACTGGTTTGATATTCATGTAAGTGTGCGTATTGGCGATTTTATCATTCCCTTTCTTAAATTCAGGAAGAACCTGATAGAAGGCGACCCCGCATATATATTGCCTGACGGACGCCTCTTCCTTTTGCCTCCTGAATGGTTTACCCGCTTTAGCGAACTCTTTGACTATGCTAAGGTAGAGAAGGATAGTATCAAACTGCCACGCGCCCATTTCAGTATTATGGAAAGGGTTAGCAGCGTTAATGTCAATGGGCACAAAAGCGGAGAGAATGTTGTTCCGGTATTTCCGGAAACTTCTCTACCTGTTGGTCTGAACGCAACACTAAGACCTTATCAGCTGGAAGGCTATGCATGGCTTAATTTCCTCAGGGAGAACGGATATGGTGGTATTCTTGCAGATGATATGGGTCTTGGCAAGACTTTGCAAACCATTACAATGCTGCTCAGAATCTATCAGGACGACAGCGGCAGTGTAAAGCGGAACGAGGGTTCCCTACCCCCATCTCTGATCGTGATGCCTACCTCACTGGTACACAACTGGCAGGCTGAATTTAAGAAGTTTGCCCCTGCACTTAAAATATACAACTTCACAGGGGGCAATAGGCTAAGATCCAAGAGTATAGGCCGGATTTTCAATCACTATCATGTGGTTCTGACATCCTATGGCATACTGAGAAATGATATCGAACTGCTTAAACATTGTAGTTTCCATTACTTTATCCTCGATGAAAGCCAGTATGTTAAGAATCCCAGCTCCAAGATCTATGATGCTGTCAAGCAGGTAGAGTCGCGCTACAGACTTAGTCTGACGGGTACTCCGATAGAAAACTCGCTGACAGACCTTTGGGCACAGATGAACCTAGTTAACAAAGGTCTGCTTGGTTCGCTTGCCTTCTTTAAGCGCAGCTTTGTGCAGCCTATTACCAGACAAAGTGATGAGGAAAAGGAGCTTAAACTCAAGAAACTGATACAGCCATTTTTGCTCAGGCGAAGAAAAGAGGAAGTTGCAAGAGACCTGCCTCCGCTTATGGAACAGACTCTTTATTGTGATATGACGGCTGATCAAAAGTCCTATTATGAGAAGGAAAAATCCGGGATTCGTAATACTATCTCTAAGATCTTTGAGGCGAAGGATGCTGATCAGACCAAACTATTGGCACTTCAGGCGCTCACCCGCCTGAGGCAGATAGCCAACCACCCCCTAATGGTTGACGAAACCTACGTAGGCTCTTCCGGTAAGTTTGAACAGATTGTTGATAACCTCGAGAGCATTGTTTCCGAGGGGCACAACGTCCTTGTTTTCTCTTCCTTTGTCAAGGACCTTGAGATACTTGAAAGAGCCTTAAAAGACAGAAAACTAACGTATTCAATGCTCACAGGTGCCACTCAGGAAAGACAAAAGGTTATTGAAGAGTTCAATGAAAAGGCTCCAATCTTCCTTATCTCTCTTAAGGCAGGGGGTGTGGGACTTAATCTTGTAAAGGCTGACTATGTCTTTATGCTTAACCCCTGGTGGAATCCGGCGGCAGAGGCACAGGCTATCAACCGCGCACATAGGATCGGTCAGACAAGGAATGTCTTTGTTTACCGCTTTATTTCAAGCGACACAATTGAGGAAAAGATAGCCAAACTGCAGCAAAGGAAGACTGAACTTGCGGATATGTTCGTCAACAGCAACAACCCACTTTCAGATCTTAGTAAGGAAGAGATTATGGAATTGCTTAGTTAAAAACATGAGTAGCTGACGGGATATGACCAGTGTCAGCAATAAGCGTTACCTCCCTGACCCATGAGGTTAGCAATATGAAATATTTGTGGCTTGATTATTGACAATTAGATAACAAATAAACGACTATGAAGTATATTACATTAGTAGTGGCTTTAGCAATTACCAGTTTTTCCGGATTAAGGGCACAGAGTATTGAAACAAGGGAACTCGCTCCTTTTGAGAATTTGCGTATCTCGCGCGGGATTAATGTCACCCTTGTAGAAGGTGAAAGTCCAATGGCCGAGATACATATAGAGAATGCTCCGACAAGCGAGGTAGTAATCGAGCAAAACAGTAAGGAGCTCAGTATCCGCATGAAAGGTCGCACCTATGGCGATGAGGTAGCTGTAAACGTGTACCTTCATTTTCAGAACCTCAAAAATATCAATATCCTAAGCGGAGGCGGGCTTTACAGCCAGTGGGATATCGAACTCGAAAAATTGAGGATAGAGGCTGGCTCAAATACTGAGATAGAACTCCTTGAGTTGACTATCGGTGAACTAGAAATAAGTGCGGCTACTACAGAAATAGAACTGGCTGGTGAAGCCAATATCTTTCGCCTGAATGCTACGGCCGGCGCTGATGTAAAGGCTGGTGAGTTCCACGTTAAAGAAGCTGATATCAGAGCAAATACAGGAGCTGATATTGAGATTTGGGTAACAGAAAAACTGAAGGCAAGACTTGGTACCGGTTCGGAGCTTAAATACAAGGGTAACCCGCCGGTTGTTGAAAGTAGCCTAAGTCTGGGTGCAAAAATAGATGCAGTAGAAGATTTTTGGGATTAAGCCTATAGGCTTAATCCCTTTTTCTTGCTGCTTTCAATGTATTTAATAGCAGTGATGCTATTGTCATAGGACCAACTCCTCCGGGAACTGGAGTGATATAGCTGCACTTCGGTGCAACATGCTCAAAGTCCACATCACCTTTTAGTTTCCATCCGTTCTTAGTCTCAGGGGCATGTACTCTTGTTGTTCCCACGTCTATCACTACTGCACCTTCCTTCACCATATCTGCTTTAAGAAATTCAGGCACACCCAGTGCTGCAACGATAATATCGGCCTGCAGACACAGCTCCTGAAGATTTCTTGTACGACTGTGGCAAACAGTGACAGTGGCGTCACCAGGATTTCCTTTTAGCGACAACAGTATACTTAAAGGACGACCAACAATATTGCTACGGCCAATAACAACCACATGCTTACCACGTGTTTCCACGTTATATCGCTTCAAGAGCTCCATAATACCCTGCGGAGTGGCTGAAACAAAGGTGTCTGCACCTGTGATCATTCTGCCAAGGTTCTGCGGATGGAAACCGTCAACATCCTTTGCAGGATTTATTGCCTCGGTAACCTTTTCTTCTGAGATATGGACAGGAAGTGGCAACTGAACGATAAAACCGTCTATCTCCGGATCCTTGTTTAGCTTATCAACAGCTTCCAGGAGCTCCTCTTCAGTAACATTTGAATCAAACCTGACCAGGGTTGATGCAAACCCCACACTCTCACAGGCCTTTATCTTGGCCGACACATAAGTTTCACTTCCACCGTCATTGCCAACAAGAACAGCTGCCAGATGTGGCCTTCTCTTACCTCTGGATAGCATTTCCTTTACTTCAGCAGCTATCTCATCCTTTATTTGAGCCGAAGTCAGTTTTCCGTCCAATAGTTGCATCGTTCCCTTAGTTTAATAGTTATAAGATTATGGTCTGCGGCCTGGTTGCATTCCAGCAAGTGCTCTTGTGAGATTCTTTCCCTGACCTGCCATCTTCATGATCTTTCGTGTATCTTCAAACTGCTTCAACAGCCTGTTTACTTCCTGTATAGAGGTTCCGCTACCAGCAGCAATCCTCTTGCGGCGACTTCCATTGATAATAGCGGGATTGGCTCTTTCATCAGGGGTCATTGAGAATATAATAGCTTCAATGCCTTTGAAGGCATCATCATCAAAATCCATATCCTTGATGGCCTTGCCCATTCCCGGGATCATAGATGCAAGATCCTTAAGGCTACCCATCTTCTTGATCTGCTGGATCTGGGAAAGGAAGTCGTTGAAGTCAAACTGATTCTTCTGAAGCTTCTTTTGTAGCTTGCGGGCTTCTTCGGCATCAAACTGCTCCTGTGCCCTTTCAACCAGTGAGACGATGTCACCCATTCCAAGGATACGGTCGGCCATACGACTGGGGTGGAATACATCGAGTGCATCCATCTTTTCACCAGTACCTACAAACTTGATAGGCTTGTTTACTACACTTCTGATAGAAAGAGCTGCACCACCACGGGTATCACCATCAAGCTTTGTAAGCACAACTCCATCAAAGTCCAACCTGTCGTTGAATTCCTTGGCAGTATTTACAGCATCCTGACCGGTCATAGAGTCAACCACAAAGAGGATTTCATGAGGATCAACAGCCTTCTTGACGGCACTGATTTCATTCATCATCTCTTCGTCAACTGCCAGACGACCGGCGGTATCGATAATTACAACGTCACATCCCTTTTGTTTGGCATCCCTGATTGCATCTTTTGCAATCTGAACCGGATTCTTGCTGCCTTCCTGGGTAAAGACGGGCACTCCAATCTGTTCACCAAGTACCTGCAATTGGTTGATAGCAGCTGGACGATAGACGTCACCGGCAACAAGCATTGGCTTCTTGCCTCTTTTTGTCTTCAGGAGATTTGCAAGTTTACCTGAAAAAGTGGTTTTACCGGAACCTTGCAAACCGGCTATAAGGATAATTGAAGGATTGGCTTTAATATTAATATCAGTACTAACACCTCCCATCAGGTCGGTCAACTCATCGTGAACGATCTTGACCATCATTTGCTGAGGCTTTACGGCTGTAAGTACATCCTGACCCAGTGCCTTTTCCTTAACTGCTTCGGTAAAGGTCTTGGCTATCTTAAAGTTAACGTCAGCATCCAGCAATGCCCTGCGTACCTCTTTCAGGGTCTCCGCTACATTGATCTCGGTTATCTTGCCCTGCCCTTTTAGCAGTTTAAACGATCTTTCAAGTTTTTCCGATAGATTCTCAAACATCTTTACTCCTTTTAATTTCCGCAAAAATAGCAAAAATAATCTCTGACCTGCCAATCTCCGCAAATATTACTTGCAGTAAAGCAGACATATGATACTAGCGAATTTAAGCATTGGATAACGGTATGTTTTTATGATTTTCTTTGGACAAACAAGGCCTGCCTCTTATATTTACAATTGCGTCCTGTGCTTCAGATGATTTTAATTAGTGTCAGGATGCTAAGTTAAACCATAAATCCCTCTATTATGAGCAAAGAATCGGGCGCATCAGGTGCTATTTATTTCCTGGGTTTAGTAGGATCCGCAGTGTACTTTATTTCACAGGCCGTTGGGTTCTGGGCTGGAGTAATAGGCTTTCTCAAAGCCCTGGTATGGCCGGCCTTTTTAGCATATGAGTTATTCAAATACCTGGGTGCCTAAGACAGGCTGAAAAACTGCTGCACTCTTTGATCAGAAATTAGACAATAAGTGATGGGATGATTGATAATACCGGGGAAAGAGTATACGAAAGACTGGACATAATCGGGGATATCCACGGCTATTATGATGAGCTGATCGATCTGTTGTCAGCTATGGGCTATCATAAAGTCGGGGGTGTTTGGCAACACCCCCTCAGATGTGCTGTGTTTATTGGTGACTTCGTAAGCCGTGGTCCGGATACGCGGGGAGTGCTTGAAACTATAAGACTGATGACCGATAGTGGCTTTGCCTATGCCGTATTGGGTAATCATGAACTCAACATGATTGGCTATTTCACAAATGGCAAGGATGGCAGAGCTTTATACAAACCACCGGAATCCAACAAGAAGCAACTTGATGCCATTAAAGCACAGTTTACCGGCGAAAAACCGCTGCTCAAGAGCTACGTAAAATGGCTCAGAACACTCCCCTTTTATCTTGAATTTGATGGTCTAAGAATTGCGCATGCTTACTGGAGCGATGCTCATATTAGCCTTATATCCGATACTCTTGCCGGAGGGAAACTCAAAAAACGGATGATTAAGGAGATATTCTCAGGTAAGAGCAACTTTGCCCATGCTGTAAGGCAGACTACAAGGGGTATCGAACTCAATCTCCCTGATAATCTAATTATTAAGGATTCGAAGAATGTAAACCGTAAAAACTTCCGTATCAAATGGTGGGAAGAGCCGGATGGAAAGACCTTTAGGGAATTAAGTTTCGGGAACCGCTTCCTGCTGCCAGATTATACAGTTCCTCAACAGGTATTGCAACCATTTGAAGTTTATAATGAAAGTAAACCGGCTTTTATCTTCGGACATTATTGCGCCGGACAGGATGCAGGGGTGTTAAAGGAAAATCTTTGCTGCATCGACGGATGCGTAGCCAACAAGGGAAAACTCCTGGCATACAGATGGGATGGCGAAAGAGTGCTAACACCAGCAAAGGTTACAAGTGCTCCGGTAGTGGTATGACTGTAATCATTAGAATGCTTAGGGAAAAAAGATATATTTGTACGAATTAGAATTGCTAACACTATAATAAATATGATTGGAAAAAGAGCTTTTGCTATTCTCCTTCTGACTGTTGGAGTGACGGGAGGATTTAACACTAGTGAGGCCTGCACAAATGTGCTGGTTACAAAGGGAGCCTCGGTTGACGGTTCAACCATAATTTCTTATTCAGCGGATTCGCATGATCTGTATGGTGAACTATATTACTGGCCCGGAAGGGAATGGCCTGAGGGTGAGATGCTAAACGTTTATGAATGGGATACCGGTAAATACCTTGGTCAGATACCACAGGCAAGGAAGACCTATACTGTTATTGGCAATATGAATGAACACCAGCTTACAATAGCCGAAACAACTTTCGGCGGACGAAGCGAACTGGTTGACACAACAGGTATTATTGATTACGGAAGTCTTATCTATATTACTCTGCAGAGAGCTCGTACCGCACGTGAAGCTATCAGCATTATGGCCGATCTGACTGAACAATACGGCTATTACAGTTCGGGAGAATCCTTCTCAATCGCTGATCCCAATGAAGTATGGATCCTTGAAATGATTGGCAAGGGTAGTGAAAATAAGGGAACTGTATGGGTTGCTGTAAGAATCCCTGACGGTTATGTGTCAGCTCACGCCAACCAGGCACGTATCACAACCTTCAACCGTAAGGATAAGGAGAATGTGATGTATTCAAAGGATGTTATAAAGTTTGCCAGTGAAAAGGGATACTTTGATGGTAAGGATGATGAATTCAGTTTTGCAGATGCATACGCTCCTCTTGACTTCGAAGCGGTTCGCTTCTGCGAAGCCCGTGTTTGGAGTGCCTTCCGAAATGTAAACTCGGAAATGGACAAGTATGTTGATTTCGCTTTGGGCAAATCTGATGAAAGACTTCCTTTGTTTATTAAGCCTGAAAAGAAGGTAAGCGTAAGGGATGTACAAAACATTATGCGTGACACCTATGAAGGCACTCCCCTTTCAATGTCACAGGATCCGGGCGCAGGTCCCTACTCTGCTCCTTATCGCTGGAGACCTCTGACATGGGAAGTTGACGGTGAGACTTACTTTAATGAACGTGCCATTGCAACGCAGCAGACAGGCTTTACCTTTGTTGCACAGATGCGTAGCTGGCTTCCAAATCCTGTAGGAGGTATCCTTTGGTTTGGTGTTGATGATGCCAATATGACCGTTTTTGTGCCGATGTACATGGGTATGACCTCTATTCCTGAAAACTATGCTCAGGGTGAGGCTGATCTGCTCACTTTCTCATGGAATTCTGCTTTCTGGGTATTCAACTGGGTTGCCAATCAGGCTTACAACCGCTACAGCCACATGATTACAGATATCCGCAAGGTTCAGACAGAACTTGAAGATAAGTTTGAACTCTACGGTCCCATTATCGATGAGGCAGCTGCCAAATTGTATAAGGCCAATCCTGAATATGCTAAGGCCTTTCTAACTGACTATAGCCATGAACAGTCACGCCAGACTGTTGATAAATGGAAGAAACTTGGTGAATTCCTGATGGTTAAGTATCTCGATGGTAACCTGCATCCTGAAAAGAATGGTGTTTTTCTGAGAAATGAACATGGTAATCCTGCACATGCAGAATTCCCCGGTTACAGCCAGGATTACTACAAAAGAATTGTTGAAGAGACTAAGGATCGTCTAAAAGTACTTGACAAAAAGTACTACTAGTCCATCCTTTAGGCTTACTTAAATACACGGCCTTGAATCTTCGGATTCAAGGCCTTTTTGCTTTATTTTCCCTATTTTTGCAACTCAAAGTCTGATATATGAATTTATCTTCAATAGGGGAATTTGGCTTTATCAAAAGGTTTTCCGGTAAGTTTGACGACCTTCTCGGACCCGGGAGCACAGGCATTGGAGATGACTGTGCGGTGATTCCAGTGGAAGGGGACGGTGAACTTGTGGTAAGTACCGATATGCTAGTGGAGGATGTACATTTTCTACGGGACAAGATTAGCTCTTATGACCTTGGATATAAGTCACTGGCCGTTAATCTAAGCGATATTGCCGCTATGGGAGGCAGTCCTGTTGCTTCATTTTTGTCACTGGCAATTCCGCCTGATCTGGACCTTGAGTATATGGACTGTCTGCTTGACGGATACCATGATTTGAGCCGCAGATTCGCTGTTCCTCTTATGGGTGGTGATACAACCCGCTCTGGTGAGAAGCTGGTTATTAGCGTTACCATCCTTGGTAAGGTTGCCAAAGGCAGAGCTCGTCTTCGTTCAGGGGCCCAAACCGGAGATATAGTGGCTGTTACTGGCAAATTGGGTGATTCAGCTGCCGGACTTCATATTCTGCTTAACAGTTTGGGGTGTGAAGGAGTAAATGAGCAACTTGTTGCAAAACACACCAAACCGGAGCCCTGCGTTAAAGAAGGAAGCTGGCTTGCCACTCAGGATGGGGTAAATTGTATGATGGATGTAAGTGATGGTATTGCGTCTGATATTGGCCATATCCTTAACAGATCAGGTAAGGGAGCAGTCATAGACCTGAATGGCCTTCCTCTCTCAGATGAACTCAGAACTTTTTGTAGTGACAGACAGTTAGACCCGTATTATTTTGCGACTTCCGGAGGTGAAGATTACTGCCTCCTGCTGACTATTAGTAAGGATCTCTTTGATTCTGTTGCTAAAGCATATTCACGGGAGTTTTCAACCTGCCTCTATCCTATTGGACAAATTACAGATGGCAGTGAATTGACCTGGAAAAAGGATGGTAAAGTTCTTGCAAAAGGTCCCGGAAAAGGTTTTAGCCATTTCTGAATCTGGAATAGTTTGCATTTAAATATCTGGATAGACCTTTATTTCCGGGCTTACTGAATGGATGTACTAATATTACAGTTCTTTTTTGCTGGATAAGACCTTTCCGCTTATATTTGTTAAATACTTCAGAAAAGGAGGGTTTGACCGAAATGAAAGCCTTAATAATTCTAGATCTTCAAAACGACTATCTTCCAGGTGGACCAATGCAAGTTCCCGGAGGTGACGAGATAATACCGGTTATAAACAATATTCAGAAGTACTTCAGGATTATTGTAGCAACCCGTGACTGGCACCCTGTCAACCATGGTTGCCTGGCATCCAATCATGACGGTCGTAAACCGGGTGATGTAATCAAACTGGCTGGTCAGAACCAAACTCTATGGCCGGATCACTGCATTCAGGGGAGTCCCGGTGCTGAAATCTCGCCCTTGCTTAATCAGGCACTGATAAGCAACTTTATCTTCAAGGGCAGTGACCCGGATATTGACTCCTACAGTGGCTTTTATGATAATGGTCATATGAAGGAAACCGGACTTCATGCCTATCTCAGAAGGAATGGCATAGCTGCTGTTTATATCTGTGGTCTGGCGGCTGACCGAGGTGTTTACAATACAGCAAAGGATGCTGTTCTCCTTGGCTATGAAACCTACGTTCTAACAGATGCAACAAGGGGTATGGATAATGCTGACACATTGAAAGCCTTTGAGGATCTCGAAAAACGTGGTGTTCATATTATTTCCTCATCAGAGATCAGTTAAGATCTAGTACCAAACCGTCATAAGCCAATTCGACATTAGCCGGAAGCTTTGCATTTATTTCGTCATGGAGGCCCAGTTGGTGACTTATATGCGTGATATAAGCCTTCTCCGGTCTGATCTCTTCAATGAGCTCAAGTGCCTGCTTAATGTTGAAATGCGATATATGCTCCTCAAAGCGCAGTCCGTCAACTATCAGCACTTTTGTCCCTTTTAGCTTGGCGTATTCATCATGTGGTACAAAATTAGTGTCGGTCAGGTAACTAAAATCCCCCACTCTGTATCCAAGGACAGGTAACCTATGATGCATAAGCCTGACAGGTACTATTTCAACACCTTCCATTGTAAACGGCTTATCATCAATTGCTTGAAATTCTATATCAGGAAGGCCTTCAAACTTAGTCTCGGTAAATGCATACCAGAAATCATGCTTTAGTACCTCTATGACGGGTTGTTCGGCATACATACGCACAGCCTTTTTGTTTAACCAGTTGAAGGCTCTCAGATCGTCCAAACCTGCAGTATGGTCGCGATGTGAATGGGTCATCAGTATCCCGTCCACATGTCTGATATCGTTGTTTAGCATCTGCATCCTGAAATCAGGACCAATGTCGATTACTATATTCTTATCTCCGACCTGAATTAATACGGAAGGTCTAAGCCTTTTATCTTTCGGATTACCTGAGGTGCAAACCTTGCAACGACAGGCAATCATGGGAACCCCCAAAGAAGTTCCCGATCCCAATACAGTAACTCTTAGTTTCACAAAGCCAGCGTTTCAGGCTAAATTACAAGATTATCCCTAAATCTGTTCAGCTAGTGCTTAATTTTTACTGTGGAGAATTGTACTTGAGGGACTAATGAGCCATGGTACGATAACGCAAAAGTGCAGCTCTGATGAAGAAAACTAAATCTTCGATTTTCTTGTAACCTAAATGTCCCTGTCAGAAATCCTTTACCCTTGCAAGTACAGTCTCAAAGCGGTTGCGTTTCTTGTTTTCACTGGCGAACTGCATGGGAACATAGTAGCCATTATAGCCTGACGCCATGCCATTCTCCCACTTTTCAACAAGGATACGTTGCTCAGTATTATCAAAAGCGGCTCTGTAGTCTTTTTGAAGTTTAGCAGCCAGTTCATGCATCCTGCGGCTTCTCTCAGTCTTGATCTTCTCGTTGACTTGTTCCGGCATCCTTGCAGCCCTTGTATTCTGCCTTACTGAATACTTGAAAATATGCATATGGCCAAAACCGACCTCCTTGGAAAGTTTCATCGTATCGGCAAATTCCTGTTCGGTTTCCCCGGGGAAACCGACTATAACATCTGTGGTAAAGTTAAACAGAGGATCCTTTTTCCTTACGTTTTCAACTATTTTCATGAAATCCTTCACAGAGTACATCCTGCGCATCTGCAGCAGGATACGGTCACTTCCGCTTTGCAGGCACAGGTGAAGGTGAGGTGCCAGTTTGGGATGCCCTACAAGACTGAAGAAATGGTCATTAAAGCGGTCTGGTTCGATAGACGAAATCCTTACCCTGAAATCCCCTTCAACATCAAGTATTTGTTCAAGCAAACCTGAAAATCCCAATCCCTCATGGTTATACCTGCTGATATTAACCCCGGTCAGTACTATTTCCTTTGCACCTTTTGCAACCACATCCCTCACATTCTCGAGTACTTTTTCGGAAGGCCTGCTTATAGCCCGCCCCCTTACAAAGGGGATGATACAGAAGGTACAGAAGTTATCGCAGCCATCCTGTATCTTGACCAGGCTGCGGGTATGAAACATCTCAGTAAAGGACTGATAACTGAAAAGGTCGAAATCTTTGTCTGAAAGTACTGGTGAACCACCCTTCAACAGTGAGTCTACCGAATGAAAAATGGCGCTCTTGGCCTTGTTGTTTATTATTGTAGCATTGGGAAATTTCTGCTGCAACTGGCCTGCATGACTCTCTGTCATGCAGCCTGTTATGATCATCCTGGCACCCGGATTTACTCGTGTAGCGTGACTTATGGCTTGTCTTGACTTCTGATTACTCTGGTTGGTTACCGTACAGGTGTTTACAACTACTATATCAGCGTTATGTTCCTGCTCGGAGACCTCGTATCCGTTATCCTTAAACTGGGCAGCAAGTGCATCCATCTCATACTGGTTGAGCCTGCATCCCAGGGTTCTAAATGCTACTTTCATTATTCAGCCTTCCTTATTTTAAAGCTTATCCAAGCTGTAAAGCTTCCACTCCAACTAACTCGCCTTCAGCACTAAAGGGTCGTACCGAATCAATCCTTACATCAACAAACTTTCCAACCAGACTCATGTCATCCGATTGAAAGCGCACTATTATCTTGCCTTCTGTGTGACCGCTCAGATACCCTTCCTTACGGTCCGTTCCTCGTACTAACACACGAACTGTTTTATCCTTCAGGTGTTTTGTATATTCTATGGCTACCTTCTCAAGATCCCTGCTAAGCACTGCATAACGCTGTTTTTTTACTGCAATGGCTACATCGTCAGCCCAGGCATAGGATGCCGCACCGGGACGAGGTGAATACATTGCAATATAGGCCATGTTATATTTAAACTCGTACATTGCCTTACGGGTGTTTTCAAACTGCTCATCAGTCTCCCCGGTAAAGCCAACTATAATGTCGGTAAAGAGTGTGGCCTGTGGAACTAACTCCCTGATCCAGCCTACTACCTCACGGTAGCGGTCCATGCTGTGCTTACGGTTCATCCTTATTAAAACCTTGTCGTCGCCCGACTGAACCGGCAGGTGTATCTGCTTGGCAAGTGAACGTCTCCTTGCAATGGCTTCAATTACATCACGCTTCATATCCCTGGGGTGCGGAGAGGTAAAGTAAATCCATACCTCCCTGCCTGAATTATCGGCCATCTCTCCAAGCTGGTCTATAAGTTCTGCAAAACTTAATTCAGCACCCTTCTTGTCCAGACCATAGGAGTTTACATTCTGACCAAGCAGGGTGATACTCTTGTATCCACGTGCTATCAGATGCTTTGCTTCCTCAAGGATATCTACAGAGTGACGACTTACCTCACGTCCGCGGGTGTAGGGAACTGCACAAAAGGTGCAAAACTTATTGCATCCGTTTTGTATGGGAATAAATGCCTCGAAATCACTATTGTAGATCGGAGTCACCTCCCAGGTTTGTGGAGGTGCTGCTACCTTGGAAACTGGCTTTAGTCCGGCAAAATTGAGTTTCTCAGCCGGAGTGGCCGGGCGGGCCACTTCCTTCATCTCCTCAGAGTCAACTACAGGATTATTGGATATGGGAGTAGTAACACCATACTGACTCAGCATTGCCGGGAAGGATGCCAGCTCCTTCATATCAAAGACAAGGTCAAACAGCTTCAGGAATTTCTGCTGGTCATCAGGCAGGATACAACCAGAAACAAAGGTGATAAGATTCTTCTTATTCTTCCATTTGTTCCACTTTGCTATCTTTGAATATACCTTGTCTATGGCCTTCTGCCTGACAGAACAGGCTATTATTCCTATAATATCAGCATCCTCTTCCTTTTCAGTCTGAACATAACCCAGTTTTGCCATTATTGCCTGCACGCGTTCTGCGTCGGCATGGTTCATCTGACAACCCAATATCACTAAATGGTACTTCATATTCCTGATGCTAAGTCAATTTATCTGCACTGCAGTCTACATTTTACTATGTGAACTGCGCTTCCCGTATCCGGACTGGTCTTAGTCCCTTAGGTATGAGCTTCTAACTACTTTCCTAAGTCAAACAGACTCTGCCATGTTAAAAATATACTTCCGTGAATACATTTTCCGAATTAACACCTTGTTTTTCAAGGATATCAAACACATCATGTATCATATCACAGTTCCCGCAAAGATAACACAAAGTATCGGGACTTACGGGGTTTTCACTGAGGTACTCTGTTACCCTTCCATGAAAATCTCCACTGGCATCTCTTGAGGTGCAGGCAAAGTACCTGTCTCTGGGATAACTGTTCTTCTCATAAGTCTCAGTTGCAAATCTTACTCCGTGTATAATCCTGTAATCCAGATGTGGGTAGGAACGTACAAAACTGTGAAATGGAGATATCCCGGTTCCGCTTGCAATAAACAGAAACTTAGATTTCTGTATGCCTGCCTCATTTAGGGTAAAATAACCCACAGCATCATTTACTACAACACTGTCACCTGCTTTCAATCGTGCTAGTGATGGGGAAACCTGGCCCAGACTAATCTCCCTTACTAGAATTTCCAGGAAATCATCATCTACTCCACTATATATTGAATACTCCCGTGTGTTTATTCCATTTGGCGGTCCTACCTGGATATGCTGACCGGGCACAAATTCAAGTCCGTTACGTTCAAACTTCAGTACAAAGGTTGAATCAGTTAAAACCCTCTTTTCAAGTATTGTATGCAGGTTAAATAGTCGTTTACGCATTTTGTTTTCTCCTTAAGCGGTGCAAAAATCGCTTTTTTTGGAATGAGTTCAAAGTAAATAAAGGTTTTTGTATCCACTTATCCTAAACGCCAATCCATACTGGCCGGATATATGGTAGGTATGGAATAACATGGTGTTAATCAGGTAGGAATATTAATATCAAAGGGTCGCTCTTTATTTCCGCTCACAAAAGTTTGGTGCCATCCCTACAGAAGAAATATCTTTGATGTCCAAACACGACAAAAATGAAAGGCAAACTCTATCTGATACCCAATACTCTCGGCTCTCAGGAAACTAACCATGTAATACCTGAGGTTGTTGCTGCAAGGGCAGTAACACTAAAACACTTTGTTGTAGAAGACCTCAGAAATGCAAGACGTTATCTTAAACTGCTTGACAGGAACATGGATATAGACGGATCTCAGTTTTACACTCTCAACAAGCATAGCACTGAAGAGGAATGGACAGGATATCTGAAGCCTATGAAGGAAGGTCATGACATGGGACTGATTTCAGAGGCTGGCTGTCCTGGAGTTGCTGATCCGGGTGCCGAACTGGTAAGACTGGCCCATGACAATGGCTTTGAGGTAGTGCCTCTTGTTGGTCCTTCTTCCATCCTGCTTTCAATTATGGCCTCTGGGATGAATGGACAAAGCTTTGCCTTTAATGGCTATATACCAATCAAAAAAGATGAACGTGCGAAGGCTCTTAAAAGGCTTGAAAACAGATCAAGAGCTGAGCATCAGTCACAGGTTTTTATTGAAACTCCCTTTCGTAATATGCAGCTGCTGGAGGATATCCTGGTGGTATGTTCACCTCTTACCAGACTGTGCATAGCCTGCGATGTGACACTGCCTGATCAGTTTATAAGGACAAAAACCGTTGGAGCATGGAAATCTGCTTCCCTGCCTGATCTGCATAAAAAACAGGTAGTATTTATAATACAGGGATAAAAGTGCATTGCCTGAAACTATGGTTTCGCTAGCAGATGTAGTTTGTAGCAAATCAATTTATTGTAACCGCGGATAAACTTTGCAATCTGGTGAAAAAAAACAACTTGCTTAAATTGAAAAAGAGGTTGCCCTTAATTGGACAACCTCTTTTTTTATGACTCAGAAGGCCGGGGTCTGCCCCTCCCTTCAGTCTTATTTTAGTGTATTAAGAAACTCTGTTACGTTTTTCTCTATTCTTGCACTTACGTTATGTGCATCAGCCTTTTGGAACTTTTCACCGGTAATTTGTTCGAAGAGTTCAATATAACGCTCAGATACTGAAGCAACAAACTCCTCACTCATCTCAGGAACACTTTGTCCTTCCTTGCCCTGGAAACCGTTAGCTATAAGCCATTGGCGAACAAATTCCTTTGAAAGCTGCTTTTGCTCCTCTCCCTTCTCAAGTCGTTCCAGATATCCTTCTTTGTAGAAGTAACGTGATGAATCGGGAGTGTGAATCTCGTCGATTAAGTAGATCTTGCCGTCTTTTTTACCAAACTCATACTTGGTATCAACAAGGATAAGACCCATCTTATCGGCCATCTCTGTTCCCCTCTTAAAGAGCTCACGGGTATATTTCTCCAAAAGGATATAATCTTCTTCGCTTACAAGTCCCTGACTAATAATCTCCTCACGGGAAATATCAAGGTCGTGTCCTTGATCTGCCTTGGTAGTAGGTGTAATAAGTGGCTGATCAAACCTCTGATTTTCCTTCATGCCGTCAGGCATTGGAACTCCGCAAAGCTGCCTTTTGCCAGACTTATACTCACGCCAGGCATGACCGGTAAGATAACCACGTATTACCATTTCTACCTTGAAGGGTTCGCAGATATGTCCTACAGTAACCATCGGATCAGGCATACCAATCTTCCAGTTTGGCACAATATCAGCAGTGGCATCAAGAAACTTACCTGCTATCTGATTCAGCACCTGTCCTTTATAAGGAATACCCTTTGGAAGTACCACGTCAAAGGCTGAGATCCTGTCGCTTACTATCATCACCAGGTATTTATTGTCGATGTTGTATACGTCACGAACCTTACCGGTATACAGTGACTTCTGCCCGGGGAATTTAAAGTTGCTCTTTACAATTGCATTTTCCATTATAGCTCAGAAATATAAGGTTAACAGTACTTATTCCTTTTCATAGGCTTCGACAATGTCCTGTACAAGTCTGTGTCGCACTATGTCTTTAACATTAAATTTGATCCTTTCAATACCCTTGATTCCCTTAAGGATACGCATAGCCTGCACCAATCCCGAATTCTGGGGATTGGGAAGGTCTATCTGGGTAATGTCACCCGTTACAACAAACTTGGCACTGTCGCCCATACGGGTCAGAAACATTTTAAGCTGGTTTGTTGTGGTATTTTGGGCTTCATCAAGTATCACAAAGGCATTATTAAGTGTCCGACCACGCATAAAGGCCAGAGGTGCAATCTGTATAGTGCCATACTCCATATATTCCTTCAGTTTAGCAGCAGGAATCATATCCATCAGCGCATCATACAGGGGTTGAAGATAAGGATCAATTTTCTCCTTCATATCACCAGGCAAAAACCCGAGTTTTTCACCGGCTTCAACAGCAGGACGACTCAGGATTATCCTCTTGACCTCCTTACGCTTAAGTGACCTTACTGCAAGTGCTATTGCAGTATAAGTCTTGCCACTACCGGCAGGACCTATTGCAAAGATCAGGTCATTGCTAAGCGCAGCTTTGACCATTTTACGCTGATTCTCTGTGCGGCTTTTTATCGGCCTTCCATTTACTCCAAATAAGATTACATCATCATCTTCTTCTCTGGTACTACCGTTAACCACTGTTCCTCCACCTGCAAGTAGATCTATGACTGTCTCTTCCTTGAGTATATTGTATTGATGGTAGTGTTCGATTATTGCGTTGATTTTCTCTTCAAATGCAGCAATTTCCTCCTCATCCCCCATAGCCTTAAGCCAGTTGCCGCGGGAAACTATCTTAAGTTTTGGAAAATACGCCTTAACTATATCAAGCTTGGAACTGTTGATGCCCCAGAACTCAATCAAATCTATTGATTCAAGATAAATCAGTTTTTCAATCATAAAACGGCGCTAATTCATATTTTTGCTGATGCAAATTAACGATATTTTTCGCAGATGGCTCAAGGGGCATCTTGCTTTTTTCCCTAACACTAAAACCATAAAAACACTTAATGGTTTTAGTAAGATTTGAATATAGTTTTCACGAGCGATAATCTTTTCCTCAATATTATGCAAGACAAGAAGGATAAATTTCAGGAATTACTGGAAGTAATGAATCTACTCAGGGAAAAGTGCCCCTGGGACAAGGTACAGACCAATGAGTCACTAAGGACTCTGACAATCGAAGAAACATATGAGCTTTCAGAAGCCATACTAAAGAACGATGACAAGCTGATAAGCAAGGAACTGGGAGACCTGCTCCTGCATATAGTATTTTATTCACGTATTGGTGAGGAAAAAGGCAGTTTTGATATTGGAACAGTAATGCAACAGCTCATCGATAAGTTGATTTACAGGCACCCACATATATTCGCTGAGGTCGAGGTAGCCAATAAAAGGGAGGTAGAGGAAAACTGGGAAAAGCTGAAGCTAAAAGAAAAGGATGGCAATAAGTCTGTTCTCTCAGGTGTACCCTCTTCCCTACCTGCAATGATAAAGGCATACAGAATGCAGGATAAAGCCCGTGGTGTTGGCTTTGACTGGGATGAGAAAAACCAGGTATGGGACAAGGTTGCCGAAGAACTTGAAGAGTTGAAGCAGGAGATTGCTACCGGAGATATGGATAAGATAGAAGATGAATTTGGGGACGTTTTCTTCTCACTTATCAATGCAGCAAGGCTTTACAACATCAATCCTGAAGATGCCCTGGAGCGCACAAATCGCAAGTTTCTCGACCGCTTCAGTCTGATGGAACAGGAGACAATAAAAAAGGGACTCGATCTGAAAAAGATGAATCTTGATGAACTAAATTTCTATTGGGACAAGGCAAAAGAGGAGCTGAAAAAAGAGGGCAAATAGCCTACAGATTTCCCTAATTTGCTTAATTTAGTTGAAACAGTAATTATTGACCCCATGGAAAAAGGCAGTCTGTCTCATGCCAAAGCTAATGGCTTTGGTACAGGTTCGGTGTTCTTTACAGCTGTATCCACTATTCTTGGAGCCATTCTCTTCCTTCGCTTCGGGTTTGCAGTAGGCACTCTTGGATTTTGGGGAGCAATCCTGTTAGTCTTATTGGGTCACCTAATTACTATTCCAACTGCATTAGCAATTTCTGAGCTTTCTACAAATACCAGGGTTGAAGGTGGCGGGGAGTATTTTATAATAAGCCGATCCTTCGGACTAAAGATTGGTACGACAATAGGTATTGCCCTTTATTTCTCGCAAACAATTAGTGTTGCTTTTTATATTGTAGCCTTTACTGAGGCATTTGAGCCTCTGTTTAACTGGTGGCAAGGCTATTTCGGATGGGTTCTGCCAAGACAGGCGATCAGCCTCCCGGCCCTTATCCTCCTAGCCTTGCTGATGTTAAAGAAAGGCTCTTCGATGGGTGTAAAAACCCTGATCATCGTCACTGTAATTGTGTTTGGAGTGATACTTCTCTTCTTTCTAGGAAAACCAATAGAAACAGATGAGGCACTAAGAATACCTGGTAACAACTTTGGTTTCTTTAATCCGGAAAGCTTTTTCATGGTATTTGCAATTTGTTTTCCAGCCTTTACAGGAATGACCGCAGGAGTAGGTTTGAGTGGAGATTTGAAAAACCCAGGAAAATCAATACCTCTGGGAACTATTTGTGCTACACTTACTGGTATGATAGTGTATCTATTGTTAGTCTGGAAGTTTTCAGTATCGGCTTCTCAGGCCGACCTGCTCGAGCATCAGCTTATTATGTCGAAGATAGCTATTGGAGGAGCAATTATCATACCTCTTGGACTTGCTGCATCAACTTCATCTTCTGCTCTTGGTGCCGCTCTTGTTGCACCACGTACGCTTCAGGCAGTTGCGGCAGATAAAAGCCTGCCTTTGCGTAAATTTAACATCCTTATGTCGAGAGTCAGGGGCGAGAATCGGGAACCGTATAATGCAACCATACTAACCTTCTTAATTGCTGGCATTTTCGTTGCTTTTGGTAATGTAAATCTGGTAGCAGGTATTATCTCAATGTTCTTCCTGATTACGTATGGTTCTCTTTGTCTTATTTCTTTTCTCAACCATTTCGGAGCTCCACCATCATACAGACCCAGGTTCAAATCTCGCTGGTATCTGTCGCTTGCCGGATTCTTACTATCTATATGGTCAATGTTTCAGATCAGTCCACTTTACACAATTGCCTCCTATTCAATAATAATTATAATTTACCTTGTTATAGAACACTACAACAAGCATCAGAAAGGAGTTGTTAATATTTTCAAGGGGGCGTTGTTCCAGCTCAACAGATCCATACAGGTTTATGTACAAAATAATAATATAGACAAGGATCAGGAAGAATGGCGTCCTTCTGCAGTATGTATATCGCCTCACTCCTTTGAAAGAGACAAGGTGCTAAACCTTATGAAATGGATTAGCTACAAACACGGTTTTGGAACATATTTCCATTTTATTGAAGGTTATTATAGTCGGCAGACCCATCTTGAATCAAAAGAGATTCTTGCAAAGCTAATTGAGCTGCAGAAGGAGGAAAACAGTGGACTTTATATTGACACAATGATCTCACCGTCCTATACTTCTGCAATAGCACAGGTAATACAGGCTCCGTCAATCTCAGGGATGGAGAATAATATGGTTGTATTTGAATTTGACAAGGAACAGCCGGAAGAAATACACAGAATACTGGATAATATAAAACTGACAAAGGCCGGAGACTTTGATGTATGCATCTTTGCCGGATCTAAGAAGCAAATCAAACCTCAGAACGGCATCCATGTCTGGATAAGACCTACGGATATCAACAACACAAACCTGATGATATTACTGGGCTACATAATATTGGCCCACCCTGACTGGCGCAAAAGCTATATAAAAATATTCAGTATCTGCTCCCCAGGTTTCAGGGAGCAAACCCGCGAGGAACTGGAGACTCTTATTGAGTCGGGCCGACTGCCTATTACATTCAAAAATATTGAGATAATAAGTTCTGTTGGCAACCAGACCATTACTGATATCATCACTGAAAGATCCCAAAATGCAGCCCTTACCATAATGGGTTTTAGGGATGAGAAAATCAAGGAGCTTGGAAGTAATGTATTTACTGCTTATGATGAACTTGGTGATATTCTGTTTGTCAATGCTTCAATTTCAAAAGAAATAAAATAGCAGTTTTTGTCCCCAGTATTAAATTCTCTTAAAAACAGCGGTAGCAGAGTATTTCTCCTTGTTTTTGATGAAGTGTTTGGCTATTTTCAGCATATTCAAAACAGCTTCTAAGTAAAGAGGCTACTGTGTATTAAACGATATAACTGCTGGATTATGAGGTTCAGAGAATCACAAAGGATTGGGCAGGCCTGGCTGTGGTGTCTGCTTGCTTTAAGCGCCGTTCCTGTGTACCTTCCTCTATTTCGCAAACTTTTCTCTCCGGATACTCTGTCATGTAAAGACCTGAATCTATATCTGGCTATTCCCCACATTCTTATTACTCTATTACTTCTAATGGTAAACCTAAAGGTAGAAATTAGCGGACGTCGCCTGTCATATAGATTCTTCCCCTTCCACCTTAAAAAGAAAGAATTTGCACTCAATCGTATTGAATGTGCCTTCGTAAGAAAATTTGATCCGCTTGAGGAAAGAAGTTTATGGGGAATACATGCCTCTGGTTCAGTCAAATCATACCATCTGAATGGCCCCTGGGTCATTCAGGTTGAATTCAAAGGAGATCGTATACTGCTTCTGGGTACTAAAAGACCGGAGGAAGTAAGTAAGGTACTAAAAGACCTACGGATTCCTGATCAAGATATGCAGGTCTGAAACATGAAAGGTTTTGGTTTGTTAATTATATGTGAATCTATTATAGTTTAATTTATCTCTTATGCGAAAACTGTATTATAGTCTATTACTATTACTGTTACCCCTTGCATTCTCAGCAAAGGCTGAAGAGGCAAGGTTATTAAGATTTCCTGCTACCAACGGGGAAAAGGTGGTATTTACATACGCCGGAGACCTTTACAGCGTGCCGCTTTCAGGTGGTCTGGCCACAAAGCTCACATCCCATCAGGGTATGGAGATTTTTGCCCGATTCTCACCAGATGGTAAAAGCATTGCCTTCACTGGTCAATATGACGGCAACACAGAGGTTTACAAGATTGGTGCTGAGGGTGGAATTCCTGCAAGGCTTACTTATACTGCAACTTTGTCAAGAGATGATGTGGCTGATCGTATGGGACCAAACAATATTGTAATGGCATGGACTCCAGATAACAAGATTGTTTACCGCTCACGTCAGCATTCCTTCAATGACTTTAAGGGTAAACTTTATATTGTAAACCCAGATGGGGGACTTTCAACAGAAATCAAACTTCCTGACGGAGGTTTCCTTTCTTTCTCCCCCGATGGCAAGAAGATGGCATACAACAGGGTATTCAGGGAGTTCAGAACCTGGAAATACTACAAGGGAGGCATGGCCGACGAGGTGTGGATTCATGACTTTGAAACCAGGGAAACATATCAGATTACAAATAATCCTGCCCAGGATATATTCCCTATGTGGATTGGTGAGGAGATTTTCTTTATATCCGACCGTGACAGAACAATGAATCTTTTTGTATATAATTTGAGTACAGGTGCTACTGAAAAAGTTACCAGTTTCAATGAGTATGATATCAAGTTTCCCTCCCACCATGGCAACATTATTGTGTTTGAAAACGGTGGATATATATATAAATTCGATGCTTCCACACGCAAGCTGGAGAAGATAAATATTGAGATAAGTGACGAGCATATTTATGCCCGTCCTGCTCTTGTAGATGCCTCAAGGCGAATCACTTCGGCAGACCTGGCTACTGGTGGCGAACGGGTGCTGTTTTCAGCCAGAGGTGAGATATTCTCAGTACCTGCAACCGAAGGTATCACTTACAACCTTACCAAGAGCTCAGGAATCCATGAACGTAACGCAAGTTGGTCACCCGATGGCAAACAGGTAGCATGGCTTTCTGACAAAAGTGGCGAATATGAGATCTGGATTAGTGATGCTTTGGGTGAAGAATTACCCAGACAACTAACATCCGGAGGAGATACTTACAAATTTGGCTTTGAATGGAGCCCAGACGGCAAATTGATAGCCTGGAGCGACCAGCACTACTCATTATACGTCACTGATGTTGCCAACAGGATAACCAAAAAGATGATAACCAGTGAGGTAAATCAGATAAGAGACTACTCCTGGAGTCCGGACAGCAAGTGGCTGGCATTCACGGAAGCCGGAGAAAACAAAATGGGCTTAATAAAGCTGTTGAATGTTGATAATGGCAATATTCATACAGTAACTGAGTCTTGGTATTTCTCCGAGCAACCTTCATTCTCATCTGACGGGAAATACCTTGTATTCAGTTCGGAACGCAGCTTTAATCCGGTTTATGGTCAGACAGAATGGAACCATGTGTATATTAACATGGGCAAAGTATATATGATACTTCTGGCTGCTGATACCCCTTCTCCCCTTGCTCCAAAGAATCCTTTGATTGAGGATAAGCCAGCAAGCAACGGTGACAATGATAAGGACAACGGAAGCAGTTCCAAGGATAAGAATGCAAAGGAGAAAGCTGAGCTCAAACCCTTGGTTAGAATAGATCTTGAAGGCATAGAGAAGAGAATTATCGAACTGCCTGTTGAACCTGCCAACTACTACAATATTAGCGCTATTGGGGATAAGATTTATTACAACAAACAGGTTCAGGGTAATGAAGGACAGAATGGCTTGTATGTCTATAATCTCAAGGACAAAAAGGAGACTTTCCTTGGAAACTACAGGTATTCAGTTTCGGCTGATAAAAAGAAGATGCTTGTAGGAAAAGATAACTCCTGGGCAGTAATAGACCTACCCAGCGGATCAATCAATATTGAGAAAACTCTTGACTTGAGCTCAATGACAACTATGGTCAACTATCAGGAAGAATGGCAACAGATTTTTGATGAAGCATGGAGGCAGATGCGCGATTTCTTCTATGTTGACAATATGCATGGTTTGGATTGGGATGCAATCTATAAGAAATACAATGCATTGATTCCCTATGTTGCTCATCGTAGCGATCTGAACTATGTTATAGGAGAGATGATTGGTGAACTAAATGTAGGTCACGCTTATGTAAATCCTGGAGAACAGCCTGCAAGCAAGAGGATACAGACAGGACTGCTGGGTGCCAGAATAAGCGCCCATAGTTCTGGTTTTTTCAGGATAGACAGGATTCTTCCCGGCACCCCATGGAATACAAAGGTACAGTCACCTCTTGCAGCACCCGGAGTCAACATAAAAGAGGGTGAATACATCGTAGCAGTAAACAGAGTTCCTGCCAATAGTGTAAATGATATTTACAAATTACTTGTAGGAACAGCAGGGAAAGTTGTTGAACTATCAATCAACTCGAAACCTGAGCTTGCAGGAGCTCGCAATGTACTTGTTACAACCATTGCAGATGAGAGCCAGCTATATTACTATGCCTGGGTATCTGAGAATATCCGAAAGGTAAATGAGGCTACTAACGGTGAGGTAGGATACATTCACATCCCTGATATGGGACCTGAAGGCCTTAATGAGTTTGTCAAGTATTTCTATCCACAACTGAGCAAAAAGGCCCTGATTATAGATGATAGAGGCAATGGAGGCGGAAACGTTTCCCCAATGATACTTGAGCGTCTTAACAGGAAACCATACAGGCTTACCATGAGGAGGAATTCCTCAACAGTATCTACTGTACCGTCAGAATCCCTTGCCGGTCCAATGGCTGTACTGATAGACAAATACTCAGCTTCCGACGGTGACTTGTTCCCCTACGGATTCAGGAAAATGGGCCTGGGCACCATCATTGGTACACGTTCATGGGGAGGAGTTGTAGGTATCAGTTCACCCCTTCCATTTATTGATGGTACTGACCTTAGGGTACCACAGTTTACCTCTTTCTCATTAGAAGGAAACTGGATAATCGAGGGTCATGGTGTGGAACCAGATATTTATGTAGAAAATGATCCGTACAGTGAATATCTGGGAGAAGATGCCCAACTAAATAAGGCAATCGAAGTAATACTTGAAGAACTCAAGGAGCGAAAAGAACTGCCGGCAATCCCAGCTCCGCCGGTTAAAACTAACTAAAGATTAAAGGGACTTTGCCTCGGGGCAAAGTCCCTTCTCTACTTTCCGATGGTTTCTATTTCAAAGCATTATTCAAATGATAACACAGTCAGACCTGACCCAGATCACAGCAAAAGGCATTGACAAAATATCTCTGGAAGAGCAACTAGAGAGATTTGCCAAAGGCTTTGAACCGTTGAACATTGTAAGACCAGCCACCGTAGCCGACGGTATTGTAAGGCTTGATGATACGGAACTTGAAGCGTCGGTACAAGAATATGAAAGGGCCATAAAACAAGGAGTATCTGTTGCAAAGTTTGTTCCTGCATCTGGAGCCGCTACCAGGATGTTTAAAGACCTCTTTTCGTATCTTGATAACCCGGCTGATTTAGCATTACTTTCTGAAAACCATCCTGTGCGGCAGTTTATCGAACAGGCTCATCGTTTCGCCTTTTTCCCACTGCTTACAACCTTGGTAGATACTGATATAAATGATATTGACCATAGAAGGCAACATGCTGTAGCTGTTATCTCGGCTCTCCTGGAAAGCAATGGTCTAAACTATGGCTTTTTGCCAAAGGGACTAGTGCATTTTCACAGGTATGGAGACCAAATCCGCACATCGATGGAAGAACACCTTGTCGAAGGGGCTCTATATGTAAAAGACTCATCAGAAAGAGTTAGGATACACTTTACCATAAGCCCTCAGCATGAGGAGTATTTCAGGAAACAGTTGGATGCTGCTATACCCGAACTGAAAAAGACTTATGGAATATTACCTGAGGTAAGTTTTAGCTTCCAGAAGCCGCACACAGATACCCTGGCAGCAGGTCCTGACAACAGGCCATTTAGAGATGAAGAGGGGAAACTATTGTTCAGGCCGGGAGGCCACGGTGCTCTAATAGAAAATCTGAATGAACAGGAAACAGAAATCGTTTTTATAAAGAATATTGACAACGTAGTGCCAGAGCATCTGCTTGGAAGCACTGTCAGATATAAAAAGGCTTTGGGTGGTTTACTAATAAAGCTCAGGAAGAGCATTTATAATTACCTCACAAAGCTTGAGACCTCGTCTGATAACAGTCTTATTGATGAAATAAGCACCTTCCTGCAAGATGAACTTTATGTACAGCTTCCCGATTCTTTCAAGGCCTTAGGTCCTGATCAAAAGGCAGAGTACCTTCGCACCTACCTCAACCGTCCTATCCGTGTTTGCGGTATGGTCAAAAATGTGGGAGAACCAGGAGGTGGTCCTTTCTGGATAAGAGAGAAGAACGGTCAGGAAAGCTTGCAGATACTTGAAAGTTCTCAGTTTGATTTGAGCAATGCTGCTCAGAAGGCAGTATTCAATTCTGCAACCCACTTCAACCCAGTTGACCTTGTTTGTTCCCTTTTTGATTATAAAGGCAGAAAGTTTGATTTAAAGCAGTACACAAATCCGGAAACCGGTTTTATTTCAGAGAAGTCATACAACGGGCGTCCATTAAAGGCACTGGAACTACCGGGACTTTGGAATGGAGCCATGGCATCATGGATAACACTCTTTGTAGAAGTACCCTTAAGTACCTTTAATCCGGTCAAAGTGGTGAACGATTTGCTACGGTCACAGCACCAACCTGCCTAAGGTTTGTATTCATATAGGATTAATTAGGATGTTTTAGTTGGCAAATCATACTTTATGAGTAACTTTGCTCCTTAAATCAGTTTGCTTATGCATGAACCGTGGCGATATAACTATAACGATATCAAGGGGGAGATAGAAAGGTTTGAGATGATGGAGAAGGGTGGCAAAAGCTGTTACTTTGATGTTCAAACTATAGAGAGCCTTTTTGATTTCTTTGCAGATAAGTTTCAATTTGAAAAAGCGGAAAGAATACTCAGCATAGGCATATCGCAACACCCAAGCAATCCTTCACTACAATCGAAAAAAGCTGTTATCTATATTGAAAAGGGAGAAGATGCAAAAGCCATTAGGCTTTTGGAAGCTCTTTCAACGATTGAGACGTCCAATCCCGACCTGTTTATGAATCTCGGCTTTGTTTACCTTCGTGTCAAAAGAAACGAAGAAGCGGTAGTTTGCTTCCAGAAGGCGATGAAACTGGCTTTCGAAGATGCAGAGGACTTTCTTTTCGAAATAGTGCAGTACCTCAATGGAAATGAGCAATATAAGTACGCTCTGGAGTTTCTTTCAAAGGAGTTGCCCAAGTATCCCAATAATGAGAACCTGCTTTTCGAATATGCCTTTGCCCTTGAGAAAGAAGGAAGGGTTGCCGAAGCACTTGAAGCATATGAAAAACTGCTTGAGGTAAATCCATTTTCAGAGAATGCCTGGTATAACCTTGGAATCATTCATATACGCAAGGAGGATTATGATAATGCTATAAAGTGTTATGATCTGACACTTGCTATCAACCCTTCACATATTGAAGCCTTGTTCAACAAGGGTAATGCCCTTGTTGCTATGAACAAATATGCCGAAGCGATTGATTATTACATAGAGTATTTGTCATACGGATATGAGACAACACTTCCGTATCACTACATAGCAGACTGTCATGACCAGATTGGCAATATAGAATTGTCTCTGAGGTTTTATAGATTAACGGTTGACAGTGAACCGATGTACCTTCCGGGATGGCTCAATTATCTTGCGCATCTTATCAATAATGACTACATGGAAGAAGCTCTTGAGGCATCTAAGAAGGCTCTTGAGTATCATTCCGATGTACCTGAGATCTGGTATCTGCGCGCAAGGTCATTGCTGCTTTCTGATATGTTTAAAGAGGCTGCAAAAGCCTTACATGAAGCCTTTACAGGGGAGCCTGATAACCTGCGCAATCTCTTTGAGCTCTATTTTGTGCAAAGGAAACTGTCTCCTCGCAAGGATCCATTTAAGATGATAGAGAAGTGGCTCAGGGAATACCCTGCTTCGCCCGCGGTACACTATATCGCAGCTGCCTATTACCTTATCGACAACAGGCAGATGCCTATGGCTATCAAACACCTGAAGGTAGCCTTGGCCGAGAATCCTCTGGATTATGAGTTGTTTCTTGAATTGTTCCCAACTATGGAGAACATGATAAAGAAAAGCAAGAGATTAAGTGCTCTGGTTAATGATTTTACTCCTGCTGAGTACTAAAATACCAGCTTAGTAAAAGCCCAAATTATAAAGACGCAGATAATGAGGACTTTTGGAATTATCGGATACCCGTTAAAACAGACATTTTCACCGACCTACTTCGGTGAAAAGTTTAGTAAGGAAGGCATTGATGCCCGCTATCTTACTTATCCCCTATCATCTATAACCGAGTTTAAAGGACTGCTGGAACAACATCCCTATATAGCTGGTTTAAATGTTACTATTCCATACAAGGAACAGGTTATTCCCTATCTTGACGAACTAGACAGCGAGGCCGCAAAGATTGGTGCTGTAAATGTAATCAAGTTTACAATGGAGGGTGACAAACTGCATCTTAAAGGTTACAATAGCGATGTAAAGGGTTTTCTGGATTCACTTAAGCCTATGATGAAGTCATGGCACACCAAGGCCCTGATTCTTGGTACTGGAGGTGCCTCTAAGGCAGTTGCACATGCTTTGGCCAGAGAAGGTATTCTTTATAGGTTTGTCAGCCGCAATCCCAAGTCATCTGCTGAAGTAAGTTATGCAGATCTAAACCCTGAAATAATTTCCGAGTACAAACTAATTATCAACACTACTCCTTTGGGTATGTATCCCAACTCAGATAGTGCTCCTGATATTCCATATGAGGGAATTGGAGAAAAGCACCTGGCATATGATGTGGTGTACAATCCCGATACTACCTTGTTTTTGAAAAAAGCTCAGGAAAATGGGGCTCAGATTAAAAACGGACTTGATATGCTATACCTGCAGGCAGAGGAAGCCTGGAGAATCTGGAATTTGTAGAAAACAATTACTTTGCAGCAAACGCCCGGAAGATAATATCCAGAAAAATCTGTGTCTATTTATTACTTAGGACATACTGATTGTGGCTTAAAGTAAAAGTCAGATCAGTAAACCTTTCTCATATTTATATATTGATAAACAAATGTTTGCAAGTCTGAAGCAAACATTTAATATGGAATTATCTCTGTTTTCCGCTGAAAGACTTCCGGAGGGTAAGCTACGTCCACCAGATACAACCCTCTCGCAGGGGCTGAAGTGCTTGCCCGACCTCTGTCACGGGCTTCAATTATTTCCCTGAAATCATTTACAGTCAATTTTCCTCTTCCTACATCCAGTAGAGTTCCCACTATTGCCCTTACCATATTCCGCAGAAAGCGGTCGGCCTCAATAGTAAAGGTATAAAGATCCCCTTCCCTCTTCCATTCAGCTTTCTTTACCCTGCAGATATTGGTTTTGTTACCACCATGTAGCTTGCAAAAACTTGTAAAGTCTTCATAAGTGAGCAGCATGGCTGCAGCATCATTCATAGCCTTCACATCAGGTTGAAAATTCACCTTTGCTGCCAGGTCATTCCAGAAAGGATCTTTGCGACAGATAATTTTGTACTCATAACGGCGAGAGATAGCACCAAAACGACTGTGAGCCTCATCTGACACGCGGGTCACAGAGAAAATTGCAATGTCGAATGGAAGTATCCCGGAAAGCCGCTCTGCCAGGTTGGGTATTTCATCAAGGTTTGATTCAGTATCAAAATGCGCCACCATATATCTGGCATGTACACCGGTGTCAGTACGCCCAGCCCCAGTAATAGTGATTGGTTGTCGAAGTATAACTGACAGTGCTTTTTCAATCTCCTCCTGTACCGAAGCCCCTTTTGCCTGGCGCTGCCAACCACAAAAATTCGTTCCCTTATATGCTAATTCGATAAAATATCTTGGCATGGCGCATTTTTTGCTGCAAAGATAAAAAAGACAGTGAGATTTGTTTGCTTACCCATTGGGGACAATACTGAGCAAATAAACGGAAAATTATTAATTTAGAGCCAACAAGATTTACTTTACAAATGAAAACAGTAAATATGATGTCTGAAAACAGTAAACTCGTTCGCAGAAACCAAAGCAAATTGATTAGTCCGTCATTCTTTCTTATATTGATGGGACTATTCTCTGTTTTCAGCGGTATGGAGGCACAAAACTGGGTACAACTTCGTGAAAAAATGGTCACAGAACAGCTCCGCAGCCGTGACATCACTTCATCCAACGTATTGAACGCCATGCGTGAGGTTCCCCGACACCTGTTTATTCCAGCCGACTACCAACAATATGCATACGAAGACAGACCTTTGCCCATTGGTTATGATCAAACCATCTCTCAGCCATATATTGTAGCTTTTATGACTGAACAGATAAAGCCCAGACCTGGCATGAAGGTCCTTGAAATAGGTACGGGCTCTGGTTATCAGGCAGCAATCCTTGCCCATCTGGGTTGTGAGGTTTATACTATCGAACTCCTACCGGAGCTTGCCGAGAGGGCATCAAAACTGCTAAAGACTCTCAAATATGAACCTGTTCACGTCAAGACCGGCAACGGCTATGAAGGCTGGCCGGAAGAGGCTCCTTTTGATGCAATAATCGTTACTGCTGCTCCTGAGCAAATGCCTCCTGTTCTTGTGGAACAATTAAAGGATGGAGGTGTGATGGTAATCCCTGTTGGACCGGTCAACAAACTGCAATATCTCAAGGTTGTGAGAAAACAGGATGGCAAGGTTACTACTCAAAACCTTATGCCGGTTCGCTTTGTACCCATGATTGACAGGGACGTAAAATATTGATACAATGAACTGGGAAGCCGAACTGCTGGCAATGAGATTTGGTGGAAGTAGCATGGATTTGGCTTCCTGTGTTGCACAGCAACCCGAAGAGATTCATCAGCTAATTAAGGCAGCTGGACATTCAAACCACATGGTGGCATGGCGAGCTGCCTGGGTGCTTGACAATTATGCCCGCAACCATCAAGCAGAAATTACTAAGTACACAGATCAACTTTCTGAGCTTCTGGTAGCTACAAAACACAATGGGGTAAGGCGACACCTTACCCGCATTTTGTGTGATACTGACCCTGCCCTTATTGATGACGGCAGGGTTGTAGATTTATGTTTTGAATGGATTTCCAACCCCACTATCCCTGTTGCCGTTCAGGCCAATGCTATGAGTCTGCTTGCAGGGCTCTGCAATATCTACCCTGATCTGGCTAAAGAACTTGAAACCGTCATCAACGACAACTATATCCATGGTTCTGCCGGTTTCAAGAGCCGGTGCCGAAAGATCCTTAAGCAATTAAATGCCGTACTAAAGGCAGATGATTAATCATCCCCTTAGTCCTTCAACCAATTTGCGTATTTTGCCCTAAACTTGGCAACCTTCGGTGCTATTACGGCACTGCAGTACGGCTGATTGGGATTGTTGTTGAAATAATTGTCGTGATAATCCTCCGCTTTGTAAAACTCCTGCAAGGGTAGCAGTTGCGTAACAATAGGGTTGGAATATATTCCCTCCCTTGTCAGTTCCTTAATGTAAGCAGCCGCCGCATCTCTTTGACCTTCATCAAGGTAGAAAATAACCGAGCGATACTGTGTTCCAATATCCTCTCCTTGCCTGTTGAGTGTCGTGGGATCATGAGTCCCAAAGAAGATACCTAGCAATACCTCGTAACTTACGACCTCCGGGTCGTAAGTAATCTTCACAACCTCGGCATGTCCTGTATTGCCAGTGCAAACCTCCTTATATGATGGATTTTTGACAGTACCCCCACTAAAACCGGATACAACTTTTTCAACTCCTTTAACTCTTTGATATACAGCTTCGAGGCACCAGTAGCAGCCGCCCCCGAATACTGCCTCTTCCCTTCTATTTTCAGCCATTGCGTAAATATTTAGTACATACGCCAATATTAGGCAAAGTACAGGTATTTTCAGTTTTTCGCCGGACATTTTTTGCGTATTTTAGTATTATATAAAACAGTCGGACAAGGATAAGGTTGTGGAGTTTTGTCGTCCGAAAAAGCTAACTTTGCAAAGTTTTAAAACAGTTCCTGATGAGTTCATTTCCCCCATTGGCAGAACGTATGCGCCCCAGGTCGCTGGACGATTATATCGGACAGAAGCACCTTGTGGGTGAAAATGCCGTGCTGCGTAAGATGTTGGAATCCGGACGACTCTCGTCAATTATCCTTTGGGGACCACCGGGGGTTGGCAAAACCACTCTGGCTAAGATTATGGCTGTGAGACTGGAACGTCCGTTTTACATACTGTCGGCTGTTTCCTCTGGGGTTAAAGATGTAAGAGAAGCTATTGAAAAGGCTCGTAATTCCCGTTTTTTCAACTCTGCATCCGCCATCCTCTTTATCGATGAAATACACCGTTTTAGCAAGTCCCAGCAGGACAGCCTGCTGGGTGCTGTCGAAGAGGGGGTACTTACACTGATTGGTGCTACAACTGAAAACCCCTCATTTGAGGTTATCTCTCCCCTCCTTTCCCGTTGTCAGGTATATGTCCTGAAACCATTGGAAAACTCCGACTTAATGGAGTTATACCAAAAGGTGGTAAAGGAGGATGTACTTGTAAGTAAAAGGGAACTAATCCTTGAGGAGGATGAAGCTTTGTTTCGCTTTGCTGGCGGTGATGCGCGAAAATTTCTGAATATACTGGAACTCCTAGTTAATGCATACCCTGATGATGAGCCGGTGGTGATAAATAATACTAATATTACGGAACTCCTTCAGCAGAATCCGGCTCAGTATGACAAGAATGGGGAGATGCACTATGATATAATCTCAGCCTTTATAAAGTCCATACGAGGAAGCGATCCGGATGCCACTGTCTACTGGCTTGCCCGCATGGTTGAAGGTGGCGAGGATCCTAAGTTTATCGCGCGCCGTCTGCTGATATCGGCTGCCGAGGATGTAGGACTTGCTAATCCCAATGCATTATTGCTGGCAACAAGTGCCTTTCAGGCAATTCAGATGGTTGGCTGGCCCGAAGGCAGGATAATACTTAGTGAGGTCGCAATTTACCTGGCTACCAGTCCCAAAAGTAACTCTGCCTATATGGCAATCAACGAGGCTCAGGGACTTGTAAGGGATACTGGAAATCTGCCAGTGCCACTGCACCTTCGTAATTCACCTACCAAACTGATGAAAGACCTTGATTATGGGAAGGAATATAAATACGCTCACGATTATCCCGGAAATTTTGTTCAGCAGGATTATATGCCTGAAAAGCTGAAGAATAAAACTCTCTGGAAGGCTCAGGATAATCAGCAGGAAGCAAAACTCAGAGAAAGAATGGAACAATTGTGGAAGAAAAAATAAATACTTGATAATATGATCGAGACCGTTAAAGGTATAAAACATACAGACAGCGGCCAGTTTTTCCTTCTAGCCGGCCCCTGTGCCATCGAAGGTGAAAGGATGGCTCTTGAAATTGCGGAAGAGATACTCAGGGTTTGTGACAAGCTTAAGATACCCTATGTTTTCAAAGGCTCATACCGTAAGGCAAACAGATCGAGGATTGATTCATTTGCCGGTATCGGTGATGAAAAGGCCCTTAAGATCCTAAGGAAAGTACACGAGACATTTGGGGTGCCTACTGTGACTGATATTCACTCAGCTCCTGAAGCTGGAATGGCTGCGGAATATGTTGATATACTTCAGATTCCGGCCTTCCTTTGCAGACAGACTGATATAGTGGTAGCTGCAGCCCGGACCGGCAAGGTTGTAAATATCAAAAAGGGCCAGTTTGTTGCTCCTGAATCAATGATCTATGCTATTAACAAGGTAAGAGATTCCGGCAACGATAAGGTTATGATTACCGACCGTGGCACTATGTTTGGCTACCGTGACCTGATTGTTGATTACAGGGGAATACCCGATATGCAGCAGTTTGGTGTCCCTGTTGTACTTGATATCACTCATTCCCTACAGCAACCAAATCAATCATCTGGTGTCACAGGAGGCAGACCCCAGCTTATTGAAACCATTGCAAGAGCCGGTGTTGCAGTTGGTGTCGACGGTTTCTTCCTTGAAACCCATCCGGATCCTGCTAATGCAAAATCAGACGGAGCCAACATGTTAAAACTCGACCTTCTGGAACCAATGCTTACCAGACTTGCGGCTCTAAGAAGCGTAGTCAGGTCGTTTTAAAAAAAAGAGGCTGCCCCCTGAACTGCCCCCCAAAAGTTTTTTGTCTTACTTTTGGGGGGCAGTTCACCTCTTAGGGCAACCTCTTATAATATGTCCTGGATAATTTTACTTCTTGTAGTATTGAAATGCTTCAGGCAGGAAACTTTGCAGGTTGGTAATACGTGTAGTATTACTTGGGTGAGTACTCAGAAACTGAGGCACATTTGCTCCACCGCTCATTTCAGCCATTCTTTGCCAGAAACTAATTGCAGTGGAAGGATCATAGCCGGCTATAGCCATAAAGATCAAACCAAGCCTGTCAGCTTCAGTTTCGTGTGTCCTTGAATAAGGAAGCAGTACACCATATTGGGTGCCAACACCAAAAGCAAGCTGTGCTATTTGCTTTGTTGTTTCTGGCTGCTCAGCCAGCAATGCGGTCAGAGTAGCTGAACCTAATTCAGCAGCCATCTGCTGTGACATACGTTCGCTACCATGCTTAGCAACTGCGTGCGCAATTTCGTGGCCCATAACAACTGCAATACCATTTTCATCCTGGCAGATAGGTAAAATGCCAGTGTAGAAGACTACCTTGCCACCAGGCATACACCATGCATTTGGAGTAGCATCATCAACCAAGTTGAACTCCCATGCAAATCCTTCTATTCTGTCGGACATACCATTCTGAGAGAGGTAAGACTCTACAGCAGCAGCGATCTTTTTACCAACACTCTTAATCATTGCTGTCTGCTCAGCATTGGTAGAGAGTTTGTTTTCCTTCAGAAATTCATCATACTGACTAAAACTCAAAGCATTGATCTCACTGTCAGCCACAAGGCTCAACTGACGACGACCTGTGAGCGGTACCGTAGAACATGCCCAGATAATCAGTCCTGCAGCAAGAGCAATTATTGCGACCCTGCCCGGTTTACCCCTAAAAACCATCTTCTTCATCAAGGATTCAGTTTAATTAATTCATTACTTCTTACTTCTACTATGTTTTGCATAGCCTTTTCAATGATGGAACGCGGACTGGCTACATTCATACGCATAAACCCGCGACCTTCCTTTCCAAAGCTAACACCGTCGTTTAAGCCAACTCTTGCCTTTCCATAAAGCAAGGTCTTAAGATCACTTTGCTTTAGATTCCAGGCACTAAAATCCATCCACAGCAAATAGGTTGCCTCCGGGCGTCTGACCTTCACTTCAGGCATCTCTTTTTCAACTGTTTCTATTACCAAGTTAATATTTCCTTCCAAATATTTCTTCAAATTTTCCAGCCAATCTTCAGATTCATTATAGGCCGCTTCAAGTGCTATGGATCCAAATACATTTCCCATATGCAGGTGATATGCCATCACCTGCTCCCTGCACTTATTTAGCAGCTCCTTATTTGATGCAATCATATAAGAGGTACTGAATCCTGCCAGATTGAAGGTCTTGCTCGGTGCCATACATGTCACCGTTATATCTGCTATCTCAGGAGAAATTGTAGCCATGGGCCTGTGCCTGTTACCAAATAAAGTCAGGTCACAATGTATCTCGTCAGACACGATTGAAACTCCATGTTTGATACATATCTCACCCATCCTACGCAGTTCCTCGGGAGTCCACACCCTACCTACAGGGTTATGGGGATGACAGAGGATGAAAAGTGTATTTGACGGGTCAGCACATAGTTTCTCAAAATGATCAAAATCAACTTTGTAGCCCTCTTCAGCATTTACTAGTGGATTCTCCACAACCTTACGGTCAAAGTCCCTTACTACACCGAAAAACGGTGGATATACCGGTGGTTGGATAATAACACCCTCACCCTGTTTTGTAAGTGCCTGAACAGCAAGACCCAGATTCGGAACAACTCCGGGGGAAAACTCTATCCATGATTGATCCACATCCCATTCATAGCGTCTCTTAAGCCAGGAGCTTATTGCATCCAGAAAGGCCTGTCCTCTGGTAGTATAGCCAAATATCGGGTGCTCAGTACGATCTTTGATAGCTTTTACAACAGCTGGTGGAGCTGCAAAATCCATATCTGCAACCCATAATGGAATTACATCAGGATCACCAAATAAACGCTCACGCGATTCCAGTTTGATAGCCCTGGTTCCGCTGCGATCAATAATTCTGTCAAACTGTGACATCTGTATTAGTCTCTAAATTTGAACTGGTTAACTACAATACTGATTGTAAACCATACGAATACCATCATCAAGTGTAATCCTGGCCTTCCAGCCTAAAGCTGCAAGTCCACCAACATCCATAAGCTTTCTGTATGTGCCATCAGGTTTTGAAGAATCCCAGCTTATTTGCCCCTTGAATCCTACTATCTCTTTCACCTTCTTTGCAAGTTCGGCAATCGGCAAATCTACTCCGGAACCGATGTTTAAGTGGGTATTACGAATCTCCTTAAGTCCTCTTTCCTTTACTATGTCGGCAAAGCTAATGTTGTTCATTACAAAGAGTACAGCCTCTGCAAGGTCGTCTGAATGAAGAAATTCACGTAAGGGTGTACCACTGCCCCAAAGTTTAATCTCAACTTCTGCGGATTGTGTGTAGATACCAAATCTTTCAAACTGAGCATGCAACTGAGCATCATTCACTGAGAGATCCACACTACCTATCGGACGCTTGTGTAGATCCTCCCTCACTCCTGCCATATTACCCTCCATTATAAGTTTACCAAGATGCATCTTCCTGATAAGAGCAGGCAATACGTGAGAATTCTCAAGATTGTAGTTGTCATTGGGTCCATATAGATTTGTCGGCATCACTGCTATATAATCGGTGCCGTACTGAATATTGTACGACTCGCACATCTTGATACCGGCAATCTTGGCTATAGCATAAGGCTCATTAGTGTATTCAAGCGGACTGGTAAGCAGACTATCCTCTTTCATTGGCTGAGGGGCTTCCCTTGGATAAATACAGGAACTGCCCAAAAAGAGCAGTTTCCTGACCCCACTCTTGTAGGAGCTATGGATTATGTTGTTCTGAATCTGAAGGTTCTCGTATATAAAATCTGCCCTGTAAGTATTATTGGCCATAATACCTCCAACCTTGGCAGCTGCAAGAAAAACGAACTCAGGCCTTTCTTTCATGAAGAAATCCTCCACAGCAGCCTGATCGCGAAGATCAAGCTCTTCACGTCCCTTCAGAATAAGATTTGTAAAACCGTCCATTTGCAGCTTCCTGGTAATTGCTGATCCAACCAGTCCCCTGTGTCCGGCAACAAAGATCTTACTATCTTTTTGCATCATTCAAAGTAGTTTAATGTTTTGTATCCACCATCTTTGAGATACTTTTCTTTCTGCATCAACTTGAGATCAGAACCCATCATATCTTCAATAAGAGCATTTAGGTCATATTGTGGTTCCCAACCCAATACACTCTTAGCCTTAGACGGATCACCAATAAGCAGTTCAACTTCAGCAGGTCTGAAATACCTCGGGTCAACTTCAACAACGCACTTCCCTATTAGGTTCTTGTATTCATCATTGCTACTGCTTATTACATATCCCTTTTCTTCAACACCGGTCCCTCTGAATTCCACTTCACATCCAAGGTAGGCAAAAGTCATACGCACAAAGTCACGAACCTCAGTGGTAACACCTGTAGCGACAACAAAATCGTCTGGTCTATCCTGTTGCAGAATCAGATACATAGCCTTGACATAGTCCTTGGCATGACCCCAGTCACGCTTAGCAGAAAGATTACCCAGATATAACTTTTCCTGTAGTCCAAGTGCAATACGTGAAACAGCCCTTGTGATCTTACGGGTAACAAAAGTTTCACCTCTGATTGGAGACTCGTGATTGAACAGGATTCCGTTACATGCATACATGTTGTATGCTTCCCTGTAGTTTACACAGATCCAGTAAGCATAGAGCTTAGCCACAGCATAAGGTGACCGCGGATAGAATGGGGTCTTTTCAGACTGGGGAACTTCCTGAACCATTCCATAGAGTTCACTTGTTGAAGCCTGATAAAAACGGGTCTTCTTTGTAAGTCCAAGTAGCCTGATAGCCTCCAGAAAGCGCAGAGTGCCTATTCCGTCAGCATTTGCAGTGTATTCTGGTGTGTCAAAACTCACTCCAACGTGTGACATTGCAGCCAGATTGTATATTTCGTCAGGCTGGGTTTCCTGTACTATCCTGATAATATTGGTTGAATCTGTAAGATCACCATAATGCAGAATAAAATTTCTGTTTTCTGCATGTGGATCCTGATAGATATGATCTATCCTGTCAGTGTTGAAAAGAGAACTACGCCTTTTAATACCATGTACTATGTAACCCTTTTTCAAAAGATACTCAGACAGGTAGGCTCCGTCCTGACCGGTAACACCGGTGATTAATGCAACCTTAGCCATGATAAGATTTACTTAATTTGGGTTTTAATGTCGAAATATAGTCATTATTGAGCTGAACAGCATATTATTCAGCTCTTCAGGTTTTCCCAGTACCAGTTTATTGCCTCCTCAATACCGTCGGCAAAAAGGTGAGTTGGTTTATATCCAAGCAGGCTTTGTGCCTTTTCAATAGATGCAAGTGAATGGGGTACATCTCCTAAACGTACTTCACCATAGATGGGTTCTACTGATGCTATAGCCCCGTCAAAGCGGCTTAGCTTATCCCGTAATATATCAAACAGATTCTGAATACTTGTCCTTTCACCACAGGCAACATTAAACACAGTATTTACCGCATCAGGGTTGGTGGTTGTGGCTGCCCTTTCGTTGGCCTGAACCACATTTACAACGTAGGTAAAGTCCCTTGAATAAGTCCCGTCTCCATTTATCCTTGGAGATTCTTTTGCAATAAGTGCCTTTACAAAGAGTGGAATAACTGCTGCATAGGCACCGAAAGGATCCTGACGTGGGCCAAACACATTGAAATATCTAAGTCCTATAAGCTCCATGCCATAAAGATTGGCAAACACTGAAGCATATAACTCATTTACATATTTGGTAACTGCATAGGGCGACATCGGCTTTCCTATTCTATCCTCTACCTTGGGCAGATCCTTACTGTCTCCGTAAGTTGAACTGCTGGCAGCATATACAATACGCTTGACTCCTGCATCTCGTGAAGCAACAAGGACATTGAGAAAGCCACTGACATTAACCTCGTTCGATGTAAGCGGATCCTTAACGGAACGTGGAACTGATCCAAGAGCTGCCTGATGTAGTACTATGTTCGCTCCTTCTACAGCCTTACGACAAGTGTCCAAATCGCGGATATCCCCTTCAATAAGTCTGAAGGCCGGATTATTCATATAGGCGGCAATATTTTCCCGCTTTCCCGTGGCAAAATTATCAAGGCATACCACCCTGTTGTTCTGCTTCAGAAGTTTCTCGATAATGTTTGATCCGATAAATCCGGCTCCTCCGGTAACAAGAACGGACTGGTTTTCAATAAGCCCCATGATATTCAGTTTTCATTTAAACAAAAATAGTAAGAAATACCCTATGCTACAACATTCCGCCCGATGCGTTAAAACTACTCTTGGAAAATTTTATTGCCCCAGAGAGCTAATTTCAGTATGATTCCTTACGGTAACAAGCCCATGGATAAAAAATAAGCAGGCTTGCCTGCCTGCTTATTTCAAATACATTGTAGGTTAATTACCTGTCTTATTATTTTGCAATACTAATTGCTCTCGTTTCCCTGATTACTGTGATCTTTACCTGGCCTGGATAGGTCATCTCTGTTTGAATCTTTCTGGCTATATCGTATGACAGCTCTTCAGCCTCCTTATCACTTACCTTTTCACTTCCTACGATTACACGCAGTTCCCTACCAGCTTGAATAGCATAGGTCTTAAGAACACCCGGATAACTCAAAGCAAGGGTTTCCAGGTCGTTCAACCTCTTGATATATGCTTCTACAACTTCACGGCGGGCTCCCGGACGTGCACCTGAAATAGCATCACAGACCTGAATAATTGGTGCAATCATGGTAGTCATTTCTACCTCGTCGTGGTGAGCACCTATAGCGTTGCAGATATCCGGTTTTTCCTTGTACTTCTCTGCAAGCTTCATACCCAGGATTGCGTGTGGTAATTCCGGATCCTCATCAGATACTTTACCAATATCGTGTAGCAGACCGGCACGTTTGGCCCTCTTGGCATTTAGTCCAAGTTCAGCAGCCATCAAAGCACAAAGATTAGCTGTTTCACGGCTGTGCTGTAACAGGTTTTGACCATAGGAAGACCTGTACTTCATTTTACCAACAAGCTTGATCAACTCGGGATGCAAACCGTGTACTCCCAGGTCTATTGCAGTACGCTTACCGGTTTCGATTACTTCTTCCTCTACCTGCTTGCGAACCTTGTTAACCACCTCTTCAATTCTTGCGGGGTGGATACGTCCGTCAGTTACAAGTTGATGAAGTGCAAGACGGGCAATTTCCCTGCGCATCGGATCGAATGCAGAAAGGACAATTGCCTCAGGAGTATCATCGACAATAATCTCAACTCCTGTAGCAGCCTCAAGAGCCCTGATATTACGACCTTCACGACCAATGATACGCCCCTTAATCTCATCCGAATCAATGTGGAAGATAGTAACAGCATTTTCAATTGCAGTTTCGGTTGCAACACGTTGTACAGTATTTAGTACTATACGCTTGGCTTCCCTTGAAGCATTAATCTTGGCTTCATCCATAATGTCATTGATATATGACATTGCTTCGGTTTTGGCCTCAGCCTTTAAAGATTCAATAAGCATCTCTCTGGCCTCTTCAGCAGACATACCTGAGATTGCTTCAAGTTGCTCAACCTGCTGTTTGTGCAGGCGATCTAATTCTTCGTTCTTCTTTTCTACTATTTCAAGTTGAGCATCCAGATTTTCGCGTACTGTATCAAGTTCCTTTTTCTTTCGGGCATACTCTTCAATACGCTGTGCAACAGCAGTCTCTCTTTGCTTTGTCTTATTTTCCAAAGCCAGTATCTTTGCATTTCTGCTGTTTATTTCCTTTTCATGTTCAGCCTTAAGCTGTAGAAACTTTTCCTTTGCCTGAAGCATCTTTTCCTTCTTGATGACTTCAGCTTCATTTTCAGCCTCGCGGATTATCCTTTTGGCACGGTTCTTAAATGCTTGTGTTACTGCAATCCATGTTACAAGTCCGCCAAATAAAAAGGCCGATATTCCAATTACTATTTCCATTATCAGTACAATTAAACATATATAAAAAAACGCACTTCTTTCCTGGAATTATAAGCGCAGGCAGCCCAATACAGGCCAGCCGGCTCAGGAAAAAAATGCGGGACAATTACAAAAAAAAACAAATACTATTCCTCTGTCAACAGCTTCTCCAGCTTTTGGTCCAACAAACTAATTGCATTAATCAAGGGTGTAGTATCCTGACTTTCTTCACCTTCCAATGCCTTAATAACAAACTGTAAGGCAGCCATAGCCAAAAAGTCCTGAACGTCCTTGTCATTATAACGCTGCTTGTACTGCAAGACCTTATCGTTAATAAGCCTGGCCGCTTTTCTTATTCGCTCCTCATCACTAGGATCAACCCTTAAAGGATAGTACCTGTCAGCGACATTAACACGTATAGAAAGTTTATCGTCCATCAGAAGCTCTTAACGATTCAACAGGGCAATACATTTATCAATTTCCCGCACAATTTGATTAATCCTCTGCTTCGTATCGCGAACGTCCGCTCCCGAAGCTTCTATAGTCTTGGCTATCTTCAACTTATCATACTCCTCCTGAAGTAATGCATAAGATGAAGCGCTCTGCTCCAATTGACTGCTTAATTGAGCAATCTGAGTTCTGAGCATCTTGTTTTCCTCTTTCTCAGACTTATAGCTCTCAACCAGCTTATCGATCTTCTGCTCTAATTTAACAACTATATCTAAATTTGGATTAACCATGTCACATTAATTCCTCACAAAATTAGCACAGGATTTATAAATAAAAAATAATGTTTAAGCATTCTCTGTGCAATATAGTACAATATTTACTGCAAAATACCAGAATTGTCCCTAAAATCAGTATTATTTTGATGTAACTTTGCTTATTATTGATTCAAAATTTATATATCATGATAAAGAAAGTGATTGCGATAATTATATCTTTCTGTGTTTTAAGCTCATGCACAGAGTTACTTCAAGTGGTACAAACACTGGAAACGAACCAGGCCCTTACGCAAACCGAGGTGGTTAGCGGACTTAAAGAAGCTCTTAGGGTGGGTAGCGACTCTGCTGCAATGAAATTGGCCAAACTCAATGGATACTATGGTGATCCGGCAGTGAAACTGCTACTCCCACCTGAAGCTGCAATTATTACCGACAACATTAGCCGAATCCCGGGTGGTGAAAAACTGGTTGAAGATCTTATTCTTAGAATCAACAGAGCTGCTGAGGATGCTGCAAGGGAAGCTGCCCCTGTATTTCTGAATGCAATAAGGCAAATGACTATTCAGGATGCTTTCACCATTCTGAAAGGCGAGAACAATGCTGCCACTCAGTACCTTAAAGCAAATACATTCAATGAATTGTTTAATTTATATCAACCAAAACTTAAATCTTCGCTGGATAAAAAACTTGTGGCTGGTGTATCTGCCAATGAGACTTGGAATAACCTTACTGGTCAATGGAACAAGGTTGCTGGCAGTATGGTAGGTCAGGTTGCCGGATTTAAAAAGGTAGAGGTGCAGCTTGACAGCTATCTTACAAACAAGGCACTTGATGGAATTTTCCTAAAACTGGCAGAAGAAGAAGCAGAAATCAGGAACGATCCTGCAGCAAGAGTTACAGAGATACTTAAAAGGGTTTTTGGATCAAGATAATCGTATCGCAGCATAAAAAGCGGCTATCTGCTACTATGCAGACAGCCGTTTTTTATGCATTTATACGGGATATTTGGGGTATGCTATCCAACTCGGCATTGTAGTACTTTCCTTGCCATAGGTTGAGCTCTTGCAGCCTTTTTTCGACAAGATGACTCAATTCATGGTTTTTAAGCTTCCAGGCAGGAGCAATAAGCAGGTAGTAGGGAGACTGACTTGAAAATCTTTCAAGTACTATACCGGGACGTAGTCTAACAACAAACTCAACTACAAGATCCACATATTCCTCCAGCTCGAAAACTTTAAAGTTTTCCGGATTCTTCAGGTATTCCCTGCCAAGTTTTGAACCTCGTACATATTGAAGTTGGTGCAGTTTAAGGTATGAGAGAGGTAACTCTGAAACTATTGGCGCATGTCCAAGGATATCATCTTTTGTTTCTCCCGGTAACCCAAGTATCATATGGGCACCAACAGGGATATTACGACTAGCTATCCGATGTATTGCATCGATTGAACTCTGGAAATCATGCCCTCTGTTAACCCTGTTTAGTGTCTCATCCTTTGTGGACTCAATTCCCAGTTCGATAGCAACATAGCACTTACGGGAAAGCTCTTCAAAGTAATCCAGGAGATGATCGGGAAGGCAGTCTGGTCGCGTACCCACAATCAATCCAATTACACCTGGAAATGCAAGTGCCTCTTCGTATAACTCAATAAGTTTGGATATTTCACCGTAAGTGTTGGTATAAGCCTGAAAGTATGCCAGATACCTGGTTCCCGGATGCTTTGCCTCAAAGAGACTTATTCCAGTTTTTAGTTGTTCGCTTACAGTCTTAGATGCCTGACTATAAACAGGTTTGAATGTCTCATTATTACAAAAGGTACAACCTCCGAAGCCCTTGCTCCCATCCCTGTTTGGACAGGTAAATCCGGCATCTATGGAAACCTTCTGCACCAGACCGTTGAAACGTTTTCTCATATGAGAGCCAAAATCGTTGAATGGTCTGTGCGTCCCCCACTGGTATTTCCTATCCCCTGTTGCCATGCGTTTTTGCTTATCTGTTTGCCATTGATAAAAGATGGCTTATAATTTTTGTGTATATTTCTTCACCTAACAGGCAATCTTCTACCCCTGCATCAATATTGGGGTTGTCGTTAACCTCGATAACATAGGCCTTTCCATCAACCTCCTTAACATCCACTCCATATAATCCGTTTCCAATCAGCTTTGTAGCCTTGAGGGCAACTTCAACCACATGTGGTGGGACATCCTCGGTACGGAAGATATCAAAATTGCCCATCATATCACCCTTATGCTTGGATTCCCAATTTATTATCTGCCAGTGATCCTTTGCCATATAATACTTACAGACAAAAAGAACCTCATTATTGAGAACTCCAACCCTCCAGTCATAAGATGTTGGAAGGAATTCCTGGGCAATAATAATATCCGACTCCTTCATCATGACCTTAAGCTTGCCCTTCATCTCCTGAGGAGTGCTCACTTTGACCACTCCCTGTGAAAATGATGAATCAGGTAGCTTTAAAACACATGGGAAGCCAAGTTGTTTTTCAATACCCTTAACATTTTCAGAATGTATAGTAATTGTTTTTGGTGTAGGAATCTTATTAAGTGCAAGAAGCTCGGCAAGATAAACCTTATTGGCGCACTTCAGAATTGATTCCGGCGAATCAATAACTGCCAGGCCTTCCCTTTGTGCCCTTCTGGACATCTTATAGGTATGATGGTTTACCGAGGTTGTTTCCCTTATGAACAGTGCATCAAACTCACCCAAACGGCTATAGTCATCCTTTGTAATCAGTTCGACATTGCATCCCAGCTTCTCAGCAGCCTCCACAAAATTTGAGATAGCCTTCCTATTTGATGGTGCTGCCTTCTCATGTGTGTTTACAAGTATTGCAAGGTCATACTTATATTTATCAACCCTGGCCTTGTCGTACCTTTTCTGCATAAAGTACTGCTCGGCAAATGAGTAAACATATGGTATGTGTTGCTCGGGGATCTCTTTGAACGGAAAAGCCTTAACGGATGCCAGCTCCCACTTTCCGTTTTTTACAAACCTGGCCCTAAGCATAGGTGCCTGAAGCAACATATATAGCTCATGGGCCAGCTTATCGTATTGCGGAGAGAAATTCCTGCCAAAGTAAACACTCAGTACATACTCAGACGATCGAATATGCCTGAAAGTCTTCTGAATCAGTTCATCCTGAGCCTCTGAGATTGATTTTACAATAGCATGAGCCTTCAGATCCAGAATGTTTTTGACTGAGGGTATTACCTTTTGTCCCCTTGCCTCTGCAAGCAGGGACACATAGTATCCTCTGGTCTGGTAGGCATAGTCATAGCAAAGGTTGAAGACACGGGCGTTCTTCATCTTTGCATAGGTCTCATTCTCTAAATACTCTTTTGGTGATATTACATCGACTCCTGGAACATCCAGGATCCATCGTTGGGGGTGATTGATTACAATAATTTTTTTCATTTCATGGGCTTATACAAAAAAACAATACAACCCGATCCAGCCCGACTGCATCGAATTGCAGTTTCAAAAGAACGACTTTTTTTGATTGGGTATTGTTATTTACTGTTATTTTTGATGAAGAAATAACTTATAACTTAATATCTGAAAGATCAATAACATGCAAATCTTTTATGAGCCTAAGATTGTAGAAAACGGAGGTTATCTCGACCCGGTGGAATCAAATCATTGTGTGAAGGTTCTCAGGAAAAGAGAAGGAGATGTTATTCATATTATCAACGGACAGGGCCAACTCTTTGAAGCTGAGATTACAGATGCCAACGCAAGACGATGTCAGGTACGAATCCTTACCGAAACGAAGGAAGATCCTCCAGCTTATGTATGTCACATAGCCTTTGCTCCTACTAAAAACATAGACCGCACTGAATGGTTTGTTGAAAAGAGCACCGAAATAGGCATAGGAATAATAAGCCCCATATTCAGTATGAATTCAGAGCGGAGAAACCTTAAAAATGACAGACTGGATAAAATTATCACCTCAGCAGTAAAGCAGTCAGGTGCTCTATGGAGACCCGTTCTCAACGAACTCGCTGATTTTAAAACTTTTATAAAGCAAAGTTTCACTGGCGACAAGTTTATAGCGCATTGCCATGAAGATGGTGACAAGCCTCATTTGCAGGATGTAGTGAGCAGAGCAAAAGACACACTGGTACTGATCGGACCCGAAGGAGACTTTGGTCCTGATGAAGTCAAAATGGCCAGAGATTTGGGTTTCAGGTCTGTTTCATTGGGTTCGGCACGTCTTCGCACCGAGACTGCGGCTTTGGTAGCCTGTCACATCATAAATCTGAAAAACGCATAATATCAGAGGTAATCAGCCAGTGTTTTACCTGACATATAGTTCTGAATCTCAGACGATATATTGTGAGAAAGATCCCCAAGAAGACACTTTTTATTGAAGGGACAGGTATCCTTATCTGCCGGGCAACTTTGAACCGCAAATTTTCCCTCAATAGCTTCAAAAATATCCAATAAGGTAATCTTTTCAGGATCCGCCTTGAGTGTAAAACCACCGGATGGTCCACGGCTGGAACTTACATAGTCGCTCTTAGCAAGTCTTTGAAGGACCTTAGCAACGTGGTGACGTGAACTATGAATCTTGTCGGCAATTTGGCCTACATTCAACGTTTCATCTGACCTGGCAATCAGAACCATACTGTGAAGTCCAATTGAGGCCGCTTCAGATAGTGCAATGATGTTTGCCATAATGTTTTTTGGGTTAGGAATAATCGGGGTTGCCCGGAGGCAACCCCGATAAGGTTATAAGATTAAAAAAATACTATTTGCTTTGCTCAAGAAGCAGAGTCTGAGTTGTAACATCACTAACAGATGCAGGACCAAAATACTGAATTGGACCTGGATACAGGTAGTTTGAGTTCATTGCCCAGCTTTCCCTGTTTTCAACAAGCTTCTTGAAAGGAGCTCCATCCAGTTCAACAAGTGCTTTTTGAATTACAGGTTTCAGTTCTCCATGGCGCTTTTCCATGTTCATCATCATAGTAATCGGAGCACCTCCTGGAATCCACTGATCTGCTGGTTTTGTAAGATTCTTTACAGAAGCCATATAACCAGTCTTACCTTCAGAGATCAACAGTGAAGCCGTATAGCCAAGGGTGTAGCAGTAGTCAGCATCAAAGTTGGATGGGATAGCACAACGACCTTCATATCCGAAGAAGTGACCCAAAGCACCAAATTTGCCGGTGTACTTACCATCTTTCTTCAGTTGTTTAAGCTTAGCCTTGGTCATATCCATAAGCAACTTTTCAGTTTCGATAGCCGAAACCTGAACGTTACCGTGTGGATCCCTGTCAAGCATCAACTGATTTGAAATATTGTTGGGCAGACTGTTGAATACTTCTGAAGATGCCTTTGAAAGCTTGGATGCTACAAAATCTCTCTTATCCTTGTTAGACTCAAGTACTGCAACTTCAGCTTCATGTTCAGCAAGAATATCATTCAGTTCTGAAATCAGAATCTTCATTTCGGGAATGAACTCAACAACTCCTTCAGGAATCAATACGGTACCATAATTAAGACCCTTTTCAGCCCTTCTTACCACTACTTCAGCTATCTCAGATACAAGTTGATCCAGGGTCATCTGTTTCTTTTCAACTTCCTCTGATACAATTGTGATATTTGGTTGAGTCTCAAGTGCACATTCAAGACAGATATGAGAAGCTGAACGTCCCATCAACCTGATAAAGTGATAGTACTTCTTGGCTGAGTTTGCATCCCTCTGGATGTTACCAATTAGTTCACTATATGTCTTGCAGGCTGTATCAAAACCAAAAGAAGTCTCAACAACCTCGTTTTTCAGGTCACCGTCAATTGTCTTGGGTACACCTATAACCTGAATTCCGGTCTTCTTTGCAGCAAAGTACTCAGCAAGGATACAAGCATTGGTGTTGGAATCATCACCACCGATGATAACAACGGCATTTACACCCAAAGCCTTGCAATTCTGGTGAACCATGTCGAATTGTTCCGGAGTTTCCAGCTTTGTACGACCCGAACCAATAATATCAAATCCTCCAGTATTGCGATATTCATCAATAATATCGGCAGTCAGTTCCTTATATTTGTTGTCAACCAGACCGCTGGGGCCACCAAGGAAACCATACAGCTTATTATCAGGGTTACATGCTTTCAGTCCGTCAAACAGACCAGAAATCACATTATGTCCGCCGGGTGCCTGACCTCCAGAAAGAACAACTCCAACCTTGTATGCAGGATATTGTTTCATTTCGTTACCAGTCTCAAACTTAAGAATTGGAAGACCATAGGTATTTGGGAACATGGCCTTGATTTGATCCTGGTCTGCTACTGATTGTGTTTTCTCACCCTCAACGATTTTTACAATCCCCTTCAAAGATGTTGGCATCTTGGGAATGTATTTTCCTCTTTCAATTTGTAGTGGACTCTTCAACATCGATAGTGTATTTAAAGGTTATTTAGTTTCTCTTTTTATAAAATGAAATTTGTAAAGCCTTATTAATTACAATCTTCTTGTTTTTAGAAACAAGTTGCAAATTTGTGAATATTTTTTCATACTAAAAAGAATGAAGTATTAATAAGCACGTCAAGTTGAAAATAATCGGGGTTGAATATTTTTGTATATTTGTGGCTCTCATAATTCAATAGGTAATATGCCTGCTTTTTCTATCATAGTTCCTGTTTATAACAGGCCTGAGGAGTTGAATGATTTATTGGACAGTCTGGCTGTTCAGACATTCAAAGATTTTGAGGTAATAATCGTAGATGACGGCTCTGAAATAAAAAGCGAACAGCTGGTATCCGGGTATGCTAAAGATTTTCAGGTAAGGTACATCTACAAAGAAAACGAGGGACCTGGACTTGCCCGAAATGCAGGAGCCGGACAGGCAACCGGGAGATGGTTGTTGTTTCTCGATTCTGATTGCTTCCTTCCGGTGGACTATATGGAAATAGTAAACAGAGAGACGGCAAGCGAGGATTTTGACAGCTTTGGTGGTCCTGACAGACCTCACCACAGCTTCAATGTTATTCAAAAGGCTATTGGCTATGCAATGAGTAGCGTGCTGACCACGGGAGGTATCCGTGGGGCAGCTGAAAAGTTTGATATCTTCTATCCCCGCAGTTTTAACCTTGGCGTTCGCAATAGTGTCTTTTGTTCCCTGAATGGTTTTTCTTCGATGCGTTTTGGTGAAGACCTGGACTTTAGTATGCGTCTTTTGAAAAAGGGCTATTCTTCGAGACTTATAAAGGATGCTTTTGTTTATCACAAGCGTCGTAAGAATCTGAGAGCATTTTTCAAACAGGTATACAATTCGGGGATTGCAAGGATAAATCTTGAGTTGAGACATAAAGGAACCTTAAAGCTGGTTCACTGCCTGCCTACTCTCTTTGTTCTTGGGCATTTGGCTGTATTGCTTGCATCATTGTGTCAACCATGGTTACTGTTGCTGTTAGTTCCAGTTCCGCTTATAGTATTCTTCCATGCCCTGCGTGAGACAAAGGAATTACATACAGCCTGCTGGGCAGTTCCCGCTGTCTTCACACAAAACTTCGGATACGGACTTGGCTTTCTGGAAGCATTAATAGTGCGCAAAATGCTTAAGCAAAAGGAATTTCAGGCATTCAGCAAGAACTTTTACAAGTAATCTGTGCTAATGAGCGGATTAGTTTAAAAAGGAATGAATGCTATCCCGAAATATGGTCTTTTTCCGGATCTCATCAACAAGTTTCTGAGGTGGTGCCGGGAACATTGATTTGAGTTCCTCGTCAGTCAGCTTAAGGAACAAAGCTCTAAGCTTTCTGCCTTTTTTGTTCAGATGAGCAATGCTAATTCGTCTAGAGTAAAAATTATCCATAGTCTTGGGGCTATACACTACGAACGACAAAACGAATCAAATAGTGTATTACCCCAAAAAAAATCCGAGAAAATTTTATGCCTGCTGAACAAGCCCTGCATTGCGCTCTTCCATCATCTTTCTGAGATTAATAAGAGCATAACGCATTCGTCCCAATGCTGTATTAATGCTGACATTGGTCTCCTCAGCAATCTCCTTAAAGCTCAGTCCAAGATAGTGACGCATAACAACAACCTCCTTCTGATTGTCTGGAAGTCTTTCAACCAGGTCACCAACATCTTTCAGGGCCTCTTCAAATACGATTTCCTCCTCGATGGTGCGATCAGCAAACCTGGTACTGTTGAACATGTCTTTGGAACAGTCGTCATTGTAAATTACCGGGAAATGCTTCTGACGCCTGTAATGATCAATTACAAGGTTATGTGCTATGCGCAAAACCCATGAGACGAAACGACCGGACTCAGAATATCGGCCTTCGATTAGCGTATTATATACTTTTAGGAAAGTGTCCTGGAAAAGATCTTCCGCAAGCTCCTGCTTGCGGACCATCATGATAATGTATGAGTAAACCCTTTGCTTGTGACGTTCCAATAATACGTCAAAACACTTCTTTTCACCGGAAACGAAACCTTTTACAAGTTCTTCGTCCGACAGCATCAAAATATCTGTCATACCCTAATTTATTAGAAACTTGTACAGGTGTTCCGATAGGCATTTTGATTTTTATGGTTTACGAAGACGAATAAACAAAATAATGTCAATAATACCAAAAAAAATTTCATTTTTTTAACAGATGATACTATGCTTTGTCCATACACTTAAATCCCCCACTGCTTATTCTTTGGTATCTTTGCATTTCAATTGAAAAAAGGATTCAATTATGGCCTCTCAGAAAGTCAACGCCCAGTCACATATTCTCTTAAAGGGTGTACGGGTACATAATCTAAAGAATATCTCAGTCAATATAGCGCGCAATAAATTCACTGTTATTACAGGTGTTTCAGGCTCAGGTAAGAGCTCCCTTGCTTTTGATACCCTATATGCCGAGGGTCAACGTCGCTATGTTGAAAGCCTTAGTGCTTATGCCCGCCAATTTCTTGGACGCATTGACAAGCCGGAGGTTGACTACATTAAGGGTATTCCCCCGGCAATTGCAATAGAGCAAAAGGTCAACACACGTAATCCAAGATCTACTGTAGGTACATCAACGGAAATATATGATTATCTAAAACTACTCTATGCCAGGATTGGCAAGACATATTCACCTGTTTCGGGAACTGAGGTTAAGCGTCACAGGGTTACAGATGTCGTCAATTTTATAAACTCCTACAAGGAAGGCACCAGGGCAGAAATCCTGGCTCCCCTGCATGTACCTGAGGGAAGGACACTAAAGGAACACCTGGCTATTCTCAATAAGCAGGGATTCAGTCGTATTTCAACAAGTGATGGTGTGGTTGCAATAAGTGACGTATTGGAAAAAGACCAAACTGCTTCCCTGAAAAATGCTGAGATAAGTCTTGTGGTTGACCGTATTGCGGTAAGTCATGGCGACAGGGACAATACATCCCGAATTGCAGACTCTGTACAGACCGCCTTCTACGAAGGTTTTGGAGAGGCGATGGTAAAGGTTTATGATGGGAATGAGGCAAGTACCTATAGCTTTTCAAATAGGTTTGAAGCTGACGGTATCACCTTTGAGGAACCGAGCGAAAATCTTTTTGCCTTTAATAATCCTGTAGGAGCCTGTCCCACTTGCGAGGGATTCGGAAGTGTGATAGGAATAGATGAAGATCTGGTAGTACCCGACAAGAGTCTGTCTGTATATGAGGATGCAATTGCATGCTGGAAGGGAGAAAAACTAAGTGAATGGAAGAACCTCCTAATACAAAATGCTCACAAATTTGGCTTCCCGGTACATACGCCCTACGGTGAACTAACAGAAGAGCAAAGGCAGCTTTTATGGGATGGAAACAGGTACTTCCATGGTATCAATGACTTTTTTAAGCATCTCGAGGAGAAACTGTACAAGATTCAGAATCGAGTAATGCTTGCCAGATACAGGGGTAAAACCAAGTGTCCTGAATGTAAGGGAACCCGTCTGCGGAAGGAGGCCTCATGGGTAATAGTAGCAGGCTATAGCATCAGTGATCTTGTAGTAATGCCTGTATCAAAACTTTACGAGCTCTTTTTCAGTCTTGAACTCAACGATCATGAAAAGGCCGTAGCAGAACGGATTATGATAGAGATACGCAGCAGGCTGGACTTCTTAAACCGTGTGGGCTTAGGCTATCTGACACTTAATAGGCTTAGTTCGACACTTTCAGGAGGGGAAAGCCAGAGAATCAATCTTGCTACCTCACTTGGAAGCAGTCTGGTTGGTTCGCTATACATTCTCGATGAACCAAGTATTGGTCTTCATTCAAGGGATACGGAAAAACTAATTCAAGTACTCAGAGACCTGCAAAAACTGGGCAACACACTTGTTGTTGTAGAACATGATGAGGATATTATCAGGGCGTGTGACGAAATAATAGACATAGGTCCTGGTGCCGGACAATTTGGAGGTCAGGTAGTCTATCAGGGCGAGTTCTCCAGGCTTTCATCAGTTCCTGAAAGTCTCACAACCCAATACCTTACCGGGAAAGAGAAAATAGCCCTGCCCACAAGGAGAAGGGCCTTTACTTCCTGTATCGAAGTGGCAGGAGCCCGTGAAAACAACCTTAAAGGGATTACGGTTAAGTTTCCACTTAATGTTTTGACTGTTGTAACAGGTGTTAGCGGTTCAGGCAAGTCCTCTCTAGTAAAAAGCATCCTCTACCCTGCCCTGAAAAAGTTAAAAGGTGGCTTTGCTGATAAGACTGGTGTATTTGACAAGCTTAGGGGTTCGATTGACCAGATAAGCGACGTCGAGATGGTTGATCAGAACCCCATTGGTAAGTCAAGTCGTTCTAATCCTGCCACCTATCTAAAGGCCTGGGATGAGATAAGGAAGTTGATGTCGGATGAGAAACAAGCAAAACAGGAAGGGTTGAAACCCTCACATTTCTCATTCAATATCGACGGAGGTCGTTGTGATGAATGCCAGGGTGAAGGTACTATCAAGGTTGAGATGCAGTTTATGTCCGACCTTGTACTTAAGTGCGAGAGTTGCGGTGGCAAAAGGTTCAAACCCGAAATTCTTGAAATCACTCATAGGGGTAAGAATGTATCGGATATTCTTGAGATGACCATAGATGAAGCTATAGAATTCTTCAGAGGAAGTGAAGGTACAACTGCCCAGAGGGTTGTAAATCGCCTTCAGCCATTGGTGGATGTTGGCCTGGGCTACGTCAAGATGGGACAGTCGTCAAGTACCCTAAGTGGTGGCGAGAGCCAGCGTATCAAACTTGCTTCCTTCCTTTCAATGGAGAAGAGCTCTCCTACTATGTTCATATTTGATGAGCCTACAACAGGTTTGCACTTCCATGATATAGCGAAACTGTTGAAAGCCTTTGCAGACCTGATAGCAAGGGGGCACACCATAGTAGTTGTGGAACATAATATGGAAGTTATCAAGATGGCCGACTATATCATAGATCTTGGTCCGGAGGGAGGAGATAAAGGAGGTCATCTCGTATTTGAGGGACGTCCTGAAGATCTGCTCAAGATAAAAGAGTCATATACGGGCATGTACCTTGCCCCTTATCTTAAGTGAATTGAAACCCGCATATTAAAGCAGCACATACTTAAGAAATACTACAAAAAAAGACCTCAGCAGAGGTCTTTTTTTGGTAAGATTATTTCAATTAATCAGCGCCGTTTGTTTTCTACTCCAAAGAGTATTGCAACACACCCTCCAACAATTTTACCACCACCTTCCTTTTCAGGAATACTAATATGGACTATCATCGTACCTGTGTTTTCAGCCGCAAAGTTCCATACGTTCACAAAGTTGTGATTTGCGTTGTCAAAAATAATATTGCGCTGGTCGTCAAGTAGACGAATATGTACCTGAGGCAGGTCATCAACTCCTTTCACCACCAATCTGTAGCTTTCCCCCTTGAAAAAAGTCTTGTAAAGCTCAGCGCTTTCACCTTCTTCCATATAGGTAGCATTATAGTTACCATCATGGATATAAGGATCAAGAAGGGGCTTTACGACATTACGGGCAAAACTTATGCATTGAGCCTGAGAGGGCTCTATAAATGCTATTGAAAGTACTAAAGTTAAGCCAAGAAGTCGCAAAAGCATAGATTTTCTTAGCAATCCGGCATTTTCATATATCATGATATAAACTCAGTTCTGATTTCACGAATCTTATCCAACAGCCTGTTAAGCGTATCTTTTGTTATAAAGGTTTCCGCTTCCGATTTCAGAATAGTCATCTTTTGCTCGGGATGGGTTTCTGCTTCAACGTCAGAAACTGTAACAATCCTGATCTCATCAAAGATCACTTTGAGCTCATTCATTCTTTCAATCAGAAAACTAATGTCAGGGTTGGTCTTGTGTGATTCAAGCAAACTAAGAACCGTTTCCAAGGACAATTTCTGATATACTATACGATCTATAAGTTCGGGATTAGATTCCAATGAACCATTGGTCAGCTGTGTGGCAATATAAAGACCTTCAACCCATCCACCAACTAAAACCATCACAGCTATTGCTGGCCTGTCCTGTTCAACAAGATAGGCATTGGAGTTCATAAATGTCTCGGATATTATATCCATCACAACATCCCTGTTGTTCATGTTTTCTTCAAGCTGACGGATTACTTCTTCATCAATAGCCTCAAGGACACCCAACTTCTCAGCAAGCTGACGGGCAGCTCCCATAAAGTTAAGAGTACTCTGAGTCTGATCAAAAAGACTTGAATAGCTCATATCCGTGCTAAAAACACCAAGATTCAGCGCCATCTTAAGATTGGTATTGTATCTGGTAGTGCTTGTGTAATCATTAAGCAGGTCAGTATTATACCCCGCACCGGACCGCTTAATAAGCATAGCTGTTTCCAATGGCGAAGGTAATGAATAGAATATCAGCTTGGACTTATTGAAATCATCCAACAACTGTTTATCTATCGTAACAGAACCAACAATACCTTCTTCATCTGCACCATCTTTTTTCTGCTGCTGGCAGGTGCACCCCCATGAAATTGCAAGCAGTATCAGTAAAAGAACAGCTAAATGGGATTTCAGGAAACTTTGTTTCATATCATGCCTGTTTTAGATAAGCAATTTAACCAAAGAAATTTATTTATGACAAACGGTTCTTCATAAATTTTCACACAAATCCCACACACTTACCGTTTTAATATTATTCATACTTAGAGAAGTGCTTCATAAACTGCACTCTCTCATATACTGCCGGGTTCTGCATTTTTGCATAAGACATAAGTCCTCTGAACCTTTCAATACTGTCAAAGCCCTTTGCGTCCATCCAGGTCTGAAGTCTTCCTATCATTTCAGTTATCAGCTCGGGTCCCTTCTTGTATAATGCAGAGCATACCTGAACTGTTGTAGCACCAGCCAATAAAAGCTTTATAACTGAATCCCCATCATGTACTCCTGTTGATGCAGAAATATCTATATTCCTCACCTTATCACTTACGATGGCCGTCCATCTTAGCGAACGACTGATATCTGAAGATGAACTCAACACATTCGCCGTAGTAATCGTCAGGTTATTCACATCTATATCAGGCTCATAGAAGCGATTAAACAAAACTACTCCTTTTGCCCCACATACAGATAGTTTGTCAACTACTGCAACCAGATTTGAGAAATAATATCCTAGTTTCATGGATACAGGTATTGAAACCACCTGTGTAACTGTACTTGCAATTCTGTAGTAAACATCCTCGTATGTAGAGGCATTACTATTTTTGTCAGTATTTATAATAAACAGATTAAGCTCAAGTGCATCTGCTCCTGCCCTTTCTATCTGTTGGGCAAAATCTGTCCACTCGTCAGATGAATAGCAATTGATACTGGCTATAATAGGAATATTTGTCTCAGCCTTTGCCTGCCTGATCAACTCAAGATATTCAGACACTCTGTGATTACGCGCATAGTTCTTAACATAATCTACGGCTTCAGGATAGTCCATACCTGCACCCTGATATATCGCATGATCGATCTCGTGTGTAATCTGTTCTTCAAACAAAGACTTCAATACCACTGCACCAGCACCTGCTTCTTCAAACTTCCTGATTTTGTCAAGGCTTATTGTAAGACCTGAGCTTCCTACTATTACGGGATTCTTTAGTTTTAATCCCAAATAAGTGGTTTCTAGTTTTGCCATAATCTATTATTTAGATCCGGTCATACCTGAACCAGTTGGTTCAGGTTTCCGGGACGTAATTTACTTTGAATAATTTCGATCTCCAAACAAGGCGCTTCCAATTCTCACCATAGTGCTGCCCTCTTCAATTGCAATTTTGTAGTCATTCGACATACCCATACTAATCTCCCTGAAAGATGGCTTATCCTTGTAGTAGCCTGCCTTGAGTTCTGTGAAAAGCGAATATAATAATCTGAACTCCTTCCTTACCTGATTAAAATCATCTGTAAACGTTGCCATTCCCATCAAACCGCATATTTCAACAAAAGGCAGTTCACTAGTCACCCCCTCTCCATGCAGTATGCGAAGCTCTTCCGGTGAAAAACCAAACTTGGTCTCCTCCTCTGCAATGTATACCTGAAGCAGACAGGGAATCACCCTGTTTATCTTCCTCCCTTCATTGTTGATCTTGTGAAGCAGGCCTTCAGAGTCTACACCATGAATTAGACTAACAAAACGGGATATGTATTTGATCTTATTGGACTGCATATGTCCAATCATATGCCATTCAATATCCGAAGGCAGTTGCTCTGCCTTGGATACAAGTTCCTGAACCTTGTTCTCGCCGAAAACTCTCTGACCTAAATCATATGCCTCCCTGACAGTCTCAGCAGGATGGGTCTTTGAAACGGCAATCAGTTTGACATGCCCCGGGATATCCCTTTTCACAAAATCAAAATTTTCCGCAAGCATTTCTTCCTCCTTTCAAAATTACCTAATTCAAACAAGAAAGACCCGGGATACGGGCCTTTCTCCCTATTCAGGGAAATATATGAAACAAATCAGGACAAAAGGTGAATAACCAGACCTGATCTTAGTTTTGGTTCAAACCACGTTGTTTTTGGCGGCATTATATTGCCACTGTCTGCAATTCTTATAAGCTGTTGCATCGAGACCGGATAGAGCGCAAAGGCAACTTTCATCTCACCTGAGTCCACCCTTCTCTTTAGTTCTCCCAGCCCCCGGATACCACCAACAAAGTCAACCCTGTCAGTAGTTCTCAGGTCAGTGATGCCAAGTATCTTGTCGAATACTTGCTTAGAAAGAATTGTTACATCTAGTCCTCCGATTGGATCCTCATCATCATAAGTCCCCTTTCTGGCAATAAGCTTGTACCATTTACCGGATATATACATACCGAACTCATGCAGGGCCTGTGGCTTGTATATTTCGGTTCCCATAAGGGAAACCTCAAAATAACGTCCCAATGCGAGCATGAAATCAGTCTCACCAAGACCGTTGAGATCCCTTACTACCCTGTTGTAATCAATAATAGCCAGCTGGTTATCAGGGAAGTGCACTGCCATGAAGAAGTTGTATTCCTCATCTCCTGTATGATGAGGATTAGAATCCATCTTCTCTTTACCTATTCTGGATGCTGCAGCAGTACGATGGTGCCCGTCAGCAACGTAGGTACAGGGTACTTTCTCGGCAAAAAGTTTCTCAATTCTTTGGTTTGTCTCCTTTTCCCGGACTACCCAAAATTGATGACCGAAACCATCCTCAGTAACAAAGTCATATTCAGGTGCCTGATTTTTGACAATATTATCAACAATCTGATCAATCTCAGGAACTGTCTTATATGAAAAGAATACGGGCTCTAGATTAGCATTGTTGACACGAATATGTACCATACGGTCATCTTCCTTGTCGGGCCTTGTAAGCTCATGCTTTTTGATTACACCGTCAAAATAATCCTTGCAGGCAGCACAACCGACAATTCCATATTGTGTGCGACCGTTCATAGTCTGAGCATAGATATAGTAATGCTCTTCATCATCCTGAACAAGCCATCCTTTTTCAATAAAGGAGCCGAAGTTTTCTACTGACTTCTCGTACACTTCAGATGAATGGATATCTATACCTTCTCTGCAATCAATTTCCGATCTGGTGATATGAAGCAGAGAACATGGTTTTCCAGCTGCCATCTGTGCCGCCTCCTTTGAATTCATTACATCATAAGGCAGACAGGACAGGTCTTTTGCAATATCTGCAGGCGGACGCAAACCTTTAAAAGGCTTTACTATTGCCATAGTATTGGGTTTAGTCTAAGTAATCAGTAAAATATCAGGGATTAACTCTGAAAGTCTCGTCCCCTGTTGCAAAATACTTAACAATTTGATTAGCTGCAGCAACACCGGCGTTGACATTAGCCTCTTCGGTCTGGGCTCCCATCTTCTTGGCGGTAAAGAAATAACGACCTTCAAACTCACCCTTGAAATGGTCCACATTTCCTGGAACAATGTCCGACAGGTAAATGAAATCAGGGCGTTTTTCCATTACTTCCACCAATTCCTCTTCATTGATTACTTCCTTACGTGCTGTATTTACAAGTATTGCACCTTCCGGCATAAGTGACAACAAAGCCTTGTTAACAGACCTCTTAGTCTGCTCAGTAGCAGGAATATGCAAAGATACTATACGACAGGTTTTGTATAGCTCCTCAACACTTGAAACAGGAATAACTCCTTCTTCCTTCATCTGTTCAGCAGGAACAAAGGGGTCATAGGCGTAAACGTTCATTCCAAAACCGGCTGCAATCTTTGCAACATAGCGACCTATGTTACCATAAGCATGGATACCAATATTATTTCCACGCAATTCAGATCCGGAACTACCATTAAAGTGCTTGCGTAATGAGAATATAAGCAGACCAAATACAAGTTCGGCAACTGCATTGGCGTTTTGACCCGGGGTATTCATAACTACAATACCCTTTGCACTACATGCCTGAAGATCAACATTGTCATAACCAGCACCGGCACGAACAACGATCTTAAGATTCTTGGCAGCCTCGACTACACGGTCATTGACAATATCCGACCTGATAATAAGTGCATCAACGTCTGCTACAGCTGCAAGCAGTTCTTCTTCTGTCTTATACTTCTCACAAAGTACAAGTTGGTTTCCCGAGCCTTCTACAACGGCCCGAATCTTGTCTACGGCAACTTTTGAAAAGGGCTTTTCTGTTGCTACCAGTATTTTTTTCATTATTTCCGTTTTATTACCTGTAATTGAACCAACCAAAAATTAAACAGAAAAGGGAGGCTGCGGTTATCCCTCATATCCTCCCTTTTAGAAGCCTTCAAATATATATTTTTTAATGATTCTTTTCAAATTCTCTCATTGTATCTATCAAGGCTTTAACACTTTCTTCGGGGAGGGCATTGTAGCACGAGGCCCTGAAACCGCCAACCGAACGGTGTCCCTTGATACCTACCATGCCACGGGAAGAAGCAAAAGTCCTGAAGTCAGCTTCAAGTTCTTTGTACTCGTCAGCCATCACGAAGCAGATGTTCATTATTGAGCGGTCTTCTTCGTACTTCACGGTAGATTTGAACAGTTTGTTACGTTCAATCTCATCGTAAAGCATTGTGGCCTTCCTGATATTGCGCTTTTCCATTTCCTTTACACCGCCTTGTTCCTTCAGCCAGATAAGTGTTTGCAATGCTGCAAATACTGGCAGTACCGGAGGTGTATTAAACATTGAACCGTTCTCTATATGAGTCTTGTAGTTCAGCATTGTTGGAATTGGACGATCAACTTTACCAAGTACATCTTCCCTTATAACGGCAAAGGTAACACCTGCAGGAGCCAGATTCTTCTGAGCACCGCCATAGATGATAGCATACTTTGACACGTCAACCGGACGAGAGAATATATCCGAAGACATATCTGCTACAAGGGGAACTTTTACATCCAAATCCTTGCGTATCTCGGTACCAAAAATGGTGTTGTTGGTTGTGATATGGAAATAATCCGCATCGGCTGGAACTTCATAGTTCTTGGGTATGTAAGAGAAATTCTCGTCTTTTGATGATGCTACTTCAACAACCTCACCGAAGAATTTAGCTTCTTTCAAAGCTTTCGATGCCCATGTACCTGTGTTAAGATATGCTGCCTTCTTGTTGAGTAGGTTGTATGGAACCATACAGAACTGCATGCTTGCACCTCCACCAAGGAAGACAACTTCATATCCCGATGGAATATCAAGTATTTCCTTGAACAGATCCCTTGCCTGATCCATAACAGCCATAAACTCCTTGTCACGGTGCGATACCTCCATCACTGACAATCCGGTTCCGGCAAAATCCAATACTGCTTCAGCAGTCTTCTTTATTGTAAATTCAGGTAGGACTGACGGCCCGGCAGAAAAATTGTGTTTCTTCATGAGAACTTTTGTATTAGGTTGTAGTATCTCTGGTTGAGGGCACAAAATTAAAACAAATTATATTTCCGTTGTTACAAACTGAAATAAAAAAGATATCTACGGAAATAAAAAATCACAAATAAGTAATATCTGACTTCAATTTGAATGCAGTTGGACTGCCCAAACCAGGGGTGTAACTGTCTAAATGAACGGTGTTTTTGTAACAACAGCACGAAGCAGTTTGCCCCTGATATTGACATAAATCACACTACCGTCGTCCCAGTATCCTCGTTTCAGGTACCCCAATCCTATACCCTTTCTAAGTATGGGGGACATAGTTCCCGATGTGACCTCACCTATCTGCTCACCATGCTCATCAACCAATTCATAGTGAGTACGGGGTATGCCCCTTTCTTCAAGAACAAAACCTTTCAGTCTGCGGTCGACACCTTTGGCCTTCTGATATTCAAGAGCGCCTCTGCCTATGAAGTCCTTACCTGACACAAACTTGGTAATCCAGGCCAATCCTCCTTCCAGAGGCGATGTAGTATCACTAATATCATTGCCATACAGGCAGAATCCCATTTCAAGACGTAGGGTATCCCTGGCACCCAGTCCTGCCGGTATCAAGCCTTCAGGCTTACCGGCATCCAGTATCATATCCCAGGCCTTGCTGGCATCTTCTGTCTTAAGATAAAGCTCGAATCCCCCGGAACCTGTATAACCAGTATTTGAAAAGATCACATTATCTATTCCATTTAGGTTTCCGAATGCAAAGGAATAATATGGAATTGATGACAAATCCGGAGAACTGATTCTCTGTAGGATGGAGGTTGCACGAGGGCCCTGAACTGCAAGCAATGCATAGTCATTGCTTGCATTTTCAAGTTCTGCTCCTACCTTATTGTGACTTTCAAACCAGTTCCAATCTTTTTCAATATTTCCTGCATTTACAACAGCCAGATAATCATTTTCGGCAATCATATAGACTATCAGGTCGTCGACTATCCCTCCGCTTTCATTTGGAAGGCAGTTGTATTGCGCCCTGCCTGGTTTCAATTGTGAGATATCATTGCTGCATATATGTTGTAAAAATGCCAGAGCATTTTTACCTCTTACTCTGAATTCACCCATGTGGGAAACATCAAACATACCTGCTGCTTCCCTAACTGCCATATGTTCTGCGTTAATTCCTGTATACTCAACCGGCATTGTAAAACCTGCAAATTCGGTCATTTTTGCCCCGAGTGCTATATGTCTGTCATATAAAACCGTCTTCTGCATATCAAATCAGTCAAAAGAAAGAAAAAAATGTATTAAAATATTAAATGCTTTTTCACTATTATTAGGAGAATAATTCAACGAATGTATTATTTTTGTGGTTTAAAGGTAAGCAAATTGTCGAATTTTTCAACGATTGTTGCATTGTTCCGGATTTGCTTTACTTTTGTATAAAGAATGTTAAACGCCAGCAACATGTCATTGGAATTTAAGGAAGTTGACCTCACCTATCTTGAAAGCATTGCTGATGGAGATAAAGAGATAATTGAGGAGCTGATTAATATATTTATTGATCAGATTCCTGAATTTACTGAGGGGTTAAGGAATGGTCTTGAACAGAAAGACTGGCGTGCATTGGCTGGTATAGCACATAAAGCCAAATCTTCAGTTGTTTCAATGGGAATGAACAACCTTGGGAATGTTGACCTAAAAAACCTTGAGCTGATAGCAAAGAGCTTCAGGATTGATGAATTGACAAGCACCGATAGTCTTAATGAGAAGGAAGAGGAGGAGTTAAGGGTGTTAAGATATAATCTCGATAGTTATCCTGATGAAAAGATCGAGTGGGTCGAGCAAAACAAGGATATTGAGGTTATGAAGACAATCATTCAGAGATTTGAGTTGAAGTGCAATATTGCATGCAATGAACTAAGAAGTTTATTAGAAAAATAATTGTCATGTTAAAAACAGAAAGAGTTGGCGATAATCTTTGGCGATCAACTATTGAGGGGACAGATAGACTGAATGTGACTATTGCTGCTACAATAAAGGAGCAATTATCTGAACAGTTGGTCAATTGCGGGTACAATCTGGTTTTAGATTTTCAAAACATCCGCTTTATTGACAGTACAGGGATTGGGGTGTTGATTTCAGCACTTAAAGCAGCTCGTGAAAATAACGGCAATTTCCAGCTGGCTAATGTTAACAAGGAAGTTTTTAGCTTGCTTAGCCTTATGAAACTGGATAAGGTATTCGATTTCAGCAAATAATTATTTTTATCAAACCAAGTTAATTAACAGAAAATTCTAGTCCTTCATCACCTGCATTTATCAATATCGGTTTTTCCTTATCCAGCTTACCGGCAAGAAGCATTTCAGCCAGCTTGTTTACAAGATGGGTTTGGATTGCCCTTTTTATAGGTCTTGCTCCATAAATTGGATCAAACCCCATCTTTGCTAACCATCTAAGTGCTCCTTCGCTAACATTAAATTCGAAACCCTGTGCAGCCAGCATCTTTTTTACCCTGTCAAGCTGCAGTCTGGTTACTTCAACAATTTCGTCTTCTGTCAAGGGGTCAAAGATTATTATCTCATCAATCCTGTTTAGAAACTCAGGTGAAATTGTTCCTTTAAGCAGTTCCCTTACCTGACGATGGGCTTCCGGACTTACTCCCTTTCCTTCGCTTGCTTCAAGGCTATTTTGTAGGATTGAGGACCCTATGTTGGATGTCATTATAACAATCGTATTCTTGAAGTCCACTGTCCTGCCCTTATTATCAGTCAAGCGTCCGTCATCCAGTACCTGAAGCAGTATGTTAAATACATCAGGATGGGCCTTTTCGATCTCATCAAGCAGTATTACTGAGTATGGCTTTCTCCTGACAGCTTCTGTAAGCTGACCACCTTCATCATAGCCAATATAGCCTGGAGGAGCTCCTACAAGTCTGGAGACAGAGTGTCTTTCCTGATACTCGGACATATCGATACGAGTCATCAGGTTCTCATCATCAAACAGGAAGGCAGCCAGGGCTTTGGCTAGCTCACTCTTTCCTACACCGGTAGTACCAAGGAAGATAAAGGAACCTATAGGACGTTTTGCATCCTGAAGACCTGCCCTTGAGCGTCTCACTGCATTTGCCACGGCAGATACTGCTTCATGCTGACCAACAACACGTTTGTGCAGTTCATCCTCTATCTGAAGCAGCTTCTGCCTTTCACTCTTTAGCATCCTGCTTACCGGAATACCGGTCCACTTACTGACAACCTGAGCGATATCTTCTGCATCAACCTCTTCCTTTACCATAGGATTGTCAGCCTGCTTTTCAGTAAGTTTCTTTTTCAGGTTTTCAATCTCTGTCTCGGCATTCCTGATCTTACCATATCTTAGTTCGGCTACCTTATCATAGAGTCCTTCCCTCTCGGCTTTCTGAGCTTCAAACTTATAGGTCTCTATGTCTGACTTCAGCTTTTGAATGCCTTCGATAACGGACTTTTCTTCCTCCCATTTAGAACGCATTGCAGAACACCTTTCCCTGAGTTCTGCAATATCCTTAGACAGGGCCTGAATTTTTTCGGTATTTCCCTCTCGTTTAAGGGCTTCCCGCTCTATTTCAAGCTGTTTGATATTGCGTTCGGCTTCATCAATTTCTTCAGGCACTGAATTCATCTCAAGTCTCAGTCGGGAAGCTGCCTCATCCATAAGATCTATCGCCTTATCAGGCAGGTATCTGTCAGAAATATACCTTTTGGATAGTTCCACTGCAGCAATCACCGCTTCATCCCTAATCCTAACCTTATGGTGGTTCTCATATCTTTCCTTAAGTCCACGTAGTATTGATATTGACGAAAGCACATCAGGCTCATCAACCATCACTATTTGGAAACGACGTTCTAGTGCTTTATCCTTTTCGAAATATTTCTGATACTCATTTAAGGTTGTAGCTCCTATTGCACGAAGTTCGCCCCTTGCCAAAGCCGGTTTCAATATATTTGCAGCATCCATGGCTCCCTCACTCTTACCGGCTCCAACCAAGGTATGGATTTCATCAATAAAGAGGATAACCTGTCCTTCACTGTTGATTACTTCTCTTACTACGGCTTTAAGTCTTTCCTCAAACTCTCCCTTGTACTTGGCACCAGCAATAAGGGCTCCCATATCCAGAGAGTAAATCTCCTTGGTTTTCAGGTTTTCCGGCACGTCTCCGTTAACTATTCTGTGAGCCAGACCCTCAGCAATAGCAGTTTTACCCACACCTGGTTCCCCTAGCAGTATAGGGTTGTTCTTGGTTCTCCTTGACAGGATTTGCAAAACCCGCCTGATCTCCTCGTCCCTTCCAATCACCGGATCAAGTTTCCCGGAACGTGCCCTGTCATTTAGGTTGATAGCAAACCTGTTCAACGCGTTATATCTGTCCTCGGCAGTAGGACTGTCTGCACGACTTCCTTTACGAAGTTGCTCAATTGCTTTGAGCATGGCAGACTCATTGCCTCCTGCATCTTTCAGCATTTTGGCTACAGAATCCTTTCCTCCAAGTATTCCAAGGACAATATGTTCAATGGAGGCATAGGTATCCCCCATTTCTCTTGCCTTTGCGACAGCTCTTTGCAAGGCATCACTGGTATCACGACTTAGAAATGGTTCACCTCCACTGACTCTTGGATAGGATTCCAATATCTTATCCAGTATAGGATTGATATTGCCAATTCCTGTTTTACGGAACAGGAAATCCATAAGACTTTCCTCAGTGCTGATCAATGCACTTAGCAGGTGTCCTGGTTCAACCGCCTGGCGGTTTGAACCGGATGCTATTTCTATCGCATGCTGAATAGCATCCTGCGATTTTATAGTAAATTGATTCAGATTCATGTCACTTTTTTTTGCTCGTATTGATGGTAACAAATCCAGAACCACAAGCGCATATAGGCCATAATGTCAGCAAAAACACCAATGTTCACGCCATTTTGACGCACTACTGCTGGCACAAACTGACCAATTTGTCATTAACGAACTATATGCCAACGCCTTAAGCACAACAATTCTGAAATACTAGTTTATGAGAGGATGGAAAGAAAGTATGCCTTGAAGTCAACAAAGTTTGCCTCCAGGCTGATTTTTGCTGAGATATTATTGGCAAAAAAAACAATAAGATTGTTATATTGTGGAATCATTTGAATAAATTTGAGTCAAGGCGTTTAAATACGTAGATTTTAAAACCAGCAAAGGATGAGTAACAGGTTCCCAATTCTTAAGCTTCTGGTAATAATATTTCTGATCCTGCCTGCAGGATTGAATTCCCAGGAAGATACGATAATAGGTGATTGTCTTACCGAATTTGGACCTACGTATGTGGTTGGAGACAAGACTGCAAAGGCATTACTTATAGGGGAAGAAGTGGCTGAATTCAGAACCACCCTTTTCGACGGTAACACTTACCGTATAGTAATGTGTAGCCACACTCCAGGTCTTGTCGAGTTCTCGCTGTATGACACTAACCGTAATCTATTGTTCAGAAACAGTGATTACGGTACTCCCGGATCTTGGGACTTCAAAGTGGAGGGTTCTATGGAATGTATCATTGAAGCCCGCCTTAATAATGAAATTGCCGAATCGGGCATTGCCATAATGCTTCTTGGCTTCAAAACAAGATGAGTGAAGAGATACTAAAGGCCTTAATGCAACTGTTTGCTCTGGTTTCTTCTCCTAACCAGAATGAAGAACACAGACGCGATGTTGTGCGCAATTATCTGTCACAACAGCTAAACAGTCAGAAGGTTGAAGAGTATCTTGCAATGTATGACTCCTTTGTTCATGAACAGGAGATGCGCCTTAGTGAACCCTCAAAACTGAGGAAAAGGCATGCTGCCAGTTCAGTTAAGGTTCTTAAAATAGCCACTTCCATTAACGAGGAACTCAACTATTATCAGAAGCTTGTTGTATTAATCCAGCTGCTTGAATTTTTCAACAGCGGAAGGCATGGAATGTCTAGCGTTGAGACGGAATTTGCAAATACCATCTCGGCAACCTTCAATATTAATAGCAGCGAATATCTTGAGATATTCGCTTTTATTACGGACAACTTCAAGAGTCAGATTCCGGGAAGCAACCTGTTGATAATTAGCGGTGAACCGGGCGACAAAGACAAAAGTGGCTATTATTATCTTGAGCACCTTCAAAATGAGTTAAGGGTTCTTAATCTGAGTTCGGGCAACCTGATGTTGCTTAAAGCCCGAAAGGCAAGTGCTCTTACGCTAAACGGGCAATTGATTCAACCCGGTAAGGTCTACTTTATGCGCCAGGGAAGTTCCCTACGCCATCGTCGACTTGCACCACTGACCTATACAACAATAGCCAACCAGTTTTACAAGAGTAAGCATAAGGATCCTATTCTCTTCGAGGTAAAGGATATCTCCTTCATGTATGACAAGAGTAATGCAGGCATACGAAGAATGAGCTTCTCTTCAGGTTCGGGTAATCTTGTTGGAATAATGGGAGACTCAGGTTCAGGTAAGACCACCCTTATAAGCCTGCTCACCGGTATGCTAAAACCGGAAAACGGTTCGGTAAAGATTAATGGTGTTGATATTTACAACCACCCTGAGAAGGTAAAAGGTCTGATCGGATATGTAGCTCAGGATGATCTCCTGATTGAGGATCTCACTGTATATCAAAATCTTTACTACAATGCAAAACTGTGTTTTGCCCATATTTCCAAACCCAATCTAAGCCGAAAGGTAGATCTCCTGCTCAAGAGTCTTGGACTTTATGAGATCAGGAATATGAAGGTGGGTAATCCCCTCAACAAAAAGATTAGTGGTGGTCAGCGCAAGCGCTTGAATATCGCCCTTGAATTGATTAGGGAACCGGCTGTAATGTTTATGGATGAGCCCACATCGGGACTGTCATCGAGGGACTCCGAAAATATAATGGACTTACTCAAGGAACTTTCCTTAAAGGGAAAGCTGATCTTTGTAGTAATCCACCAACCTTCTTCAGAGATATTCAAGATGTTTGATCAGCTCCTGGTTCTTGATACCGGTGGGCGCATGATTTATGATGGTGAACCTGTTGAAGCTATCAACTATTTCAAGGAATGCGTAAACCATGTAAACAAGGAGGAAAGCGAGTGTCCTTTGTGTGGTAATGTAAGTCCGGAACAGATTCTGACCATTGTAAACAGCAATGTACTTGATGAATATGGTAATCCTACGGGAGACAGGAAAGTTGATGCCGATGAGTGGTATGACCTGTATATCCGGAAACATAAGACGCAGCAGACAGATGCAAGCGAGCATGTTCAGGTACCACAAAAGCTCCCTGAAGTCAGCTTCAAGATTCCCAACAGGCTAAACCAATTATGGGTATTTATAACCAGGGACGTGCTGGCAAAGCTGTCTAACAGGCAATATGTGCTTATAAATTTCCTGGAATCTCCACTTCTGGCCTTTATTTTGTCTTCTTTAATACTGTATTTTGATATTGGTGCCGGAAGCCGGGGGTATATCTTCAGTCAAAACCCCAACCTTACTGTATACATTATTCTTGCAGTTATAATCTCTATCTTTATCGGACTGACAGTGAGTGCTGAAGAGATTATTTCAGACAGAAAGCTGTTGAGACGGGAATCATTCCTCAACCTGAGTCGCTTTAGTTACCTCAGTTCAAAGTTTATTATACTGGCTGCAATATCAGCAATTCAGACAGCCCTGTTTGTTCTTATCGGTAACACAATTATGGGCATCAAGGACATGGGTGTAATATATTGGTTTGTATTGTTTTCATCAGCGGTATTTGCCAACCTGCTTGGACTTAATGTATCTGATGCTTTAAATAAATCAGTGAATGTATATATACTTATTCCATTTCTGATTATTCCCCAACTGATTATCAGTGGGGTATTTGTAAACTACGACCAGTTGAACCCAAGGATTTCTTCGCAGAAGCAAATCCCATGGTATGGGGAGCTTATTACTGCCCGATGGGCATTTGAAGCACTTGCTGTGAAGCAGCACATGGATAATGCCTATCATAAGCATTTCGCTGTATTTGAAAAGCTTAAAAGTGAAGCAACATTCAGGAAAGATTACTGGATACCAGAGCTTAACAACCAGATGACAAAGTGGTCCACTTTAGTTGAGGAAAGTGAAAAGCTGAGAATTGAAAGTCTGGTACGTAACGAAATAGAAAAGCATAACAGGCGGATCTACCAATCCGCCTCACAAATTAATCCTCTGAACCTGGGGACTGAACCTTTTGATACTTCAGTTATTCGTACTGTAAGGAATACACTCGATGTCTATAAGACTTTCTATATCAACCTTTATAATAGGGCTGACGAACTAATGGAATCTGAAAAGAGAAGGCTGATAACAGAATATGGTCCTGAGTATCTTATAAAGTTGAAGGAAGAATATCACAATGATAATCTGGAGCGTTTTCTGAGGAGAACCAACGATATGTTTATGAGTAGAATAGTGGTTCTTGATGATGAGATAATTAAGAAGTTCGATCCCATTTATACAGAACCTGAACATCCATTTCTGAAAGCTCACTTCCTTGCACCTGTCAAACGTTTGAGTAACAATAAAATCAACACATACACAGTAAACCTGACAGTCATTTGGATATACAACGTATTGTTGTTTATCCTGCTATACTTCGAAGTCTTTAGAAAACTACTGAACTACGGCAAAAGGATTAGGGCAAGAAAAGAGCTTTCAGAAAGTCAGCTCTAGTCCTCCATCTCTATCATAGAGAATGGAATGTCTATAATAGACTGGTAATCTTCTCCGGCTTCAAACATATCCTCATCATCCTCCTCATAATACCAGTTAATCTGAACCTTGCTACCCTTCTTATATATTAATTCGAGCTTCTTAAAAATGTCTAGTATACATTTAGATGAGCTGGTATTAAAGTATTCCAGTTGGATATTCACGTTAGTAACCTCTAAAGGAACATTACCATATTTGTCTAACCAGTCAATCAGAGGCTTGTAAAACTCTACAGAATTTTCAGGAATTGAACGACCTTTGATTTCGATCAATCCCTTCTCACCGTCTAATTTGACGTAAGGCGTTTTTGGGGTCCCTTCACGAATAATTGTTTCCATAACGGTACTAAACCTAATTATTAACTAATATAGACATCAATAGCGAAAAAAACAAAGTCCTTGTCATGCGGATATATCGAGTACTCAAGTTTATTCCCGGTCTTTCGTACCATATCAAGCATTCCCAGGCCACCTCCGCCCTTAAAAGATATCCCCTCATTTCCAAGTATTTCCCTGTACAGACTTCTCAATTCTTCGTCCGACAGTGAGTTGATTTGGTCTATCCTGTCGCGGATAGTATTGACCTTAGAAAAATGGATAAAATTCCCGGTCGATACACGATAAAAATAATTATCCCTGGCAAGAATAATCACACCAAAACGTTGACCTGCCTTAATTGTATTATCCGGAGGTACGTCAACATGATGGAAAAGGTTTTGAATGCACTCGACAAATACATTGTATACCTTTTTCCTGGTTTGATTATTTACTTTTTTAAGATTAAGATTCGACTCGATTACTTCGAGAATTTCAGTGATCTTATCCGGAGTAATGTCCCCCATGTATCTCACTATTATCTCACCTTGCAGCTTTCGCAGATACCATTTATCGATGTCGAATCCCATCTTAGAACTTTAGCATAGTTGCAAACAAATATAAAAATTTTCTTACACCGTAATCCAATTTCAGAAACCGAATATCGCTCCATTTCGATAAATCCGTTCCAAAAAACGGCATTATTTGGCTAATGTGCTGCATACAAAGACGAACAGTGCGTAAATTGAAGTAAACTAAATGCCATCCCCCCAGACAAATCCTCCAAAACGATATCTTTCCTGTACAACCTTACTGTTGGGCGCAACATCTGATGTAATCCATACATTACCCCCAATAACTGAATTTGCACCAATAGTAATTCTTCCAAGGATTGTAGCCTGAGCATAGATTATTACATTATCCTCTACTATCGGGTGACGTTCAATACCTTTTATTGGGTTGCCCTGCTCATCCAGTGGAAAGCTCTTTGCTCCAAGGGTAACCCCCTGGTATATCTTAACATTGTTGCCTATAATAGAGGTCGCTCCAATTACTACTCCAGTTCCGTGATCGATAGTAAAACTGTGACCAATCCTTGCTCTCGGATGGATATCAATACCAGTTTCAGAATGTGCCATCTCAGTGATAATCCTGGGCAGCAAGGGAACTTTCAACTCATACAACGCATGTGCTATTCTGTAATTGGTAATAGCCCTGATCGCTGGATAGCAGAAGATCACTTCTTCCCTGCTTTGTGCAGCCGGATCGCCAAGGAAGGCTGCTTCTACATCTGTTGCAAGTACCTGACGAATCTCAGGAAGTTGCTCGATAAACTTCACACTGAGTTCTGCAGCCCTGGCCTTTGCCTTGTCTGAATCCATACTGTCCGGATCTCCACATCCAAAACATAGTCCGGCATATATCTGATGTCTTAGCTTGTCATAAAGCCTCTCAACATTAACACCTATATAGTACTTTACACTATCTGGCCTTGTCGATGAACTGCCGAAATAACCCGGAAACAAAATCTCCCGCATCAAGTCTACTAAGGCCCTCATCTCAGCAACTGATGGCATTGGCTGATCCGGGTTCTGTCTATGCCACACGGCCTTGAATGATTCAGCTTTTGACAAAGCTTCGATAGTCCTTTTAATCTCTTGGGGATACTCGAATTTGCTCATCTCTATTCAGTTTAGTTGATCTATTGCTTTCTGTGCATTAAATATTCTATCGCTCCCCTGCCCTTCAATAATACTGTATCTTATGCCATAGTATTCAAGCTCCTTTCTATACCTGTCGAAGAAGTATTCCCTCCTGTGTCCGTTTTCCCTTACTCCATCATCTATCCATGGCAGGTCTGGTTTACACAGCAATACTATATCAGGTTTGTTTTCCCATAGGGCTCTGTCTATCCATTGAGGACAACAGAAATACACTTCTTCAAACCATAGCTTGGTAATAATAAGAAAAGTATCAAAAATAGCAATCGAAGCTCTTTCGTGGCTATATCTCTCTATATTTCGAAAAACAAACAATTGCCTTCTGGCAATTGTTTCAACGTCTTCAAAAGTATAGGGTCTTTTTAGTCTGTATACATAATCTCTTGCATACTCCGTTATTCCCGGGCATCTGTAGTGTGCTGCCAGCTTTTCAGTAAGTGTTGTCTTGCCTGATGCCTCAGGTCCTGTAATGACTATTCTTTTCATTTCAGCAAACGGCTGACTGTTGGGACATATTCCTTTTCCACCTGATATATCCTACTACTGCCATTACGCAATATACTATAAATAATCCTGCAGCCAAATACAGTCCTTTGTAGAGATATATCCCAGTAGAAAAGACATCCAAAACTATCCAAAACAACCAGTGTTCCAGTATTTTTCTTGCAAGCATCCAGGTTGCAACAATACTTCCTGCAGTTTTTATCGAATCCAGCATCGGCACATCAGGCATATCAGATGCCGACATCGCAAGCAGAGCTGGTACTGTTTTTAGCAATAGATATAATAATGCCCCTATTAGGACTATAACACCAATGTAAACAAACCACTGCATGGATTTAAGACTGATTGTTGGTATTACTCCTGATTCATCTGTTCCTTTGGTTTTCCCGCTCCTCCAATGTATCCAGCCATAGATGCTGACCCAAAGGTAATATACCTGCAATCCCATATCTGCATACAGACGACTCTGATATAAAAGCACTGCAAAAAACAGTGCCGACAAAAAGCCTGCTACCCAAAGAAAAAGATTCTCCCGAATAGAAAGAAACAAGTAGATAAGGGCAAACAATGTACCCGCAAGTTCTATCCAATTTTCCGATAACCAGGTCATCATTGCAATTCAATTTTCAGTAACTAAAGACAGGGCACTCTCTGAAAACAAAAAACACCCGTTTGAAAGTATTCAAACGGGTGTCGTAAAGTTATAAAAATTAGTACTAGTATTTATCAATCGCTGAAAACAGATTACGGACCCCCATCAAATCCAATGCTTTATTATATACTGACATAGTAGGATTAATAATCTCATAATACGCATTTAATCCCCATATATTCCGTGCAATCTGCGCTTTAAGCATGGCTCTTATAAGTTCACCAGATATTTCAAGACCTTCAGGATCAGCACCTATACCCATGATAGCAGCCTCCCTTTCAAGTTCATCAATCATAGCCTGATCTACTTCAAACTTATCTCTGAACGCTTTAAAATCCGGATAGGAGGCCTCCAGTTTGTATCTGTTGGAGTCCCAATACTGAACTGCATATTGTCGGATAGCTCCCGATGAAAGTAGCTTATTGTAATACTCACTATATTTAGTAGTGTCTATCGGAACAAAGACATCAGGTACTATGCCTCCTCCACCATAGACAGCCCTTTTCATTACAAGCGTTTCGTAATAAGCTGCATCATTTACATGAATGCTGTCCTTGGTCAATAACTCACCTGAAGAGTAGCGTTCATTTATTTCTGAACGATACTCTTTAATTCCATTAGAATAGGGTTTCTGAATACTTCGACCTGAAGGTGTATAATAATTTGCTATTGTCAAACGAATCTCAGATCCGTCAGGAAGTGTAAAGGGACGTTGCACCAGACCTTTTCCGTAACTTCTACGGCCAACCACTATACCCCTGTCCCAGTCCTGGATTGCTCCAGCAACTATCTCAGAGGCAGAAGCAGAACCTTCATCAAGTAACAAAATCAGATTTCCCTTTTGCCAAAGTCCGTTACGTGTGGAGTAATAGTTCTTTTTTGATACTGATTTACCCTCGGTATAAAGTATTAATCTGTTGTTGCCAAGAAACTCGTCTACAATATCCAATGCCGCTTTTAAGTATCCGCCACCATTTCCGCGAAGATCCAGAATAAGGTTATCCATTCCCTCACTCTTAAGCTTTTTTACAGCATCACAAAACTCCTTATGTGTGTTGGCTGCAAAACGGTTTATCTTAATATAACCGGTCTCCTCGCCAGCCATATAGGCAGCTTCTACACTATTGATAGGTATCTTGTCTCTGATAACACTAACATTCCTCATTCCCGGCTGGCCTTTTCGGTAAACCGATAATACAACTTCGCTTCCTTTTTTCCCTCTTAGTAGTTTTTGAACCTCAGAATTTTTCAGCCCTATTGCAGCAATGCTTTTACCATCAACTGCCACAATCCTGTCCCCGGCAGCTATGCCGGCCTTCTCTGAAGGACCTCCACTAACTGCTGACAAGACTGTCAAGGTATCTTCAACTATGGCAAATTCTATCCCAATACCCTCAAAATTGCCATCCAGAGGCTCATTCATAGCCGCCACTTCCTCTGCCGGTATCAAGATTGAATGAGGATCCAGTTTGTTGAGAATTGCCTCAATAGCAATCCTGGAAAGCTCTTCCTTGTTAACACTATCTACATAGAAGTTGGTAATCAGCTGCCACGCAACCTGAAAATTGTCGAAACTTTTGTCTTCACGTTGAGCTGATAGACTTCCGAAACAAACCAACAACACAAATAAGGCTGAGTACCTAAGAGAAATGTATCTGATCTTCATATCACTGCTTCCTTTCTCATCAAACCATTAAACAACAATTTGGTTTGCCTGCATACTATTACAGACAAACCAATTATTGTGCCATAACACACAACCTTTTACGCATACTGAATCGTCCGGGTTATAGTGCATATGTAAATTAATCACAATTAATGTGATATGAAAAATCTATTGCTCTATTCCCACTCAATAGTTGCCGGTGGTTTTGAACTTATGTCATAAACTACGCGGTTTACTCCGCGTACCTTATTGATGATCTCATTAGAAACCCTGGCAAGAAACTCATATGGAAGATGTACCCAGTCTGCTGTCATACCGTCAGTAGATTGTACAGCTCTTAAAGCCACAACACTTTCATAAGTTCTTTCATCTCCCATTACTCCAACCGATTTAACGGGTAAAAGCATTACTCCTGCCTGCCATACCGAGTCATAAAGGTTGTTTGCCTTAAGCGCGTTGATAAAGATATCATCAACTTCCTGAAGCAAGGCTACACGCTCAGCAGTAATCTCACCCAGGATACGAATTGCAAGTCCGGGACCTGGAAATGGGTGGCGTCCAAGGATATTCTCAGGAAGACCCAGTTCCTTACCTACCCTTCTGACTTCGTCCTTAAAGAGCAACTTGAGTGGTTCAATCACCTTAAGATTCATCTTCTCTGGCAAACCTCCCACGTTGTGGTGTGATTTTATGGTAACCGATGGTCCATTGACTGAAACTGATTCAATAACATCAGGATAAATGGTGCCTTGAGCCAGCCACTTAACATCCTTAATCAAATGAGCTTCCTCATCAAATACCTCTATGAAAACCCTGCCTATTATCTTACGTTTGGCCTCAGGCTCACTTACTCCATCAAGTTCCTTAAGAAAGCGTTCACTTGCATCAACACCTTTCACATTTAGTCCAAGGTGTTTATATGAATCCAAAACAGAATCAAACTCATTCTTGCGCAACAGTCCATTGTTCACGAAAATACAGCACAGATTTGGTCCGATTGCTTTGTGAAGCAACAGCGCTGCAACCGAACTGTCAACACCTCCGGATAGTCCCAGAACAACCTTGTCATTACCCAATGTATTGCGTAATTCCTCAACAGTGGCGGCAACAAAAGATGCAGGACTCCAGTCAGGTACACATCCGCAAATATCAAACAGGAAGTTGTGAAGCATTTGAGTACCCTGTGTGGTATGGTATACTTCAGGGTGAAACTGAATGCCAAATACATTCCTTATCGGAAGGTGGTATGCTGCAATTTTCACATCCTTAGTACTGGCAACAACATCAAAACCCTTAGGTAGGCTTGTTATCGTATCTCCATGGGACATCCAGACCTGACAGCCTTTGTCGATATTCTTAAATAATGGATTAGTGTTGTCGAGGGTCTCCAGATTTGCCCTTCCATACTCCCTTGTCTCTGATGAATCAACAATACCACCGGAATGTTTGGCAATATATTGTGCACCATAACATACACCCAGCAACGGAACTTTGCCCAAAACCTTGGTAAGGTCAGGTGCAGGAGCCTTTTCGTCAGTTACACTGTAAGGACTTCCTGATAGGATAATACCCTTAGTAGTGTCATCGGGCTCAGGGATCCTATAATACGGCAATATCTCGCAGTACACGTTCAACTCCCTTACCCTACGCGCAATAAGCTGAGTATACTGGGAACCGAAATCCAGAATGATGATCTTGTTTTGCATCTGTTTGGTTTATGATCTGAGGTTGGAAAAATGAAGTGCAAATATAATTAAAATTCACTGTCCCTGCCAGAATTGGGAATATCAAACGTCATTCCATCTTCAGCAAGGTAAGACTCCTGAAAAACTTCTGCAGCCTCCTTTCTGAACAGGTCAGTGTTCTTGTATCTGGTGCTGTAATGTCCAAGTATAAGTTTTTTAACACCAGCTTTTTTTGCAATTTCTGCAGCCTGTCTGGCTGTACTGTGAAATGTCATATCAGCCAGACCTTCATTGTCAGACAGGAAAGTGGCTTCATGATATAATAAATCGACATCCTTTATCACAGGAATAATGGCTTCCGAATACTTTGTGTCAGAGCAAAATGCATAAGACCGTGCCTTAGCAGATGGTTTTGTAAGCACACTATTAGGTATTACAGTACCATCTTCACTCACATAGTCCAGTCCTTTTTTTATCAGGGGTATCCATTTAACAGGGATATTGTAAAAATCAAGACTTTCTCTTATAATATGTCGTTCAGCCTCCTTCTCCCTGAAAAGATATCCACAAGCCGGGATCCTGTGTGTAAGAGGAATACTAAACACCTCCACCCGCTTGTCCTCATATACAAGTTCTGACTTGTCGGTATCAACCGAGTGAAAGCAGACCTTATACTTCATATCCCTACAAAAAAAGGCAAGTATAGGACCAAAGACCTTTTCAGTATCAGATGGTCCATAAATATGCAGGTCGGCTGTGCGCCCAAGCAAACCTAATGTAGATAACAAGCCCGGGAGGCCGAAACAGTGATCCCCATGTAGATGGGAAATAAAGACATGGCTTATTCTGGTAAAGCGGATTTTATTTTTCCGCAGTTGCATCTGTGTGCCTTCACCGCAATCAACTAAAAAAAACCGCTCAGATACATTGAGCACCTGAGCGGTTGGGTTTCTTTCCGATGTTGGCAACGCAGAGTTACATCCCAGTATCGTAACAGAAAATCGCATCTAAAACATCATTGTTTTGATTTGATTGACTTACGCATCATTTCAATTCCATCATCGGCAGTTGGAGCAATTGTTATTACAGTGTCGAGCTGACTTACTGAGATTAGCCTTTCAACTGCTGGCTGAAGGCCTGACAGTACGAAAACTCCTTCACTGTTCTTGCATAACCGATTTGCAACTAAAATGGCGCTTAAACCGGACGAATCACAGTAATTACATTTGCTCAGGTCCAAGAGAATATTCCTCTCATTGTTACCAGCCAATAGCACCAGTTCTGATTTCAAGCCTGGAGCAATGGTGGTATCGAGTTTTTCTTTCAATACCTGTACAAGGATAAAATCATCCAGTCTGTCAATTTTAAAATCCATTACAACAATCTGTTAGGTTTAACTCTTCCAACATTATTTTTCGTCAGCTTCCATCTGGTCTTTCAAAGCAGCCAACTCAGAAATGTCGCCAAGCGTTGTCTTTTCGAGATTGTCTTTCAGCTTCTTCACATTCTTCTTGGTGCTGGCAGCTGCTTTGGCTTGCTCAGCCTTTGCAGCTTGCTCTTCACTCTTTCTTTCGTCTTCGAAGATACGTGAGTGTGACAAAATTATACGCTTAGCAGCTTTGTTGAACTCAATTACCTTAAACGCAAGTTTTTCTTCAGCCTTTGCCTGTGTACCATCTTCCTTAACAAGGTGACGAGGTGTGGCAAATCCTTCAACTCCGTATGGTAATGCAATTACGGCACCTTTATCGAAAATGTCAACTATTGTACCCTCATGAATTGAGTCCACAGTGAAAATTGTTTCGAACACATCCCATGGGTTTTCTTCCAATTGCTTGTGACCCAGACTTAGACGACGGTTTTCTTTGTCTATTTCAAGAACCACTACTTCAATGTCATCACCGATGTTTGTAAACTCAGCGGGATGCTTGATTTTCTTGGTCCAGGACAGGTCTGAGATATGGATCAAACCATCGATACCTTCTTCAATTTCAACAAAGACACCAAAGTTGGTAAAGTTGCGAACCTTGGCTGTGTGCCTGCTGTTAACAGGATACTTTTCTTCGATATTATCCCATGGATCTGGTTTCAATTGCTTGATACCAAGAGACATCTTCCTTTCGTCACGGTCAAGAGTCAGAATGATTGCTTCAACTTCTTCGCCAACTTTCAGGAAGTCCTGAGCGCTACGCAAGTGTTGTGACCAAGACATTTCAGAAACGTGGATCAGACCTTCAACCCCTGGTGCAATTTCAACAAATGCACCATAGTCAGCCATAACCACTACTTTACCCTTAACGATGTCACCTACTTTCAGGTTGGCATCAAGAGCATCCCATGGATGTGCAGTAAGCTGCTTCAATCCAAGAGCGATACGTTTCTTTTCATCGTCGAAGTCAAGGATAACTACATTCAACTTCTGATCAAGTTGTACAATTTCTTCTGGATGTGAAACACGACCCCATGACAAGTCAGTGATGTGGATCAATCCATCTACGCCGCCAAGGTCAATGAATACTCCATAAGATGTGATATTCTTAACTGTTCCTTCAAGAACCTGACCTTTTTCAAGTTTAGAAATAATCTCTTTCTTTTGTTGTTCAAGCTCTGCTTCGATAAGAGCCTTGTGAGAAACAACAACATTTTTGAATTCGGGGTTGATCTTAACAACCTTGAATTCCATTGTCTTGCCAACAAATACGTCATAGTCACGTATGGGCTTAACATCAATCTGAGAACCTGGAAGGAAGGCTTCGATACCGAATACATCCACAATCATACCACCCTTGGTACGACACTTGATGTAACCCTTGATAACTTCGTCTTTTTCCAGAGCTTCGTTTACGCGATCCCATGAACGCAACGCTCTAGCCTTCTTGTGTGAAAGAACTAGTTGACCTTTCTTGTCCTCCTGGCTTTCAACAAAAACTTCTACTTTATCACCAACCTTTAGTTCCGGGTTGTAACGGAATTCGTTACGGCTTACAATACCGTCAGACTTGTAACCAATGTTGATTACAACTTCGCGCTTATTCATCGCGATAACAGTACCATCGATAACTTCTTTTTCAGAAATTGTCGATAAGGTCTCATTGTACATTTTTTCAAGCTCTTCCCTACCGCCTGATACAGCATCAGTCTCAAAGCTTTCCCAGTCAAAGCCTTCAATTGCTGATTCTACAGCTGTAGCTTTAACTGCCTTTTTTTCATTTTCTAATTCTGCCATTTTAACTAAGTCTTCTGCTAATAAGTTAGACATTATGTTTCTAAAAAACGCTGCAAAAGTATCACTTTTGTTTGAATATCCAGTAATTACAATCTCAAAATAACACAATATTTTGAGTTCCCACGGTTTTTACTGGTTGAATAATAATTTTAATAACTTAATTTTGGGAACGAAATTATAGATTATGAAGAGGATTCTGGTCACCGGCGGTGCCGGATTTATAGGGTCACACTTGTGTGACAGACTGTTAGCCGATGGGAATGATGTTATTTGCCTGGATAATTACTTCACCGGAAGCAAGTCAAACATAGTACATCTGGTTGACAATCCGTTTTTTGAACTGGTACGCCATGATGTGACACATCCATATTTTGCAGAAGTTGATGAAATATACAACCTTGCCTGTCCTGCATCTCCTGTTCATTATCAGTACAATCCCATAAAGACTATTAAGACCTCGGTAATGGGGTCAATCAATATGCTGGGACTTGCAAAACGCGTAAGGGCCAAAATTATGCAGGCTTCTACGAGTGAAGTATATGGAGACCCTCAGGTTCATCCACAGAAAGAATCCTACTGGGGCAATGTAAACCCAATTGGAATTCGTTCATGCTATGATGAAGGGAAAAGATGTGCTGAGGCCCTGTTTATGGACTATCACAGACAAAACAGTGTTAAGATTAAGATTATCAGAATATTCAACACTTATGGGCCAAGGATGCACCCCAATGATGGCCGGGTGGTATCCAATTTTATAGTACAAGCCCTAACTGGACAGCCAATTACTATCTTTGGTGATGGTACTCAGACCAGAAGTTTTCAGTATGTCGATGACCTGATTGAAGGTATGGTAAGAATGATGAATACCGGAAATGATATTATTGGTCCTGTCAACCTAGGCAATCCAAACGAGTTTTCAATGCTTGAGCTTGCCAGGGAAGTACTTGATATCACAGGCTCATCCTCGAAAATTATTCACAAACCATTGCCCCAGGATGACCCGACTCAAAGAAAACCAGATATTTCCCTGGCCCAGGAGATGCTTGATGGATGGGAGCCCAGGGTACAACTTCGAAATGGGCTCAGGTTGACTGTTGAATACTTCGATAAATTGCTGAGTAAAGCCTAATACCTGAATCTATAATTAAATAATACACTATGAAAGGAATCATTCTTGCAGGTGGATCTGGAACCCGCCTTTATCCTGCTACAAAAAGCATTTCTAAGCAGATTATCCCTGTATATGATAAACCAATGATATACTATCCTTTATCAGTGCTGATGCTAGCGGGAATAAGGGAAATACTTATTATCTCAACTCCGGATGACCTTCCTTTGTATAAGAGATTACTGGGCGATGGCTCTGATCTGGGTTTATCATTCAGTTATGAAGAACAACCTTCTCCGGATGGACTGGCCCAAGCCTTCCTGATTGGTGAAAAGTTTATTGATAATAGTCCTGTTTGTCTTATCCTGGGTGATAACATATTTTATGGCGTAAATTTGAGCATCGCAATGAAGGAAGCTTCGAAGCTTTCAAATGGAGCTTTAGTTTTCGGCTATAATGTAAATGACCCTGAAAGATATGGAGTTGTTGAATTTGACAAGGAAGGAAAAGTAATTAGCATCGAGGAAAAGCCCGAAGCACCTAAATCCAATTATGCAGTAACAGGATTATACTTTTACGGTCCGGATGTAGTGGCAAAAGCAAAGGCACTAAAGCCAAGTAAAAGAGGTGAACTAGAAATAACAGACCTTAACCGCCTGTACCTAAATGAAGGAAGCCTGCATGTCAAATTACTGGGACGTGGTATGGCCTGGCTTGATACCGGAACCCATGACAGCTTGCTTCAGGCATCAAACTTTATAGCCACAATTGAAAAGAGACAAGGTCTTAAGATCGCATCACTGGAAGAAATAGCATATAAAAAAGGATGGATAGGTAAGGATCAGCTGTTGAAACTTGCTGCTCCGCTATCTAAGAACGAATATGGTAAATACCTGTTAAAGATTGCTGAACAGGATTTGACTGAAATACGCAATGAGTTATAATGGATTTTGTAAAATGAAAGTCGAAGAAACAAATATTCCAGGTCTTAAGATTATCAGACCAAAAGTGTTTACAGATGCCAGGGGTTATTTCCTTGAATTGTACAACAAACCTGATTATAAGGCTTTGGGCATAGATTGTGATTTTGTACAGGAGAACCTATCGTCTTCGGTTAAAAACACTATCAGGGGATTGCATTACCAGCTTGCCCCACATGGTCAGGCCAAACTCGTCCAGGTAATCAGGGGTAAAGTGATGGACGTGGCAGTAGATCTGAGAGATAACTCGCCTACTTTTGGAAAGCATTATGCTATAGAACTATCTGAAGAAAACAAGATACAGTTTTTCATCCCTAGTGGCTTTGCTCACGGCTTCGTCGCCCTGAGCGACGAAGTTATCTTTTATTACAAGTGCTCCAGTGTATACAATCATGAAGCTGAACGAGGCATTAACTTCAATGACCCTTCCCTTGGCATTAATTGGCAAATAGATATAAGGGATGCAGTTGTTTCACCCAAGGACAAGACTTTGCCCTTTTTTGAGGAGGCTGAAAAGAACTTCTCTTTCTACGAGTAATTAATAGTAACAAGTTAAATCAATAGATATGAAAGTACTTGTAGTTGGTGGTGAAGGCCAGCTTGGTTCAACCATTTCCGAGCTTTCGGCTAGTTGTGGTTTTGCTGAGTTCAGAGTCACCAGGATGGAAGAACTTGACCTTAGCTCTGAGAAGAACGTAAAGAATTTCATGAGCTCTGTGGATTTTGATTATGTGGTCAATTGTGCAGCATATACAGCCGTCGATAAGGCTGAAACTGAAAGAGAAACAGCCCGTACCATAAATGCATTGGCACCTGGATGGATAGCCCGTTACGCTAAGGAAAATGGAGCTGGTATAATACATATTTCGACCGACTATGTATTCGGTGGAAATGCCAATACTCCACTTGCTCCAGATATGCCAACAGCACCGTCATCAGTATATGGTGCTACAAAATTAGAAGGAGAAAAACTTGTTGCAGAGGCAAATCCAAGGCACCTAATCATCAGAACCTCCTGGCTTTATTCACGATATGGGAATAACTTTGTCAAAACAATGCTAAGGCTTGCCGGTGAAAGGGAGGAATTGTCAGTGGTTTACGATCAGGTAGGAGCTCCTACTTATGCTGATGATCTGGCAGGGGCTATACTTAAAATACTTGAAGTTGGTTCACATAATGATAAGGCCTTTATTCCCGGTATTTACCATTATTCAAATCTTGGAGTCTGCAGCTGGTATGATTTTGCCAGGGCAATTTTTACTTTTGCAGGCAGGAATACAAGAGTCAAACCAATTCTATCTGCAGAGTATAAAACAGCGGCCACCCGACCTTCATTCTCTGTACTGGATAGCAGTAGTATTAGAAAAACTTACAATATTGAAATACCTTACTGGACCGACAGCCTAAAGAAATGTTTAGAGGCGTTTGGGGAAATCGGCTGTTAAGGTTGGAACAAATAAACATAAGAGACATGGAAGACATACTATCATTGGTAAGAAAGAAAGCCCAATCGTGGCTTGGAGAAGAGTATGACGAAGCCACCAGGGCCGAGGTCAAAAGGATGCTTGACAATCCTGACACAACTGAGCTAATCGACTCTTTTTACAAGGATCTTGAGTTTGGTACAGGCGGACTGCGTGGCATCATGGGTGCTGGTAGCAACCGTGTCAATATCTACACAATCGGTGCCGCTACCCAGGGACTTGCCAATTACATAAACAAGGAGTTTGCCAATCTACCGGAAAAGAAAGTAGTAATTGGTCATGATTGTAGGAACAACTCCAGGCTTTTTGCTGAAAAGGCAGCCGGTATCTTTGCTGCAAATGGAATTATCGCCTATCTCTTTGATGAACTGAGACCAACACCGGAAGTATCATTTGCCATCAGGCACCTAAAATGTCAGAGCGGTATTGTAATTACGGCTTCGCACAACCCCAAGGAATACAATGGCTACAAGGTATATTGGAATGATGGGGCTCAGATAGTAGCGCCACATGACAATAACATAATAGAAGAAGTCAGAAGTGTATCCTCTGTTAAGCAAATAAAGTTTGATGGCAACAAGGAACTGATAAGGATGGCTGACAAGAGTGTTGATCAGGCCTTTATTGATGCAGTTAGGAGTATAGCTCTCAATCCCGATGTAATCACGCAACAGAAGGATATGAAGATAGTCTTCTCCCCCATCCACGGTGCTACATATAAAATGGTGCCAGAAGCTTTACGTCAACTGGGTTTCACAAATGTGATTACAGTTCCCGAGCAAATGGTAGTAAGTGGTAACTTCCCCACAGTAGAATCACCCAACCCGGAGGAGACTGCAGCACTAAGACTGGCAATTGAAAAAGCTATAGCCGAAGGTGCAGACCTTGTTGCGGCTTCTGACCCGGATGGGGACAGGCTTGGCATTGCTATAAGGAATGACAAGGGTGAGTTTATCCCGGTCAATGGCAACCAGACCGCAGCTCTACTCACGTGGTATATGGTATCTCAGTGGAAGCAGAGAGGCCTTTTGAAGGGAAATGAATTCATTGTAAAGACCATAGTAACAAGTGAACTGCTAAAGGAAATTGCAGAAAAGAATGGAGTAGAGTACTTTGATACTTATACCGGCTTTAAGTGGATAGCATCTGTTATAAGGGAACAGGAAGGCACAAAGAAGTATATTTGCGGTGGTGAGGAAAGCTATGGCTTCCTGCCGGGCGACTATGTTAGAGACAAGGACTCTGTAGGTTCTATTTCAATGATAGCCGAGATTGCAGCCTGGGCGCGCAGTAACGGTCGCAGCGTTTATGAGCTCCTTCAGGATATCTACACTGAATATGGCTTTTCACAGGAAAGACTTATTTCGGTGGTTAGAAAAGGAAAATCAGGAGCCGATGAGATCAATGCTATGATGAAGCAGTTCAGGGAAAATCCCCCAAAAACACTTGGAGGCTCAAGGGTATCACTGATAAAGGACTATTCGGTACTTAAGGCTACCAATCCTATTACCGGAGAAGTAAAGGTGATAGACCTTCCAGCATATTCAAATGTACTGCAATTCTTTACTGAAGAGGGTGCCAAGGTATCTGTCCGTCCATCTGGAACAGAACCCAAGATAAAGTTTTATTTTGAGGTGAAAGTTCCTATGAAAGGTCGTGAAGAATTTGCAAAAGCCGTGGATGAAGGTAATATGAAGATTGATCACATAGTGGCAGATCTAAAACTGAACTAAAATATCGCGACTTAAAGTTACTGCCCGGAGGGCGACACCATATTTATTTCGCAAATACTGAGAAGAGGTTTTACTGGATTTGAACTGCCCCCCAAAGTTTTACGCTAAACTTTTGGGGGGCAGTTCTGTATATGGACAAGCTATAATTCTTAATATTTAAAGAACTCCTTTGGGAAATTTACAAGATACAGCCTTTCAGTGGCCCTTGTAAAGGCTGTATACAACCACCTGAGGAAATCCCTTGACAGGTGTTCCTCTGTGAAATACCCAAGATCAACAAACACAGCCTTCCACTGACCACCTTGTGCCTTATGGCAGGTCATTGCATAGGCAAACTTAATTTGCAGGGAATTATAAAACTCATCCGACCGCAGGGCCTCATAACGCTTGCGCTTGACAGAGATGTCTTGATAATCCTCCATCACAGCACTGTAAAAGAGTTCCTGCTGTTCATGATTTAGGCCGGGTCCTTCACTATGAATAGTGTCGAGTATCACCCTTGTATCAATCTCCACATTACGATAGTCAGTCAATTCGCAAGTGATATCAGCAAACCTGAGACCATACAATTCATGGTACTTTTTAATCCTAATGACCCTTGCAATATCACCATTTGCAATAAAGCTAATCTCCTCGTGTTCCTTAATCCAATGATAGTTGTTCTTCACTATTAGTAGGAAATCCCCGGGAGCCAGTTCCTCCTCCTTGTGTAAAACTGTATTTCTTATACCTTGATTGTAAAGGTTAGCTCTCTTGTTACTCCTGGTAATAATGAGAGTCTCTTCAAGGCCATAGTTGTCGTAACAGTAATTAATTTCCTCGATAAGGTCGCCTCCGGAGATCCTTCTGATATCAGTATAGTCGTCAATATCAATTATGGGAAAACCGCTTAGTTCCTCATCCTGATCAAGCATCTCCCTTAATTTTGTAGCATTCGCAAGTATCCCACTGTTTTCCTCCTGTCTTAGCACATCAGTAAGCACAGTTTCCCATACCTCGGATGCATAGCCAGCTAATTCACCTTTATCAAGAGCAGGACTCAGAGAAGTCTCCACTGGAGGAAGCTGGGCTGTATCGCCAAGCAGAACAAGGCGGCAGTTATCTCCCCCATATACATAAGAGATAAGATCATCCAGAAGTCGTCCGGTCCCAAAGACTGAGTTTCCACTGCTTTCATTGGAGATCATGGAGGCCTCGTCAACTATAAAAATAGTGTTCTTATGAAGATTGTCATTAAGGTTAAAGCTTCCAAAGCCGTCCTGGAAACGACTTTGTCTGTATATCTTTTTGTGTATAGTATAGGATGGCAACCCTACATAATTACTTAGAACCTTTGCTGCCCTTCCCGTAGGAGCAAGCAATACTGTTTTGATATTAAATTCATAAAGTGTTTGGACAAATGAGCGCATTAATGTAGTTTTGCCAGTGCCTGCATAACCTCTCAGGATGAACAGACTTTGAGCCCCACTTTCGGACAGAAAACCGCTCAGAGCCTCAATTGCATCAATCTGAGACTGTGTTGGTAAAAAGGAAAAATTGGATATGAATTTTTTCTTAAAGAGTTGCTTTTGCATATTGAAAAATAGTACTGACAATAATAATACTTGATACAATATTATTTTATAGTTTTGTGCAAAGATTAAATTAAATAATTACCTAATGAAAACGACATTTCAAATTCTACTGATCATCGTTATCGGATTCCTGGCTTTTCTGGTTTATGAGAGCATAATGAGGCCTGTTAAGTTTCAAAGAGAATATAATATTAGAACTGAAAAAGTAATCGACAGGCTTAAGGACATCAGAAGTGCGCAAGTTGCGTATAAGTTGGTCAACGGAAAGTATACAGCTAGTTTTGATACGCTTTCGGACTTTGTTGCCAACGGTCAGATACCTGTTGTAAGAATGGAAGGTTCTCTTAATGACAGTATGATTCTTGCAGGTATGACCGAACTTAAGGCTCTTGAGTTGGGTATTATCAAGAGGGATACAGCATATGTGAATGTTATTGACACCCTGTTTAAGACTAAGACATGGATAGCTGATTCTCTCCGCTATGTTCCATTTACCGACAAGGCAGAATTTGAATTGGGAACCAATGTTCTTAGCACTGCTTCAGGAGTAGATGTTGAAGTGTTTGAAGCAAAGGTACCTTATGAAGTTTTCCTTCAGGGACTTGAAAAACAAGAGATTATCAACCTGAGAGAAGTGGATGTTAAACTTAACAGGTTTCCTGGATTACGTGTTGGTTCACTTACCGAGGCTAATAACAATGCCGGAAACTGGGAGTAGAACTTTCTTATGACATGAAGGCTTTTTCTATCGTTGACGAAAGTTTTGATCCGGTTATAAGTTCATCATATTTTATATCCATCCAGATCACTCTGGATGGATTTTCTTTTTGTATACTGGACCCGGTACGCAACAAGTACATCCAGATGCAACATATCCCTCTGGATGGAAAGCAGGCGCTTATACCTCAGGTAGAGGAATGTTTTGCTTCTGTTGAGAAGCTCAACCTCCCCTACAAGAAATGTATGGTGTTGCTTCCAACCAACATAGCAACCCTTGTTCCTAGTTCACTATACGAAAATGGTGACGAAATTAAATGGCTTTCTTTCAGCCATACATTGTCGGATAGTCAAGGTGTTGCAACCAACAAAGTAAGGATGGCTGATGCCTTCAATATCTTTGCTGTAAATCATGAACTTGAGCGCATACTACGCAGACAATTTCCTGCTCCTTCGCTGTATCAGCAGTATACCCCCATTATAGAGGGTAACCTGGCAACAATGGCAGATTCGGAAAAGCCCTTTGTAATAATTAATCTGGAGAATGAGTATTTCGATCTGTTGGTATTTAGGGAAAACAATCTCAAACTGTGCAATTCGTTTCCAATTAAAAGCGAGAGTGACTTCCTTTACTTCTGCCTTTTCGTTTTTGAGCAGTTGAAACTCAATTCCCAGACCACTGAAGTTCTGATGTTTGGCCGTCATCCAAGGTTCAGTGAACTAGAGAACTTGTTGTCAGACTATATAAAAAAGGTAAGACACAGTAATATGCCTCATCAGTTTCAATACTCACATCAGTTTCGTAGTCTTGACACGCCCGAGTTTTATAATATGCTAAGTCTTCCTTTATGCGTATAACAGGTGGATTTTTAAAGAGCAGGCGCTTCGAGCCTCCCAAAAGTTTCAGAGCCAGACCCACAACAGAGGTAGCTCGTGAGGCTCTGTTCAATATCCTTAGCAACTATTTTGATTTCGAAGAATGTAGGATTCTGGACCTTTTTGCCGGTACGGGTGCTATCAGCTTAGAATTTGCATCTCGCGGTGCATTGAGCGTGACCTGTGTTGAAAAGGACTTTGTGCACTATAAGTATATCAAAAAGCTTGTTGAGGACCTAAAACTTCAGGACGTAATACATCCAGTAAAGGGAGACGTATTCAGATTTTTGAGCAATACGCAAAACCTATCAGTGTCTATGGTATTTGCAGATCCACCCTTTGATCTGCCCGGCAGTGAAAAGATTATAGATCTGGTGCTGGCTACAGGAGTATTAGCTCCTGAGGGGCTGTTAATCATGGAACATGGACCCAGCAAGGACTTTTCTGCACATCCCAGATTTCACAGTATCAGAAAATATGGGAAGGTCCATTTCAGCTTTTTTGGAGCCTTCCCGTCTTAGTAGCTTAGTTTCGTGGATGATAATGTGATACTGTATCACTTAGGTAGTCCTTGTCAAGGTGGGTGTAAATCTCTGTTGTAATAATTGATTCGTGCCCCAGCATTTCCTGTACTGCCCTAAGGTTGGCTCCCCCGTCTACAAGGTGAGTGGCAAATGAATGACGGAAAGTATGAGGACTAATGTTCTTGGTGATATTAAGATCCCTTGCTATATTCTTAATTATGGTAAAGATCATAACCCTCGACAACTTTCTTCCCCTTCTGTTTAAGAAAAGAATGTCCTCATGAGGAGGGTGTATCTTAAGTACACGCCTGTATTCACTAATATAAAGATTAATCTCTTTAATTGCCTTGTTACTAATTGGTACAAGTCTTTCCTTACTACCCTTACCCTCTACCTTAATAAATCCAGACTCGAAAAAGAGATTTGATACCTTCAGGTCAATTAATTCGGACACCCTTAGCCCACAGCTATACAAAGTCTCAAGGATGGCTTTATTTCTCTGTCCTTCAGGTTTTCTAATGTCAACAGCATTAATAATGGCATCTATTTCCTCTACACTAAGAACTTCTGGAAGTTTCCTTCCAATGCGTGGTGCCTCAAGCAGAGCAGTCGGATCTTTTTCAATACGCTCCTCTATCAGGAGGAATTTATAAAAAGACTTAATTCCACTAATAATCCTTGCCTGAGTCCTTGGACTGATACCTCTATTACTTATCCATTCAATCAGCCCCTTCAGTTCGTTGAGGGTGACTGTCTCAGGTCCATTATCCAACCCATTGCTTCTGAGATAGGACACCAGTTTATAAAGATCAGTAATATAAGCATGTATGGAGTTATCCGACAATCCCTTTTCCAACCTCAAGTAATTCCTAAACTCATTAATTTCCGATTCCCAATTCATAACAGTATTTTATTTACTCTTTTTCAAAGAGAGAAACAAAAACTCAGATTCAAAATGATAAAAGGCAATATTTAATTAAAAGTGCAAATTATTTTATCTATTTGGGCAAAATTACTGGTAAAAGTTTAACAAAAGACATATTTTTTATTTCAAAGTCTTGTCCTATTTTTGCAGCGCCTTTGAAGCATTGACATTATGAAGATAGTAATAATAAACGGTCCTAATTTAAATCTATTAGGAGTTAGAGAACCCGAAATTTACGGAAGTACTACTTTCGAATCCTACCTAGACCAACTCAGGAAAGACTTTCCGCAGTTTGAGATAAACTACTTTCAGTCAAATAACGAAGGCGAAATAATTGATTGCATCCAAAGGGAAGGTTTTTCTGCAGATAGAATTATTATTAATGCAGGGGCTTATACCCACAGTTCTCCTGCCATAGCCGATGCCCTTTCGGCAGTTCCAGCCAAAGCAATTGAAGTACATATTTCCAATGTGTTCAGGCGCGAAGCATTCCGTCATCATTCCTATCTATCACCTGTAGTTGAAGGAGTTATCTGCGGATTTGGACTTGAATCGTACAGGATGGCGTTGTCTTATATAAAGGACATTTTGATTTAGCATAATTACTGATTAATTCTGATAACTATTTTTCCCGATGAAAAAACACACTAAGATTGTGGCCACCGTATCTGATCTCAGATGCGATGTGGATTTTGTAAAGAAGTTATACAAAGCTGGCATGGATGTAGTACGTATGAATACTGCCCATGTCGACTTCGAGGGGTTGGAGCGTGTTATAAACAATGTCCGCCAGGTATCGGAGAAGATTGCTCTGTTGATGGATACAAAGGGTCCAGAAATCAGGACTACCCGTTGCGACAACGACATTGTTCTGGAAATGGGTGACATCGTATATATTAAGGGAGATCCATCTGGCAAGAGTGACAAGGAAGTCATCTGTGTCTCCTATCCAAATATTGCTGAGGATGTAGGTGTTAACAGCCACCTCCTTTTCGACGATGGTGAGATTGACCTTGTAGTAAGGGATGTTACAAATGGAATGCTTAAATGCGAAGTTCTGAATAACGGTACTCTTGGTAGTAAGAAGAGTGTTAATATCCCAGGTGTTCGCATCAACCTTCCTTCTCTTACAGAACGTGATATAGAGTTCATTAAGTTTGGTATTGAAAAAGACATTGATTTCATTGCTCACTCCTTTGTTCGCAATGCTGACGATGTGAAGGCAATACAAAAGATTCTTGATGAGCACGATAGTCCTATAAAGATTATTGCCAAGATTGAAAATCAGGAAGGTGTTGAGAATATCGACGAAATTCTTGAGAACGTCTATGGCGTAATGGTAGCACGTGGCGACCTGGCTATCGAGATCGGTCAGGAAAAGATTCCTCTGGTTCAAAGACAACTGATTCGTAAGTGTGTTGAGGCTAAGAAGCCTGTTATTGTAGCTACTCAAATGCTGCATAGCATGATTAAGCATCCTCGTCCTACACGTGCTGAAGTAACTGATATTGCTAATGCAATATACTACCGCACTGATGCTATCATGCTAAGTGGTGAGACTGCCTACGGTAAATATCCTGTTGAAGCTGTTGCTACCATGGCAAGCATTGCCAAGGAAGTGGAACTAGCAAAGGGTGCGCGCAATGACATTCCGGTTGACCTTGTGAAGAATGATATTACTGCATATCTGGCTGATACTGCTGTTAAGGCTTCTAAGGAACTGCCCATCAAGGCCGTTCTTACTGATAGTCTAACCGGAAAAACTGCCCGTTACCTTGCTGCATTCAGAGGTCCTCAACCAGTGGTAGCTCTGTGCTACAACAAGAGGGTTGGAAGGGAACTAGCCCTCTCCTATGGAGTATTCCCAAGGCTTACAGAACCTGGTAGCTCTAAGGGCGAGATTATGAGGAAGACTGTAGACAAGTTGAAGAAGAAAGAAATCCTTGACGATAATGACCTGGTTACTTATCTGGGAGGAAGTTTCGGAATTGGTGGAGGTACTACCTATCTTGAAATTATTACAGTCAAAGGTCTTGTAAATAAGATTGACCGTTACAACGAGTAGTCGTTGCAACGAATAGCAATATGGAAGGCTGCCACAGTAGTGGTAGCCTTTTTTTGTGTAAAAACTACACTGCTCTACTTGTTCAGTATCAGCACCACAGCGAAAAATCATGAAAAATGACTGTAAAAAATGCGTCCAGCTTATTGAAATAATCAAAAGAACATTTATATTTGCAGCGTCTTTAAAGAAAGGCACAAGATTCTGGTCTGGTAGTTCAGTTGGTTAGAATATCGGCCTGTCACGCCGGGGGTCGCGGGTTCGAGTCCCGTCCAGACCGCAAAACTAGAATATTGTTAAAAGATAATTTGCTTAAGACTTTGGTCTGGTAGTTCAGTTGGTTAGAATATCGGCCTGTCACGCCGGGGGTCGCGGGTTCGAGTCCCGTCCAGACCGCAAAGCAAAGTAAGCCTTGATAACTTTGGTTATCAAGGCTTTTTTATTTATTGTCGTTAATAACTACGATTTGACAGCTTAATTCCTAAAAAAATGTTAAATCGAAAGATTTTGTAGAAATAATATTAAAGAAATATTTCTTTAATATTATTCTTTTATATCTTTGTGACGGTGGTAAAGTTAAACCACCTTCATGCTATGGGTATAATGTCAAATAATTAAATAAATCTAAGTATGGCAAATGTTGATTTGACTAAGTATGGGATTCAAGGTGTAAAGGAAATCGTTTACAACCCCTCATACGATCTGCTTTTCGAAGAAGAAACAAAACCAAGTCTTGTAGGCTTTGAAAGAGGCCAGGTAACTGAACTGGGTGCTGTTAATGTAATGACTGGTGAGTACACTGGTCGTTCACCCAAGGACAAGTTCTTTGTAATGGACGAAGTATCTAAGGATACTATCTGGTGGACATCAGATGCATACAAGAACGACAATAAGCCTGTTACCGAAGCTGCATGGAAAGAAATCAAGAAGCTTGCTGTTGACTGTCTGTCAAACAAGCGTCTATTTGTAGTTGATGCTTTCTGCGGTGCTAACGAAAATACCCGTCTGAAACTTCGCTTTATCATGGAAGTTGCATGGCAGGCTCACTTCGTGACCAATATGTTTATCCGTCCAACCGAAGAAGAACTGAAGAACTTCGGCGAGCCTGATTTCATCATTATCAACGCTTCTAAGGCAAAGGTTGAGAACTATAAGGAACTTGGTCTTAACTCAGAGACTGCTATCGTATTCAACCTGAAAGAAAAGATCCAGGTTATCCTGAATACATGGTATGGTGGTGAAATGAAGAAAGGTATGTTCTCATATATGAACTACCTGCTTCCATTGAGGGGTATAGCTTCAATGCACTGCTCTGCCAACACTAACGAAAAGGATGAGACTGCAATCTTCTTTGGTCTGTCTGGTACAGGTAAGACAACCCTTTCAACTGATCCAAAGCGTTTGCTGATTGGTGACGACGAACACGGTTGGGATGATGATGGTATCTTCAACTTCGAAGGTGGTTGCTACGCTAAGGTAATCAACCTGAGCAAGGAACACGAACCTGATATCTACAATGCTATCAAGCGTGACGCTCTGCTGGAAAACGTAACTGTATCAGCTGACGGCAAGATTGATTTCAATGACAAGTCAGTTACTGAAAACACTCGTGTTTCTTACCCGATCAATCACATTGTTAACATCGTTAAGCCAGTATCAAAGGCAGGACATGCTAAGAAGGTTATCTTCCTTTCTGCTGATGCATTCGGTGTATTACCTCCTGTTTCTATTCTGACTCCAGAGCAGACTCAATACTACTTCCTGTCAGGCTTTACAGCTAAGCTAGCCGGTACAGAACGTGGTATCACTGAACCTACTCCTACTTTCTCTGCATGCTTTGGTGCTGCATTCCTTTCACTGCACCCAACTGTATATGCACGTGAACTTGTAAAGAGAATGGAAAAGGTTGGTGCTAAGGCTTATCTGGTTAACACAGGATGGAATGGTTCAGGAAAGCGTATTTCTATTAAGGATACCCGTGGTATTATCGACGCTATCCTTGATGGTTCAATCGACAATGCTGATACCAAGACTATTCCTTATTTCAACTTTGCTGTTCCAACAGCTCTTCCTGCAGTTGATCCGGCTATTCTCGATCCAAGAGACACATATGCTGATTCTAAGCAATGGGAAGAAAAAGCAGTTGACCTTGCAGGTCGCTTTGTTAAGAACTTCGAAAAATTCACAAGCAACCCAGATGCAAAGGCTCTTGTTCCTTACGGTCCACAGCTGTAATACAAGTCTGTATAAATTCAAAAAGGCTGCCTTCGGGCAGCCTTTTTTGCTATGTAGTGTTGGGCTCTTATGTGTCGTCCGTTATTTATGGCCTTCTTTTAAAAGCCGCTCTTTCTCTGCCCTCTTTTTTGCTTCAAGCTTTTCAACGAATAGTTTTTGAGACTCTGGGGTGGTCTTCCATCTCTCGTGCATCCATACCCACTGGTCAGGATATTTGTCAATAAAATCACTGATAATATTTGAGTAAACTCTTGTGTTCTCAAGCAGATCATTCTCTCTGTCTCCAGTATCGATAAGGTCAACAGGTGGAAGTATAGTAAACTGATGCGTATTATCAGCCTTTCTCCTCATAAACATAGGCACCACGGGGGCCTTTGTGTCAAGTGCAAGCCTTGCAGCGCCAACAGGGGTATAGGCGCGTCTTCCAAGGAAGTCAACAAATACACTCGGAGCTGTAGTGTCCTGATCTATCATAATAATCAGGCAGTCACCACTGTTGATTGCATCGATAAGTTTGGGATAGGCCTTACCCCTGCTTATGTTCTTCATGCCTCTGCGCTGACGGGCCTCTACAATTAGTTTATCGATTCTGGGATTTGGTAGCGGGCGACTAAGTGCCGATGTTGAGTACCCCATCACCGGAAGAATAATTGCAGAAAACTCCCAGGAACCTGTATGACTCATCAGGCAGATTACTCCCCTACCCTGTTCATAAGCAGCTTTGAGATGTTCCTCCCCTTCGATATCTATAATCCCGGCAAATCCTTCACGTGTCGTACAATGCAAAGTCTTTATATAATCTCCGAAATTCATCGCCTGGTGAACAAACACAGACCTGGCCAGGTCTTTTATCTCAACCTGACTAAGCTTGTTACCATAAATATGACTCAGATTATTTACTGTCTTTTTGCGGTTTGACCGAGCCATAGTAAATGCAAGTTGACCTACTGCTCTGCAAAATGCCAGGACTGCCTTTCGGGGTACTAAACGTACAACTAGCACAAAAGACTTAATAAGGAAGACCAGAATAGGATATTTTATTCCCCTTCTGGCTTTCTTCCACCATTTCTTAAAATTCATCTCCTCTCAGGTTTTTGGACTCAGTTTTTACCAATAAGTTCCTTTCTCAAGGCCGACTCAAGGGTAGGGTAAGAAAACTCAAATCCATCAGCCAGAAGCCGCTGGGGTATTACTTGCTGGCCTTCAAGTAACAGTTGGGACGCTTCTCCCATGACAAGGCTAACAAGTTTTGCGGGAAGGGTAAGATAAGCCGCTTTACCTGTTACAGCTGCAAGCTGAAGGGTAAATTCACGGTTTGTTACGATTTCGGGTGCCACAAGGTTATATACCCCTGTTGCTATTGGCTTAAAAATAGTACCTACTATGGCTTTTACAACATCATCTATATGAATCCATGGCATATAAAAATCACCCTTGCCAATTCTGGCTCCAAGTCCCAGTCTGAATGGAGGCAACATTTTTTTCAGCATCCCACCGGATGCTGAAAGCACAACTCCAAGCCGGAATATGGTCAGACGGGTCTTTTCTGCATCAACTTTAAGGGCTTCATGTTCCCAGTCAATACAGAGATCAGCAAGGAAGCCTGATGCATAGCTTGTTGAAAACTCATCATGAACTTCTACACTGTCGTAAATACCAACTGCTGAGGCAGTAATAAAATCAGCCAGTGGTTTTTCAAGTGAATTAACTGCTTCAACAAGTCTCCTTGTAGTAAGAACCCGGCTCTCGTATATTTCCTTTTTGCGGGCCTCAGTCCATCTTCCTGCAATTGAAACACCGGCTAGGTTGACCAACGCATCGCATCCATCAAGCAAATCTTTCAAATGATCGCTACCGGAAGCAATATCGGTACGTGTAACGGGTACTATCCTGCAATCCCTGGCTTCAAGGGCCTGCTTTACAGCTGTACCTATTAGTCCGCTACTTCCGCATATTGCAACTACCATTAAAACAGGTTATTTAATATTAGCCATACTCTCCACTACCTTCTTCTCGAGCTCCTCAGTACTGAGGTTATAATAGCCCTTACCCCCAACGAAGAATGACATACGACCGGTCTCTTCAGAAACAACTATTGAAACTGCATCAGTCGATTCCGTGATACCCATTGCTGCCCTGTGACGTAGTCCTACATTCTTGGGCAAATCCATGTTCTGGGACACAGGAAGTATACATCCTGCAGCTTTGATTTTGCTCTGGTTGATTATGACTGCTCCGTCATGCAAGGGGCTATTTTTAAAGAATATTGATTTTAAAAGGGTCTTAGAAATCACAGCATTAATCAGCTCCCCCGTTTCAACGTAATCCAAAAGTTCGGAACGCCTTGTAATAACTATCAGAGCCCCAGTCTTGGATCTGGACAACTCCTCACAAGTGCTGACCAATGGCTTAATCTGAAAGCTCAACATCCCCGGAGAACTACTAACAAACAGACTATCAACAGAAAATCTGTTACCTATATTGTATTTCGATCCAAGGAGAAGCAGAAAACGCCTTATCTCAGGCTGAAAGACTATTATTATTGCAATCACCCCAACATTTACAAGGTTGTCAAGTATGGCTCCTGACAATTGCATATTGAGGGCCTTGATCATCAACCAAAACAGTATAAAGGCAAAGATTCCTATGAATATATTAACTGCCACGGTACCCTTGATCAGCTTGTATAACCAATACAGCAGCCAGGCCACAAGGACAATGTCTATCAGATCTATAAGCCTTATCTCGAGAAAGGTCATCTTGTCAACTCGTTTTGCTTACGCTTTTTAATTCGCTCACTAATTTAACACATTCAACTGCTTCCTTTACATCATGTACACGTAAAATGTTGGCTCCCTTTAGCAGAGCAACTGTATTTAGAGCCGTTGTTCCGTTTAGCGAACCCTCCGGATCGCCATCCAGAACCTTGTATATCATCGACTTGCGTGACAAACCAACAAGTAACGGGAGCTGAAATAGTCTGAACTCATCCAGGCGGTTAAGCACACTGTAATTATGTTCAACGGTCTTGCCAAAGCCGAATCCGGGATCAATTATTATATCATTTACACCCATTGAACGGAGTTTGTCAACCCTCTCTGACAACCACAGTGAAACATCAGCAACTACATCCCTGTATGTAGGATTTAGCTGCATGGTGTCGGGTGTTCCCTGCATATGCATCAGTATATATGGCACCTTGAGGCGGGCAACTGTATCAAACATTGCCCCGTCCATCTCACCTCCTGAAATATCATTGATAATATCAGCAAACCCTTCAGTTACAACCCTTTCAGCAACTTCAGCCCTAAAGGTATCAACCGACACAATAAGATTCGGGTACCTATCCCTGATCACCTTAAGTGCAGGCAAGAGCCTGGCAAGTTCTATATCAGCACTGACATTCTCTGCTCCTGGTCGACTTGAATACGCACCCACATCAACCATGCTTCCACCTTCATCAACAACCTGCCCAACTCTTTCTAGTATAGCAGCTTCTGAATTGAATCGGCTTCCGCTGAAAAATGAATCCGGAGTGATATTAATTATCCCCATTACCGCTGGGGTTGAAATGTCAATCAATTGCCCTCTGCAATTGATGGTTTGCGAAGGCCTAAGAAACATACTATGCTTAATGGTCATCTACTATTCAGATCTTGTTTTTAACATACTTTACAAAGATAGGGTAAATTGGAGTAAACTTTCATACTTAAGCATTTTTTGGTACTTTTACGGCTTTAACAATAGGCTCTAACAAACAACTGTTTCTCTATGTCGGAACGTCCTCAAAACACTGATCAACAGTATAAGCATGCGGCAGAGGTATGCAGGGAGATTTTTGAAAAGAAGATGCATGATTACAGTACCGCCTGGCGCATTCTAAGAACAGAATCGGTAACGGATCAAATCTTTATTAAAGCACGTCGTATCAGAAGTATTCAAACAAAGGGTGTGGCACTGGTAAATGAGGACATCAGACCTGAATTTATTGGTATTGTCAATTATGCTGCTATGGGACTTATTCAACTTGAACTGGGCCCCAGCGATGATCCGGAAATGTCTCATGAAGATGCTCTAAAACTCTATACAGCGCAGGTTACAAAGGCCAAAAGTCTGATGGACAACAAAAACCATGACTATGATGAGGCCTGGAGAAGCATGCGTATCAGTTCCCTTACCGACCTTATTCTTATGAAGCTATACCGCATCAAACAGATAGAAGACAACAGGGGTAAGACGCTTATCTCTGAAGGTATTGATGCCAACTACCTGGATATTATCAACTACGCGATATTTGCCCTTATAAAACTTGAGTTTGAGGAGGCATAATTATTAAACTGCAAAACCGGACGACCATGAAAAAGACCCTCTTGTGTATTTGCCGTCTGATCCCTGCCCTGACCTTTATCTTTTCCGGAATAGTCAAGGCTATTGACCCTGTCGGAGGTGCGGTCAAGTTTGAGGACTACTTCGTGGCCTTTGGTATGGATGCCTTGGCTCCACTTGCACTGGGACTGTCAATAGCCCTGGCATCACTTGAATTCCTGATAGGATTCTTCCTGTTGTGCAAGCTTTACATGCGTATTACCTCCCTGGCTGCACTTATAATGACTGCTTTCTTTACTCTTCTTACACTCTACATCGCAATCTTTAATCCTGTCAGCGACTGTGGCTGTTTTGGAGATGCTATCAAACTGACCAACTGGGAGACCTTCGGTAAGAATGTAATCCTTATGGCTGCAGTATTCTTTATGTTCAAGTTCCGTAACAGCTACGAAAACAGATATACAGTCCTTGCTAATGCAACCACTGCTATAATTGCTTTGGTTGCAATAATAAGTTTCAGTGTTTACAATTACAGGCACCTGCCTGTAATTGATTTTCGTCCATATAAAACCGGAACCAACATCCCAGCTGGGATGCGTATTCCCGAAGGGGCCGAACAGCCTGAGTACGAAACCCTGTTTATCCTAGAGAAAGACGGAGTAAGGCAAACTTTCAACGTGGACAACTACCCCTATGACGACGAATCATGGGTCTATGTCGACAGTGAGACTAAGGTGATAAAGGAAGGCTATACCCCTCCGCTTTACAACTTCTCGATTTTCTCAGCTGAGAGTGGTGAGGAAGTTCATCATGAACTAATTAACACAAAGGGACCGGTATTTCTAGTGATTTCCCCTGATCTGGCTAAGATCTCGGACACTGTAGCAGGCAGAATCGGTGAATTAGCAGAAAACGCGAGAATTAAGAATATCTCGTTCCATATAGTTACAGCATCGGGTAACGATGCAATGGAAAACTTTGATAAAGCCAACGGGCTGATGCTGTCTTATCTTCAGGCTGATGAGACCCTGCTCAAAACCATTATCAGGTCGAATCCAGGTCTGGTACTACTATATGATGGAACAGTGGCAGGGAAATGGCACTATAACGATTTGCCCGAAGTGTCAATTCTGGAAAATCCACTCTCCTATGCTCTGACTCAGAGTATAAGTTGCAGGTCCAGGCTGATTATTTGGCTTTGTATAGCTGGCGTATTATTAATACCATTGATAATTTTCAGAAGTAAAACTACAAAATAGAAAAAATGAGAAAGAACATTGTTGCAGGAAACTGGAAGATGAATCTCACCCTTCAGGAGGGTGTTGCTCTTGCAAAAGAAGTAAACAGCCGCGTGGCTGCCACAACTACAAAGTGCCAGGTTATTCTGGGCACTCCATTTGTTCATATTACTGAAGTTGTAAAAACCGTTGATAATGCAAAGGTTCAGGTTGCAGCTCAAAACTGCGCCAACAAGGTATCAGGTGCCTTTACAGGTGAAGTATCAGCAGCTATGGTTAAATCAACCGGTGCCAACTGGGTAATCCTGGGTCACTCAGAACGTCGTGCATACTACGGTGAAACTGCTGCCATCCTTAAGGAAAAGACTGACCTGGCACTTGCTAATGATCTGCAACCAATCTTTTGCGTTGGTGAAGTACTTGCAGAACGTGAGGCAGAAAAGCACTTTGAAGTTGTAAAACAACAACTGGCTGACTCACTGTTCCACCTTACTGCTGATCAATTCAAGAAGATTGTAATTGCTTATGAACCAGTTTGGGCTATCGGTACTGGTAAGACTGCATCTCCTGCTCAGGCGCAGGAAATCCATGCATTTATCCGTAGCCTGATCAGCGAAAAGTATGGAAAAGAGATTGCAGACGACACAACTATCCTTTATGGCGGTAGCTGTAACGCTGGTAATGCTAAAGAACTATTCTCTAATCCCGATGTGGACGGAGGTCTTATCGGTGGTGCTTCTCTGAAGGCAGATGACTTCCTTGCTATTATCACAGCATTCTAATTTTTTCAAATACAGATAAGGCCGGTAGGCCTTATCTGTTCTTCTTCTCTCATATCCCCACACTATGCGATACACCAAGGTAGTTGCAACCATTAGCCCCTTTACTTCCGAAAAGGCAGAAATCCTCACAGCCCTGATGGCTGATGTCGGTTTTGAAAGCTTTATGGAAACTGAAACCGGACTTGAGGCCTATATCCAGCATGCCGAATTTCGTCAGGAACTGTTAGACGATGTGAAACTTCCTTTTGATGACACGAACGTCGAGTATAGTATCTCTGAACTTGAAGACAAGGACTGGAATGAGGAATGGGAAAAGAATTACTATCAGCCCATCGTCATTGATGATAAGTGTATTGTGCGTAGTCCCTTCCATCCTGCACAACCTGAAATCCCTATTGAGATTATTATCGAACCGAAGATGTCCTTTGGTACCGGACATCATGAGACAACTTCGATGATGATTGAATCTATTCTGGAGATAAATGTGACCGGACATAGGGTGTTGGATATGGGTTGTGGAACCGGTATTCTGGCTATTCTTGCTTCAAAAAGGGGGGCGTCAGAAATCCTTGCGATTGACATAGATGAGTGGTGTATCCGCAACAGTGAGGAAAACTGTCAGCTCAACTCTACAGGTAACATCATCATCAAACAGGGGGATGCTTCCATTCTTTCCGGTGAGGGTATGTTTGATATTATTATTGCAAATATCAACAGAAATATCCTGTTGGCCGACATGAAAGCTTATTTAAAGCAGCTGAAGCCAGGAGGACTGATTCTTTTCAGCGGTTTTTACGAGTCCGACTTCAATGTCATTGACGAAGAAGCAAAAAGCCTTAACTTAAGGTTAACAAACAGGAAGGAAAAGAACAATTGGACTGCTCTAACCTATGAACTCTCTCAATGATGTGGAGGAGGTCTATGAAGAAATATCTACACTATCTTACTATATTACTGTTAATAACCACTTTACCACTAACAAGGGTTCAAGCTGCCGGACAATTCTCATCCGGTGGACAAGATAATTATCTGAAGTTGCTTGAAGAAGTATTCAAAGCTTCAGAAAATAGTGGTAGTAAAGATTTCTTCAGGGATTTCAGCATCTTCTGGAATGATCCTCAAACCACGTCCGAATTAAAAAACAAGATAATTGAAGCCTCTGATCTGATAATGCAGAAAAAGGGGAAGGCATATCCGGATTTCAACAGCTATCTACTTACTGTCCAGACCTTTGTTGCAAACAAGCATCCTCAGTCCAGCTTTGATGTGTGGCACAGCGCAGTCTTTGCCATGCTTAAAGACCAGCGCTCACCGCTTAGACATCTTAACAAACTAAATGAGCATGTAAGAAACCTGCTCAATGAAAGCATTCTGTACTCCACAGCTGCATTGAAGTGGACGAGTTCGGTTCCTGACATAACCTTTGAATATACTGATACTTTATATGCTCGTGTAAGCAATACTACTATAACCTGCCGATCTCAAAACGACAGTATCTTTATCTACAATACTTCAGGTATGGTAAACCTGATGAGTGGGGTATGGAGTGGTAATGGTGGCAAGGTTACATGGGAACAGAGTGGACTTCCGGCTGACAGAGTTTATGCTACTTTCGGAGATTATAAGATTGAGATGTCCCGCAACACATTTGAAATAGAGAATGTGGAATTCAGAAACTCGGAGTACTTCAATTATCCGCTACAAGGAAGGATACAGCACCGTTTGATGCAGATCAGAAACCCTGAAAACTCAACCTATCCTAAATTTGAATCATACGAACAGAGATACCAGATAAATAATATCCAACCCAACTTTAACTTTGAAGGTGGATTTTCACAGCACGGCTCAAAGTTTATAGGCTCTGGTAATAGTCAGAATCCTGCTGTTATCAATATTTTTCGCAATGATACCCTCTTTATTACTGCCAAATCAGAGGGATTCATACTCCGTAAGGACCAGATTGTGGGCAGCGACACTGAAATCACAATGTATTTGGATGATGGTTATATCTACCACCCCGGTCTGCTCTTTAAATACATGGCAGAAAATAAGGAACTACACCTGATAAGGGATGGAAACGGACTAGCTCAGAGCCCCTTCTTTAATACCTACCACAATATCAGTATGGATGCGGGTATGATCAAGTGGCAGATAGGTAGTCCTGGTATCGAACTGAGGATGATTACCGGGGCTGCTGAGAATCATGCTTTCTTCGAATCAATCAGCTACTTCAGGGAAGAGTTCTTCTACCAATTGCAGGGTATGGATGCTATCCATCCGTTGCAGGGGCTGTTGAATTGTTCCCGTGCATACAAAACTGACAAGTTCACTGCCCGTGACTATGCCAGGTTCCTCAATATGCCAGAGCATCAGATAAGGCAGCAGGTAATAGGCTTGTCTTTTCACGGCTTTGTAGGTTACAATGTCACCAATGATACTATTGAAATCAGGGATCGACTTCGTGATTTCCTGGCATTCAGGGCCGGAACAAAGGATTATGACGTAATACGCTTTAAATCAGAAACTCCGGGTTCACAACCAAATGCCGTCCTCGACCTGAAAAACTATGACATGGAGCTTAATGGCGTATCTGCAGTATCAATCAGTGACAGGCAAAATGTAGTTTTCTTCCCTACAAATAAGCATCTTACCTTGAAAAAGGACAGGAACTTCGGCTTTGATGGTTCAATATCCTCTGGTTTGATAACCCTGTTTGGGAACAGTTTTGAGTTTGATTATAAGGATTTCAGAATTAACCTGAACATCATTGATTCCATGTCTATGAATGTTCAGACTGAAAGCTTTGACTACTATGGACGTCCTGCCATAATAAAGATTAATAATACAGTAGCCCAGCTCTCTGGATATCTTGAAATTGACAAACCCGACAATAAGTCTGGAAAGGAAGAATTTCCGGAATACCCAAGGCTCACAAGCAATACAAACTCATATGTGTATTATGACAACCCTGCAATCCAGGGCGGTAAATATAACAGGGAGTCCTTCTATTTCATGCTTGACCCATTCGAGATAGATAGTCTAAGCCAGCTTACAAAGAAGAATATTACTTTTACCGGTGTCTTCAAATCGAATATTTTCCCTGATTTTGAAGAAACCCTCACAGTAAGACCCGACTATTCTCTGGGTTTTGTTAAGCAAAGTCCATCAGATGGATACACAATCTATGGTAAGGATGCTACATTCTCAAATACCATTGATCTCAGCAACGATGGACTTAAAGGTAAGGGAAGTTTAAACTGGCTCACTGGAATAGCTACTTCTGATGAATTTACCTTCCTGCCTGACAGGGCTTTTGGACTTGCTGAAAAGTTTGAGATTGCACCAGCAGAAACAGGTATCGAGTATCCGGATGTTAGTGGTACTTACGTAACAGTCAACTACTTTCCGTTCGAGGACCACATGGATCTAAGGATGCAGGAGGAACCGTTTACGCTTTATGCCGGAGAAACAAGTCTGGAAGGCAACCTGATACTTACTCCAAATGGTCTTGAAGGAGATGGTAGCCTTGTAATGCCAAATGGAGTTCTAAAGGCCAAAAACCTGCAATTGGGACACCATGTTGTAATGGCTGACTCATCGGATTTCAGTCTGACTCAATCATCCGCAACCAGTGCAGTCAACTTTAAAACTGAGAACCTACTATCAACGATAGACTTTAAGGAACGTAAAGGCTCCTTCATGTCAAGGGACTCAGGAAGCAAGGTTGAGTTTACCGACCAACGTTATATTGCCTTTATTAACCAGTTCTCCTGGGACATGGACAATAACTCTATCCACCTTGGTTTGTCAGGTTCGAAAGGTAATCGCTTCGTATCAACACACAGACGTCAGGATTCGCTTGATTTTATTGTTCCAATTGCACTCTATGATGTTGAAGCAGGTAAGATATATGCTAAAGAAGTGAAGGAAATCAATGTGGCCGATGCCCGGATGATTCTTAATGACGGTAATGTGACAATTAATAGAGATGCTGTACTTGATGTCCTCGATTCGGTAAGAATTATCCTGAACGATACTATTCATAGTTTTTATAATGCAAGAGTCAGTATTGAGGGTAAGATGCAGTATCAGGCTCAGGGACTCTATGACTTTACAAACGGAGATGGCAATAAAAAAACAATCTCATTTAATAGTATTACAGTTTCTAAAGAAGGGAAAACAAGCGCCGAAGGAGTAATTAGTGAAAAGGAATTCTTCTCATTCAATAAGCATTTCGGCTTTAAGGGACAGGTAGGTCTCAGTGCAGGAAAACCTCTTCTTAAATTCAAGGGAGGAGCCCAGATGCTACATGATTGCCATGAGTTGGGTCCTCAGGACTACGTCAAATTCGAATCCGAGATAGATCCTTCAGATGTTAGAATACCTTTGGCTAAACAGGTTCAAAATATTGAAAATGAAAATATCTTTAGCAGTATATACCTGAACAGGGATTCTAACATTGTGTACAGTGCCTTTATGGAAGATAGACTTTTCCATAGTGATGTGCCTATATTACCTGCCACAGGTATTTTGTATTTTGATAAGTATCTGGATGCATTTACTGTCTCAGATGCGTCAAAGCTTGCTGTACCTGATACAACCGGTAACATTCTAAGATTTAGCAACTCAGGATGCTACGTATCCGGTTTTGGCAGGATTAACATGGGACTGGATCTAGGTTCGGTCAGTACTATGGCAGCCGGATTTATAAAGCATAACAGAGCTATTGACTCACTTGAGATAAACTCCTTTTTTACCTTGGACTTCTTCCTTGAAGAATTAACTAAAGAAATGGTCTTCAATGGAATCGTAAGTGGTGAATCAGGAGGAGCGCAGCATTTCGAATCTGCGGGCGCAATAGCCAGAATGGCAGAAATATTTGGTAAGGCCACGGCAACTGATATTGCAAGGGAAGTTCAAGGTGTTGAAGAAATGAAATCCATACCTGTTGACCTGCAATATTTGATAGCAGTAGATGACTTAAACTGGACCTGGAGTCAAACCAGACGCAGTTATATTGCCGATTCTGAGGCTTATGTTGCATGGATTGGCAACAAACCGGTCAATAGGAAGGTAATAATCAAGGCAGAGATTGCCTTCAGCAGGGCAGGAAACTCGCTTGACTTTTATATAGAACCTAGTAAGGGACGTTACTATTATTTCAGCTACCGTAACGGAGTAATGAATACCCGTTCATCCGATCCGCAGTACAATGCTCATGTTCAGGCACTCAAACCTGAAGACAGGCGTCCAAAGACAAGGATCGTCGATAAGTCTTACTACTTTACGCTTGCTCCTGAAAGTCGTCTAAAACGCTTCCTGAGCCAGATAGCGGCTCCAGAGACACCTCAGGGGGATGCTGAAACAGAAGAACCTACAGATGAATAAAACTAAGAACAGGGCTTTTATGCCCTGTTACCGTTTAAAAGACTATCTTTGCAAAACTAACAGACAGTTCGAAACCATCCTGTCTTTAAATAAAACTATGGATGTTCGGCTGCATTAAGCTTTAAAAAATGAAACGTGCAGTTATTCTATTATCAGGGGGCTTAGACTCTGCGGTGGCCTTATGGCTTGCCAAAAGTGAAGGATATGAATTGTTCACGCTAAGTTTTGAATACGGTCAAAGACATAATAAGGAACTCAATGCTGCTGAAGCTCTTGCCAAAGCAGCCGGTGCCACGGAGCACCGGGTTGTGAGTATCAACATTGGCCAATGGGGAGGTTCTTCTCTTACAGACATGAATATGGAAGTAGAGGATGGCGATGTTAACAGGACCGATATTCCCGTAACTTATGTTCCCGCCCGCAATATGGTCTTTCTTTCGATAGCCGCATCCTACGCAGAGGCTATAGGGGCCTGCGACATCTTTATTGGTGTAAGTCAGGCTGACTACTCAGGATATGTTGACTGCCGCCAGACTTTTATAGATGCAATGCAAAATGCTATCAACCAGGGCACTGTTATGGCGGCTGAGCACAAAAGGCACATTACTATTCATGCTCCCTTTATCTCTATGACGAAGAGCGAGGAGATAAAACTGGGTCTAAGTCTTGGTGTGCCCTTCGACCTGACCTGGAGCTGCTATCGTGGTGGAGAAAACCCCTGTGGTAAGTGCGACAGTTGCCTGCTTAGAGCCCGCGCCTTCAGCGAAGCCGGTATTGATGACCCTGCACTAAAATCCTGATAATGGACAAGATTCTAACTCTGGCCGGGGAAGCCCTCTTCCCAATCACCAGGGACAGACATGGCAATCCCTTGCCTGTACCTCCATCAACTGGTTTTTCAGTTCCGGGAACCATCCAGGGTGAAGGAAAACTTGCGGGTATGCCCTCCCTGTTTATCCGACTGTCCGGATGTAATCTCAGATGTATCTGGAGACTGGAAGACGGCTCATTCAGCCGCTGCGACACACCCTTTGCTTCTTTTGATACCAGAGAGGTGGTGCGTATTGAGGTGGGCGAACTGATGGAACTGCTGCAAGCAAACCTGGATGAGACAAAGCACGTGGTAATAACCGGAGGTGAACCCATGTTGCAGAAGGATGCGCTTATAGAACTTACTAGAAGGATAAAGGGTGAATTGGGACTGCATATCTCAATAGAGACAAACGGAACAATCTTTAGCAGGGAACTTGCAGGATTTATCGACCTCTATAGCATATCGCCTAAACTGCGCAATTCGGATCCTGATGCTGAAAAGCTTAGTGCACTTGGACTGCAGATGTCAGGTCCTTTCAAGTACCACCCCGAGAAACGAAAAAATCTTGAGGTAATCCAGTCCTTTATTGACTTTGCCCGCAATAATGGCAAGGATTTTCAACTTAAGTTTGTTATCGGACGTCCTGAAGATGAACATGAAATCAAGGAGGAGTTTTTAGGAAAGCTTCATTCCTGGAAGCCAGGCGACATCCTCCTGATGCCCCTTGGTTCGGCATCCGAAGAACTCCGGAAAAGTGCCAGACTAACTATGGAAATGGCAGTAAGGAATGGCTGGCGCTACTCACCACGTATACATATAGACCTCTTTGGCAACCGCCAGGGAGTGTAGATAAAGGGTTTAAGCTATGGAAAAGAATCCTATCGAAGGTAAATACCTTGGTCAGAGAGTAGAATACCCGCAACAGTACTCACCTGAGTATCTGGTTGCAGTTCCCCGCTCCCTCAACAGGGAGATCTATGGCCTTGACAACAGCAATCTCCCCTTTGTCGGAGTGGATGTCTGGCATGCATGGGAACTGAGTTTCCTGACCGAAAAGGGCCTGCCTGTAGCAGGTGTTATCAAATTGATCTACCCAGCCGACAGTCCATCAATAGTTGAAAGCAAGTCTTTCAAACTTTACCTTAACGGCTTTAATATGAGCCGCTTTGGCTCTACCCGCGAGGAAGGTATCACTATAGTTAAAGACCTAATCAAAAAGGATCTATCCTCAGTACTTGAAACCAGTGTGATAGTCACCTTCTTTCCTGCCTATGCAAGTGAAGGAGGTGCTGACTTTGCAGACTGGCAGCTCCTCGAGGAGCTGCCTGAAATAGAAACTACTGAGTTTGTTGCATATACGGAAACTCCAGCCCTGTTTCAAACCTCATCAGGAAATGAAAAGGAGTTGAGAGTGGCAAGCCACCTGCTTCGCAGCAACTGCAAGATTACCCACCAACCCGACTGGGGAAGTGCCTTTATTTACATAAAGGGAAATATGCTGCCCGATAAGCTCTCATTGCTCAAATACCTTGTTTCGATCCGAAATGAGAATCATTTTCACGAAGAAATCTGTGAGATGATTTACAAAAGGCTTGTAGATGCTTTTGCTCCTGAAGATTTAATGGTGACTACAATCTATACAAGAAGAGGGGGAATCGATATTTGCCCGGTTCGTGCAAGCAAGGCCTCTCTCCTGCCGCTGGCACTTACCAGTGCGGATCAGCTTTCGAAAAAGCTGATCCGTCAGTAAGTAGTTTTATTTCTTTCTGTTTTCTATCCAGACACGTGCGTTGACAAAGGCCTGCATCCAGGGAGACACCTCATCGCTGCGCCTTTCTGCCGGGTAATGGGCACATTGCCATGGAAGGATTGCCCTTTCCGGGTGTGGCATCATTGCAAGATGGCGTCCATCGTGCGAACAGATAGCAGCAGTATTCAAATCACTGCCATTCGGATTTGCCGGATAGTCTTTATAACCATAGAAAGCAGCTATGTTATAGTTGTTTGCAGATAAGGGGAAGTTAAACTTACCCTCACCGTGAGCATACCATACCCCGATGCGTGAACCGGAAAGAGAACCCAGCATTACTGAGTTGTTTTCTCCTATCTCAAGGCTTACGAACCCGCTTTCAAACTTGTGCGAATCATTGTGTGACATAAAGACTCTTTCCTTATGTTCGGGATATAGCAGGTTAAGTTCAACCATTACCTGACAACCATTACATATTCCCAGGCTCAAAGTATCTTCCCTGGCATAGAAGGCTTCAATGGCTTTCTTTGCCTTTTCATTGTATAGGAAGGAACCAGCCCATCCCTTTGCGGAACCAAGTACGTCTGAGTTACTGAATCCTCCTACAAACACAATAAAATCAACATCAGAAAGGTCTTCCCTGCCACTGATCAGGTCGGTCATGTGAACATCCTTAACGTCAAAACCTGCCAGATACAGTGAATATGCCATTTCTCTATCACCATTTACACCCTGTTCACGAATAATAGCGGCCTTGGCCTTTCTCTCAGCACCCTTTAAATACTTGTCGATACCCAGCGAACTGTAGGTTCCTTCAAAGCCTTTGGGAAATCTATATGTCAATGGTTGCTGCTTGTAGTTTTGATATCTCTCAAGTGCCTTCTTCTCTCCACTCTGGTATTTGTCCAGCAGGTAAGACGATTTGAACCAAATATCTCTGAGTGCATCTATATCGAAACTAAGATCGCTATCCTTAGTGTTGACCTTAACAGTACGTCCTTCAACAGGACTACCAATTACTACAGAACCAACCCCGTACTTAGCTAAAATAGCTTCAACCTTTGCACGATCCATAACCTGAATTACAACAGCAGGTTTTTCGCTAAACAGTACTTTAACCGGATCCTTCTCGTCTATAGCAGTCAGGTCGATATTCAGACCAAAATCAGTATTTGCAAAGCACATCTCCAATAGAGCTGTAATAAGACCTCCGGCAGATACGTCATGTCCTGCTAGTATCAGGCCTTCCTTTACAAGTTCCTGAATTGCTTCAAAAGCCTTTGCAAAATATTTGGCATCATTTACCGTTGGGGCTTCATTACCCAACTGCCTTATAGCCTGGGCAAAACTGCTTCCTCCAAGCTTGAAGCCGTCAAGAGAAAAGTCTATATATAGCAGTACAGTGGCCGGATCCTTCTTAAGAACCGGTTCGGCACACTTCCTTACATCCTCTACCTGACCTGCAGCACTTATAAGTACAGCGCCCGGGGATAATACCTTATCACCATCTTTGTACTTTTGGGTCATTGAAAGAGAGTCCTTACCGGTTGGGACATTGATACCAAGCTCAACAACAAAATCACTAAGGGTCTCAACAGCCTTGTAAAGTCTTGCGTCTTCACCTGGGTTTCTGCAAGGCCACATCCAGTTTGCACTCAAACTCACTCCCTTTAGTCCGTGAGTCATAGGAGCCCAAACTATATTTGTCAGTGCCTCGGCTACAGCAAGCTTAGAACCCTTACCAGAATCAATAAGAGCTGCTGCAGGAGCATGACCTATAGAGGTGGCTATTCCATCCTTACCTCTGTAGTCAATAGAAGAAACCCCCATATTGTTGAGAGGCAACTGTAACTCACCGGCTGTCTGCTGCTTGGCTACAAGTCCGGTAACCGACCTGTCAACCTTGTTTGTGAGCCAGTCCTTACATGCTACACCTTCAAGCTGTAGAACGTTCTCAAGGTACTTGCCAATAAGTTTTGGATCGTAGCTTAACGGAGCAAATTCTTCATTTACTGTTCTGTCCTCCATAACAGTCTTAGGAGGATTACCAAACATATCCGATAATTGCAGGTTGATAGGCGCATTTCCTTTGCTGTCAGTAAACTTCAGCTGCATATCACCGCTTGTCTCACCGACAACATATAATGGAGCGCGCTCTCTCTCTGCAATGCGCTTTAATGTCTCAGTATCTTGTTCCTTGAGTACAAGTCCCATTCTCTCCTGTGACTCGTTACCAATGATTTCCTTGGCTGAAAGTGTTGGATCACCAATGGGCAACTTGTCAATTTCAATAGTGCCACCTGTCGCCTCTACCAGTTCTGAAAGGCAGTTAAGGTGCCCACCGGCACCGTGATCGTGGATGGAAACTATCTTGTTGTCATCACTTTCAACCATGGCCCTTATGGCATTCAGAACCCGCTTTTGCATTTCAGGGTTAGAACGCTGTACTGCATTCAATTCGATTGCATTGTCATATTCTCCAGTAGCTACTGAAGAAACGGCACCTCCACCCATACCAATACGGTAGTTGTCACCACCCATCACTATAACTTTGTCACCTGATGTTGGAGTATCCTTTAATGCATCTCTCTTTTTACCGTAACCAATACCTCCGGCAAGCATTATTACCTTGTCAAAGGCAAACTTCTTACCATTCTCCATATGCTCGAAGGTAAGAAGGGAACCGCAGATCAGGGGCTGGCCAAACTTATTTCCAAAGTCGCTCGCACCATTTGAAGCCTTTGTCAAGATCTGCCTTGGTGTCTGATACAACCATGGACGCTCGGGCATACCTGTTTCCCATTCCCTCTCCCCGTCCGTGCGTGGATAAGCTGTCATGTAAACAGCAGTACCGGCTAAAGGAAGAGCTCCCTTACCTCCTGCCATACGGTCACGGATTTCGCCACCTGTACCTGTTGCAGCTCCGTTAAAGGGCTCAACAGTTGTTGGGAAATTATGGGTCTCAGCCTTTAGAGACAATACAGACTCAAATGCCTTCTGCTCAAAGAAGTCGGCTTTGTCATGTGTGCGCGGTGCAAACTGCACGGCAAGTGGTCCTTCTACAAAGGCAACATTGTCCTTATATGCTGATACCAGGTAGTTGGGGTTCTCCTTTGATGTGCGTTTGATTAGTTGAAAAAGGGTACTCTTCTTTTCCTCACCATCGATGATAAAGGTACCGTTGAATATCTTGTGACGGCAGTGCTCTGAGTTGACCTGCGAGAATCCGAAGACCTCACTGTCAGTAAGCAGGCGACCAAGGTTCTTCGACAGCTGGTTGAGATATTCTACCTCGTCATCACTAAGAGCTAAACCTTCTTTTTCATTATAGGCGGCAATATCATCTATATATACTATTGGTTCAGGCTTCCTGTTAATAGTAAAGACATCCTGATCCAATCCATTGTACAAACGCTGCAACATTGGATCATATTCTGCATCCTTGCCACTCACCTTGAAAAATTCTTCAATCCTGATAATGCCATTGAGGCCCATATTACGGGTGATTTCTACAGCACCGGTACTCCAGGGAGTAATCATCTCCCTGCGCGGACCTACAAAGTATCCGTCAACTGATTTAGAGTCAAGCAAGCGGGCTCCGCTAAAAAGCCATTCCAGTTTGCTGAGATCCGTTTTCGAGTGTTCAATAGAGGTATGAACTGCGATGATAAGCTGTGAGGATTTGCCCTCAAAAAGAAGAACCATGAAATTGTATTTTGTAGGGTTTAAACTTCAATTGTGCCACAAATATATGGAAATCTATTCAAGTCTGCGAGCTCCATCTCCCACCTCAGCAATGTAAAAATCAGGCTTTAGTCCGGTACGTGCTTCATACCCCTTACCGACCTGCTCGATAAACCTGTCAATAGCTTCCTCTTTCACGATAGATACGGTGCAGCCACCGAAACCGGCACCTGTCATACGTGAACCGTAAACTCCTTCAATCTTCCAAGCCTCTTCAACCAGAGCATCAAGTTCCTTACCTGTTACTTCATAGTCATCGCGCAGGGAAACATGAGAGGCATTCATCAGGCGACCAAATTCAGCTAGATCATTCTTCTCAAGAGCTGTCATCGCATCCAGTACTCGTTGGTTTTCTGTGATAACGTGACGGGCTCTTCTTAATAACACATCAGAAGACAATTTGCCCTTAAGTGAATCAAATAATTCTACACCCAAATCACTGAGATAATTGTACTTACCCTCGCTGTTCATCTCTTCAAGTGCCTTCTCGCATTCGGCCCTTCTCTCATTATATTTTGAATCAGCCAGTCCCCTGCGCTTGTTTGTATTACTTACAACAATCCTGCATCCCTGCAGTTTTAGAGGTACTCTATGGTATTCAAGTGTATCACACTTGAGTGCAAGTGCATGGTCAGCAAGGCCCATACCGACGGCAAACTGGTCCATGATACCGCTGTTGACACCGACAAACTGGTTTTCTGCCCTCTGAGAAAGTTTTACCATCTCCATCATCTCAAGAGCGCCCTTGTTAAAGAGTTCGTTGAGCATAACCGCAGTTACCATCTCTATAGATGCCGAGGACGACAGACCTGCACCATTGGGAATATTACCGCTATAAATAAGATCAAGACCTTCGATTTTAACGCCCAGTTTGGAAAACTCATGCATCACCCCCAAAGGGTAATTAACCCATGCTCCCCCTGGCTGCTTTTGACTCAGGGCTGCACATGTAATATCAGCTTTCAGCTCCATATTCGTGCTTGCAAAACGCATCCCGCATCCATCGTTCTTACTCGCAAGTAAGTAAGTGCCATAGTTGATGGCGCAGGGGAATACGTAGCCTCCGTTATAATCGGTGTGTTCACCAATCAAGTTAACCCTCCCGGGTGAAAAGAAAAGATAGTCGGCGTCTTTGCCGTATAACTTCTTAAAATGCTTCTTTAATGCAAGTAAATCCATAGTATTTATGAGCTTTATCTGTAAGTGGCAAATTTACATTTAAAATTGCCAACATCATCCGGGATACTAAAAATATCCCCTACCCAGCTTTCATTGAATTGTTGGAATTTGCTGATTTTTCATATTTTTGCTTAACTCGTACACTTAAACAAAAGAATAATGAACATACAAGAACTGAAGATTCAGAATCTGGCTAACCCTGCCATCAAGCATTTTGAACTTAAGAATGGTAAAGGTACCAGCGTCAAAATAACAAATATAGGTGCAACAATAACAAGCATCGTAACTCCAGACAAGAATGGAAATCCGGCTGAAATCTCTCTTGGCTTTGATGATCCTGCGCATTATCTGTCTAAAGAGTATCTAGGCAACTGCCCCTTCCTTGGTGCCGTAGTCGGACGCTTTGCAAACCGCATTGCCAATGGACGTTTTACTCTGGATGGTAAGACCTATACTCTGGCAACAAACAATGGCCCCAATCACCTTCACGGTGGTCCTGCAGGTTATTTTCTGAAGCTTTGGGACAGTAGCATTGAAGGCGACACACTTGTATTTAAGCTTTTTAGTCCGGATAATGACGAGGGATATCCAGGCAACGTCAATGTTAAGGTAAGCTATAAGCTAACTGAGGAAAACGAACTGATTATCCATTATTTTGCAGAAGCTGATCAGGCAACCCCGGTAAACCTTACCAACCACGCATATTTTAATCTTTCAGGTAAGAAAGGAAATATTCTGGATCATGAAGTAATGATCCTCGCGGATCATTACACCCCTGCAATAGAGGCTATTCCAACAGGTGAGATTGCTTCTGTTAAGAATACTCCCTTTGATTTCACAAGCTTTCACAGAATTGGTGAACGCATTGCCCAGCTTCCTGAAAATACTTATGACCATAACTTTGTTCTTAATCTGAAGGAAGGAGAACTCTCACGTGCAGCTGTTGCAAAGGAAGCCGTATCAGGCCGCGTACTTGAGGTTTTTACTACCCTTCCTGGTATGCAGTTTTATGCTGGTTACTATCTGGACGGAAGCCATAGCAGATCAGGTCGCAAATTTGAAAGCTTTGAGGGATTCTGCTTCGAGACTCAGTATTTCCCGGATTCGCCAAACAAAGCAAACTTCCCGGACTGTATAACAAAGCCTGGAAAACCTTTTGATCATACTACAGTATTTAAATTCAGTACCGAACAATAAAACCCTGTTAGTTTGATGCTTAGCATAATTGATTATTTTGAGGAGAAGGTCGGGTTATTTCCTGACAATCCACTGGTTTGGGAGAAGACTAACGGTCAGTTTGAACCAACAAGCTATAAAGAAATCCATGACCTTGTCAGGAAATATGCTGCAGGTTTTATGGCACTTGGATTACAAAAGGGAGACCGTGTCTCCCTTCTTTCTGAGGGACGGCGAGATTGGCTAATTTGTGAACTTGCAATACTGTATGCAGGTGGTGTCAATGTGCCCCTTTCAGTGAAACTGGAAGAGGCCAATGACCTTGTCTTCAGAATTAATCACTCCGAAAGCCGCTTTGTTGTAGTTTCAGGCTTTCAGGTAGCAAAGATCAGAGCTATAAAGGATAAGACTCCGGCACTCGAAAGTGTAATTGTCTTTGATGAGTTTGAAGGCATCGAAGAGAGGGAACTGAGCTGGGCTGAGCTTCTTACAAAGGGAGTGGAATTCCTGGATAAGGATTCTCAATTACTGGACTCACGTAGAGCTGAGGTCAAACCAAATGATCTAGCAAACATTTCCTATACATCAGGAACTACAGCAGATCCCAAAGGTATTATGCTGTCACATCGCAATTATACCGCAAATGTCGAACAGGCCTTTAGCTTTATAGATATTCCATCTCACTTCCGTACGCTCGTAGTTCTTCCCTGGGATCATGCATTCGCTCATACTGCAGCTTTGTATGCTTTTATGTACAGGGGTGCTTCAATAGCTGCTGTAAAGGCAGGAAGAACCAGCAACGAAACACTTAAGAACTTCGCAGCAAATATCCATGAGATTAAACCTCATGTACTGATGAGTGTACCTGCACTTGCAAAGAATTTCAGAAAGAACATTGAGAAGGGCGTACAATCAAAAGGTAAGTTTGCCTGGTTATTGTTCAGGGCTGCGCTTGCTCATGCATACTGGTACAATGGTACAGGTGACAATAAGGGCAAAGGTCTGAAAAGACTAACCAAACCTCTGGGTGTGTTGTTCGACAAGATACTTTTCTCAAGTGTTCGTGAGGGACTTGGAGGAGAGCTGAAATTCTTTATAGGAGGTGGAGCTTTGTTGGATATCGAACTTCAAAGATTCTTTTATGCGCTGGGTATACCAATGTATCAGGGCTATGGGTTGAGTGAAGCTGCTCCTATTATTTCTGCAAATACTCCTGATCACCATAAGATGGGATCATCAGGACGGGTCGTTCGTAATCTTGAAATCAAGATTTGTGATGAAAACGGAAAGGAACTGCCCCTCGGTGTTTCAGGAGAGATCGTAGTGCGTGGAGAAAATGTAATGCTGGGCTATTGGAAGAACCCGGCAGCCTCTGTTGATGCTCTGAAGGACGGATGGTTGTATACCGGAGACATGGGCTATCTTGACAAAGAAGGTTATTTATACGTTCTTGGTCGTTATAAAAGTCTGCTTATATCCCATGACGGTGAAAAATACAGTCCTGAAGGTATTGAGGAAGCAATAGTGGATCACTGCAAATCAATTGATCAGGTAGTACTTTACAACAATCAGTGTGCCTATACAACAGCCATACTGGTGCCAAATAAAGACGCTGTCAGGACTTTGTTAAAACATGCAGGTTCAAAGACAGATGCAGAGAAGAAGAAAATTATTCTTGATCAAATACAAAAAGAACTGGCGGAATTCAAAAAAGGTGGTAAATTGCAGGATATGTTTCCCCAGCGTTGGTTACCAACGGTTTGGTTTATCGCACCGGAACCTTTCAGTGAGGCCAACAGGATGCTAAACAGTACTATGAAAATTGTAAGGCGGGCAGTGGAAGAGAAATATTCCGGAGAGATAGAAATAATGTATAAGCCGGGGGGCAGGGAGGCTATATATGAGGTAAACCTTGGTAATTTGGTGGAATACCTGAATTAAGATTCAGGGAACTGAGGCAGGAGTTGGTCATGCGATTCTTGTCGTTTATAAAAAAAGGAAACAAAATGCTGTAATTTTCGTTCTAAGAATTGTTTGAATCTTTGTAGTTATCAAAGTTTTCACCAAATTTACAGCGAAATTTGAGTATCTGACCGAAACAATGGCCTTTATATAGATGTACAGATATAGCAAAAACATCACACTCCTGCTCATTGTGGCCTTACTGTCACAACCAGTATTTAGCCAGCTACGTAGGGGCTACTCGAGAAATCCTTTCGACCTCGCTGCAGGTTTGACAATTACTCCCAAAGCAGGAGTAAATCTGTTTTTTGGTGACCTGGTAGATGAGTCGAGGACCAGTTATACAGTAGGTCTTACTGTAGAAAGGGAAATGACAAGGTCAGTAGGTATGAGAGCCTCTTTACTTGGAGGAAAAATGAAAGGAGATCAGGTTTATCCTATCACAAATACAACTTACGCATCATTCAAGAATTTCTATGCGGAGCTTGGTTTTGGAGCCACATATTTTCCATTAAACCACTTGATGGGCTATTTTAGGGAAAGAACCTTCCAACCATATGGACTCGCTCAATTTGGTGTTATTTACTTTAGTGCTACTGAAACCTGGGGACCTGCAAGTGCAGGGACACAAGGAGCCGTTCCAGGTGAAGTATGGCGTGAACCTAGTGGAGTAACTCCTTTTGTGGGTGCAGGTGCTGGTGTATCATTATGGCTTAGCCCAATGTTAAGTGCTAATCTTGAGTTTACCGGAAACCTTCCCTTCAGTGACCAACTTGACGGACACGATGTCTGGTACGACAGCTGGGAACCGAGGGGTATTGAACATACTACAGACCCATTTGACTTTTACTATACAGTTACTATGGGTGTAAAGATTAACATCGCCAATAGCTATTTTAGAAATGACTCCAGGTACAACCGTGCAAGCTATCAAAAGACAAGGAAGTTCCTGTTGCCTAAGAGCAGAAGCAGATCACCACAAAGAAGAAGATAGTTATAGGATAAATATTGAACAACAAAAGAGGCAGCTCCAGCGGACAGCCTCTTTTGTTTTATCTGCCTATGATCAACTGGATTCCCCAAACGCTATTTTTTCTCTTCTGCCTTCTTTTCTTTTAGCAGTTCCTGAAGTCTGAACATCTCATCCCTATAAAAGGCAGCAGCCATAAAGTCCAGTTCCTTAGCCGCAGCTTCCATATTCCTTTTAGCCTTGTCAATTGCTTTCTCAAGCGCCTTTGGACTCATCAGAGCTACTACAGGATCGGCTGCTACATCAACAGACTCAGGTTCAACATAAGCAGAGGGTGCAGCTGCAGTCTGTCCAGGTATTACAGCACCCCTCTTCTTTACAATTGGAGTAGGTGTGATACCATGCTGCTTGTTGTAGTTTAGCTGCTTTTCTCTTCTGTAATTGGTTGCATCAATTGTTTCCTGCATAGATCCAGTAATAGTATCGGCATACATAATAACAAGACCATTAATATTACGTGCAGCCCGACCAGCAGTCTGTGTAAGTGATCTTGCAGAACGAAGGAAGCCTTCCTTGTCGGCATCAAGAATTGCAACCAGGGAAACTTCCGGAAGGTCAAGTCCCTCACGCAACAGGTTGACACCAACAAGAACATCAATCATTCCCTCACGTAGTGCTTCCATAATCTTGACACGTTCCAGAGTCTCCACGTCCGAGTGTATGTACTGGCACCTCACTCCCATCCTTGTCAGGTAGTCTGTCAACTCCTCTGCCATACGCTTAGTAAGGGTGGTAACCAAAACCCTCTCGTCCCTCGCACATCTCTGCCTTATCTCCTCCATCAGGTCGTCTATCTGGTTCAGACTTGGACGAACCTCTATCCTTGGATCCGGCAGACCAGTAGGACGAATCAGCTGTTCTACTATTATACCCTCACTCTTTTCTATCTCGTACTCAGCCGGAGTTGCACTAACGTATATAACCCTCTGGGCAAGTTCTTCAAACTCTTCAAACCTCAGTGGCCTGTTGTCCAATGCCGCCGGAAGTCTGAAACCGTAATCCACCAGATTCCTTTTGCGACTGTAGTCGCCACCATACATAGCCCTGATCTGAGGGATTGTAACGTGGCTCTCATCGATTATTGTAATAAAGTCATCCGGGAAGAAATCAATAAGGCAGAATGGCCTAGTTCCGGGAGCCCTGCCATCAAAGTAGCGGCTGTAGTTTTCTATACCCGAACAATAACCAAGTTCCTTAATCATCTCCATATCATAGTTGACCCTCTCCTCCAGTCTCTTGGCCTCCAGCTTCTTACCATCCCTTTTAAGTTCTTCAACCCTGGCAACAAGGTCATCCTGCATCATCCTCATTGCCTGATTAATACGCTCTTTACTTGTAACAAAGATATTTGCAGGATAGATAAGTAGCTCATCATGAATGCCAAGACGCAGGTTGTTTACTGGATCAAAAGTCTCTATCGACTCAATCTCATCACCCCAGAAACTAATACGACAGGCATGGTCAGCATAGGCAAGATTGATATCAACCGTATCACCCTTAACCCTGAAATGGCCGCGGTCAAACTCAGTCTCATTACGTGAATAAAGCCCATCAACCAGTTTTCTAAGAAACTGGTTCCTGCTGATCTTATCTCCCCTTTTTACAGAGATTACATTTGCATGAAAATCATCAGGATTTCCAATACCGTAAAGGCAGGAAACTGAAGAAACGACTATCACATCCTTCCTCCCTGACATCAGGGAGGAGGTAGCACTCAGTCGTAATTTCTCAATCTCATCATTTATCGAAAGGTCCTTTTCAATATAGGTATCTGTCACTGGCAGGTAGGCCTCGGGTTGATAATAATCGTAATAGGATACGAAGTACTCAACAAGGTTTTCAGGAAAGAACTGCTTAAACTCACTATACAACTGGGCTGCCAGGGTCTTGTTGTGGCTTAGTACCAGTGCCGGTTTGTTTAGCTGCGAAAGTACATTTGCAATAGTAAAGGTCTTTCCAGAACCAGTAACCCCAAGTAGGGTCTGTTGATTAAGTCCTGATCTGAACCCCTCAACCAGTTGTCGTATTGCATCCGGCTGATCCCCTGTGGGCTTAAAATCCGATACCAATCTATATTCCATCCTGTTGCTTCAAGAAATTATCCAATGTACCCTCAAAAACAAACTTTGCAGGACCATCAAGCCTGATGTCGGTGAATAAACCTCTTCCGGCAGGAGTAAAACTAACCTTCAGCTTACCACCCTTCACATCAGCATCCCAAATCAGAGGTCCACCAAAACGGTAGTAGGACGTCAGAACGGAAGCTACAGTACCAGTACCGCACGACCAGGTCTCGTCCTCTACACCTCTTTCATAAGTACGCAAGGAAATATGTCCTGCCTTGTTGTACCTAACGAAATTTATATTGGCACCACCGTCACCAAACATATTGCTGTATCTAAGCTTACTCCCTTCTTTATATACATCAGTTCCCTGAAGATCATCAACGTACCTGACAAAATGCGGGGACCCTGTATCAAGGTAGAAACCACCATCAAGTTCCTCAATACCCTTAACATCTACCATCTTCAGGCTTATAATATCACCCATGCAAACAGCATGGTGAAGACCATCAATAGCTTCAAACTCTACAAGTTCTCCATCTTTCACAAGTCCAAGTTGACGGGCAAAGGCAACGAGGCAGCGGCCTCCGTTGCCACACATAGTGCTCTCCCTTCCGTCACTGTTGTAATAACGCATTGCAAATGCACCTTTATCAGAAGACTCAAGCAACATAAAACCATCTGCACCCACACCAAACCTCCTGTGGCAGATATGCATGACAAAGTCATTATTGTCAGAATCAAAGACCCTGTTTCGGTTGTCAACTATTACAAAGTCATTTCCTGTTCCGTGGTACTTGCTGAATCTGATTGAACTCATAGAAAGTAGGTTGTTGGTATATTGGTGCAAAATACAAAGATAATAAAGAATGTTCCTTCTAAAGGAGATTAACAATACTGCTTTTGTTTTGTTATAATTCTAATATACCACCAGTTAAAATCTGTTAATTAAGACCTCAGGGCACGCGATTTGAGGCTCTTTTGTAAAACCATAAAACTTGAGAGACATGAATACCAAACAACTGCTTACAACCTTTACTATTGCCATTGTCAGTGCATTTCTTGGAGTTTTAGCTTACTCCATGTTTTTCGGGTCAGAAAAGGAACAAGTAGAAGTACCGGTATATGTCAGTCCATCTGCCCGTTTTGCTTCATTACCGGACGCTCCACAGGGAAACTATCCGGATTTGACCTATGCGGCCGAGAAGTCTATTCATGCTGTTGTTCACGTTACTACAAAAGGAACCACAACAGTGCCAGGTATGAGTTTTCAGGATCCCTTCCTGGAATTCTTTTTCGGTCCAAGAGGATCATTTGGTGAACCTCAGCAGCGTCCAGTTATGGGAGCCGGTTCGGGTGTTATCTTATCCAGTGATGGTTTTATAGTCACTAATAATCATGTAATTGAAGATGCGTCTGATATTCAGGTAACCCTAAATGACAAGCGTAGTTTTAAGGCTGTCAAGGTAGGATCCGACCCGAGTACTGATATAGCCCTGCTCAAGATAGATGCAGCTGATCTGCCCTACCTTAAGTTTGGCAGTTCTGACAACCTGAAAGTTGGAGAATGGGTCCTTGCAGTGGGTAATCCATTCAACCTTACTTCTACTGTAACTGCCGGTATCTTAAGTGCTAAGTCAAGACAGATCCAGATACTGGGGCAATTGAGCATAGAATCCTTCCTGCAGACAGATGCTGCTGTAAACCCTGGTAACAGTGGTGGAGCTCTAGTAAACACAAATGGTGAACTGGTTGGAATCAACACTGCCATTGCCTCAAGAACCGGTTCATTTACAGGCTACAGCTTCGCAGTACCTTCAAGCATTGTTGAGAAGGTGGTAAAAGACCTTATGGAATATGGTGAAGTTCAGAGAGGTGTAATCGGCATCACCTTAGGTGAAATGACAAGTGAGCGTGCCGCTGAACTAAAGATGGAAAAAGTAAGAGGAGTTTACATCAACGGAGTAATACCCGGATCAGGTGCTGAGGCTGCAGGAATAAAGGATGGAGATGTTATTATCACTGTCAACGGTGAGGAAGTCAACAGCATACCAGAACTCCAGGAAAAAGTCAGCAGGTTCCGACCAGGTGATAATATTCAGGTTGAAGTAATTCGTGACGGAAAAAGAAAACCTTTTACTGTCAAATTACGTAATATTCACGGTAATACTGAGTTGGTCAAGACCACAAGTAAGTTATCCAAACTTGGAGCTACATTTGAACGCGTCTCTGATGCAGAAAAGAATAAGTTGAGAATCCGCAATGGTATCAAAGTCGTTAAACTAACATCAGGAAAATTCAAGGAAGCCGGAATCAAGGAAGGGTATATAATTACTCAGGCCAATCGTGTGCCGATAAACAGCGAGGAAGATCTTAAAAAAGTAATTGAGGTACTAAATGACGGATTGTTCCTCACAGGTATCTATCCAAACGGACAGGTGTCATACTATGCGATAAACATTCAGGAATGACATTAAGCCGAAAGGAATAGAATTATCAGCACAAGTGTCCAGTTTAGATATTGCTTTACTTAATTATTTATAGTACTTTTGCGGCGAATTTGGAGGGAATATGAGACAATTAAAAATAACAAAATCAATAACAAACCGCGAAAGCGCGTCACTGGATAAGTATCTTCAAGAGATTGGTCGTGAGGAACTTATATCTGTTGAGGAGGAAGTTGAGTTAGCGCAGCGGATAAAAAAAGGCGATCAGGCAGCTCTTGAGAAGCTGACCAGAGCCAATCTGCGTTTCGTGGTTTCTGTTGCAAAGCAATATCAAAACCAGGGACTTAGCTTACCTGACTTGATTAACGAGGGCAACCTCGGTTTGATCAAGGCTGCTGAGAAGTTTGATGAAACCAGAGGTTTTAAGTTTATTTCCTATGCTGTATGGTGGATTCGTCAGTCCATCCTTCAGGCATTGGCCGAACAATCACGTATCGTACGCCTTCCACTTAATCAGGTAGGTTCACTTAACAAGATTAACAAGGCCTACTCTAAATTTGAACAGGAGCACGAGCGTAAACCTTCACCGGAAGAGTTGGCAGAGGAACTTGACCTGCCAGCTGAAAAGGTGGCAGACACCATGCGTGTTGCTGGTCGTCATATTTCAGTAGACGCACCTTTTGTTGAAGGTGAGGACAACAGCTTGCTGGATGTACTTATCAACAGCGATTCACCAAACGCTGACCGTTCACTGATTAACGAATCTCTTTCAAGGGAAATTGAGAGAGCTCTTGCCACTCTTACTGAAAGGGAAAGCGATATCATCAGGTATTTCTTCGGTATCGGATGTCAGGAAATGACTCTGGAAGAGATAGGTGAACGCTTCGGTTTGACTCGTGAAAGGGTTAGACAGATTAAAGAAAAGGCGATAAGACGCCTGAGACATACATCAAGAAGTAAACTCTTGAAATCCTATTTAGGATAAAAGCTAAAAAGAGGCCTCCGGGCCTCTTTTTTTTATATATTTATTTCATACACTGTACTCATTTCAAATCAGTTTTGTCAAGAATCTTATATTTCCTATTCAAATTCCACTTCAATACGCTTCTCACACAGGAATATAGATTGCCTGCTCAAATCAGCTTTTTAAATACCTCAGCTTCCTTCTCCCAGTTTAATTGCTCAGCAGCAGCCGGAAGTGTTGATTTCCACAGCTTTCTCAGCTCTCGGTTCTCACAGGCTTCTCTTATCGCTGCAGCCAGTGTTTCTGGCTGCAGGTCATCCACAAGCAGACCTATCTTGTACTTCTCAACTATCTTGGAAATATCCGGAAAGGCACTTGCAACAACAGGCAACCCCAAGGCCGGATAGTCAAAGAGCCTGTTTGGCAATGCATAATAATGATTCAAAGCCTCTTTGGTCATCAGGCACAGCCCCACATGTGCTTTGCGGGCTTCATCTGCCAGAGCCTCAAAAGGTAACATCCCAGTAAAGGTGATTCTGTCCTCAAAACCCAGTCTCCTCGCCTCTTCACGGATAGTTTCTTCATGGCTGCCTCTTCCGGCTATTATCATTCTGTAGCCCGGCAGGAACTTAAGTGACCTTATGGCTTCCTCAAGTCCACGACCCACGTTCATGGCACCCTGGTAATAGATCACCGGACCATCTCCAAGCTCCCTGATGGACATTGGAGCTATCGGTCTGAGAGGCATATTCCTTACTAGGACGGCATCCACACCGTATCTATCACGGTATGCATCTGCTATACTGCCGGAAACTGTAATTACAACATCAACCTTTGTGATCAGGTGGTCCTGTAAGTAGGTCCATGCCCGCTTTACAATGGGACGATCCTGCAATTCAGGAAGTTCGGTAAAATACTCATGACTGTCGTAGATAAGTTTCTTCCCCCTCATCCTGGCAGCCAAATAAGCAGCTGGAAGTGTATCCAGGTCCACGGCCCAGATTACATCAACCTTTACAAACAACAGATAAAAGAACAGTCTGACATTGAGTTCGCTGTAAAAGCCTAAATTCCTGTTGAAAAAAAGCCTGAACCTCCTCACCTTCCCTGCCCTTCCTGGCGGAATACTGCCACCGGGCCATCTACGGCCAAGCAAGAGTACCTCGCATCCGCAAGCCTCGAGGCTTGCGGCAGTCTTTGCCAGACGGTTGTCGGTCACAAGATTATTCGATACTGTAATTACTATTCTCTTTGAATCCATACTAAGAAAAAAGCCTTCCCGGCAGATACCGGAAAGGCTTCAAATATATCAAATTACTAACAGTTCCTAGACATCAATTTTCGCATAGGTAGCATTCTGTTCGATAAACTCCCTTCTGAGTGGAACATCATCACCCATCAACATACTGAATACGCGATCTGCCTCTGCAGCACTCTCAATGGTTACCTGTCGCAGTGTTCGCCTGTTCGGATCCATTGTAGTTGCCCATAGCTGTTCAGCGTTCATCTCACCCAAACCTTTGTATCGCTGGATGGTTACTGAATCTTCCTTGCCGTTGCCATACTTGTCTGTGAATGCCTGTCTTTGTTGTTCATTCCAGCAATACTCTTCCACCTTACCCTTTTTCATAAGATAGAGAGGCGGATTAGCAATGTACAAGTGGCCGTTCTTAATGATATCCTTCATGTAGCGGAAGAAGAAGGTCATCATAAGAGTATTGATGTGGCGACCGTCCACGTCGGCATCCGTCATGATTATGATCTTGTGATACCTCAGTTTTGAAAGATTCAGAGCCTTACTATCTTCTTCTGTACCTATCGAAACACCAAGCGCGGTGAATATATTCCTGATCTCCTCGCTATCAAAGACCTTGTGAACCAAGGCTTTTTCAACATTCAGGATTTTACCCCTCAGTGGCATAACAGCCTGAAAACGCCTGTCACGACCTTGCTTTGCAGTACCACCTGCAGAGTCTCCCTCAACAAAGAAAATTTCACATTGGGCAGGATCTTTTTCAGAACAGTCAGCTAGTTTACCGGGCAAACCACCTCCTGTAAGTACTGTCTTACGTTGAACCAGTTCCCTGGCCTTACGAGCTGCATGACGGGCAGTGGCAGCAAGAATAACCTTGTTAACGATCGACTTGGCATCCTTTGGATTCTCCTCAAGGTAGTACTCCAGCATGGTGCTTACAGCCTGGTCAACGGCACTAACAACTTCGTTATTACCCAGTTTGGTCTTGGTCTGGCCTTCAAACTGAGGCTCCTGAACCTTAACGGATATAACTGCGGTAAGGCCTTCACGGAAGTCGTCCCCATTGATGTCAAACTTAAGCTTGGACAACAAACCGGTTTTTTCAGCATAAGACTTAAGGGTTCTGGTTAGCCCCCTTCTGAAGCCGGTAAGGTGAGTACCACCCTCTATAGTGTTGATATTGTTGACATATGAATATACATTCTCGTTAAACGAGGTGTTGTACATAATGGCAACCTCAACGGGAATATCATTTTTCTCAGTATTGATGTAGATAATATTGTCTACAAGCGGCTCACGGTTTGAATCAATAAACTTGACAAATTCCTTTAGCCCCTCTTCAGAATGGAAGATCTCAGTCTGATAGCTCCCATCCTCATTTAGGTGCCGTCTGTCGGTCAGGATTATTGTAATGCCCTTATTAAGGAAGGCGAGCTCACGCATCCTTGTAGCCAGGATAGAGTACTTGTACTCAGTGGTTATAAAAATTGAAGCATCAGGCTTAAACTTTACAAAAGTTCCTGCCTTGTCGGACGCTCCAGCCTCAGTAACCTGAGTTATCGGTTTACCACAGGAGTATTCCTGTCTGTAGGTCTTTCCATCGCGATATACTTCAACCAGCAAATGAGCTGAAAGTGCATTCACGCACGAAACACCTACCCCGTGAAGACCTCCGGATACCTTGTAACTGTCCTTATCAAACTTTCCACCGGCATGTAACACGGTCATAACGACTTCAAGAGCGGATTTACCCTCTTTCTCATGAATGTCTACCGGAATACCGCGACCATTATCCAGTACGCTTATTGAATTGTCTTCGTAGATAGTAACATTTATAGTGTCACAATGTCCTGCAAGGGCTTCGTCAATTGAGTTATCCACCACTTCGTAAACAAGGTGATGCAAACCTTTTTCACTAACATCACCAATATACATGGCGGGACGTTTCCTTACAGCTTCAAGACCCTCTAATACCTGAATACTATTGGCTCTGTAATCGCCATTATTCATATTAGGGGTATTCATTTGATTCTCACTCATGGTATGAACTTCGTTTTTAGCACTTCCTATCAAAACATACAAATATAGCAAAAAGCAGGGGTTTAACCTGAATATTTCAGGTATTTTTATCAACAAAGCGGCAAATACAAAATATTAATTATCAATATGTTATATTTATCACAAAAACCCATTGTGAATAAGTGGGGAATAACTGATTAAAGTCCTTATTACATCTAAAATGATGGTTAATTTTAAGATTTGGAATCTCCCTTCATGACCAATATTTCTTATTTTTGAGAACCAACTAATAATATTCACGGGATTGAAAACAGATACTGAGGGCAATAAGTGGTATGCCTTATATACCAAGCCCAGAGCCGAAAAAAAAGTGCTGGAGCAGTTTAGGAATTTGGGTATTGAAGCTTATTTACCGCTAAAACGGGAACTCAGACGATGGAGTGACAGGAAAAGATGGATCGAGGTTCCCGTCATTAGTTCCTATATTTTTATCAGTATTCCTGAATCTGAATATCGTCGTGTTTTCGAGGTCAAAGGCATTGTTGGTTACGTTTGTCACAAGGGTGAGGCAGTTGTAATTCCGGATCACGAAATTGAGGCAATGCGCAAGACTGTGGAAAACAAGCTGGATTTCAGTATACAGGTTGGAAGGATCCAAAAAGGGCAGACTATTACTATCACCTCCGGCCCACTTAAAGGGGTTACGGGAGTTGTTACAAATATAAAGGGAACCCGGAAACTGTATCTGCATATTAGCCATATTGGCTATTCGCTTGTGGTTGATCTTCACAGCGATACTGTAAGTGAAGAAGCCCTCTCTGAGCAAAGGTAAATAGCTAAGGCAATAATAGAAACACCCCCAAAACTGCGGTTTTGAGGGTGTTCTTATTTAGCGTATTTGGAGGCTGAATTATACCAGACCTTGAGCCAGCATTGAGTTTGCTACTTTGATAAAACCGCTTATATTGGCTCCGTTTACATAGTTTACAAAACCATCTGCGTCTTTTCCATTCTTCACACAAGATGCATGAATATTCGTCATAATTGACTTCAGTTTGGCATCAACTTCCTCCTTGGTCCATTGCAGACGCATTGAGTTTTGTGACATTTCAAGTCCGGAAACTGCAACACCACCTGCATTGGCTGCCTTACCTGGACCATAAAGGATCTTGTTGTCAAGAAATACCTTGATTGCTTCAGGTGTAGAAGGCATATTTGCACCTTCTGCAACACAGAAACAGCCATTGCTTACCAGAGTTTGTGCATCATCACCGTTTAGCTCATTCTGTGTAGCACATGGTAATGCGATATCAGCTTTCACTTTCCATGGGCGTTCGTTTGGCCAATACTCAGCTGAAGGATATTTTTCTGCATATTCCTTGATCCTGCCACGGATTGCATTCTTCAAAACTTTTACATAATCTAGTTTTTCAGCAGTAATACCTTCACGATCATAGATTGTTCCGTTACTGTCTGACAGAGTTACGACCTTTGCTCCCATTTCCAGAGCTTTTTCTACTGCATATTGCGCAACATTTCCTGAACCACTGATTGCAACAGTTTTGCCCTTGAAACTTTCACCTCTGGTCTTAAGCATTTCTGACGCGAAATATACTGTTCCGTAACCTGTTGCTTCGGGACGAAGTGGACTTCCTCCGAAATCCAGTCCTTTACCTGTAAAGGTTCCGGTAAATTCATTTCTAAGACGTTTGTACTGACCAAACATATAAGCTACTTCACGACCACCTACACCAATATCACCAGCGGGAACGTCAGTATCCGGACCAATATGACGGTACAGCTCAGTCATAAAGGACTGACAGAACTTCATAACTTCATTGTCGGATTTTCCCTTGGGATTGAAGTCAGATCCACCTTTACCACCACCCATGGGCAGGGAGGTCAGACTGTTTTTCAATACCTGTTCGAAGGCTAAAAACTTCAGGATTCCAAGATTTACAGAAGCGTGGAATCGGATACCACCCTTGTATGGACCAATGGCACTGTTCATCTGTACACGGAAACCACGGTTGATTTGAAACTCACCTTTGTCATCCAACCAGGGTACACGAAACATTACAACCCTTTCAGGCTCAACCATACGTTCAAGAATCTTGTTCTTCATCAAAACCGGATTCTCTAATACAAAGGGAGCCAAACTTTCAACTACTTCTCTTACTGCCTGATGGAATTCAGGTTCGGAAGGATTCCTGGCAATAACACTTGCCATGAAGTCCTCCACATAGCGGGACTCATGATTCTTCATTCTTGTTGCCTTATAATAGTTTATAAATGTGGTGCGAAAACGAAGGTCAAAAATAAATAAATATTCTGATTTAACTTACAGAATATTTAATTTTTTGAGTTTTACATTACATTCTATTGCTAAAAACAGAGAATTGAAATCAAAACCTAATATAGTTTTGACAAAGGAATCCTCGATAATTGGAAAAGTAATACGGTTGTGGAAAGATCAGAAGCGAACAAGGTTGCCGCTACCCTTGATATCTATAAGATCTGGTTCGGCACCTGTGTAATACACAAGACCATTGTCATTTATCAGAACTGAAAAGCCGTCAAGACCTCTGCAGTAAATAAGTCCGGAACCAAAGAGGCTCACATTTATATTATTCGCATACAGATCATTTGCAGTAATAATTCCAGAGCCTTCCTGAATTATTCTGGCAATATCCGAATAACCAGTAATCGTTGAAGTACCTGAGCCGGCCTGCCTGAAACTAAGATCCCTGAATACTCCGTCTAATGCTACACTGCCCCCGCTATTGGACAATAGCTGCAATTGATCTATAAGGACATCCTGCAATTCTGATTTTGCACGTGAATAAATATTCAATTTGAGAGCTGGAGTTTCAAGTGAATCAATAAGAAGCTTCCCGTTTCCGTATATATTAACCTCTTCGAGTACCGGAGTGGTAACGATTATTTTGATAGGGAAGCGTGGAACCAGGTCGTAATTGGGAAGACGCTGAATAAAAAGTCGTCCATCAGTAACATCGGCATTTACATACCTTACAATATTACTCTCTGCCTGTATATAGACTTCCTGCTTGTCTGAGGATCTGATTTCAAGTTCAAAAGAGTCATATAAGTCAATGGAAGTAAATTGCCCAACCCTTTGCAAAATAGGGTCAGACGGCTGCCCATCCCCAATTATTTCAATATTGAGAATTCCCTCGCAGGCAACAAAAAAAGTAGAAACCAGAATCAGGAGTAACTTCCTCACCTAAGACTTATTTTAATAAGGCAAAGATATGTTATTACCAGATAATAAGCCAGAACGGGCCTGCAAATAAAAAGAGGCTATCTCCCGGGAGACAACCTCTTAGTTTTTTTACTGGTTAGCGGAAACTTATTCCCAACCCGGCTGATAACATTGAGTAATCACCAAAGGTATAGTCACCATATAAGGCCAAAAAGCCCAGTTGTAACTTTAACCCTGCATTGAAATCAAAGCCACCAAGCTTGTGGATAGATGCTGAATTATACCATCCACCGTTAAGTGACTTACCAAGCATCTCACCGTAAGGTCTGAGATACTCCTTGGTCATGATCCCAGCTGCATCCTTACCCATCTCAAGAAAATCAGTCACCTTCTTCTGTCCTACTGCAGATACTGACAAGGCCAGCAATACTAATAATGGCAGCTTTCTACTACTTTTCATTTGTTTAATATTAGGTTAACAATAGATAATAATAACGATAATTCTTAAGTATTAATTGTACCATCCTCACCAAACATGACAAAAATCAGCTTATACTAATATCAAGTAACTTTGACTTACGGTGATGAATGCGTAAAATTGCATAGTTTTTTACTAACAATTACTTAAACGATACCATACGTATGTTGATTAGAAATTTCTTAAAACCAAAACGTATTATTCTTGGTTTTGGTTGCATTGCATTATTAACCTGTTGTAAAAACAATAGCAAGATGTCAGACTACAATCCTTTGCTTGAGGACTTTAACACGCCGTATCAGACCGTTCCTTTCGACAAGATAAAAGCAGAGCATTACGTTCCAGCCTTTAAGGTTGCAATGGAACATGGACGAGAAGATATCAAAGCAATCATCAGCAATACTGAAGAACCCAGTTTTGCAAATACAATAGAAGCTCTCGAGAATAGCGGTAAACTTCTAACCCGTATTAGTTCTGTATTCTTCAATCTCAATGAGGCTGAAACAAGTGAGGATATACAGAAAGTTGCCCGCGAAGTATCTCCCCTTCTTTCTGAGTATAGCAATGATATCTGGCTTAACGAGGAACTGTTTGCCAGAGTAAAAGCCGTATACGACAAGAAGGATGAGCTTAACCTGAATACTGAAGAAAGTATGCTCCTCAATCAGGTATACAAAACCTTTGTACGTGGGGGAGCTCTTCTTGGAGAAGCTGAAAAACAAAGGTATAGGGAGATCACTGCAGAACTGTCACAGCTTTCTCTGCAATTCGCAGAAAACCTACTGGCAGAAACCAACAGTTTTAAACTTCTTATTACTGATACTGCTGATCTTGCTGGTCTTCCTGAGTCTGAAATTGAAAACGCCAAGCACCTGGCTGAAAGCGAAGGGCAGGAAGGCTGGATGTTTACTTTACATGCCCCTAGTATGGGTCCCTTCCTGAAGTATGCAGATAACAGAGACCTACGTGAAAAGCTTCAAAGGGCATCTTTATCAAGAGCCAACAATAACAACGAATACGACAACAAGGCCATCATGGTGAAGATTGCCAATCTTCGTCTTGAAAAGGCCAATCTGCTCGGCTATGCTTCTCATGCAGATTATGCACTTGAAGAAAGAATGGCTCAAAATGCTGCTAATGTATACGACCTGCTCAATCAGCTGTACGAGAAGTCATATCCGCATGCAAAGAATGACGTGATTGAAGTAAGTAATTTTGCAAAAAAGTCAGGACTTAACGATGAACTGCAACGTTGGGACTTTTCATACTATTCCGAAAAGCTCCGTCGTTCGCTTTTCGACCTTGATGACGAGATGATCAGACCTTACTTCCAACTAGAAAATGTAAAGCAAGGCGTCTTTGGTCTGGCCAATAAGTTATATGGCCTTACATTTAAGGAAAATAAGGAAATACCTGTTTATCATCCTGATGTACAAGCCTATGAGGTTTACGATAAGGACGGTACTATACTTGCTATTTTCTATACCGACTTCCACCCACGCAAATCAAAACAAGGTGGAGCCTGGATGACCTCTTTCAGGGAACAACATAAGGTAAATGGAGAAAGAGTTATACCGCATATCTCTATAGTATGCAACTTTACCCAACCATCGCCTTCACGTCCTTCACTGCTTACTTTCTATGAAGTAACAACCTTCCTACATGAATTTGGTCACGCATTGCATGGCATGCTTAGCGATGTTACTTACGAAAGTCTTGCAGGAACAAGTGTTTACCGGGATTTCGTTGAACTTCCATCTCAGATCATGGAAAACTGGGCTCTTGAGAGAGAATGGCTTGAAATGTGTGCAACTCACTATCAAACCGGTGAGACAATACCTGCTGAACTGATTGAGAAGATTATTAATTCTGATAACTTCCAAAGCGGTTACGCATCTGTTCGCCAACTTGGTTTTGGATTCAACGATTTGGGATGGCATACTGTAACCACACCAATTACAGAAGATCCTATTGAATTTGAAAAGAAGGCTATGGCTAAAACAGAGCTCTTCCCAGAAGTTGAAGGAAGCTGTGTAAGTACTGCTTTCAGCCATATCTTTGACGGAGGCTATGCTGCCGGTTACTATAGTTACAAATGGGCTGAAGTTCTCGATGCTGATGCCTTCTCGGTATTCAAAGAAAACGGAATCTTTGACAGTGCTACTGCCGAAAGATTCCGCGAATGTATCTTATCAAAGGGAGGTACTGAGCACCCAATGGATCTTTATGTCAGATTCAGAGGTGAAAAGCCTTCAGTTGACGCACTGCTAAAAAGAAGCGGACTGCTGGATACTCCTAAGCCAGTTCAAGCTTTATAACAAGCTTTTTAACGGGTTCCGGCTGACCGGAACTCACCATTGTCTTGTGAATCTCACCAGGAAAGAATATCACAAAACCTCCAGCAGGAATGTGGTATTCTTTCCCTTCTCCTTCATAAACGGTCAGGTCTTTTTCTTCATTATAGGCCTCCTTGACCTTTACCTCTTCAGGATCTGCAAAGAACACTCTTTCCTTTCCCTCAAGCACATAATGAATATCCAGGTACCTCTCATGAGCTTCCCAGATATTCTCATCAAATCCCTTAGTTTCGCCTGAAATCCCGCTACAATACAGGTGATCTCCAACGATCTCACGCTTTCCCGTAAAGAAATCATCATCCTCCATCGACTCAATAAAATCAAAAGCTTGTTCCAATGATGGATGAAGCATGAAATAACGTGATGCATTCTCTAGTTTGTCTATTATCATAATCTTAATGTTTATATGTTAATCATTAGTTCATTACTCCTACCTGTTTTCTGCAATATCCAGATTATTTGACATTTGCTGCCTGACTTGCTATCTTCACTATCAGAGAGCTAATATAGAATAAATAAAAATTTCAACAATTGTGGATATGCGCATCTTTTTATATATTTTCTTTTCTATTTTTGTTTGAAAGCCTTTAACTAAATCAAACAACACATGAAAACAAGAAGACTATGGATCGGATTCATTGCGGTAATCACAATCTCGTTTGCCGTATTGCTTTATTATGGTAGGGAAATCTATCGTGAAGCTCCACCTGTTCCCGAAAAGGTAGTAACTGTTACAGGAGAAGTGCTATTTTCAGGACAGGAAATTAAAGATGGCCAGAATGTATGGCAGTCGCTCGGAGGCCAACAGGTTGGAACAATCTGGGGCCATGGAGCTTACCAGGCTCCAGACTGGACAGCTGACTGGCTTCACAGAGAAGCTGTTTATATGCTGGATGCACTATCTATTGCCAGTCATGGGAAAGCTTATGATGAACTGGAGGGTGATCAGCAAGCAGCCTTACAGGTACTTCTCCAAAAGGATCTAAGAACCAATACCTATGACAGGGAAACCGGGGTTCTTACTGTTTCGTCCCTTAGAGCTGAGGCTATAGCCTATAACTCACGATACTATGCCGGACTCTTTACTGACAATCCTTCAATGGATCACCTTAGAGAGGCTTATGCAATTCCGGCAAACTCACTAAAGGATCCGGAGAGGGTGCATCAGCTCAATGCCTTCTTTTTCTGGGCCTCATGGGCTTGTGTCGCTCAAAGACCAGGACAGGAAATCAGCTATACTAACAACTGGCCGCCTGAAAAACTGGTAGCAAACACTCCTACAGGTTCAATGATATTATGGACCGGGTTCAGTGTTATCCTGTTGCTTGCAGGCATTGGCTTAATGGTGTGGTACTATGCCTCCACAAAGGAAGAGGAACCGATAGTAGCACCTCCGGCTTCACCGGTTGCAAACTTAGCACAAACTCCTTCACAAAGAGCTACGCTGAAATACTTCATAATAGTAACCTTCCTGATATTAGTCCAGGTAGTCATGGGAGTAGTGACGGCTCACTACGGAGTAGAAGGTCTTGGATTTTATGGAATACCGCTTGCCGACTGGCTCCCCTACTCCGTTTCCCGCACATGGCACGTACAGCTGGCAATATTCTGGATAGCAACATCGTGGCTGGCAACTGGCTTATACTATGCACCGACTATAGTTGGTAAGGAGCCTAAGTTTCAGAAACTAGGTGTAGACCTCTTATTCTATGCCTTGTTAGTAATAGTACTTGGATCGCTTGCAGGCCAGTGGATGGGCATCATGCAGAAACTGGGACTTGTTGAGAATTTCTGGTTTGGTCACCAGGGCTATGAATATGTTGATCTTGGCAGATTCTGGCAGTGGTTTCTGTTTGCCGGACTATTTATATGGCTATTCCTGATGGGTAGAGCCATTATTCCAGCAATTAAGCAAAAAGCCGGCAATCACCATCTTCTAATAATGTTCCTGATTGCCTGTGTCGCCATTGCTCTGTTCTATGGTGCAGGTCTTATGTGGGGAAGGCAGACCAATCTTGCTATTGCCGAGTATTGGAGATGGTGGGTGGTTCACCTTTGGGTAGAAGGTTTCTTCGAGGTCTTTGCAGTAGCTGTGATGTCATTCCTCTTTGTCAGACTGAAACTGCTACGTGCACAAATGGCAACTGCTGCAGTACTCTTCACTACTATTATCTTTCTGTCGGGTGGTATACTAGGTACCTTCCACCACCTTTATTTCACAGGAACACCTACTGCCATCATGGCCATTGGTGCAACATTCAGTGCACTTGAGGTAGTACCTCTGGTCCTTGTCGGTTATGAGGCCTATGATCATATGAAACTATCAAGGAGCAGTGACTGGATTAGTTCTTACAAGTGGCCAATATATTGCTTTATTGCAGTAGCATTCTGGAACCTGGTCGGTGCAGGTATTTTCGGCTTTCTTATTAATCCTCCTATTGCCCTCTATTATATGCAGGGACTAAATACTACACCTGTTCACGGTCACGCTGCCCTCTTTGGAGTATATGGTATACTGGGTATCGGACTTATGCTTTTCGTACTGCGTGATATGAACACGGATCTGAAATGGAAGGACACCTGGATCAAATATGCTTTCTGGCTGATCAATATCGGATTGTTGGCAATGGTAACTCTTAGCCTGCTTCCGATTGGTCTTGCACAAACAGTTGCAAGCGTACAGGAAGGACTTTGGTACGCCCGCTCAGCTGAATTTATGCAACAGGATTATATTACTGTATTCAAATGGCTTAGGGTAATCGGAGATACTCTTTTTGCAATAGGTACTCTTGCACTGGTGTGGTTCGTCATTGGACTTAGAACCGGTTGGAGTATAGAAAAACGTAACTAATATCTATCTTCACTAAATCTACCTATGGAAGGTCTGAAACAGCCGTTTCAGACCTTCTTATTGAAAATATGTCCTCACAATATGAATAAGAACTGGAAACCTTATAAGAAGCTACACAGATGGCCTGGGTTAATATTGTCATTTTTTCTGCTTTACTTCGGCATCACAGGGATATTTCTAAATCACAGAGAAGCCTTTTCCCACATTGATATCAAAAGGAAAGATCTTCCTGGCAGTTACAGATACAACAACTGGAACAATGCCTCCGTCAAGGGCAGCATCCGACTGCCTGATGACTCATTGCTTGTCTATGGGGCTATCGGAATATGGAAATGCGACGGAGAATTTGGTAGTTTCAGACCTTTCAATGCAGGAATCCCAATGGGATCCGACAACAGAAGGGTCTTTGATCTTCATCAGAACCATCTGGGACATATCTATGCAGCAACCCAGTTTGGTCTTTTTGCATGGGATTCCAATTCAGGTTTCTGGCAAAGGATGCCTACAGTGGAAGGAAGCACCCGCTTTGTCGGTATTGAGAGTATTGGAGATACTGTCTATATACTTAGCCGCTCCTTCCTGTACAGGGGAATATCTGCTGGTCCGGCTACCCAACTGGAGCGTATTGAGCTAAAGGCTCCTGATGATTATCGTAATACGGTAAGTCTGATGAAGACTTTATGGCAGACTCATTCAGGTGAGATACTCGGACTGCCTGGACAACTCTTTGCAGATCTCCTTGGACTTGTCACAATATTTCTGTCACTAACAGGCATTATCTGGTTCTTCTTTCCAGATTGGATAAAGCGACGCAAACTGGCAGGGAAACCAAGAAGGAAACTTATTGGTGTTGCTTCCTGGTCACTTAGATGGCACAACAAAATAGGTGAGCTGACCTTTGTCTTTCTTGCTATTATGTATCTGACGGGTATTTTCCTTCGTCCTCCCTTCCTTATAGCAATTGCAAATGTTGAAGTACCTCCTGTCAAATATTCAAACCTCGATCAGCCTAACCCCTGGTACGACAAACTACGTGATCTGCTATATGACAATGACAAAGATCAAATGCTTGTCTCAACCCTCGATGGTATGTTCACTTTGAACAGAGATGATTTCAGTCTTGAACCCTTCGAAAACCAGCCCCCGGTAAGTGTAATGGGAATTACAGTATTTGAACCATTCGAAAATGGGGCATATCTGATCGGATCCTTTAGTGGCTTATTTACATGGAATCCATCCAATCCGGTTATTATCAACTATGTCACTGGTGAAGAACACTATGAGAAAGGTGGAAGGCCTACAGGCGACTTTAAAGTCGCCGGCTTAATAACAGATCCCAGCGGCCTACGTTACATGATGGACTATGACAAAGGGGCTACTCCCCTTTGGCATGACAACGACTTCCCTCCCATGCCCGAAATATTAACCGATAATGAAGGGCTGTCGTTGTGGAATGTAGCGCTTGAGATACATACAGGGCGCTTTTTCTCTGCAATTCTGGGTGATTTTTACATTCTGATAGTTCCACTTGCAGGACTTGCCGGAGTTGTTGTTGTCATTAGCGGTTACATACTATATCGCAGAAAATTTAAAAGAAAGGGAGTGATAAGTACTGATGTTGAGTAAAAATAGCCGGTAAAACTCTATACATGACCCATAGCCTCTACCTAGGTTCGTTTGTAATTCTTTATTTGGTATGGTTCGGTGGCACAACTTCGTCCGATTTATGTACTAGTCAACTTTATTACGGCTGTATGCAAGACAAACTAATAGCATAATAGATAGAAGCACAAGCGCACATAAGGTTCCTATTGCTGCTATTTTTGCAAAAACGATATAGTTTGTATTCAATGCATATTGAAACTGCATCTTGGTAAACACCCATCGCTCATCGATATTGAGCATAACTCCAGAAACCTGCAGCGGAAAAGTCATGCCCCAAATATCGATTTTTACAGTGCCCGGGAAAACAACATAAGCTATATTCTGGCCGATAGTATCTACACAAAGCCGATTTAAGTCAAAACGAACATCGCCCCAATATTTCCAGTCGCCCCAAAGTAAATTAGAAGCGCCCTGTTTCCCTCTGAAAATCTCGTTTGGACTGGTGCCAAGAATAAAGATTGAACTAGAGTCCATTGTGTTATTTATACAATCATCGATTTTAGACACATCGCGCAATTGATAGACTTGCTGCAGTTTGCTAATTGTTGCTGAGATCGACTGAATCTCAACTGAGGATGCTTGACTAAAAGGATAGTTTACCGCGCCAGGTTTGTCCATCTTTAGCATGAAAAAGATGAAAAGCCCGGCAAAAAGCAGAAAAAACGCTTTGATGATATTCGTAATAAGTCTCATATGAAATAATATTTTTATGGGTAAGACAACTTCACCCCAATAAATGTTACAAAAGGGTGATGTAAATTCATAATCTTCTTGCCGAAAGCCTTCATGTAAATATTCAAGGGCTACAATCCTGAAATATTCATATTTTTTTGCTATTATTGGAAGATCTTAAACCTTCCCGCCAATTTGGAATCAATTTTCAATCATATAAACCAAAAACAGCTTATAACATGAAGTTTTTCACAGGAATCAAAGCAACCATCCCAGCCCTTTGTATTATTGGACTGGCAGCATGTGCACAGGTTCAGCAGGAAGAATCGGAGCCAATAGTATATGGTCCGATTGATCAGGTTTATGAACTACCCCAGACTGCCGGAACGATTTATTATGTTGCACCTGACGGTGACCCAACAGCCGACGGTTTAAGCCTTGACAAACCTACAAGTATTGAGGCTGCCATCGAGCGCGTAGTAACGGGTGATGCAATTGTAATGCGAGGTGGAGAATACCGCACTGGCAACCTTGAATTCAACCAGGGTATTACAATTCAGCCTTACAATGATGAGAAACCCGTTATTAAAGGCTGTCTGATTGCTGACAACTGGCAACAAGACGCAGACGGACTATGGTTTACTGAGTGGGAATATCTTTTTCCCGGTGTACCCGAAAGCTGGTGGGTAAGGCAATGGAATGAAAAAAACACTCCCCTGCACAGGTTTAACAATGATGCTGTCTTTATTGACGGACAGCTGCTGCAATCAGCAGGCAGCAAGGAAGAACTCAATGAGGAAACCTTCCTTGTAGACTATGATAACAAGAAGATTTATCTGGCTGCTGATCCTTCAGGAAAGACTGTTGAGATTACTGCTTTCAGAAAGGCTATCCACAGGGTAGTGACTGACGTTCATGGTAAGTCATCTGACGGACGAGGACCTGTTATCAAAGGTCTTCTGGTAACAATGTATCCTGACACCATGGTTCATATTGACGGTTACTATCCACAGGGAGTATCTGCCGAAGAGGAACATGGCAAGGACGTTATTGGAACAGTGTTTGAAAACTGTACATTCAGCAAGAGTTTGCGTATTTGTGTGTTCGCTATTGGCGACAGCATGGTAATGCGTAATTGCAAGATTGAAGACTCAAATACTGAAGGTCTTTATATAGTAGCTTCTTCAGATGTTCTTCTTGAAAGAAACATCTTCGGAAGAAACAACATAGAAAAGTGGACAGGTTTCTACCCATCTGCAGTTAAGATTTTCAACCAGACTCACAGGGTAGTATGCCGCGAAAACCTTATTACTGACAACCCATTCTCAAATGGTCTGTGGTATGATGTAGGTAACAAGGATGGTATCTTTATTAACAACAGAGTTGAAAATGTTGGTCGCACCAAGATTGAAGATCCGGCAGACAGAATCTGGGGAGGCATGGCAGGTTTCTTCTTTGAAATATCAGAACACGTTACTGTTGTTGGCAACACTTTTGTAAACAACGACATGGGTGTCTGGATTCTTAACAGTAGAAGTGCAGAGGTGTACAACAATACCTTTATCAATAGTACTGCAGCATTTTCACGTAACAGCCGTGGCGATGGAAATGACCACTTCGGATGGCACATTGATACCGCTCCAGGTGTTGATGAACGTGAAAACCATGTATTTGTAAACAATCTGATGATTCATAACGCAGAACTTGAAAAACCCATGGTTAATGTTTCTCAGCCTGCAAATATGTGTGAGCGTCTGCCCAATCCGGCTATGAAGGTGTCTGACAATAATGTATATGTAACTTTACCTGAAACTGGTGAGACTACCCTTATTTCGTGGAGTCCTTTTGCCAATGAGGAATGCAACCTAAAGGTAACAGACCTGGCAGATTTCCAGGCCGCTTTCACTCAGTTTGAAGCAAACAGTGGCTTCTATGCAAACTATCAGGGTGTGGCTCCTACAACCGATAGCGATAAGGTAGTCGCCGAATTTGAAGGCCATAAGTTTGCTGCTCCTATTCCAGAGCATATCCAAAAGATTGCAGGCTGGAACCTGAAGGAAGGTGAAACCTTTATCGGGGCAAAATAATACAGTTTGAAATAAAAGATGAGAGGTTGCCACAATAGTGACAACCTCTTTTTTATGCCTTAATTTGAATTGCTTTAGGTTGATATCAGAACTCTTTTACATCAGTTGCAATGTCAGTTTCACCAACAGTATCACACCGAAAAAGACTCTGATTACTTTGAGAATGAAGCGGCCTCGCCAAGTAAGCCATTTATAAGCTCGACTATCCGTGATCTTAGTTCAAATCTGGAGTCAAAATCCAGCTCCACCTCTACCACAAGCAACAACTTGTTGTCCTTAACGTCCAGGTAAGTCTTCAGATACTCTTTACTCTTGGCAAGCTTTAGTATATCCTGCTGAAATTTTTGGGTCAACTCACTAAAATTAGCCGGCACATATGCTAAAGGAAACTCAATCGTATCCAGTATTGTGCTCTTACCCAAAACGTCAATGCTCTTCTCCAGAAAGAAGCGATTAGGTATCTGTGTAAAGTCCTCTCCCCTTTTCTCTGACATATCTATTCTCACATAGAAGGTGCCAATATGCAGAACCCGACCCTCACGTCCGTCAATCTTAATATAATCGCCTATCCTGAACGGCCTTTTGCGAAGCAAAATCAGCCAGCCAAATACAGAAAGGAGGATTTCCCTGATTGCAAAGGCAAGACCGGTTGCAAGCAAACCGATTACCAGAGTGATATTACCCAATGATACACCCAATTGAGATAAGATATATAATACGCCAATCGTGTACAGACTCCAGCTGTATATTTTCGAAAAGAATATACGCTCTTCAGGTTCGTGAAAGAACTTCTGAAAACTCCTTTTTGTAAGTTTCAGGAAAACACTAATTAGCAACCATACCCCCAGCAGTTGTATCATAAAGTTTAGGGCACTGTTAACCCTTACGGGAAGGTCCAGCAAGCCATCCCACACCAAATACTTAACGATTAACAGGACAATTAAAAAGGATACTGTAATTATATATGCATAAGGAACACGTCCAAGAGAAGCTCTGCCAGTTCGTTGTTTAATCATATACTACCCATTAGCTAATCAAAGGTATATAAAAAAAAGAAAGGGCCGCCAAATAAATCTGACATGCCCTTTCCTAACCTTAACCCTAACCCAATTGCAAATATAAGTACTTGTTTATCCATTACCAATATCTCAAATGCAAAAAAACATAAAATCACATATCTTAATGTTTATATTAAATTACACCCTGGTAATTTATTGAGGGATTCGTGTACCTGATTTCTCTTTTTTGACGAATTAATAGTTTTGCTATATAAACGCATTTGGTAAAAGGCCCACTAATTCTATATTTGCAATTGCCAGACAAAATACCAACTAAAAAACCTAAATCTATGACAATCGAATGGAACGAGAAATTCTCGGTTAGCAACACTGCAATTGATGCTGAACATAAATCATTATTTGACGCCCTCAACAGCTTTTACCAGGGAGTACAGAGCGGGGCATCAAATGAAAGCCTTGCAGCCCTGCTTACTAAGCTTGCCGACTATGCTGCCACTCACTTCAGATCAGAGGAAATATTTATGAAAAAGATTGGTTTCCCCGAACTCGACAGACACAAGCAGGAGCACCAGGCCTTCGCAGAAAAGATTGGGGGCTTTTTAGAAAGTTACAATTCAGGTAAAGCCCCTGCTTCCTTTGAGGTAACACATTTTATTATGGACTGGATCGTCAATCATATCAAAAGAGAAGATATGAAGTACGCCAAGTTTTCGCAAGGCCGTTAATCAAATTGATAGTCTGTCCCTGAATCCTAGCCTGAAAATGTATATAGTGGGGCTGTCTAAAAAGATTAGGCAGTCTCTTTTTTTGTTTGATTTTTTTCTCGAAAAAGTTGGTTATATAATTGATATATAGTATATTAATACTATAAATCAATCCATAATGAAAAAAGTTGTTTTCAAAGAGCTTCCAAACAATCAAGCTCAGTTATTCCCTGAAAACCTCTTGGATCGCATACCAGCAGACCATCCAGTTCGTCTGGTTGATAAGGTTGTAGATCAACTGGATATCACATCTATACTAAATAAATACAAAGGTGGTGGTGCTAGCAGTTTTCATCCAAGAATGATGGTTAAAATACTGTTCTACAGTTATTTAAACAACATATTTTCGTGCAGAAAGATTGAAAAGGCTTTACAAGAGAATATTCATTTTATCTGGTTATCAAAGGGCTGTGTTCCAGACTTTAGAACAATCAATTATTTTAGGAGTACCCGTTTGCAGGGAGAAATTAAGACCATCTTTGCAGAAGTAGTTAGATTACTGCATGGTATGGGGTTTGTGAGTCTTCAGGTACAGTATGTTGATGGAACAAAAATAGAAGCTACCTCAAACAGGTACACCTTTGTATGGCGAGGCACAGTTGAGAAAAACAAAGCAAAACTGGAAGAAAGGATAAGGAGTATTCTTAAAGATATTGATAGTCAAATTAAAGAGGACTCAAAAACTCTCAACAAAGAAGATTTGCCCCAATCAATAGACTCAGATTTATTAAAAAGCAAAATAGCTGAGCTTAACACCAGGCTTAAGGATACAAATAAGTCCACATCTAAGCAACTAAAGCAATTACAGGAGGAACATCTGCCACGGTTGGAGAAATACGAGAAGCAACTTGACACTCTGGGGGATCGCAACAGTTTTAGCAAGACAGACGAGGATGCTACTTTCATGCGAATGAAAGAAGATCATATGAAGAATGGGCAGCTGAAACCAGCTTATAATCCTCAGATTAGTACAGAGAACCAGATTATTACCCATTACAGTATCCATCAAACCCCAGGTGATACAAGAACATTAAAGTGTCATCTGGAGGGATTTAAAAACCAATATGGAAGTCATAGCTCTACGGTCGTTGCAGACGCCGGCTACGGAAGCGAGGAGAATTATGAATACCTGGAAGCAAATAATATAGAGTACTTTGTCAAGTACAACTACTTCCACAAAGAACAGAAAAGAGCATTTAAAAAGAATGCATTTCTAAGCCAAAACCTATATTACAACGAACATGAAGATTATTATGTATGCCCGATGGGACAGCATATGACCAATAAAGGTGAAAGAAAAGTGACTTCTGAGAATGGGTATGTATCAAAGGTGACACGTTATCAAGCGCAAAACTGTACTGGATGCCCGTTGCGCGGACTTTGTTTTCAAGCTACCGGTAATCGAATAATAGAGATCAATCACAGGTTAAGGATCCTAAAAAAGAAGGCCAGGGAACAGCTATTAAGTGAACAGGGCCTATATCACAGAAGTAGACGCCCAATAGAACCGGAAGCAGTGTTTGGACAAATAAAACACAACAACAAGTTCACCAGATTTACACTGAAAGGCCTTAAGAAAGTTGAAATCGAGTTTGGCCTGATAGCTATTGCTCATAACTTAAGAAAAATCATAGGCAAAGGTGCGTGTGTTTCAAAAACAGTACTCCAAAATGCAATTTTCTTCTTGTTTGAACCCCTATATGCAAAAATCCAAAAAGGAATATGGAATTTTCGTAAACATGTTCATCTAAAAATCGAAATCTATTCTTATCAACTTGCTTAAATTGAAAAAGAGGTTGCCCTTAATTGGACAACCTCGTTTCCTTTTAAAGAGTATCCTCGAGCAAGTTACATGCACTCTCAATGTAACGCGGACAGGTCTTTCTGAACAAACCATTTTCACGTGCCTCAGCAAGGCCATCAGGTGTATTTACGTCGACGCAAAGAAGCTTTCTGCATAGGATTGAACCATTTTCCTTTTCAAACTGCTCTATCAGTGTCCTGCTCTTTTCAATAAAAGCATCCTTATCCTCAAGCTTATCAAAGCCATGCTTAAGTCCTAGCACCATCAGGGCAGCTGTTACAGCACCACATACCTCTCCACGATATGACATGCCTGCACCAAAACCTGATGCCATACGAAGCGCATCAGCCTCATTCTTAAAATACTCCTTGCCATAGGTACTCAATACTGATTGTGCACAGTTAAAGCCACTTGCAAAGGTTTCCTTAGCTTGTTCAGATCTTTTGATTTCCATAATATTACATTGATTTGTTTAGCAGAGTCCAATAGCAAAATAGCATACTTTCTCAATTATTCACAAGCCGTATAATAGGTAAAATACGCCTGAATGTTCAAATATCATCGTATAGTCCGTGATTTTTCGGCAACTATTCATTATAATTGACCAAAGTAAACAGTGCTCTATTAAATCTATTACATTATGAAATTACATACTGGCAAGTCTGTAAAACTGCTAACCCTTACTCTTCTGACCCTTTTGTTGCCCTTGAGCTCTAGTACGCTTGAGGCAAAAGTAAAACTACCTCCCCTTATCAGTGATAAGATGGTACTGCAAAGGGATACAGAGTTGAAAATATGGGGATGGGCTAATCCCGGTGAAAAAGTAACCGTTCGCTTTCGTGGCAACTATTACGATACTGCTGCCGGAGAAGACGGGAAATGGATAGTTACCCTCCCACCTCAAAAGCCGGGTGGCCCCTTTATCCTTGAAGTCAATGAGATAATACTAAGAGACGTGCTTGTTGGAGATGTATGGCTCTGCTCAGGACAGTCAAATCAGGAAACACCTATCGTGCGACTTACTGATTTGTTTCCTGAGATCAATGTCTCAAATAATAATATGATACGTCATTATAAGGTTCCCACCCAGGATTCACCCGAACAGTTGCAGGACAACATCGCCGGCAATGCAGTGTGGTATTCCGGTGTGGCTTCTGAGGTAATGAACTGGACTGCACTCGCATATTTTTATGCTCAAATAGCTTATGAACATACCGGCATACCGGTAGGTATGCTGGTTTCCAGCCTCGGTGGATCTGCTATTGAAAGCTGGGTGGGTCAGGAGCATTTGAAGGAATTTCCACGTCTAATCCTTGACAAGGAAGCCCTCGAAGGACTTAAGTATGCGCAAAGTGACAAAGGAAGTGGCAAGTGGAATGCCTATGACTTTGACGATACAGACTGGGCCACCACAACAGTTCCCGGTATGTGGAGAGACAGGGGAATAGATGCCAGAGGCGTAGTATGGTACAGGAAGGACTTTGAGCTTCCCCAATCAATGGATGGAAAACATGCTAAGCTTTATGTCGGAACACTTGTAAATAATGACTCCGTATTTGTAAACGGCCATTTCGTTGGTTTTACAAGCTATGAGTACCCTCCACGCAGGTACACCATACCTGCGGGAATCCTGAAAGCAGGCAAGAATGTCATAGCTGTGAAACTGACTGCAGACTTTGGCAACGGTGGCTTTATTCCTGATAAACCATACAAGGTTGTAGGAGATGATATAACGGTAGACTTAGAAGGCACATGGAAATACAAAATTGGAAAGGATAACAGAGACGCTGCTGAGTTTGAAGCAAGACTCACCAACAGGAAAACTGTAGGATCTGGTTTATATAATGGAATGATCTATCCTTTGAGAGATTACAAGGTTGTTGGTGCTATTTGGTATCAGGGTGAGTCCAATACAGGCAATGCACACGAATACTATCCGCTTGTAAAGGCATTGGTAGAAAACTGGAGAGAGCTGTGGAACAAGCCTGATATGCCCTTCCTGTTTGTCCAGCTACCTAATTTTATGGAGAAGCGAGATCAGCCATCTGATAGTGGCTGGGCCCGTATACGTGAGGCGCAACTTAAGGCAGCAAGTAACATTGACAATACAGCTCTCGCCGTAACCTATGATCTGGGAGAATGGAATGATATTCACCCGCTAAATAAGAAGGATATGGCACAACGACTATTCCTTGGAGCCAGAAAACTAGTTTATAAAGAAAAAGTGGTTGCTTCAGGACCTGTGTTCACTGATATGAAAATTGAGGGCAATAAGATTATTCTGAGCTTTACTAATACAGGAAGTGGTCTTACAAGCAATGGGCAGCCTTTGAAGCATTTTGCAATAGCCGGAGAAGATAAAAAGTTCGTCTGGGCTGATGCTGTAATTAAGGGAAATAAAGTAATTGTAAGCCATAAGGATGTACCCAACCCGGTAGCTGTACGCTACGCCTGGGCTGACAATCCGGATGATGCAAATTTGAAGAACAAGGAAGGTTTACTTGCATCACCTTTCAGAACTGATGAATGGTGATTAAACCCAAAGGCCTTAACCGAGTCTAAACTTGAAACTATTCATATCCCATAAACTATGAGAAAGACGATCAAACTATTTATTCTTGGACTCTTCCTGGGGACGGGAGCAGGGTATGCAGGCAGCGGTGATCTGGTGCTGAATGACCTTGAGTATTTTGAGAAGCGTGGTGTCAACCTGCTCGTTTACAATAACCTGTTTACCGGAGGTTTTAATGATGAAAAGAATGCCGGAATCGAAATAATCCACCACGGGGTAAGAACCTCTCAGGGTGGAGCTGTCAGACTTGCAGCCACTCCGGAACAGTGGGACCTTGTACCAAAGATTACTAGTCGCAAGGTTAACAAGGAAGACAATACTATCGAAACAACCCTGGTATACGAAGACTATGACTTCGAAAGCAGAATTGTTGTAAGAAGCATAGGCGAGGTTGCAGAGATTGCTGTTTACCTTGACAAACCGCTACCAGAAGCACTGGTTGGTAAGGCTGGTTTTAACCTTGAATTCTTGCCTTCTCAATACTGGAACAAGGTATATTATGTTGACGACAGGGTAAACCGTTTCCCGAGATATGCTACCGGTTATACTACCACTATGCCTCTTTCGGAGAAACTTAAACAGTTTAAGGGATATAATACATCTGATGACAGAGGTACCGGACAATTTATAGTACCTCTTCCACTTGAGAATGGGCACTCTTTCCTGCTTGCTCCAGATGATCCGGAGCGTATGATAAGAATCACATCAGATGATGCTACAATTTCCCTATATGATGGTAGGAGTTTGGCTCAAAACGGATGGTATGTCCTCAGAAGCCTTCTACCTGCCGGTGTCACCGGCAAGGTAGTAACCTGGAAGGTTGAAGTAAACTCAATCAACAACTGGATTAGAAAGCCGAATATTGGTTATTCTCAGGTTGGTTATACAACTAAAAGGGACAAAGTATCAGTTATCGAACTTGACAAGAATGACGTTGTACTGGACAAAGCTTCTATCTACAAGGTAGAAACTGACGGTAGCCACAAAGAAGTATATACTGGTGCTGTAAAATCATGGGGTGATTACTTCAAGTATCATTATGCTAAGTTTGATTTCTCCCCCGTAAAAGAGCCGGGAGTTTATTATATCAAGTATGGTGAACATACTACAGGCAACTTTATCATTTCTGACAATGTATATGACAGGATCACAGATGCAACAAGTGATATCTGGATTCCTATCCACATGAACCATATGATTGTTCGTGAAGCCTACAGAGTATGGCACGGTGAGCCCTTCAAGGAAGGCTATCGTCAGGCTCCACCTAACACAGACCACTTCGACCTTCACTGGCAAGGTCCAACAACTGACACAAAGTACAAACCACTTGAGCTGATTCCTGGCCTTAATGTTGGAGGATTCTTTGATGCTGGTGACTTTGATATCGAGACCAGTTCGAATGTTAGTGTTGTTCAAAACCTGGTTAGCATTTGGGAAACATTTAAGCCCATGCGTGACCAAACCTATGTAAATCAGCAACAAAGATATGTAGAGCTGCACAGACCAGACGGAGTACCCGATATTCTTCAGTATATCGAACATGGTGTTCTCAATCTTGTAGCTCAGGCTGAAAACATTGGTCACATGTCACAGGCCCTGTCAAATTCTGTACTTTACAACTATCACCACCTAGGAGATGCAGCTTCACTGACTGACGGACTACCATACAATCCTGAACTTGGACCATATGAAGTAGCACCTGATGGCAAGTCAAGTGGAAAGGCTGATGACCTTTGGGCATTCACTAGCCGCGACCCGGCATTGGATCTAAATGCAGCTTCTATGTTTGCTGCCGCATCAAGGGTACTCAAGGGTTATAATGATGACCTGGCAGAAAGAGCTTTAACACAGTCAAAAAGACTTCTCAAAGAGGCTACCGAACTGATGGAAAAGCAAGCCCAAAGCGGAAACAGACGAGGTGGTTTTGGTGATATCGCTACCTATCTGGAGCTTTATGTGTCAACCGGGGACAAACAATACAGAAAAACATTCGAGGATAGGCTCTGGATGATGCTTGACAGGAATGTAAGCTTCGGACTACTCACTGCACTCAATGCAGTTCCCCATATGGATGCCTCTTTCAAGAAAAAACTGCGTCCTTATGTTGAGAAGTACAAGGACTACATCCTTGACCTTGAGAAGAACAATCCTTACGGAGTACCGATCGGTCTGGGTAACTGGGCAGGTGGTGGTATGACGGTGAACTTCGGTACATCTATCTGCTATGCTGCGCTGTACTATCCGGACATTATCGATGTCTCTCACGCATACAAGGTATCTGACTTTATCTTTGGTAATCACCCCTACCACAACTATTCTTTAGCTGCAGTAGTAGGTGCTGCCAGACCCAAAGAAGTGTTCTACGGAAATAACAGGGCCGACTTCTCCTTTATCCCTGGAAATATGGCGCCCGGTGTGCTGTTTAGAAGACCCGACCACTTCGAAAACTATGATGACTGGCCATTCCTTTGGGGACAAAACGAAGGTACTATCGCAGGAAACACTGGCTTCCTGACCTTCGGTTACGCTCTGAAGAATGTTGCGAAATAATCAAGTCAACAAATAACAGACGAGGCTGCCCCACCAGGCAGCCTCTCTTTATATACTTAGTAGGAATACTCGGCCAGCTTTTCAACCAGCATAAGCATTCGATAAACCACGTTTGATCTTCAAATAAGCTAGTATTCACCATTGAGAGTTTCTCCTGATCATTCGAGAACTTTGATTGACTTAGGAAACGATATTCTTTATAAAGAGGGGGTCAACATGCTCCGGATTATCCACTTGCCAAAAAAATCAATTATTCTATTATCAAATCGAATAGTTTTTTGGGGCTTACTTTATTGTTAATCCAGATTTCTTCCATCGATGCCCCTTCTATAAAAGAAATTCCGTTTTCTTCCAGCCTTTTGACAACTACAATAGAATCAACCTGCAATACTTTTAAAACATCCTCAATTGGAGCATTAGTTATTCTTTCAATAAGGATAGTGTCAAATTTTGGACTCTTTTGTTGCTGAATGACTAATAAAATTGAAATAACAGCAACAACTATTGTCGATAGAATAAAAACACGCTTTTTGAAATGAATTTTCAAGGCTTTCCAGTTGAGAATGACATGTAATACTGAAAACACGACAAAGATAACACCCAGAATTTCATGTACAACCTCTGTATATCCATCAAATATATGAAAAAACATTAGTAAACCTGAGAGGGCAACAGCAAGGAAAATTATTGTTATTAATGGGGTGATAAAACTTCTGCTCAACTTCATAATACATCTTTTTTAATTGAATGACGAAAATCGTGTTTCAATGATTCTAAGCCAATTTTTCCTTTTTTCTTGACTTACAGATTTAACAGAAGTAAAACTAATCCATTTCAGTCGCTTATATCCCATAGTCTTAAAAACGCTTCGTAACATCACTTTTCTAATCAAATTACCTATTAGTAAGGAATACATTATTTTGGGCTTGTTCATTGTAGTGATAATTGTTACACTTCTCATATTTTTTAGAAGTGGCACTAAGCCGAAGCCTCGGGGATGATGGTCATATACCACGCCTGGAAATAGTACACGGTCAATAAAACCTTTGGTAGTTGCAGGCATAATATCCCACCAAATAGGGAAAATAAAAATTAAGTGGTCAGCCTTTTTTAAACGCTCGTTGTAATCAATTACCTGTGGGTCGATGGGTTGATGTGCAACGAAAGCTTGTAAGTCGTCTTGTGTCATTACGGGATTAAATCTGTCATTGTCAAGGTGCATAAGGTCCACTTCGTGACCAGCCTTTTGAAGACCTTTTGTTACTGCGTTTAGGATTGCGTTGCAATAACTTCCCTCGTAAGGATGATTGAATACTATTACGGTTCTCATTATTTACTGTTTATATTTAGTGCAAAGTTGAGAAGTCGTAAAGGGATTGAACGATAACAATTGTAAAGAAATGAGTTTTATTGTCTGTTTCGTATTCTGCTTAGTGAAACAGGTGTAATGCCTAAATAGGAAGCAATATAATGTTGCGGAACTCGCTGAATAATAAGAGGGTGTTGTTTTATTAACTCTTCGTATCGTTTTTTTGGTTTGTTTTTTAGAAATGAATATAAAAGTTGTTGAGATTGAAAAAGCCGTCTGAATAAGTGGTCTTCTAATTTCTTTCTTAATTCAGGGGAACTCTCCAAAACAATCTGAAAATCCTTTTGTGATAAAGTTTTTAAAATACAAGGTTCTAAACTTTCGATACTGTATAAACTCGGTTGATTTGTCCTAAAACTCTCAATTGAAGAAACCCCGTCTCCTTCGAAGAAAAATTGAGTTGTAATTTCTTTACCGTCATTATTTATCCAAGTCCGCAAACAACCTTTCTCAATAAAGAACATTGTTTTTGAGATTTGTCCTTCATGTAGAAGGATAGTCTTGGCTGGAATTTCCTGCTCTTTAAAGAAATGGTTGAATTCTTTCAATTCATTCAATATTATAGTCGTCAATTTCTTCATCGCACGGTTCTGTCGGGTAACTCAGGCGGAATAAACCCCCGTCAATATATGAAAATTCAGGTTAAAATCCTGCACAACTTTCTCTTGCGAATATAAACATCCCAAGAGGGGTCGAAAGGATTGACTCCTCCGGCAATGAGCTTATGGCGTCTGATTTTGAAAAGGGCGAACATTCTGAGCAAAATAGTTTTTTATCTCTTTGAGCTTACTTTTCACCGATTTGATGCTGTCTTTGGACGGGCGCATCTACAAAAAGATGGGCATGCCCCTGCGGCGCAAGACGAAGAAGCGTTTGCCGGCAAGGGTGAAAGAGCCCCTGGGCGTACCCGGGAAATTCACCCACACCTGGAGCATCGATTTTGTTGGCGATGTGCTGAGCAACGGGGTGAAGCTCCGGTCTTTCAACGTGATAGACGACTACAACCGCGAGGTCCTGTTCATCGAGACGGACTATTCGCTAAAAAGCAGCAGGGTCATCTGGGTGCTGAAGCACTTGGTAAACAGGTACTGGAAACCGGAGAACATACGCATGGACAACGGTCCAGAGTTTATAGTCAAAATAGCGCAAAACTGGAGCAAGATAAACGGGGAAACCCACTCAAAACGGTTGTCGGGATAAGAAAGATTTGTCTACTTTTGAACTGTCCGATTTTCAGGGAAGGCTACATTTTATAATTGTCCTCCAACTCCTTTATACTTCTCTACAAACGATACTAACTTTTGAAATACTGTTTGCTTTTTAGTCAAATACTGAGGATTTAAAGGGCTCATTTTCGGTAAAAGTGCATTGAGTTCTGTTCCGTTTTCGCTTGCATATTCTCGCTTTAAAGATGCTATTATGTAACGTTTTGCTGCTTCTTCATTTAGATTTTCTTCTCTGATTAATGCTTGAGCATCCTCCTTTTGCTTTTTTTGAGCAAACATAAAAAATGACTCTATTACATTCGCTTTGTCTTGAAGAGTGTCAAGGTCGGTTTCGTTTATGAAATCAACAACCAAACTCTCTTTTGCTCTATTCCCTACACTTGCACGTATCACCCTACGAATTTCATCGATTAAGTCAGTTTTGTTTTTGTTTTTCTTGTTATGCTCAAAAATCAATTCAAGAATGTAATCAAGGTTTATTTCCTGCGATTTCAGCAAGTCAACTTCAAACACAACATCATCCCAGTCGATGGTAGATTTTTCCGGCTCTTTACCGCTTTTCTCTCGTCTTAACCAATCACGAATATCATTGTAAGTAGAGCGATAATCCTGCACTGTCCGTTCTTTGAGCAATTCAATTTGCTGCATAGTTGCAAAGTCCTCATCCGATATGAAATGAGTCTTTTTAAATTCTTCGACAGCTTCTGGATTGTTGATGTCAATCGTTTGTAGTGTTTTGAGATGGTTAAACTCATCGTAGTTTTGGAGTATGTTTTCAATTCTCAAATACTCCCCGAATAATTTTACAAATTCCTTTTTGTCTTTCTCTTTTACGATTTCGTCAGGGTTAGGAAATTTCTCATTTAACTCTTTGACTACTTCCACATAACCTCTGCGTGCTTCACCTGTAATAATATCTGTAAAGCCTTCCAGGTATTCTTTGTAACTCTTTTCAAGAACTACATTCTTGGTATTCTTGTCGCCAAAAAGTGTAATAGCATCGATAGTTGCTTGTTCTAAATCACGGAATGTTACAATGTTACCAAAGGTCTTTGTGGCATCATAAATTCTGTTTGTTCGTGAAAAGGCTTGAATTAACCCGTGATAACGTAAATTCTTGTCAACAAACAATGTATTTAGTGTTGGAGCATCAAAGCCAGTTAAGAACATTCCAACCACAATGAGTAAGTCAACCTCTTTGTTTTTTACACGTTTGGCAAGGTCGCGATAATAATTCTGAAATTCATTGCTATCAACGCTATAACTTGTTTTGAACATTGCGTTATAGTCATTGATTGCTTTAGTTAAAAACTCCTTGGCAGTAACATCCATTGCCGAAGGCTCAAAAGTCTCATCAGCTATTTCACCTATTGCACTCTGCTCTTCGTTTGCTGCAAAAGAGAAGATTGTCGCAATTTTTAAAGGTTTGTCGCTCTCTTTTTGCAAGTCGTTTAATTCATCATAATAGCATTTGGCTGCATCCACACTGCTTACGGCAAACATTGCATTAAACCCTTTGTTGCTTCCCTGAGTCCTATGCGTTTTTATTCTGAAATTCTGTAAAATGTACTGAGATATTTCTTTGATGCGTTCCGGATGAAGCAATGCTTTTTTGTTTTCTGCCGCATTCAGTTTTTTTTCGTCTTGTTCGCTTTCGATGTTTTTAAACTTAGGACGAACGTCATTATAGTCAACTTTGAATTTTAGTACTTTTTCATCTCTAATAGCATCTGTTATTACATAAGCGTGCAATTCACGACCAAAAACACTTGCGGTAGTTTCTGCACCTAAAGCATTTTGCGGGAAAATAGGTGTTCCTGTAAAACCAAATTGATAATACTTTTTGAATTTCTTCTTTAAATTCTTTTGAGCCTCACCAAACTGCGAACGATGACACTCATCAAAAATGAAAACAACTTGCTTTTGATAAATCGCTAAATCACTCTCACTCTTCATGAGGTTATTTAACTTTTGTATAGTTGTTACTATAATCCTATTATCGTCTTTTTCTATATTTCGCTTTAAACCTGCTGTACTTTCTGATCCGTTCACACTATCGGGAGAAAATCGCTGATATTCCTTCATAGTTTGATAGTCCAAATCTTTACGGTCAACTACAAAGAATACTTTATCAATAAAATCCAATTGCGTGGCTAAACGTGCCGCTTTAAAACTAGTAAGCGTTTTGCCGGAACCTGTTGTGTGCCATATATAACCACCACTTTCTGGCTTAGACCAGTTTTTAGCCTTATATGAACTTTCAATTTTCCACAACATTCTTTCCGTAGCTGCAATTTGATACGGTCTCATAATTAAAAGTGTATCGCTTGTATCAAAAACCGAATAGGTTAGCAATACATTCAACAATACTCTTTTTTCAAAAAATGTTGCTGTAAAATCTTTTAGATCTTTTATCAGCATATTGTCAGCTTTTGCCCAATTCATGGTAAAGTCAAAGCTGTTCTTGTCACGTTTTATAGTGTTCGCAAAATAACGGGTATCCGTACCGTTCGAAATAACAAAAAGCTGTATGTATTTAAATAATGAATTTTGGCTATTTAAACTCTCCTTGCTGTATCGGTGAACTTGATTAAATGCTTCACGAATAGCAACACCTCGTTTTTTTAATTCAACCTGAACCAATGGCAAACCATTTACTAGGATGGTTACATCATAGCGATTGGCATGATAACCTTTCTGTTCAAATTGTGATATTACCTGTACTTTATTTCGTGTGACATTTTTTTTATCAACCAAGTAGATATTTTGAATATGCCCATCATCAAAAACGAAATCGTAGATATAGTCGTTGTGGATTTTTCTTGTTTTCTCAACAAGGTTATCGCTTGGTTTGTCCAAATATTCTTCTACGAAACGAGTCCATTCACCATCCGAAAATTCCATATTATTAAGCGATTGCAATTGCATTCTCACATTCGCCAACATCGCTTTTTGCGTAGTTATGTTTGTAGGATTTTCATAACCTTGATTGATTAGGTCTTGAATAAATTCTTTTTCAAGTGCTGCCTCGGTTTGATAAACAGCAGGTGCCTCATTCACCTCAGTATACTTGGTGAATTTATCCAACACAATAAAGTTGTTTGATTCTGCTATGGTTTTATACTGTGACATTTTGTTCCGTTGTACTTGTATTTATTCTCGACATGATGACGTAAATTCTGTTCAAGTTCTTTTGGGGCTATCAACTGTTTATATTCACTAAACAAACAAGTATTACCAGAGCCATTAAAGCATAGATTAGTTGCACTTTTTTATCGGCGTCTCTTAGTGTTTGTGCTATTACTGTTAACGACTGTCCCATTTTATTATTCTATTTTATTCTTAGGAAAGGTTAGTAATAAATCACGATAATACTCATACTGCTTTTTCCTTAATTCAATTTCTTTCGGAAGTCCTTCGCTAATTGAAGTGGTCAGTATGTCGAATTTGTCAAGGATAGTAACAATGCGTTCTTGTTCCTCTGGAGAAGGAACAGGAATTTTAATTTTTGCAAGATCATCTGCATTAACACGCCTAACTTTTGTGCCTGTAATAAATGGCCTTTTTTGTTTTTGAAATTGCTCTGTTTGAAAAAAGTATGCAACATATTTAGGATTCAGGCTATGAGTATAAAAACAAGCATCACTACTTACTGCTACTTCTTCATACCCCAACCACGCTACCGCTTTACACACATCTTCATCATTTTCACTTGTAGTTGCAATGACCAAATCTCCATGTTTAGCCTTACGTGCTTTCTCCGCAAATTCTTCAGAAACATATGTTTTGGTTTTATCAGTATATGTACCATAGTGAGTATATATTTGACCATAATGAATACACCCAACACCTGTTTCTGTAAAGTCTTTTTTCTGCAATCCACCTCCTCTGATAAACTCACCAACTCCGTTATCTCCTCCAAGAGGTAAATACTTCACTTCTCCTTCTTCAAAACAGAAGAGCTGTTCTCGATAGTAATTATACTGCTTTTTACGAGCTGTAAGCTCTGCTGTAAGCTCTGCTGTAAGCTCTGTGAAACTATCCAAGATGCGAACAATTTCTTTTTGGATTTCAATATCAGGAACAGGAATGGGAAAGTTAACAAGCATTGGCATTGTTATATATGGGACTGAGCCTTTTCTAGAGTGTTTAGTAATATATCCACGCAATGTATGATTCAGATAATGATATAAATATTGTACCTCAATCGAATCCTTAAACTCACCAATAATATATGTTCTTTGATATGCATTAAATTTTCCGTTATAGTAATTTAGGTGTCCCACTTGGCTACCATTTCCAGAAATTAATATCGCTTCTAAATCAAATGCATAAGAATTTATTTTATATGGTTTTTCATTACATGTAAAGAAAGGATAAATACCATTATCTTCCATTACATTGGCATTTAGTCGTCCTGTTGTGATTAAATCAACAACTTCTCCCAGCACCTTCCATTCAACTTCAAAGACTCCTAATATTTTCTCTAAATAACTCATGCTTCAATTTCTTTAATAATGTTATCAATATCAGCACGCAGTGCATTTATTTTAGCCACAGTTTTGGCTATTTCATTATTCAATTCTTCAATATCTACTTTTTCCCTAGTGTCTTTGGCTTCAACATAAGAACTTACAGAAAGATTGTAATCATTCTCAGCAATTTTGTCATTGTCAATGGAAATAGCCACGTGTGCCACATCTTCTTTCTTATCAAAGATTTGTATTATCTTATTAATGTGTTTGTCTTCCAGCACGTTGTTGTTTGTGGCTTTCTTAAAGAAATCGTCACCAGTAGCATCGATAAATTGTGTTTTAGTGTCGGTTTTGTGTTTGGATAACACCAAAATATTTACTGCAATAGAAGTTCCATAGAATAAGTTTGGAGCAAGAGAGATAACGGTTTCAACAAAGTTATTATCTACCAAATATTTTCTGATTTTCTGCTCTGCACCGCCACGATAAAAAATACCGGGAAAACAAACAATCGCTGCCCTCCCTTTACTGGAAAGATAACTTAAAGCATGAAGTACAAAAGCAAAATCTGCTTTTGATTTGGGTGCCAACACACCTGCAGGAGCAAAACGGTCGTCATTAATTAGTGTTGGGTCATCATTACCAATCCATTTGATAGAATAAGGAGGATTTGAAACGATAGCATCAAAAGGTTTTTCATCGCCATAATGAGGGTCAATGAGTGTATTTCCAAGTGCAATATTAAACTTGTCGTAGTTGATGTTGTGCAAAAACATATTCATACGAGCCAAGTTGTACGTGGTGGGGTTCACTTCTTGCCCATAGAAACCTTCTTCAATAATATGATTGTCGAAATGCTTCTTAGCTTGCAACAGTAAAGAACCCGAACCACAGGCAGGGTCGTAAATCTTGTTTACTTTGTCTTGCTTGTGCATCGCCAATTGTGCAATGAGTTTGGATACGTTTTGAGGTGTAAAAAACTCACCTCCTGATTTTCCTGCATTGGCTGCATAATTGGAAATCAAAAACTCATATGCATCACCAAACAAGTCAATATGATTATCTTCAAAATTTCCAAAATCAAGTTCTTCAATTCCTTTCAATACTTTAGCCAAAGTACTGTTTTTGGCTTCAACGGTGTTACCTAATCGAGTGCTTGTGGTGTCAAAGTCGGCAAACAAACCTTTAATTTCGGATTCTGAGGGATAGCCATTGGCAGAACTTTCAATTGCATCAAAAATTGCTTTTAAGTCTGTATTTAGGTTAGGGTTGGTGTTAGCTGTTTTGGCAACATTTACAAAAAGTTGGCTTGGATAAATGAAGTAGCCTTTTGTTTTAATCGCATCATCTTTTATTTCAGGTGTAATCACATCATCAGAAAGGCTTGCATAATTAATGTTTTCATCTCCACCTTTCATATAATTGGCAAAATTTTCACTGATAAAACGATAGAACAGCGTACCCAATACAAACTGTTTAAAGTCCCATCCATCTACCGAGCCTCGGACTTCGTTGGCTATTTTCCATATCTTGTTTTGTAGTTCTTGTCGTTGTATTGTGCTTGTCATTTTATCTCTTTCTAAAATTCTTGTGGTTTCACTCCTAATATTTTGGCAATTTCAAAAAGCACTTTAAGTCTTGGCTGTTGTCGGTTTTGCACATAGCCGTTCACCATGTTGTAGCTTTTTCCAAGTTGTTCAGCCAACTGAGTATTTCGGTGTTATTTGTCCGTCATGTTAAATAACTCTTTGATACCCCCAATTGAACTTAATACACCTGTTGCTTCGTAAGGGATATAAATTGTTTTGTTGTCTTTACCGCTTACCATATCTTTTAAAGTGTCAATGTAACGAATAGCAACCATATAGTTTACAGGGTCGCTTTTGGTTGTAGAAATTGCCTGGGTAATTTTTTTGATTGCCTCCGCTTCCGCTTCTGCAACCTTTAATCGTGCCTGTGCTTCACCTTCTGCCCTTAAAATTTGTGCTTGTTTTTCACCTTCTGCTTGGTTAATTTCAGCTACTTTATGTCCTTCTGCTTCTAATGAAAGTTGTGCCTTTGTACCTTCAGCTTCAAGAATTTTAGCCCGTTTGTCTCGCTCTGCACGCATTTGTTTTTCCATTGCGTCTCGGATGTCGTGTGGAGGATTGATATCTTGCAATTCCACACGATTAACTTTTACTCCCCATTTATGGGTCGCTTCGTCAAGTACAGCCCGTAATTTGGAATTAATTGTGTCTCGTGATGTCAATGTTTGGTCTAAATCCATTTCACCGATAACATTCCGCAAAGTTGTCTGTGTGAGTTTTTCAATAGCATCTGGTAAATTAGCAATTTCGTAAACTGCTTTTACGGGGTCAATGATTTGAAAATACAGAATAGCATTGATTTCAGTTACAACATTGTCTTTTGTAATAACATTTTGTTTTGGAAAATCGTAAACTGTTTCCCGTAAATCAATTTTGGTGACCAAAGTATTTAAAATAATATTTTTGCCGTCAAGTCCTTCCCGGATATAACGCCACATTATTTCCCTTGGTCTGTCAATGATTGGCCAGATAATGTTTATTCCTGAAGTAAGTGTACGACTGTATTTTCCCAATCGTTCAATTACCATTGTTTCAGATTGCTGAACAATCTTGAAACCCATGATGGCAAAAACAATTACAAATAATGCAATTAATGCTAAAATGATTGTGATACCCATAGTTTTATTTTTTTAGTGATTTAACAATTAAAATTGTGGAGTTTACTTTTAATACTTCAACTTTTTCACCTGTGTTAATAGTTTCATCATTTTCTGTTTCTGCTTTCCAGTCGTCTCCCTCAACCGTTATACGCCCTTGATTTTTAATATTATCAATAGCTTCTGTTACTTTTCCGATTTTTCCAACAAGTGCATCCGCATTGGTTTTTATTTTATCACTTTTTCTGTGAGCATATTTGAGCATAAAAGGTCGCACACCAAAAAATCCAATGAGTGTCCCGATGGAAAATGAAAGGAGTTGAATTTTTATTCCATAGTCAAAGTATGATGAAATCCCAGCAGCAATACATCCAAGAGCAAGAGCTGCAGTTAAAAATCCCGTTGTAAAAATTTCTACTATAAAAAGCAGAACCGCAATGATTATCCAAATATGCCAAATTTCAATGTCCATATTATTGTTTTTTTAATGTGTAATTATAGTTAAAAGGCGGAAGCAGTGTTCGGGAGATTTTTTCATTCGTAATAATACTTCCGTCTTTAAGGTATAATTCAAATGTATCGGTTTGCTCGTCTTTGTGAATCGTATAGCCAGGTCTGCATTGATGAAATCTTTTTTTCAATGCTAATAGTCCACTGAAAAATCCTTTTTCCTTTGTTATGCGATAAACATAGTTAGAGCAACTTTCCTCAAACACACAAGGTCGTCTCTTGTGTACTGGAAAAACTGTCCAATACAAGCGAATAATACCAAGTAAAATGAATTTCATTTTTTAAACACAACCATTTTGAAAATTGTATTAAATCCGGGCTTTGCTCCAATTCCGAAACAACCGTTCTCCGGTGCTACTTACGTTTCAACATTTTCCAAACGAACATATTCCCAACCTTGTGAGGAGTGTTCGTTGATTAAAGCTTGAAGTTGTCCTGCCACTGTCGCAGTGGTGTCTTTCTGTGTGATTTGAGCCACGAATGGCACTACTTTGTAATCCATATTTCCTGTGTTTATTTTTTAATGCCTACTCTGTTCGGTTTTCGGCCACTCCGTTTTTTGTCGCAAAGTTACACACAACGTCCGGCTGTATGCGGTCGGCCGGGGCTTTTCTGCCCGTTACGAAAGTTTTAGGCCAAACGCAGTGAATAGGGTAGAGCGAAACCCGCAATATGATATGGAGCCCCGGCTGCCGTATACAGCTTTGTTGAACTAAATCCCTACGGGATAGCTCCTTTCAAAAATAACACAAATCTTTCTAGCCGCAAGCCGTTATAACTGTATTATTCACTTTAAAATAATGCAGTTATGAGAAAGAAAACAAGCTTAACTATTGTTGAGCGTGCCATGGTACTTGTCCCTGAATTCAAGTCCAGGGCCGTGAAGTTGGAGCATCAGGTGGTACTTCGTGGCCAAAGCGCCAGCACCCTGAATAATTACATCAGGCGCATTGCCCTGTTTGTCATTCATTTTGAAAAATTACCCGAACAGGTTAGCGAAGACGAGATCAATGAGTACCTGGTTGCTTTGGCACGTGATCCCAAGGCGCCTTCGCGCAGCAGTTTCAAACACATGGTTTACGGTCTTAGGTATTACTACCGTTTGTTGGGCATGAACAAAAAGGCCATTGCCTTGCCTTCATTAAAGCAGGACACCAAGTTGCCAATTGTCCTGAACCAACAGGAACTGAAAATGCTGTTTGCAGTGTAGCCTTCCCTGAAAATCGGACAGTTTAAAATTAGACAAATTATTAATTTTAAGCAGTCAAAACAGAGTTATGAAAAAAACAAGATTCACAGAAAGCCAAATTGTAAAAATTCTAAAGGAGTATGAAAGTGGTATTGATGCTCAAACGATATGTCGCGAGCATGGCATTGCCAAGGCTACATTTTATAATTGGCGCAAGAAGTATTCTGGTATGGAAGCCTCTCAGTTAAAACGTTTAAAAGAACTGGAGGAAGAAAACCGTAAACTCAAGCAGATGTATGCAGATCAGAGTTTAGATAACTTGATGCTAAAGGATTTGCTTGGAAAAAAGTTTTAAAGCCCTGCGAGAAAAAAGAGCGAGCCGAATACTTGCATTCCACATACTTGATCGGCATCGGCAGGGCGTGCCGATTGATTGGATTGCATCGCTCCATGTGGTATTATGAAAGCAAACGAAACGATGTTGAAGTCATCAACAAGTTGGAAGAACTGTCAGAGAAACTTCCAACGCGTGGCTTTGATGAATATTATGGTCGAATACGCCAAGAAGGCTATAGATGGAACCGCAAGCGAGTATTGAGAGTCTATCGCTTGCTACAGCTAAACCTACGCAAAAAACGAAAAAGAAGGTTGCCTGCTCGTATAAAAGAACCACTGGAGCAACCCAATGGCATCAATCATACTTGGTCTATGGATTTTATGAGTGACAGCTTGATTTATGGCCGTAGATTCCGAGTATTAAATATTATTGATGATTACAACAGAGAAGCCTTGGCCATTGAGTCGGATTTCTCTTTACCAGCAGAACGTGTAATAAAAGTGCTTAATGAAATCATATTCTGGCGAGGAAAACCTATGAAAATAAGAGTTGATAATGGGCCTGAGTTTATCTCTAATGCTCTGCAGAAATGGGCAAAAGACAACGAAATTAAGTTAAAATTCATTCAACCTGGAAAACCAACCCAAAATGCATATATTGAAAGATTTAACCGCTTTTTCAGAGAGGACATTCTCGATGCATACTTGTTTAATGACCTATCTGAGGTTAGACATCTGGTCTCAGAATGGATGGATGATTATAATGAATTTCATCCACATAAATCATTGGGAGGTAAATCTCCCTTAGATTATGTTAAAAACGAGTATAACCACCATATTTTAAATAGCAAAGAAAGTTCGCTGCCAGAACCTGTCAAGGGTATATAAACGGCTTCGTTCCTCAGCCGCCCTTGACAGAACCTCTCAGCTCACTGAAAAAGCATTTAGAAATATGGTTCAAGAAAAAAAATGTCTATTTTGTAGTTGTCTGATAAGGGGTAAGTCTACAGCAGCACCTACACTGCTTAAGCACCGGATAATCCTTACGCTCATTTATTCAGCCGGATTGCGAGGACAGGAGGTCATCAATCTTAAGATCTCTGATATTGACTTTGAGCGCATGGTCATCCATATTCGGCAGAGCAAATACAAAAAAGACCGAATTGTCCCCTTGTCTCCCACTATGGCCATTGGACTCGAGAAGTATCTAAGAGCCGAGAACCCGCATGTTTGGCTATTCAATGGCAAAGAGCCTGACGGTCGCTACAGCGTTAAAGGATTATCCTGGGTAATGCGGGAGAACCTTAAAAAGACCTCTATCGCCAAAAGTGTCAATCTCCATTCTTTGCGGCATAGCTACGCCACGCATTTACTGGAGCAGGGATTAAACATCGTAACCTTAAGGGATTTATTGGGCCATGCCGACATTTCTACTACAATGATTTATCTTCATGTTGCTCAGTGCCAGCACATAAACCCTCACAGCCCTTTAGATACCCTTTATGGAAAAGCACTGCAATAGCAAGCATGAATTGGCTCACATTGTCCGCCAATTTGGGAAATCCTTGTTGCAGAGCGGTGAGCTATCCCCCAAACAAATCAAGGTTTTGTACAACATCCTCCAGTGCCGCACAGCCTCTTTGGGTGGTCATGAGCAGGTTTGTAAGGATTGTGGTGTGATACACTACAGTTACAACAGCTGTCGAGACCGCCATTGTCCCAAGTGCCAGGGAACCAAACAGGCTCTTTGGATTGAGAAGCTGATGAAATCAACACTTGCGGTGAAACACTACCACATCATTTTCACGGTACCTCATGAGCTCAACCAGATTTATCTGTGGGACAGAAGGCTTTATTGCAACATCTTGTTCCGTGCTGCCAGCCGTACGCTGCACAGCTTCGGTTATACACATTACGGTTGTGAAACCGGAGCCGTTGCGGTGTTGCACACTTGGGGGCAGAACCTTTCTCTGCATCCGCATTTGCACTGCATTGTCCCGGCAGCCGGTTATTCCTTGTCGGGGAAATGGCGCCATATCGGCAAATATGATAATTATCTGTATCCGGTGCACCAGTTGAGTGCTGCCTTTAAAGGCAAATTTCTAGACAGCATAAAAAGGGAGCTGCGAAAACTTTCTGCAATGGATGGCTTTAAAGTCTGCTTAGAGAAGGCCCATCAAAAAAAGTGGGTGGTCTATTGCGAGCCCTCTATGGCAGGTGCCGAGCATGTTATCAGGTATCTGGGGCAATACACCCATCGCATTGCCATCAGCAACCAGCGGATCTTGAACGTTGATCCAACACACGTAACTTTCGTAGCTAAAGACTACCGGGACCGGGCACAAAAGAAACCGGTATCACTGACCGGCGAAGAGTTTCTGCGTAGATTCTCTTTGCATGTAATGCCCGATGGTTATGTGCGTATTCGTCGATTCGGCATTTATCATCACTCTACAAAGCTTCATCTGGATTTACAATTTGTGCCCGATGAAAAGCCCGACATTGAGCAGATGGCAGCTGACCAAAACGATGAAACGGCCTCAGAGCGCATTTTAAGGCTGAATGGATTTGACCTAACCAAATGTCCGCATTGCAAAGAGGGACGTCTGATTGTCATTAGAACCTTACCCAGGATACGGTCACCCGCAGGAAATCTGCCCTTATTGCTTTTTGCGAAGTTGCAGTAACCGCCAAAACACCCCCTTAAAAACTTCATTGACATGAGGTTCGGCATCGTATTGCCTTAACGGTAGGTTTTCAGCCAAAAAGGAACAGATTTTCAACTTCTCAGCCACTACGACCAGTCACTTCTTAAGTTCAAATGCTTAAAAACGGGAAGACGGTACCACGGGTGGCCTTGCCAAAAACATCAAAAACCGACTTAAAGTCCATAAAAGCAGCCTGCAGACCTAGCGGGATGTAGTTCAACCGAGAATAATCGCTGGGTCGTTCCGACCGCTCATATTCCTATATATTATGCTGCGTTTTTTATTTTAATCGTTATAATCTTTAATCAATTCCGTCAAAAAATCTGATGTTTTTTTCAAAATATCAAAATCAACATTACCAATTGTATCATTGGATGTATGTGTCAAGTCCAATACTGTTTCAAATAAATTTGATGAAGTTACTGCAATACAAGGAACTCCTTGAAATGCAAACATTGCATGGTCACCAGCATACCATTGTGAACCTTCTTCAATGTAATCATTTTTAGAAATCTTTGTATCTAACCAAGTTTGCTTACAATCAATAAAATTATAAGTTGACAATGCAGTTTTAGATGCTACATGTCCAGGCGAATCAATATTTATGACAAGTTTTATTTCAGACTTCTCGTTCCCGTTATGCTTTAAATATTCTAATTGCCCAATAACCCCATAATATTCTTCACCATTGAATGGAACAAAATCTATATCATATGCCCCATTATAATCCTTTAAATTGTCTAATATCTGAAATAAAACTTCAATTCCAGCAGCATTATCTATTGCACCTATTGTTCCATATTTAGAGTCCATGTGTGCACAAACAACAATTTTACCTTTCCCATTACTTTTTTTGGAAGCAATAATCTGTCGACCAACAGAATTTTCCGTTTTAGAAGCTATTTTCAATTTGGTTAATCCTTTTCTTCCAGTGATTTTCTCACCTGTTGTTTTATTTGCAAATGCTGATGGAATTAAAAAGTTCCCGTCCTCGAACAATGGGAATGGATTTAGTCCGCACATTGGATGCTTGCCTGTAATAGCAATAATTGCTTTAGGTTGCTTATCTTCCAATAAATCAATTATTGTTTTATGCTCATCGGGATAGTAGAATGGAAAGTTCTTGGGTTGCAACGGTTGCTGGGTTAAATCACCATTAAGTAATACAATTTTATCTGTGATATTTTTATTTTGTAATTCTTCCAGTGTTGAGACTATCTCTAAATCACCAGTTTTTTCAAAGGGCTGAGAAAAAGGGCTGGGGAATAGTTCGTATTGATTGCCATCCAAATCAATATATGAAAAATCTTTAGTCCAACGTTTACAGTCAAATTGTAAAGTAATCGTTTTATATCCAGCTTGAATTGCTTTACTGAGTAAAAAATCGCAAACTTTTTCATTTGAGTCAGTCCCTACAGGTCGTTCTTTTAAAATTTCATCGATAATTGTCATATATGTTGTTTTTAAAATGCAGCATAACGGTAAATTGTATGAGTAGTGGCAGATTGCGTGGTAATTTCCTGTCAAACCGCTACGCAGTTTGAGCGAGCTACAAACCTTGATATTTGCTACATCACCTGCCATTACTTATACAAAGTGTTGTGCGTTCGGCTTTATATTTTTGTCTTTAATTCCATTGTTTTCAAATCGAATATAAGAATTTCATTTTTATCAGTCTTGTCGTATTTTCCATTCGAGTTTGAATCATAATGACCTGTTATTGTAATCGTTCCTGTTTTTTCATTTGTTGTCCATGTGCGAGCAAAAAATCCATTGTCAGTCAATTGAGTTTTAGTTTCTCCATCAGTTGAAAGTATGAATATCTGTTGTGGGTCACTCCAATCAATTTCTTTATCACCATCGAGATTTATTGTTTTTGCGACTAAAATAATCTTGTTAATGTCAAGTTCTTCAATCTGTATCTGTTCAACTGTCCTTATGTACGAGTCTTTAGGTAAATCAATCTGTTTTGTCTTTCCGTCTTTTGTATTAATGAAAAGAAGATATTTGCTTTTAGTTTCAATTTTACCTCTGTTTTCAATCGAGGCGATTACATATTCAGTTCCTTTTACTTCTGTTAATTTATCAAAGCTTACATAGTTGTATTTATCCTGTCCAAACACAAATCCGGAAATTGAAACCAGTAAAAGAATCAGTAGTTTTTTCATTTTGTTTCGGGTTTTGAATTATTTGTTTTTAAAAGTCGTTTCCTAAAAATCAAAAGAATTGTAATCAATAGAACACAAATCAGAATCCATATTTTCATTCTTGTTATTAATTCACATAAATCAGTTCCAGTAACTAAAGAGATACAATCTCTTGGATTATCTGTTTCATATTTGAGGCTGACCATAGTATTAAGAATCCCAAAAATGTTTAATGGAATACCTAATCCAGATAAAATCAATGCGATATAAAATATTGTTTTTCTCAATGTTTAATATTTAGCACTTCGGTTCTTAGCTGACGCACAACGGTTTATGGTATGGTGTCGTGCGGGATTACGAAGCGATTTCCTATCAGGTTACACCAACTTTTTTTACGAGCCACAAACGCCCGAAAACCGCTGAAACCCGCATGCACTATACCATTTGTTGTGCGTTCGTACATTATTTTATTTCATATTTCATCAAATCAATCAAATTATCAGGTAAATAATCAATACCCTTAAATTCTTTGATAATTATGGATTTAATATTTTCTTTAATATTCTTGTCTACATATGTTATTGACATCTGCCAAGCACCACCTATACTCCTGCAATTGTCCTCAATTAATATATCTGGCTTGAGCGATTCTACAATATCTTTATACTTATCTGAACCAGTCCTATAATATAAATAAGCACCAACAAATTTATATCTTATCAATAAATCTTTTATGGTTTGTGCTGAAGTTTCACTTTTTCTCGAAGTAAGGTAAATGATTTGAGCTCCTTGTCTATTCCATTTTTTAATCTTATCAATGCAATTTTTGATTGGCACGTATTTTTTCACATTAAAAAAGTCAATAAAACGTTTTGGCCCAAAGATAGTACCTTCAGTGAAAATCATAATAAGAGGACTTCCATCAACAGCATATTTGTTTAGCTCAAATCTTTCCATTTGTGGTTTTCTCTGTATGACGCACAACGGTCGCGTATATGAAACGTTTGGCATTTCGAAGCACTTTCCTTTCTCGTTACAACTAATTATGATACGGGCTGAAATGCTCGATAACCCACTAACTGCCAAATGTTTTATATACGATGTTGTGTGGACGGCTTTCTATTCACTATTCAATGGGAAATTTATGCTTTCCTTATGTGTCAATTTGAAAAATGATATTCTACTTTAATCGGTTTATTAACGGTATGCTTAATCGTAGAATAAATATGACCTTCTTTAACTTGATTGTCGAACATAAGCAGAGCATTTTCTTTCCAAACATCTTGGTCAGCCATATACATGTTTAAGTTATGTGTAATATTGAGTTTATTATTAAGTTGTCGCATATCATTTTTATTCCAAACAGGTACAATTAAAACAAACATTGATGTATTCAATCCTAATGAGGAAAGGCGACTTGTACTAAAATCTCTTTTAAAAGTCGATGCGTAATTCTTGAAATAGTTAGCGTCTTTAGGATAACTAAATTTTAATTCAATTAGAAAAGGCTTTTCATTCAAATTTTTCGGGGCTATTATAGAAAAGTCACATCTTTTGCTATTCTCTCTTGGGAATTCAGCAAAAGCTTTGTATGTAACGTTCAGACTGTTAAATGTTTCTACAAGATAATTTCTGATTATTAACTCTTGTTTCAAGTTGAAAAAATTATCGGATATTGATTCAAGCTTAAAATGAAAAGATTGAGATTTGATGATTTGCTCAATTTTTTGATAAAATTTCATTAATTATCTATTTTATAAACTACTAGTCCAACCTAAAACACTAAATATAATATAGGCAACTGTAGTTGTCATTAATCCTGTGCTATTCGACCATTTAATTTTGGTTGCAAAAATATTCCATTCAGGCTGGAAGAAATAATCGGAAGCAGAAGTAACAGACTCGCCGCTTATTTTCCATGCAATTAAATAACCTAAGAAACCAATTAAAATGGGAAAGCCAATAGATTCAATAAATAAAGCTAAACCACCTATTGTACCTGCAACCCATAATAATGAGTTTAAAATAAAGAGTAATCCTGTAATAAATCTCATAGCAATTTTTTATTATAAATTATATCTAATTACCTGTGCTGCACCTCGTTGTTTCAAGTGGGCAACCGATTTGTTTATGTATAGGTTTCTAATTTCGTCGGGTGCAACTATACCATCAAAGCCATATCCTGTTACCTCAACTTGAATTTTAATATTTCGTTCTTTGTCAATAGTTTTATTTTTAGACCGTTGCTTTGGATACCAATTTTTAACTTCAAATATTTCTACGATTAGCCCCTTAAATTCACTCAAAACATATTTGATTTGGGGCAATCGCCATTCACTAATCAACCAAGTTTCCTTTGTTGCTTGATAAATTGGATTTGTTCCGTTACCACGTTTGTAGGTTCTGTTTATTAATCAACACGCAGTCTGAACCCATTTTACTTAGAGGTTGTGCATTGTAAAGTCTTACGATTTCTTCCGAAGTCATAAGTCCTTTTTCGATAGAGTTGTGTCCATTGACAATGTTTGAGAGTAAAAGTCCACAATAAGTTAAGGTGTCAATTAATGAGGCTTCAATTTGAAACGCTTCACTTTCTGAAAGTCCGTGTCTGACGATAATATGTTTCACAGTCTGACCATTTTTAACAATCTCTCTTATTTTGTCATATTTTGTATTTGAAGTATCTGTGTCTATTAATGCACATGCTAAATGATTAAATACTCTGTTGTCGATGCCCTTGCCAACATAGAAAGGTTTGTTGTCTGATGGGTCAAGCAACATATAAACGTAATACTTTAACGCTTGTCGTGATTTTTCGTCAAACATTGAACTAGCTAATTTTTTCTACTTTAAAATTTCCAGGACTTTTGTAAGATTGAGCTTGTTTGTTAAACCCCAATCTTATAATTTCCTTCTCTACATCTTGAGCATTTGGTGTCGGCGTTGAAGCAGAAGGAACTTGAAATGTATATCCTTTCGGCATATCTCCAAATTGTCTTGGTGCTGTAAGTTTGTAAAGTGCCATAACATTTAATTGTTTTAAAACTTGCTTACTCTAAATCGGTTTTCAGCTTTCCCGTTTTTTGCTAAGTTAAATTGTCAATCCGTCAAACTATGTCGTTGTCAATTTGCACTGTCGTTTTTCTAGCTGCCACACAACGGTTTGCAATATGACCAGTGGCGGAATGCGGGCGACATCCCTGTCAACCGTTACAAAACTTTGAGCGGGGCAGACGCTTTCAAGCTACCACCGCGCCCGACATTGGTTATATTGCTTGTTAACCACTGACATTTTTAGATGTCAAAATATTGCTCCAACTCAATCAATGTTTCATTACTTGTATTTGTGTCTTTAACAATATGACCATCTTCAAGTAAAAGTATTCGATTACACACTTCAGTTACATGTTTTAAATCATGGCTTGAAATCAATATTGTAACACCTTCATTGCTTAGTGCTTTTAATTTTGATTTTAACCAAGATTGAGAACTTGGATCCAGATTAGAAAAAGGTTCATCAAGAATTAGTATCTCTGGTTTTGAAAGGAATGAAGCTAAAATGCCAATTTTATTTTTATTCCCTGCCGACAGTTCTCGAATATATTTACCGGAAAAAGCATCTTGCTTGAAAAATTGCTCATTCTCTTCCAGAAAATCTTTAATATCAGCACTGTTTTTTCCGTGCAAACTTCCAATAAACTCAAAAAATTCAATAGGACTCAAAAAAGGAATAAGAAAACCTTCATTTAGAAATGATCCAGTATAACTTTTCCACTCATCAGAATCTGAAACTTTTATCAATTTTGATGTTACATATCCTTTTGTAGGTTCAATTAAGTCGAGTATTAAGCTAAGCATGGTTGTTTTTCCTGCTCCATTGTTGCCTACTAAACCAACAAAGTCATTTTTGGCTATTTTAAGATTGTCAACGGAAAGAGCCATTTGAGTTCCGTATACTTTTTGAAGATTAAATATCTCAATCATAATTTTCTTATTTTTTTCTAAAACCTACAGCCATTTTATATCTACGTTTCATAAAACGGCTTTCAACCATTTCCAACATATGTTTATTTAATGCTATTCCAATTAATCCTATTACAGCTATTGAATAATAGTAATAGGGAAGAATTCCAAGTATTTTATGTAGAAAATAGATTAATAGCGGAATTCCTATTATTGGTAGAATTACTAAAAATTGCGTTATGCCCGTACCTTGATAGTTCATAAATTGACTTTTACCTAAATCTATATATGATGTATTAAAAGTGCAAAAGAACATCATTATTATTGACGATATACCAATATTATACAATAAGAAAGCGGCATTAATGAAAGCGATTTTTGAACTAATCAACGCGTATGGCAGAACAAGTAAAAATCCGATTGAACTTGATATTGAAAAAAATATGTGTTTCGACTTTATATAGTTGAAATGGGAAATTTTGTTTGTCAAATAACTATCAAAAAATGAACTTTCCCATGAGAATAGGAATTGTCCATAGTTTGTAGAAAACATTGCAGGTAATAAAAGACCTGACAAACTTAATATTATGTAATTATCCAAATTCTCGTTTTTATAGAACATGAAACCATAAAGTACAAACAATCCACTTATATACAAAAGTGATCGAGGTCTTTTGTTTCGTAAAATCATTTTCAATTCAACTCCAATTAGTTGACCTATTTCTCCATAATTATTTAAGAAAGAAAATCCATTACTTTTTTTTATCGTCAATTTTTGAGAATCTTCAATATAAGCGTTGTTTTTTAATATAGTATAGGCCCAATAATAGGATATTACCGCAAATAAAGCTGGAACAAAAATAAAAGTGGTGGTATTTACCAAATAGAAAATAGCTGCTGAAAAATATTCTGATATAGATATGATTTTAGCAATGTCGAGATAAATCAAAAGTCCAACAAATGATAGAAATAGTAGCGATATTAGAGCTTGTCTCGAAAAATATTTCTTTAAGGAAAAATTGAGGAAATTATTTCCAGCAATCAGTGATAATACTGTAACGATCCATAACAAACTGAACTGAAAACTCTGTGTTAGATAAATATTCTTGATAAAAAAAGGGAGTATAAGTAGAATTGCCAATAGATTGAAAAAGCTGAACACACTTTTTATAATTGGATAATGTATTAATGTGTTTTTTTTTATTGGAAGCGTAAGATATGGTTGAATCGAGATGGTTGGTAGTTGTTGAAAGAAAAACCTCGCAATCAAGTCAAATAATAAATAGTAGAATAATAACCTTGTAAATGATTCAATTACATCACAATCTTTAAATACATCAAGCAGTATTTTATCTGCAAAAAAGCTAACTGCAATAAAATTTAATATGAGATACAATCCTAAAATACCAAGTACAATATTTAGTATAATATTCTTTTGCCAAAATGAAGATCGAATTTTCTCTTTCCATTGATGTGTCAATAATTTGTACATATGCTGCTGTTTTTTATGTTTGTGGTTAACGGTCACATGTATGAAATTGTTGGGGGCTTGCGAGCGACGTTATTGTCTGCCGTTAATTAATTTGCTACGGGGAGTGGAGTTGCCTATACACACATAAACCCCCAATATTTTATACATGATGTTGCCAACCGTTTATAGTTCAATCGTTTAATTCTTCGACCCCAACAATAAGTCCGTTTGCTATAAAATTATCACCTGAACTTAGTTTTGAAATCGTCCAAGTTTCTTGTTCTCCTTCTAAATAGTCAATCGAAACCAGTTTTTCTGTTCCGTTTTCTGCTATAAAGAAGTCACCAATTTTTATTTTGTCAATGTTTTCAAATCCTTTGTATTGATTTGATTTATCAGGCTTTAGGGAAGCCCAACCTTTATTGTCAATTTTGAAAGGATGGTCTTGAGTTGAAGTTATTGTCAATCCGCTTTCAAATCGGTAAGTTACAAGTCCATGATGTATTACTTTTTCCGTTTTCTCAATTTTGGCAGATTTTATAGTTTTAGTATCAAAATCCATGTAAGCAACCAAATCACCGACTTGTAAGTCTTCAATGCTTTTGATGGTGTTATCGGCTAATTTGATTTCTGTGCCTTTTGCAAAACAATGAACATCAAGTCCGTCAAAATAGATTTCTGAAATTACAACGTCATCATATTTTAGTCCTTTGTAAACATCCAGTATTTCAAATTTCAAAGTCCAATCAGGTTTTGTTTTAAGCATATCCCAATTCTTTCTGTCGCTATTCCCTATTGGCTCAATCTTAAAACTCTGTGAACCTCGAATATCTTTAAGGTTCAGTATTGCATATGGTTTGTCATCAATGTAAACTTTCAGTTTTTTAACTCGTGAGTTGTTCTCCCAAGCCGTTTTACTTTTTACATATCCATTTACAACAATTATTTCATTTATTCTTGGGGAAGTTCCGCTAAATGTATATAAAAGGTATTCTCCAATACCATAACCGTCAACACCCTCAACCCAAACATTTTTATAGTTTAAATCATGTGCATTTTTAGGTTCGTAATTATTTTCTCCTTGTGATTTTAAATAACTAGATGCAGTAACCTCTTTCGGGCCTCCTCCACAATACCAACTGCAACCTCCTCCGATAATATCCCAGTAGTCTTCCATAGTTTCATCAACTTTAGAAAGAGCGTCTTTTTCTTGCTGTGATAAATCGTCATATTTTACACCATTTGACATTTTATCCCAAATCTTTTTGCAGGCTTCAAGATTGTCATTGAATTCTTTTTCCCCTGCAACACTCAAATCTAATTGTCTTGTTGATGTCGGATTTAATTCCTTTATCTGTGAAAATCCAAGCTGGGATATGAATATCAATCCCATTATTAAAATCTGTTTCATATTAGTACTGTAGTTTTTTTTAAATGGTTGGCAACGTTTGGCGGTATGGTTAGTTGCCGATTTCGAAGCACTGCTCTATCAAGTTACAACTACTTTTGAGACGAGCTGTGCCGCTCAAATACGCACTGGACCGGCAATTAACTATACCGCGTGTTGCCAGCAGTTTTTACTTCATTTGGGAAATAATCAATTAAAATTTCTTGAGCATCAATATCAGATAATAACAATTTTATCGAACGTTCAGTAAAGTCCGAAATTTTGAGATATTTCATCGCAATACTTTTTAATCCTTTGTTGTTAAAAACAGAAATAGTCTTTTTATAGTCCTTATTTGCTACAATATTTTCCAATTCAGTAATACGTGTACCATACCATTCAGTAATTTCTATCTTATCTGAAAATGTTTGAAAATTTGTTTCTACTTGGTCTAAGCTATTTCCCTTTGAAACGTGAGAATCTTTGAAATAGTAATTAATCTTAGTGCTTACATAATTTGATGTCTGAATAACTTTGAGCTTATCAAGCTCTTCAATAACATCATTTTTTACTTTTTCAATTTCAGCAATGTCGACCAGTAATTGAGATGCCATTTTTTTAAGAAACTTCTCATCCAAAAATAGATTTTCAACTTCAGATATTGAGAAGTTATATATTTTTTCATCTTTTAAACTGGCTAAACGGGATGTATCATGATGGTCTGAATCTATTAATCCAATTGCTGTTGTATTAACTGTTGTCAGTTTATTAAATGCTTTTGTATGATTTATTACATCAAAACAGCTCCCAACTGGCATAATTGTTAGTTCAGGAAATAGGATTGAAAATACTCTTTCATCAATGCTTCCCTTTTGCCCTTCACAAAACAATATATTCTTTCTACTACCAAGCAACTCAAATAGTAATGTTTCTGGAATTTCATCTGTAGGAATGTCCTCAATTTCCCACTTATCGGGGTGAGTAAAGGATTTTATCCATATCTTTTTTGCTGTTGCTCTACTTGTTGCAAAGTCCAAGTCGTGAGTGAGATAAATGAATAGACAATCCTGCCTTTCTTTTTCTAAGCTATCCCATAATTTTTTTAAGATTGTTTTGTGTAGATACATTTCTGGTTCATCAATTACGATAAATCCATTTAATGGAGCCTGTAAGACTTGTCCAATAAGGTATAACATCACTTTCTCCCCATCGCTCATTTGAATTGCAGGATATGAGCGACCATCATCAGATATTGCTGTTATGTTTATTCCATCTTGACAATCAATTTTTCTATGCTCAATTAGAGAATTCCATATTTCAAATGTCTTATCTAAGTTAGTAAGACTTGGTTCTTCAATTTGTTTCCCTGTTTGAAATAACTCTATTGACTTTTTTCGGTACATATTACCAGCTGCGATATTTTCAGCAAGCAGATTCTTTAGAACAATAGAAAATTCCTGTTGAAGGTGACCAAATTCTCTATCGTTTTTATTTGATTTATCTCGTAATTGTGCCTGTTTTAGTTCATTTGCAGTCTGAGATGGATTAGCAATTGCATTAAAGCTTGGTACTAACAGAATTCGTTGAGCTGATATTACCACTCCATTATTTTGCAAGTATGTTTTGAACTTATTTGAGAGAGTAGTTTTTCCACTACCGTTTGCACCGATTGCTACCACATTACTATTGAAAAATCCTATTTTTTCGAAAAAGTCAAGATTAAATTCAAGTTGATGATAGTGATTTATGATGTTTGCTGTATTATTGTCAATCTGCAACTTAATTTGGCTTTTCCATTGAGGATTTTGCTGATTAACAAAGTTTGCATCTTTATTCCCCCTAAAAGGTAAAGTGTTAATTATATTAGTAAGATGAGATTGAAATTGGTTAATATAGTTAATCTTAAAATCGCCGTTTTTAACCTTATTCACTAAAATTGTTGATAATGCGATAGTCTTGTCTATGATTTCTAAAGTAGTGTCACTACAGCCAATTTCGAATGAAATCTGTCTGTGAATATTTAGGTCTTCTTTTGCTGTTTCAATAAATTTTAAAAATTGCTCTATCATTGTTATTGTATGTTGAGGGTTCTTTTAAATTGCTGGCAACGTTTAGTATATGAAAAGTAGGCGATTACGAAGCACGAAACTTTCGGTTAAGCACAAAGTTTGATACGAGCCAAAAGCCTTGATTTTATTACTGTTTCGCCTATTTTTTATATACATTGTTGTAAGTAGTGCTTTTTCCATTCACTTACTTAATTTCAAAATCCGAAACGCCCCTTGAATTACCAAAATAAAAACGATTGTTCCAATAATCAAATCAGGTTTACTCGAACTCAACCAATTTACCAAAAGTCCAGCGATTATAACTCCTAAATTGATAATCACGTCATTCGAGGTGAAAATCATACTTGCTTTCATATGTGCCTCTTCTTTGCTTTTTGACTTTTGCAAAATGTAAAGACAAATTCCATTTGCGATAAGTGCAAAAATCGAAACGATAATCATTGTCGAAAAATCGGGTAGTTTCTCGTCTCCGAAAAACCTTCTTAAAACTTCCACAAATCCGATAATTGCAAGTGTAATTTGAAAATATCCAGCAAGTTTGGCAATCCGCTTTTTCTTAATCAACGTTCCGCCAACCGCAAACAAGCTAATTCCGTATACGAAACTGTCCGCAAGCATATCTAAACTGTCGGCAACAAGTCCCATTGATTTTGAGATTATTCCCGTTGTCATTTCGATTATGAAAAAGGCGAAATTTATGGCAAGTACAGACCAAAGTAACTTTTTTTGGTTTGCATTTTCTTTAAATTCCGTTTGGTCGGTTAGGTCGGTTGAGATTTTTTTCCCGCCTAAATTTAGTTCAATAACGGACTTTTCGATTTGTTCGGTTTCTCCGCTGTGAAAGACTGTCAATTTTCGGTTCGGAATATCAAAGTCCAAATTCACAATACTTGAAATTCCGTCCAATTTCATTCGGATTAGGTTTTCCTCTGAAGGACAATCCATTTTTGTAATTTCAAATATTGTTTTTTTCATTCGGTTTCTGGGTTTTTCGGCATTACTTACAACGTTTAGTATATGAAAAGTAGGCGATTACGAAGCACGAAACTTTCGGTTAAGCACAAAGTTTGATACGAGCCAAAAGCCTTGATTTTATTACTGTTTCGCCTATTTTTTATATACATTGTTGTAAGTAGTGCTTTTTCCATTCACTTACTTAATTTCAAAATCCGAAACGCCCCTTGAATTACCAAAATAAAAACGATTGTTCCAATAATCAAATCAGGTTTACTCGAACTCAACCAATTTACCAAAAGTCCAGCGATTATAACTCCTAAATTGATAATCACGTCATTCGAGGTGAAAATCATACTTGCTTTCATATGTGCCTCTTCTTTGCTTTTTGACTTTTGCAAAATGTAAAGACAAATTCCATTTGCGATAAGTGCAAAAATCGAAACGATAATCATTGTCGAAAAATCGGGTAGTTTCTCGTCTCCGAAAAACCTTCTTAAAACTTCCACAAATCCGATAATTGCAAGTGTAATTTGAAAATATCCAGCAAGTTTGGCAATCCGCTTTTTCTTAATCAACGTTCCGCCAACCGCAAACAAGCTAATTCCGTATACGAAACTGTCCGCAAGCATATCTAAACTGTCGGCAACAAGTCCCATTGATTTTGAGATTATTCCCGTTGTCATTTCGATTATGAAAAAGGCGAAATTTATGGCAAGTACAGACCAAAGTAACTTTTTTTGGTTTGCATTTTCTTTAAATTCCGTTTGGTCGGTTAGGTCGGTTGAGATTTTTTTCCCGCCTAAATTTAGTTCAATAACGGACTTTTCGATTTGTTCGGTTTCTCCGCTGTGAAAGACTGTCAATTTTCGGTTCGGAATATCAAAGTCCAAATTCACAATACTTGAAATTCCGTCCAATTTCATTCGGATTAGGTTTTCCTCTGAAGGACAATCCATTTTTGTAATTTCAAATATTGTTTTTTTCATTCGGTTTCTGGGTTTTTCGGCATTACTTACAACGTTTGACAATATGAAACGGTTGGGTTTTCGGGCTGCGTCTGTATCCACCGAGGAAAATGCTGGCGCGAGAACCAAACCCTTGCAAACCACTGAACCCCAACTGTTTTATATTGTGTGTTGTAAAGCGTTGTTATTCAATCTTTTTTATAAATTTCTCTCTTGTTATTTTTCCTTTATCTAATTTTTTACTTAATCTCTTTCGAATCAAACTTATAGTATCATTATTTAAGTTTCTCAATCTTATTATATTTCTGTTTTTTTCTAATACCTGATATTTTTTTGTTGATTCTCCAATTTTCCTTAACCAATCACTATTCCATTCAATATATATAGTATTAGTATATCCAAATTTATCCGTTATTGTTATTTCATCGTATCCAATATATGATACTATTATTTTGTCTGCTCGTTGTTCTCCTGTCAAAACAAGTTCTCCATCATAATTTGTCATTCCTTCATTTATAATGGAATCTTTACTATTATATATGACTACATTCGCCCCAATAAAGGTGTCTTTTGAATCCTTATCAACTATCCTAAAATTGTAATGAAACTTATCTTGTTTTGCAGAATCAACCCGAATAGAAACAATTGTCTCATTGTTTTTCAAATCGATAAAATTCAATGTCAAAGTATCATTTTCTATTGAATATGTTCCTTTTCCAAATTCTCCATAAACATCTCCATTTACATAATGTGTGAATCTATTAATTCCAAATGTATAGTCTAAATATGGTGGCATAATACTCATCCTATATTTTCCTAAAATCATATTAGAACAACTTGAAAATAAAAGAGTCAATATTGCTAATCCTATTATTTGTTTCATGTTAGTTCGTTGGTTTCTTTCAATGCTTTACAACGCCCGGCTGTATGCGGTCGGCCGGGGCATTTCTGCCAGTTACGAAAATTTCAGGCCAAGCGCGACTGACGGGCGAGAACGAAACCCACTATATGCTGTGGAGCCCCGGCTGCCGTATCACAGCATGTTGTACCGTCGTGCATTATTATATTATCGTCCAGCTTTTCCGTGAATCTGTCTAACTCTAAGTTTCAAAATTTCCATTTTTGAGTAATAGTCATCCGATTTCAACTGCTTTTCTTTGATTACCGAATCCTTCTCCTCTAAATGAAGAAGTAAAATGCTCATACCATGTTTCTTTTCGTGCAAATCTTTTACAATTTGCATATCACCCCAGAAAACAACAGATTCATATTCATGTCCGCATTCGTCCATTACATATCCTTTATCCTCAATTACTGTCGCACAAACATTTTTGTTAGAATTCAAAAAATCCAACTTGAGACCATTTTTAGCGCAGTGAAAATAAAGTGTATCATTTTCGGCATCATATCCATAACTAAGCGTGACGATATACGGTTCATTCTCTCGACACATTGAAATCACAGCAAATTTTCCTTTTTCAAGGATTCTATCAATGTCTGATTTTTTAGTCAGTTCTCTATTTGGTCGATTATGTAAATGGTAATGCTTCATTATTATTCTTTCTGATTGTCAAGGTTTTAAAAAGGCAGGTTTTCTAAACCTTCATTATCAACCGAATCAGGTTCTTTGTTGTCTTGCTCTTTGAAATGATTATTAAAATCTTTTGCGCTATTTATTAACTCATAGTCTCCATTCAAATAGAAGTCCAAGTCAGTCGCATTTTTCTCGTAAAATTCATCGGCCGGAATGCCATCAATTACATAAACTCTTCGGAATTTCATTTTTCCACCAACGAAGTAAGTCTCTTTTATGAATTCACGTCCGTTTTTATCTATATGAATCTTTTTCACTTATCTATAATCCAAGTTAATTGCACTTCGGTTTTTGCATGCGGTACAACGGTTTGCAATATGACCAGTGGCGGAATGCGGGCGACATCCCTGTCAACCGTTACAAAACTTTGAGCGGGGCAGACGCTTTCAAGCTACCACCGCGCCCGACATTGGTTATATTGCTTGTTAACCACTGACATTTTTAGATGTCAAAATATTGCTCCAACTCAATCAATGTTTCATTACTTGTATTTGTGTCTTTAACAATATGACCATCTTCAAGTAAAAGTATTCGATTACACACTTCAGTTACATGTTTTAAATCATGGCTTGAAATCAATATTGTAACACCTTCATTGCTTAGTGCTTTTAATTTTGATTTTAACCAAGATTGAGAACTTGGATCCAGATTAGAAAAAGGTTCATCAAGAATTAGTATCTCTGGTTTTGAAAGGAATGAAGCTAAAATGCCAATTTTATTTTTATTCCCTGCCGACAGTTCTCGAATATATTTACCGGAAAAAGCATCTTGCTTGAAAAATTGCTCATTCTCTTCCAGAAAATCTTTAATATCAGCACTGTTTTTTCCGTGCAAACTTCCAATAAACTCAAAAAATTCAATAGGACTCAAAAAAGGAATAAGAAAACCTTCATTTAGAAATGATCCAGTATAACTTTTCCACTCATCAGAATCTGAAACTTTTATCAATTTTGATGTTACATATCCTTTTGTAGGTTCAATTAAGTCGAGTATTAAGCTAAGCATGGTTGTTTTTCCTGCTCCATTGTTGCCTACTAAACCAACAAAGTCATTTTTGGCTATTTTAAGATTGTCAACGGAAAGAGCCATTTGAGTTCCGTATACTTTTTGAAGATTAAATATCTCAATCATAATTTTCTTATTTTTTTCTAAAACCTACAGCCATTTTATATCTACGTTTCATAAAACGGCTTTCAACCATTTCCAACATATGTTTATTTAATGCTATTCCAATTAATCCTATTACAGCTATTGAATAATAGTAATAGGGAAGAATTCCAAGTATTTTATGTAGAAAATAGATTAATAGCGGAATTCCTATTATTGGTAGAATTACTAAAAATTGCGTTATGCCCGTACCTTGATAGTTCATAAATTGACTTTTACCTAAATCTATATATGATGTATTAAAAGTGCAAAAGAACATCATTATTATTGACGATATACCAATATTATACAATAAGAAAGCGGCATTAATGAAAGCGATTTTTGAACTAATCAACGCGTATGGCAGAACAAGTAAAAATCCGATTGAACTTGATATTGAAAAAAATATGTGTTTCGACTTTATATAGTTGAAATGGGAAATTTTGTTTGTCAAATAACTATCAAAAAATGAACTTTCCCATGAGAATAGGAATTGTCCATAGTTTGTAGAAAACATTGCAGGTAATAAAAGACCTGACAAACTTAATATTATGTAATTATCCAAATTCTCGTTTTTATAGAACATGAAACCATAAAGTACAAACAATCCACTTATATACAAAAGTGATCGAGGTCTTTTGTTTCGTAAAATCATTTTCAATTCAACTCCAATTAGTTGACCTATTTCTCCATAATTATTTAAGAAAGAAAATCCATTACTTTTTTTTATCGTCAATTTTTGAGAATCTTCAATATAAGCGTTGTTTTTTAATATAGTATAGGCCCAATAATAGGATATTACCGCAAATAAAGCTGGAACAAAAATAAAAGTGGTGGTATTTACCAAATAGAAAATAGCTGCTGAAAAATATTCTGATATAGATATGATTTTAGCAATGTCGAGATAAATCAAAAGTCCAACAAATGATAGAAATAGTAGCGATATTAGAGCTTGTCTCGAAAAATATTTCTTTAAGGAAAAATTGAGGAAATTATTTCCAGCAATCAGTGATAATACTGTAACGATCCATAACAAACTGAACTGAAAACTCTGTGTTAGATAAATATTCTTGATAAAAAAAGGGAGTATAAGTAGAATTGCCAATAGATTGAAAAAGCTGAACACACTTTTTATAATTGGATAATGTATTAATGTGTTTTTTTTTATTGGAAGCGTAAGATATGGTTGAATCGAGATGGTTGGTAGTTGTTGAAAGAAAAACCTCGCAATCAAGTCAAATAATAAATACCTATATTGAGCGATTTATACAAAAAAAAATAAAAGATAGCTTGCTTATAACCTTGATAATGTGTATTTTAGAGGTATTAAAATAAAAAAACAACACTTCACCATTTAGGTGCACAAGACTATCTTTTATGAGTACGAAGATAACAAAAATCGGCATTACAACCAATAAAATTTCTGGTCGTGGAGGGCTCCCTTTATTTCTTCGCTACACTGAGCAAATTGGCTTATATGGGCTAATATCGCGTAATGTTTCTTCTCTGCTTACTGGAAACAGCAAAGGCTTGCAGCTTCAACAGTTTGTAAAACAGATTGTTGCATTTTTTATAGATGGCACAAATATGGCCATAAGCAGTTTTGATCAAAGTAAAAAGGATGAAGGATATGCATGTTTGCTTGAATGCAAGACCGACCAATTGGCCTCTTCTCACCAGGTCAAACGTTTTTTTGGGAAGCTGTCCGTTATTTCAAACTCGGTATTCAATAAGATACTTAATGAACTGTTTATCTGGAGGCTTCACATATCCAAACCCAAAGTTATAGAACTGGGCATTGACACCATGGTTTTGGATAATGACGATGCTGCGAAACGCGAAGGTTGCGAGGTCACTTACAAGCGTAAGAAAGGGTTTCAGCCACTTCATATATGCTGGGGCTCGTTTCTGATAGACGTGACCTTTAGAAAAGGAAGTGCTCATTCCAATCATGGATCAGATTACACCGACAGGGTACGCTCTATAGTAAATCTGATACGCAAGAGATACTCCAAAGAAGTCCCTATTGTGGTGTGCGCCGATAGTGGGTTTGCGGATCAGAAAGCGTACGAGATATTCGAGCAAGAGCTTAATATACATTACATTACAACAGGAAAATTGTACAATGATGTTACTGAATATGTAAAGGCTTTACCCATTGACACTTTGGGCAAAATCACTAAAAATAAAGCAGTCTGGCAATTTGCGGAATTTGCCAGCAAGTTGAAATCCTGGTCCAAGTTTCGTCGTTGCTTTTTTACCAGATTGCACCGGGATGATACCGGGCAGTACGTAATGGAATTTGGTAAGCCTGACAGCGTCATCTATACCAATATCGGGAACTGTCCTGTCGCTGACAAAAGGCTTCGGGCATCCGGTGGAGATGAGTGGTTTAAAGCTGATACCATCATACGAAAATCACACCAAAGAGGAGCCGACGAGTTGATACATCGTAGCATTAAAGAGCTTGCTACCAGAGAACAACTTCCTTTTAAATCCTTTGGAATGAACAGAGCCTATTATTTTATGCTGGTAGTTACACACTTTATTTTCGAAGCATACAAACAAGATGTTACCGCAGAGGTTATTCCGGTAACCGTATATCCTAATACATTCAGAAGAAAGCTTATTGATTTTGCTGTCAAGATAACCTCAAGGGCAAGGAGTATTGTCCTGAATGTCACCAGAGTAATTTATGAAACGATAAATATTGAAGAGTTATGGGAACGGTGTCAGTCACCGCCGAAAATTCAGTTTGCATAAGGCAGAACAACATACCTCAGGATTGTAAACCCGTAGTGGTAATGGGAGACTTATGTCCAGACCCATAGAAAATGCGATAAAGTTCGGTTTGAGTGAAAAACAGAACTGAATTTTCGTTGAAAAAGTACACGAAAGAAGCCTACCTCTGAGAAAATTTCCGTTTTTTTGAAATCAAGTGAGACGACGGGGGCAGGTGAAATTACGAATCGCTCAATTTAGGAAATAGTAGAATAATAACCTTGTAAATGATTCAATTACATCACAATCTTTAAATACATCAAGCAGTATTTTATCTGCAAAAAAGCTAACTGCAATAAAATTTAATATGAGATACAATCCTAAAATACCAAGTACAATATTTAGTATAATATTCTTTTGCCAAAATGAAGATCGAATTTTCTCTTTCCATTGATGTGTCAATAATTTGTACATATGCTGCTGTTTTTTATGTTTGTGGTTAACGGTTGCGTATATGAAATGTTGGGGCTGCGGGAGACAGACTTGTCTGCCGTTACAAAAGTTTCTGCGGGGCAGAAACTTTCGAGTAACCACTTAACCCCCCAATATTTTTATATATGATGTTGTGTGCTGAACTTTATAATAATGTTTTAATTGCATTTTCAATTTCAATCTCAGTTTCCCCTTTTTTATAACCATAGATTATTTTACTAATTCTCTTATTATTGTCCAGAATAAGAAATGTAGGCGTTAAATGCAAATTATAAGAATCTAATGTTGTTTTATCAGCGAGTAAAATTTCATATTTTATCTCATGTTGTTTTATGTAATTTAGCAATCCTTTTTTCTCATTTTCATTGTACAAACTGACAAAACTAAAATCCTCTTTACTATATTTTTTGCTCAAATCATTTAAAAATTCCACAGACAATCCACAAGGTCCGCAAAACATACTCGTATAATTAATCATGTACACTTTACTTGAAATGTCTTTCAGGGAATGGGATTTATTTTCCAAATCATTTAATTGATAGTTAAATGCAATACTGTTGATTAAATCTATTTTAGGCTTATTATCTGCTTCTGTTCTTGTAGGCATATCCACAGGTATATAATTTGAAATAGCAAAATTGTTTCTATTGAGATTGTTAATTTTCAAATTACTAATTTCCTCAATCATTGTATTTGCAGGTAGCGTTCTTTGGAATTTATACGGAAGGTTCGTTTTTCTATTTATCCATATGATATATTCCGATATAACACCTTCGTTGGAACCTAATTCTGAAATATGTATTGGAAGTCTACCGACTAATTCCACTTCCTCATTAAAAATTGATATTTTGTAAGCAACAGAGTTTTTATAAAAAACAGAATCGATTTTGATGCTATCTTTAGTTGTTAAAGCATATTCAATCAAGGCTTTGGATTTTGCAAAGAAAGGAGCAATTACTGTTCTATATGGCCATGGATTTTTACTAAAATCGTCAGTCTCAAAGTTATTTTCTTTCCAATTAATTCTTGCTCTCATCTTTCCATCGTAAGCAAAAATCATTTTTGTAGTGTCTGATAATTCAAATTTTACGTAGTAAGCTCCAACAGATGTGTCTGCCGGTACAGTATATTCATTAAAATATTCAAAGGTTTTCTCATCTATTGGTATTGTGTCCCCTGAAAAGCAGAAGAAATTAGTTGAATAATATGACGCTGTTTCGATTTGTCTAATTCTCTCTAAAACTTTGTCAAGATTGTCTAAATCTTTTGTCTGACTACTACAGCTTATTAGCCCAATAATTACTTGGGTTAGTGTAATTACTATTAATCTTTTCATATTTCAGTTAGTGTTTGAGTTTGAGTTAGTTTTGCACACAACGGATGGCAATATGGCATGAAGCGGATTGCGAGTGATACCTTATCAAGCCGAGATGAAGTTGGAACGGGCTAAAGCCGTTCCAATTAAGCACTTCACCGCTTTTTGCTATATTGCGTGTTAGCGGGTCGTAAATTTTTCTTGTCATAATTTCACTTTTATTCCAAATGGGAAAAATGTAAAAGCATAAAAATTATCAAAATGGTCAATATTCATGGGTGAATAATAAATCCGATTAAATGGTATTAACACAATCAAAGGTGAGCTTTCAAAATAAAGTCTTTTAGTTACCCTTATGTTTAATGTCAAACTAGCATTAATAGTCGCTCCAAAACTATCATTATCATCCCAGTTAACATGCAATGCTCCAAGTCCTAGTCCTCCAGTCCAAAACAATCTATCTTTTATCAAATTCAATTTGTAATATCCATTTATACTCAACTGGCTCAAATTACTATTAAGGTCATAAAGTTGGTCAGTCATAAAAAATCCAAAATGTCGAGAGTGTTCATAAGAAATCCCATATTGCCAATTTTTCATTAAGTCCCTTTGATATTCAAAAAATGTACGAACACCAAGCGAATTATATCCATCGACTATAAATCCTGTTTGAAATGTCAGGTAATCAGTTTTTCTCGTTGTTTCTTTATCAGTCTGAGAAAATCCTTTGGTACCTAGTAATCCAAAAAACACAAATATTATCCATTTAATTCTCATATTCTTTCTATCAATATTATAGTGTCAGTGTCGTTTTTTTTATGCCCGCTAACGTTCGGCGGTATGCGCAGTGCGGGATTCAAAGCGCTAACTTGTCGAGTTACTGCAAAGGTTAATAAATGAGCTGCAAATAAAACAGGCACAACACCCCGCATTGCGTATGACCGCTTGTTAGCATTAGTGCATTTAATATCCCTTCTCTTTGAGCTTATTTACAAATTCCATTCCTATTTTTTGTCCCCAATGTTGGCCAACTTGCATTGATTCTTGCATAATCAATGGATTCTTCTCTGCATATTTTTGTCCAACTGGTGATTCATAAAATTTAATTAATTCATTTAAGTCTTCAATTGTCAGATGTTTGCTATACACTGGTATCAACATTGATATTAAATCATCCATTGAAGTTTTATTCATTTCTTTTTCTAAATCATTCCATATTTCTGTGGGTACATTTGACTGTTGCTGTTTAAACACTGAAAACATCTGTTTTATAGCAACTTCATAAGTTTGCTCTGTATGAGAAACTCTAAACAATTTAATTAGTGTCTCTTTATACTTATCATCTGACTGAGCTGATGTTAGTTGATAGAAAAATAGAAGCAGTAATCCTAAAAAGCAAAATTTTTTCATGGTAAGTAATTTATTTGGTTGAGTGTCTTTTTTTTGCATTAATGCTAACGTTTGGCGGTATGGTTAGTTGCCGATTTCGAAGCACTTTCCTATCAAGTCACAACTACTTTGGATACGAGCTGTACCGCTCGAATATGCACTGCACAGGCAATTAACTATACCGCGTGTTACCGCCTGGTGTTCTATCTTCCAGTCTTGTAAACCATTGTTCTTGTTCAGTTTTTTAGACCTTATCATTTTACTTTCTTTCTTTTCTATCGGTTCGTGTGTCAGCGTTTTTTATTTTTTTAGTGGCAGCATTTTTTTTAAAAACAATTTCTCTTGGTGCGTTGGCTTTGCAAGCTCTTTGACAAAGCTTTGGGTAAAGTGCTGGCTTGTGGGGCTTTGGCAATGTGCTTGCAAATCGGGCAGGTTATTATTCATTCATTTCAATTTTAATATCTGGCATTTCATCAGAGAATTCCTCATCAATTAGGTGAATTTGTCTTCTAATTATTTGTCTTTTTTCTATTGATGGAATTAAACAATAGGTTTTAAAGTCTTCTTTGTCGATCTCAGAAGTGTCATTTACATTTGGGAAAAGCAGTTTCAAATATGCAGTAGCTATTCTTTTAACTGCTGTAGTATCTCTGGTGTCGGCTTTTGCAGGAACTTCCAATAGGTCGTTAACAATTGCAGAGTAAATAGGTTTGTCTCGAAGTTCATGCATTATTTCTGAAAAATACTCAACATTTAGCGTCCATCCATTAATTTTTAAATCTTCACTAATTCGTGGTAGTTTCCATCCTTCAATAAAACCATGAAAACGATCTAAAAGTGCGGATTCTTTGAATGTTTCAGGGAGTTCTGAAAAGTATTTTAATCGCATAGGTTTTTTATCTTTTGAGAGAGAGATGTTTCCCATTATAATCAAACCAGCTTGAGATACTAATTTAACATTGGCAACAGTTGTATAACCAAATTCAAGGTAACTTTTAAGGGCTGCTTGAATTTCTGCTGAATCAGAAAAAGTAATTGTTTGAATTTCATCCATTGTAACAAAATCGTACAATGTAATTGCACCCATTGATTTTTTGGTCATATCATAAAATAACTTTGCCCTAGTTACTTTACCGCCACTTATCATCCAACCATATTTACTTAGGTTACCAAAAATGTAAGATTTCCCCGTCCCCTTTGGGGCTAATTCAATCATATTTAGTCGAGGTTCAATAAATATCAAAATTCTGCTCAGAAACATCAGTTTTTGTGACAAAGATTCAAAGCCATCTGGATTGTATTCCATTGATCGTATCAATAGGTCTATCCACTCAGTTGTACTAAATTCTTTTCGTGCTGCTCTGAAATATTCCAAATCTACTTTATAGGGCTTGAAGGCCTTGTAATTAACGAGTTCAACAAAGCCCTTCTCTTTATCTGCAGGTGGTTGATATACTAAGGTGACAACTCCCCAAAGTTCACCATCTTTTAATTCTTTATTTTTTTTTGCAACATGATCAGGTATTCGACCTTCACTTGATTTTATGCCCAAATCAGGAATAGAAAATAGCAATTTATCATTTTTCAAATCTGTTTCAACAATAAATCTTGTTAATACAGTTACTTCTTCCCTGTGAGTGCGCAAGCGATTCTTAAGGTCGTTATCCTTACTGGGAATATGATCTTCCAAGAATTTTAAAACACCATTTCGATCTAAATTGCCATAGTTGTCAGTATAGCGTTTTATTAAGAAGTCCTTAATGAATGAAGGCAGGTTCTTACCAGCAAAAACGCTGTAATTCTGAGGAATCTTAATAACCGATTCATCAGGAAATGCTTGTTTTATTTTTTCGTCAAGTGTGCTCAAAATAAGTCCTCCTCTATTATACCTGAGATTATGTTAATTGTGAATACTTTTTCACTTTTTCCTGTTTTTACCTTAATTGGAATTTTGCCTGAAAAAGATCTATCAAGGTTTACTTCCCACATTTGAGTTGTTTCATTAAAATTAAGTTTCGTTATTTTTCCCTTTATCTCAATATTTGCTGTAGATGGTTTTGGAGTTATTTTAATTGAAATAAGAGGTTCTTTTTTAGGTATATCTGTCTTCTCAATAATAATAGAATAATCTATTTTTGCACTGTCTTTCTTGTTAGAAATTACTATAAATGGGACCAACACTTCTTCAGGAGTTACACCTCCATGAACTTCTCTAATTGGTTTTTTCCCTAATGAATTGTGTTTTAATGCAATTAAATAATTTCTCTGGTCAATCTCTGATTTATGAATTATGTAATCAGTATCAGGAATATGCTCCTTATCCTTAACTTCAATAAAACGTCCCTCGTGGCTATCATCTTTCCCATATTTCTTAGATGCTGCATATCTAGACAAGGCGGTTAGTCCATGATCAGAAACAATCGCAATTGTTTGCTCTGTATCAAGAATTAAGTACGTGTCAATAATTCGCTTGATTTCAGTAAATTCCTTAATAATAATATCTGGATAAGAATAAAGATTTGAGTGAATAAAAGAATCAAAGTCCTGTACATATTTCGTATCCAAAAATTTATTCTGATCTGTACTTGTTGGCAGATTGGCAACTCCAATGATTTTTTTTATTACATTTAAATCATGTTTTTGATTAATAACATAATTCTCAATAAAAGACACCCATTCAATCCCTATGGCATCAATCCATATTACTTTATCCACTTTATTTGAATGGATAATGCTGTGAATTGATTCAAAACTATGATACCAATTGTAAAATGATTGGTCATTGGTATTCTTTAAAAGCAATATTTCATTCAAACGGTTGGTTGTAGAGTCGTTCAGTTTTGATTTCTTATACTCACTTAAATACTCTAAAACCCATTCATTTTCATTTTTTAGATTGTCAAATGAACATTCTGAATTGTAATATAAAATTTCAGGAAATCGTTGGGACAATAAACCTAAATTATCAATTTTCCCTTTTGCGAATAATTCAAGAATATAGACTTTCTCGAATTGGAACATGCCAGTGGTGAGCAATAACGCCCGTCTATAATCGGCAATAGACCGAATATTAGAATTTAATTCAACAAGGGTTTCATCACAAAGATTAGTTGGTTTAAGCCTTGAAAACTGTTGAATTAACTCTAATCGATCATTAATAAATTCCTCATTGATTTCCAGACTAAATATTCTTTGGTAGATACTTTTAAGTAGTGTGTGATCAGAATAATCTGGTAGTGACTCAAGAATTTTAAAAATGTATTTTTTTTCTAAACAACTTTGAGTTAATACAAAGTGTTTTAAAAGCCATTTCTCAAATAAATCGTTTGACTTTAGCCAATGCTCCAGTAAGGTAAAAATTGTTAATGAAGTAACCTTGAAATAGCTTTTCACAAAAGCCTTAAATGTTGAATAGTCTTTGTTTAAAAAGCTGAGAAATTTTTCCCAGAACAATATATCAAGATTATCAAATGGAATCGGAACTTCAATATTGAAGATTTTTTCAATTAAATTTTTCGGGTTATCAACCTGTTCAATAGTAAAAATAGTGTCAGGTAAAGTGTTCTTGTAGAATAAGTTTAGTGGTTTCGAATGACATACGACATCACAGGGGCTTTTTTTCTTCCAAAACTTTAGCCATTCTTCAGTATTTGCAATGGTTTCATAATTAGAAATCCTTTTCGAGTAAGTTTGTGATGATAAAAATACTTTTATTGAATTTGGTTTCTCTCTTGATATTTTCCAGTAGGGAGCTGACTCTTCTTTTCTAGTAAAACCCTGAAAAAATTCTTTCTCAAATCTCTCTTCAACTCCTATTAATGGTAAATAAATCCGTCTTGATAATTCATCATTTTCAATTAACAGCAACTGATTGAAGAAGTTAATAAAATCCTCTTTAGAATAAAATCTTACAATTTCGGAAAAAGGCACAACAGCCGTATCCTCAGATAAGTTTTTCACTATATTGATTAATGTATCCTTTGTAATCCACCCATCTGGATGAGGTAAATCTTTTTCAAGATGATAGTTTTTGACTCCAATCGAAGATAACCTTTCAATTAACAATCTAAAAGTTTCAAATTTTTGCAAAAAAATCAATCTGACAGGGTATCGTCTTGACAGTATATCACGTGTAACCTTGTCAGAATTGATTTCAGAAATCAATCCTTCGAGATTTTCAAATTCTTTTATTTTATCTACCAATTTCATGAATGCGTTTAACTAAGATATTTATCAATCAAACTTATCAATTGAGAAAAATTAGGATTTTCTTCTACCATTTTCACAATTCGATTTTTAAGTTCTTGTTCACCATGATTGAAGTTCCTGACTTTGTAAATGATTTTTTCTCTTTCTGGAGTAGGAATGGGCGTAGGAGTATCCGGATTTTGAGGAGTATCTGGATTATTTGGTGGAGTTGGATTTGATGTAGGTTGATTTTTATGTGTATGCCATTGATATACTTTTAGCTTTACATTGTCTTCCTTCCATAAACCTATCTCTTCCTGCATGTTAGAAAACAAATAATCTGCAACCTCCCTAAAGTTTGCTTCTGTAATAGAAATGCCTTCATCCACACTTTGCAAGAATGACAAGAACCCGATACTGAAATTTTCAGGTTTAAGTGCTAATTTTAACTCAAACCGATATTCCTTTATTTTTTCTAAAACTCCGGAAATCAGCTTTACATCTATTTCATTTGTGGAATTAAAAATCAGTTTTAATAACTCATCAATAGCAATCGCAATGTTCTTTCCTTCAGAATAATATTTCAACGACCAAATAGGGTATTTTGCAATTGTTTTTACGTAATTTACTATTGCCCAACGTGTGTCAGTAATACTATTAAAGTCTTTTAAATCAAACAGATCAAGTAATATATTTTTTAGTTCTCTTTCTTCTTTCGAACCAAAACGCACATTTAATTTATTTTGTTTTTTGTTGTCTTGCCAAAAACTAAACATGTCGCCGATCAAATCCCGCATTTCATCTTTCTCAATTGGTCTTCCTACATCAGCTACATAAAGTTCTCCAATATATTTTCTTAGGACAAAACCCATTAGCGCCATATTTGGCATATTGGTATAAAGTCCATATGGGGCTTCCGTTAAGAATTTTAATTCTTCACCAATATTGAAAAGCGATCTATGTTTGAGTTTGGAAAATTTTGTGTCTATCTCGCTTTGAATAATATTTAACGTGTGATTCGTGTCGCCATCTGGCTTTAACATTAGATTATCAAAAACAATATATTCTTCCTCCTTATCTTTAACTAAAAATTTAAGATATGAAGTGGGACCACTTGATGTTTTTTCTTCTAGTTCTGTGCGGTTATCTGCAAAAATAAAAATCTCTGCAGATTTAATTGCATTTTGAAACTTCCAGACATTAGCATTCCTGTATAGTAGAGAAATATTATCTATACCTTTTGAAAAGATTATTGGACTATAAGAACGGTTAATTTCACTTCCAATTTTAGTTGAAAGATGCTTTTCATCCTTGTCCCTGAAAATAATCTGCATGTATCTGTTTCTCATTCTCGAAAACCACTCTTTGACTTGTTCTTTTGCGTAGTTTTCATATTTAACCGACTGTTCGTCATAACTATGATTGTCGCTAACCTGCTTTCTGGCAATATAATCAATAAACTTTTCGTAATTTCTTTCAGAGAATGGTTCTTCAACGATAACAAAAATTATATCCTGAAAATCTTCATCTTGCGCTAATTCTTTAATTTTGGGAATGGTTGTTAAATGATCATAGTCTCCGTTTGCTATAAAAACGGCACATTTTAAACTGAATGGTTTTCCAAAGACTTTGTTTAAACGATTCCGCAAAATATGCTCATTCTCAATGTTGGTTGAAAACAATACAATTTCAGACTCTCTGTAAATATTGTCCTTAAAAATACTCTTCTCTAAGTCCTTATCGATTTGAGCATACTTTAATACATTGATTATATCTTTAAATTGATTTCTAACGCTTTCTTTCGCTTGTTCTATTTCTCTAATTGGTAAAGATGAAAACTCAATTAAGAAATCACCCCCTGGTGTCTTTGTAACGATTCCTTTTTCGTCTATAAAGTTTAATATTTCAGATATTTCTTTCTCAAAACCAGAACCAGTAAAAAGTGAAGTAATGTTCTCGGTTGAAGGAGTAACCGGACTTCCTTCTTCGCCTGTGACTTCAATTACTTTGAATAATACGTTCAGAAGCAAAATTCCTTTAAATACCTTTGTACACTGTTCTCCATGTTCCTGAACCCTTTGAATATTCAGCCGATACTTATCAAGCACTTGATTAAACCGTGCTTCTTGATCATTTTCAAAAGCATTTACAAAGAAATCCCATAAATAATCTGCTGTAAGTAGGCGTTCTCCGTTTAACTCTTTGTCTAAATAATTTAAGAACCCATATTCCTTATCGTACAAGAAACCAAATATACTTCTATTGGTCGAACCTAAATTGCGGGCTATAAAGGTTGATAAATAGGCAGAATATGGATGGATAGGAAAAAGGTCTTTTATTTTGGATTTTGCCGATGCGCTATGATTATTGGTCAGTAAATTAATTAAATCGTTCCATTGTGTTGAACCCTCAAATATTTCACCTTGCAGCCTGCGCCATTCATCAATATTTATTTTTTTGATGGTTGCTGCAATAATATGATAGGTGGTAATAGGCTCCATACGGTATTGTATAATATGAAACCTGTCATTCATTCGTGTTAAATCCTCTTTTGGTATTGTATGTTGATGGGGTGTTCTATGGCTGATTAAATACAAAAAGATGTTGTTCTTCTCACTTAATTCGGCAATATTTTGTAGTTGATTAATTATTCCTGAATTAATAGAATCCATCACTGAAGTAAACTCATCCCAAATGATAATTATGCCATCTGCTTTCTTTTGAGCTATAACTTCATTATTGACTTCAACAAGCCAGTTGGTAATATCTGCATGTGAAAAATGAACACCTTCTTTATTCAAAGTGCCTTCAATTACATGAAAAAATTCAATGTCAGATGCATTCAGTTTTTTTAAGATGTCGGTTTTGGTTGTTACATAGATGCTAAGTTCGTCATGCTTTCTTATCAGTGAATCCCAGTCTATTAGAGGGCTATTTACCTTTTCAATTAATCTGTCGAAATCGCTGGTTGTTACAATACCTAAATCCTTGAACCCTGGCGAAGTTCTTACAGCTTTCTCAATTTGCAACGCAAAGGTTCTGCTATCTGAAATGCTTCCCAATCCTTTTAATACTATGGGCATTAATTTATTATTGCTTCGATAGTTCTTTAATTTTGATTTTAAACTTGAATCATCAATATTCTGATCTATATAATTTTCAACCTCTGCATAATCATCATACAGCAAATGCTTAATCACAGAAGCGGCATGACTTTTTCCTGTGCCAAAAGTTCCCTGAATCCAGATAGATTTTCTTAGACTTGGTTCACTTGTATCTATTGCAGAAAGTGTTTTCCGTAAAACCTCATAAAATTGGTCGTTTGGAATAAATTGTTTCCAATAATTAAACGTTTCGTTCTCAATATTAAATACAGGGTGAAAATACTCCTGTAATCCAATAATTTCTGAATATTTCATGATGCAATTATTTATCAAGTAAAAGTTTAAGCACTTCGGTATAGGTTAAATCTTCACGTAATGAAATATTATCGAGCCCCATTACCAAATCAACTTTTACAATTCCGTTTTTATTTTCTTGCAACGTTCTCAAAATGTTTTGGAATCGTTCTTTTGATACTCCAAACTCCCTGTAAATGCCTTGCTTTTGTTCGGGTGCGTAAAATTCGGAAACGGTTAAATTGTAGCGGTTTTTGCTGTTGGCGTAACGATAAAGCGAATACGCTACAGTTATTGAATCAATACTTTCATAAGGTTTTTTAATAATTGTATCAATAGCATTTCCTTTTTTCTTTAATTGACTAAGTTCTAAAACACTACCCAAGGAGCTTTCATCAAAAGTATTGAGTAATGCGCCTAATGGATTTTTTAGTGTGCCTGCACCATAATTTGGATAATCATTTTGAAGCATTGCTAATAGTTCGTTTTTTGAGTATGACCTATTATATTGAACATTGCCAACATACCAATTGGTAATTGTTGAATTGTAGGCAAGATTTATCCAAATAATTTCCCAAGTGAAATTTGTTTTATGCTGATAAAATTCTTTTAATAAGATTGCCGTTTCGCTTGAGTTTTTATCTGTTCGATTTAGTAAATCGGCATCTCGAAGCCAATGTGTTAAAGCGGGAATCATTTTTGTTCCTAAATCGTTATTCCCAGTCTCAAAATAATTTTCAATATTCTGAAAATACTGGCTAAGCCATTTTTCTCGTAGACCAAATGTCGAATACTTGTCGATACCAGATGATTTCATATTTGATGAGTTTTTAATGTTTCCTTCTGAGATATTTATTGATTTTGCCAATAAACAGCCCTTTTCATTTATTTCAGAACACCTACCACAATGAATACATTTATTGGAATCAATAGTAACTTTTGGTTCCACTTTAAGAGCTCCAGTAGGACATTCTATTTCGCATGCTTCACAATGAGTACAATAAGTTGTTTTGTATAAAACTTTTTTAATTTTACTAAGTAATATTGGATTATCACTTATATTTTTAAATACAATAATTTGTTTTATATTTTCATCATTTATGATGGTAGTAATATTCAAGATAACAGGTATTTTATCAATTAGTATTTCTCCATAAATACTATCATTTGTGTAACTAAAATTTATATAGCCTAAAACTTTTAACCATTCAGTGATTTTTTCTTTAGGATTAGTGAGAATTACCTTAAATTCAGGCTTAAACTGAATAAAATCTATCCTTGAAGTATTTGAATCATTTAATTTGCCACCTGCCCTTTTTTTCCAGTTACCTTCTTTTATATAGTTAAGTTTCTTCTCTTTGTTCTCAATCCCTATGGTGTCCGTTTGACTATATATTATATCAATGAATTTATCAATGTTCTCTGGATACATTTTTTTTACTATATGTTCGGACCACTCTGAAGAAAATGGACATATTGTACAACCAACTCTTGATAAACCATTTCTATAGCCAGCATTAAATGGCAGATTTCTACTAAAAAGATACAAATATATTTCAGTAGCACTCCAATCAAAAATTGGTCTTGCATTTATTACATTGTTATGCTTTACCCCTTTACCAATTCGTGCATATTTTTCTCTTGCGTTACTTTCTTCCGCTCTAACACCTTCAAAAACGAGGACATTAGGTTGCTTCCCATTCCCTTTTATATCTTTTAATAACTTGTAAAGAGGGGCAGTTTTTGCAACAGTGCAACACCATCTATTAAGACGACTTGGTGCACCAAACTCGCTCCAATTATCAATAATATTTTGATGGTTTTTTGATAAATGAAATTTCAGTTCTGGATACTGTTTGGTGTAAATTCGTTTTGTTAGTTGATAAATTTCAATTGAAGGAGGAATTTCCATTCCAGTATCAGAATAAATCACCATAAAATCATCAGGTGGTATAACGCGGCTTACAAGATCAAGTGTAACCTGAGAATCCTTTCCGCCACTAAAAGAGGCAATAAATTGGTCAATCTTGGTGTTCAGGTAAACTGTTTTGTTATTTTCCTTGGCTAAATCAAGTGGAATAATATCAAAACTATCACAGTCTTGCTTAACAACAGCATGTTTAATTTTTGTATTCTTTTCATGCATTTCAGCAAGCAATGCCCAATCAACTTCTTCATTTGCTTTTGCTTTGCTTCTTATTTTCTTGAGACTATAAGTGCGATAAGTTTGTTCAATAAATTCAATGGCTTCCTGTTCAAGTAAGAAAAGTAATTTTTGATTTTTTTCAACTACCTTCTGAATGTTGATTGGCTTTAGTTTTAAATCTTTCCCTGCATTTGTGATTTCGATTGTCGGGTCGTCAAATATATTTCCGCCTTTCACTTCAGCAACTAATTCCCCTTTATAATAATATCTTCTATCTAAAGCCCATAGTAAAGGGTCATTTGATGCCTGATATCTCCAATTAAATTTTTTATCAAAACCAAGCAAGGTTAATTCTTCATGGAAAACTGGTCGTGGTGAAACATTTAAGGCATCACCGTTTCCGTTTGTTGTAAGCAAAACTCCATTAATATCTTTGTCCCAAACTACTCTAAACATACAATTTAAATTAAAATGGTCAAAGATACTAAAAGGGTCGGCAAGATTGCACTCTTTGGCAAAGCTTGGGCTGTAGCGTTGGCTCGTGGGGCTTTGGCAATGTGTGCAATGTGGGTAGGCAATTGCTTTATAAAATGTGTGGTGAGCAAAAAATAAAAAACATTGGGTCGGCTTGTTTGTATGCTCTTTGATCTTGTCAATATTTCGTTTTTCTGTCCTTTCACTATGGTTTACTTACAGTTTAGTTCTGTCGTCTGTCTTTTTTACACTTGGCGGTAACGGTCGAGTGTATGTGCCGTAAGGGATTGCAGGGCAGTGTCCTGTCCTCCGACACGAAAGTTTGAGTGGGCTACAATGCTTGAATACCCACTGAAACCCTTATGGCATATACACTTTGTTAGCGTTTCGTTGTTCATTTTTCTCGTTATTTCTCTTCCATTTTTGCTGCATATTTTCTATCCGTCGTGCGTTGGAGTAGGCAAGCTCTTTTGCAGGTTTTGGACTTAGCGTTGGCTGGTGCGACCTGCAAATGTGCTTGACTGCGAAGCGTTGACCATATATGATATTATAAATTCCAAATTAATTATTGTTTCATTTTGTTATAGTGTAAGGGATCTGTTGATTCAATCAATTTCATTAAACATTTCGAAGCTTGGTGAATTTCTTGTGGGTTTTTAGAGCCATTAATAGAATGTGATAATATATTACAGACTTTCAATAAAACACCAAGTTCAGTCTTAGTTTTATCATCTGTAATTTTAAAATCATTTACTAAACGACCAAGTTGAGCACTTGTTAAATTCAATTCTTCCCCAATTTTAAAACTATACCATTCTTCGAAAACTCTTCTTATAACATTTGGGTAATGATAAATTTCGCATTCGGTTGTTGCCTGACCTTCATGCTTTTGTGAAAAATTATATATTTCTTTGAATAAGTATTTATATGGCTTTTCAATATTCTTTGCTTTAACTATCTCACTTTTACCGTTACTTTTTCTTATTTCAAAAGTTGCATATTTAGATTTGGTTTCAATACCATTTTTATCTGTTTTATCTTCCCAAGCTTTTTTGCCAAAAGTCAAGTTGCAAAAGTCTTCCCAAGAATGGGTCATTACAAAGACTTGTTGATTTGGAAGTTCCAAAAGATTTTTCATAAGTTCCAAAATGTAAAACTTATTTGAATCATCCATACTTGAAATTGGGTCATCTACTATGATAAGTTCAATTTCTGGTTTTATTCGCTGTTGTTTGTTATCAGCAAAAAGTTCGTAATAGAAAAACAACAATGCTAAAAGATTTTTTTCTCCTTCACTAATATCTTTAATTGTTAGTGTAGCGTTTTCATTGGTGCTTTTGATAATGTAATTGCGGTTATCTGTATCGAGAGTAACTTTTAGCGATATATTTATCTCATTCAGAATTTGAGAAACAAAATCAGCAAAATCTTTTGTGAGACTTTTTTCTTGCTTTAAATCTTGAATTTCTTGTTGCTTCTTCTTGTTGTTCTCACGCTTTTCTTTTAATTCAACTTCCTTTTCTTTAACCTCCTTTAGCTTATCTTTTATAGTGACTGATTGAAGTATTTCTAAACCAATTGCACCCTTTACTAAGGTGGTCAGATTATTGTGTTTTTTTCTTAACTCCAATAATTGTTCGTTTTTGGTTATAGAAATAGCTGTTATTGATTTTTCAATATCTATCAAAGTTTTTTCTAAAAGTTCAAAGTCGAAATATTCTTGAATTTCAATATTATCAATTTTCGATTGACACGAGGTTATAAAAGCTTCAATAGTGTTTTTCTTTGTGAAAATTGCAGTAAAATGTTTGTCTATCTCTTTACCAATGTTGGTAGAATAAGTTTTTGATTCTTTCTCAATTGATTTGATACTCTCTAAAAGGCTTAGAAGCTGCTCTCTGAATTTCTTAAGTTTTTCAGTTGCCTTATGTCTTTTATTTTCTTTGTACTGGGCTATTTTCGACTTAACATCTGAAAAATCTAACTTGCCATGACAGAACTTGCAGTTATCGCCTTCTTTGTGAAGTTTCAATCCTGATTCAATCCATTGAACAACTTCAAATTCGGGAATAGTAATATCATCTCCAAATTTATCTTTAAATATCACTGTTGTCCGATAAAAACTTTTTAGAAAAAGTACGCGGGCAAATTTGAGTTTTGCCCGTCGTACTAATAATTGTAGCTTTGTATTCATCACAAAACAAGTCTACAATGAACAAAAGTACTTATTTTTTTGGACAATCGGTATTCGGACAGCTCATATCTATGGTAGATACAAGGATTATCGCCCGAAACAGCAAACGGTACAAGGCCGATCATTACGTGAAACGTTTCACGGCTAAGGATCACCTTATAAGCATGTTGTTTTGCGTCTTCGCCAAATGCTCCTCCCTGCGCGAGGTGGCGGGTGCAATGCTCGGTCTTTCAGGCAAGACCAGGCATTTCCAGCTCGGCCACATACCCTACCGGAGCACCTTGTCGGACGCCAACAAGCGCAGGAGCGTTGATTTCTTCTCGGGCGTGTACCACGACCTGCTTCGCGAGTACCAACACGTGATCTCGGACACCCGCTTTAAAGATGTGTTGAACAAGCAGGTCGAGATCTTCGACAGCACGGTTATCAGTTTGTTCCAGGACATCTTGAAGTGCGTCGGCAGAACACCCTCGAACGGTAAACGCAAAGGGGGGATCAAGGTGCACACCGTTATCAATGTCGACGAGCCCGTTCCCAAGATGATATGGTTCTCATCCGCTGCCACGAACGATCACCTGCTGTTGAGGAAACTGGAACCGGATGACAACACTATTTACGTCTTCGACAAGGGATACAACGATTATAAAGCCTTCAAGCTGTTTTGTGAAAAGGGAGCCGGATTCGTTACCCGCATCAAGGAGAACGCCGTTTACAAGGTGGAGCAAGAACTTTACATCGATGAATGCATCCACAGCGGCGTGCTGGAAGACACTATCATCGAGGTGACCGTGAAGGAAGATGATGGCGGGAGCAAGCTGAAGTTGCGCAAGGTGGTGTTCTACGACAGGGTGTTGAAAAGGAAGTTCGAGTTCCTCACCAACCTGTTCGAGATGCGGCCCGACATGATAGCGGCCTTGTATAAAACAAGATGGCAAATAGAGCTGTTATTCAAGCAGTTAAAATCAAACTTCCCCCTGAAGTACTTCCTCGGGGATAACGAGAACGCGATAAAAATACAGGTATATTGCGCTTTGATCGTGAACCTCTTGCTCACGGTTATACAGAAGCGGTTGAAACGGCCTTGGGCATTCTCCAACCTGGTGTCATTTTGCAGGATACACCTGTTTAATTACCTGCACTTGATAAAATTTTTAGAAAACCCGGAACGAGATTGGCAACGAGATGACCAGGATTTAGAGATGCTTACCCTTTTCAGGGGGGCTTACTTTTGAAAATAGAAAAATTATAAAAAGAAACGACTGATAATAAGCCGGTTAAAAGTAACGAAGAATCAAAATCGGTTTTTATCGGACGGCAATGTTTAAATATTACTTTTACTTCTTCAATTAAAGTTGTCGGAATATTTGGAAAGTTTAATGGTCTTAAATTCTCATTTTGTGAAATTTGTTTTTCGATTGTATCGTCGCCATTTATTTTTATTAATTTATCTTCATCTGCTTCAATTTTTTTAGCATCCTGAAAATCTTTTTTGTAAAGTTCAATCACTCGCTCAACAGATTCATCTTTGGACTTTCTTTGAATATTAGCTTCGCCTTTTCGTCTATCGTGAATTTTGTCTATTTCAGTTCTAATTTCTTTGCGTAATTTGGCAATACCTGTGTCAAGTTTTTCAATTTCATCTTCTTTGATAATTAACCTTTCGAGTTCTTTAATCTTGTTTTCTATATCAACGCCACCTTTACCAAAACTTGCCTCAACGCCTTTAATTTTACCATCCGAATTTTCAAGCAATAATGAATTTGAAATGTAATCTCTATCAAAGATTCTAAGATTCTCAGGCTTCTTAGTTTGGTCTTTAAGAAATTCATCTTTTATACCAATAGCAATAGCACTTTTCCCTTTTCCATTGTAACCAAATAGAATGTTTTTTTCACGAAAAAGTAAATCATTAGGATTTGTGTAACCAACAAAAGATTTAAGAGTAAAGTTATTTAGTTTAGTTATCATTTTTCCCCAATTTTAGTTAAAACATGATTTCTGTTCTTGTCAATGAGTTATCAAGGTTGGTGGGTGGGTTTGGGTGCGCATGCAAAATGAAGGCTCTTTTGGCTGCGAAGCGGTCGCCCGTGTTTTGGACAGCCAAATGTGCCTGATTGTGGGTATGGTTTCCGTTTTCTTTGTCTTTATGCAGCAAAAAATCTTTTATCATTCTGTCGTCTGTTTTGTCTTTTTACAATGAACGCTAACGTCCCGGCTATATGCGCCTGGGCGTGGCTTTCAGACTAGCTGTGACTTTATCAGCTTGAACGCATGGGAGAGGGTAGAACGAAACCCTCAATATGCTGTGGATGCCACGACTGGCGTATATAGCTCCGTTGGCTGCAGTTATTTCTTTTCAATCTGTTGGTTATAAATTTTTTCCCAAGCCTTTCTTTTCATGATAGCAAGGTTCTCTTTCTCCATATCAAAAATCGAAACATATTTATTACTCATGACAAAATGTTTCGTCCACTCAACATAGTCTTTGTATAGTAGTAGTGTACAAATATCCGTCGAGTTAATATAGTCTGATACAACGTGTGAATGATATGTTGATTCCATTTTGTTTTCGGGGTTATCAGATTTATAGGGGAATTGCAGTAATGATTTGTGAATCTGAGTCTTATTTTTTAACCTATTCTTTTTGTCATACTCTAATAAATAATCGTTCCCAATTATTACCACATTACTAACCTGAGTACCGGTCAAAATAAAAACTCTTTTCTTTTTATCCGTAATCAATGGAATTGGGTTTAAGGCCGTATTCTCATAAAAGGTAAAAAAGTTTTCTGAATTGTTTGAGATTCTTTGAATTGCATCTTGGCGTATTTCAATCAAATTCTTTTCAAGAGATGTAATCTTTAAATCAACTGTATCTATTTCTATAGGTGCATTAGGAATGCTGTCAAATTGATATCTTACTAATAAACTGTCATTATTTTCCCTACCGAAAAAAATAGTCATTATTTCATGTTTGTCCGATTCATAGGAAAGATATCCACCTATTAAATTTCTTTTTTCAGGAAATCTCGCTAAAAAATCATCAGTTCCGTTCCATGATGCTTTTTCCAGTCTAAAAAGTAATTTTCCTTCTGCCAATATTTCATCTGAATTTTGACTATATGCAATTGATGAAATACAAAATGCTATTAAAATCAATGTTTTTTTTATCATCTTGATATTTTGTAATAATGTTTTTATGTAATTGTCGCACTCTTAATTGCAGCCAACGTTTAGTATATGCAAAGTAGGCGATTGCGGGCTTCAAACTTATCAAACTGCTACAATTTTTAAGCGGGCTACAACCCTTGAATTTACTGCTATTTCGCCTATTTTGTATATACATTGTTGTGCAAAGTTTTTTTACGGACAATCACACATTTCATAACTTCCTTTATAATCTACTAATTTATAGTCAGCCTTATTAGATAAATATAAAGACCGATATTCACAAACATCATTTGCGTAATAAGTCAAAACATAATCATAGGTTTTATCTCCATTTATATCTCCAATCCAGATATCGTGAAGTAATGCTCTGTGCTGATGTGGAGAGATAAACAAGTATTGTATGTCATTTGTCATACTATCCGTTAATTTAAGGGTGATATTGAAAAAGGTAGGCATAATCGTTCCTAATCCATTATATTCAAATGTTTTTTCACATAGTGTTGCGTTATAATCAAGTGTTATTTCATTTGAATCGCTCTGGATTATAAATCTTTGTGAAGGTGTTACGTGATAGTCGTAATCTATCAATGGTAAATATTCTATCTTACCAATCTCTAATTTGGCTGATTTATCAATTAATAGAAATACCTTATCTTTTGAATCATAAAGATTTACTTGATGGCTCTCATTACAACCCTCAAATTCAATCAATGTTTTATATGTCAACAAGGTATCAATAAAGAATTCATTTTCTCTCCTAATCAACCCGTAACAAATTTCCTTTGTTGAGCCAGTAGTGTCATTATACTCAGAAAACTGCCAAAAGTATCTTTTTACAAAGTCGGTCTGAAAATTAAAATCTGGATAAGATTTATCAACAATCAAGTAGGCATTTGAGTCAGAGATATCCATTACTGATTTTTGCTCATATTTATCAATCGTAATCTTTTCGCTTACTTTAGGTTCTAAGTTCTCAACTTGAACCAAATCTTTCTCTCTTTCAATTTCTACTGAAATAGTATCAGCATATTCCGTTTCAGTCTTTTGGGTCTTAGTCTGATTACAAGCCGTAAAAGCTATCAAAATCAGTGCTATGTATGTTAGTTTGTTCATCGTCTTTTTAAATTTTGCACAACGGTGGCGGTATGGCCAGTAAGGGATTGCGGGAGATTTCCTGTCAAGTTACACGAAAAGTTAAAGCGGACTACAAACCTTCGCAAACCACTAAAACCCTTATTGGCTATTACCGCGTGTTGGTAGCAGTAATTTTTCAATAATAGATTCAAAATACTTTAAATTGTCATCATTCAAATTACCTCCTAAACCTCCTTCTATGTATTCAATAAAACCATTCCTGCTAATAAAAATGTTCTCAGGATAAGGCTTTGAACCTATGTAATTAATAAATTCTTCTGAATTTGGTATGTGAATAAAATTGAAGTCATTTCTATTTAAAAATTTCCTGACTTTTTTAGCATCATCAAAAGTCATTGCAACAAAATCTACTCTGTCAGAATATTTTTCTTTCAACTTGTTTAATGCTGGTATTTCAGCAACACAACCGCCGCAGTTTATAAACCATAAATTTATCAACATTGGCTTCAATTGTTGTCCTCCAATTTGAATACTGTCTCCATCAATAGTATTGAATTTTTGAGGTTTAATTTTCATTCCAATTTTATCAAAATTATTTGCTCTTACTAAATATTCATTTCCAATTCTTATGTCATAATTAAATGGTTGAATGATTGAGTCTTTTGTAGTTTCTAAAAATCCAAAATGGATTGTTAAATGTTCTTTGCCTTTTAATGAATCAGGAATATTCTGATGTAAGGTTCCTATAAATATTTCAAATTCAGTTTTGTTTAGAATTTCATTTGTAAATAAATTCCGATAGAAATTAGGTTCTGGTCTTTTGTTCTTTTGACTGCAACTCAATAGGATGGTTAGAGTCAAGATTGAAATTATCGTATAGATTTTCATGAGTTTTGGGTTTGATTATTGCTACCAACGGTCGGCGGTATGAAACGTTGGGGATTTCGGAGCTGCGAACCTATCAACCGATAAGAACCTTGCCAGCGAGCGATGCACTTGGCATACCACTTAAACCCCAATGTTTTATGACCGCGTGTTAGGCAACGTTAATTTTTTCTTTTTTCTTGTCTAAAACTGTAAATATTATCATTAGTATAGTAGCAATTAATGCCATTATAGAACCAAAATAAAATGGCGCATTTGAATTAACCTTATCATACAATAATCCTGCAATTAAACTCGCAGGTAATAAAGTAATTCCAAGTACAGCATGATAAATTCCAAATCCCGTCCCTTTTAAGTCTTTACTAACAATATCAGAAATCATTGCTTTCTGGCTACCATCAGTCAATGCACTGTAAAATCCATACAGCATAAACAAGAAAATAAAAACATTTATACTATTAAACCTACCGAAAAAATAATAAACAATTGCATATACTATAAAACCCAGAATAATCAATTTTTCACGACCAATTCTATCCGATAATTTTCCAATCGGTATGGCCAGCAAAACAGATACTGTATTAAATATCATATATACAAAAGGAATGTATGATTTATCTATACCTGTTTCGCTTGTTTTTACAAGCAATAATGCATCTGCTGAATTACCAAGAGTAAACACGAAAATTATAATAAGAAAGAAATAAAACTTTTTGGGTAAAAGTTTTAATGAAATCTTATTGGTGGTTTCTTTTTTTTCTGCCTTTGCTTCTTTTATGAAAATAATAATCGTTAATACACCAAGAATTGCTGGAATGGTTGCTAATAAAAATATGTAAGAATAATTTAATGGAAAAATAGATAACAATAAGAAAGCAATCAAAGGACCAACAATAGCCCCACTATTATCCATTGCTTTCTGAAACCCAAAAGTTTTACCAGCTTCATTTTTTTTAATAGAGCCACTTATAAGGCTATCTCGTGGTGCCGCTCTTAAACCTTTTCCTATGCGTTCAAAAAACCGAAAAAATAAAATCTGAATTGGTATTCTTGCTAATGCATATAAAGGTGTTATAATGGCTGTAATACCATATCCGATAATCATGAATGGCTTGTTTTTACCAATCTTATCACTCCAGTACCCCGAAATTGCTTTTAATAATGATGCCGTACTTTCTGCAATCCCTTCAATTAAGGAGATAGTTGTTTTTGATGCTCCTATCGACAATAGGAATAGTGGCATCACACTATATACCATTTTGGTAGATGTGTCTGTGAAAAAACTTGTTAATCCGGTGAAAAAAGCATTTTTCTCTAATCCAAATATTTTTTTCTTTTCATCCATTTTATTAGTCCTGAATTCAAGTCACTAACGCAATCTAATTAGATTAAAAAGGTCTAGCCGAAATGCTACCTTTTAAATTACTAAACATAAGAGGATTGCATGAAACGACTAGACCAAGAAGAAAGATACCAAATTTACGCCATGAAAAGGGCAGGTTTTTCACAAAAAGCGATTGCCGATGAATTAATGAGAAGTCCTTCCACCATTTGCCGTGAAATTAAGCGAAATAGAGGTGAAAGAGGCTATAGACCTAAACAGGCGCATGAAAAATCTATTGCTAGAGCGGTCAATAAGCCTAAAAGCAAAAAAGTCTCAGCAGCATTGTTATTTAAGATAAATGAAAAATTACAATTGGATTGGAGCCCAGAACAAATTTTTGGGTATTACCAGAATCAAGGCGAAAAGATGCTTAGTCATGAGTCTATTTATCAATATATATGGCGTGATAAAGCAGAAGGCGGTCTACTTTACAAGCACCTTCGTAGAGCTTGCAAAAGCAAGAAAGTTTATGGTAAACGTGACCTTCGCGGCCATATAAAAAATAGGGTTTCCATAGATGAACGACCTCCAGAAGTGGATGAAAAAAAAGAGTTTGGACATTGGGAAATAGACTTAATGGTAGGGTCACACTATAAAGGGTTTCTAGTTACGGCAGTAGAAAGGAAACTAAACATACTTTAGTCGGCTTCAGTCAAAAAAAGATGCGGATAGCGTAAAAAAGGAGCTCATTTCAATGTTCAAACCAATTAAAGAATGCGTCAAAACAATTACTGCAGATAATGGGAAAGAATTTGCAGGACATGATAATGAGCCGATTAAACAATCGACCACGAAAAACTTTAGATTACAAATTACCAAAAATATTATTTAAATTAGAAAGAAGTAAAATTGCGTTAGTGGCTTGAATTCACAAGTCATTCCGCAGTGTCTTTTTTAATGTTGCCTAACGGTTGATGGTATGGTGTCGTGCGGGATTACGAGGCAATTTCCTATCAGTTTACTCCGACTTTTTTTACGAGCCACAAACCCTCGCAAACCGCTGAAACCCGCATGCACTATACCATTTGTTGTGCGTTCGTACATTATTTTATTTCATATTTCATCAAATCAATCAAATTATCAGGTAAATAATCAATACCCTTAAATTCTTTGATAATTATGGATTTAATATTTTCTTTAATATTCTTGTCTACATATGTTATTGACATCTGCCAAGCACCACCTATACTCCTGCAATTGTCCTCAATTAATATATCTGGCTTGAGCGATTCTACAATATCTTTATACTTATCTGAACCAGTCCTATAATATAAATAAGCACCAACAAATTTATATCTTATCAATAAATCTTTTATGGTTTGTGCTGAAGTTTCACTTTTTCTCGAAGTAAGGTAAATGATTTGAGCTCCTTGTCTATTCCATTTTTTAATCTTATCAATGCAATTTTTGATTGGCACGTATTTTTTCACATTAAAAAAGTCAATAAAACGTTTTGGCCCAAAGATAGTACCTTCAGTGAAAATCATAATAAGAGGACTTCCATCAACAGCATATTTGTTTAGCTCAAATCTTTCCATTTGTGGTTTTCTCTGTATGACGCACAACGGTCACATGTATGAAATTGTTGGGGGCTTGCGAGCGACGTTATTGTCTGCCGTTAATTAATTTGCTACGGGGAGTGGAGTTGCCTATACACACATAAACCCCCAATATTTTATACATGATGTTGCCAACCGTTTATAGTTCAATCGTTTAATTCTTCGACCCCAACAATAAGTCCGTTTGCTATAAAATTATCACCTGAACTTAGTTTTGAAATCGTCCAAGTTTCTTGTTCTCCTTCTAAATAGTCAATCGAAACCAGTTTTTCTGTTCCGTTTTCTGCTATAAAGAAGTCACCAATTTTTATTTTGTCAATGTTTTCAAATCCTTTGTATTGATTTGATTTATCAGGCTTTAGGGAAGCCCAACCTTTATTGTCAATTTTGAAAGGATGGTCTTGAGTTGAAGTTATTGTCAATCCGCTTTCAAATCGGTAAGTTACAAGTCCATGATGTATTACTTTTTCCGTTTTCTCAATTTTGGCAGATTTTATAGTTTTAGTATCAAAATCCATGTAAGCAACCAAATCACCGACTTGTAAGTCTTCAATGCTTTTGATGGTGTTATCGGCTAATTTGATTTCTGTGCCTTTTGCAAAACAATGAACATCAAGTCCGTCAAAATAGATTTCTGAAATTACAACGTCATCATATTTTAGTCCTTTGTAAACATCCAGTATTTCAAATTTCAAAGTCCAATCAGGTTTTGTTTTAAGCATATCCCAATTCTTTCTGTCGCTATTCCCTATTGGCTCAATCTTAAAACTCTGTGAACCTCGAATATCTTTAAGGTTCAGTATTGCATATGGTTTGTCATCAATGTAAACTTTCAGTTTTTTAACTCGTGAGTTGTTCTCCCAAGCCGTTTTACTTTTTACATATCCATTTACAACAATTATTTCATTTATTCTTGGGGAAGTTCCGCTAAATGTATATAAAAGGTATTCTCCAATACCATAACCGTCAACACCCTCAACCCAAACATTTTTATAGTTTAAATCATGTGCATTTTTAGGTTCGTAATTATTTTCTCCTTGTGATTTTAAATAACTAGATGCAGTAACCTCTTTCGGGCCTCCTCCACAATACCAACTGCAACCTCCTCCGATAATATCCCAGTAGTCTTCCATAGTTTCATCAACTTTAGAAAGAGCGTCTTTTTCTTGCTGTGATAAATCGTCATATTTTACACCATTTGACATTTTATCCCAAATCTTTTTGCAGGCTTCAAGATTGTCATTGAATTCTTTTTCCCCTGCAACACTCAAATCTAATTGTCTTGTTGATGTCGGATTTAATTCCTTTATCTGTGAAAATCCAAGCTGGGATATGAATATCAATCCCATTATTAAAATCTGTTTCATATTAGTACTGTAGTTTTTTTTAAATGGTTGGCAACGTTCGGCGGTATGTGGCGTTGGCGCAGAGTCGCGGTGGCGCGTGTTTTTGCACTCGTGGTGCGATGCAGGGTTATGATGTTGTTTTGTTTATTCTCGCGTTGGCAAAAACCGTGACACCAGCGGGGGTCCCCGGCGAGAGCCGGGGCAGCCTGTGCCGCCAGCCACAATACTAGTCTTTTTAAACCAGAAAATTCTCGCGGCACAGAAGCCAATGACATATACCGACCTGTTAGCACACGTATTGTTCTAGCCACTGTACCTATAGTGACCTATGATCTTAAATTTGAATAGGCAGTCTTCAACCACCTGACCTGCACCAATATTATGAACGATTTTATACCTGTCTGAGTTGAGGTCTTTGACATTTACCACGAAACCGATGTGTGTTATTCCACCACCAAGATCCCAGCATACAATCTCACCCGGAAGATAGTCTTCTGGCTTTTGGGAAATGGGCAGCTTAATACCTTTTCTTGAGAAGAAAACCATAAGATTTGGCACCCTTCTATGATCAATATTGGTGTCTGTATTTGTTAACCCCCAATTCTTTGGATAGGCTGAAAAGTTAACCTTCATGTCTTCATGTACCTCTTTTTGAAGGTCTATGCCCAGTTTTCTATATGCCCTGATAATTACATCAGTACAAACACCTTTGTTGCTTGGCACATCACCATTGGGGTAGGGGATTGAAAAGTATCTTGGGTCATACGTCACTTGTTGTTTTGTTAACTCTAGAGCAGCACCACTTAGTCTAGAGTAGAAGTCGTTCTGTGCTCCACAAAATTGGGTAAGGATTAATAACCATATTGTTAAGACGAATTTCATAATATGTGTGCTAACGCCCGGCTGTATGCGGTCGGCCGGGGCATTTCTGCCAGTTACGAAAATTTCAGGCCAAGCGCGACTGACGGGCGAGAACGAAACCCACTATATGCTGTGGAGCCCCGGCTGCCGTATCACAGCATGTTGTACCGTCGTGCATTATTATATTATCGTCCAGCTTTTCCGTGAATCTGTCTAACTCTAAGTTTCAAAATTTCCATTTTTGAGTAATAGTCATCCGATTTCAACTGCTTTTCTTTGATTACCGAATCCTTCTCCTCTAAATGAAGAAGTAAAATGCTCATACCATGTTTCTTTTCGTGCAAATCTTTTACAATTTGCATATCACCCCAGAAAACAACAGATTCATATTCATGTCCGCATTCGTCCATTACATATCCTTTATCCTCAATTACTGTCGCACAAACATTTTTGTTAGAATTCAAAAAATCCAACTTGAGACCATTTTTAGCGCAGTGAAAATAAAGTGTATCATTTTCGGCATCATATCCATAACTAAGCGTGACGATATACGGTTCATTCTCTCGACACATTGAAATCACAGCAAATTTTCCTTTTTCAAGGATTCTATCAATGTCTGATTTTTTAGTCAGTTCTCTATTTGGTCGATTATGTAAATGGTAATGCTTCATTATTATTCTTTCTGATTGTCAAGGTTTTAAAAAGGCAGGTTTTCTAAACCTTCATTATCAACCGAATCAGGTTCTTTGTTGTCTTGCTCTTTGAAATGATTATTAAAATCTTTTGCGCTATTTATTAACTCATAGTCTCCATTCAAATAGAAGTCCAAGTCAGTCGCATTTTTCTCGTAAAATTCATCGGCCGGAATGCCATCAATTACATAAACTCTTCGGAATTTCATTTTTCCACCAACGAAGTAAGTCTCTTTTATGAATTCACGTCCGTTTTTATCTATATGAATCTTTTTCACTTATCTATAATCCAAGTTAATTGCACTTCGGTTTTTGCATGCGGTACAACACCCAAATAAACGCTATTGCGTTTAGGAGTATTATGTAAGGAGGGAAATATAAGTGTAAGTGCCTCATGTAACGAGGATATAGACAAAATAGATATATTTGGTTATGAGGAAACAGAAGAACCTAGAAAGAGAGCTTAAAGTGCAAAACAAACGAGTTGCAAGTTCAAAACACTGAATCTTGGCACGACTTCGTCTTCCTCAGTCACATTGCGGCCAGGTTAAGGAATTAGGTCGGTGTAAATCACCATACAATAATTGCAAAAATTATTAACATTTGCAATATTAAATTAATGACTCTTACTAAACACTCAAATCAATAAACAACAGCACAATACAACACACAAAGGCAAGACATCGGCATATAATAGGAGCAATTAGCGCAACAAAAAGTCAAATAATCGACCAGTAAAGCGAAAAATTGCATAGCACAAACTACTCCCTTCAGGCTATTGAAGCAGAAAGAACAACATCGGGTAGGTGGCAAACCGAATGCAACCTACAAAGGAGAAGGCAAAAAAAGCTATGCGCATTAAGGTGGGCTGTGGGGCTTTTTACCAGCAAAACCTGTTTGGGCAACCATACGGTCGAAGGGACTGGCTACATTAAGCAGCGCATCACTTACTACATGCGTATAACGCTCCGTGGTTTTGATGCTTTTATGTCCAAGCAGCTCCTGCACGTACCTGACATCGCGACCTTCTTCCAATAAATGCGTAGCAAAACTATGTCGCAGCATATGCATATGCACCTTTCGTTTAATGCCGGCAGCCTTGGCCATCTTCTTTAAAATTACCGCCATACTGGTGGTACTGTATTGCGTACCGGGACTAGGGCCCTCAAAAAGAAAAACTTTGGGCTTTGCCTGATTCAAATAAGATTTGAGCCATTCATGCAAGTGCTGCGAAAACAAAGTATAGCGGTCGCGTTTACCCTTCGAATCCTTAATAAACAGCAAATTGCGCTTCAAATCCACATCACATAAGCGCAAATTACGTATTTCAGAACGGCGCAAACCAGCGGTGTAACCGATGGCAATCAGCAGCTTATGCTTTAAATTGTCGGTCGTGTTAAGCATGGCCGAAATCTCCGACAGAGAAAAAAAGTCGGGCAGATAAAAACCCTTTCGGGGACGCACCACATGCTTGTCCGAAAGCGTATGATTATGGATGCGTTCAAAAAAGAACTTAAAACTGCTCACCAGGTTGTCCTGGTGAGCACTCGACTTCCCCCGGTGCAACAACAGGTAATCACGCACCTCATCGTCCTTAATAAAAGCCGGGTGCTTATAATTGTAATAATCCAAAAACCGCATAAAAGCACCCAGGTACATCACCTGCGTCTTCGAGCTCAAGCTACTCTGCTTCAAAATTACCTCATATTGCTTCCGATAAATTTCCTCCAAGCGATAATGCCCCAAAATCCGGTACAACTTCCCCTTTAACGACTCCACAGAATAAGGCACCCCCTTGTCCTCCAACAAAAAAGTCGCCAGGTCATAAGTCCGTTTCAACTCCGCAACCAAATCGGCATAATAAGCCAAGGCCAACTCATTATTCCCCGGCATACGGCAGTCCTCCTCAAAAAGGTTCTCCGCATCCTTCGGCAAAGCACAAATTTGGTTTAAGGGCAGATTGGCATGATACACCAGGAAGAGCAACATCCTATCGCCGGGCGAAGCAATTCCATCCAGCAAAGAGCGAATTTCGGCATACGGAAGGAAGAGCGTAGATTTTCGCACCTCCGTTTTTTCCGCCAGCGGAAAAAACATCTTGTCCCTGCCCAGCGTCCGCTCATAATAAAACTTTACCGCAGCAATCATTTGCTTAAGCTGCGTTGAAGACAGCAGAACAGACTGCCGCTTCAAATAGCCATACAATTCACTGTAAGTCAACTCATCAACAATCCTGCCCTGATGATCCTTCAAAAAAAGAAGAAAACAACTCTTGTAAATTTCCTGCGTTCGAAAGCTCAAACGACGCAACAACATCGCCTCATCAAACCGCCTGACTGGCAGCTCAAAACCAGCCGGGAGAGCAGCTGGCTCAGCAGATTTCTCCAACGTAAGCACCCGTGGTTTAAAGCCAAACCCCTTCAAAACATCCAGCACCTGCAAATAAATCACATTATCGCCCGGAAAAACCCAACGACGGTCGGTCGACACATAGGTCCCTACATTTAAACGAGCCAAAGAGTTAAAAACAGCAGAATGATAACTGTGCTCAACATAAAACCTCTTATTCACCTTATCCACCAGCACCCTCGCAAGCAGCTCTGAAGCAACGGAAACATCATCCGCAACCCTAATTTCAGTTGGACTTTCCACAAGTGAATGTACATCTGCATCCATAGCTTTTTCCGGTTTATCATCCCGTTCAGCCACCTTTCCCCCATCCCCAAAAACAAGTTCCAAATCAGCAGCCCGTTCATACACCTCACTCAGCCAATGGCGGTAATTCTCCCGAAACGGCACATGCCAACACCTCAAAGATTTACTATAGGCACGCCCAGGCAAACCACGCGTAATAACATTAAAATCAGAATCCGGCAAATAAGCATCCGGCTTCAAAGCGAGGCGACGACACCCCTTATGCAAAACAGGAAAGACAAATAAACGAGCCATCAGCAGGGCAGAGTAAAGGTTATTAAAGCAATAAGCCCCAATATAACCCATCCCGACAAAAAAGTCAAGCCACTCACAATCAAGATGCCCGAGCATCACCAGCGCCCCAGTCCGCATTAGAATTATAGGCATCATATACATTCCAAACCCATACAATGAATGGTGCTATAAATGTCCACCAGAGGAAAAATCCAACAAGTCCGCCAATTACCCAAATTCCAATAGCTTTCATTATATGTCCTTTGATTAGTTGTCCTACGCCTGGCACAAAAAATGAAATCAAAGTAGGAACACCATGTTTTTGTGTGCTTACAGGCTTCTTTTCTGTTGGTATAACTGGTTTCTTAGTTTTCTCTATTTCGTAATTGAGTTTAATCTCTTTAAAAAAGTCCTTAACTTCCCAAAGTTTTCCTTTCTTAATATCGAACTCAATTTTATTCCCATCAGTCAAGTCAAATGTCAATTTTCCACTACTTTCAGTTGACTCAGCAAGTACGACTTGTTTGATTTCATTTTTCGCAACTGGAAATGGATGTGTTATTATTCCACCAAAACCCCTCGCTATTTTGAAAAGAAGTCCTTTCGGATATTTTTCAAGATGAATTACTGCATCTATTTCCTTGAGCGTCTTTCCATCAAGTATCTCATCAAATACAGCAATTCCACTCACATAGTCCAATTTCGCTGCAAGGACTTGTTGGTCATCAATCCACATTTTTTTCCCAATTATTTCTCGGATTTAGTCTTTTGTCAATGTTAATGTTGTCATATTCTGTCTTTTTTAAAATGTGTGGTAACGTTTCGCGGCTTGGCGAAGGTGGCGATTTTACCACAAATGTTCATACGAAGCACACTCTTCAAATTTACGATAAACTGTCATACGAAGAACTGAACCGCCACTTTTGCCAAACCGCTGTTAGTGGCTGGGCTTCTTTGTTATTCGTCTGTTAGCAACATTTTTTGTCCTGCTGAATTAGTGGACAAGCAACACTTCCGTAACTACAATAAACACAGCAGTCGCCTTGTTTTGGTTTTAGAACTTGTTTACATTTTTCACATTCGTAAAAATATTGACAAGCGTCTGTCGGCATTGTTTCTTCTTTCTTGTGTCCGCAGTTGGGACAAGTTATTGTTGATTGTAATTTGATTTCCATTTTAATTTTCTTTTTTGTCAGCTACAGAATATCCTGTTGAGTTTATTGCTTTTTCGATTTCAGAAATGTTTGTTTTTGAGTTGTCAAATTCTACGATTGCATTTTCATTTTCGTAAGATGCGTTTGAACTTATTATTCCTGTCAATTTATTTACTTCGTGATTTACGTGTTCGCCACAACTTTCACAAGTCATACCGCTAATCGTAAATTCTATTTTTTTAATATTGGATTTGTCCACTACTATGATTTGCTTTTCAGCCTTTGAGTAAAAAACACTTGAATAGTATGGAAAAGCAAGCATAACGATGGCAAATCCCGTTACTATTCCTAAAAACATTTTTGACTGAATGAATTTTGGTTTTTCTTCTGTCTCACAGTTGCAGTCAATTTGCTTTTTTGGTTTCAACTTTTGATACCAAGCAAAACCAAGCACTAAAATTGTCATTCCGATAAAATACGGTCGGAAAGGTTCAAGCCAAGAAAAAGTTGAGGCAAGTCCGCTTGTTCCTGCAATGAGAGCCAAAACAGGTGTAATGCAACACAATGAAGCTGCAATTGCTGTTAAAAGTCCTGCTCCAATTAGTTTGTTGTCTGTTTTCATAATGTTTCCAAAATTTTGTTTTCGTCAAGTATTTTGAAAAACGGTTTCAGCATTTTTTCATACTCTTTTGTTAATGAGTAAAAAATGGTTTGAGCTTCTCTTTCTGTTTCAATGAGTTTTCTGTCTTTGAGTTTTCGCAAGTGTTGTGAAACCGCTGAAATTGTCATACCAAGAATATCGCTTATATCACAAACACAAAGTCGTTTTTCTTCATAGATCAGAAAGAGAATTTTCAGTCTTACGTTGTTTCCTGCCAATTCAAGTCCGTTTGATAAATAGTCAAATGAGCCGTTGAGTTCTGAAACTCTGTCTTTACAGCGATTTATTTGTTTAATGTCCGCTTGTTGTCGTATGCAAGAATTGTTGTCCATAGTACAAAGGTAGTCAATTAGCTTATTTAAGCAACTACTAAAATACGAAACATCAAAAAGAACCCGATTTGTCTGTCGGGTTGTGTCGTCATAGCCTTGCCACTATCGTTTTGGCGCTTGGCGCAGTGGCGGGTTTCGGAGCACAAAACTGTCAATACACCACAAAAGTTGATGCGAGGTACAATGTTCAATTAACCACGTCACCCGCCATTGAGCCAAACGCCTGTTAGCGGTTCGTGCTTCTTTTCTGCGTCTATGTAACTTGATTTTCTCATGTCAGTCGTCTTTTTAATAGCTGTGCATTTATTGCTACTACAATAGTGCTTAAACTCATCAAAACAGCACCAATTGCAGGACTTAACATAAATCCCCACTTGTATAATACACCTGCTGCTAAAGGGATTGCAAGTATATTATAACCCGCAGCCCACCAGAGGTTTTGTATCATTTTATTATACGTAGCCTTACCAAATAATATCAGGTTGGCAATGTCTTTTGGGTCGGAGTTTACAAGTATAATGTCTGCTGTTTCTGCTGCCACATCTGTTCCTGAACCAACAGCAATTCCCACATCTGCTTGTGCCAGTGCAGGTGCATCATTCACTCCATCGCCTGTCATGGCAACATATTCCCCTTTGGTTTGTAATTCTTTTACTTTCTCTAATTTATCGTGAGGTAATACGTTGGCTATGTAGCCGTCCATTTTCAATTCATCACACACTTTCTTGGCTACTTTTTCATTGTCCCCAGTAAGAAGCAAGTTTTTAATACTTGCTTCTTTTAATATTTGAATGGCTTCAAAAGAGCTTTCCCTAATTTGGTCAGAGAAGGTAAAATATCCTGCTACTTCTTTGTCAATCAGAATATAAACAACTGTTCCTGTAAAATCATTGGTTGTATCGGTCACGCTAATGTTTTGTTCTTTCAGGTAATTTGGTCCGACTACTTTTATTTCTTTTCCTTCCACATTTCCTTCTAATCCTTTTCCAGGCAAGTAATTGAAATTTTCTGCTTTTGGAATTTTGATTTTCAATTCCTTTACTTTTCGCAAAAAACCCGCAGCGATATAATGTTCAGAATGTTGTTCAACACCTGATGCCAAACGGAGTAATTCGTTTTTATCAAATCCATTACCCAATACCTTCACTTCCTGCAATTCATGAGAACCTTTTGTAAGTGTTCCTGTCTTGTCGAAAACAATGGTTGTTATCAATCGAGCATTTTCAAAAGCAGTTCTGTTGCGAATGAGCAAACCTTTTTGTGCAGAAATGGATGTTGAAATGGCAACCACCAAAGGCACTGCCAAACCTAAGGCATGCGGGCAGGAAATAACCATTACCGTAACCATCCTTTCCAATGCAAATACAAAAGGAAACCCTAACAGCAACCAAACAACAAACGTAATGACACCACCGCCCAGGGCAACGAAAGTCAAAACCTTTGCGGCACGGTCGGCAAAGTTTTGTGTCTTGGATTTTATTTTTTGTGCATCTTCAACGAGTTTCACTACTTTGTTTAGGTAACTGTCTTTTCCAATGCTTACCACTCTAATGGTTAAAGACCCATTACTATTTACTGCCCCACCTATTACTTTGCTGTCTTTTTCTTTCTTTACAGGTTTGCTCTCACCTGTGAGCATACTCTCGTCCACATAACTTTCCCCTTCTATTACTATACCGTCTACCGGAACTTTCTCGCCCGGCTTCACCAGTACCATATCGTCAATTTTCAATTGACTGACCGGCATATCGTGAATGTTCCCGTCCTTAATATGGTGTGCAGTGGAAGGCATCATTTTTACGAGCAATTCCAATGAGCGAGAAGCACCCATAACCGACTTCATCTCAAAGTAATGGCCAATGAGCATGATGTCTATCAGAGTCACCATTTCCCAATAAAAGTCCATACCCTGCAAACCAAAAGTGATAGCAACACTGTAAGCCCAGGCAACTGTAATTGCAACGCCAATCAGTGTCATCATACCAATGGCCTTATCTTTTACTTCGTCATACAGCCCTTTTAGAAAAGGGTAACCGCCATATAAGAATATGAAAGTGGAAAGAAGGGCTAACACATATTTGTCGCCTTCAAAAGTGACTTCAAATCCTAACCACTGCTGTATCATGTGCGACAAGGCAAGTACAGGAATGGACACAATCGAACAGATTACAAATCGCTTCCAAAAATCGGCAATATTATGTCCTGCGTGTTTATCGTGTCCAGAGCCACTGTGTTCGGAATGGTGGTTATGTGTGTGGGTGCTTTCGGTATGATTATGCTCTGAGTGTTCCATATTTTTTGTTTGTTAATCTATTGTTTTGGGTGTTGTTTTAGCATGACCGCTAACGGTTTGCAATATAACCAGTGGCGGTTTGCGGGCGACATCACTGTCAACCGTTACAAAACTTTGAGCGGGGCAGACGCTTTCAAGCCACCACTGCGACCGACATTGGTTATATTGTTTGTTGTGTTGCGTATTTCATTTATCATTCTCTTCAATCGCTCTATTAATAAGTCTTGAAATCTTTCTCATTTTTGCCTTGCGCCCTTTAATCAATGGTATATCTCCTTGTTTACCAATTAGAACAACATAATATTCACGAAAAAATAGTGCATATATACCAAACAATAGTAAAAATATACCTATAAAGAAAGCAATTGTAATTATCCCAATTATAATCATAACGATACCGATAAATACAAAACTAGAGTTATCATCTTTTCTTATTGTTGATTTATCATAATCAGTTAGTTCGTAACTGCGACCGTCACAATTTACATATAATCCATTTAAAACTAAATCCTTACTAGTGTAAAAGACTTTTTTTCGTTTATTCCTTTCTTTTTGTTTTTTTTCTCTATCCTTTCTTTCTAGTTCACTTAGTAAATCATCAACCGAAGAGCTTTTATTTCTATATTGATTGAAATTAGAAGATGAATAATTTGATGTTTTGTATTGAGAATCAAATTGTGCTCTTTTACTATCATCAATTAAAATGTCGTAAGCCTCTTTTATCTCTTTGAATCTCTCTTCAAAAAATTTGTCATTATTCTGCTTGTCAGGATGAAATTTGGTCGCATATATTCTATATGCTTTCTTAATATCATCCTTGTTGCAATCTGGCGATAATCCGAGTATTTGATAGTAATTTTTCAACATATTTTCATTGTAGCAATCTGTCTTTTAATATGCAACACAACGGTGGCGGGTCGAGTAGGCAAAGGGAACTTCCTCCTAAGCCTCTCACAGAACCGGACTTGAACCTCTCAGCTCATCCGGCTCTTGTTATACAAATCGATGCACTTCATTACGAAAATCCCAGACTCCATTGGTAGAACAGTGTCGGATATTGCTCTTTCACTCTTTCCAACCATGCATAAGTGCCGTTGATAGTCGTTTTGTAGCGCTTGTACCGTTTCCGTGCCCACATCACAAGCCTCCGCCGTAATAGCTGAAAGATTGGGTTCATTTCCCATATTCTGAACTTTCCATAGTAGTTGATCCAACCCCGGATATAAGGCTCCAGAAATTGCGCCACTCCTACTATGCTGTTATGTGTCAGGGTCTCAACCTTCAACTCTCTCATCTTCTCTGCTATGCGTTTCTTTGAACTCGTGCTGATGGCGCAGTCATAGCCAAGGAAAAGTTCCCTGGTCTTCTTTGACCTTGCGGTGCGAGGTTGGAATGAATAGCTCAGAAAATCGAACTTCACGTTCTCAAACGCTCCCTGTCGCCTGTAGTCTCTACAATAAACAAGCTTCGTCTTTTCCGGGTGCAGTTCCAACCCACATTGCTTCATCCGTTTGTTCAAATTACGCATTACGTAATCAGCTTGTGATTTACTCTTGCAGTGCAGTATTGCGTCATCGGCGTATCGCACATAACTGACTCTAGGGTGGGTTTGCTCCAGCCATTTATCCATGGCATAATGTAAGAACAGATTTGCTAATAACGGACTAATTACACCTCCTTGTGGCGTTCCTTTTCCTTGCTTCATTACCAGTTCCCCGGTTTTAGTTTGCACGGGTGTTTGAAGCCACCTTTCGATGTACATTAGGCACCACCTTTCGCTTACATGTTTCTTTAATGCCAACATCAACTTCGCATGGTCTATGTTGTCAAAGAATCCTTTGATATCAAGGTCAATTACCCAGTCCGAAATTCTGACATTCTTCCGTACCTCGGCCAATGCCTGATGAGCATTCTTTCCGGGGCGGTAACCATAAGAATGGGGACTGAAAAGTTTCTCGAACCTCTCTTCCAAATAATCTTTCACGACCATTTGTGCCACGCGATCGCTGATAGTAGGAACACCAAGTTTGCGAAATTTGCCGTCTTTCTTGGGTATTTCCACTTCTTTTAACGGCGGCGGGAAATAACTCCCTGACGCCATCCGGTTCCACAGTTTGTACAGGTGACCAGACCGGTTGGCATTGTATTCTTCCATACTAATTTGGTCAATTCCTGCACTCCCTGCTTTGGAGCGCACTTTCTTATAAGCAAGCCATACTTGGTCCTTACTTACTGGTACCGATTTTGTCTCATTCCATAAAGTCATCCTCTTGCGAGTTGTTAAATGTTATGATCCGGTATAACTTGCCCCCTTCGCTCTGCTCTCATTACAATCGCTTCTTTGCTACTACGGGGCAATCCGCCCCTACATGGTACTTCGGTTTCGAGCCTCTGGGTTGTTCCCATTGTGCTCATCCCTTGGCATTACCATGAAGGTTCCCGAGTTCCGTAATTAAGCCCGAATATAGTTCCTGCCCTCTGAAAGACGCCAGCCGTATAGCCAATAATTCAGGCTCCCGCTATACTTATAACTCCGTTTGCAGCCCCACAACCTGGCTCTTCACTAAAACAGTCCACTGGACTGTTTCTTAACGCTCAGCCCTGTAGCTTTTGACTGGGTGTACAACTTCTCGACTCCTCATCAAGGGTTCACTCTCGTTCAGCTCCTATATCCTTACCTGCACTATCTCATGGATAGCCTTTTCCTAAACGCTCAGCACCATAGCTCTTTACCACAGCACCTTTAGGTGGTTTGATGCCCTCTCCTGTAAGACGACACCGGTGGTTCAACTTACAACTGTTTCCACCATCTTAACTACAGCATGCAGAACAATATTTTGCCGATGTTCTGCTTCTCGGCACACTATAAAACGTTGGGGATTGCGGGCGTCCTCACTGTCTGCCGTTAATAAATTTGCTACGGGGAGTGGAGTGCCTATACACACATAAACCCCCAATATTTTATACATGATGTTGCCAACAGGTTATGTTTCTTCGTCTAGGCTATATTAACTTTCTGGTCAAGCAGTTCGATGTTAAAATTTATCTTTGCATTAAGCGCCTTAAACACTTTCAAAATGGTCTCAAATCTGGCGTCGGTAAGACTATTTTCAATTTTAGAAATCTGTGCTTTCTGAACACCAATTAATTTTCCAAGTTGTTCTTGAGTTAAGTTCCTTTCTTTTCTTGCTTGTTTGATTGCTTCTCCCAATAAATCAAGTCTCAATTCATTTTCAAAGCTCTCTCGTTTAGGGGTTCCCTTTTTGCCAATATATTTGTCGGTCAGGACATCAAGGCTGGTTGTTTTCATTGGTTTCTTTTTCATGGCTTAAATGCTTTTTCGTTCAAAATACTCTTTCCTGATTCTCTCTGCTTTCTCGATTTCTGATTTTGGAACTTTGTCAGTTTTCTTAATAATTCCATGAGTCGAAATTACTACAGTATCAATTTTTTCTGACTTGTCCCAAAATGCAAATAGCCTGAAATAGTTTTTGTTATAAATAGTCCGAAATTCCCATATTTCACCAAATAGTTTCTTAAATAATTCTTTGTCTTGAACAATGCGAGCTTTGTGAATATTATAAATCACTTTATCACGCGATTTCTCATCAAGTTTGTCGAGAAACTCTATGGCTTGGTCAAGTAGTTCAACTTTAAATCTTTCAGTCACTTTGCTTTTTATTCAAAGATAAAAGTTTCTTTCTCAGGAAACAAGGGATTGTCTCTTTTTAACTTGTTGGCAACGTTTACGTGTATGAAACGTTTGGCATTTCGAGGATCACCCGCAAAAACATGTGTTTAGCTCATGCATAAATTAGAGTTAACCTGTAGAGAAAGAAGTTAACATCAATGACTCCTCTAAGTTGGGTCCTAAAGTGTTTGATTTTCGCATTAAGGGATTCTGCTGATGCATTGGTTGACCGGTTAACAAAGTAGTTCAAGATCTCCTTTTCTCTTTGATAGATTGTTGCTGAAACCGTATTGAATGCGTCATTTTCAAAATCAGTCACTTTGTTATACCACTTCTTTAGTGCCTCTGCCGCCGACTCCTTTGTTGCCATCTTGTTGGAAAAGATCATGCGTAAGGAGTGTGTCAGGCTATAGGCGGTTCTCAGTTTTGGAAAGTACTTAAATAGAAGCTCAGCTCTTAGCTTTTGAGTCTCGGTCCAGTTGTCGGCAGAGGTCATAAGAAGGTATCTGCTGCGTGTAACCAATTCACATAAGGTGTCTCCATTTTCAAGGTATTCGGGTTTATAGGCTTCATTCTTGCGATTAGGTTTCCTGCCACGGTTACTAACCTTATTTTTCTTTCTGCTGACCATTCTCCGATGCAACTTCATTTTGTGCTGCTCTCGATTCTCAATTTCCATTTTGCGCGCCTCACGCTTTATTTGCAGCCTGGTCTCCTGCATAGCCTCATTACATAACTGCTGAACATGAAAGCGATCCAGCGTTATTATGGCATCCGGAAAGCACTTTTCTACAATGGCATGCATGCTGTCAGAAAAGTCCATTGTGACCTCTTTAACCAGCAGGCGCGTTTCAAACGGGAGTGTCTTTACTACTTTAACAACATCGTTTATCTTCGTTCCTTTAACAATAGCAACGATGGTGCCTTTGCGCCCGCGAGCACTCTTGTTTGATATTATCGTGTAGAGCTCTCCTCTGGAAAGTGATGTTTCATCGATACTGAGAGAGGCTCCCATATTCTCAGGAAATAGAAGCCATGATTGCGCATGTTCAGCATCAGACCACTCAGAAAAACCACTTAAATGCTCTTTGTAGGCCCGCTCAAATTGGTCGCCCTGTATAGGATAATAACGCTCAAGAGATCGCCCTGTTATGGGGTGTTTATCCAACAAATTCTTTTAAAAAAGCCGCAAACTCATTGGAGTAGCGGGTGCCCTTACATATCAGGCTCCAATCTCGTGAAACGCTCTGGCCTCGAGCATCAAGCCATCGCCGTCGGCGTAAGTGAAGCACTGCCTGCCTGTCTCGTATAGGAAAATCTCCCATTAAGGATTCAGGATAAAAACCATTTGGCTTAAGCACATCAACATGGTCCGGAGGGATGTTTAGTTCTTCCAGATAGAGGTGAAGACGTTTGTCCTGCTCAACCTTTTCCTCTTCGACTTTCACTAAACTGAACGATTTGCTGATCTCCTCTGGGAGCATCAGCTTGGCTAATTCAATGTAAGCATTCATAGTGGTCTTGTTCGTTGGTACTAAAGCTACAACGCCAAGGTTGAAAAGACAATACAATAATGCTTGATACAGAGTTTAATTCCACAGGTTTTTACTGGTGATCCCATTTCGAAGCGATTTTCTATCAAGTTACAACTACTTTTGATACGAGCTGAAACGCTTGATAAACCACTGACTGCCAAATGTTTTATACACGATGTTGTATGCTGGTGTTTATTCCTCAATGATTATTATTTCAAGTTTTAAATTAAACCCTTTTACTTATCAATCAACAAAGTAAGAACAATCAAATACTAAATTATTCTGATTTTAAGATTATCCTGCGGTAACTTGTTAAGTTATGAACACCATCATCGGTTACCTCACATATAATATGAAAATTCTTACCTGCTGCATCAGTCGGTATAAAAACCGAAGCAATACTTGAATCACTTTTAGAAATTTCAATTTCTCCAGAATAAGTTCCAGCTTCGGGTATTACCCACCATTTATATCGCAATTGGTCGCCATCAGGGTCGAATGATTTAGATGCATCCAGCTTAATTTCTTCTCCTGTTTTACAAACTATCTCAATGGGGTTAATCCCTTTATCATCATTGATGTTTACAACTGGATTGCGGTTACCTTTTCCTTCTTTAGCCCAATCCATACGAGCGGCGAAATTGTTAAAGAGTGCTGGATAAAAGTACGCAAAATATTTAGTGCAAATCTCATAAGCTTCACCTGTATAATTTGTATAAGAAAATGTAAGGCTGTCGCGTCCTAAACTATACTCAAAATAGCCACTCCAACTAACCTGAGTTGGGATATCCGGGTTAGATAGCCCATTTGGCATAAAGTGCATAAAAGCCGGGGTATCTCCTTCAACTCCCCACTTATACTTGGGATACAGGGCACCGAGGTTGCCATGTTTTTGAATATGAAGTGCGTATTCATTCCAATTATTAACACCTGTTTCGTTTTGATGCTTCCATGAGCATTCATCCCAAAAAAACATCAGGTCTTCATTAAATCTTCTCATCCATTGGTGGGAACTATTAGCATAGTTAATGGTGTCGCCCCTTGACCAAGGCCTGTCCTGGTCGGTGATAGTATAAATACGAAACTTGCTCAAGAAAGCTTTTAGCTCCTCTGGTGACCGATCCTGTTGTACACGCCAAATGGCTTGTGCAAAAGTATTGCCTCCACCCCAGACTGAAATCCAAATTGGACGCTCGTCATTCTCGTCTGCCATTCGAATAATTAAATTGCTCCCATCGGAATCATTGCCATCACCAATGAATTTCATGCCCATATTTTTGCTTCCCAATATAGTTCGCAATCGTAAATAATTAACTGAAGGCCAATAGCCAATTTCCTGTTTTGATTCATCGTTTGCAAATTTTTTCTGATTTGACCTTTTCATTAGATTCGGCAAGTCTTTTTCATACGCATTTAATGCATCGTTAATTAGGTCAATACGTTCACCATTTCCGGTATTACTCCAACCTGTTGTGGCAATCAGTGCTTCTATCTCGAACTGGTCGGCATGGACTAATAGTCTAATCATAGATTCCATATCATCCGGCTCAATATCATTTGGAGCAATATCGGTTAGTACAACGATTCGAGGTTTTAAATCTTTTTGCTCTGGTTCTTTATTAGCATATGCTTGTGTTATAATTAAAATTAGAGCTATTACAACTATGCTTTTAGTTTTGATTTTTCTCATTTTTTTCAATCTTTATATTTGTATAATGCCATTTGTTGTCTTTTTCACACTTGCATACAACGTGTGGCGATATGGTGCGTGGCTAATCGTCTTGGCATGTATTTTCTGGCCGTTAAGAATACTCTACGGTGAATGAAACTTGCAGTAAATATGAGATTTAGCCATGCACTATAACGCGTGTTGTGCCGACGTACTTTATTTTAATCTCCATTTTACAATTCCCTTTTATCAGTCTTTTTATTGCCATATATATCAACATTTTCTGATTTTGAATATTGTTTCCAATCTCTTAACAACTTATTAAATTCATCAGTATCACAATATTCAAATCTTTTAAGGGCATAATACATTCCTGTTATTGAAACATCATTAAATCTTGAGCGATGTCGTTTTTGGCAATTCGGACACCACATCATAGGGGGTTGAATGTTCAATTCTTTCCGAATCTGGCGTAATTTCTCATTCAAATCGGTAACTAAACTAAAATGCTGTTCAATGGAATAATTTGAATTCCACTTATTCTTAAGAATATCCTTTAATTCTGGAAACCAAGTAGTATGTGCTTGTCCTGCTGGCATAATTAGTCAAATTCCTTTTCAATATCTTTTTGTTCCATTTCTTCGTGGGTTACTCCATAAGGATATCCTCCGCTTGTATACCCAATAATCATTGCAAAATGCTCATCACTTTCAATTTCACAAAAGGCATTTAATTCATTCTCTCGCTTTTTCTTAAATGCAAGTCTTTGCTGTTTAAGTGATTCCATAGATTGACGCAACTGTCTTTCATATTCATCCGAAATTTTAAATCCTAGCAATCTTAATTCTTTAACTGCACAAATTTTGTCAACGGAGTACTTTTTTGAATATCCCTTAACAATATTATTCCCTGAATATATTTTTATCCAATCCTTTGCAGATTGAAGTCTATATTTTCTATCAGGAGTTTTTTTCATTTATTTACATCATTGCAGGTCTTTTCTAGTATGCGGCACAACGTTCGGCGGTATGTGGCGTTGGCGCAGAGTCGCGGTGGCGCGTGTTTTTGCACTCGTGGTGCGATGCAGGGTTATGATGTTGTTTTTTTTGTTCTCGCGTTGGCAAAAACCGTGACACCAGGAGGGAGTCCCCGGCGGGAGCCGGGGCAGGCCGCTCCGCTTACCACTAAGCAGTCCTCTTTAGCCAGAAAGTTCTCGCGGTGCGGAGCGCCAATGACATATACCGACCTGTTAGCAAGCGTAAATTTTAAAATTTAATGATTCCGCCTTCATTTCTTCCGATTTGATTCATTTTCTCATTCTTGCCAATCTCATACAAAAATGAGAAAAGAGCAGAATACAATTGAAAACACTTTTTCCAATCCTCATTGATCTTGGTCAAGAAGATTTCAAGTCCTTCAAAACTGATCTAATTGATCTCTTTTTCAAACAAATGCGATTTGCTTAATGTATTATTTATAGCTGATTCTATCATTTGAAGTAGAATAACACCTTTGAAATCTGCCTCAAGGTAGTCAGTGATAAATACACCCCTGTATGCATATCTATCGCAGAAGGATTTGATGATCTTGATATCCAAGTGCCCACCAATTTTATTTCTTACATGCTTCCAATTATTTGTAAGATCTTTTATTTCTTCAATTTGGAGCTTTAGATCTGGTCTCAAGTTTCTTGCAATAAATTTGTCATTTAAAACATTATTTGCAAGTGAATTATAACCTTCAAACAGAGAGATTATGTCAATAGCACAAAATGAAAACTCTCCCTTTGCTGTAATAGATTCAGGACACTTAGGATTTGGAAACTTTATGGATCTAATTCGGTTAATTTCTTCATTTATTTTTAAGGACTTGTAATGTAAGTACTGAAGCTTTATTTGGATCGCACTTATATCTGAGGATAGAGAATTATCTGTCATGGCATTTTATGCTTGCTAACGGTTACGTGTATGGTGTCGTTTGGCGATTCGAAGCACAAACCTGTCAAACCGCTACAAAAACTGATGCGGGGCAGAATATATCATGCAACCACCTAAACCCCAATGTTTTATACATGATGTTGAACTAAATCCCTACGGAATAGCTCCTTTCAAAAATAACACAAATCTTTCTAGCCGCAAGCCGTTATATCTGTATTATTCACTTTAAAATAATGCAGTTATGAGAAAGAAAACAAGCTTAACTATTGTTGAGCGTGCCATGGTACTTGTCCCTGAATTCAAGTCCAGGGCCGTGAAGCTGGAGCATCAGGTGGTACTTCGTGGCCAAAGCGCCAGCACCCTGAATAATTACATCAGGCGCATTGCCCTGTTTGTCATCCATTTTGAAAAATTACCCGAACAGGTTAGCGAAGACGAGATCAATGAGTACCTGGTTGCTTTGGCACGTGATCCCAAGGCGCCTTCGCGCAGCAGTTTCAAGCACATGGTTTACGGTCTTAGGTATTACTACCGTTTGTTGGGCATGAACAAAAAGGCCATTGCCCTGCCTTCATTAAAGCAGGACACCAAGTTGCCGATTGTCCTGAACCAGCAGGAACTGAAAATGCTGTTTGCAGCACCTGCACTGCTTAAACACCGGATAATCCTTACGCTCATTTATTCTGCCGGATTGCGAGGGCAAGAGGTCATCAATCTTAAAATATCAGATATTGACTTTGAGCGGATGGTCATCCACATTCGCCAGAGCAAATACAAGAAAGACCGAATAGTCCCCTTGTCCCCTACTATGGCCATTGGACTCGAGAAGTATCTCAGAGCCGAGAACCCGCATGTTTGGCTGTTCAATGGCAAAGAGCCTGACGGTCGCTACAGCGTTAAAGGATTATCTTGGGTAATGCGGGAGAACCTTAAAAAGACCTCTATTGCCAAAAGTGTCAATCTTCATTCCTTACGGCATAGCTACGCAACGCATTTATTGGAGCAGGGATTAAACATCGTAACCTTAAGGGATTTATTGGGCCATGCCGACATTTCTACTACGATGATTTATCTTCATGTTGCTCAGTGCCAGCACATAAACCCTCACAGCCCTTTAGACACCCTTTATGGAAAAGCACTGCAAAAGCAAGCATGAATTGGCTCATATTGTCCGCCAATTTGTGAAACCCTTGTTGCGGAGCGGTGAGCTATCCCCCAAACAAATCAAGGTTTTGTACAACATCCTCCAGTGCTGCACAGCTTCGGTTATACACATTACGGTTGTGAAACCGGAGCCGTTGCGGTGCTGCATACCTGGGGGCAAAACCTTTCTCTGCATCCGCATTTGCACTGCATTGTTCCGGCAGCCGGTTATTCCTTGTCGGGGAAATGGCGCCATATCGGCAAATATGATAATTATCTGTATCCGGTGCACCAGTTGAGTGCTGCCTTTAAAGGCAAATTTCTGGACAGCATAAAAAGGGAACTGCGAAAACTTTCTGCAATGGATGGCTTTAAAGTCTGCTTAGAGAAGGCCCATCAAAAAAAGTGGGTGGTCTATTGCGAGCCCTCTATGGCAGGTGCCGAGCATGTTATCAGGTATCTGGGGCAATACACCCATCGCATTGCCATCAGCAACCAGCGGATCTTGAACGTTGATCCAATACACGTAACTTTCGTAGCTAAAGACTACCGGGACCGGGCACAAAAGAAACCGGTATCACTGACCGGCGAAGAGTTTCTGCGTAGATTCTCTTTGCATGTAATGCCCGATGGTTATGTGCGTATTCGACGATTCGGCATTTATCATCACTCTACAAAGCTTCATCTGGATTTACAATTTGTGCCCGATGAAAAGCCCGACATTGAACAGATGGCAGCTGACCAAAACGATGAAACGGCCTCAGAGCGCATTTTAAGGCTGACTGGATTTGACCTAACCAAATGTCCGCATTGCAAAGAGGGTCGTCTGATTGTCATTAGAACCTTACCCAGGATACGGTCACCCGCAGGAAATCTGCCCTCATTGCTTTTTGCGAAGTTGCAGTAACCTACAAAACACCCCCTTAAAAACTTCATTGACATGAGGTTCGGCATCGTATTGCCTTAACGGTAGGTTTTCAGCCAAAAAGGAACAGATTTTCAACTTCTCAGCCACTACGACCAGTCACTTCTTAAGTTCAAATGCTTAAAAACGGGAAGACGGTACCACGGGTGCCCTTGCCAAAAACATCAAAAACCGACTTAAAGTCCATAAAAGCAGGCTGCAGACCTAGCGGGATGTAGTTCAACCGAGAATAATCGCTGGGTCGTTCCGACCGCTCATATTCCTATATATTATGGTGCGTTTTTTTATGCATTCATGGGATTTATTTGTATCTGTCCGCCTATTGCTTTTAATACTTTCATAATCGTCTCAAACTGAGGTTTTGCACCTTCCGATAAAGCTTTGTATAAACTTGTCCTACTTAATCCAGTTTCTTGAGCAATTTTGGTCATGCCGATTGATTTTGCTATATGTCCAATAGCTACAATTACATCGGCTTCGTTTCCCTCTGCTAAAACAGTATTAAGATATTCAGCAATCATCTCGTTACTATCTAAATAGTCAGCTATATCAAATTTTGATGTTCCCATCTCTTTACTTTTTAATTCGTTTTAAAATCTCTTTTGCCTTTTCAATGTCTCTCTGCTGAGTTGATTTATCTCCACCAATAAGCAGGATAATGATTTTTCCGTCAGATTCTTTAAAGTATACCCTGTATCCTTTAGCAAAGTCAATTTTCAACTCCCGAATACCATTCCCAACAAGTTTGCAGTCGCCAAAGTGTTCATCATTCTCAATCTTTTGAATACGAAACAATATTTTGGCTTTGGCTCTTAAATCTTTAAGTTTTCTCAGCCATTTGTCAAATTCTTCTGTCTTCTCAATTATATACATTCATCAAAATGTATTCATTTGGATACAAATTTAAACAAACTATTCTAATCGTAAAAGGCTTTATTTAAATAATTATTGGCAATCTTATTTGAGTCTAAAATGCTGTAAATATGTCTGTTAAAATGCACCATAACGGTCAAGTGTATGAGCAGTGGCGGGGTTTTCCTCACATTGTTTCATATTCGCACCGCTGTTTATTTTATTCATATTCGTTTTATTTATAGTACTTTACCCGCCATTGCTTATACACATTGTTAGCCGCTTTTATTCATCAACTAATTTTTTAACAGCTTCATATAAATCTCTTAATTCAAAATCACCCATATCTAAAATAGGTTCATACATAAATGAATTGATATGAATATTTTCAGGTGTAATTAAATTAACCCTTTTCAAAATTTCAATATTTTCCAATTCGTTGTTAAATTCTGGATCACCCGCAAAAACATGTGTTTAGCTCATGCATAAATTAGAGTTAACCTGTAGAGAAAGAAGTTAACATCAATGACTCCTCTAAGTTGGGTCCTAAAGTGTTTGATTTTCGCATTAAGGGATTCTGCTGATGCATTGGTTGACCGGTTAACAAAGTAGTTCAAGATCTCCTTTTCTCTTTGATAGATTGTTGCTGAAACCGTATTGAATGCGTCATTTTCAAAATCAGTCACTTTGTTATACCACTTCTTTAGTGCCTCTGCCGCCGACTCCTTTGTTGCCATCTTGTTGGAAAAGATCATGCGTAAGGAGTGTGTCAGGCTATAGGCGGTTCTCAGTTTTGGAAAGTACTTAAATAGAAGCTCAGCTCTTAGCTTTTGAGTCTCGGTCCAGTTGTCGGCAGAGGTCATAAGAAGGTATCTGCTGCGTGTAACCAATTCACATAAGGTGTCTCCATTTTCAAGGTATTCGGGTTTATAGGCTTCATTCTTGCGATTAGGTTTCCTGCCACGGTTACTAACCTTATTTTTCTTTCTGCTGACCATTCTCCGATGCAACTTCATTTTGTGCTGCTCTCGATTCTCAATTTCCATTTTGCGCGCCTCACGCTTTATTTGCAGCCTGGTCTCCTGCATAGCCTCATTACATAACTGCTGAACATGAAAGCGATCCAGCGTTATTATGGCATCCGGAAAGCACTTTTCTACAATGGCATGCATGCTGTCAGAAAAGTCCATTGTGACCTCTTTAACCAGCAGGCGCGTTTCAAACGGGAGTGTCTTTACTACTTTAACAACATCGTTTATCTTCGTTCCTTTAACAATAGCAACGATGGTGCCTTTGCGCCCGCGAGCACTCTTGTTTGATATTATCGTGTAGAGCTCTCCTCTGGAAAGTGATGTTTCATCGATACTGAGAGAGGCTCCCATATTCTCAGGAAATAGAAGCCATGATTGCGCATGTTCAGCATCAGACCACTCAGAAAAACCACTTAAATGCTCTTTGTAGGCCCGCTCAAATTGGTCGCCCTGTATAGGATAATAACGCTCAAGAGATCGCCCTGTTATGGGGTGTTTATCCAACAAATTCTTTTAAAAAAGCCGCAAACTCATTGGAGTAGCGGGTGCCCTTACATATCAGGCTCCAATCTCGTGAAACGCTCTGGCCTCGAGCATCAAGCCATCGCCGTCGGCGTAAGTGAAGCACTGCCTGCCTGTCTCGTATAGGAAAATCTCCCATTAAGGATTCAGGATAAAAACCATTTGGCTTAAGCACATCAACATGGTCCGGAGGGATGTTTAGTTCTTCCAGATAGAGGTGAAGACGTTTGTCCTGCTCAACCTTTTCCTCTTCGACTTTCACTAAACTGAACGATTTGCTGATCTCCTCTGGGAGCATCAGCTTGGCTAATTCAATGTAAGCATTCATAGTGGTCTTGTTCGTTGGTACTAAAGCTACAACGCCAAGGTTGAAAAGACAATACAATAATGCTTGATACAGAGTTTAATTCCACAGGTTTTTACTGGTGATCCTAAATTCTTCTTGATATTTTTTTAATATATGCCACCATTACTGTCCCATTAAAATCTAAAAAAGTTCTTTGAAATATTTGAAATTTAGTTAATTACAGAGGTTTTTAGAGCGAACGGACTTGAATTTTTAGTTTTGCATCAGATAAATCTGAATGCATATGTATCAAGACAAATACGTTTTCGCTCAACTGGTCTCGTTTCTAAATCGAAGCAAATTCAATCGTATTGTTGCCAAATACAATGGAGACAAATACGTGAAGCATTTCACTTGTTGGAATCAATTGCTTTCTTTGATGTTCGGGCAATTGTCAAATCGTGAAAGTCTTAGAGATTTGATTGTCGCACTTGATGCTCATCACTCCAAATCTTATCATCTGGGCTTGGGCAAGAATATATCAAAATCATCTCTGGCCAGAGCCAATCAAGACAGAGACTATCACATCTTTGAAGAGTATGCTTACTATCTGGTAAACGAAGCCAGACAGAAACGAGTTGCTGACATCTTCAAAATTGAAGGCAATGTCTATGCTTTTGATTCAACGACGATTGACTTGTGCCTTTCCGTATTCTGGTGGGCGAAGTTTCGTAAGAAAAAAGGCGGAATCAAAGTGCATACATTATATGATGTGGAGACACAGATACCAGCATTTTTCCATATCACGGAAGCTTCTGTTCACGACTCTACTGCAATGAAAGAAATCCCTTATGAATCAGGCTCATATTACATATTTGACCGTGCATATAATCACTTCAAAATGTTGTTTAAGATTCATCAGATAGGAGCTTTCTATGTTTTAAGAGCCAAAAAGAATCTACAATGCAAGATGATAAAATGGAAACGAAGATTGCCCAAGAACGTACTTTCAGACGTAACAATTGAATTGACAGGTTTTTATCCTAAACAATACTATCCAGAACATCTTAGATTGGTCAGATATTGGGATGAAGAACAAAAGCGTGAGCTTGTATTCTTAACCAATGCGATGCACATTTCTGCACTTCAAGTTGCTGACCTTTACAAGAACCGCTGGCAAGTCGAGCTTTTCTTCAAGTGGCTAAAGCAACATCTAAAAGTCAAGAAATTCTGGGGAACTACTGAAAATGCTGTTCGAATTCAAATCTACGCCGCGATGTGCACTTATTGCTTGGTGGCAATCGTCCAAAAAGACATGCAACTTGACAGAAGTACATATGAGGTTTTGCAGATACTGAGTATTTCTTTAACAGATAAAACTCATCTTCGAGACCTATTTGAGAGAACTAAATTTCAAAATGATAAAGAACGTTTTAGGCTTAGTGAGCCAAATTTGTTTAATTTTTAATACCGTCCCAATTTTAATGGGACACTAGTGATATGCCACATTTGATTTTTTTGACTTTCCAAATCTCTTAAAAAATCTATATCAGTTATTTTGGATTTCATAAATTCTTCTGCTTTTAATCTAATTGCAATTGATAAAACAATTTTATTTTCCAGATTAATACCTTCTTCTGCATTTAAACACTGTTCCGCAGTTTCATAAATTAAATCAATAACTTTATTTTCAAGATTATCTGATGGGAATTGAATATTTTGAATATATTTTTCAAAAATATCTTTTACGTTAGATAATGTTATATCATTTGTATTTCCTTTGAAATGTAAAATTGATGTTAGAAGCAAATAATCTTCATTTTCTTCCGACTGGGTATATTCAATAATATTTCTTACAAAAGGAATTGATGCAATTAGTTTTTTGTTGTCATTTAAATGATTTTTCCAGTCCCTAATAAAAGGATTTTTTAAGTAACTTATTTGCTCTAAATGAATGCCGTTATTATTCTTTAATGCTATTAGACATTGATTGTATGGAACAATAGCACGGCTTTGAATAGTTCTATAAAAATCAAAATTATGAGAAAGAATAATCATAAAAAATTTTTCAATATCTGACATATATTTCAGATATTCAATTATGGCATATTTATTTTTATAATCAAAACTATCGGCAATGTCATCAATGATAAACAATGTAAAACCGTCTTCTTTTTTTCTTGCTTCAACTTCAAAAATTACATTTAAAATATATAATGCTCTTTTTTCGCCAGTGCTTAATACTCGTAATAAATCGTTTCTATCATTAAAAATTTTTTCATCTTCTCCGTCTTTAAAAACAAACTCCACACTTGGAATATCACCTTTTAAAATAACATCATCTTTATTTTTAATTTTTAAATAAAAAGGTAAATGTGAAAAACGAGTATTAAATATTCTAATCACTTCTTCCCATTCTGTCTTTTCTTGAATAGCTTTTTCAACAAGTTCTTTGATTTTTGTTTGACCGGCTTTATACTTTGAGATTAATTCAATTGTTAAATCCTTTTGATTTACAAAATAGGAAAGCCATATTTTTTGTTTGAATGAATTTAAATCAACCAATTCTGGAAGTATATCACGATTATCTAATAAATAATCACGAAAATTCCTTAATTCATTATTTGTAAGTTTACTATTAATTTCATTAAACTTATCTTGTAATTCATCATTTTCTAAAACTTTCTTTTTTTCTTCTTCAAAAATGCTCTTTAAATCATCTTCATTATTGTATTCAGTTTTATTTTGCCCATCAAATAAATTAACTGAATGACCAACTTTAAAGAAATTATTTGACGCTAGTTGTTTTTGCACATTTTCAGCGTGATAATAATTGAATTCTCTTTTTAAATAAGGGGAATTATTAATAAGTTCATTGTATTTTTCTATGTAATCCTTAATTGATTTTTTGAAATCTTTCGTTTCAAGAAATCTTATAACTTTATCATTAAAAATAATTTGATACTGTATATCGTGGAATGGCAGCACTTCGGTGTTTTTAATAAAATCTTCATTGTTTAATAAAAAATCAAAAAAAGATTCGCCAAAAATTCTCAAAACTTCATTTTCAATGTTATCCTTTCTTCCAGTCAAACCAGATAATTGTTTCAGTTTTTTTATTAATTCATTTTTTGATTTATCTATTTCTTTATGAATTTCTTCATATTCCTTTTTTAATTCTTTATTAGCTAGAAGAGTTGATATTTTTTCTGACTGATAGTTTTCAACATAAGGCTCAATTATGAATACATTTTCGGAATCGATATCTACATCAGCAGTAATAGTTCTTTTTGTTTCACGGGAAGGGAATGCTAAATCTTTTGATGGTTCATTTTTAGAAAAATCTCTAAAAACATTTGAAAAAGATGTTTTCATTACACCATTTGGTGCATATATGGCAAATGTTCTATTTTGAAAAATAAATTCGTGTTTTAATTTTTTAATGCCATAACAATATTCAAATTCAATTTTTAATTTTCTCATATTTCTTCCTTTTAATTCTGACTAACGTAAAATTTTGTCATTGAAAATCAGGTAATTGAAAATCCAAGATCTTCAGGGTTTAGTCCAAATTTATCTATTTGTTTTTTGATTCTTTTGGTTAATCCGAGCTTTCTTTTTTGGTCAAGAAAGAGATACCCTTCAGGGTTGATGTATTGGGTGTTATTGACCACCATATTCCAAATAATGACTGCTAGTTTCCGGGCAGTAGCACTGATGGCAGAAGTTCTGCCTTTTCTGAAGTTAACCCGATGAAAGAAATCCCTCAATGGGGTAGAGTCCTTCAGATTACCAATGGCATTTGCTGCATTTCTCAATGCTATTTTCAATCGATTGCTGCCTTTTGGCACTTTGCTTGAGAGCACCTTTCCGCCGCTAATCTTGTTGTTTGGAGCCAATCTAAGCCAGCTGGCAAAATGTTTGGCTGAAGGGAATCGTTTAATACCTTCCAGTCCAACTTCACTGATAAGAGCTAAAACAGTGCCATAACTCATTCCTTCTATAGCAAGCAGATCGATTCCTTCAAGGAGTTGATATGCCTTCAGGTTTAAATCGATATTTTTAGGCGTGTTTTTGTTGATGCGCTTATATGATTTAGGATCTATACAGTGCTGCTTCTTATTGTCATCATTTTCTATGATTTGATTCAGGAGCTGTTCAATTTCGATGTCGCATTGGGAGATCTTTAATTGTAGATGGTCGTATGTCTCAAGCTCTTGTTTAAGGGCAAACAGGTAATCTTGTCGTCCATTGGATTGAAGAGCTCGGGCGATTTCATCTTCAGAACGTCTGCAGTTGAAATGTCGAAGCTCTGCCAGTTTGCGGGGATTTGTTTCACCTTGGCAAATGCTTCGGATGATTTTTAGACCAGTAAGTCCGCAAATATCTTTTACAACAACATCTAATCTTAAATTTAGAAGCCGAAGGTACTTTTGCATTTTCTTTGAGGTTGATGCTACCATGTGAAGTAAATTCGCCCTGTGTCTACAATAGGTACGAAGTTGCTCGGTTTGAACATCTGGTAAAAAACTGCTGCTCAATAAACCCAAGGAATGAAGTCTTTGAATCCATTGACAATCTTTGATGTCGGTCTTTTTTCCTTTGATGTTTTTAGTAAATTTTCCATTGCAGAGGATTACTTCAAATCCCTGGGCCATGAGCACTGCATAAAGGTTTTGCCAGTATGTGCCTGTACTCTCCATGGCAATTGTCCGGATTTGGTTTTCAGTTAACCATTGGGCTAAATCATAAAGATCTTCATTAAAAACTCCAAATTCTCGAACATCTTTATCTTCCTGACCAATGGCAACCCAATGTGACCGACTCCCAATATCAATACCAGCAGCCTTTGGGTTGATGATTTTCATCGAAATAGAATCATTCTCCATAAAACTTTTTTTTAGGTGTGGTCTCTATGGAGATGTGCTTTAGGCAGAGTAAATATTCTGAACGGGGTTCCCAAAAAAATAGGACCGCCACTGTAGTCATCGCAAACATCTCAACCAGAATTGCGCTCGTACTTAAAAGTAACATTTTAAAAATCGGCCTTGCATAGAGGCTTCAAAAATACACAGTTCTATCGAAATTTTACCCCGTTAGCTTAAGTAGTCAATGTCTTTGGAATAGGGGGAATTGCGGCTAACGTTTTACAATATGGCAAGTTGGGGATTTTGGAACGCGTCTTTATCCACCGTTGATGAAGCCGATTTGTAAACAAAAAGTTGACGTAACCTACTCAGCCCCAATTTGCTATATTGTGTGTTAGCGGCTGTGGTTCTCATTCCAATCTAGTTTTATTAATCTTTCACCATCAATTATAATAACTGATATTTCTTTATCTCTTGCTGTACCATAATGGTCTAAATTCATTAAAGTGTAGTTTTCATACTTATTTGTCACTGGGTCATGAGTATAAATCTCATTATCAAAAAGAGGATTTACAATCTGAATGTCATTTCCAACAATCTCTGCAAGAAAAGTCATTTCATTTAAATGAACCATATATAATTGTCTATCCTTGTAACTGAAAGTAGAAAATAATTGAATTCCCCAATAATCGAGTATTGTTTCATACGCCTTTGATGAATCTGTATATCCTAAGGCTTGTCCATTCTTTGTCTTATTAATCTCCGCTTGTTTTGCTTGAGTTAATTTACGAGGGTCTTTTACCTCCTTTATCTCTGTAGAACCAGTCATATGCCCTAAATGTGCTAGAACTAAATAACTATCTCCTTTTTTTAGAACAGAATTAGCACAAGTAGATTCAGTAAAATAAGTTTCTCCGTTATTTTTATCAAAGAAGTAAACAGTTCCTCCCCATTCTCCATGGCAATCACCAAACACAACAAAATCACTATCCTCAAATAGTTTTGGCTGACTCTTCAGTGGAAAGTCTGTTTTATTACTAATCCAATCAGTACCATTCCAGATGAAAATTGAATTTCCAGATATTGCTCCTAGCTTATCATTTATAATCCAGTGATATTTGAATTTACGAGTATTTAGTTTTGTCTCAAAATCCAAGTCTCTTTCAAAGTTGGATAATCTATGACAAACAAATTTTCCATTACGGAATAATGACAGTAATCTGTTATCATATATTACAGAATATGAAACTGGGTAATTAACATAATTGTTATCATAATCGCCGAAATCATCTGTAAAATATGGATTTTTAATTACTGAATGAAAAGTTTTAAATGCAATCGGATTTTCACTAATCGAAACATTAAAGTCTTTTGTCTGATATAAAAATGTTGTATCAATCGAGTCTTTAAGTTCTCCTGAAAAAATGTTCCAACCTTTAGTTTCTTTAAAACGACAAGTTATCTTATCAAATGATACTGAATCTGTTTGGGAATCAACTTGTCCAAACACTGAACAGTTTATCAAAATCGAAAATGCTATGTATAAATATTTTCTCATATGTTCCTGGTTATATGCAGTGCGCCCATTGCCGCTAACGTTGGCGGTATGGTTAGTTGCCGATTTCGAAGCACTTTCCTATCAAGTTACAACTACTTTTGATACGAGCTGTGCCGCTCGAATACGCACTACACCGGCAATTAACTATACCGCGTGTTACCGCCTGGTGTTCATTGTTTTCAGTCATTTTTATTTCAATTTTCTACAACGGTGATTATTTAATATTTCTTACTTCTATTTTTTTTGCAAATGTCGTATTATTGTTTTGAGCACATTTTTACCATAAAAATTGGAACAAGGGCAAATGCAAAAATTGAAATTGCCATTAATATAATTGCCATCGATGGCTCAATCAAAAGAAATGGCACATTGGCTATGAATAATAAGATACTCGCGATTATTGTATAGGATAAGAGTCGATTTGTTTTATAAAAGATTATGGCGTAAATAAGGAAACCTGTGTATGCCAATGAAAAACCCGCCACATCAAAAGCTAAATACTTTATTGTTTCTAATTGTCTTATATAAAGCAAAGTTTCAACTGGAATGCTATCTATGTTTACAGGCAAAAGTACTGATGAGATTAATGGTAGGTTATTTACAATTTCAAGGATTAACGAAACAGCAAGAAAACAGCAAGAAATTATAATCGCATATGGATTTGTTTTGTATTTTATTATACTAAACTGTATAACTATAGGCAAAAAAGCAAAGGCGTACAATAAAATGAAAACAGCTAATAGATTACCAAATCCAAATCTATTAAATGAAGCTGTATCTATAGTTTTAGGGACAAATTCATTAGGACTAATCTCTGGCATTTTCAGAATGTAGGATAATCCATAGCCAGCAATTCCAATGAATGAAACAATTCCAAACAACCAGAATATGGAGTTAAACGATTTATTAAAGGTACTTTGTGAGTTTATCATAATTCAATTATTATTTTTTTGTTCTATCACAATGGTTTACTTTCTATTTTGATTCTGTCGATGGTCTTTTTACACTTGGCGGTAACGTTACGCATATGCCTAGTGGCGGATTGCGGACGATTCAACTGTCAAACCGTGGTGAAGTTTGAGCGGGCGAAAAGCCTTGCAAAGTGCAATAAAACCGCCATTAGGTATATGCGATGTTATGCTGCGTTTTTTATTTTAATCGTTATAATCTTTAATCAATTCCGTCAAAAAATCTGATGTTTTTTTCAAAATATCAAAATCAACATTACCAATTGTATCATTGGATGTATGTGTCAAGTCCAATACTGTTTCAAATAAATTTGATGAAGTTACTGCAATACAAGGAACTCCTTGAAATGCAAACATTGCATGGTCACCAGCATACCATTGTGAACCTTCTTCAATGTAATCATTTTTAGAAATCTTTGTATCTAACCAAGTTTGCTTACAATCAATAAAATTATAAGTTGACAATGCAGTTTTAGATGCTACATGTCCAGGCGAATCAATATTTATGACAAGTTTTATTTCAGACTTCTCGTTCCCGTTATGCTTTAAATATTCTAATTGCCCAATAACCCCATAATATTCTTCACCATTGAATGGAACAAAATCTATATCATATGCCCCATTATAATCCTTTAAATTGTCTAATATCTGAAATAAAACTTCAATTCCAGCAGCATTATCTATTGCACCTATTGTTCCATATTTAGAGTCCATGTGTGCACAAACAACAATTTTACCTTTCCCATTACTTTTTTTGGAAGCAATAATCTGTCGACCAACAGAATTTTCCGTTTTAGAAGCTATTTTCAATTTGGTTAATCCTTTTCTTCCAGTGATTTTCTCACCTGTTGTTTTATTTGCAAATGCTGATGGAATTAAAAAGTTCCCGTCCTCGAACAATGGGAATGGATTTAGTCCGCACATTGGATGCTTGCCTGTAATAGCAATAATTGCTTTAGGTTGCTTATCTTCCAATAAATCAATTATTGTTTTATGCTCATCGGGATAGTAGAATGGAAAGTTCTTGGGTTGCAACGGTTGCTGGGTTAAATCACCATTAAGTAATACAATTTTATCTGTGATATTTTTATTTTGTAATTCTTCCAGTGTTGAGACTATCTCTAAATCACCAGTTTTTTCAAAGGGCTGAGAAAAAGGGCTGGGGAATAGTTCGTATTGATTGCCATCCAAATCAATATATGAAAAATCTTTAGTCCAACGTTTACAGTCAAATTGTAAAGTAATCGTTTTATATCCAGCTTGAATTGCTTTACTGAGTAAAAAATCGCAAACTTTTTCATTTGAGTCAGTCCCTACAGGTCGTTCTTTTAAAATTTCATCGATAATTGTCATATGTGTTGTTTTTAAAATGCAGCATAACGGTTGATGGTATGGTGTCGTGCGGGATTACGAGGCAATTTCCTATCAGTTTACTCCGACTTTTTTTACGAGCCACAAACCCTCGCAAACCGCTGAAACCCGCATGCACTATACCATTTGTTGTGCGTTCGTACATTATTTTATTTCATATTTCATCAAATCAATCAAATTATCAGGTAAATAATCAATACCCTTAAATTCTTTGATAATTATGGATTTAATATTTTCTTTAATATTCTTGTCTACATATGTTATTGACATCTGCCAAGCACCACCTATACTCCTGCAATTGTCCTCAATTAATATATCTGGCTTGAGCGATTCTACAATATCTTTATACTTATCTGAACCAGTCCTATAATATAAATAAGCACCAACAAATTTATATCTTATCAATAAATCTTTTATGGTTTGTGCTGAAGTTTCACTTTTTCTCGAAGTAAGGTAAATGATTTGAGCTCCTTGTCTATTCCATTTTTTAATCTTATCAATGCAATTTTTGATTGGCACGTATTTTTTCACATTAAAAAAGTCAATAAAACGTTTTGGCCCAAAGATAGTACCTTCAGTGAAAATCATAATAAGAGGACTTCCATCAACAGCATATTTGTTTAGCTCAAATCTTTCCATTTGTGGTTTTCTCTGTATGACGCACAACGAGCACATGTATGAAATGTTTGGGGTTTGCGGGCTTCGCAACTGTCTGCCGTTACAAAAGCTAATACGGGGCAGAATGCTTCAAGTAACCACTAAACCCCCAAATATTTTATACATGATGTTGCCGCCTGGTTGGTATTTTTTTCCAAAATCTAAAGTGTTAGGTAATTGTTTTATAGGGTCTACTTTTATAACCAGATTCAAGCAAGGTTCATTTCAAGAGATTCAAAATACTCTCTTATAAGACTGCGTTTTGGTAAAAATGTATAATTCAAGTTGATTGTCTTTGTTTCATCCGTTTTTAATAAGATATTTATCTCATTATCAATAATTTTCAGAGCTTTGATTTCATCTATTCTGAATTTTTCTGGATGTTTGTTTTTTGGGAAGTGATATGATATCTCATAGTTATTCCACGAGATGAAATATCTTTTGAACTTTAAGTTGCTGTTCGAAAGGAAATACATTGCAATTCCTTGAATCATTAGAAACAAATTGTGCCATAAGCTAAGTTCAAATAGTTGCATATGCCACCTTGAAAACTTAAAAATCAGACCTATTGTCCCAATTGCAAAAAGTAATACTGACAATGCCCTAAAGAATTTTATTGAATTTTCATTTCTATCATATAGTTGGATATATGCCTCTTTCATACTTGTGGGTTAAAATATTCGAAATACATTTATTGAATATGAATTCCTTTTTCTGTTGCAAACGATTTTATTATCTCCTTAATTCCCTGAACCTGTCTGTAATTTTCCGTTGGTAAGTCCAGAATTATATTACTGTTGTCAACTTTAGTTATTTTGTATCGGGCAGATTTGTATTCTAGTTCCAATATTTCATTCCACGCGACAGTCTTTTCTTTCACAAAAGGATTTATTTTAATACGAATTTTTTCGGCATCAACCTGAATATATGCTTTTGCACCAAATATTTCCACTAAAGATATTCCTGCTCCTTCAATTACATGACCAATTCCAAGCGTGAGAAATATTGCAAAATAAAACCAGTCAAATATTTTTATCTCATCGTTTTCGCCAAGGTTTATAAAAATCCATGATATCGAAAAAACTATTGCAAGAATTCCAAAGATTATTCTGTATTTTGATTTTTCCTTGGTCAAAAGATTGATAGAGAATAGCATGTGATTCATTTTAATATTCTGTCAATAAGCGATTTGCTGTTTATCAACTTGGCGGTAACGGTTTGCAATATAACCAGTGGCGGATTGCGGGCGACATCCCTGTCAACCGTTACAAAACTTTGAGCGGAGCAGACGCTTTCAAGCTGCCACTGCGCCCGACATTGGTTATATTGCGTGTTATGCCCAGTTTTATTCCATTAATAGTTTGTCAATTTTTGTTTTTATTAAACTTTCACTTGGTCGCAGGTGAATTCCTTTTTCTATCACATTGCCTTTAGTGTCTAATAATACGAACTGGGGTACTCCGTTCATTTCAAACAGTTGGTAAAGAAACCTACTTTGGTCTGGAGTCGCCAAATAGTGACTACCTGAAATATTTAGTTCACTAATGATTGCTTTCCATTTATCTTCTTCGGAGTCAATACACAGATACACAAAAGCAACCTTGTCATTGTTCAACGTTTGCATTAGCTGTTTAGAAAAAGGCATTTCTCTTCGACAAGGACTGCACCATGTTGCCCAAATATCTAAGTATATTATTTTCCCTTTATGGTCATCCAGAATTTTGGTAATAAGTTCGTTTGCGGGTGTATTTTTTGTCAATTTCAATAATGTATTTTCTCTTGGTTGCGCATTCTCAAAATGTTTTTTTGTCTCTATATACTTGTTAATAAGAGGTTCTCTCAAAAAAGGCTGAGTTACTGTTTTTTCAAACAAAGCATAGTGTTTTTCAAAATCTTTTATTTCGCGCCTATCAAGCGTATAATAAAGCTGCCTCGCAATCAGCATTTCTCTTAACAAGGAATCACTCGTGTATTTTAAAATTATTTTGATTATTGCATCGTTTGCATTTCCTTTGTATGTCCACCTTCCATCAGGTTTAAACAACTTTCCATCATCAATCATTAATGATGAAATTCTTCTTTGATAACGACCTATAAAAATAATTGATTTTGAGTTGCTCAGGTCACTAAGAGAAAGTTCAATATTCATAAAATCATAAAAAGATGACGGTACAATAGTGTATTCATCTAATTTATTAAAACCAGCATGGTCATATGGATAAAGGGCAAGCCAATTGTAATAATCAAAGTCAACTTCCTTTTTAATCCAGTTTTCTAGTTCTTTGGAGACACCTTGCCTAATAAATTCATTGGCAGCTTCTTTTTTTAAACTCCTAAGGCTATCAAGCAAGGCTGTAAATTTATCTGAATTATACTCCTTCTCATATTGACAATATTGTTCCCAAGGGATAAATATTTCTGAAATTAAAGCATAAAAAGCAATCAAACTTTCGTTGTCAGACCTGCTTCCTGCAAACTGAATGCTTTTTGCCAGTTCGTTTTTGTCAGATATCATATTTGCATCAAATACAATATGGATACTATCTGTGGGGTGAATTATGATAGGAAAGGCGTTATCTCCATATCTAACTAAAATGTCTTGTGGATAATACAACTTGAATTTAATTTGAAAATTGCCAAAACTATCGACTAAACTCACATAAGACAATTGTTCCCCAGAAAGTAATTCATTGACATAAACTGTTACGGTATTATATTCAGATGTTTGATTTAGAACTTTTCCGGTAATAAAAACCGGTTTAGAAGTCATTTGAACGGGCTTTAATTCAACTTCTGAACGACAAGAAATCAAAATAGAAAATGTTAATAGAATAAATACGAGTTTTTCAAGATTAGTTTTCATTATTTCAAAAGTTATTGATTAAGGGTTTGGTTCTTAAATTGGGCATAACGGTGGCGGTATGAAATGTTGCCGGTTGCGGGCGAATCTCCTATCAAATTACACAAAAGTTCGAGCGGGCTACAACCCTTGATAAACCTACTGTCCCGGCAATTTTTTATACCGCGTGTTAACGGCTGGGTTTTATTTAATCTCAAGGTAAATTATATAATAATGTTTTACATTAAATTTATCATACCAATCAAGTACATTTTCTTCTCCAAGCATACAGTATGATTTAAGTTCAGAACCTGTGTCAAATGGGGGAGTGTAAGCTAAAATAGGATATTCAGAATTAATAGGTACCCTTATCTTTGTATCAGAGCAGGAGTTTGCCATTCTTAAAGAATAATGACTTTTTCCTTTCAATTCTTTGTTAATACTCATTCCGGGGAAACTTATTTTCAATTTGAAGTTATTTTTAATCAACATGCCAGTAAAACTAATAGTCAAAGAATCAGTCGCCTTTCCAAACCCTGTTTTGTCAGTATAGTCTATCACATAAATCATAGTGTCTCCATTAACTACCATAGGAATCTCTTCTATCCTAGCTGAAATATCTAAATCCTCACTTGATATGATACGACCCTTCTTAAATTCCTTGATAATCAGATTGAATACTTTCCCTTGTAATGAGTTGTCTTTACAAAACACCTTTTGAATTTGGATATTTGCTATATCACAAATATTTCGAATGTCATTATTTTCAATCCATTTGTAATAAATAGTTGTGCTATCAGACTGGGAATAGGCTGTTAATGGTAAAAATAAAATCAAAATCAAGATAATTCTTCTCATGTTATAATAATTTAGGTTTGTAGTCTTCAGTCTTAACCTTGCCGTTAACGTGTGGCGATATGGTGCGTGGCTAATCGTCTTGGCATGTATTTTCTGGCCGTTAAGAATACTCTACGGTGAATGAAACTTGCAGTAAATATGAGATTTAGCCATGCACTATAACGCGTGTTGTGCCGACGTACTTTATTTTAATCTCCATTTTACAATTCCCTTTTATCAGTCTTTTTATTGCCATATATATCAACATTTTCTGATTTTGAATATTGTTTCCAATCTCTTAACAACTTATTAAATTCATCAGTATCACAATATTCAAATCTTTTAAGGGCATAATACATTCCTGTTATTGAAACATCATTAAATCTTGAGCGATGTCGTTTTTGGCAATTCGGACACCACATCATAGGGGGTTGAATGTTCAATTCTTTCCGAATCTGGCGTAATTTCTCATTCAAATCGGTAACTAAACTAAAATGCTGTTCAATGGAATAATTTGAATTCCACTTATTCTTAAGAATATCCTTTAATTCTGGAAACCAAGTAGTATGTGCTTGTCCTGCTGGCATAATTAGTCAAATTCCTTTTCAATATCTTTTTGTTCCATTTCTTCGTGGGTTACTCCATAAGGATATCCTCCGCTTGTATACCCAATAATCATTGCAAAATGCTCATCACTTTCAATTTCACAAAAGGCATTTAATTCATTCTCTCGCTTTTTCTTAAATGCAAGTCTTTGCTGTTTAAGTGATTCCATAGATTGACGCAACTGTCTTTCATATTCATCCGAAATTTTAAATCCTAGCAATCTTAATTCTTTAACTGCACAAATTTTGTCAACGGAGTACTTTTTTGAATATCCCTTAACAATATTATTCCCTGAATATGTTTTTATCCAATCCTTTGCAGATTGAAGTCTATATTTTCTATCAGGAGTTTTTTTCATTTATTTACATCATTGCAGGTCTTTTCTAGTATGCGGCACAACGTTTGACAATATGAAACGGTTGGGTTTTCGGGCTGCGTCTGTATCCACCGAGGAAAATGCTGGCGCGAGAACCAAACCCTTGCAAACCACTGAACCCCAACTGTTTTATATTGTGTGTTGTAAAGCGTTGTTATTCAATCTTTTTTATAAATTTCTCTCTTGTTATTTTTCCTTTATCTAATTTTTTACTTAATCTCTTTCGAATCAAACTTATAGTATCATTATTTAAGTTTCTCAATCTTATTATATTTCTGTTTTTTTCTAATACCTGATATTTTTTTGTTGATTCTCCAATTTTCCTTAACCAATCACTATTCCATTCAATATATATAGTATTAGTATATCCAAATTTATCCGTTATTGTTATTTCATCGTATCCAATATATGATACTATTATTTTGTCTGCTCGTTGTTCTCCTGTCAAAACAAGTTCTCCATCATAATTTGTCATTCCTTCATTTATAATGGAATCTTTACTATTATATATGACTACATTCGCCCCAATAAAGGTGTCTTTTGAATCCTTATCAACTATCCTAAAATTGTAATGAAACTTATCTTGTTTTGCAGAATCAACCCGAATAGAAACAATTGTCTCATTGTTTTTCAAATCGATAAAATTCAATGTCAAAGTATCATTTTCTATTGAATATGTTCCTTTTCCAAATTCTCCATAAACATCTCCATTTACATAATGTGTGAATCTATTAATTCCAAATGTATAGTCTAAATATGGTGGCATAATACTCATCCTATATTTTCCTAAAATCATATTAGAACAACTTGAAAATAAAAGAGTCAATATTGCTAATCCTATTATTTGTTTCATGTTAGTTCGTTGGTTTCTTTCAATGCTTTACAACACCAAAATAGGTGCAATTGCGTTTATGAGTATTATATGATTAGTAAAATCAGTTTATAAGTGCTTGATTTAACGATGATATAGACAAATTGTCTATATTTAGTTAGTGAACCAATCCAAACTCAAATCAAAAATAATATTATGAAATGTTAATGAAATTAACAATATAAATAACTGTCATTTAAATCTTATAAAATCACAAACGCCTGTAAATCATTAGATTTACAGGCGTTTGCTGTTATTTAAAGTCCTTTTGGTCGGGGTGAGAAGATTCGAACTTCCGACCCCTACGTCCCGAACGTAGTGCGCTACCGGGCTGCGCTACACCCCGAAAATTGACTGTGCAAATGTATAAAAACTATTTTTTGTTGCAAGGAAAAATCTTCAATTATTCCCTTCTGCAAGCCCCATATAAGAGAGCTGATAGTGCTCTTCCTCACCTACATACTATCCCACCATACCAACTATCTGTATGACTTATTAATCAGCACACAATCGGCCAATACCATCGCTGCCATAGCCTCTACAATGGGCACAGCTCTCGGTACTACACAGGGATCATGTCTGCCCCGAGCTTTCATTACGACTTCATTGCCCGACTTATCTACTGTATTCTGATCTTTTAGTATTGTTGCTACAGGCTTGAAGGCTACACTGAAATATATATCTTCGCCATTGGATATACCGCCCTGAATACCGCCTGAATTGTTGGTTCTGGATCTTACCTTGCCACCCTCAGTATAAAATTCGTCATTATGCTGTGAACCCAGCATCTCGGCTGCACCAAAGCCTGAACCATACTCAAAGCCCTTGACAGCATTGATGCTTAGCATTGCCTGGCCCAACCTTGCGTGAAGCTTGTCAAACACCGGATCTCCTAGCCCTACAGGTGCATTCTTTATTATACAGGTAACTATTCCTCCAACTGAATCATGGTTAACTCTGATTCCGTCAATATACTCAACCATCTTTTCAGCCAAAACAGGGTCAGGACACCTTACTATATTGCTTTCTGCAACACTGAGATCAAGCTCTCTGTAGTCCTTTTCAAGTTTCAACATACCCACCTGAGACACATAGGCCTGAATACTAACGCCATATTGCCTTAACATGAGCTTGGCAACGGCTCCGGCAACTACTCTGGCTATAGTCTCACGAGCAGAACTACGGCCCCCTCCCCTATGGTCACGCACACCATATTTAGCCTCATATGTATAGTCAGCATGTGAAGGCCTGAAGATATCCTTCAGATTGTCGTAATCACCTGAACGCTGGTCCTTGTTCCAAACAGCAAAAGCCAGAGGGGTCCCGGTTGCCACATGGTCCATGTGACCGGAGATAAATTCTACCTTGTCGCTTTCATCACGGGGCGTTGTAATCCTGGACTGACCCGGACGCCTTCTATCAAGTTCACCTTGAATAAAGTCCATATCCAGTACCAAACCGGGTGCTACCCCCTCAATGATACCGCCAATGCCCCTACCATGGGACTCACCAAATGAAGTCAGCTTGTATAGTGTTCCAAATGAATTTCCAGCCATTATCAATAGTTTATGTTGTAGTTTGTCAAAAATAGGGCATCATAGCGAGACTTCAAAATCATAAATCGAGTAGGAGAAACGGGATTAATTCCCGTTTCGTCCTCTCCCACCACCGTACGTACGGTTCTCGTATACGGCGGTTCCTTAATATTCAACTCTTACCGCTTTGTAATAATCCGATAAGAAAACGTATCCGGCCAAACGCAGCCGCTGGTCTGTGACAGTTCTGGATAGGATAAAGCTATTTGCTATATGCCAGTAGCCTTTCCTTGTGTTCGCCCACTCGTAAGCTTTGTATTTATTTATACCCAGCTTTATAAGATTGGCCACTTTGGTTTTGATCCGTTTCCATTGTTTCCAGATTACCATTCGTAGCCGTCGGCGGTACCACGCATCCGTTTTTATCAGTAGCTTTTGCATATCGGCCAGTTTGAAGTATTGCACCCAGCCCTTAATATATTGACTTAATGCTTCCTTCCTGCGCTCGTTGCCCCATCCGTTGCTTCTCGATGTTAGCCTTTTAATTTTAGCTTTCATCTTTTCCACACTTTTGGGGTGTATCCTCAGCCTTCCTTCACCTCTATAGCGATAGAAGGTATAGCCAAGAAATTTAACATCCTTTACGTGTGCCACTTGGCTTTTGTCCCGATTGACTGTCAAGAAAAGCTTTTCTTCTATAAATGAAACGATGCTTTTCATCGTCCGATGGGCGCTTCGCCGGCTCTTACAGAGTATGACCATATCGTCAGCATAGCGTACAAATTTATGACCTCTGCTTTCGAGTTCTCGGTCCAACTCGTTCAGTAGGATATTTCCCAGCAGAGGACTTAGTGGTCCTCCTTGCGGTACGCCCTCATGGGTTTCTTCATAGTGGTCTTCATCCATTACTCCAGCATTTAGGTACTTGTGGATAAGTGACACCACCCGCCCATCTTTAATGGTACGCGATAGTATCTCTATCAACTTGCTGTGATTAACGGTATCAAAGTACCGCTCCAGGTCTATATCCACTGCGTAAACATAACCCTGGGTAATGTAGTCCCGACACTTACGAAGGGCGCCATGAGCGTTCCGTTTAGGTCTAAATCCATAACTGTGAGATGAGAACTGAGGCTCGTAAATGGAGGTCAGTTTTTGCGCGATGCTTTGTTGGATCACTCTATCCACGACTGTGGGGATGCCCAACTGGCGCTGTTTTCCGTTTTCTTTGGGTATTAAAACCCGCCTTACCGGATTGGGGCGGTATTTCCCCTGTTGGATGGATTGTATTAGTCTATCCTTGTTATCTACAAGATAGTCCTTTAAAGACTCTACCTCCATCTTGTCTACTCCACCCGCTCCTTTATTGCGCTTTACTTGTTTGTAAGCGCTGTTCAGGTTTGAGGGGGACAGGATATGCTCTAATAATCCGTTTCCTAAACGATAATCATTGGTGGTGAGGTTGTTTTCAGTTATCCAAATGAAGGTCTGCCCTTCCACATATCCGTCGGATGCCGTCCTATCTTTCTGTGGACAGGTCTTTGATGATGCAAAGATTTTCTGCTTTCTTTCCTTCATGTTGGTAATCCTCATTTACTTCTCACTCAATCAAGGTTCTGCCCTTCCCACTTTGAGGAGTTTAGTGGTACTATGGCTTCTGCTGACTTCTCATGGCAAGCTTTACTCCGTGCTTCATACGCTGTTTCCACACGTCCATGAGACCTCCCGTGGTAAGATAAATAACCTTCATCCCATATCCCCGCCATATTTACACTCCGGTGTCCGCATAATCTTTAGACTTTGACTTGTTTTGCAGTCTCATCCCACCGGTTGTGCCTGATATGATTCGTGTTCCTCGGGGCAGGATTTTGCCGTAGACTTCCTTCAGATTCCACCTCGCGATGGATACCCTTGTCCTTAGCTAATGGTTGGCGATTATGGACCCCCATAGTGGACTTGCACCACCAAGTTATTTACCATGCACGGCACACAATAAAAAGAGGCTGTCTAAAAAGATTAGGCAGTCTCTTTTTTTGTTTGATTTTCTTCCTGAAAAAGTTGGTTATATAATTGATATATAGTATATTAATGCTATAAATCAATCCATAATGAAAAAAGTTGTTTTCAAAGAGCTTCCAAACAATCAAGCTCAGTTATTCCCTGAAAACCTCTTGGATCGCATACCAGCAGACCATCCAGTTCGTCTGGTTGATAAGGTTGTAGATCAACTGGATATCTCTTCTATACTAAATAAATACAAAGGTGGTGGTGCTAGCAGTTTTCATCCAAGAATGATGGTTAAAATACTGTTCTACAGTTATTTAAACAACATATTTTCGTGCAGAAAGATTGAAAAGGCTTTACAAGAGAATATTCATTTTATCTGGTTATCAAAGGGCTGTGTTCCAGACTTTAGAACAATCAATTATTTTAGGAGTACCCGTTTGCAGGGAGAAATTAAGACCATCTTTGCAGAAGTAGTTAGATTACTGCATGGTATGGGGTTTGTGAGTCTTCAGGTACAGTATGTTGATGGAACAAAAATAGAAGCTACCTCAAACAGGTACACCTTTGTATGGCGAGGCACAGTTGAGAAAAACAAAGCAAAACTGGAAGAAAGGATAAGGAGTATTCTTAAAGATATTGATAGTCAAATTAAAGAGGACTCAAAAACTCTCAACAAAGAAGATTTGCCCCAATCAATAGACTCAGATTTATTAAAAAGCAAAATAGCTGAGCTTAACACCAGGCTTAAGGATACAAATAAGTCCACATCTAAGCAACTAAAGCAATTACAGGAGGAACACCTGCCACGGTTGGAGAAATACGAGAAGCAACTTGACACTCTGGGTGATCGCAACAGTTTTAGCAAGACAGACGAGGATGCTACTTTCATGCGAATGAAAGAAGATCATATGAAGAATGGGCAGTTGAAACCAGCTTATAATCCTCAGATTAGTACAGAGAACCAGATTATTACCCATTACAGTATCCATCAAACCCCAGGTGATACAAGAACATTAAAGTGTCATCTGGAGGGATTTAAAAACCAATATGGAAGTCATAGCTCTACGGTCGTTGCAGACGCCGGCTACGGAAGCGAGGAGAATTATGAATACCTGGAAGCAAATAATATAGAGTACTTTGTCAAGTACAACTACTTCCACAAAGAACAGAAAAGAGCATTTAAAAAGAATGCATTTCTAAGCCAAAACCTATATTACAACGAACATGAAGATTATTATGTATGCCCGATGGGACAGCATATGACCAATAAAGGTGAAAGAAAAGTGACTTCTGAGAATGGGTATGTATCAAAGGTGACACGTTATCAAGCGCAAAACTGTACTGGATGCCCGTTGCGCGGACTTTGTTTTCAAGCTACCGGTAATCGAATAATAGAGATCAATCACAGGTTAAGGATCCTAAAAAAGAAGGCCAGGGAACAGCTATTAAGTGAACAGGGCCTATATCACAGAAGTAGACGCCCAATAGAACCGGAAGCAGTGTTTGGACAAATAAAACACAACAACAAGTTCACCAGATTTACACTGAAAGGCCTTAAGAAAGTTGAAATCGAGTTTGGCCTGATAGCTATTGCTCATAACTTAAGAAAAATCATAGGCAAAGGTGCGTGTGTTTCAAAAACAGTACTCCAAAATGCAATTTTCTTCTTGTTTGAACCCCTATATGCAAAAATCCAAAAAGGAATATGGAATTTTCGTAAGCATGTTCATCTAAAAATCGAAATCTATTCTTATCAACTTGCTTAAATTGAAAAAGAGGTTGCCCTTAATTGGACAACCTCATATATTTTTATCCTCTTTGGATTATTAGCAGTTGCAACCTGAACCGCAGTTATGTTCATGATCGTGATCGTGATCGTGTCCACATCCGCAAGAGCTGGTAGCAGCAAGAAGTTCAGCTTCTGTAGCCTCTCTCACAGTAAGAATGGAACCTGTAAAATAAAGGTCATCACCAGCCAATGGGTGGTTGAAGTCCATCTTTACAGTTTCATCAGTAACTTCTAGAACGATACCGTTCAGTCTGTTACCTTGAGCATCCTGCATAGGAATTGTGTTACCAAGTGTAAGCAGGTCCTCATCAATAACTCCTTCGATTTCGAAGATGCTCTTTGGGAGATCAACAACAGCGTCTTCGTTTACTTCACCGTAAGCCTCATCAGCCTTAAGGTCAAAGCTAAAAGTGTCACCTGCAGCAAGTCCTTCAAGTTTGTCTTCAAAAACCTGAAGCATGCGTCCAGCACCGAAAAGGAATTCCAAAGGAGCATCCTTTGTTGTTTCTTCAATCATCTCCCCGTCAGCGCTGTTCAGTCGCAGCTGGTATGTTAAGGATACAAATTTACTTTTCCCAATCTTCATAATAATGTAACGTTAAATGTTTAAATATCAGCCCGACCAAACTTGCGGAAGGAGCTCGTGAATATAGCCTGCAAAGAAAGGCAGTTTTTCGTTCTTATCAAAAGGAAAAGTCCAAAAAACTACTTCTTTAACACACAAAAACGGCTTTTGGTTCGATGTAAATGCTATACTATTTTTTCCTGACAAGTGAGACTATCCACAGAAGTATGACGGCACCAATGGTAGCTGAAATTATCTGCCAGAGAAGACCTCCACCACCGACGCCAAGAAGTCCAAATACCCAACCACCAAGCAGGGCACCTACAAGTCCCACTACAAGGTTAAGGATCAGACCGAGACCTTTGCCTTTCATTATAAGGCTGCCCAGATAACCGGCCAACAGGCCGATTGCTAATGTAAGAAGGATTGATTCCATGCTGTGAATTTTTAGGTAAAACATAATGCTTTATTAAACCTATATTGAGCGATTTATACAAAAAAAAATAAAAGATAGCTTGCTTATAACCTTGATAATGTGTATTTTAGAGGTATTAAAATAAAAAAACAACACTTCACCATTTAGGTGCACAAGACTATCTTTTATGAGTACGAAGATAACAAAAATCGGCATTACAACCAATAAAATTTCTGGTCGTGGAGGGCTCCCTTTATTTCTTCGCTACACTGAGCAAATTGGCTTATATGGGCTAATATCGCGTAATGTTTCTTCTCTGCTTACTGGAAACAGCAAAGGCTTGCAGCTTCAACAGTTTGTAAAACAGATTGTTGCATTTTTTATAGATGGCACAAATATGGCCATAAGCAGTTTTGATCAAAGTAAAAAGGATGAAGGATATGCATGTTTGCTTGAATGCAAGACCGACCAATTGGCCTCTTCTCACCAGGTCAAACGTTTTTTTGGGAAGCTGTCCGTTATTTCAAACTCGGTATTCAATAAGATACTTAATGAACTGTTTATCTGGAGGCTTCACATATCCAAACCCAAAGTTATAGAACTGGGCATTGACACCATGGTTTTGGATAATGACGATGCTGCGAAACGCGAAGGTTGCGAGGTCACTTACAAGCGTAAGAAAGGGTTTCAGCCACTTCATATATGCTGGGGCTCGTTTCTGATAGACGTGACCTTTAGAAAAGGAAGTGCTCATTCCAATCATGGATCAGATTACACCGACAGGGTACGCTCTATAGTAAATCTGATACGCAAGAGATACTCCAAAGAAGTCCCTATTGTGGTGTGCGCCGATAGTGGGTTTGCGGATCAGAAAGCGTACGAGATATTCGAGCAAGAGCTTAATATACATTACATTACAACAGGAAAATTGTACAATGATGTTACTGAATATGTAAAGGCTTTACCCATTGACACTTTGGGCAAAATCACTAAAAATAAAGCAGTCTGGCAATTTGCGGAATTTGCCAGCAAGTTGAAATCCTGGTCCAAGTTTCGTCGTTGCTTTTTTACCAGATTGCACCGGGATGATACCGGGCAGTACGTAATGGAATTTGGTAAGCCTGACAGCGTCATCTATACCAATATCGGGAACTGTCCTGTCGCTGACAAAAGGCTTCGGGCATCCGGTGGAGATGAGTGGTTTAAAGCTGATACCATCATACGAAAATCACACCAAAGAGGAGCCGACGAGTTGATACATCGTAGCATTAAAGAGCTTGCTACCAGAGAACAACTTCCTTTTAAATCCTTTGGAATGAACAGAGCCTATTATTTTATGCTGGTAGTTACACACTTTATTTTCGAAGCATACAAACAAGATGTTACCGCAGAGGTTATTCCGGTAACCGTATATCCTAATACATTCAGAAGAAAGCTTATTGATTTTGCTGTCAAGATAACCTCAAGGGCAAGGAGTATTGTCCTGAATGTCACCAGAGTAATTTATGAAACGATAAATATTGAAGAGTTATGGGAACGGTGTCAGTCACCGCCGAAAATTCAGTTTGCATAAGGCAGAACAACATACCTCAGGATTGTAAACCCGTAGTGGTAATGGGAGACTTATGTCCAGACCCATAGAAAATGCGATAAAGTTCGGTTTGAGTGAAAAACAGAACTGAATTTTCGTTGAAAAAGTACACGAAAGAAGCCTACCTCTGAGAAAATTTCCGTTTTTTTGAAATCAAGTGAGACGACGGGGGCAGGTGAAATTACGAATCGCTCAATTTAGGTTAAATTTACATTGCCGTCCGATAAAAACCGATTTTGATTCTTCGTTACTTTTAACCGGCTTATTATCAGTCGTTTCTTTTTATAATTTTTCTATTTTCAAAAGTAAGCCCCCCTGAAAAGGGTAAGCATCTCTAAATCCTGGTCATCTCGTTGCCAATCTCGTTCCGGGTTTTCTAAAAATTTTATCAAGTGCAGGTAATTAAACAGGTGTATCCTGCAAAATGACACCAGGTTGGAGAATGCCCAAGGCCGTTTCAACCGCTTCTGTATAACCGTGAGCAAGAGGTTCACGATCAAAGCGCAATATACCTGTATTTTTATCGCGTTCTCGTTATCCCCGAGGAAGTACTTCAGGGGGAAGTTTGATTTTAACTGCTTGAATAACAGCTCTATTTGCCATCTTGTTTTATACAAGGCCGCTATCATGTCGGGCCGCATCTCGAACAGGTTGGTGAGGAACTCGAACTTCCTTTTCAACACCCTGTCGTAGAACACCACCTTGCGCAACTTCAGCTTGCTCCCGCCATCATCTTCCTTCACGGTCACCTCGATGATAGTGTCTTCCAGCACGCCGCTGTGGATGCATTCATCGATGTAAAGTTCTTGCTCCACCTTGTAAACGGCGTTCTCCTTGATGCGGGTAACGAATCCGGCTCCCTTTTCACAAAACAGCTTGAAGGCTTTATAATCGTTGTATCCCTTGTCGAAGACGTAAATAGTGTTGTCATCCGGTTCCAGTTTCCTCAACAGCAGGTGATCGTTCGTGGCAGCGGATGAGAACCATATCATCTTGGGAACGGGCTCGTCGACATTGATAACGGTGTGCACCTTGATCCCCCCTTTGCGTTTACCGTTCGAGGGTGTTCTGCCGACGCACTTCAAGATGTCCTGGAACAAACTGATAACCGTGCTGTCGAAGATCTCGACCTGCTTGTTCAACACATCTTTAAAGCGGGTGTCCGAGATCACGTGTTGGTACTCGCGAAGCAGGTCGTGGTACACGCCCGAGAAGAAATCAACGCTCCTGCGCTTGTTGGCGTCCGACAAGGTGCTCCGGTAGGGTATGTGGCCGAGCTGGAAATGCCTGGTCTTGCCTGAAAGACCGAGCATTGCACCCGCCACCTCGCGCAGGGAGGAGCATTTGGCGAAGACGCAAAACAACATGCTTATAAGGTGATCCTTAGCCGTGAAACGTTTCACGTAATGATCGGCCTTGTACCGTTTGCTGTTTCGGGCGATAATCCTTGTATCTACCATAGATATGAGCTGTCCGAATACCGATTGTCCAAAAAAATAAGTACTTTTGTTCATTGTAGACTTGTTTTGTGATGAATACAAAGCTACAATTATTAGTACGACGGGCAAAACTCAAATTTGCCCGCGTACTTTTTCTAAAAAGTTTTTATCGGACAACAGTGTTAAATTTACTATAATTTTGACAGGAAAGACAAGTAAAATGAAAGATAAAGTAGTAATAATCACAGGTGCTTCCTCCGGAATAGGCCTGGCCTGTGCCAGAGAGTTTGCCCACAGAGGAGCACTGGTTTCTGTTTGTGCCAGATCGGCCGACAAGCTTGAAGAAATAAAAAGTGAGTTTGATGCAGCAGGTCACAAACTACTCGTAACCGAAGCCGACGTCAGTCGTGAGGAAGACTGCAAACGACTTATAGACAACACAGTCCGCGAGTTTGGTAAGATAGATATCCTAATCAACAACGCAGGTATGTCAATGAGGGCCTTGTTTATAGACCTGCATCTCGATGTAATGCGCAAGCTTATGGATATCAACTTCTGGGGAACTGTCTATTGTACAAAGTATGCCCTCCCCTACATCCTTGAGCAAAAGGGCTCAGTGGTCGGTGTTTCGTCGATAGCAGGTTTTATAGGACTGCCTGGCCGTGCAGGCTATTCGGCTTCAAAATATGCTATGCATGGATTTCTGAATACCCTGAGGGTTGAAAACCTCAGGAAGGGTCTCCATGTCCTTATAGTTGCTCCAGGCTTTACAGCCTCAAATATCAGGAAGACGGCTCTTACAGCTGATGGTTCTGCTCAAGGCGAGACCCCACGCAACGAAAACAAGATGATGAGTGCCGAGGAAGTTGCACTGCGTATCATCAAAGCCATCCAAAAGCGTAAAAGAACACTGATTCTGACCTTTGTCGAGGGTAAACTGACTGTTTTTCTCAGCAAATGGCTACCAGCGTTGGTTGACAAACTTTCGTACAACGTGATGGCAAAGGAACCTGATTCACCATTTAAATAACGGAGATGCTATACAATAAGAGTAGTATAAAGGTAAGATACAAGGAAACCGATCAGATGGGCATTGTCAATAATGCTGTTTATCCCACATGGTTTGAAATCGGAAGAACAGAATTGTTTGATGCGCTCAATCTCCCCTATGCCGACATGGAGAAAAACGGCATTATGTTACCGCTATCGGAACTATATGTAAAGTACCACAGTCCGGCATACTACGGGGATGTGGTTACTATTGAAACCACTGTCGACAAGCTCCCGGGTGTTCGAATCACTTTCAATTACACAATTACCTGTAATGACAGATTGATTGCCAAGGGCTATACTGTGCAGGCCTTTATTGATGCAAAGAGCAGAAGGCCCATCAGAATGCCGGAATGGCTTAAAACAGCTCTCCTGCCCCATTTCCCGGAGGAGAATTAAGGGAGGTCATGCTTTCTGAATGCATGGCATAACGCAGAACAATACTAAAAAGCTTTTGCACCATAATTTGCGGGGTGAATAGCAAGCAGGGAATAATAAAATAACAGAGGCCGCCCCGGGGCAGCCTCTGTCTTTTTCTTAGCGGATATCTCCTGTCAACCAGATTAAAGCTTTTTTATTCCTTTTGTCTGGTCTCCTGCTTTCACTTCCATAATTGAGATTGCATAACCACCACCTGGGGCACATTGTTGTTTCAGCTTTGATTTGCTGTTAACAAGCACCTTGCGAATCTGATATGCCTGTGGATTATCCAGATAGTGTGCATTTGGAGCATCACTATAGATAGTTGCAATATAAGTCTTTCCCTTTGTCAGGAAGTCAAAGCTAATTGCTGATGTATAGCCGTTTTCGTCAACTGTACAGCCAACAAACCAGTCTTCTCTTCCCTTTGCTTTACGGGCAATTGTGATATAGTCACCCGGCTCTGCCTCAAGAATTTTGGTATCGTCCCAGTCAATTGCTACGTCCTTGATAAACTGAAATGCATCAAGAAACCTGTTGTAATTCTCCGGCAGGTCGGCTGCCATTTGCAGCGGACTATACATTGTGACATATAATGCAAGTTGACGGGCTATTGTTGTACGGGCTCTTGAATCATTATCAGGATTTAGTTTGCTGATATTGGTTTCAAAGATACCGGGGGTATAGTCCATCGGACCACCAATCAGACGTGTAAACGGCAGAATTGTTGTATGATCGGGTTTGTTGCCACCAAAGGCTTCAAATTCAGATCCTCTCGCTGATTCATTACCAATCAGATTTGGATATGTTCTGCAAAGGCCTGTAGGTCTTACAGCTTCATGGGCATTGACCATAATCTTGTAGTCAGCTGCCTTGGTTACAGCATAGAGGTAGTGATTTACCATCCACTGACCATAGTGGTGCTCACCGCGGGGAATTATATTGCCTACATAACCACTTTTTACTGCATTGTAGCCATGATCAACCATAAACTGATATGCCTTGTCCATATGACGCTCGTAGTTGACAGCAGAACTAGATGTTTCGTGGTGCATAATCAGCTTCACGCCCTTTGAAGCAGCATATTCATTGAGCATCTTCACGTCAAAATCAGGATATGGGGTAACAAAATCAAATACATACTCTTTGGAGTGACCAAACCAGTCTTCCCAGCCAATGTTCCAGCCTTCTACAAGTACAGCATCAAAGCCGTGCTCAGCTGCGAAATCAATATAGTATTTAACCTTGTCATTGTTGGCTGCATGGCGGCCATTGGGCTTAACTTTTGTAAAGTCGGTCTCGCCAAGCTTTACAGATTGAAGGTCACTATAGGCCCATGAACTCTTACCTGTTATCATCTCCCACCATACTCCGATATACTTGACCGGCCTGATCCATGAAGTATCCTCTATCTTGCATGGCTCATTCAGGTTGAGAGTGATGTTTGACTCAAGTATTCCTGCAGCTCTGTCACTTACTATTACAGTACGCCATGGAGACTTACAGGGTGTCTGCAGATAACCCTTGTTACCAAGCGCATCTGGTGTAAGGTGTGATTCAAAAATGAAATTCTTGTCATCCAGATTCAGGTGCATACAGCTGTAGTCTACCAAAGCTGCTTCGTGCAGGTTGATATACAATCCATCGTCTGTTTTCAGCATCAGAGCTGTCTGAACACCAGTATCAGAAAACGGAGTTTGAGATGCATTATCACTGATAGCAGAAGACATCAAACTACGGATCTCGGTAAGCCGCGATGTAGTGTAATCGTATTCCTGGGTGTCGTAATCACCGGCTATCCAGTAGGCAATGTGGTTTCCGGTCATAGCAAACTGAGTGCGCTCTTCCTTTACAACAAAGTGACTCAGCTTTTCCTGTTCGGGAAATTCATAGCGAAAGCCCATTCCATCGTCGAAAGCTCTGAAGCGAACTACCATAAGCCGATCAGTAGTTGTCTGCTTCAGGGTAACTGCCATCTCATTGTAATGGTTGCGAATGGTCCTCCACTCACCCCATACGGGCTCCCATGTCTCGTCAAAACTGCTGCGATCAACTGAGACAACTTCAAAGTCACCTGTAAGAGCTACATCATCTCTAAGCTCAAGACCAAGGCGGCTTTCCTTTACTACGACCTTGTTTTTGTACTTAACACCGTAAACAGGAACACCATCTTTAACATCAAAACTAACTACAACTACAGATTGGGGGGATTTTAACTCTTCTGCATTCACCTGGAATGCAAGAAATAAAACGCTGAAAATTAGCAAACCAATTTTTCTCATAAGCATATATTTAAGTTATCAAAAAATGCCGAATAGTCCAGGTAATGACACCAATCAGAACCAGGATTATAATAGTTGCACCGGCAATACGGTTAATCCAGAACAAGCGCCTGAGGTTTACCACATTCCTGAAAAGTCCTACTATCGAGGTCAGCAGCAACCACCAGGTTGCTGCACCAAAAAAAACTCCGCATATCAGTAAAAGCTGCCCTGATATCCCAACATTTGAAGTTACTACACCAAAACCGGCAAAGAACGCTATAAAAAGAAAAACAGCAAGAGGATTTGAAAATGTAAGTAAGAAGGTGGATATATAATCCTGCAGATAGCTCGTCTTGCTGGTACCCTGCCTTTGTCGCCTGAGTTGCTGGGCCGGATTGGAACGATAGATATTCAGGCCGAGAAGGATAAGGATAATTCCGCCAATAAGCTGAATCCAAAAAAACTGCTCCTCAATAAAGGTTACAACAAATGAAAGACTAAAGCCTGCTATAACTGCATAAATAATATCCGAAGAAGCAGCGCCTAGGCCAGATATAAAGCCAGACAAACGTCCTCTCTGAAGAGTTCTCTGTATACATAGTACTCCTATAGGTCCCAGCGGAACTGAGGCAGAAAACCCCACCAACATACCGTCAAATATTCCTTTCCAAAGCATTGTACAAATATCTAAAAAAAACCAGAGAGGCTAAAGTCCTTTTGCAAAAATAAGAGGATTGCAACAAATACGGGAGTCTTAGTCCGCAATCAGAATCTTAGTTTTTTGTTCTACATGACAAGCAAAAGTCATTAAGCTCCTGAAATCACAGCATTCAGCTATTGCCCTACGGGCAAATATTACATTACATTTGCAATTTCTTAACGTAGACTTAACAAACGAAAAAACATATTCTGTGAATATGGAATTAGCTTTGCCGACAAGCTTAATACAGAATACAGCGGAATTTATTACTAAACCGATAAAACTGTAATGGAAAATATTTATTTAGTTCTTATCGTAATCATCTTCCTCCTTGCAATTTCTGACCTCATCGTAGGTGTAGCAAATGATGCGGCAAACTTTGTAAACTCTGCAATCGGGGCTAAAGCTGCCCCTTTTTATGTCGTTATGACTGTTGCGGCAGCGGGAGTATTTATCGGAGCTGCCTTCTCAAGCGGTATGATGGAAATTGCCAGAAAGAGTATGTTTCACCCCGAAATGTTTTTCTTCCGTGACATTATGGTAATATTTCTTGCCGTGATGATAACGGATGTTATCCTTCTGGACCTGTTCAATGCCTTTGGGATGCCGACATCAACGACCGTTTCAATAGTGTTCGAACTGCTTGGTGCGGCTGTAGGTGTTGCTCTTATTAAGACCTTCAACAATCCTGACATTCCAATTAGTGAGTATATCAACTCTGCAAAATCTCTTGCAATTATTTCAGGTATACTTATTTCAGTTGTTATATCATTTACGGCAGGGGCAATCGTCCAATTCTTAACCCGTGTGGTTTTCTCCTTCCGTTACGAAAAACGTTTTAAATATCTTGGTGCAATCTGGGGAGGCTTTGCTATTACTGCAACTACATACTTCCTTCTCGTCAAGGGTGTGGATGGAGCTTCCTTTATGACTCCCGAACTTAAGGCAACAATTAAAGCTAATGAGAAGTTGTTTTTTGTGTACAGCTTTGTCGGATGGACATTTATTCTTCAAATACTTTACTCTCTGTTCAAATTCAATATTCTTAAGTTTACCATCCTGGTAGGTACTTTTGCACTTGCTATGGCTTTTGCGGGTAATGACCTTGTCAACTTCATAGGTGTTCCGCTTGCAGGACTTGACGCATACAGACACTATGTGGCAACTCCAGGTGCAACTCCGGACACTCTATTGATGGGTGTGCTTGGTGAACCAGTTAAAACTGAGACCTATATACTTTTGATTGCAGGTCTTATAATGGCTACTACACTTTTTACATCCAAGAAAGCCATGAATGTCGTTAAAACATCTGTAGACCTTGGTCGTCAATCTGAAGGGGATGAGCGTTTTGGATCTTCTTTCTTTGCCCGTTCTCTTGTAAGAGGCTTTCTTGCGATGTCCAAGTCAATATCAAACTACGTCCCAGTTAGAGTAAGAAACTACATTGATAAGCAATTTGAATTACCTGAACCGCCAAAAGATGCAAAGAGCGATGGTCCTGCTTTTGACCTTCTCAGGGGCTCTGTCAATCTGGTTATTGCAAGTATCCTTATTGCAAGTGCTACCTCATTGAAACTGCCCCTTTCTACAACCTACGTTACTTTTATGGTGGCTATGGGTAGCTCCCTGGCAGACAGAGCATGGGACCGTGACAGCGCTGTTTATCGTATCACCGGTGTGATATCAGTTATTGGAGGTTGGTTCTTTACTGCTTTCTCTGCTTTTACTATTGCCTTCCTTGTTGCATTGGCTGTCTATTTCGGCAAACTTTGGGCCATAGGGGCATTGCTTATTCTTGTATTCTTTATGCTGTCCAAATCCCACAGATTAAGCAAAAGCAAGAAGGCAGATGAGGCAATTCTGACAGTTGCAGATTTTGAGGAAGATGGTGAAATTGGTGGTGCAACTATACTTGAAAAATGCAGGAGAGATGTTAGCGATGTGCTGAAAAAAGTTGCTGACTACTATGCCAAGACTATAACATCTTTTGAAGCTGAGGATAGAAAAACACTTAAGGAAACCACTAAGGAAGTAAATGACCTTAGCCTGCTGTCCAAGAAGATGCGTAATGATATCTACAAGACAGTACGACGTCTGCAGGAAGAGAATATCGATTCAAGCCTTTACTATGTTCAGGTACTTGACTACCTACGGGAAACAGCTCACTGTCTAACGTTTGTGACTAATCCCGCATGGGAACACCTTAACAACAACCACAAACCATTCTCAACAGATCAGCTGATTGACCTCAATACGCTCAGACTGAAGATTGAAGATATAATGAAAGATGCTGTGACTCTGATTGAGTCCGGAGATTTCAAGGAGATAAACAAGGTTCTGAGTGCACAAGCTGAAATCCTTGACTTTATCAGAGGTTTGAGAAAGAACCAGCTTAAGAGAATTAAAAAGGAAAAAACAAGTACCAAGGTAAGCATGCTTTACCTTAGCATACTACACGAAACTCAAAGTATGATGCTGCACCTTGTCAACCTGATCAAGGCTCACAGAGACTTTGCAAGTTATACGAAAAACGGACATTAATGCTGAAAAGCATTGCGCCAATAAATAAAAAGGGGACAGCCTGCTAGCTGTCCCCTTTTTATTTATCTCTCTAAACTAAACTTATTTGGTAATAAGATTAATATCATTCAGGAGCTTATCCTTGTACGATTTTCCAATCGGAATAACCCTGTTGCCACTTTCAGTTCTGATAATAACCGAATTATCCTCTATTGCACTTATCTTACTGAAGTTCACGATATAAGAACGGTGTATCCTCATAAACCTCTCAGAGGGCATTTTATCTGAGATAGATTTCATGGTAAAGTGAATTGTATACTTCTCCTTGAATGTATTGACGACAACATAGTTTTCAAGAGCCTCAATCCAAAGGATGTCATCATACTTGACACGTACAAGTGAAGAGTTGTTCTTGATAAAGATCTCTGTGCTTTGCTTTACGGGATTCTCCTTTCTTTCAAAGCGCTCGCGGGCTCTGTTAACAGCCTTAATAAAACGGGCGTAGGTAACTGGCTTGAGCAGATAATCTGTGACATCATACTCATACGACTCCAGAGCATACTTTTCCTGAGATGAATAGATGATAACCTGGGGTATTACATTCAATGCACGTAGAAACTCGATACCCGACATCTCGGGCATTTCTATGTCCAGGAAGATCAGATGCACAGGTTCTTTCTCGCTGTTATTGAGCCAGTTCACCGCTTCAATTGCATTCGTAAAGGTACCCAGGAGTGCTAATCCCTCTGTCTGGTTAACAAACTCTTCTATTATCCTAACCGAAAAGTTGTCATCATCAACTATAATGCAATTCATATACAATCATTTTGGCCAAAAATACAAAATATCAGTTTAAGGGTATGACGAAGATACCATTTTTATCCATAAAGCTATAAAAACAAATGACAAACAACAAAGGATATATATTTTTTTCAGGTCAGGAATTCCTGAATACATCCAATGGTGCAATAGATTATACGGAGAAGGGAGAATTTTTGTGCCAAAAAAAGAGAGTTGATTTTCAAAACAACTCTCTTTTTTTCATTTTTTCTTTAAGCATCGATTAGTTTACTGAATCATTCAGCTCGCTACCGGCTTTGAATTTTACTACTTTCTTTGCAGGAATCCTAATCTCTTTTCCGGTTTGTGGGTTACGACCTGTGCGTGCGCTTCTCTCAGACACTAAAAAAGAGCCAAATCCTACTAAAGTAATGCGATCACCTTTCTTAAGACCTTCGCTGGTAACTTTTAAGAAAGCATCTAAAGCTTTTTTTGAATCAGCCTTGGTTAAACCGGATTCCGCGGCGATTGCATCAATTAATTGAGCTTTGTTCATAATAGTTATTAAATTTTAGGGTTAAAAACTATGGTTTTTAATCTTACCTTCACAAATATAGAGTATTTATAGTGTCTTCCAAATATACAAGCAAAAAAATTGACCCAAAACCCGCATTTTTTATGATAAAATGTTAAAAAGTAACAAGATTTGTAGCTTGTGTTAATCCCCTAAAATTACTGGTATTTCGGTTTTTTAGTTCATTTTAAAATAGTTAGCCTATTCTCAATCATCCGGTTGCTGTATTGTTGTATTATTGCTTTCATTAACATCAGCTCTTCCTCTGGTTCCGGAGCCTTGCCCAACAGGTTGTTGGTCAGTAGCGGATCCTGCTCCAAATCATAAAATGCAATCAGTTTCTTACCGTCAAAATACAGCACCTTGCCGTTCATTATAAACTGGTAAGACTCGTTTGTATAGTTGAGTACATAGCGCCGGTCATCCTTGCTGTCATCAAACAGGCTGCTGCCAAAGCTTATAAAGGTTCCGTCATAGTTGAGCAAGTGCATTAGGCTCGGTAGGATATCAGTTTGCTGAGCTAGCTTCTGGCTCAACCCTTTCAATCCCAGACCTGGAGCATGGAATATGATGGGTATGGCAAAACCGTTAACATTAGTCTTGTACTCATCATAGTGCGATGGCACACTATGGTCGGCAGTAATTACAAAGATTGTATTCTCATACCATGGCTCCTTACTAACCTTTTCAAAAAAGCGTCTCAGTGCCATATCCGTATAACCCACACACCTGTGCAGCGGAAGTGTTCCCTTTGGAAATACATTTTCATATTCTTTGGGAACCTGAAATGGATGGTGTGAGGTAACTGAAAACAGTGTACTCATAAAAGGTTCCTCAAAGGTACCCAGGGTCTCGGCAAAAAACTGAAAGAATGGCTCGTCCCAGATACCCCAGTATCCGTCGTATTGGGAGTTGTCACCAAACTCAGTCATCCCGTAATATTTCTCAAAGCCCAGCAGGCGAGCCACAGCGTCAAAACCCATGGAGCCATTCGGGGCTCCATGGAAGAATGAGGTATGATAACCCTGTTCTATCAGCAAACCCGGAAGACCACTTATCTTGTTTGAAGCATACTGAGAGGTCACATATGGCTGTACCAGTGCAGGAAATGAAGCAAGTATTGATGGCATGGCATCAATTGACTTCCTGCCGTTGGCAAAGGAATTTCCAAAGGTCAGCGATTCCTGCATCAGCGAATCCAGAAATGGGGTGTAGCCCTGGTAATTTCCATTATCCAGATGGGGATTCAGATAGCCTGAATGCTCCCGGTTAAAGCTCTCCAGTATTATAACTACCACATTCATCTTGTTGAATGTTGAATCTGTGGCCGTAAGGCAATACTCCGGAGTATAGATCTCTTCAATCTGATCTTCAGGATAGTAATGTACCGGTTCAAATGTTTTCTTATCTATGGTCCTTATCATACAAAATGGAGTATTCAGGACTATGGCCATTTCCTCAGGTGAATCAACAAACTTGCCTGCATGGCTCATGTTTATTGGTCGGGTGCTGTGCCTGAATCCTCCACGAATTCCGGCCACTGTAAAGGCAGAAAACAAAGCAAGAAATACCAGGGAGCAAAGTGCATATAGCCAATTTGACTTAATAGGAAATGGCTTGGGTTTGACACGGCTGTTCAGGTAAAACAGTAATACCATCATTGCTATCCAAAACAAGAACGCAGGCCAGTAGTCCAATATAAATCGAAACCAAAGGGTCCCCATATTCTCCTCGTTCTTGAAAATCTCAAACACGCTCCAGGTAGTACGCTTCAACGTAAAGCGGTAGTAAATAAAGTCACTGACATTGGCTGCCAATCCTACTCCGTTTGTAAGCATATAGATTGACTTCAGGGCGATTTGATACCAGTTGCTGAACTTGACTTTGAAGGGAATCAAACTTAGCAGTATGTACAACATATTCAGGTACAATACTGCACACAGGTCAAACATCAACCCGCCTCTCATAATCACAAGAAACCCATTCCAATCTACATTTGGGAAGAAATCAACATTAAACAGATAGAAGCCAATCCTACACAGAGTAAAGACAAACATTGAGACTCCAAGTCTGTGGACCAGGACAAGATATTCATTCAACTGTTTTGCAGCCATCGTCAGTTAATTGATTTACAAAAAGATAAACATAAAAAAACAATATGCTTTGCCTCGCGGCAAAGCATATGCAAATATTCTAAAAATAACTGAGTTTTATACCAGAAAAATATTGTTCTTACTGCAGATATCCCTCATTTCTTCAGGCCAGATACTTGCCTGTATCTCGCCAATGTGGGCTTTGCGTAGGAAAAACATACATAACCTTGACTGGCCAATTCCTCCTCCAATACTGAGTGGAAGTTCGTTATTTAGCAGACGTCGGTGAAACATCAGTTCAGACCTGTGCTCCTGCCCTCTTTCTTGCAGCTGCTGCCTTAGCACCTCCGAGTTTACCCTGATACCCATCGATGAAATCTCAAAAGCTCTCCCAAGAATGGGGTTCCACAACAGGATATCCCCGTTGAGTCCCTTGTATCCGTTTTCAGTTGGTGTACTCCAGTCGTCATAGTCAGGTGCCCTGCCATCATGAGGCTCCCCGTTTGACAACTTCCCTCCAATCCCAATGATGAAAACGGCTCCATACTTCCTCGTAATTGCATCCTCACGTTCTTTGGAACTAAGGTTTGGATACATAGCAAGCAGTTCCTCGGAATGAATAAAGGTAATCTCCTCTGGCAGAATAGGACGTATCGTGGGATATTTCTCATAAACCACAAACTCGGTACGCTTCATTACCTCATACACTCCCCTGACCACTTTCTTCAGGTAGTTAAGGTTCCTCTCCTTTTCAGTAATATGCTGCTCCCAGTCCCACTGGTCCACATATATGGAATGTGTATTATCCAGATTCTCGTCCGGACGAATCGCATTCATATCTGTATAGATTCCAAAGCCCGGTTCAACATCGTAATCTGCCAGCATCATCCGCTTCCATTTGGCAAGACTGTGAACGACCTCCACTTCTCTGCCGTTCATTCCATGAACCGGAAATGTCACAGGTTTTTCAGTGCCATTCAGGTCATCATTCAAACCCGTACCTTTGAGCACAAAAAGAGGTGCAGTTACCCTTCTCAGCCTTAGCTCGGCTGACAAAAAGGTCTGAAATGAATCTTTGATTATAGTGATGGCGTGCTCTGTCTGTTTTAAATCCAGAGGCGACTTGTAGTCTTTGGGAATATATAATAAGTCAAGCATGGTTATGTCATTGATGCCAAAAGCTATTTACTATATTGAATTAATATGCGAAAATAGCCTCATTTACCTTCAATTCAAAATCAAATGCCGACAATATTATTGAAATTATCACATCTTCGTGCTCAAGCACGAAAAATTTTCACCCTACATATTCCCAAGGCAGGCTGCCATAACAGCCTTAATAGTATGTAACCTATTCTCTGCCTGATCAAAAACTATTGAAGCTTCAGATTCAAAAACTTCATCAGTAACTTCAACTCCATCAAGTCCGTAATCAAGAAAGATCTTTTCACCAACATAAGTGTCCCTGTCATGATAGGCCGGTAGGCAGTGCAGGAACTTAACATCCTTATTGCCTGTCAATGACATAAGCCTGGCATCTACCCTGTATGGACGCAGAATCTCTATTCTTTCTTTCCACACCTCTTCTGGTTCACCCATAGATACCCACACATCAGTATATAAAAAATCCGCTCCAGTTACACCCTTCTCAATGTCAGTTCCTATACTAATTCGTGCTCCGGTCTTACGTGCAACAGCAAGGCATCTGTTGAGAATCTCCGTATCAGTATGAAGCTGTTCCGGCCCTACCATCCTTATATCCATACCCATCAGTGCTGCTCCTTCAAGCAGGGAATTTGCCACATTATTGCGGGCATCACCCAGATAGGCAATGCTTACCTGCTCCAATGGTTTTTTGCAATGCTCCCTGATAGTCATCAGGTCGGCTAGAAACTGAGTAGGGTGATGCTGGTCTGTCAGACCATTCCAAACAGGAATACCCGAGTATCGGGCAAGTGTCTCTATCCGGGAGTGATCAAAACCTCGGTATTCGATGGCATCAAACATACGCCCGAAGACTCTGGCACTGTCTTTAAACGATTCCTTGTGACCAAGTTGTGTGTCACCGGGTCCAAGATACATTGCATTGCCTCCAAGATCGGAAACTGCAATCTCGAAAGCACAGCGCGTCCTGGTAGATGTCTTCTCAAATAACAGAGCTACATTTCTACCTTTAAGACAATCTGTCACTTCTCCTTGTTTCTTCATCTGCTTGAGCCTGACTGCCAGATCAAGCAGATACATAACCTCGGATGAGCTTAGGTCTAAAATTGTTAATAGATTCCTGCCGAGAAGGGTCATAATCTTACATTTCTGTTAAGTTAAAGACTAAAATAGCCTTTTTTTTGACAGACATCAGTTTTACGTGGATAAAAGAATGACTCCCTCGATATGCACAATATAAAAGATAACTATCTTCGTATACCTGAAATGAAAATTCGAATAGTTCTTTGTGTTTAGGTGCCCAAAATTGTGATAATTAATACTATTTGGTACTTAGTATGAGTTCAAACAGCCTCATCAAAACTATTATGCTGCTTCTGCCCCTGTCCTTTTTTGTAGAAGGATGTGGGCTTATAGATAAGAAGGCTGCTTACTCAGGAATCTGCTCAGGCACCATAACATATAGAATTACATATCCTGCCTCTGTTGATGCCAACCCTATGTCCTTCCTTTTCCCCTCGGAGATGAAAACGGCCTTTGAAGGCACCCGCCAAAAGTCTGAGTTTATAAACAAACTCAACTTATACAAGCTTGAATTTATATTTGGAAACAATCCTGATAGTACCTTTGCCCTTCTGAAACTGTTAGAGAAGAGAATGGTTGTTCCAGCCTCTGGTGATGCCTTCGTACTTCCCTTCATGGCCTTCAGTCCTGACAGACTCAGTTTTATTAATGACTCAGTTAAGAGTATTGCCGGCTTTGATTGTAAAAAGGCTGTGTATTTCACGGGAAGAAATGATGTACAGGAGCTATCAATATGGTATACAGACCAATTAGGTGTAGAGGAACCCAACCGCAATACTCCATTTAGCGAGATACCTGGCATCATGCTCGAGTTTGATGTTCTCTACCAGGGTATGCAACTGCACCTTGAGGCTATCTCCGTTGTCAGCGAGGCACATCCCCGTAAGATCTTCGATGTGCCAGCCAACTATGAGGTGTCTTCCATCACAGAGATCCAGGCGCTTATTGACTCCGTAATAAGCAGATAGTTTCACCCGTCTAAAATAAGTGTGGATAACTTTCCGTTGATTATCTAACGGGCAGCCCGCTAGTTTTATTATTTTTGTCTCTAGACCTCAAATTACTGACATGAGTGGCAAACAAAGGAAGAAATCCGGAACAGGCAAAAAAGGTAACAAAACTATAACTTCAGCAATTTCGGGTTTAAGACATTACAAGTGGAGATTCATCTTTGGATTGATGACCATAGGCTTTTCGGTGTATCTGGCGTTGGCCTATATTTCTTTTTTCGGAACCGGTTATGCCGACCGGAGCAAATTCGATCTTCCATTATCTGACCTATTATTTGACTCTTCTATTAAGGTTGAGAATCTTGCCGGTAAGTTTGGAGCCTGGATAGCAGATACCATTATTAATGACTGGTTTGGTATAGCCTCATGTTCCATTATATTCCTGTTCTTTATCAGCGGACTCCGAATGCTAGGTGCCAGGGTTATGCCTCTGCGCCGTACCTTCCTGCATGCCAGCCTAATTACTATCTGGTTTTCCGTTACTCTGGGCTTTATTTTCCTGAGTTTTGCCGATGACAGATACCTCCTTTTTGGTGGAGCTCACGGTTATTTTATCAGCAGCTGGCTTAGATCTTCTATTGGTAGTGTAGGTACTATCCTGGTGATTCTGGTAAGCCTTATTTCCTATCTGGCTGTCAACTTTGACAACTTCATTCCTTTTATGGGCAAGAAGCTGGGCCTTGAAGGAAAACTTCCAATCCATAAAGTTGAAAGCAAACAAGAATCTGAGGAAACCGGACAAGACGCGGAAGGCAGTTTTGAAAAGATAATAAACTTGGAGGATAGGGCAAAGAAAGACCAGGTTATCAAAAATACTCCGGCAACTGAAATACTGGTTCAACCCGTTGCACCCAAAAGAGAATTTGTTACTGATGAAGAGCCCGACACTCATGTGGAACTAAAGATTGAGAAAGCCGCATCAGAGGAAACTATTCCTGTTACAGGCAACACACCTCTTGGTGATTATGACCCAACTCTTGATCTGTCTTCATATCAGCTGCCGTCTCTCGACCTTTTGAATGATTATAGCGACAAGGATACTCAGGTAACTGAGGATGAGTTGATATACAACAAAAACAAGATTGTTAAGACCCTGGAGGATTACAAAATACAAATCAAGAGTATCAAGGCTACTGTTGGTCCTACCGTTACCCTCTACGAGATAGTTCCAATGCCTGGTATTCGTATCTCCAAGATTAAATCCCTGGAGGATGATATAGCCCTATCGCTATCAGCTCTGGGCATCCGGATTATTGCTCCTATTCCTGGAAAGGGAACTATCGGTATAGAGGTTCCAAATTCCGAACCGGCAGTCGTTTCAATGAAGAGCATATTAAGCTCCAAAAAGTTCCAGAACGCCAAGTTTGAACTCCCGGTTGCTCTTGGTAAAACCATATCCAATGAGACCTTTGTATTCGACCTTACAAAGGCTCCCCACCTTCTTGTAGCAGGCGCAACAGGACAAGGTAAGTCTGTAGGCCTTAACGCGATTATAACATCTTTGCTTTACAAAAAGCATCCGTCGCAGCTAAAGTTTGTACTCGTTGACCCCAAGAAAGTAGAGCTTACGATATATAGCAAGATAGAGCGTCATTTTCTTGCCAAAATGCCGGATGAGGAGGAACCAATCATTACTGACGTTCAACGTGTTGTCAACACTCTCCACTCCCTAACAATTGAGATGGAGGAACGCTACGACCTTCTCAAAAAGGCTCACACACGAAATATTAAGGAGTACAATCATAAGTTTACCAAGCGCGAACTCAACCCCGAAAAGGGACACCGTTTCCTGCCTTATATTGTAGTTATAATTGATGAGTTTGCCGACCTTATTATGACTGCCGGAAAGGAAGTGGAACTGCCTATCGCAAGGATAGCCCAGTTGGCTCGTGCCGTTGGTATCCACATGATTATTGCTACTCAAAGACCATCTACCAATATCATTACCGGTGTTATCAAGGCCAACTTCCCAACAAGGATTGCATTCAAGGTTGCTTCCATGATAGACAGCCGTACCATCCTCGATTCTCCTGGTGCCAACCACCTTATTGGACGAGGCGACATGCTATTCTCTCAGGGCAGTGATCTTATCCGTGTTCAGTGTGCCTTTGTAGATACTCCGGAAGTCGAGGTAATAGCCGACTTTATTGGTTCTCAGCGGGGCTACTCCACTGCACATCTTTTGCCCGAATATATCGGTGAGGGTGCTTCTCAGGAGGTAGGTGATGTGGATTTAAGTAAGCGAGACCCCTTCTTTGAGGAAGCTGCTCGTATAGTGGTAGCAAACCAATCCGGCTCAACTTCCCTTATACAAAGACGCTTTTCAATAGGCTATAATCGTGCAGGAAGGATTATCGACCAGTTGGAAGCAGCAGGGGTTGTGGGACCATTCGAAGGAAGCAAGGCACGCCAGGTACTGGTTTCGGATGATTTGGAACTTGAAAGAATATTCAAATCCCTTCAGCAATAGACAGCAATAATTTTGGAACGTTAATTGCTACATAACTGCTGAAGCTTTTATGTTAGTGGGATATCAAAAACAAGCGCACATTATGAAAAGAACTCTTTTAATCTCAATACTATCTGTTCTGACACTCTCCGTTCTCGCACAGGATCCGGATGTGGCCAAGGCCAAGACCATACTTGACAAGGTCTCTGAAAAGACTAAGGGCTACAAGACCATTAAGGCTGATTTTGCATTGAAAATTGAAGATTTGCAAACAAAAACATCAGAAACTCATGATGGCAGTATCTCCCTTAAAGGGAATAAGTATAAGATTTCAGTAATGGATGCGGAAAGCTATTTTGATGGTACTACCTTGTGGGTCTATCTTGTTGATGCTAATGAGGTTAATATCTCAGATGCCGATATGGTAGCTGATGACGAACTGGATCCTTCAAAGGTATTTACTATCCACGAGCAAGGTTTTCGTTACCGCCATGTTGGAGAGACTACTATCAAGGGAAAGGTAGCCGATATCATTGACCTGGTTCCTGAAGACAGAAATAAACCATATTCACGTATCAAACTGTACGTATACAGAGATACTCTTCAACCAGCACGCCTGGAGCAAATGGGCAAGGATGGTACCAATTTCGTTGTGGAGATCAAAAAGATGGAGGTTAATACTCCAATGACTGATGATCTGTTTGTCTTCAAAAAGGAACAACATCCCGGCGTAGAAATAATCGACCTACGATAAATGTCTGTACAAGATGGCCATAACTAGTTTCTGATTTCAGAAATAGGCCTCAGCATGGATATTGTCAGGTTTGATACCTCTACTCATCAATATTTGAAAGGCATCATTTATCATCTTGCGGTTACCACACAGGTAAAAGTGATCATAGACATCCAGCTTATTATCTTCAAGCCAGGCAGTAACCCTACCATGATAATTTCCATCTGCGGCTCTTGATGTACAAAGAGTAAGCCTGTTACCATATAAGTCCCTTTCACAGGCCTCAGAGGCATCTGTTACTCCATGAATGAGGTGATAGTCAAGTTCCGGAAAGGTCCTTACAAAGCTGTGAAAGGGAGCTATTCCTGTTCCCGTTGCCACAAACAGGTGCTTTCCTGACATATTCCCGGCAATTCTGAAATACCCCAGTGGTGCTTCAACCATCAAACCGTCACCCGGTTGAAGCCGTCTTAATTGTGGACTTACCCATCCATCAATTACTTCTTTAACCAGGACTTCAAGCCAGGGATCTTCTGCCCCACTGTAGACCGAATACTCACGTGTATAGCCCAGTGATTCCGGGCCAACACTAATATGTTGCCCAGGCACAAATTCAAGTCCATTTCGCTCAAATCGAAGCTTAAAAACTGTCCTGGTAATATTCTCTATGGAAATCAATTTATGGATACCGTAGTCGGCTCTGTTCATTATCCTTGGTAAGTTTTGCAATATAACAGAGCAAATCCCGCTTTGTTTATTGCAGGCTGCTACTCCATACTATTTTGCAGTGACAGCAAATTTATTTGCAATAATGCCACTTAGGACCAACTGCAGGGCATGATAAACCATAAGGGGCAGAAGGATAACCCCTACTCCACCCATGTCCTTAAAAATAATGGCTGCCATAACGGTTCCATGTATCAAGGACTTCTTGGAACCACAAAATACTGCAGTAATCTTGTCTTCCCTGCTGAAATGAAGGCGTCCGGCAATAAAATAAACTATCCCAAAGACAATGAAAAATAATATCCCTGAGAGCAGGACCATCATAATAATCTCAGACACTCCGGTACCTGAAAAAAGCTTGTTCATAAACGACTCAGCAAAGCATAGGTAAACGGTGAGAAGTATAATGCTCTGATCAAAAAGCCTCAGAAAACGCATTCTCCTCTGTGCCCAACGCCCAAAATACCTGTTTAATGAAAGTCCAACAAGTACTGGCACCAGAACCTGCAGGATCAGCTTCAGAACCACCGGACCAAACTCAGAGGCTCCAGCACTGCCATAGGATCCAACCAGCCCCATCCACATTGGGGTAAAAAATATACCTGCCATACTCGAAACACTTGCATTGAATATGGCACCTGGGATATTGCCCCTGGCAATTGAAACCATCACAACAGATGAGGAAACGGTAGAAGGCAAGGCAGCAAGAAAAAAAGCACCAAGCCAAAGCAACGAAAACGGCCCTTCGTGAAATACTTTGTAAAAAGGATAAACCAGCAGAGGGAAAAGTATAAAGACAGCTCCCTGTACCAAGATGTGCAGGTGCCAGTTGCCCAAATCCTGCTTCAATGAACCAAGGTTCAATTTAAGACCATAAAAAAAGAAAATAAGGGTTATGCCTATATCTCCGACAGTGTGGAGAGAAAGCAAACCCCTCGGCTGTGCAGGTTCCGGAATAATACTTGCAATTACTATTACAAGCAATAATGCCGGAACGAACTTATCCATATTTCTAATTCGTCTCAGCATCTCACAACCTCATAAAACAGTTGCAGCATGCCTCGAGGCATGCTGCATTATTCTTCTTACAATAGGAAGCTGAGCATAACCCCGGCTGCCACTGCAGATCCGATAACACCCGAAACGTTGGGCGCCATAGCATGCATCAGCAAGTGGTTTGACTTATCTTCCCTCAACCCCTCATTCTGAGCCACACGTGCACTTGCAGGAACGGCAGATACACCGGCTGCTCCGATAAGTGGGTTAATCTTGTTTTCTTCCTTAAGGAAGAGGTTGATAATCTTGGCAACTATAACACCACCGGCTGTAGCAATTGCAAATGAGAATGCACCGAGAACAAAAATCTTTATTGAACCTATGGTTAGAAACTTTGCTGCACTTGTGGATGCACCAACACACATACCCAATAGAATAGTTACGATGTCAGTCATCGAAGTTCGTGCAGTTTCAGCAAGTCTGTTGGTTACACCTGACTCTTTCAATAAGTTTCCAAAGAACAACATACCAAGCAATGACAATGCACTGGGTGCAATAAAGGTGGTCATAATCAACCCTATAAGGGGGAACAATATCTTTTCGGTCTTGGTAACCGCTCGAGGAGGCTTCATCCTTATTAGACGCTCCTTCTTTGAAGTGAGCAGTCTCATTACCGGTGGCTGAATTACTGGAACCAAAGCCATATATGAGTATGCGGCAATGGCAATGCTACCCAACAGGTGGGGCGCAAGCAAAGACGCAGAGAAGATGGCTGTAGGACCGTCAGCACCACCTATTATACTAATTGCAGCAGCTTCTTTTACCGGAAAACCCAACGCATAGGCACCGATAAAGGTTCCGAAGATACCAAATTGAGCAGCTGCACCAAGTAACATCAGACGTGGGTTAGAAATTAGCGATGAAAAGTCGGTCATCGCTCCAATACCAAGGAATATCAGAGAAGGATAGATCCCTAATTTAACACCCTGGTTAAGATAGTAGTACACAGAACCCTCCTGTTCAATACCTATAGCAGCAGTTCCGTCAAGCTGGATAGGAATATTTCCAATTATAATACCGGTACCGATGGGAACCAGCAGAAGTGGTTCGAAACCACGCTGAATAGCCAGATAAATCAGGACAAGTCCGACGCAGATCATTAAAATATTACCCCAGGTAGCATTGTAAAAGCCGCTTTCCTGTAAAAAGCCACTGAAACCATCCATGAACGAGGTCAAAGCGCTTCCTGAACCTGCAACTGCCTGCGCTTCCACATGCATCAAGGGAACAAACAACACAAAAAGCAGTGCAATAACCGTATAAATAGCTGAAAATCTTTTCACAACGCAGTCTTTTTATTATTCAATCTCCATCAATATATCACCCTGAAGGACACTCTGTCCGGGCTGTACCTTAATAGACTTAACACGTCCCTTTAGCTCAGAGTAAATATTGTTTTCCATCTTCATGGCTTCCATTACCAGCAAGCTATCTCCTCTGTTAACTTCATCGCCTTCTTTAAAGTTAATTCTAAGAACAACGCCTGGTAGTGGAGACTTAACAACAGGAGATACTCCCTCCTTTTTCTTAAATGCTTCTTCACCATAACTGTGCTTTACAGCAGGACGCATCAGTCTGGGGGTTTTAGACTGCTTCACCTCGCGGTGTATCTCAACCTCATAAATAGTACCGTTGACCTCAACCTGAGCTATGTTATCCTCTATATCCTTGATATCAACAGCATACCTATTGCCGTTTATTGTAAAATCAAACTTCTTCATAATGTCAAATACGTTTTATCGGGAGAACACACCACTTACTCCATATATCTTCGAATTCCATGGAGAATATGTACGTGAAACTCTCTTTATTGTAATGATATGGCTTTCTTCATCATGGCTTGGAGTAAGATACAGGGACAAAGCAAGTGCAATTGCAACATTTACTTCAGCCGGCATTTTTTCTATAGAATGATCCTCTGTTGTCTTACCCTGCCTCCTGAGCTTGCGTTTCGCTTGAAAGTCAATAAATTTCGGAATGTTCTTGTAAATCATCACCAGCAAGGCAAGTACTAAAAATACAATAGCATAGCCTACGAGTGCTATGACAAACACATCCGCCCAATCCAGGTTCATACTCAAAAATGTTTAAGTGTTCTGAAAATCCGTACCATCCGGCAACTGCCGCATGGTACGGTATTAATGAATTATAAAGGAATATTACTATGTTTCTTGGGAGGATTGGTAAGCTTCTTTGTTTGTAAGCTCTTGAAAGCCCTGATAACCCTGAAACGGGTATTGCGGGGCTCAATCACATCGTCAATATAACCATAAGAAGCAGCCTGATAGGGATTGGCAAACGCTTCTTTATATTCCTCCTCTTTTGTTGCTATATACTTAGCACGCTCCTCAGGATCAGTAATCTTGGAGATTGCCCGACCTTCCAATACCTCAATAGCACCTGATGCACCCATTACAGCAATTTCGGCTGTTGGCCATGCATAGTTAAGGTCACCTCTCAGTTGCTTACAGCTCATTACGTCATGGGCACCTCCGTACGACTTACGTAATGTAACTGTAACCTTGGGAACTGTAGCCTCACCATACGCAAACATCAGTTTGGCACCATGAGTGATGATACCTGAATACTCCTGGCCTGTACCTGGTAAGAATCCTGGTACGTCAACAAGGGTAAGTATAGGAATATTGAAAGCATCGCAGAAACGCACAAAACGTGCTGCTTTTCTAGATGCGTCGCAGTCAAGAACACCAGCCAGGAAGTTGGGCTGATTAGCCACAATTCCTATAGAAGCTCCACCCATACGGGCAAAACCTACAATGATGTTCTTTGCATAATTGCGGTGTACTTCCAGAAATTCCCCGTCATCTACGATTGTGTAGATAACTTCCTTCATATCGTATGGCTGGTTGGGATTATCCGGGATAATAGAATTGAGTGAATCATCAATCCTGTCGATTGGGTCAAAGCACTCTACCAACGGAGCTTCTTCCAGATTGTTTTGTGGCAGATAAGAGAGCAGCTTACGGATAAGCAGCAGACCTTCCTCCTCATTCTCAAGCATGAAGTGAGATACACCACTACGGGTAGCATGTACTTGTGCACCACCAAGATCTTCAGTTGTTACATCTTCACCGGTAACTGTCTTAACGACCTTAGGACCAGTAACAAACATATAACTGTTGTCCTCAGTCATCATAATAAAGTCAGTCAATGCTGGTGAATAAACTGCACCTCCGGCACATGGTCCAAAGATGGCTGAAATCTGTGGAATTACACCGGATGCCATGATATTACGCTGGAAGATTTCAGCATATCCCGCAAGTGATGTTACACCTTCCTGAATACGGGCACCACCACTATCATTGATACCGATAACCGGTGCACCAGCCTTCATGGCCATGTCCATCACCTTACAAATCTTCTGTGCAAAGGTCTCTGAAAGAGATCCTCCGAAAACAGTAAAGTCTTGTGAGAACACATATACTATCCTTCCATCGATAGTACCGTGTCCGGTAACTACACCATCACCAAGAATCTTGTTTTTCTCCATTCCGAAGTTGGTGCAGCGGTGAGTTACAAACATATCAAACTCTTCGAAGCTTCCTTCGTCCAAAAGTAACTCAATACGTTCACGGGCTGTAAACTTGCCCTTAGCATGTTGCGAATCGATCTTATCCTGACCACCTCCCAGCCTTGCCTTTGCACGCTGATCGATCAGTTTCTGAATCTTATCCTGAGTCGTTGACATAATGAAACAGAATTAGTTAGTTATTAATTTTCAGACAACAAACGTAATTACTCCTCAGGATGTTCACACAACTCGGTCAATACACCAAAAGTGGACTTGGGATGTAAAAAGGCAATATTAAGTCCTTCAGCACCCTTACGTGGTTCCTGGTCAATGAGTTTAACTCCCTTTTCGGCAGTTGCAGTTAATGCTTCCTTCAGATTTTCTACTGCAAAAGCAATGTGGTGAATTCCTTCACCTTTCTTTTCAATAAACTTTCCAATAGGACCTTCAGGATCTGTTGATTCAAGCAATTCGATTTTTGTCTGACCTACCATAAAAAAGGCAGTCTTTACTTTCTGGTCTGCTACCTCTTCAACTGCATAGCACTCCAGCCCAAGTACCTTTTCATAATAAGGTATTGCCTCATCGAGGCTTTTTACTGCAATTCCAATGTGCTCAATATGTGTCGGCTTCATTTCAGTTAAATTTTTCAAATAATGCCTACAAAAGTAGGGATTAAAAGTCACCAAAACCATAAAAACCAGCGCAAAAAAAGGTTGTTATACAACATAAGCGAACAACAGTAGGGTCAAATTTTCAGATTAGCGCTGTTCATCCGAAAAAAATTGTATTTTTGAACTTCGTGCCGGGTTTTAGTTTTATTCTGTCATAATTTTAACGATTGGATATACTACAATGCCCCGGTGTTACCCTATAACCATGTTAAAACCAGCCTAGAGAAGACATCTTTTTATGGAAACAATCGCACAAAGAGTAAGAAATCTGGCGGAACCTGAGATCCTCCTGATGGCACAACGCAGTAGAGACCTTAAAGCAAAAGGACTGGATGTAATCAGCCTTAGTATTGGCGAACCTGACTTTGATACGCCACAGCATATCAAAGATGCGGCCATTCAGGCAATCAATGACAACTACAGCCACTACCCCCCAATTCCGGGATACCAGGACCTTAGAAAGGCTATTTCGGATAAATTATTAAGAGAAAACGGACTAACATATGCTCCGTCACAAATTGTGATTTCCACAGGTGCTAAGCAGGCATTGTTTAATGCCATGTTTGCCGTTGTTGATCATGGTGACGAAGTAATTATTCCCTCTCCATTCTGGGCTACCTACATGGATATAGTAACCCTGTGTGAAGGTAAGTCTGTGATAGTAAGAACCAGTATTGACCAGTCATTCAAGATAACTCCCGAACAGCTTGAAAAGGCTATCACGCCAAAAACCAAGCTGCTCATGTTAAACTCACCATCCAACCCTACAGGTGCTGTTTACTCTGCTGAGGAACTTGAAAAACTGGCTGATATTATCAGGAAGCATCCACAGATCAAAGTTATATCAGATGAGATTTACGAGTTGATCTCATTCTCCGGAAAACCGGTATCAATAGCTTCCTTCCCTGGTATGCTCGAAAGAACCATTATTATCAACGGGGTGTCAAAAGGCTATGCAATGACCGGATGGCGTATCGGTTTTACTGCTGCTCCTGTAGATATTGCTGAAGCTTGTGTTAAAATCCAGGGCCAGCTGACTTCTGCTGCATCAAGTATAGCCCAGAGAGCTGCTCTTGCTGCTTATGAAGGTCCTCTGGATGAGTCAATCAAGATGTGTGAAGCTTTCAAACGCCGTCGTGATATCGTTGTTGACATCGTAAAAGACATCCCCGGACTGAAGTTTTTCGTTCCCGAAGGGGCTTTCTACCTCTTCCCCGACGTGAGCTACTATTTTGGGAAGTCTGATGGTAAGACAACTATCAAGGATGCTACCGAACTGACAATGTATCTACTTGAACATGCGCTTATAGCAACGGTTACTGGTGTGGCTTTTGGTGAACCCAACTGTTTGCGTATTTCCTTTGCGACATCCGACGAAAACCTAAAGAAAGGTCTTACAAGGATGAAAGAAGCGCTTGCAAAACTGAAATAATTAATAAAAGTAAAGCCCCGAAATGTCAAAGGAGAAGATACCTGCCGTAAACGACCAGGGTTATTTGGTTAGCCTTAGCAATGTGCTCGTGAGGCAGGATGAACATATTATCCTGAAAGATGTAGAGTTTGCACTTAAACCCGGCGAGTTTATGTACCTGATAGGTCGTGTCGGTAGTGGAAAGTCAAGCCTTTTAAAAACACTGTATGGTGAAATCCCTCTCCGCGAAGGAGAGGGATTTGCCGTCGGTTTTGACCTGAGGAAACTTAAAACCAGACAGGTCCCCTTCCTCCGCAGAAGGATGGGTATCGTATTTCAGGATTTTCAACTTCTTTCCGACAGGAATGTGTACGACAACCTCCTATTCGTGCTGAAAGCAACTGGCTGGAAGAACAAGGTAGAAATGGACCATCGCATCAGGGAAGTACTCTCAGAGGTGGACATGGTACACAAGGGATACAAAATGCCCCACCAACTCTCTGGTGGTGAGCAGCAGCGTATTGCTATTGCAAGGGCTCTTCTCAATAAACCAGACCTTATCCTGGCAGATGAGCCGACAGGCAATCTAGACCCCGACACATCGGACGAACTGATGCAGCTCCTTCATAAGATCTGTAAGAATGATGATGGCAAGGCTGTGATAATGGCTACGCACAATTACAACCTTATCAAGAAGTATCCGGGACGTACCGTTAAGTGTGAGGATTCAAGATTGTCGGAGGCTCAGCAGGAAGAGATAGATTTTGACCTTCTCAGATAGGCACTGATTCTACTGGCATTAGGCCTCTGCATATAATAAACCGCGGCTTAAGCTAAGCTTTACTTACCGTACAGCTTGTTCATCTCTTCCCTGATAGCGGCAATCGCATTATTGAAATATAGGATGGTTTCTCCACCGGCACCTTCAATAATCTGCCGGCTCAACTCTAGTGCAGAGGCATTATTGGCTATTCCTGTTGCGGTTGTGTTAATCAGTTTGACAAGTGCTTCCTTTGCAGCTTTGACCCTAGTCCAGGTCTTGTCATCCACATAAAGCTGCATTGCTATATTATGGTCAAACTCCTGACGTATAATCTTCAGAAGCAGGGTCTGAAACTGCAATGTGGTAAGACCTTGCTTCTGTTCACGAAGAACAAGGGCCTCAGGTTTTAGACGCTCCATTAGCAGAATAAGCCTCTCATAGGCCTGAAATCTAAGTCGCATCAGCTCCAGACTTTCTTTCAGCCTCAACTCATGCCTGCGCTTCTTGTTTTCCTGGCGCAGAAACAGTATTGTAAGCACGATGGCAAAAGCCATCGTGCAAAATACTGGTAGAAAGTATGGTGCTAACTCTTTCATTTTCCGTTTTTAACAACACTTGCCATAGCCCTTCCAAGTTCCCTGCAAGCTTCATACTTGCTACTCTTAAGGGCATGCTTTTCTTCAACGGGAACTCCCACGACCTTCCATCCGGAAGTCTCGGCAAAGCCTTGAAGTCTCTTAACAGCAGCTCCGGCCCAGGTAAAATTACCAAAGAAGCCAAAGTTACGCTGCGGAATACCTATGGTCTCCAGCTTGTTTACCAATGACTCCAGGTTGGGATGCAACCCGTTACTGTAAGTGGGGCTTCCAAGTATCAAACTGTTGTACTTGAAAATATCTGAAATAATATAAGATGGATGAGTCTTAGAGACATCATACATCCTTATAGATCTGACACCCTGTTCTGCAATCTCGCGAGCAATCACCTCGGCCATTTCTTCTGTATGTCCATACATAGATGCATAAGCTATCACAACTCCCTCCTCGCCCATGTAGTTGCTCCAACGATTGTACATATCCAGCACTTCAGCTATATGTGTACGAAGCACCGGACCATGGGTAGCAGCTATCATCTTTATATCAAGTGTGGCAAGCTTTTCCAAAGCCTTACGTACAGGGCTTCCATATTTACCAACTATATTGGAATAATACCTGCGCATCTCATCCTTGAAGTAATCAAAGTCCATCTCATCGTCAAAGATGCCACCGTCAAGGGTTCCAAAGCTTCCGAATGCATCGGCCGAGAACAGAATCTGCTCTTCCAACAGGTAGGTCACCATGGTCTCAGGCCAGTGAACCATGGGTATCATAAAAAACTGAAGGGTGTGATTCCCAAGCTCCAGTTTACTGCCCTCGTCTACTTCTATACAATTGTCACTAAATCCAAAATACCCGTCAATCATCGGTATGGTCTTCTTGTTTCCGACCAGCTTCATATCGGGATATAATTCCCTGAGAATTTGTATTGCACCGGCATGATCAGGCTCCATATGATTGATCACCAGATAGTCGATTGGTCTCGCACCCAGTACTGCCCTGATCTTTTTCAGGAAACGCTCTACCTGTCCTATTTCTACTCCATCAATCAAAGCCACCTTCTCATCGGTGATCAGATATGAATTATATGCCACCCCTCGTTCAAGTGGCCACATATTCTCAAACAAATGTGTACGGCGGTCGTTAACGCCTACATAAAAAACATCCTTCGCAAGATTTACCGGTTTGTACATATTACTGTAGTTAATAAAAACACCTTCGTTAAGGGGTAATGGGGGTTAGAGGCTGATCAGCAACCAAACGTCATTATACTTAGGATATTGGCTACGGATCTGTGCAAGTCGTGAACGTGCATCCAGTTCATCGTTAAATGAAGCAACAGAAACACGGAAAAATCCATGTTCGCTTTCCAATAGTATTGGAGAAAATCCTTCATTAGTCAAGTCATTACTGAATCGACGGGCATTGTCCAAAACCTGGAATGAACCAATAATAATATAGTATTTACCCTTGGGGCCAGTCTGACCAATAGGGGTTACTCTTTCTTCCCTGACAACAATTGCCGGTTCCGGCTTTGGCTCAGGTGCTGTCTGTTTAACCTCAACCTTCCTGGGCTCTTCCTTTACATATATTGATTCGCTTGAATCAAAACGGCTTGAACCTTTGCGCATACTAGCACATGAAGAAAGCAGGAGCATTCCTGCAGCCACAACTATCACATATTTCACTAATCTCATATTTTCCTTGTTTGGTTACCGGCTACCAAAGATAAACTTTCAGCAACAAACAAAAAAGTACTTTCTTTGCAAAACAAAATCTTATAACATGGTTCTGAAAAGAAGTTCAAAGCCCCGGATAAACCGCAAAGTATTAATTTCAATGTACATCATTGGCGCTTTGCTAGTAGTGATGCTTGCCTTTTCTCTGAGGTTCTACAACCGCATCTTCGGACCCAATGTAGTGACTGAAGACAGTAAGGGAATCGAACTCTACCTGCCTTCTGATCCGACTTTCGAAGAGGTAGTAGGTCTTCTTGAACTCAGTGGTGCGGTCCAGGACATGAAAAGCTTCATTTGGGTAGCCCGTCAGAAAGCCTACCCTATTAATCCCAAAGGGGGACGCTACATTCTGAAGAATGGAATGAGCAATAACGAACTCGTAAATATGCTCAGGTCCGGAGCTCAGACCCCGGTCAACGTTACCTTCAATAATATCCGCAGACTGGAGGATCTCGCTGCTGTTCTTGCCGACCGTCTGGAGGCAGACTCAGCAGCATTTATGAAGGCCTTTACTGACGAGCAGCTGATTGAGGAAGTGGGCTTTCAGCCCAATACCCTGATGGCCCTGTTTATACCAAACACCTATCAGATGTACTGGAACACCAGTCCTAAGGCCTTTGTGCAAAGGATGAAGAAGGAATATGATGCATTCTGGAATGAAGACAGACTTAAAAAAGCTGAGACTATAAGGCTTACACCGGTTCAGGTTTCCACTCTTGCTTCAATTGTAGATGAGGAAACTATCAAACGGGATGAGAAACCTCGTGTCGCAGGATTATATATCAACCGCCTTGATATTGGCATGAGGCTTCAGGCTGATCCCACTATTAAGTTTGTTATCGGCAACTTTGCTGTAAACAGGATACTGACAAAGGATCTTGAGATAGACTCCCCCTACAATACCTATATCTATGCCGGACTGCCCCCCGGCCCTATCAGAATGCCTTCAGTAGACGGCATTGATGCGGTACTCAACTACGAAAAGCACGATTTCCTCTATATGTGTGCCAAGGATGATTTCTCGGGTTACCATGCTTTTGCCCGTACTCTACGTCAGCACAATATCAACGCCGAGAAATACCGCAAAGCACTAAATAGAAGCAGGATTTACAGATAAGCTGTAAATCCTGCCGTTACTTTAATCTCATACTTCAGCTGCTTCAATAGCACCTAGAAGGAATATCCGAGCCCGACTATAGCATTGATACCGTGACTAGGGTAACCAAACCAGCGATTGTATCTGGAGGCAAGCATATTTCTCACTTCACCGAAGAAGTGCCACTTTTTGTTTAGGCTGTAGTTGGCTCCTAGATTAAAGTCATATACAGGATCAAGAGAGACTACAGCCTGCTCGGGAAGTAGTAGGTCCGGAATTGCAGCATTCCTTGAACCAATTACATTGAATGAACCATAGAGGGTTAGACTCTCGTCATAGCGATAGGTCAAACGAATTCCGGCTTCCATATCAGGTCTCTGCCATGCATGTGACAAGGAATCAAGTTTCCATCCATAATAACTTCCTTTCAAGGTCATTTCAAGGTCCGGAGTAAAGCGTGCATTGAAAACACCCGATACAGTCAACAGGTTACCGTCGTCATAATCAACATCAAACTGGTTGATAAAATCCTGCATTGTTCGTTCCGGTTCTCTGGTAAAGGTGCGGTTCACATAAAAGTGTTCATCACGAAATACGCTGTATTCAACCCTTGCAGCAAATGATGTTGCATTTGAGAAATTCCCCTTGGTTCCGAAGAAAAACTTAACCCCATGAAATGCGTTTTTCACATTCAGATCAGGTGATACATAGGGGTTTTCCTCCATTATTGAACGGTAGGTAGAAGGCTTTATCTCACCAGTAACACCTCCTTCTATAGCCACTATTCCCTCAGCAATTGTATAACTTGCCCACACGTCAGGTGACAGGTATAGTTCATCTTCAAGTTCGTCAAAACCTGCTCCAATACGGAGACCGAAGTTCAGCAGAAGTCCATCCTTACGTCGCACAAGAGCCGGATTTACTGTTACCAATGTCTGCTGTCTGCGTACAAAATTGTACAAAAACTCATTGTCGCTAACGGCATTATTGGTTCCTGCATGGAGTACTCCGGTCTCAAACTTTAGGCCCAGTTCATTGATAGGAAACTCAAAATCTCCACGATAGATAAACTGGTTCTCGCTCACCCCTGTATAGGTACCGAAAGTAGAGAATCCCATATTTAGGTCCCACTTATTAGTCTGACCATTGGTTGCATTGTTATTCAACCCCAGTACTATGTCAAATGCAGTCTGGCGCTGCTTTGCTTCCGGTAGGATATCTTTACCTGGTACCGACTCTGGTGAACCAACGTCAGCATAACGATTGACATAATCCTGTTCAGGCTCCAGGGAACCAAAGCCGTAGTAACGGTAGGCCAGATTACTGAAATCCATGTCAATACTGAAGGTATTACGCTTAAAGAAGCGATTGAAATACAGGCCACCCAGAGACTCATGAAACTGAGCATCCTCATCAATACCTGTAACTTCTACCTCTCCTAGTGAAGATTCGTGTACAGCTTTCAAAGCAAGGGAATATTTGTCGCTATGCAGGATGTTGTACATCAAGGCCCCACCAATGGTGTTGTAGTTTCCTACATAACCTCTGAAATACGTATTGCTGAGATCCTCACGTGGCTCCTTGCCCATACGTGCAGCGACCAAGGGCACAGTCTCGGGCTTGCCCACCATGGCCTTGGCACTTAAGCTGTAGTTGAACACCGGAGTTGCAAGTTCTTCCTCAGCGGTTTGAGGCATACGGTTTATCTTAAATGCATCAGATACAGTGGGGTTGTATTCCCTTACAACCCTTACCTCCTGATTAATGCTTTCTTCCTGTGCCCTTGTCGGAATAAGGACTATCAAACCGGCAATTATCATCAGAGCTTTAAATGTCTTCATATTATCGCTGTATTCCTGTTATTGTCTTTCCCTGTAACGTACAAGCCTTTCATTTGCAATCTGCCTGATATCATCATCCTCAGCCTTGTAGTTCTCAAGCAGACTCTCGAGATATTGAACTGCCTGGAAGTATTCCTGCCTGTCGGCATAAATATCCGACAGAAGGATGAAGCTCTTGGCCATCCAGTACTGATGAGGAGTACCCTTTCCAATAAAGTCAAAGATTTCCTTTTCAGCTTCAGGCTTACGTCCACCATCATAAAGCAGTTGGGCAAGCATATACTTGGACTCAGCACCTTCCTTACTGCTTGTATTGGCTGATACCTGACGGTACTCGTTAATAGCATTTGCCTTATCACCCAGTTTGAGATGAGAGGATGCTTTGAGATATCTTGCTTCCCTCACAATTTCGGGCTGCATACGTGGGTTAGATATTACCTTTTCTGTAGCAGCTAAAGCTGATACAGCATTGTCCATCTTGGCAAGGGCACGCATCTGACCGATAAGGGCCTCATGCCTGTTTTCTTCAAGGTCGGCCTCTTCTTCCAGACGACGGAAGTAATCAAGAGCCCTTGTATAATTACCTTTCACGTAATGGATTTGTCCGGCATACTTAACAGCATCTTCTGAGAACAGACTCTTTCCTCTTCCTGCAACAAACTCGAAATCCCTCAGTGCCTCATCCATCTTTCCACTTCTGTATTGACAGTCGGCCTTGTAGAAGTGGGCGTTAAGGGCAAAGCGACCATCCGGGAAGCTTTGCAGGTAACTGTCGAGTTGATCCATAGCCTGCTCACAATTGCCCGACATATATTGACGTTCTGCTGCAATATAGTTGAGACTGTCGCGCTGGCGGTCATCAACCCTGGCAAATCCGCCTATCTGGTTTGTATAGCTGATAAATCCATTTGGATCGTTTCTGTCGAGGTAGATAGCCCTCAGCCCAAGCAGTGCGTCTTCGGCCTCAGGTGTTCCGGGAAATTCGTTGATAACACGCTTGTAGTAAACCATGGATTGATCCAGGTCACCTGCATTGTAGAATACCAGACCTAACTGCAGCATTGCCTTACGTGCAAAGTTGCTTTTCGGGAAGCGGTCCCGTACAGTCTTGTAGCAACGAATAGCTTCATCGAGGTTGCCCAGGTGAACATAGGACCTGCCCATCTCATACCATGCATCATCCACGTACGATGACATCGGGTAGCTGTTAATCAGGTTATCAAGTCGCCTTATCTTACCCTGATGGTCGTTGGAAATACCCAGCGACAGGGCTGTCTGGAACATAGCATAGTCGGGTGAACCTCCCGATAATCCGGCAGCCTTATCATACCAGCTAATAGCATTTTTGAAGTCCCTTGCCAGGAAATAGGTATCGCCCAGTCGGTTGTATGCATCTCCCATAAAGGCAGGTTCTGCATCACTTCCGCGGTTAATAAACTGCTGGAACCAGGAGCGGGCTTCTGAATAGTTGCTTTGTTTGAAATAAGTATAACCAAGGTTATAATGAGCATAGGCATACTCGGAAGATTTCCTTGCAGAAGGTTCCTGCAAAAAGGCCCTGTAGCCTTTTTGCGCCTCAGAGTAGTTGTTTAACCTGTAATAAGCCTCAGCCCTCCAGTACAATGCATCGGACTTCAGTTCCCTGTCCTGATCTCCGTATTTCAGACTGTAGTCAAACATTTCGATGGCACTCTGAAACTGGAGGTTTGTAAACAATTCAAGTCCCCTGTAATAGGCAACTCTCTGCATGGCCTTGTACACTTCAGGACTCTTGGTTTTGATGCTTTCCATGGCTGCAAGTGCTTCCCTGTAGTTCTTTGTTGTCAGCAAAGCCTGTCCAAGGTAGCGGTAGGCCTCATCAATATGACGGCTGTTGGGAAACTCGTTGATAAACTGCATAAAGGAGTTGACAATCTCATTAAAGGGTGAGAAAGAAAGCTCATAGTTGAGTTTCAGGTAGTTGAACATCGCATCCTCCTTTATGGCCTTATCGAAGTCTGCACGAGAGGCAGCTTCAAAGGCAATACGGGCATTCTTCTTATCACCGGTATGCAGGTAGCAGTCAGCAAGGTGGTAATAGGCATTCTGAGTCATCTCGTCACTACCGGAGGTCACCTGTGCCAGGTTGCTTGCTGCCTGGGCGTAATCTTTCTCGAAGTAGAAGGACAGGCCAAGGTGATAATAGTCCTCACGACGTGGACTCTTACTATCCTTAACCACTATGCTGAGGTAGGGAATAGCCTGAGAATACTTGCCTGTAGTAAAATAGGAGTCGCCCAATACCCTTGCAAGGTCGGTTCTCATAAGGCCCTTGGCTTCCGCCATCAGCGGTGTGCCATACTCGATGGCCTTGTCATAGTTGCCCTGCATATAATAGATCTGGGCAATATAATATGGAATAATATCCCTGAAGCCTGGCTCATGACGAAGTTTCTCAAATGAGCGTAAAGCTGCTTCATGGTCTCCTTTTTCATAAAGTATGTGGGCATAGTAATAGGATGCCGGTGCACTGTATTTGGAGTCAGCATCCTTGACCATAGCAAGGTGTCTTGAGGCTTTATTATAGTCACCGTTGACAAAGTAGGCGTAGCCAGACTTATAATAAAACTCAAGGCGTACATCCTTGTCAAGGTCGTTGGGGTCAACCTTCTCAAAGCGACGAAGTGCCTGTGAATCCTTTTTGTCTTTTTGAGCCAGTTCCCCAAGCCTGAAATAAGCATGAGAGATATGCCTGCTTTGTGGGAAGTCCTCCAGATGCTTTTCAAACAGGTAGCCTGCGTCTCCGTGTTCAAGACGCAAAGCAGACAGGGCTTCAAAGAATGAAGCATCATCCTTTAGCGTGACGCTGGCATCCATGTCCCTGAGGCTGGCAAAAGTCTCCCTGGCCAGACCGTAATAACCCCGTTCGAACAATAGCTTTCCCTCTTCAAGGACTCGTTCGGGCTGAACTCTCTCGGGACTTTTCTGACCCGAAATGCTAAACTGACTAAGTACAGTTGCAGCAATTATTGTAAACAATACGCGGTTTATCATAGAATGAACGTAATTATCCGTTTCCGACTGATATCAAAAATAACGCCAATATATAGGTTTTGGTATGTTTTTCCTATACAATAACCCTTTCTTCCGGCAGCTTAACGACAAATACCTCGGCTGCAGCATAGCGGTTTGTCAGTTTGATGCTAAACCTGTCCGTCAGTCCGCTAAATGCTGCCATAGCCAGATCGGGTCTGTTGTTTTCCTCAGATAGGTGAGAAAGAAAGACTACCTGCAGATCCTTGTTGTGATGATTACTTAGCAGCTCAAATGCCTGTGCATTTGAGAGGTGACCTTTGTTGCCTGCCACGCGCACCTTCAATTGATAGGGATAAGGGCCCGACCATAACATATCGTTGTCATAGTTTGTTTCGAGAAACAAGGCATGGCATTGAGCCAGATGCTCAGTTACATTATCACATGGCTCACCAATATCTGTAAACACACCCACGTGGATGCCACGGTATTGTATCCGGAAACTGCATGGTTCTGCCGCATCATGCTCTTTCGAAAAGCTGTGCACCTCAAAGCCATTGATATTTATCACTTCTCCCGGAGTAAACACTTCGGCCTTTTCAGGCCTGTTAGGCCCCCACGAATTGTCAAAGGTCTTCTGGGTCATATAAACGGGAACAGCCAACTTCTTGGCCAGAACCCTTACCCCACGCATATGGTCGGCATGTTCATGGGAAATAAAAATGGCCCTTACCTTCGATGGCATCAGACCTCTTTGTGTCATGCGGTCAAGCACCTGACGCCGGCTGATACCGGCGTCAACTAATATTGCATCCTCCCCATTTCCTATATAGTAGCAGTTTCCGTTACTGCCTGAAGCAAGCGCACAAATCTCAATCATACTCTACTTTCCACTTTTTTAATACTACTACTTATCTGCACCTGCTTCATTAACTTTGCCTGAAGTAAAGATGCTGACTGACCTGACTCTGGCGAACTCAACCAGAAGCTCTTCACTCATCTCAATCGCTTTTTCAAGATGGTCGCCTATATTCTCAAAGGCAGGTATTACCATCAGGAAGTGACGGGTATTCTCGTCAACCATAGTGCGAACAGAATCACTTGTCGAGGTTCCGAATGCACCTATCTCGTCACGAAACACCGGCAGATGCTCAATATTAAGTGCACCCCTGCCAATACCTTCATAAGCTTCACCTGCACGACCAATACCAAAGCTTATCTCTCCCCTGATCTTATCCTTGTCAAATCCGCCTATAGAAAAGCCAGTACGGATTGAAACGATGTTCAGAATGTCAACTATATTATTGACATTGTACAGACCCTTGCCGCTTGCAATACGACGCAACAGGCTTTCTGCAGCAGGACGATAGCGATTGGGGTCTTGTCCCATCTTTCGGTAGGCTCTTTTTGTCATCTCCACCACCGGATGCTGTCTGATGCTTTCATTGGTGATACTGCCTTTAAGGCTTTCGCAAAGCTGTTCCATATATCCGGCAAGTTCACCGTCAGAGGGAACAACCGTCACCTCAGTTTCAATGCAGGCTATTGATAGCTGGGGGAAGAGCCCGCCAATTTCAGGAAGGATATTGATGGTCAAAGCACTTCGATTTTTGGTTATCATCGATATGAGTTGCTCAAAAATAACAAAAAATGGGAAAGTTTTTTTGCATATTTGCGCACATGACAGATTTAAGCATATTACCCGTAAAAATAGAGGCGGTTTTTTTTGACATGGATGGAGTCCTGTATGACTCCATGCCCAACCACGCCTATTCCTGGTCTGGTAGTTTTAAGTGCGAAGGAATTGACTTTCCGGAATATGAGGCCTACCTGAATGAAGGCGCAACTGGTCCCTGTACTATCAACAAGGTTTTCAATCAGCGCTTTGGAAGAAATGCCACCAAGGAGGAGATAAAACGGGTTTACAGCAAGAAGACCGAATTGATGAATGAGGCCCCTCAGGCTCCAATACTTCCGGGTATGAAGGAGGTGCTAAGAAGGACTATGGAAGCAGGACTCAAGGTAGTTGTAGTTACAGGTTCCAAACAACCCTCTCTGATAGAAAGGCTCAACAGTGATTTCGGAATTATACGCGAGAATGTTGTAAGCGGTTTCGATGTGGTAAATGGTAAGCCTGATCCGGAACCATATCTGAGAGCTCTTGAAAAAGCCGGTACTAGTGCGGCTAATTCAATAGTTGTCGAGAATGCCCCTCTTGGAGTCCGTGCAGCGCGGGCTGCCGGACTGATAACCGTGGCTGTTAACACAGGCATCCTCAAGCCTGAAGACCTTTCCAGTGTTGGTGCTTCATTAGTACTCGATGACACACAGCAACTTGCCTCAATATGGCCGGAGATTTTATTGAGAGGCAAGGTCTGACACCATTCACCACGTTACCGTAAGGATAAGCCTGCGCCGTCCCCCATGGTTGCGGAACTCACAGAGGAAGATACCCTGCCATGTTCCCAATGCCATTCTGCCACCCGAGAGAGGAATTGTAACCGATGAACCCATCATTGAGGCCTTCACATGTGCAGGCATATCATCAAGACCCTCCAAAGTGTGGGTGTAATCCCGCAGGTTCTCCGGTACCAGCCTGTTCATTATAGTCTCAAAGTCATCCCTCACCGACGGGTCGGCATTCTCATTGATAGTCAGTCCTGCAGAGGTATGCTGGATAAACACGTTGACTAATCCGCTTTGTGGCAAATCCGGTATTTTGCGCAACTCCGCCTCTATTATCCTGGTTATCAAATGAAAACCCCTCCTGTACTCAGGCAAGGTTATAAATGTCTGATATACCATTTCTACAAAGTTTTAATACTTCTCAAATATAAGGCAATTCATCTCTTTTTTGGTAAATTTGCATTACAACAACTTACTGAAAAAGCATGATACTGGACGAAGTAAAAGATATCCTTTCAGCAGAGGCTGAAGCAGTCAGAAACATACCCGTTGGTCCACAATTTGAAAAGGCACTTGAATTAATTTACGAACAGGTGCACGTCAAAAGAGGTAAACTTATCACGAGCGGAATGGGTAAGGCCGGCCAGATCGCCGTCAATATATCTACAACATTCAGCAGTACTGGCACCCCTGCAGTATTTCTTCACCCTGCTGAGGCCCAGCATGGTGACCTCGGAGTAATTCAGGAAAACGATGTGATGCTGCTGATATCCAACTCAGGTAAGACCCGTGAAATCGTCGAACTGGTAAGTCTGGCACGCCGTCTCAGACCTGAGATTCGCTTTATTGTTATTACCGGCAATCCGGATTCTGTCCTTGCCACAGAGGCAGATGTATTCATTCCTACTGGCTCTCCACGTGAAGTATGTGCCCTTGGTCTTACTCCTACCACTTCAACAACAATTATGACTGTATTGGGAGATGTGCTTGTAGTTCTGATGATGAAGAAGATAGGGTTTACCAACCATGATTATTCGCTGAGACATCACGGAGGATATTTGGGTGATAAATCACGTCAGGCTGCCACGCTTGACAAAAACAAACAGATATGAGCAAGATTGACTGGAAAGAACTGCAGAACGGTTCTGACATACGGGGCATCGCCCTCGAGGGCGTGCCCGGTGAAAAGGTAAACCTCACACCGGAAGCTGTCTCTCGTATTGGACAATCCTTTGTTGGATGGTTGCATAAGCGTTACCCAGGCACCAGACTGTCCATATCGGTAGGTATGGACTCCAGACTTTCGGGGCCCGTCCTCAAGGATGCCCTTATCAAAGCCCTCATTGATTGCGGTGTTGATGTATATGACCTCGGACTTGCATCGTCTCCGGCAATGTTCATGAGCACATTGAGTGAGGACCAACCAGTTACAGCAGCGATAATGCTTACTGCCAGTCACCTCCCCTTCAATCGCAACGGCATGAAATTTTATACCTGTGAAGGTGGCCTTGATAAAGCTGATATCACAGATATTCTGGAACTTGCTGCAAGCAATGCGTCTTTCAGAGGCAAAACTAAGGGGTCGATAGAGAAGCGCGACTTTATGGCTGAATATGCAGCCCGCTTTGTAAAGATTATCCGTGAACAGGTCAATCATCCCAAGCACTTTGATGAACCCCTTAGTGGGCTCAAGATAGTGGTTGACGCCGGCAACGGGGCCGGCGGCTTCTATGCCACTGAAGTACTCGCCAGGCTAGGTGCTGATATCTCTGCAAGCCAGTTTCTCGAACCCGATGGTAGATTTCCCAACCATGTCCCAAATCCGGAGGATGAAATAGCCATGCTATCTGTTACCCGTCAGGTAAAAGCTACAAATGCCGACCTAGGTATTATTTTTGATACAGACGTGGATCGCGCTGCACTTGTTGTGCGAAACGGACAAATGATAAACCGTAATAGTCTGATTGCTATGGTATCTGCGGTTATTCTCAGAGAACACCCGGGTACGACGATAGTAACCGACTCAATCACTTCAAACGGTTTGACCTGGTTTATCAATGAATACCTTGGTGGTCATCACCACCGCTTCCAACGGGGATACAAGAATGTGATTAACGAGGCAATCCGCCTTAATAAGGAAGGTAAGGAATGTCACCTTGCTATTGAAACATCAGGTCATGCGGCACTCAAGGAAAACCACTTCCTCGATGACGGGGCTTATCTGATTACCAAACTGATAATCACAATGGCCAGACTGCAACAGGAAGGTAAGAGTCTGATCAACCTTATTGAAAAGCTTCCGACACCGGCGAGTAGTATAGAGATAAGGATTGGTATCAACACCCCTGACTTCAAGGAATACGGGGAAAAGGTGATTACCGAACTGGGACTCTACGCAGCCAATCATGTGGGATGGGAACTGGCAACCGAAAATTATGAAGGTTTACGCGTGCAGTGCTCAAAGCCTCAAGGCTGGTTCTTGCTTCGCCTCTCTCTCCACGACCCGGTACTGCCCCTTAATATAGAAAGCGAAGAAACGGTTGGAATGAAGGAAATAATTTCCGAACTCAGTCGTTTCTTCGAAAACTATGACGACCTTGACCTGAGCGGACTCAAAAATATTGACTAACATATATTTAGCCACTTTAAAGATGAGAATACTCAAAGAAGAAACACTTGCTGTTATTGTTGACGTCCAGGAACGTTTGTTCCCTCACATTGCAGATAACGAGAATCTTGCAAAAAACCTTAAAACACTGATTCAAGGCCTCCAGGTCCTTGAAATTCCACTCAAAGTTACCGAGCAGTATCGCAAGGGTCTAGGTGAAACCATAGCCGATATCAGACCCCTGCTGGAAGGTGTATGGAATGGCGAGAAAACTCCGTTTAGCTGCTGTGACGACGAAGCTTTTATGAATGAAATCAAGAAGGAAGGTCGCAAGTTCATCGTACTGGCAGGCATAGAGTCTCATATCTGTGTTCTTCAGACTGCAATAGACCTCAAAGCCCTGGGCTATATTCCTGTGGTTATTGAAGACTGTGTGGGTTCAAGAAACCAGGAAAACAAGCGTATAGCGGTAAACAGAATGTTGCAGGAGGGCATAATTGTTACAAGTACCGAATCCATACTGTTTGAACTATGCCGCTATTCAGGAAATGACACATTTAAAGCAATTTCCAAATTGGTGAAATAAGGCAAACCATGAAAAGAAAACTGAATTTTTCATTCTGGCTCTTTGTAGTACTGGCCGTATTACTTGTAATTTTCTCGGTAGAGAATGCAGGAGCCATAGAAGTAAAGGTCATCTTCAAGAAGACGACCATCTCTCTTGCCATCCTTCTGATAGGAACCTTTGTCACAGGGCTTGTATGCGGTGCGCTTTATGCCTGGTGGAGGCTTATTCCATCTAAGGAAGAGGAAGAAGCAGAAGTGATTGAGAAAACCGACAACAACAAAAGTATTCAGGTGTGAAGGTTATCCTTGGTTGCGCTCTCTTTGCTCCTGTTCAGTACTTTGTTCACCTCACAAGGGCTAACGATGCCCTTATAGAAGTATGCGATAGCTATCAACGACGTAGCTATCGAAATCGCTATGTTATATATGCAGCCAACGGTCCTATGGCATTGTCAGTACCTGTGGCAAATGAGTCGGGCAAAAAGCCTATGACCCGAGACGTGCGGGTTGCTTACCACCTCCCATGGCCTGATAATCATATCCGTTCGATCGAATCGGCTTATAACTCTTCCCCATACTACCTGTACTACAGGGATGAAATTGATGCAATTCTTCAGAAGAAATGGACCTTTCTCAAGGACCTCAACGAAGCTGCCCTGGCCTTTGCTTTGGATTGTGCTGACATAGATCCATCGGTAGTCAGTTATACTGAGGATTTCTTTGGCACTTATGATGACAGGAGGGATTTTAGGGAATTGATACACCCCAGGATGGATATTGCCAGGGATGAGGAATTCAAGCCACAGCCTTACAGGCAGGTTCTGGGACTTGGAAAGGAGTTTGCACCAAATCTGTCTATACTCGATCTGATTTTCAACAAGGGACCAGAGACTCCCCTAGTTCTTCGTGACAGTTACAGGAATACCCAGCTTTAACATCCTTGCTGCATCAGTAATAATCTCCTCATGGTCAAAAGCAAGACCGGGGAGTTCATCAATAGTAAACCACCCAGCTTCTGCTGCATCATCGCCTGCCTGATATTCTGGTTCGGAATCGAGTATTGCAGTGTAAACCACAGACACTGTATGCCCACGTGGATCACGACCTGGTTTGCCATATGCACCAACCTGAATAAGGTCTAAACCAACAATACCGGTCTCTTCCTTCAATTCCCTTAACGCAGCATCCTTAATATCTTCATTCTCATCTACAAAACCACCGGGCAAGGCCCAACTGCCCATAAAGGGCTCCTTGCCTCTCCTGATCAGTAGCACTCTGGTCTCCTTATCATTTTTTACAAACAAAACCACATCTGCTGTAAGTGCCGGACGAGGGTAGTTATATTGATACATAGCATTTCGATTTTAGTCTGACCATACAGCAAGACTATTGATGATTATAGATTTGAATGCTGAGATGGAATGACACGACAATGTAATTAATATCTAGTCGATAATCCTCTTGATTACTCTCAGATGGTGCGTGTATTTACGAGCCTCCTGTGAGAAAATACCCTGATGATCAAGGTGGTCAAGTCTGACTTCTCCGCTTGCATGAAGTATACGTCCGTTACCCAGACAGATTCCCACATGCACAATATTACCATCCTCGTTATCAAAGAATGCAAGGTCACCTGCACGAGCTTCCTCAACAAAGGAAACCATCTTCCCTAGTTCGATCTGCTGCGATGCGTTACGTGGGAGCGGATAACCCATAAGCTTGAAAACAAGTTGGGACAGTCCCGAACAGTCAATACCCATAAAAGTTCGGCCACCCCACAGGTAAGGTGCGTTCAGAAAACCACGGGCCACCTCTTCAAGTTCGGGCTTTCTTTCAGGAGTAGTATTCTGATAATAATACTCCCTGTTGCCTATGCTGAAAGAATTCCGTATCTCTCCGTTGAAGGCTATCCGACTTCCCGCAGGAACGTACTGAACACTCTTTTCAGGCTCTCTGATAAGCTTGATAACCGGCTGAGTCACCAGTATTCCCGGAGAGCTGTTCCATAGCTCTATCTCCCTATCAGGAGTTGCGACCATGTATTTCTCGTCTATCCAGCCCTCATAAGCATCAAAGGCAAGACGTACGCGCCTCCAGCCCTGCACAGCTTCAAGCTCATAAAACACCTCACCAAAAAGGATCTGGGTCTCCATCTCACTTTGCTCGGCCGGTTCCTTGCGAACAGGAATCACGCTAAAAGAACTAATTGATCCACTCATAGTTGAACTATTAAATATCCCGGGAAATCTAAATGCCAAAGATAGCTAAAAAGGGGATGTTAACCACACAACAGCTCTGCCCCAAATTTTCACAAGATTGTTGATCTCACGATATCAATATATTGAGTAACTTTGTAGTTTGAATTTACATATTCACTCTATGCTCGATACCATTAGAAAATATTCGATAGCTATCAATCGCATAGTGCTATTCCTGGCTGCAGTAACCATCGTAACTTATTTCTTCCCCAGACAGGGCAAATTTGGTTACGAATATACCAAGGGCAAACCCTGGCCTCACAGCACACTTATCGCGCCATTCGATTTTCCTATCTACAAAACTCAGGCCGAATTAAAGGCTGAAAGGGAAAAGACTCTAAGTGACTTCTATCCGTATTTCCGCTATAATGAGGAAGTAGAACATACACAACTGAGCCTTTTTGAAAGCGATTTCAACTCTGCCAGACTGCGTCTGATAGCCAAGTACCCCTTTCTGACCCTACCATTACAGGGACGACCCGAATATGACATCTTTTCAGGTGTAAGGTCACAAATCAAAAGACTGCTGACAGAAACATACAATAAAGGTATTATCACCCTTCCTGAAGAGTATCAGGACAGGCCCTCAACAATGATAATATCTGTTGTCAGGGATAATTTTGCTGAGCGTAACGAACTTGGGGAGTTTTACAACTATCCTTCAGCATACCAGCATCTTACAAAAGGTCTTACTTCATACATTAACCAAAGGGCTACGGTGAATCACAGAACTCTGGAACAGTTTATCGATGATCTCCAGCTCAACAAATATCTGCAATCTAATATTGTGTATGACGAAGGACGTACCGAGCAGGAAAAGGAACGTATTCTGGCCGATATAAGCCTTTCAAGCGGGGTAGTATTGTCCGGACAGCGTATTATTGATACCGGGGAACTAATAACAGAGGAAAGTGGAAAGATATTGGATTCACTGAAATCAGAATATGAGAGCAGACTTGGTAAGGGAACCAGCCACTACATAGTGCTGCTTGGTCAGGCGCTGCTTATAGCGATGCTCTTTACTATTGTTTACTACTTCCTGTTTTACTTCAGACGTGACGAATTCAAGAATCTTAAGTCGATAAGCTTCCTACTTATCCTGGTTGTTGTAATGGTCATATTTGCACAGCTTGCAAGGAATTCTACAGAACAGGGGCTAATCTATATAATTCCTTTTGCTATCCTTCCAATAATAGTCAGAATATTCTTCGACAGCAGGCTTGCATTCTTCCTGCACGTAACAACAATATTGCTGTCAGCTTCGTTTGCACCAAACAGCTTCGAGTTTGCTATTATCCAGATACCTATCGGGCTTGTTGCAATGTACAGCTTGTATCGTATGACAAGGAGGTCTCAGCTTGTCAGGGCCGCTATCCTTATAGTACTGAGTTACTCTGTTCTGTATACCGGACTCAAGTTATGGCAGGAAGGGGACTTCACAAGGATTGACTACATCATGTATCGTAACCTGGCTATTAACGGAGGTCTGTTGCTCCTGGTCTATCCGCTTATCTATATATTCGAGAAATTATTCGGATTCCTTTCGGATGTGACCCTTGTAGAACTGTCCGATACCAACCACCCAATACTTAGACGACTTGCTGAAAAGGCACCAGGCACCTTCCAACACTCAATACAGGTAGGGAATCTGGCACAGGAGGCCATTTATGTAATTGGTGGTAATCCGATGCTTGTACGAACTGGAGCTATGTATCACGATATCGGTAAGCTAATGGCACCGTTGTACTTCACGGAAAACCAGACAAGTGGTATCAATCCGCATGAGCACCTTTCATATGAAGAAAGTGCCCAGATTATAATAAGTCATGTTGAAAACGGGGTCAAAATGGCGCACAAGGAAAAGCTGCCACGGCAGATAATTGACTTTATCGAGACCCACCACGGTACGATGAAAGCCAAGTACTTCTACAATATGTATGTGAATGAAAGGCCTGACGATGAAGTAGATGTAAGCCTCTTCTGCTACCCCGGCCCCACTCCTTTCACCAAGGAAACTGCCGTGCTTATGATGGCTGACTCGGTTGAGGCTGCATCACGCAGTCTCAAAAGCTACTCGGATGATGAGATAGACCGACTGGTTGAAAACATTATCAATAGTCAGATAGCCGAGAATCAGTTTATCGACGCCCCTATTACGTTCAAGGAAATCAATACTGTAAAGGACTTATTCAAGCAAAAGCTTAAGAATATCTACCATGCCAGGATTGAGTACCCCGAATTGAAGAAAAAGAAGCAACGTCTATAGGGAAGAATAATGACCAAGACACGATATCAAATACAGGCCCGCACGTCATTGACGTAGAATAATCAATTTATCTGGAGATTGATTTTTGTACTCCTACAGAGGTAATCTGAGAATATTTGCAAAAATATGGCGTCCTTTTGACATGAGAGTAAGGCACCACCCAGAAGCAAAAAAGGCAGAGGTTTAAGCCTCTGCCTTTTTTGCTTCTGGAAAGAATTTCTTCTGAAACAGTAGTATCGCTATAATACCTAATGATATAGATGCGTCAGCAATATTAAACACAGGCCTGAAAAAGATAAACCTGTTTCCTCCAACAAAGGGGAACCAGTCCGGATAATATCCGTCAATCACAGGGAAATACAGCATATCGACTACCCTGCCGTGCAGGAAGCTGGCATAGCCTCCCTCCGGCCCCATAAATGTGGAAACAACACCATGAGCACTTTCGCTAAACAACAGGCCATAAAATGCGCTGTCAATAATGTTGCCTATTGCACCGGCCATTACCATGCTTACACAAACTACAAAGCCTGTATGAACTACCTCTTTTTGGCATATCTTATAAAGATACCATCCGATACCTATAACTGCCAGTATCCTAAACAGGCTAAGGAATAGTTTACCATATTCTCCGGTAAACTCCATCCCGAAAGCCATGCCGTTGTTTTCAATAAAATAAATCCTGAACCAGTCAAACACCCTGTACTCCTGATAAAGTGACATATGTGTCTTAATCCAGATTTTTACTGCCTGGTCGACCAAGAGAATCAGGAATACTAAGAGCAGTGATTTTTGAAATTTAGTCATTTTAAGTTTCTAAAAAAGTTGACAACTCCACACGTAAATGATGAGTTCATCATTTACTCCACCACAACTGACGGATGGGTTCAGGTTTACCTCTGGTTCTTCTTTGCGTCAATGCTCAACGTGGCGTGGGGCACTGCACGTAGACGTTCTTTAGGTATCAGCTTACCTGTTTCCCGGCAGATACCATAGGTCTTGTTCTCGATGCGAACTAAGGCAGCCTGCAGGTGCTGAATAAACTTCTGCTGTCTTTGAGCCAGTTTTCCGGCTTCCTCTTTAGACAGAACGGCTGCACCTTCTTCAAGAACCTTGAATGTAGGTGAAGTGTCCTGAGTGTCATTACCATCCTCGAGAGTTATGGTGTTTTTCAGCAGTTCATAATCGCTCCTGGCTTTTGTAAGCTTCGCAATAATAATCTCCTTGAACTCCTGAAGTTCGGCGTCAGAATACCTGGTTTTTTCGCTCATATCTATTAGTATTTAGGGTCAGTTACTTATCTTCTTCACCAATATCGCTGTCTCTATATCTGAGTCCAGTTCTACGACAATAGCTGCAGAATCGTTACATTCATCCACCAGACTGATTTTTGGTGCTAGAGTCTGGGTTCCGATATAACCGGTAAAGTTCATTACTGCATTGTTGATTGCCTCATGTTTCCTGATGTAGAGTTCAATCTTATCAGTAATTTCAAAACCGCTATCCTTACGGATATTCTGAATTCGATTTACCAATTCCCGTGCCAGACCTTCCTGACGTAATTCCTCAGTAATGGTGATATCCAAAGCAACTGTTAGTTTTCCTTCATTTGCTACAAGCCAGCCGGGTATATCCTCACTGATTATTTCGACATCCTCGGCCAGCAGTTCGATCTTTGATCCTTCTACCTCTACCTCAAAACGCCCCTCTCGCTCAAAATGGGTGATCTCTGCCGGTGTCAGGGTATTTACAACAGCGGCTATACCTTTCATCAGCTTTCCATGTTTCGGTCCCAGCGTCTTGAAGTTGGGTTTTATCTTCTTGACAAGGACTCCGCTGTCATCTGCCAGATATTCAAGCTCCTTGACATTTACTTCTGACAGAACCAGATCCTTGATCTTGTCAATTTGCTCCCTGAATGACACTCCCATATCGGGAATCATAATCTTCTGCAGGGGCTGGCGAACCTTGATACTTACCTTTCTGCGCAGTGCCAGAACCATTGATGATATCTGCTGGGCATAGCTCATACGTTCTTCTAGGCCAAGGTCTATCAGCGCCTCATTACACTCGGGCATCATGGCGAGGTGAACTGACTTGTTTTCTCCTGTAAGGTCCAGATACAACTTCTCCATAAAGAAAGGAGCAATCGGTGCAGACAAAACGGCAACAGTCTTCAGACAGGTGTATAGGGTCTGATAGGCAGCAATCTTGTCCTTGTTGTACTCACCTGCCCAGAACCTCTTCCTGTTAAGCCTTACATACCAGTTGCTCAGGTTTTCGATTACGAAATCCTGTAATGCACGTCCGGCACGTGTTGGTTCATAACTGCTATAAGCATTCTCTACTTCCTTGACCAGACTGTTGAGAACTGAAATAATCCAGCGGTCTATCTCTGGGCGTTCGGCAACGGGAACTTCCTCTGCACCCGGAACGAAACCGTCAACATTGGCATAGAGCGAGAAGAATGAATAGGTGTTGTATAATGTGCCAAAGAACTTGCGCTTGACCTCATCAACACCTGAAATATCAAATTTCAGGTTATCCCATGGCTGTGAGTTGGTCATCATATACCAACGCAGCGGATCTGATCCGTACTGCTCAATCACTGCAAAAGGATCTACAGCATTGCCAAGACGCTTAGACATCTTATTGCCGTTCTTGTCAAGTACAAGACCGTTTGATATAATATTTTTGAATGCTACTGAGTCAAAAAGCAGGGTAGCCAGTGCATGCAGGGTAAAGAACCAGCCACGGGTCTGGTCCACACCTTCGGCTATGAAATCTGCCGGGAAGGGCAGATTATCCTTAGACTCGAAGGGATAATGCATTTGTGCATAAGGCATGGCACCTGAGTCAAACCAAACGTCGATAAGGTCCGGCTCCCTGTACATTGCTTTTCCTTCATCGCTTACAAGAATGATCTCATCCACATAAGGTCTGTGAAGGTCTATCTTCTCATAGTTTTCCTTGCTGTAGTCACCCGGTACGAAGCCTTCGAATGGGTTCTTTTTCATCAGACCGGCCTTTACAGACTTTTCTATCTCACTGAAAAGCTGTTCTACCGAACCGATACACAGTTCCTGACTTCCATCCTCGGTACGCCAGATAGGCAGCGGAGTACCCCAGTAACGAGACCTGCTAAGATTCCAGTCCACCAGGTTTTCAAGCCACTTACCAAAACGACCGCTACCGGTGCTTGCAGGCTTCCAGTTGATAGTATTGTTCAGCTCTATCATCCTTTCGCGCAAGGCTGTAGTTCGGATAAACCAGCTGTCAAGTGGGTAGTACAATACCGGCTTGTCAGTTCGCCAGCAATGCGGATAACTGTGAATATGCTTTCCTACTTTAAAGGCTCTGTCTTCTTTCTTGAGCATAACAGACAGATCCACATCCAGGGTGGCATCTTCATCTGTCAGCCTCTCATCATAGGCATTCTTGACATAGCGGCCGGCAAACTCGGAGTACTTCTCTACATTTACACTCTTAGCCACAAAGTCGGGATGCAGGTCCTCAATCCTGAAGAAACGACCGTTACGGTCAACCATGGGCTGACGCTTGCCATCCTTGTCGATCATCAGTAGCGGACTAACCCCTGCCTGACGGGCAGCCCTGTCGTCATCCGCACCAAAGGTCGGTGCTATATGCACGATACCTGTACCGTCGCTGGTGGTAACAAAGTCACCTACAATTACCCTGAAAGCATCACCTTCCGGCTTTACCCATGGCATCAGTTGCTCGTAACGCACACCCTCCAGTTGGGCTCCTGTATATTTCCCATCAAGAATCCTGAACGGGATATGCTTGTCACCCGGTTTGTAATCCTCCATGCTGAGTTCGGCATCCTTCATATTGAAATATGCACCTACAAGGTCTTCAGCAAGGATTACACGTATCGGTGAACCAGTATAGGGATTAAAGGTCTTAACCTTAACATAGCTAATGTCAGCACCTACTGCCAATGCTGTATTGGATGGCAGTGTCCATGGAGTAGTGGTCCAGGCCAGGATAAACAGGTCTGTATCAACACCGGCAAACAAAAACTCGGACTTCTCATTCCTGATCACCTTAAACTGAGCAGTACAGGTTGTATCCTTTACATCACGGTAGCATCCCGGCTGGTTAAGCTCGTGGGTGCTAAGTCCGGTACCTGCTGCTGGTGAATATGGTTGTATAGTATATCCTTTGTATAGATATCCCTTCTTGTGAAGCTCGCTGAGCATCCACCAGAGGGTTTCAATATAACGGTTGTCATAAGTGATATAGGGATCATCCATGTCAACCCAGTAGCCCATCCTGCTGGTCAGATCCTCCCACATATCGGTATATTTCATCACATCACTGCGGCATGCCTTGTTGTATTCAGCCACAGAGATTTTCTTGCCTATATCGTCTTTCCTAATACCAAGCCTTTGTTCAACTCCAAGTTCAACAGGCAATCCGTGGGTATCCCATCCCGCCTTGCGATGTACCAGAAAACCCTTCTGGGTCTTGTAGCGGCAAATCACATCCTTTACGGTACGAGCCATCACGTGGTGAATACCGGGCATACCGTTGGCTGATGGCGGTCCTTCATAAAAAACAAAGGATGGACATCCCTCACGTTCCTTTAAACTCTGTTTAAAAGTATCGTTCTTATCCCATAGCTCCAGCACCTCTTTATTTATGCCGGAAAGATCAAGCTCCTTGTATTCAGGAAATTTTCTGCTCATCTTAATTTGAAGCTAATTTGAGTGCTTGTTAAAAAATCGTACAAATATAGATTATGAGGACTGGAAAAACAAGGACAACAGTTCTTTTATAGGTATGGGCTACGGAAGTATTACTGAAACTTTTATAGCTTTGTGTAAATACTATTAACAATGAGGCTTAGCGCGTTTACCCTGCTTCTTACTTCTATTTTACTGATGCCAACGAGGGTCTGCGGACAGCAGTCCGCATCCCTGGCTGTCACGGTGACAGGCTCGGTAAGCGATACAGCAGACAGCCCCCTGCCTTACGTCCATATAATATCCGACTCCCTCGCCATACATACTACAAGTAGTGAGAATGGCAGCTTTTCATTTACCACCGATGCCCTTCTGCCATTTTGCTTTGAGATTAGGTCACTTGGATTTAAGACCCGGAAGGTCTGCATAGGTGACAACACTGTGTTTCCCCTAGCCATCACACTCGAGAAGGATGCCTATCTCATCGATCAGGTAGATGTGGAAGGGCACGGACCTACTGAAATAAATAATCAGCAGCTGGATATTTCACATATCCGCACCATACCATCGGTAGCAGGGCACTCCATTGAGTCACTGGTACGCTCGCAAATGGGGGTTACATCTTCCAGCGAACTCAGCAGTCAGTATCGGGTCAGAGGGGGCAATTTTGACGAAAACATGGTGACTGTCAACGGTGTGGAGGTTTACCGCCCCTTCCTGATCCACTCCGGGCAACAGGAAGGTCTTAGTTTTGTAAATCCCGACCTAGTAGAGTCTGTCGAGTTCTCAGCCGGAGGCTTCAGCGCCTCCTATGGCGATAAGATGAGTTCGGTACTCGACATAAACTACAAGCGCCCAAAAGAACACGCAGGCAGCATCTCTGCCGGTATGCTTGGAGCCTCCCTCCACCTCGAAGGTACCGGACGTGACGGTAAATTGTCATGGATAGGAGGTGCCAGATATAAGACAAACCGTTACCTGCTGGGAACACTCGAAGAAAAGGGGTACTACCATCCCAATTTCACAGATATCCAGACCTTTATTAGTTACCAGTCCTCCCCTGCCCTATCCTTCGATGTGCTGGGATATTATTCATCCAATCGTTACCGCTTCCAGCCACAGTCGAGGGAAACAACCTTTGGAACCATCTCAGATATCAAGCGACTCAGGGTTTACTTCCTCGGAAGGGAGGATGACAGCTTTGAAACCGGCTATGCTGCCGTGTCGGCAAATTACAGCCGGGGCTTAAGCCAGTACAAACTGACAACCAGTGGCTTCCGCACCTACGAAGAGGAGACCTACGATATTATTTCCGAGTACTGGATGCATGAGCTTGAAGACCCTTTTGGTGATGGAACAGAAGGTGAACAGATAGCTGTCGGAGGCTTCCACCGCTATGCACGCAATGACCTCTTTGGTACAGTCAATGCAATCAACCTCGAAGGAAAACATAGGGGAAACAGCCTTACCTCATGGGGACTGCAGTACCGACATGAGCAGTTCCGCGACAGAATCACAGAGTGGGAAAGAATAGACTCTGCTGATTACTCCATACCCCAACATGATGACAGACTTGAACTTGCATATTCAATCCACGGGCGAAATACTCTTAGCAATCACAGGCTATCGGCTTTTATAAAGAAGGTATTTACATGGCAACTCGCAAAGGGACGCCTAAACCTGGATGCTGGAATCAGAGCAACCTGGTTGTCATTCAATGATGAAACTACTATCAGTCCACGAATCCTGCTAAGCTACCTTCCAGAAGGTCGCAGTAGCCGCTACCGTCTTTCAGGAGGTGTGTACAACCAATCCCCAATGTTTAGAGAAATGCGACGCCAGGACAGCTCTATCAACGAAGAGATCAGTTCCCAGCGCTCAATTCACTTAGTGGCAGGCTACGACTACCATTTCGCTATTGCAGAGCGGCCCTTTAAGTTTACTACCGAACTCTATTACAAGTATCTGGATCGCCTGATACCCTATCACATTGACAATGTAAGGATAGTTTACTCAGGTGAAAATGAAGCCCAGGGCTATACAACGGGTGTCGATTTCAAGATTAACGGGGAACTGGTTCCTGGTGAAGAATCATGGGCTACTCTGTCGATAATGAAGAGCGAAGAGGATATTAGCGGCGATACCTGGGACGATCCGGCCAGAGCCGGATCTCCGGGCTTTATCCCAAGACCCTCCGACCAGAGGGTAAACTTCTCCCTATTCCTGCAGGACAAGCTGCCGCATAATCCTGAGTTTAAGGCCCACCTAAGCTTTTTCTATGGATCAGGACTACCCTTTGGTCCTCCCAGAACCGACAGATACAAGGCTACATATCGTATGCCTCCCTACAGAAGGGTTGATATCGGATTCTCGTACGACTTATTGAGCAGGAGAAATGCAAATAAGCAACAGCACAACAGCTATATGAAAAACCTGTGGCTGGGTATCGAGGTCTTCAACCTGCCCGATATAAACAATACTATCTCGTATTACTGGGTAACGGATGTGTACAACAGGCAGTATGCGGTACCCAACTACCTCACCTCCCGCAGGATTAATATAAAACTGACTGGAAAGTTCTAGGTAAGTATTAAGCACCCCAGACGCCCCCTTTAATTTGTCAGTTTCTTATTCCCCTGACAGACTCCCGATAATCTGACTCCAAGCTTTCACCACTTCTTGATCCACATTATAAGTCCGGTAACAGGCAGAGAAGCTGCAATAAGACAGGCAATAAAGTACAATATCTTCGAAAAAGTACCGAAAATCTCACCTGTATGTATGGCCCGAATTGATGATGCAATACGCTGGTTTAGCGGTTTGTCTGAGTAACGGTCAACTTTCACAACCTCGCCACTAACCCTTGAGATAACAATATTATCACTTCCTGCACGTGCGAAGAAGGCTGCGCCCGATTTTGAAATACTTACAGTCTCATCTTCCTCAGATGGGATAGTAATCCTGAGATTGCCCTTATATGAGAATTCCTTATTTGCAGCCTCTATCAGCTGCGCAAATGCTATATAATCAGCAGTGAGGCCAACTGCAGTACTGTCCACTACAGTATCAGCCGGGTCTGTCTGAGCAACTGTGATATCACCACCGGAAGCAGCCTGAGCCTCAACTGACCTTCCACTACCACGACGTTGTCCCCGGGCAGCCTCTCCTCTTCTTTCACCACGGCCTTCACTGCGCTGCCCTACTCTCTCACCACGCTCCCCACCTGCCTTATAACCGTCCTGACCTGATCCGGCACCACCGGATCTGGCACCACCGGATCTGGCACCCTGTCCCTGGCCTGCTCCACCACCCTGTGGTCCTCCCGGTCCACCCGGTGCTTCAACTCCCAGCACTCCATAAATGGCCTTGCGTGACCAATCAAAGGACCAGAACAATCCTGTAACTGACATAATCAGCACCAGAATTGCAGTGTAAAAACCCAGCACATTATGCAGGTCGTAAGTTAACCTGTAAGAACCTCCGTTCCACATTATCTTAAGTCTCCTGGCAATGTTCTTCAGTTTACGGGGAAACCACAGCACAATACCACTTACTACGAGCAGGATCATTATAATGGTTGCCCAACCCACAATAGGGCGGCCAATTGCAGTATCCAGTAATAGCCATCTGTGCAGGCGGAACACAGTCATAAAGAAGGCCTGTCCCCTCAGGTTGCCGCCTTCTGAAACAACACCGGTAAACTGGTTTACAAAGTAGTTGGTACCTCTACGTCCTCCCTCAGGAGTTACGACATTGGCAATCCATACATTGTCTGAAGAATAAGGAATATTGATAAAGCGGGGGGCAACTCCCGTTGCCTCCTTTACCTTTTGTACGGCATCTTCTATGCTAATGGGACTGGTACCGTCTACTGCCTTAACAATGTACTTTTCCTTGTTAAGACACCTGATAATATCTTCCTGAAAGGTGTAAATGGTTCCGGTGAGGCATACGACAAACAGAATCAGGGCACTTACAATACCTGCCCATTTGTGGATAACAAAAAACCACTTTCTGATGGGGTTCCAGAGAGATTTTTTTCCGGATTTCGCTACTTCTTTCTCCATTTTTCACAAAGTATTATTTCCGGGCCAAAATACATGGCCCGGAGAAATATTGAAATCCCTAAATCTAGTGGTTTTTCAGGTAGTAATCAAATTACATACGCTCCGGCACATCGATGCCAAGCAGCCACATTCCCTTTTTGATTACCTCGGCAACTGCATGACTGAGCGAAAGTCTCATCTCACGCAGATCTGCATTTTCCTCGTAAAGAATAGGACTGTCGTGGTAAAACTGGTTATATTCCTTTGCCAGTTCGTAGACATAGTTGGCTATTACAGCCGGACTGAAAGCAGCACCGGCTTCCTTAACAACATTGGGGAATACCGCGATACTGCGTACTAGGTTGTTTTCCTTTTCGTTGAGAGTAACATTTGAGGGTGCCGAACCGCTCCACGGAATGCCTTTGTCAGCAGCTTTTCTGAAGATAGACTTGATCCTGGCGTGGGTATATTGAATAAATGGTCCGGTATTACCGTTAAAATCAATAGACTCCTTGGGATTGAAGGTCATATTCTTTCTGGGGTCAACCTTCAGGATAAAGTATTTGAGTGCGCCAAGGGCAACCATACGATACACCTGCTCGGCTTCCTCCTCCGTATATCCCTCTAGTTTACCGAGTTCCCTGGACATTTCACGTGAGGTATTGATCATCTCTTCCATCAGGTCGTCTGCATCAACCACAGTACCTTCGCGTGATTTCATCTTACCTTCGGGTAGTTCAACCATACCGTAGCTGAAGTGAACGAGGTCCTTACCCCATTCAAAACCCAACTTGTCCAGCAGTATTGAAAGGACCTTGAAGTGATAGTCCTGTTCATTACCCACTACATAGACCATCTTGTCAATCTTGTACTTGTCAAACCTTAGTTTGGCAGTACCAATATCCTGTGTCATATATACAGAAGTACCATCAGCCCTGAGCAACAGCTTTTCATCAAGCCCCTGATCAGTCAAATCTGCCCATACGCTGCCGTCATCCTTCTTGTAGAAAAGACCCTTCTCAAGACCTTCAAGCACCTTATCACGTCCTATTGAATAGGTATCAGACTCATAATATATAATGTCGAAATCAACACCCAGGTTCTTGTAAGTAATATCAAAACCTTCGTAAACCCAACTGTTCATCATCTTCCACAGACTTACAACCTCCTCATCACCGGCTTCCCACTTGCGCAGCATTTCACGGGCTTCTTCCATAAGAGTTGACTGCTTCTCGGCCTCCTCCTTGCTCAATCCCTTAGCCTGCAGTTGATTCAATTCTTCCTTGTAATGCTTGTCAAACAGCACGTAGAAGCGTCCTACCAGATGGTCGCCCTTCTCACCGCTTGAAGCAGGCGTCACTCCTTCACCCCACTTCTTCCATGCAAGCATTGACTTACAGATGTGAATACCCCTGTCGTTGACAATATTGGTTTTCACTATCCTGTAGCCATTCGAACCGGCGATACGGGACAATGAATAGCCCAGCAAATTGTTGCGGATATGTCCCAGGTGGAGCGGTTTGTTTGTATTGGGAGAGGAGTACTCTATCATCATTAATGGGGACTCTTCGGTAGCTGGCATAAACCCAAACTCCTTCTCCTTCACAATTGCATTGAGCTGGCCAATCCAGTATGAATGCGACAGATTTACATTCAGGAAGCCCTTTACAACTTCATACGAGTCAATATAGGGCAGGTATTCCTTAATATAATTACCCAGATCAGCTCCCGTTTCTTCTGGTTTCTTCTTAGAAACCCTAAGCAAAGGGAATACAACAACAGTATAGTCACCATTCTGATCCTTGCGTGTCAGCTGAACCTGAACGGTCTTTTCATCAACCTTTTCTCCGTATAGCTTTTCTACAGCTTCTATGACTGTATTGCGTAACTGTTCTTCAATGGTCATATATAAAGGAATATTATGTTGTAATAAGCTATGTAAAAACCGTGCAAAGATAAGAATTCCACACTTCAAAACCACTTTTTGGAACCTTAGTAATATAAAAGCAATTTATTAGTGTAATGATTCCATATTTTTGTCATTTAAATGGAAATAATGTCGATTTGCCAATCGACATTTAAGTGCATTTAACGTATATTTAGACTTAAACGGGTGTTTTCACCTGTATATTTCTAACCCATTAGGCAACGAACTGGAATTATTGAGCAATGAACGGAATATTAGCATATTATATCACACTTATTTCATCATCTTCTGTATCTGCCATACACGGATTTATACCTACCCTGCTTGCTGCAGAGGAAGATTTTATTAACATTGGCAGATTAAAGGCAGCTGGCTTTCTACTGCTACTGGTCATTGGGGCCGGAATCGTCCTTTTTGTATATACCACGCTTCGCAAGAACATGAATCGTTCTCGTGAGCTCCGCAAAAAGGCCGGAAGAACTACATTTTTTGAAAGAAAAGTCACGGCAGACAAGGAGATTACAACAGATAAGATTGAGAATAGTCAGTACAGAATATTTGATCACTACCCCACCCCAACTGCAGTTTGTCTTCCAAACGGCATGATTTGCTATGTTAACAGTGGCTTTGCCAAGGCCTTCGGTTCGGTAAAGGCCAATATGGAAAACCTTCTGGTGCTCAACATACTGCCGTCCGAACTGGCAGCCTCTCTTGATCCTATATTCAGGGATAAGAGCATGGATGAGTTTGAATCTCCCTCTGTTTTCTATACATCAGCAACGGGAACGAGCTACAAAGTGAGAGTGACCCGCAGCCGTCCGGGAGATCCAGACTGTGTAATGTACCTGACCCTGCACAGTATTCACGGAAGCGAACTGCGCTCAATAACGGATCCTGAATCCGGCAGGGATGTACTCATACAAATTCTTGACAGGGCTCCTTACCCGGTCTTTATCGAAGGTATGGATGGTCGCATCCTTGACGTCAACAGTGCAGCATGTACATTGCAGGGAATGAAAAGGGATGAACTTATTGGTAAAGTGATTGACGAACTCTCTCCGGTAAACTTCAAAAGGGAGATATCCAATCAGAAAGTTGCTATCGATGACAGCCACAGAAATATTGATTTCATGAGTATTATATACGACCGGAAGGGTCACCCTGTTCCGGTCCGTATCTATGTTTCAGGTATCAACTACTTTGGTTCCAGTGCCCTTGTATTTGTGATAGTGGATCTTACAAAGACCATTGAAAGAAATAAGGAACTTGATGAGTATAAGATCAAGGCCGAAGAAAGTGACCGACTCAAATCATCCTTCCTTGCTAATCTGTCGCACGAGGTTCGTACCCCGATGAACTCAATCATGGGTTTCTCCGAACTACTTGCAGAGCCGGGCGTAAGCGACAAGGAGAGAAAGGAGTTTATCAAACTGATACGTCGGAGTGGTAAGGAACTGCTTACCCAAATCAACAATATTATCGACTTCTCCAAGATTGAAGCGGGTCTGATTCAACTTAAATCGGATATATGCAATTTCGAGCCCCTCTTCCATCAGTTGCACGAGTTCTGGCTGGAGGAATGCCCAAATCAGGATGACATCAAGCTCTTCTTCGAGCTTCCCCAGAATATTATCCGCAATGGTATAGCAACCGACAGGGTAAGACTAAAACAGATACTGAAGGTCTTGCTGGCCAACAGTATCAAGTTTACAAAGAAAGGGGTTATCGAGATCGGTGTCCGTATGAAGGCTCCTCAACTGTACGAGTTTTATGTTAGAGACACAGGTATCGGTATTCCGGAAAATAAACACAGGGAGATCTTTGAGCAGTTCAGACAGGTTGACGACAGTAATGAGAGGGAATTCAGCGGTATGGGAGTCGGCCTCTCGATAGCGTCTCGTCTGATTCAGTTCCTTGGAGGCCACCAGTGGGTAGTCTCCGAACCCGGTAAGGGATCTGAATTCCGCTTTGTACTACCCGACCTGCTTCACCCTCAGGGTTCACCATTCATGCAGGTTTCCAGTGGCCCGCTTTCTATGATTAACAAACTAATGGTAGTCTCTCCGACTGAGGAGATATATACCGAATTGTCGCAAAACTCAAGGCCTATCAACTTCCAGGTAATGTGGGCTCAAAATACAGAGGAGATGAAGGCCATGCTGCTTTCAAACAAAGTGCGCTTTATGCTTCTGGCTCTGGATCAGCTTCCTTTGTGGCAGGAGTTGCTGCCTAAGATCAGGGAAGTCAGCAGAGACCTCAAGTTGATTGGAATCACAAAGAATCTGGACACTCAGAGAAGGGAAAAGCTGATGTCTATGGGTCTGAACGAAGTGATAAGAACGGCCGTAAATATCCCGATTATCCTGAATATTATGGAAAGAAGGGATCTGGGTTCTATGAACATCCTATCTACTACCTTCCACAAGAACTAGACTGAGTTAGAAAATAAGTCCCACAAAGCATTGCTTTCGGGACCCAAAAAAATAGAGCCTTGCGGCTCTATTTTTTATTTTGATACTTCGGTGAATAACTTCTCAAATTTTCCCAGCATATCCTTCCTTAGCTCCTGATAGTATTTCTTTACCAACTTTGGATTGTCTTTACCATCAGGGGTATTGGCCCTGGCAATAAGGTTACTCCTGTACTCAAGAGCATTGGCTATATAGGTATCCAGCTCCTCGTCAGTTATTTTACCGTGTATCATCTTGTTGTAGTACGCCAGTGATACCAATTCTGAAGCCAGAAAATTGATGTCCTTCTTAAGTTGTCTAATGCTTGCCATAGTCTATAAAGTTTTAATGTTGAACGCCAACCCGTCAAATATAGTTTGCCGGGGACAAAAAAACAAACACCAAGGTATATAATCAGCATCTGAACCCAAGCTGCGGTCCATGAACATCCAGCGAATACTGAGCATCCAGCGGTCTACAATCCAGCCGAAGTGACCGCTGTGAGTTGGGATATTAGCCAGGCTCAGAGCCCGGTATCAATATTAGGTTATCTGCCCCTTTTCAGGTAGAGGTTCATCACATCCAATACAAGCTCCCTCATAGTCTGAGGTATATTTCCTATACGTGTGTGGTGACAGCCCTCAGGATCAACAAAGAGGTGATTGTGCCTCAATCCGGGGATATCGGCCATTGTTGCACTCCAGGGATCCTTTGCTCCCACCAGATGTATCATAGGAGAATCATTTATAATCAGACGGTGTCTCACCTCCTCCATTGCAGAGGGATCATAGTACAATGCCCGGCCAGTATCGGGAGTGAGTATATCACTACTTACAATATCATATGGGTAGTACTTTAGATATTGCTTCAGATACGATGCATTGTAGGCATAATGTCCCAGCTGGGTATAGGCCTGATAGAAATATGGTGCCATCCTGTCGCCTTCCAACTGCGAGAAATACCTGAAGTCCACCCCTCGGTACAGGGCGGCATATAATTCCTTTGCACTGGCATCCTTACCCGGAATGGAGGCAGGAGGTACACACCACTGCCAGAAACTGAAGGGATACTCAAGTACCGCAAGCTCGAATGCCGCCTCAGGTCCCATGGCAAAGCTTACCTTATTAGCCCTTGCCCAGGCTGCAAAGCGAGGATAAATACTATCCCTGCGACTCAGCACTTCGATCTGAAAGTCCCTGATCCTGGCCCGAATCTCTTCTGTGCCCACTTTATCGAAGAAACTGATTAGTCTTTCATCTTCACGCGCAAAATTCAGGGGTGCCACATAGCTTACAGTAAGATCCACATCGTCCGGATAAAAGGCCCTATGTATAATAGCTGTGGTTCCTCCCTTACTTATGCCTGTCGATACCCATCGTGACCGGTACAGCTTCCTGAAATACTTAACAATATTGTGCAGGTCCATTGCCGACTGCTTAATAGTGAGGTAGCCCCACAATACACTGTCGGGACACGACTCCCCATAAAAGCGATGCTCAACAATAATCTGGTTTGCTTCAAGAAGTTCAGCTAGTTCGGATTTATATGGCTTTGTCACATTATATCCTTCAGTTATAAAAACCACAGGAGCATCAGCTGACTTATGTGATAGCCATACCCTTTGCTTAAAAGTGCCTGCAGCAGGATTATTATGATCTATTGGCTGCTCAAACCACAACAGATATGTCGATTCAAAGAAATCATCTCCCCCTGCCCTCTCAAAAGCAACTCCCCCTTTTTCCTCCATATAGGCAAGAGGAGTGTTGTACTTAATAGCGCAGGATGTCATACTGAGCAATATGACACCCAGAACTGCACAAAGAGCCTTTATCCTACAAAACATAATTTATTTTCTTTATCTTATTTTCAAAACACCAAGCTGTTACACCGCTTTACTTTACAATAATTCCGTGCAATTGTTAATAATCTATGTAAATATAAACTACATTATTATTACCACATATAATCTATATTTCGTATTATTGTACTATAAAGTAAGATAGTTATAAATATGAATATGGACATCAAACTTGGACAAGGAATCGGTGAAGTTAAGTTCGGAATGACCCGTGCAGAAGTTGTAAGCATTTTGGGTGAACCGAGCGAAAAGGAGGTACTCCCACCCTTTGACGGTGAACTAGGCGGTTCTGAAGCATGGCATTACGACACTATTGAGTTATCCGCATCTTTTGACGAAGAAGAAGGATTCAAACTTTGCTCACTCGCTGCTAGTTCTACCGACAGCCTGTTTGAAGGCATAGACCTGATAGGCCTAAGCCAGGAAGAGGTGTTGCAGCAGATTGAAATTCTTGGTCTGGGTGATGTAGAAATTGAAACCATAGCCAATGAAGAAGGTGAGGAACAGATCGTAGCCTCAATTCCTGAGGTAAGCCTCAACCTATGGTTTGAAGATGGACATCTGTCTGAAATTCAGTGGGGTCCATTCTGGGATGAAGAAGAGGAAGAGTATATATGGCCTGAATAACTTTTTATTAACGTAGGCAACTGAACTTTATAGTAACCAGGGTGTTTATTGCAAAGTTGAAGGATGTAAAATATTACATCCTTCTTTTTTATGTAGTAAATTTCACATTGTAAACTATTCAGGATTTAGAGATGAAAAGTTCTACTAACAACACAGTTGATCTTGCCGCCTTGGTACTAAGGGTAGGATTCGGTTTCTTTATTGCTTTTGGACACGGGCTTGGCAAGCTACAGATGCTGCTAAGCGGTAATTTTCAGTTCCCGCCACTCTTTGGCCTTAGTCCTGCTATAAATCTGGGCCTTGCAACCTTCCTTGAATTCGTTGCTGGTCTTGCTGTACTCGTAGGGTTTAAAACAAGATTAGCCTCACTTGGACTAATCGGCATAATGTTTGTGGCAGGAATAATAGTTCATTTCAGTGATCCTCTGTTTGCTATGAGTGCAGGTGGAGGTTCATCAAAGGAAATGGCCCTGCTGTATCTTTTGGCCTTTGCAGGTACAATGATTTTGGGCTCAGGAAGATACTCGGTAGATGCCCTTATAGGGAAAAAGTAAAAAGCATTCAAAGTTTGGTTAAATGTAAAGCGTAAGGCCGGTCTCAGTGGACCGGCCCTATTCTTTATGCATTCTCCTTTTGTTTAACCAGAGCAACCGCCATTTCCCTTAGTTTATACTTCATCACTTTCCCGCTTGCTGTTTTTGGGAAATCATCGACAAAGAATACATGTTTCGGGATTTTATAGCGGGCAATCTTGCCACGGCAGAATTCCTGTACTTCTGCCTCGCATAGTTGTTGACCCTTCTTGACCTTTACAAAAGCGCCTACGATCTCACCGTATTTCTGGTCGGGTATACCTACTACCTCTACCAGCTCGACCTGGGGCATATTGAAAATGAAGTTTTCTATCTCACGAGGATAGACATTCTCACCACCCCTGATAATCATATCCTTGATACGACCTGTTATCTTATAGAATCCGTCTTTGGTCTTCATCGCAAGGTCACCTGAGTGCAGCCATCCGTCCTTGTCAATTGCAAGTGCGGTAGCTTCTGGGTTCTTGTAATAACCCTTCATAACGTTGTATCCGCGGCAGCAGATCTCACCGTGTTCTTCGGGACCGCACTCCTCGCCTGTTTCTGGATTGACAATCTTGACTTCTACACCGGGCAGTTCAACCCCCACTGTAGTAGCCCTGATCTCAGCAGGATCGAAGACCCTGGTGGTAGTCATACCTGGTGAAGTCTCTGTCAAACCATAGACAATAATTATATCCTTGCAGTGCATCTTCTCCATCACCTGCTTCATTGTTTCAACCGGACACAAGGCTCCGGCCATAATACCGGTACGCAGGGTGGACAGGTCAAACATTTCAAACATCGGGTGGTGCAGTTCTGCAATAAACATTGTAGGTACACCGTACACGGCAGTACACTTCTCCTTCTGTATTCCGGCAAGTACACGCAGTGCGTCGAAGTCCTCAACAAGAACCATCGATACACCATGAGTTACTGCAGCACACACAGCGAGAACACAACCAAAGCAGTGGAATAATGGTACACATAGCAGGAGCCTGTCCTTACAGGTATAGTGCATGTTATTACCTACCTGATTACCATTGTTGAGTATGTTGTGGTGAGTAAGCATAACCCCTTTGGGAAAACCAGTAGTTCCCGAGGTATATTGCATATTTACAACGTCGTGACAGTCGAAGGTCTTTGCAGCATCATCCAGAACTTTGTCATCAACCTGACTACCGAGAGCCATAAGCTCCGGAGTATTGTACATACCCCTGTGCTTTTGAGGACCTACAAAGACCACGTTCTTAAGCTCAGGAAAACGTGCTGATTTTAGGTGTCCCCTCTGACAGTTCTTAAGTTCAGGTACCAATTCAAAAGTCATGCTCACATAGTCACTGTCACGATATCCGTCAATAATACACAAGGTATGCAGATCTGCATTCTTAATTATATACTCAAGTTCAGCCAGCTTGTAGTTGGTGTTAACGGTAACAAGTACGGCGCCTATCTTGGCAGTGGCAAACATAATAGTGAGCCAGTCGGGTACATTATTAGCCCATATACCTACGTGGCTTCCCTTTGTAACACCGATTTCCATAAATCCTTTGGCCATTTGGTTGACCCTGTCGTTAAACTCGGCATAGGTCAATCGCAGTCCTCTGTCGGGGTAAACCATGAAGTCATTGTTGGGCTCTTCCTTCACCCATTTCTCAAGCATCTGGCCCAGGGTATAATCGATCAGTTCAATTTCCATAGCCATAAACTATAAGGGTAAATAAACAACCGCCAGTACCTTTGCAGTCTTGTCATCAGCACTGTACACCTGGTGCTTGATTACAGAGTCTATATATATAGAATCTCCGGCATTAAGAATATATTCTTCCTTACCGTATTCAACCCTGATGGATCCATCAAGAACGTACATAAACTCCTCACCTTCATGAGTAGAGGCATGAGGATTAGTAGGCTTGCCCGGCTTAACTTCAACCATGAATGGTTCCATATGACGGTCGGCTTTCTGTCTTGCAAGACTGAAAAAGGCAAGTTTTTCGTGCTGTGAAGCCTCTCTGCTTGAAAGACTCACCGATTTCTCTTCATCGCCTTTTCTTGAAATCACGGCACCTGATTTTACCTGATCGTCAAGAAAGGTGCCTAGTCGAACTCCGAGAGCTCTGGAAATTTTAATCAACACACCAAGAGAGGGGGCAACTTCTTCATTCTCTATCAGTTGCAACTGTTGCACATCTAGATTGGCATTAGTTGCCAAATCCTGAATGCTTAGATTCCTCTCTTCTCGTAAAGACCTGATTTTAGTTCCCGGTTGCATAGTTGTTTTTTTGTGTTTTGGTTTAGTAACAATTCGACGGAAAACACACAAAAATAGTTCAAATCATTAATTAATCACCGTCATATTCCTTATTTGTACTAATTTTACTTTAAAAGTTAAAAATCGGAACAAATGGTTTTTGTCATCGTAACACGGATTAAATTGGGACAAAATCTGAAGCTAATATTTGCAAACTTATTTCGGGTTTCTATATATTTGAACCCTCAAACACGATGAATATAATTGCCAACAGAAAAATCATAAACACAATGAAGAAAAGCCTTTTTGCAAAAGAAAGCATCTATAACGGTTTTGATGATGACTTCGATGAGGATTTCGATGAGTTCATGGAGGAAGATGGCGACATCGACTGGGATGACGAGGATCTTCCAATAGACGATGACGACCTGGACGAAGACTACGATGATGAAGATTTTGATGCTGAAGAATTTGAAGAGGACTTCGATGATGATGATTTGGATTCTCTGATTGATGACGATGAATTCGATGACGACATCGATGACCTTGATGGTATTGATGATGACTTCTAATTGATCTTTTCTTTCTTCAAAGTTTAGAAGGCATGCCCTCCTCTGGGCAGGCCTTTTTTGTTTCCCTAAGCTTTTCGACAACAAATCAAACCCATAGCAAGTCTTACCAGTTGTATGTGACCACCCTGAAAGACAAAAAAAAGAGGCTGTCTAAAAAGATCAGGCAGTCTCTTTTTTTGTTTGATTTTTTTCTCGAAAAAGTTGGTTATATAATTGATATATAGTATATTAATGCTATAAATCAATCTATGATGAAAAAAGTTGTTTTCAAAGAGCTTCCAAACAATCAAGCTCAGTTATTCCCTGAAAACCTCTTGGATCGCATACCAGCAGACCATCCAGTTCGTCTGGTTGATAAGGTTGTAGATCAACTGGATATCACATCTATACTAAATAAATACAAAGGTGGTGGTGCTAGCAGTTTTCATCCAAGAATGATGGTTAAAATACTGTTCTACAGTTATCTAAACAACATATTTTCGTGCAGAAAGATTGAAAAGGCTTTACAAGAGAATATTCATTTTATCTGGTTATCAAAGGGCTGTGTTCCAGACTTTAGAACAATCAATTATTTTAGGAGTACCCGTTTGCAGGGAGAAATTAAGACCATCTTTGCAGAAGTAGTTAGATTACTGCATGGTATGGGGTTTGTGAGTCTTCAGGTACAGTATGTTGATGGAACAAAAATAGAAGCTACCTCAAACAGGTACACCTTTGTATGGCGAGGCACAGTTGAGAAAAACAAAGCAAAACTGGAAGAAAGGATAAGGAGTATTCTTAAAGATATTGATAGTCAAATTAAAGAGGACTCAAAAACTCTCAACAAAGAAGATTTGCCCCAATCAATAGACTCAGATTTATTAAAAAGCAAAATAGCTGAGCTTAACACCAGGCTTAAGGATACAAATAAGTCCACATCTAAGCAACTAAAGCAATTACAGGAGGAACATCTGCCACGGTTGGAGAAATACGAGAAGCAACTTGACACTCTGGGTGATCGCAACAGTTTTAGCAAGACTGACGAGGATGCTACTTTCATGCGAATGAAAGAAGATCATATGAAGAATGGGCAGCTGAAACCAGCTTATAATCCTCAGATTAGTACAGAGAACCAGATTATTACCCATTACAGTATCCATCAAACCCCAGGTGATACAAGAACATTAAAGTGTCATCTGGAGGGATTTAAAAACCAATATGGAAGTCATAGCTCTACGGTCGTTGCAGACGCCGGCTACGGAAGCGAGGAGAATTATGAATACCTGGAAGCAAATAATATAGAGTACTTTGTCAAGTACAACTACTTCCACAAAGAACAGAAAAGAGCATTTAAAAAGAATGCATTTCTAAGCCAAAACCTATATTACAACGAACATGAAGATTATTATGTATGCCCGATGGGACAGCATATGACCAATAAAGGTGAAAGAAAAGTGACTTCTGAGAATGGGTATGTATCAAAGGTGACACGTTATCAAGCGCAAAACTGTACTGGATGCCCGTTGCGCGGACTTTGTTTTCAAGCTACCGGTAATCGAATAATAGAGATCAATCACAGGTTAAGGATCCTAAAAAAGAAGGCCAGGGAACAGCTATTAAGTGAACAGGGCCTATATCACAGAAGTAGACGCCCAATAGAACCGGAAGCAGTGTTTGGACAAATAAAACACAACAACAAGTTCACCAGATTTACACTGAAAGGCCTTAAGAAAGTTGAAATCGAGTTTGGCCTGATAGCTATTGCTCATAACTTAAGAAAAATCATAGGCAAAGGTGCGTGTGTTTCAAAAACAGTACTCCAAAATGCAATTTTCTTCTTGTTTGAACCCCTATATGCAAAAATCCAAAAAGGAATATGGAATTTTCGTAAACATGTTCATCTAAAAATCGAAATCTATTCTTATCAACTTGCTTAAATTGAAAAAGAGGTTGCCCTTAATTGGACAACCTCTTCCAAGGTTCTTGTACGTTTCTTCGAGTGCCTCCTCGTTATCCGTAATCAGAAGCAATTTATCATCCTTAAGCAGGGTAGTCGAACCGGTTGGTACAAAGAACTTCCCTGCACGTTTAACCATTACCACAAGTGTCTTTTCAGGAAGAGCAAGGTCCATCAGGTGGTTGCCCCGCTCCAGTAATTGATCAGTAATCAAAATTTCAGTGGTAACCGACTTGATAGCATCGTCAGAGAATTCAAGGTCAAAATCCTTTACTCTAAATGACCTCTTGGGCTTCTCGGCCAGCCCCATCCACTTAGCCATAATTCCAAGGGATGTACCCTGTACCAGCAGGGAAACCAGCGTACAAAAGAATACGATGTTGAATATCAATCTTGCATGAGGCACACCCTCTGCAAGTGGAAAAATCGCAAAAATAATAGGAACCGCTCCCCTTAGACCCACCCATGAAACATATGCCTTGTCCATAAAAGGCATCTTCTTGAATGGCAACATACTTATGAAAACAGAAACTGGTCTTGAAATAAGAATCATTACTACACTTATTATCAGACCGGGTATAGCTATTGGTATCAGTTCCGTAGGATTGACCAGCAAACCAAGCGTAAGGAACATGATAAGCTGGAACATCCAGGCCAGACCATCAAAAAAGTTAAGTGAGGAACGCTTATGTACAAACTTTGAGTTACCTATAACAAGTCCGGCAATGTAAACCGCCAGGAAACCGTTCCCCTTCAGAAAATAAGTAGATGAAAATATAAATATGCAGAAAGTGAAAACCAGGATGGGATATAATGAGTCATTGCCAATCTTGAAGTTATTTATCACACGTACCGCAAGCTTTCCCAACAGATAACCGGCAACCACCCCAATAATAAGCTGCGACAGCAAAACACCCAACGCCATCAGAAAGTTGGGTTCTGCCCCAGCCTTTATTAGACTCATAAAGGTAACTACCATCACATAGGCCATCGGGTCGTTGCTTCCGCTTTCGAGCTCCAGCAAAGGACGCAGGTTGTTTTTTAGGTTTAGTCCCTTGGATCTCAAAATTGAAAAAACCGACGCTGAGTCAGTTGAAGCCATAGTAGAGGCCATCAGTAGTGAGGTCATCAATCCGACTCCTGTACCGGCAGTCGTCCTCCCTAAGATCCACCATATAAAAAGGCCTGTGATTATTGCTGTAAGAAATACCCCGACAGTAGCCAGAATTACCCCTTGTGCAGCTACCGGACGTATCTCAGAGAGCTGGGTGTCCATACCACCTGAAAACAGGATAATACACAGTGCTATAGTACCAATGGTCTGCGCTATTTTGATATTTTCAAACTGGATTCCAAAACCATCGCTGCCAAAGAGCATTCCCACGCCAAGAAACAGCAATAAGGCAGGTACACCAAAACGGGAACTGGCCTTACCTGCCAAAATACTTACAAAGAAAAGTATCGAAAAAACAAATAACGAAATCTCCAGTTGAACATTCAGCATATATAAGGAATGAAATATACTACATAAATAAGCTATCCACACGGTGGCTCAAAGAGCCAGGACCATCACTTCTGCAGTATTATTAGTACAAAATGATGTGATTCCCTACAAATTTAAGAAAAATCAAAAAAAATCCGCTATTGGAAGTGATTATTGGTAATTCTTACCCCTCCCAGGTGGGTTCAACATGGATATGTACATTGGCAAGTTGAGGTAGCTTCGCCTTAAGGGTATCCTTGACTTCATGGGCAATATCATGGCCGCGCTTTACTGTCAGCGCTCCGTCAACTCTAATATGGAGGTCTATCTGGTACTGAAGTCCCACCTTGCGCACAAAGCATTTCTCGGTACCTTCAACATCATGCACCGACATAGATATTTGCCTGACCTCATCAGTCAACTCCTCGTAAGTATTCTCATCCATCAATTCACCGAGAGCCGGCCTGAATATTCTGAATGCATTGTAGAGAATAATAACCGTAGCAAAAAGGGCAGCCCAATCGTCAGCTGTTTCATACCCCTCTCCCATCACTATTGCAAAAGTAATACCTACAAATGCGGCTACCGAGGTTATGGCATCACTGCGGTGATGCCATGCATCGGCCTTGAGAGATGAACTGTTTGTTGTTTTGCTGCGCCTCAGCACAATCTGAAACGAGGCTTCTTTCCAAAGGATTATAACTCCCAGAACAATAAGCGTCCAGGCCTTGGGAGTCTCATGTGGGGTACCGATATTTTGAATTGCCTCATAGGCTATTACTGTTGCAGAAATAATCAGGAATCCCACTACGGCAAAGGTTACAAGGGGCTCTATCCTTCCGTGCCCGTATGGATGGTTGTCGTCTGCCGGCTTGCTGGCATACCTGAGTCCCAGGAGTACCAAGGTTGAAGAAAAAACATCAGTGAGCGACTCAATCGCATCTGCAATAAGTGCGAATGAATTACCAAAAAAGCCCGCCAGCGCTTTAGCTAGCGCTAGCAAGGCATTTCCGGCAATACTGAAATAAGAAGTTCTAATTGCTACTTGTTCGACTTTCATTATAAATAATCCTTACCCCAATTCTCCATCACAAAATCAATATCCTTATCCCCTCTTCCACTTAGGTTAACCAGGATTGAAGTCTTTGGTTCAGTCTTAGCCAGCTTCAATGCATATGCCACAGCATGTGCACTTTCAAGAGCCGGAATGATACCCTCCATACGACTCAGTTCAAAGAATGCATCTATAGTCTCCTTGTCATAAGCATAGTCATACTTTACACGTTTCATATCGTGCAACATACTGTGCTCGGGACCTACACCCGGATAGTCAAGACCGCTGGCCACAGAATATACCGGAGCTGGTTCACCCTTTTCATTTTGCAGCAGGTAGCACTTGAATCCGTGGATTACACCGGGCTTACCAAGGGTAATGGTAGCGGCATTTTCACCAACTTCAAGCGAACGGCCAGCTGGTTCGATACCATAAAGATTTACTTCCTTATCTTCAAGGAATCCGGAGAAGATACCCATGGCATTACTACCACCTCCCACGCAGGCAACTACGCTGTCTGGCAGTTCACCGGTCATATCAAAGAACTGCTCACGGGCTTCAATTCCGATAATATGCTGGAAGTCGCGAACCATCATCGGGAATGGGTGAGGTCCGACTACCGAACCAATACAATATATTGAGTTGACAGGATCCTTCAGATAAGCTTCGAAGGCAGAGTCAACGGCTTCCTTAAGAGTCTTCAGTCCGAAGGAAACGGGAACTACCTTTGCACCGAGGATCTTCATCCTGACAACATTTGGGTGTTCCTTTGCAATATCCACCTCGCCCATGTGGATTTCGCACTCAAGACCGAAATATGCAGCAGCAGTTGCAAGTGCAACACCATGCTGCCCAGCACCGGTCTCAGCTATCAGCTTCTTCTTACCCATGTACTTGGCAAGCAGGGCTTCACCCATACAGTGGTTCAGCTTATGCGCACCGGTATGGTTCAGGTCCTCACGCTTCAGGTAAATACGGCCACCGTACTTTTCCGACAGGCGGTTGCAGTAGTAAACCGGTGTGGGACGACCCTGGTAATGCTTGCGAATGCTACGCAACTCAGAGATGAAGTTGTGCGACTTGCTGATAGCAAAATAGGCGTCATTTATTTTTTTCATTTCCTCTTCCAGCACAGGTGGAAGATAGGCACCTCCATATTCTTGAAAATAACCATCTTTGGAGGGATACTTCTTGAAATAATTCTCTGACATGACCAATTTATTTATTTAGGTAGGGTAAAGTTAAAAAATATTATAAAAATCAGGCTTGATGCTTACACTTTTTTACTTGTATATTCAGCTATACAAAAAGGTATCTGCACAGTTGCAGATACCTTTCAATATCATATGGTTATGTCCCTATTTCGACTTTTCCTTCCATACCAGAGCACTGGCACCAACAATTGCTGCGTCACCATGACTCAGTCTGGAAGGCAGCAGTTTGATTTTATTCTTGAATATCGGAAGCAGGTTTTCCTCAAGACTGGCCTTGGCTGGTTTGAAGATCAGGTCGCCTGCGGCAGTGGGACCACCAAAGAGGAAGATGGCTTCCGGAGAGAGGTGGTGAACAGTAGTTGCCATTCCCATTCCCAGGTATTTACCGGTGATTTCAAACACTTCAAGTGCGATCTCGTCGCCCTGGATAGCTGCATCATAGATTACCTTGGATGTAAGATCCTTGAACGAATAGTTGGCCAAAATACTATTTACACCATTGTATTTTGCAAGCAGTTCGAATGCAGTTCTCTTCATTCCCGAAGCAGAGCAATAGGCCTCAAGGTGACCAAGGGCTCCACATCCGCAAAGGCGTCCACCGGGGATAAGTGTGGTATGGCCGCATTCACCTGCAAAACCGTCATGACCGTAAACCAGGTCACCGTTTACAACAATACCACTACCCACGCCTGTTCCGAGGGTGTACATAACAAAGTTCCTCATCCCCTTTGCTCCACCGTAGATCATCTCACCTATGGCAGCCGCATTGGCATCATTTGTCAGAGCGATATACTTGTACTCGGGAAATTCCTTTTTGAGCAGGTCTACTATGTGGATTACTCCTCTGAATGACAGGTTTGGTGCAAACTCAATGGTTCCACTGTAATAGTTACCATTTGGAGCACCAATACCAATACCTAGTATCTCACAGTCAGGATTGCTCAGCTTCAGGTTTTTTGCCATCTCGGTAACTTCAGCAGCAAGGTCCTTAACATAGCGGGCAATATCGCCATGACCGGGAGTGTCGATGCCTCCCTTGAACGATACGTTACCATCCTCATCAACAATACCAATTGCGGTGTTGGTTCCGCCTATGTCGATTCCTATGGAAAATCTCTTTATCATCTCTTTATATTTTAAATATGCAATTCTACTTCATTACCAGTCAAGCAGTCTAAAAGACTCTTCTGCGAATTCCTGCACCCTTCTAAGGTACTTCAGCTGATCCTTTCCTTCTGCATCACCTGATCCAGACTACCCCTTCAGCCTTATTTTACTGCCTTTGATTGCGTAAAACATGATATAAAGGTAACAGATTGCAGGCACAATATAGGCAAATGTATAGCCGTAAATGTCGGCTATCGAACCCATAATAGCGGGAACAACTGCACCACCAACAACAAAGGAGTTAACAAAACCCGATGCTGAAGCCAGTTCGCTACCCTTAAGATCCTTTACAGCCAGTGCAAAGATATTGGGGAACATAATTGAGTTGAACAATCCGATTGAAACAACTGTCCACAGTGCAATATTACCAGTTGTAAAGGTCGTGAGCAATCCAAGCATGGCTGCAGCAAGCGCGAATATCGCAAGACTGCGTGAAGGCTGTCCCTTGCCAATTACCATAAAGGCAAAGTTAAGTGCCGACGTCAGAGTAAAGATGGCTCCCATCTTCCAGTTGTAGCCTGTCACAAAGGTTGCGGAAACAAAGGCAAGCAACAGGATAAGCGGGACATATACAAGCAGTTTCTTTACAGGGGTATCAGAAAACATCATAGAGCCAAAGAAACGGCCAATCATCGCACCACCCCAATAGACAGCAACATATGACGCTGCAGTTTCGGCAGACAGGCCAAGTGAACCAGTACGCAGGTAGTTGGTCATAAGAGCCGCATTGCCAACCTCAGATCCCACATAGCAGAATATCGCAAGTGCACCAAGCAGAACGTGGGGGTATTTAAGCACATTGCCCTTCTTCCCTCCCTGTTCAGTAGCCAGCTCAGGTAGCTTTATAAAAAACAGGGAAATCACTGCAAAAAACACCAAAGCAGCCAGGGCAATAAAGGATGCCGGGATACGCGATGCAACCTCAAGTCCGTAGGCAAGTCTCTCGGCCTCAGAGGCCTCGTGTGCCAGCACGAGGCCTTTGAATATCATCATTGCAATAACCCAGGGTGCTATCATAGTAGCAATAGAGTTGAGAGCCTGGGTAAGGTTCAGACGACTCGAAGCCGCTTTTTCTTCACCCATACCCGCCACATAAGGGTTAGCCGTAACGTGCAGAAACACCACACCAACGGCCAGAATAAAAGTTGCAAGCAGGAAGAGCGGGTATGAAGGTAGTTTGGCAGCCGGAACAAACACCATACTTCCTATGCCCATAAGTATTAGTCCCGCAATTACAGTATATTTATAACCTATACGGTTGACAAGCATACTAATCGGGAAGGCCATTATTGGGTAAGCAACAAAGAAGGCAGAAGTAACAAGCTGGGCCTGAAATTCACTAAGGTTAAAAACTGCTTTGAGTGGTGCACTAAGTTGGATAATGAACGTAGTGGCAAAACCCATAATAAAAAAGATGCTGCTAAAGACAGGCATCCCAACCCTCAGGTTGTTGTTCTTCTCCATATAGTGCTTGTTTGTACCTATTTATTTAATGACGCGGCAAAGATAATTTTTTTCAGGTTTTGTTTTCCCAATTGAAACGAAAAGACTACTTTTGTGCCCGTTCCGTGTAATCTCTGGATGAACATGAGGGATCATACCATATTGCACGCTAGGTTTAATATTCAAAAGCTACTAAAATGGATTTGATTAAAGTTGCTGAAGAAGCCTTTAAGACTGAAGTTGAGATTCCCGAGTTCGGACCCGGTGACACAATTTCAGTACACTACAAGATTGTAGAAGGAAATAAGGAACGTATTCAGGTATTCCGCGGAGTTGTGATACAAATCAAAGGCCATGGTGCCAATAAGAGATTCACAGTACGCAAGATTTCCAACAACGTTGGTGTAGAACGTATCTTCCCAATCAACTCTCCTTATATTGACAAAGTTGAGGTTAACAGGAAAGGTAAAGTACGTCGTGCCAGAATCTACTACTTCCGCGAACTTACTGGAAAGAAAGCTCGTATCAAGGAAAAGAGAATCTGATCCGTCAGAAAGAAATAGAAAAAGGGTATCCCGCCGGATACCCTTTTTTTATTCCTTTCTATATGGCCACGCCTTCATTTATGCCGAACCCGGACTTACTCTCTCATATTCCCACTAAATAGTCCTTCAATCGGCACTTAGGTCCCATCCTTGCTAGCACAACCTTGGTTAATAGACAAATACTTCCTCCTCTAATTCTGCTTCTCTCTTCAAACTGAACTCATAGAGCGCAATATTGTAAATCATATAGGGCCACATTTCGGTAACTTTAACGCCGGCGTGAATACCGACATTTGAGGTCTCTTCGAATTCAACACCCTCCTGTACCTGAATATCTGTCCTGTAATCCAGGTCAAAGTTAGTGCGGTTCTTTACCAGCAGGACTATATATAGCGTAAGCCTTATCATGTGCGCTTTGAGTGACACTGCCGATTATCTCCATACTCTAAGGACTGTGTCATAAAAAACAAAAAGCACTGCCCGGGAGCAGTGCTTTTTGTTGTATCAGGTCAGACCTGCAATGCCCGGACCTACCCGGACTATTCTCTTTTAAATAGGTCTTTTAACTTTTGGCCTGCTTCCTGAATTTTTTCCTTGGTTTCTTCGTCCTGGATCAGGTCATTAACAGCCTTTTCAGCTTCCTTGGCAACTTGTTCACCTACTTTTTCGACAGCCTTGGTAGCAGCCTTCTCAGCCTCTTTCTTAAGTTCTGACTTGAGCGCAGCGGCAATGTCATCAGAGTTGAAACTTAGCTGTGGATCTGTCAGGGTACCACCAATCTTGATTCCAACCAGAACGTCATCGCCATCTGGCAGAGTACCCTTTATACCTATCAGTCCGGCTATGTTGGATAATTCCTTGCGGCTTACAGGCATCTTGATAATATAATCCATTGACTGGTCCAGACCCTGTCTTCCGGCGAAGTTGACCTTTTTGTCGAATACCGTTACGTCAAATGGCTTCACAAAAAGGTTTCCGTTTTCGATACTGAAATTGAGCAGGAAGTCCTTGGCCTTGGCAATAGCGTATTTCTCATCCTTAAGCATGGTAACTAGCGCTTGCTGTACCTTGGCTCCAGAAAGTGAGAGTTCGTCGGACTTCAGCAAACCGCCGCCGTTTAGCGAACTGATTACAGGTGAGAAGCCATCGCCGAGCACCGAACTAAAGTTAAATGATGTGGAAACCCTTCCTGTTGCCTTCTGTGCGATAGGCAGCATGGTCTCAACGATTGAGAATGAATTGGCTGCCTTGTTAACATCTATTCTGTCAAGTGTCAGGTCCATATTTACAAAAGGCTTCAGGGTGTCCTGCGTGTTGTACTCGCCTTTGAGCTTCATTGCACCATTGAGCAGATTGGTGCTTACATCCTTGAGAAGCACCCTGGCATCCTTAACGAGCAGGTTACCCTTGACAGACTCGACAGTCAGCTTGTCGTAAACAAGCTTGTTGATATTTGTAGTCATGTCAAAGTCAATATTGTCAGGTATCAGCACCTTGCCGGTCACAGCAACAGTGTCTTCCTGAACCTCTTCTTCTTCACCGGCCAGAGCCATCAGCTCGTTGGTATTGATAAACTCAGACGAGTGCTGCAGTTTACCCTTCAGGGTTCCGTCGCTCAGCACATAGGCCAGATAGTTTTCAAGACGACCCTTCAGGCTGAAATCGCTCTCGCCAATCTTGCAGAGGAAGGAACTGAGTTCAACGTAACGCGGTGAGAAGTTCATACCGGCCTCAGGTATCAATACTCCCATTGGCAGGTCGGGACTGCTGAATTCAAAATTGGTGAGTCCCACAACCCCGTTGGCTTTTATATCCTCATACTTCTCAGCTTCTATCATGTTATAGTCACCGGCAAAGCTAAGGTCAGCCTTCATTATACCCTTCAGGTCAATACTGTCAAGTGGTATTGCATCCATCAGGGATGCAAAATTGATTGTTCCCTTCACTTCACCGTTGAAGGTGGCATTGGAAACCGGAGTGATCAACTTAAAGGTTCCACCAAAGGGGTTATTGTCGATGGTAAACCTGAAGTCTTTCACGTCCAGCACAGTATTGTCGGCACTACCTCCGGGGTTGTCAACCAGGAAGTCAATGGAGATTCCATTAATAGACTTGGGCAGGTCGGGATACTGTACAAAACCGTCCTTTACCTGCAGCGCAAGGTTGAATGAAGGCAAGGTGTCAGCACTTACAAAAAGTCCCCTGGCAACAGCGTTAAAGGCCATGTTTCCGCTGGTGCGCAAGCCTTCAAAGTCCTTCATATATTCATCTGGAACAAGAGCCAGCAGGGTCTTGAATTCGGTATCAGTTGCAGCCAGTTTTACATCCATATCAATGCCTTCGTCAACCATGGCAACCATCCCCTCAAAGAAGAGCGGAATGCCGCTGAAGTTCAGTTCATTCTCCTCAAACTTAAACACCATGTTTTCAAGATCAGCACCAATATTGGCACGTAGGTCAACGACAGCGTTATTGATGAACTTAATACCGTCCATTGTCAGGTTCAGAGCCTCAATGCCACTCTTGATAGAGATAGTGGTATAGTCAGCACTGAGGTCACCTGTCATCTGGGAATTGAAACCATCAATAGTAGTTACAAGTGCCGATGTGGCATCAGCATAAGAAAGAGAGGTATTTCTGATCTCAAAAGACCTCAGCAGGATGTTGAATGCAGAACTGCTTTCCTCTTCAACAACCACCTCCTCTTCTTCACTTACGGGAACGATGTCCCAGTTGGCTACCGAATCTGCATTCACCTTCAGGTTGGCTTTAACATTGTCAAGAAGCACCGAACGTATATCGATTGCATCTCCCTTGATGGCGCTCATCACATCGGCTGAGGCAGAAAACCTGCCAATATACAGCAAGGTATCCCCTTCAAAGGGAGCGTCATTGATAATAGTGAGCCCGTTAAGCCCAATGCCCAGATTTGGGAAGTTACGAATTAATGAAAGTGAGAATTTATCCCAGGAAACTGTAGCATTGATATTTTCATTTATCACGTCCTTTACCTTCGCCTCAATCTTACCCTTGAACGCAAAAGGCAGAATTAGCAGCAGCAGGAACAAGCCGCCGAACACACCAAAGAAAATTTTAAGAAAACGTTTCATCTGACTTTGTTTTAAATATACTACCAAATTTAATGAGAACTGCGGGGCTTTCACAATAAATCAGGGGGAAATATTTCCCTACCTGATAATAAACAAAGAAAGAGGTTGTCTGTTAAAACTTACACAATATCAGGCACTAACATTAAAAATATCAATTGCCATGAAAATAGCACGACACAACCTCATCCTTTCTCTGGCAGCCGGAATGGCCATAGTATTGCTCGGCACAGCCTCGCAATGCGTTGACAATCAAGAAACATCAAGTGATGAAGGTAAAAAACCGGTATCCGGCACCCTGCAAAAATCCGAGAAGCTGGATTTTTATCTTGAAACCTATATTACCGGACTGGATGTGCCCTGGGGCATGACCTGGTTGCCCGACGGTGACCTGCTGGTCACCGAACGCAGCGGAAAGCTCTATCGCTATAGCGACGGACAGCGAATTGCTTCTATCGATGGACTTCCTGAGATTTTTGTAAATGGTCAGGGTGGACTGATGGATATTCAGCTTCATCCCGATTATGGAAACAATGGTTGGCTCTACTTTACCTATGCAGCCTATGGTCCCGGAGGTAAAAGTGAGGGTGGCAATACGGCCTTGATGAGGGCTCGTCTGGATGGTAATACTCTGGTTGACAAAGAAGTAATCTGGAAGGCAGGACCCAACAGCCGCAGCACCCTACACTTTGGTTCACGTATCGCCTTTGATAATGATGGCTATCTCTACGTTGCCGTTGGTGAAAGGGGCGTCAAGCCCAATGCACAGGATCTTACTATCCACGGTGGTAAGGTGCATCGTCTGCACGATAATGGTGATATTCCTGAAGATAACCCTTTTGTAAACACTCCCGGTGCTGTAGCTTCAACATATTCATACGGTCACCGGAATCCACAAGGAATGGCAAAGGATCCTAAGGCCGGATTGATCTGGGTCAACGAACACGGTCCCAAGGGTGGTGATGAGCTAAACCTGATTAAGAAGGGAGCAAACTATGGATGGCCTGTTATTACTTACGGCATCGACTATGACGGTTCGATAATCAGCAACGACACTCACATGGAAGGTATGGAGCAGCCTGCAGTACAGTGGACTCCTTCACCGGGTGTCAGCGGACTGGCCTTTGTAAGCGGTGAACCCTTCAAGGTCTGGGAAGGCAGCGTCCTGAGCGGGGCTCTGGCTCTCAAGTATCTTCTGCGTACTGAGTTGGTCAACAATGAAGTAGTACACGAAGAGGTGCTGCTCAAGGATATCGGACGTGTAAGACATGTCGCCGTAGGTCCTGACGGGTTGATCTACGTCGCTGTAGAGACTCCCGGGGTGATCTACAGACTCGTTCCTGCTGAATAACAAACCGGGTTAAAACATGCGGTACAGACTAGCTCGCTTGTTTTGCAACGTGCAGGGTATAAGATAAGCCCGGGTAAAATATTGAAAGAACCTGGAATGAGAATATACTTTTTGGTAGGGCTACTTGCGACTGGAATGGTGAGCCTGGTAGCTCAGGTACCATCGGATTCGCTGCAGAATGAAATAATACTATCCGGTGAATTGGAAGAGATTACGGTGACATCCTCCCCGGTAAGCAGACAGCCCGGAATCACCGGTGCCAGTGTCTCGGCCATAACTAATCATAGTCTGGCAAAAGACGGGTACCTAGATCTAAGAGCACCCCTTGAGCAGGTTCCCGGACTCCAGATGCAGAGCGGAGCACCCAACACATCCCGTATTACGATACGGGGTGTGGGCACACGCACCCCGTATGCATCCAACCGGGTCAAGGCCTGGTTTGATGAGATACCTCTCACATCCGGTGACGGAGCGACCACTGTAGGGGATTTGGAACTTAGTCTGGTTGACCGTGTCGAGGTAGTCCGAGGTCCCTCATCTGCAGTCTACGGCCCCGGAATGGGCGGTGTCCTTATCTTCAGTCCACAGATCCCAGGCCTGGACTTCAGAGCATCTGTACTTTCAGGATTAGGCTCTTTCGGCACCTTTAAGAACACTGGGACTCTCTCCTATCGTAAGGAAAACAGTTTTTTGCAGGTATCAATAGCAGACAGCCGCAGTGATGGTTACAGGGAAAACTCAGAATACAACCGCAGTAATATCCTGCTTCATGGACGACTGACATCTGGCATACATTCACTCTCCCTGTTGGCCGGATACACCGACCTATTGGCCTATATCCCGAGTTCGGTAGACCTCAACTCCTACCGCAACACACCCCAAAAGGCGGCAGCAAACTGGCTCGCAATGAGGGGACACAGACAGTACGACAAGTGGCAGGGAGGGCTCTCGCTCAAATCTGATATCACAGAAAGCCTAAGTAATACCCTTGTGTTATACGGTATGAGTACTGATGCTTATGAGACCAGACCTTTTAATATTCTCGATGAATTGACTAACATAATTGGTATGAGAGCTAAGCTTGTGTTACAAAAGGGAAGGACATCAGTGATGGCAGGGTTAGAGTATTTTGATGAACATTATAAGTGGAAGATATTCGAGATCGTTGACGGTAAGAAAGGCCAACTCCAGAGCAACAACAGTGAGAAAAGGCATTTTATAAACTTTCAGGTACATGCAGATTATCGTCTTACTCCAACTACTGTGGTTACAGGAGGGGTAAACGTCCATCGTCTTTTCTTTAGCCGTAGCGAGGAAATAGGTCATCTGGAGGAGGAAAGTCATAATTACCCATGGATCTTGTCACCACGTGTTGGACTTAATCAAAGATTAAGCACCACCATGTACCTCTATGCCTCGGCAGGGCATGGCTTTTCAGCACCATCACCCGAAGAGGCCCTGCTGCCTGATGGGGGCATCAACCGTGATCTAAAGCCTGAAGAAGGTATTACAATTGACGGTGGACTGCGTGGCACCTTCTGGCATGACAGGTTACAGCTCAACCTTACAGTTTACAGCATCAATGTAAGAAATATGCTTATGACCCGTAGGGATGCCGAGGATATCTTCTATGGAGAGAATGCTGGAAAGACAAAGCATAGAGGATTGGAGACTGACCTGAGACTATATATACTTCCCTACAGTAAGGATCGCATAAATGTGACACTTGCAGCCTCTCACACATGGATGAGCAACAGGTTCAAGCACTTTATTCAGGATGAGACAGACTACTCAGGCAAGACTCTGCCCGGCCAGCCGGCATCCATGCTAAACCTCAGCCTTGAAGCCGAAGCACCTGGCGGTATCTTCCTTCAGGTCCGGATGAGGAATGAAAGCAGCCAACCCCGTAATTTCTTCCTGACGCTCTCCTACTCATTCTAGTGACGACTACAGGTGCGATGAAAACAGCCACTACAGCGTCAGCAAAATCAGCGTTTGCGCCAGTAAGATTCTGAGGAACATAGTCAGCGGATAAACAGTTGCGTAGGCACTGGCCTGAGCGTAAACAGGCGCAATGCTGTTGGCATATTCAAGAGCCGGCGGATCAGTCATAGCACCTGAGATTACACCGCATATCTTAAGGTAGTTGAGCTTCATAAACCTCGCAACCAGCGACACGATAAAGATCGGCACAAAAGTTATAAGCGCACCATAGAGCAGCCATGCTGAGCCACCCTTGCTGAGGGTCTCAACAAACTGCCCACCAGACGACAGCCCGACGCAGCACAGGAAGAGAATAATACCCAGCTCCTTAAGCATCATATTCGCACCCGGAGTCATGTAAAAGTCGAGCGAACCGATACGACCCTTATGCCCAAGCAGGATAGCAATCAGCAGCGGACCACCGGCCAGGCCCAGCTTCGCAGGAGCAGGTAGTCCTGGCAGAAAGATTGGAATACTTCCAAGGATCACACCGAGGAAGATACCCATAAACAAAGGTATCACGTTGGGGTGAGCCAGTTCTTTGACAGAGTTACCCAACTCATGGCGCACCTCAGGAAGCAGTTCACGCTTACCCACTACCCTCACGGTATCACCAAACTCAACAGTGGTATCAAGTGTAGGCAGAATCTCCATCCCCGATCTGAAGATACGCGTGATATTTGCCTCATACCTTCGGTAGATACCAATTTGTTCGATAGTCTTACCTGCCAGTTTACGGTTGGTTACCAGCACATGGAACATAGCCAGTGATCCCGAAATCTCCCTTTTCTGTCCGATGGTAACCTCACCAATCTTTATCTTCAGGTTGTCTATATGATTGATTGCGGAAACACCGTATATCACATCGCCCTTCTCAAGTGTCGAATCATCCGTTGGTATAAAAAAGTCCCCTCCCCTCTCAATACGAGAGATAACCAGCTCCTTATCCACAAAGTTTTTCAGGTAACTTAGTTTCTGACCGAAGAGGTTTGGATTTGTAACAGCAACCTCAACGCCTTCAAGCTTTTGTTGATTCTTTGTAATCTGCGCATTGTACTCGTTTACTTCCTTATCAATTTTTATGCGGAATATCCAGCGTACAAGCAACATAGTCAGGATAATACCTATCACACCGAAGGGGTATGCAACAGCATAACCCATACCTGCAATAGCAGCATCATCCGGCTTACCACTTTCGATAAGCGCCTGCTGAGCAGCGCCAAGCCCCGGAGTATTAGTAACGGCACCACTCATGATACCGGTAACCACGGCAGGATCCACGCCGCCAATCATGTGTATCGCAAAGGCTGTAATAAAGCCCAGTAGCACCACACTAAGCGCCAGCATGTTGAGCTTCAGTCCGTCATTACGGAATGAGTTGACAAAACGCGGTCCCACTTCAACACCGATACTGTAAACAAAAAGGATAAGTCCGAATTCCCTCACAAAATGAAGGACGTGTGCGTCAACCTTTGCGCCAAAGTGCGCAAAGAACAACCCGGAAAACAAGACCCCTGCTACTCCCAACTTTACATTTTTGATAGTAATCTTTCCAAGCAAGACACCTACGAAGGCAGTCAAACTGATAAACAAAATGGTTGTAGCAATTCCAGTCCCCTTAAACAAGCTCAGCAAAAAATCCATTGCATTACATATTAAGCAGTTAGCCCAATTGGGCAATATAGAGGAATATTATGAAAAAGCAGGAACAAAAGTACAAAAAAACGAATCACACCTGTGTGGAACCCAAAAAATCAAGTGCCCTGAAAAAAAACAGCGGTGTGGAGTTTACTATTGATTATCTGTCTCAGAATGTGGGGTAAAATAAAACCGGTTTTCCCAAACCGGTTTTGCGGAGAGTGAGAGATTCGAACTCTCGAAACCCTTTTGAGGTTTACACACTTTCCAGGCGTGCGCCTTAGACCACTCGGCCAACTCTCCTTGGGAAGTGCCCAGAACAAGACTCGAACTTGCACGCCGTTAACCGGCACCAGCCCCTCAAGCTGGCGTGTCTACCAATTTCACCATCTGGGCAAAATAAATTTTGCGGTGCAAATATATAAAATTAAAGATACTCTTACAGCCCCCGTACAGAAAAAAATTTTGTTTTGGAAAATAAGCCTGACTTTCGGCACGTTAGCTTTAAACACAAATTAAAATTTCGTATTTTTCTAAGAAAAATATAACCGAAACCGGTATACTTGCGTATTGATGTAACCTTTCAAGAGCTCAAAAACTAACTAACAATGGCAACAATATTTGGTATTCAGATAGGCAGTAAGTTTCCCTCGACCAAGAAATACGAGGCCTGGCTCGATAAAACCCAGGCAGATTACGAGAGATTCACCGCTTTCGAGAATTCCGAACTGCTCAGGCGTTATCGTGAACTCGATGCACTGATCCACTCAGGTGAATTTGAAAAGAAGGTTAGAGAGCTCAAGACATTACGCTACAAGGATACACCCCAGTGGCACCAGCTCAACCAGTACAAGGCTCTAAGATCGTCTTCCGACATCAAAAGCTATTTCAAATATCTGAAGAGTGGCAAACTCGAACGCATGAGGCAGATCGAGGCTTCTTCATCATATAAGGAGTATATCGAACTCAAAAACTACATCAATTCGACCGAGTTTATCGCAGCCAAGGCACATAAGGACTTCAAAACTTCTGATGCCTATGCAAAATTCAGGACATTCAAGACTCTTTCCAAACAGGCTGATATTAAGTTTTACAACTCCACGGCCTCCAGACAGGAGTACAAGACTGTCATCAAACTGGAGGATAGCGAACGACTGAAAGGTTTTTTCGAACTTGAAAACACCATTAAGTCTCAGGAATTCCAGGACCACAAGGCCTTTATGGAAGACCGTAAGCGCTTCGAAAAGTCTGAGGAAGCCCGCCTGATCAATGAGTTCAAACTGCTTCAGAAGAACGAAGAAATCAAATGGTTCTTTGAGAAAGAGAAAAAGAACCCATTCACCGATATCAAGAAGTGGAAGCTGACTTTTGAGGAAAACTTCGACGCAATATCTCTCGATACCGGCAGGTGGATGACAGGATATTACTGGGGCAAGGCCTTGATCAACGAAAATTACGTTCCAGCTAGTGAAAAGCAGTTTTTTACCGAACGTAATATCGAATTGAGGGAAAGTATGGCTCGTATCACTACCCGCCAGGAAGAAGCCAGGGGCAAAGTCTGGGATCTTACTATGGGCTTTATCCCCCATCAGTTTAACTATACCTCAGGACTTATCTCAACAGGTCGCAGCTTCCGTCAAAAGTACGGCAAGTTTATGGCCAAGGTCAGGTTCAGCGCCACCTACCCTGCCGTTAGCGCCTTCTGGATGGCCGGTGAGAAGATTACCCCTCATATCGATATCGTCAAGACTGCCTACAAGAAAGGTGACAATATCGAGTGCGGTGTCTATATGAACGAGGGCAAGGAATTGGCAAAACGAACTCACAAGGTAAATGGTGCAACTTTCAAAAATGAGTTTTATATTTACACATGTGAGTGGAGTCCTGAAGCAATCATTTGGAAGATCAACGGTCATGAAGTTGCAAGGGAAACAAAGCATATCCCAAATGAAGCAATGTACCTGAGCTTCTGTACAATATTGCCGGAAGAACCGGCAGCAGGAACATTACCTGCTACAATGGAAATTGATTGGGTTAGGTGCTACGAAGCTGTTCAGGCTTAAGTAGCTAGGTTTATAAGGGGAAGAGGTTGTCCAATTAAGGGCAACCTCTTGCTCATTGTTAATCAGTTAATATTTAGGCTATATTCTATAAAATTTTGAGTTCTATCCTCGCACCAAGTTTCAGCCACAAGCCTGGCTGACGGAGTTCGCTAAGGTCTGAATAAGTGGCATCAAAGAGGTTGGATGCCTCAGCATAAAGGCCGTAGTTGCCCTTATTCCAGCTCACCCTGAGGTCGGTCAGCCAGAAAGGTGTATGATCAACCCTTGTGCCATCCGACTTTGTATAATACCCTGCACGGTCACGATACTGTATGTTCCAGTTTAACTCCACATTGGGCAGTCCCAGACCATGTATAAGGCTGATATTCAGCTTCTGTCTGAGGTGGTCGAGCACGTAGTAGGACTCATAGCCCTCATCCGACACCTTGTCCTGCCACACATAGCTGTAGTTGACCGACAGAGACCTCAGCAAGGTCTGTCCCGGAATCAGCTCACTCAGCAGCAGGTCGGCAGCCGCTTCAGTTCCCAAAGCCTCCACACGGTTGATATTCGAAGTGGTATAGACTGTCTCACCGGGAATGCGCCCCCAGTCTATCAGGTCACGTCCAATACGGTAAAAGCCTCCCACGCTTGCGCTGTAGGTCTCATTGCGCAGTCTGAAGGTAGTCTCGTAGGTCTCAGCCCTCTCAGGTTTCAGGTTGGGATTGCCCACGTTGGTGGGACCTGAATAAAACAAATCGGTAAAGGTTGGCATGCGCAGGGACCTGTTGTACGAGGCAGTCCATTTGAGCAGTGTAGTAAGCCTGTAGCTCAGGTCTATGCCGGGATACCAGTCCACCCCATAGCCGCTGTTTGAATGGCGGTTGATCAGCACCCCGCCCGACAGGTCAAAGCGACCAAAGTATATATTGTGTTCGGCAAATACTGAGAAGTTTGTTCGGTTGAAACTGCGGGTAAACTGCCCCTCATTTTCACCGGGCACGTCAAGAGGCTTGTCCATGGGTAGGCCCAGCACATTGCTCCAGATGCTCTCACTGCGTAGTTCGGCACCCAGTGAGGTAGTTCCCAGGCTCCAGGATGTTGTTGCGTTAAGGCTTGCCCCTGCCGTTTCGCTCAGGTGGTAGTTGTGCCCCGTGTACCATGAGGCAGCCCCTATGTAGTTGCGAAACAACTCAAAGCGGTCGTGATGCCTACGCCAATAGACATCAGAACGGATGCGAATCAGTCCGCTGCTCTCCATCGAAGCAGCAGCAAAGAGAGTGCGGTTGGCATCAAACTGGTTTGGATAGCTTGCAGAGTAGAATGAATTGGCGCCGTAGCTCTTGTCGTTGTAGCCAAGCTGGAGGGAAAACTTCGACTGTTCGCGTGTCACCTGACCACGGTAGTAAAGGTTGAGAATATCAAAGTCCGTATTGTCAATATAGCCGTCACTTGCGCCCTTCTGAGCCGAGAAGTAATTTCCGAAGGCCCCTTTGCGGTGGCTCAGTCCCGCATGCAGGTTGTATAGTCCGTGATCCCCGGCTGTAAGCTGTGCCGACACCTTGTTTTCCGAGCCTGATTTAGTGACGAAGTTTATTGCCCCGTCGAAGGCGTTGGGTCCATGCACCCTGGCAGCAGGTCCCCTCAGTATCTCTATCCTTTCCACGCTTGCCAGGTCAACAGGTAGGTTGAGTCCGTAGTGACCCGTCTGGGGGTCCGTCACATTGATTCCGTTGAGCAGTATCATCACCTGGTCGAAGGATCCCCCACGCATGCTGATGTCGGCCTGCATACCGAGCGGTCCCCTCTCGCGGATGTCCACCCCCAGGGCTGTACGGAGTAAGCCCTGGATGCTCTGGGCGGGGAGTTTTTCTATTTGCTCACGCGATATCACAGCGATCTGTCGGCCCGTTTCCTGGTATATTCCTGGAGCACGCTTCCCCGAAACCTGTATTTCGTTGAGGGTTATTTTTGAGCTTATTGAATCAGACTCAGTATTTGCCAGTGTCTGGTGATAGCCCAGGGTAGTAAAGTAAACAGCAGCCAGAATGCCGATTTTGATTTCTCTGTGCAGTGTGTTAAACACGGCCCACTTGTCGCCCGACCACTTTTTAAAACAAAGGCCGGAACCCTTCAAACTAAATTGTCTTTTTTTCATAAATTGAAATTTTTAATGATAAATTAAACGGTTAATAAGATGCAAATATAGCATTAAAGGACCGGTAGCTCCTGTAAAATCACTACATTTGAACTTAAAACATAGAATAATGCATACTTCTGACAGACTGGTTGACTTACGCAACAAGATGAGCGAAATAGGTGTTGACGCGTGCATCATCCCGTCGGGCGATCCGCACCTGAGTGAATATCCTTCAGAACATTGGAAAGTACGGGAATGGATCAGCGGCTTTACCGGTTCGGCAGGCACCGTAGTTGTAACAATGGAAGAGGCCGGCCTTTGGACCGACTCGCGTTACTACCTTCAGGCCGAAGAGGAGCTTGACCTGCATTGCATACAGCTCTTCAGGGATGGCGAAAAAGGTGTGCCCTCGATCACTGAGTGGCTGTGCGAAGTGCTGATGCCCGGCAGTCGTGTGGCCATCAACGGTCAGACAGTATCGGTAAGCTTTCTGCGCAAGCTTACCCGTGAGCTTCGCAGTAGTCAGATCAGAGTTGACGCCAACCTCTCACTTGCTGAGGACAGCTGGGAAAACCGTCCCGCTCTGCCTGAGAACACGGTGTATCTGCATGACGACAAGCTGGCAGGTGCCTCACGTACCGAAAAGCTTGACTTAGTACGCAAGCTGATGAAGCGTGACGGCGTCAGCCATTATATCACCGGGGCTCTTGACGAGATAGCCTGGCTGCTCAATATGAGGGGCAACGACGTGGCTTTCAACCCCGTCTTCCACGCCTTTATGATAGTTGAGCACTCCTTTGTCAAGCTCTTTATCAACCCTCACAAACTCACGGCACAGATAGCCCGCAAGCTCGATGCCGACGATATAAGAGTTTCGTTATACGAGAACTTCGAATCGCACGTCAGAGAGATACCCGACGAGGCCACCGTGATGCTTGACCCCGACAGGATCAACTCCACGGTTTACTCCATCCTCTCTCCCAAGAGCAACAAGATCGAAGGACTCAGCTATATAGCAGCCCTCAAGGCAAGGAAGAACGAGACAGAAATTGCTAATATCAAGCAGACCCTTGTCAATGACGGCGTTGCCATGGTCAAGTTCCTCAAATGGATCGAAGACAACGTACCAGGTGGTAAGATCAGCGAGATATCTGCAGCAGCCAGACTCAAGGCTTTCAGAGCCGAACAGCCGGGCTTTGTGGGTGAATCCTTCCGCACCATTTCAGGGTATGCAGGTCACGGGGCCATCGTACACTACAGCGTTAGTACTGAGTCCGACGTACAACTCAAGCCCGAGGGACTCTACCTTGTTGACTCTGGAGGACAGTATCACACAGGTACCACCGATATCACACGTACTGTGGCACTAGGGCCTTTCCCCGAACAGGCACGCAGGGACTACACCCTTGTGCTCAAGGGACATATCTCCCTGGCAAGGGCCATCGTACCTCACGGCACTCGTGGTGTTCAGCTCGATGTCTATGCGCGTCAGGCAATGTGGAGAGAAGGTCTTAATTACGGTCACGGAACAGGTCACGGTATAGGTTACTTCCTCAACGTACACGAAGGACCGCAAAGCATACGCCCTGACAATAGCTTCGTGATAGAGCCGGGCATGGTATGTTCCAACGAACCGGGTCTTTACCGTACCGGGCACTATGGTATCCGTATCGAAAACCTTATCCTGGCCAAGGTCAGCAAGGAGACTGAGTTTGGAACTTATCTTGAATTTGAGACCATGACCCTTTGCCCTATCGACAAGACATTGATAGACAAGACCATGTTGACAGAAGAAGAAATCAACTGGCTAAATAATTATCATAGGCAGGTTTACGACAGCCTGGCACCAAAATTGGATGAAGAACACCTAAACTGGTTGAAAGAGAAGACGACAGAACTATGAGGAAAGTGAAGCTCTTTTTGCTGGCTGCCCTATTATCAGCCAATGCAATCGCTGCAATGGCAGCCACCGGACATGAAATCAAACTGACAGTTAAGGAATTTCCCAATCAGGACATTATCCTGGGCTATTACTTCAACAGCAAGATGTATGTCCGCGACACCGTGAGGACGGATGCTGCAGGACTGGCAATTTTCAAAGATGAGGAAGCCCTTCCGGGAGGACTCTACCTATTCTATCTGCCCAATGGCAAGTACTTCGATGTGCTGGTATCTGACGAGCAGCATTTTGCTCTAAGAACCGACACCATGGATCTGGTAGGCAACCTGAGCATCAGCGGTGCCAGGGAGTCGGAGCTCTTTCTGGGCTATCAGCAGTTTATCGACAAGCAGCACAAGAACTACGACCGCATACAGAAAGAACTTGCAAGTGCAGGCAACGATGAGGAGGCCAAGGCAAAGCTGAGGGCTGAGGCAGAAGCCTTAGGCAATGAGGTAAGTGCTTATATGAACAAAGAGATCAGCCTTAATCAGGGAACCTTCTATGCTAAGTTTCTCAAGGGCCTGCAGGATCCCGACATACCCGACTTTGAGGTAGCCGAAGGCACTGCAAATCCCGACTCAGTGATTCAGGCCATGACCTACCATTACTATAAAAAGCACTTCTTTGACAACATTGACTTACAGGATGAGCGTTTTCTGCGCACGCCTTACTTTGCCCAGAAACTGGAAACCTTTATCGACAAACTTGTAATTCAGGTGCCAGACTCAGTAGTCAAGGAGGGCGTGAGACTTATCGAGATGGCACGAGGCAACGAGGAGATGTTCCGTTTTCTGGTTCAGTTTATGTTCAACCGAGCCAACGAGAGCAAGATCATGGGCATGGATGCAGCCATGGTAGCCTTTGCCGAGAAGTACTATCTTTCGGGTGAAGCCACCTGGGCTGATCAGGAATTTCTCGACAAGCTTGAGACCCGTGTAAGGGAGATCAAACCCACATTGATAGGCAACAAGGCTCATGAGATGAGGATGGAAAGCATCGAAGGGCAGATATACAGCCTTAACGAACTGAATGCCGAGATAACTATAGTTGCCTTTTTCGAGCCATCCTGTGGTCACTGCAAGAAGGAGATACCCAAGCTCTACCGTGAGGTCTTCGAGCCTTACCGCAGCAAGGGCGTACAGGTCTTTGCAGTCTACACAATGGCTGACAGGGACGAGTGGACCAACTTTATCAACGAGCACGAGCTCTACGACTGGATCAATGTCTATGATCCCTATCACCAGACTCACTTCCGGGATTATTACGACATTAAGTCCACCCCCACAATCTTTATCCTTGACAGGGAAAAGAAGATAATTGCAAAGAAGCTGGATGTGGATCAGATGCCGGGCTTTCTGGATTACGTGCTAAGTAATAAATAGGCTATGCTTAAAACACTTGGATATACTGCGATGGCGCTCTGTGCCCTGTGCCTTGGCTCATGCGAGGAGAGCCAGGAAGAGCTGAAAGCGCCCGGTGCTTATATAAAGATGCCTGAAGGAGGCTACGAGCTTGAGATCAATGACACCCTGGTGCTTTCGCCAAGGATTACCTACGAGGTCAATGCTAAATACGAATGGTTTCTTGATGGTGAATTAATCTCCGAGGAAAAGGAAATCATCCATATTTCAACCGCGCTGGGCAAGAAGCTATACACCTTTGTAGTAAGCAACCATATTGGCTTGGACACCCTCCGGGTACCCGTCTCCACCATTATCAGGGTTGACTTTAGTGAGTTTAAGCTATCCAAGGACAGCTTTGATCTGGGCATTAGCGGCACCAATCATCCCGATGGCTTTTATTCCAAGGGATTGATCTTCCCCACTATTGCACCCTCTCAGAACCAGTGGCGGGGCTTTGGACTCAGCAACCTCAAGAGCAACTCAGTCAGCGACCCCAACCCTTCCCCACACAGTGCTTTTGCCCCAGTTGCCAAGGACAGCACCTTTATGCTGTTTCGCCAGGGCGAAGAAGCACTTGGCTTTTACTTTGAGGATGACCAGCTGCATCGTATCAGCACCATCAGCGTGACCAATACCAGCTACGGTTATCTTGTAATGCGTAACGGCAATGATGAAGTAAGCCGCTTTGGCGATGAGAGCACTGGCGAACCCCATGACTGGTTCCTGCTTACAATCACAGGCTATGACGACCTTGGTCAGGAAACCGGGACTGTGGACTTTTACCTTGCCGACTACAGGTTTGAAAACAAGAAGAAGAACTATATAATAGGAGACTGGACCACCGTTGACCTCTCATCACTGGGACTTGTCAACAGGGTTGAGTTTGCTTTGACCTCATCAAAAGTTGACGATCAGGGCAAAACACTGACACCTCAGTGGTTCTGTCTTAATTCGGTAAAAATTACGGAATAAAGTTTAAGGTTAAGCAACATTGAGGGTATCACGCATCTGAGTGATACCCTTTTTCTTTATATCACAGACAATTTCCCTGTGTACTTCTTGCCCTCTATTTCGACGCGGATAATATAAACACCAGGGGCGAGACCTGAAATATCCATTATTCCCCTTCCATTGTTAAGCATCACATTCTTGCTTGAAGCAAGCTTGCCTGAGAGAGTAAAAGCGTCCACCCTGGCAGTTCCAGACAGATCGTAAATATATAGATCTATAGTACCACGAGCCGGGTTTGGGCTTATCCTAAAATTGCCCTTATCGATAATAACATCCGAAGTATCAATTAGTTCCACACCCGACAGCAGCACATCAATCATAAAAGAAGCACTACCTGCACCAGAGCCAGTATCGCTAAGTTTGCGCCAGATATTATCAGCACCTCTCACCCAGGCATTATCAGGCCTTTCGGTACGAAAGGCCGTCTGATACAGAGCAAAATCCTCCCCATCAGAGGGATATTGCAGTTCCACACCCACCCAGATATTGCCGTTGAGAGCAAGCGGACTGTCCAGCATAACCACATATTCCCGGTTGATACGAAGAGCACGGGCATCCACATTATTCATTGACCAGAGCTCCACTTCCGGGGCATTAGTTCCTCCCCACACCTTTATATTCACATTGTAGGTTTGCAGTGCCGCAGTACTGGCAGGTAGGATATAGAAGCCGTGCAAAGTAGCCTTTGAGAAGAAACCAAAATGCTCAGCAAAGGCACGATCGCCACGGGAGTTATGTCCCGAGTAGTAACCACTTCCCCCTTGCAGGTTAAAGAGTCCGACCTCATCACTCGGAGTGAAGTTACTGTAGCGTTTGACAGTCTCGCTGTAGTAGTCAAAGCCATCTATGGCCATCGCATTTGATTCGACAGGTGCCAGCCATGCAGCAAGCTGTTTTTCCGGTTCGGGATAGTAATTCCATGCCTTGTTGAGCCTGAAAAAATAATCACTCACAGGATTAGCGCAGGTCGCCGAACCCCCGCTCAGTCCACCGATAAGGCGTCCTGAGGCATCAAAGAGACCACCACCAGAGGAACCACCCTGCGTTGCACCACGATCCCAGCGGCCAACCAGCCAGTGAGCGTTACTAACCATCCCGGAGTAGCTGAAAGTAGCATTTGTAGGAGCATTATCCGAGTAACTGATCTTTTTAACATCCCCCTGGGGGTGATGGATAGTATAGACCGGAGCCTCAGGTGCAGTAGTACGTGACCAGCCGGCCCAGTAGGGTCTGTATTCCGGAGCAGGCATTTCATACATCTCTAGAAGCACAAAGTCCAGGTCAGCAGCCCTTGCCCTGATAAAAGATCCCGAAGTTGTTTGCAGAAAAGCTCCCTCGATATTATTCTGGCAGTGAGGTACCGCATAGTTGAATGTAAACACCGATGCCACATGAGAATTAGGCCCTTTGAGGCAGTGCGAAGCAGTAAGGAAGTATGGTTTGCCGTCTAGGAGAGTGTTGTTGACAAGCGTACCTGAGCACAATTCAGTACCATCAGTAATCAGCCTTGCCACAGCCTGCCCGTTTGTAAGTCGCAGTTCGTCAGCTTCGCAGCTCATCTCGGGATGGCAGGCACTACTGTAACCCATACGGCTGGTCTTAAGATCATCCTCCAGCACCTTGAAGATATTCAGGTAGTCGTGATTGATAGCCCCAATAAGCAGTTCAGGTTCCTCAGCCCCTGCCTCAATATTCAGTTCGACGATAATCTCATCCCCCGGTATAGGTGCAGTAGCCAGGATACCCTCAGGATTATTGTTCTGATATGTCAGGGCACCCAGAACTGCACTCTGGTCAGGAGTATAGATAAATACTGAGTTACCCTCGTGAAGTACAAAACGGTCGAATATCAGGTTGATAGAATAAGCACCGAGGGATTTGATAGCCAGATGCCAGGTGCGTGAGCCGTCATCGTTGCATTGCCATGAACCAGAGTTGTCGGGCGAATAGCTGACAAAGAAAGGGTGAGCAAAGCGAAGAGGCTGCGATGCAGACTTCTCCTCCATGCCCAAATTTAGAGTAGCAGATTTAGGAATACCCGGCAACTCAATCACCTCTGCCCCACTATCATACACATCCACCACCGGCCATGCAGCAGGACTGCCGCCGTGGCTCAACTGAGCCGAGATATCTGCGGAACCCAGACCGAGCACTACAAGACCCAGTATCAGGCCACCCTTAAACACATTCATCAGCAATTGAATTAGCTATATGCAATCAAAAATAATCAATTAATTCAAAAGGGCTATATTTGCTCATTTGGTAAATGCAATAACAGGAAGACTGTTTATGAACCGGACAGAAGGACGCTTACCGGCAGAGTATTTCAGGAAAGATGCATTGGATTTAGCACCTGAGTTTTTGGGACTGCAGTTGGTACGACGCTTTGATAATGGCGAGGAGTTGGTGTTGGATCTGACTGAAGTAGAGATTTACAGAGGTGAAGAAGACCTTGGCTGCCATGCAAGCAAGGGACGCACCCAGCGGACAGATATGTTGTATCATGAAGGCGGCAAGGTATATGTGTACCTGATATACGGGATGTACTGGCTCTTGAACATAGTCACCGGCCCTGCGGATCATCCCCAGGCTCTATTGATACGTGGCTCAAGACAAATATATGGTCCCGGCAGAATTGGACGGCTATTACAGTTAGACAAGAGCTTTTACGGCGAAAATGTTGGCTGCTCTGATCGTCTCTGGCTAAGGGAAAACCCGGCCTTTCAAATCCTCACCCCTTATGTAGTACCTGCTACACCCACCGGCACCCCAGGCATAATACACACTACCTTGGGCGATATCATCACCGCTCCCCGTATCGGGATCGACTATGCCGGTCCCAATTGGTCAAAGATTCCATGGAGGTTTACTCTACACTATACCCCATAACCACATTAAATAGCTAACACTTACATAAATTATCTGCACACAAACCATCCCCCGCACATTATACTTCAATAAACTCAATGTTTTCGATACCATCGGTGAAGATTAATTTCTTCCTATATTGAGCGATTTATACAAAAAAAAATAAAAGATAGCTTGCTTATAACCTTGATAATGTGTATTTTAGAGGTATTAAAATAAAAAAACAACACTTCACCATTTAGGTGCACAAGACTATCTTTTATGAGTACGAAGATAACAAAAATCGGCATTACAACCAATAAAATTTCTGGTCGTGGAGGGCTCCCTTTATTTCTTCGCTACACTGAGCAAATTGGCTTATATGGGCTAATATCGCGTAATGTTTCTTCTCTGCTTACTGGAAACAGCAAAGGCTTGCAGCTTCAACAGTTTGTAAAACAGATTGTTGCATTTTTTATAGATGGCACAAATATGGCCATAAGCAGTTTTGATCAAAGTAAAAAGGATGAAGGATATGCATGTTTGCTTGAATGCAAGACCGACCAATTGGCCTCTTCTCACCAGGTCAAACGTTTTTTTGGGAAGCTGTCCGTTATTTCAAACTCGGTATTCAATAAGATACTTAATGAACTGTTTATCTGGAGGCTTCACATATCCAAACCCAAAGTTATAGAACTGGGCATTGACACCATGGTTTTGGATAATGACGATGCTGCGAAACGCGAAGGTTGCGAGGTCACTTACAAGCGTAAGAAAGGGTTTCAGCCACTTCATATATGCTGGGGCTCGTTTCTGATAGACGTGACCTTTAGAAAAGGAAGTGCTCATTCCAATCATGGATCAGATTACACCGACAGGGTACGCTCTATAGTAAATCTGATACGCAAGAGATACTCCAAAGAAGTCCCTATTGTGGTGTGCGCCGATAGTGGGTTTGCGGATCAGAAAGCGTACGAGATATTCGAGCAAGAGCTTAATATACATTACATTACAACAGGAAAATTGTACAATGATGTTACTGAATATGTAAAGGCTTTACCCATTGACACTTTGGGCAAAATCACTAAAAATAAAGCAGTCTGGCAATTTGCGGAATTTGCCAGCAAGTTGAAATCCTGGTCCAAGTTTCGTCGTTGCTTTTTTACCAGATTGCACCGGGATGATACCGGGCAGTACGTAATGGAATTTGGTAAGCCTGACAGCGTCATCTATACCAATATCGGGAACTGTCCTGTCGCTGACAAAAGGCTTCGGGCATCCGGTGGAGATGAGTGGTTTAAAGCTGATACCATCATACGAAAATCACACCAAAGAGGAGCCGACGAGTTGATACATCGTAGCATTAAAGAGCTTGCTACCAGAGAACAACTTCCTTTTAAATCCTTTGGAATGAACAGAGCCTATTATTTTATGCTGGTAGTTACACACTTTATTTTCGAAGCATACAAACAAGATGTTACCGCAGAGGTTATTCCGGTAACCGTATATCCTAATACATTCAGAAGAAAGCTTATTGATTTTGCTGTCAAGATAACCTCAAGGGCAAGGAGTATTGTCCTGAATGTCACCAGAGTAATTTATGAAACGATAAATATTGAAGAGTTATGGGAACGGTGTCAGTCACCGCCGAAAATTCAGTTTGCATAAGGCAGAACAACATACCTCAGGATTGTAAACCCGTAGTGGTAATGGGAGACTTATGTCCAGACCCATAGAAAATGCGATAAAGTTCGGTTTGAGTGAAAAACAGAACTGAATTTTCGTTGAAAAAGTACACGAAAGAAGCCTACCTCTGAGAAAATTTCCGTTTTTTTGAAATCAAGTGAGACGACGGGGGCAGGTGAAATTACGAATCGCTCAATTTAGGTTCTTGTCCCCCTCTCCAACGAATTTGAACTTCTTTCCTTCAACATCAAGGATAAGGTCTTTGGCAACTTCCTTTACGCTCCAGTTGCAGGGTCGACCATCAACAGTGACGACAAACACACCGTTATCGTACTTATGAAAGGTAAAATTTCCTTCCTCTGTATTGATACCAACAAAGCTTCTATTGGCCAATCTGGAAATCAGGTAATCTACAGCATAAACCATGGCTATAAAGTATTAATGGTTAACTGTTTGCCCACTTGCAACATAATAGCATTTGCGATAAAAATCAATATTAAGACTATAGAATTACATCATGATAGCAAAGAAATTCAAGAGGTTACACAGTCATAAATAAATTTCAACATCGACTTGCAACAACAAATTAGCAACAGCGTTAACACTTTGAAGTTACTTTGTTTTAAAGTAAATTTGAGCTGTTTTTTGGAGAGTCTTTATGTGACTCACCATGGCGAAGCCGTCCAATTAGTTGAGTGTTAGCTATACTGCACAAAAAGAAATAAATGAGCGATTACGATCTGATCATCCGCCCAAAGCGACATGCCTTTGATATAAATTTTAAGGAGATTTGGCAATACAGGGATTTGCTGTTGATGTTCGTCAAACGAGATGTAATAACAGTATATAAACAGACCGTCTTAGGACCAATCTGGTTTGTAGTTCAACCTATTCTAACAACAATAACTTACATAGTAGTATTTGGGAATATAGCTAAAATCAGTACTGATGGAACTCCAATGGCTCTATTCTACCTGAGTGGGATTGTGATTTGGAACTATTTCTCTGAGAGTTTCACGCAAACCAGTGATACCTTTATGCAAAACTCCCAAATCTTTGGTAAGGTTTACTTTCCCAGACTTATTATGCCTTTGAGTAAAGTAATAAGCGGGCTAATTAAGTTTTTTATCCAGCTCTGTTTCTTTCTTTTGGTATATGCTTATTACCTAATTAATGACCCTGGAGTCGTTCAACCGAATTGGACAATTGCATTGATTCCTTTTTATGTACTGATTATGTCAATGACAGGATTGGGGTTGGGTATCTTGTTTACAAGTATGACGACTAAATATAGGGACTTGAAGTTCCTTATCACATTTGGAGTACAATTACTTATGTATGCCACTCCGGTAATATATCCAATGAGTACTATACCCGAAGGTAAATTCAAGATGATACTACAATTAAATCCATTAAGCCCGATTGTTGAGAGCTTTAAGTATAGTTTTCTTGGTGCGGGGGAGTTCAGTTTAACCGGATTAGCATATAGTCTTGGATTTGCATTGGTAGCTCTATTCCTTGGTATGATAGTATTCCACAAGACTGAGCGTAACTTTATTGATACTGTATAACAGATAATGAGTAAACCTGTAATTAAGATAGAAAACCTCTCCAAAGTTTACCGTCTGGGAGAAGTTGGAACTGGCACTCTTGCCCACGACCTTAACAGGTTTTGGCAGATGAATGTGTTGGGTAAGGAAGACCCTTATGCAAAAATTGGACAGGTAAATGACCGTACCCAAAGAGCCCAAAAAGGTGAGCACATAAGCGCCTTGCGTGATATAAATCTCGAAGTCCAACAAGGAGAGGTACTTGGTATTATCGGCAAGAATGGCGCAGGCAAATCAACACTACTTAAGATACTAAGTCGAGTTACCTCGCCTACCACCGGCAGCATCAAAGTAAAAGGTCGGCTAGCCTCCCTTTTAGAAGTAGGCACCGGCTTCCATCCCGAAATGACCGGCCGCGAAAACATCTACATGAACGGTACCATCATGGGCATGCGCCGTTGGGAAATCGACCGCAAACTCGACGAAATAGTAGAATTTGCCGGCGTAGCCAAATACCTCGACACCCCCACCAAACGCTACAGCTCCGGCATGACCGTCCGCCTCGGCTTCGCCATCGCCGCCCACCTCGAGCCTGAAATCTTAGTCGTAGACGAAGTCCTTGCCGTTGGCGATGCAGAATTTCAAAAAAAGGCCATCGGAAAGATGCAGGATGTGAGCACAAACGATGGAAGGACAGTGTTGTTTGTCAGTCATAATATGGCGAGTGTGCAGACACTTACACATAGGTGTATTGTATTGAAAAATGGAGAAAACATTTTCGATGCTGATACTCCTAGCGCTATCGAAAAGTACTATGAAATAAATACACTACAAGATAATAGATGGATATGTAATTCAGACAATGGAAAGCCTATTCAGATTCAAGAAGTAAAAGCTACAGATGGAACTGGAAAAATAAAAACAGATTTTGAAACACATGAAAGGCTCTTTGTCCATATCAAATATGTTGTAAGGGAAAAAATTAGAGGTGTAAATATTTCACTTAATGTACACACTTCTACAGGCCTCCATTTAATGTGTATGGAGGATACAGATACTTTTATTGAACACCTAGGCTATAGAGTTCCTGGATTATATGAGACTTCTGTTGAAATTCCTATCCAGATGTTAAACAAAGGGAATTACCAGTTTAGAGTTGGTGCAGGAGTACCAAGAGTAGAAATATTTGATAGAATTGAAGGGTTTGCTTTTTCTCTTATCGACACAACGACTACAAATCATACTTCTCATCGTGGGGGACTAATAATGCCCATGACAAAATGGGAACTCACTAAGCTTCAGTAGGACAGAATAATACAGAATAAAGAATGGTTTGAATAGTACGGTTTTCTATAATAACAAACACAATCTGAAATAAAATCTTGTTAAATCACATTGTCTTTATATACATGCTTCATGAATAGAGAAGAAATAATAGAAATTCTTCATCGACTAGAAGAAATATATGAAGTGGACAAGTGGAATATTAATGGAATAGACCTGTGGCCAGTTATTCGCATAAGTTATGCTTTTAAGTTACTGAGTCAAAACGAGACCTGTTATATAAACAATAAGTATAACGAGAAATCAAAGAATCCGTCTTTAATAACAAAAACCATAAGATATTTTTACTACGGTGTAAGAAATAAACTGCATAGAATTGCATTATACATAGAAGACATTTGGGCAAGAAGGTACTACAGGATGACTATTTCAAATTTTGACACGAAGTATATCTTCCTTGGAGCACATTCACATAGAGTAATGCTAAATGGAACCGTATATAATCGATTCTTTGACCCACTAATTGAGCAATCAAAATTAAACAACTACCTTGTTTTTGAATACGATGGTTATAATACAAAGAATAGATATCCCGCAAAGGAAAAGGTAGTAGACTTAAATAAAGTTATAAAAGGTCATAATCTAGAAAGGAATTTGATAACTGAACTAAATCGTTGGGAACAGTTGCTAGATTTTACTAAAGATCAGGTAGTGGATAATGGCTATTCTGAAGTCGCTAATGAATTCGTATCATACATAAAATCCCCAAACACAGTAAGAATACTTAACCTACTATTAAGTCAATATTTATTTTGGAATAAGTATTTTGATACACATAAGGTAAAAGTAGTATATACCCTATGCTATTATTCCATCCCAAATTTCGCAATCTACGCTGCAGCAAAGGCGCACAATATCAAAACCATAGAAGTACAACATGGTCCACAATCAAAATATCATCCAGCGTTTGCGGCATATTCCAAAGTGCCTCCAATGGGATATAATACATTACCAGATGTTTTCTGGTGCTGGGATCAAGAATCAACAATTGTAATAAAAGATTGGAATAGTAGTAGGCATCAAGCGATTGTTGGAGGACATCCATGGCTGGAGGCTTGGAGGTTAGGGCTATTTAAATTCAAATTAGAAACCAATTGTAAACCAATCATTCTTTATGCTTTGCAAACTTTTCCACTTGAAGATGCTTTCCCAGGGTTTCTTATTCGAACAATAAAAGAAACGGAAGATTTGCATTGGATAATTCGCCTTCATCCTCGAATGAATAATATTTCATTGGACATTAAGGAGCTCCTTGAAGTAAATAAGATTAGTAATTTTGATATTCATAAATCAGACCTGTATCCATTACCAGCAGTATTATCGAAGACTGCTGTAAATGTAACTTTTTTCTCAGGAGTGACAATAGAGGCTGCACTTATGGGAATAAAGACTATCGTTATAGATGAAAGAGGCATTTCGTTCTTCACAAATCTAATTAACCAAGGAGATGTGATTCCTTTTTTGTCAAATGACCATATCGAATTTGCGAATCTCATAAGATCTGTTATCTCAGAAAATTGTCAAGATACAACTGGTTATATACATCCATGTATGAGTATAAAAACATTTATGGAAATTAATGAATAGAATAACAAACTTTATATTAAGTCCCACTAGACTTGTTAAGCATTTAGTGCTTTACACGTTGCATCTACTTTATAAGTTTTCAATATGTAATTGCTTTCACCTAATTGGTATTAAACTTGGTGCTCATGTCGCAATTAAGGGCACATACATAAGTAGAAATGTAACAATTGATAAGCACACTAAGCTATTTCAATCATCAGTTATAGGGAATACTTATGTTGGAGAAAGTTGTGAGATCATAGATTCTGAGGTCCATGGTAAAATACACATAAATGATTCAAGCCAAATCCTTAGCTCAAAGTTATGTGGTACTATAAATATAGGAAAAGAAAGTCTAATAAATGGTGCAAATATCAATGGAGATTTTACTTGCAAAGAACATCTGAGGATATTTGGACCACAAGTAAACATCTCTGGAAATGTTGACATAGGACGCTACTCAAGTATAAGTGGACCAAACTTTGATATTTTTTCAAGAATTAATAAAGTAAAAATTGGTTCGTTTTGCTCTATTGCTCGGAATGTCTCATTTCAGGAATACTCACATTATACCAATAAACTATCCACTTACTTTATTAATCAACATTTATTCGGACAGAGTATAGATAAGGACATAAACTCGAAAGGTGACATTGTTGTAGAGAACGATGTTTGGATAGGAGCCCATTCTGTAATACTATCAGGGGCTCACATTTCAACTGGCGCAATAATAGCAGCAAATTCTGTTGTAAATTGTTATGTGCCTCCTTATTCAATAGTAGGGGGCTCACCGGCCAAAATAATCAGGTATCGTTTTGACACAGATGTTATTGATACCCTTTTGAGGCTAGAGTGGTGGAATTGGAGTAAGGAAGAAATACATAAGCATAAAGATATCTTCAACCTTGATTTTTCCAAACCAGATAACATAAACATTCTGAAGTCAACCTTTCCTGTATAGATTAGGGTGAAAATTACTTAAATGTACACATTAGATATTATCGGATGGATAGAAATGTGCTGCGAATGTAGCTGTAGCCTTCCCCAGAAATCAGACTGTTATAAAATAGACAAACTATAAACCTTAGACAGTCAAAGAAGAGCAATGAATAAATCAAGATTTACAGAGAATCTGATAGTATAGATTCTCAATGATAATGAAAGTGGCATATAAGTTCAAACCCTATGTAGGGAGCATGGTATAGCCAGAACGACATTATATAGTTGGCTGATGAAGTATTCGGGTATGGATGTTTTGCTGTGTGTGGTATTATAAGAGCAATCTCAATGATGGTGAGATAATCGAGAAATTGCAAGATTTGGCACAGAGAAGGTCTATGCGTGTTTTTGACGATTACATGTTTAATAATTTATCCGAGGTTAGGTGTCTTGCCTCAGAGTGGATGGATGACTTAAACTGAAATCATCCACAGAAATCATTGTGAGGAATGTCTCTGTTGGATTACATAAGAGGTGAAAATATCGGCCATATTTCAGACTGCAAAGGAAGCTCGCTGCTAAAACCCATCAAGGATATATAAACGGCATAGTCCCTCAGCCTTCCTTAACAGAACCTCTCAGCTCGCTGAAAATGCAATAGAAAATATGACACAAAGAGAAAAAAGCCTGCTTTTAGTTTGTCTGAAAAATGGCAAGTCTTCAACATTAGCTGAATATTAAAAATAAAAGACCCTTGCATCTCTCACTACGTAAGAGAAGAACTGCTCAAAGGGGCAAATAGTTGTCGTAATTTGGGCTTTATAAAATCCAAAGGAGACTACATCTAATTCTTTGACTCTGATGACTTAATGCATAAAGATTTGCTAATACTAGTGAATTGATATTCTTTACATAGGCAATTGTAAAAATAAAGATGAACGAGCCTCGTAAAAGTGCGTGATACTAAAAAAATAAAAGGATATGAATTAAGAACTTTGGAAGTTTGGGCAGGTGATGACGAGGAGGTGTTTTGGTCTCGAAAAGATGACTTATTATCCAAAATGATAAAGGAAACAAAATAACTACGGCTCAAACTATACTTACAATCAGACTTAAATACTTTTGCAAGTTTTTTGTCCCTTCAAAATCCTTTATTTACGGCTAGAAAGTTGAGCCGAACTCAATCTTCCACTGGGCGGATGTGCGCATTTACGGTCATGTTGAAACAGAATCGTGAAGCCGTCCTTTACAGCTTCCTGTGGCTGAGCCATTATATGCTCACTTTCAAAAACTAAGCGCAAAACATAAAACCTATCAAAGAACTGACAATAACAACTTAGGCGAACTTTCCTCTTTTATTGAGCAAGTGCAAGATCAAATGATTGAATTTGTAGAAAGCAGAAAATAATGCCCATGCACGCTATTGGATCAAAAATCAGGCTTACTGCCTACCCGAGAGTGTATGAAAAAATTATCGCATCCAAATACGCGCCCCAGGTTGGGGCTGATGGCCATAAACTTCCACCGGAAGGTGCAGAATACACCTTTAAGAGAATAGACGGCGAAATGAAACAATCTTTTGAGCTGTATCTCCAACTGCCCGGCTCGTTAATAGAAGAAATATTTGATTAAAACAGCTTTAAATCCACAGAAAAAATTAGTTAAAAATTTCCAAAAATTGCAAGCCATAAAAGAGACTTCACAAACACCTCTAATCTCAATTATCATTCCTTCTTATAACAGAGAAACGTTAATTGGGGAGACGCTTCAGTCAATCATTAACCAGAAATACACGAATTGGGAATGCATAATAGTTGATGATGGTTCAACGGATAATACAATTCATGTAATAAAAGAGTACACTGACAAAGATGATCGAATCAGTTTCCATTTAAGATCAGCTAGCCCCAAAGGAGCCAACACTTGCCGCAACATTGGATTTGAGAATTCAAAAGGAGATTTTATCCAGTTTTTCGATTCCGATGATCTGATGGACCCTTGTTTATTAGACAAGAAGGTGAAGATATATCAATCAAACCCCGATGTGGAATTAATCATATGCAAACACAAGCTATTTCCAGCAGAGCACCATTTAAGTAAAATTCCAGTCAACATTCAATCAACAAACTATCTTAACGATTTTGTTGCTGAAAAGGTGAAGCTAAATACACCAAACACACTTATAAGAAGAGAAGTAATATACAGGTCTGGAGTGTTTAACACAACTCTACTAAGAGCTCAGGAGGTGGAGTTTTTTACAAGAGTTTTATTAGTTACCAAGAAAATCAAAATTTTAAATGAGGATTTAATATTTGTCAGGACTCATGAAAACAGCATAACTGGTGCATACTTAAACCAATCAATAAAATATGTCCTATCTGATGTAGAATCCAGGCTCATGATTTTCAAACAAATTTCCGGCAACAGTCTAATTAAAGAAGACGCAATAGCGCATCTTCAAAAAATAGTAGCATTTAACTTTTATACTATTATCAAAACAAAACGTATCGAGCTATTCCTGACAACATTTGCAGACCTATTTAAAAGCAATCTATACAGAACAAAAAAGTCAAATTTTATAAAATTATCATTGTTTGGAGCTCTTTTCCTTTTAACAAATCGATTTCAACAATATTTATACAACGCACTGAAAGACTTTCATTAAATGACCAACATTACCCTCGTCATAACAAGTTGTGGCCGGCTGGATCTGCTTCAACGCACCATTGACTCACTTTGGCAATACTATCAATTTCCCAAAGATCGCTTTATCATCATAGAAGACTCTGCCAACAAGGCTGTAGCAACCGAACTTCAATCTATTTATGGACAAAAAGCTACAGTAATTTTCAATGAAAAGAATATTGGCCTCTTGGCCTCAGTAGATAAAGCCTATAGCTATGTGAAAACCCCCTATATATTCCATTGCGAAGACGATTGGGTTTTTTACCGGCCGGGTTTTATAGAAGAGTCAATAGCGATGCTGGAGGCTGACCCAAAACTTAAGCAGGTAAACCTGCGCAGCATTCATCACGATTATATTAAGAACCACCCCCTCGACATTGAAAAAGAAAGACTTGAAATAGCTGGGACGACTTGCTATAAGGTAAGAATGCCAGAAAACTTCGACAAATCAGGCATAAAAACTCAACTCCCACTGCATGAGTTGGACTGGTCCTGCTTTTCGTTTAATCCAGGTGTTGTCAGGCTCAAGGACTATGCTGCCACCAAGGGCTATAAGAACATTGCAGAAAGTGAGGCCGAAATTTCTTCTTGGTATAAAAAAAGAGGCTATTATATGGTTGTATTAGAGAACGACGCCGTACTTCACATTGGTTGGGGCCACAGCCTTGAAGGCCACGACCCCAAAACCTACTCATTTTCAAAAAGACTTAGGAACTTTGTAAAAGCTGGCCTAAACATATTTGGGGCTAATTGGAAATATGAAAAGGGGTAACATAAAACTACATACTTTTAACACCTACCTACAGGGAGGAGCAGCCTACGGTGCCATAAACACCTTCGAAAACTTAATTAGTACTTACCCTGAAATTGACGGGACTTTCTTTTATATGCAAGACCTCAGCAACGGTCAAAAACTTCAAAAACTCGCAAAAGAAAAATACGCCCAACGACATCCTTTATCTTTAAACACCTCTATTGCTAAACGGCTATTACACTCAATAAAGGCACGCAAGCATTACAAAAACATTCAAAAAAGCCTTAAGCATCGCCCAAAGTATTACGAGCAATTCAGCACACCCCATCAATACTACTCAACCCCTTACAATTGGTTTGCTAAGCAACTGCCAGATATCATTCATCTAAATTGGATTGCCGAGTGGATAGATTATGAAAGTTTCTTCAACTCAATTCCCAATCATATCCCAATAATTTGGACCCTACATGATCAGAATCCAATGACTGCAGGTTGTCATTACAGTTGGGAATGCCAAAAGTATTTGAAGCAATGTAATCAGTGCCCACAATTGGGACCAAAAGACAAACCAGATTTAGCCCGCATCAGTCATAAAATTAAAGCAAATGCGCTTAAAGAAAAGAAGCTTCACATTGTAGGGGATAGTGAATGGATAACACGTGAAGCAGAAAAATCCACCATACTAATGCATGCAAAGAGTTTCCAAACCATCCATTACAGCATAGACTTTAATATATTCAAACCGACAATAGCCAAGCAGCAAACCCGAAAAAAACACAACATTCCCGAAAACGCCTTTGTGCTTTGTTTTGGCGCTGCTGACTTTACCAACCGCCGTAAAGGGTTTAATGAATTGATCCAGGCGCTCGAACAAATTAATAAGGACGCAACCAATGTCCACTGTTTGGTTTTTGGTGCGGGTAGTCTAGTACTTAACCAAACCAATCTGCCCCCAATACACCTAACCGGTCACCTGACCCCTAAAGAGCTTGCTGAGGTTTACGGGGCCTCTGACATCTTTGTCATTCCATCCCTGCACGAAGCTTTTGGCTTAACCGCCATTGAAGCAATGGCATGTGGAACCCCGGTCATCGGCTTTAATACCGGAGGCATTCCCGACTCCGTAAAAGAAGGAGAAACAGGATGGCTGGTTGAAGCAGGTAACAGTCAAAATTTAGCGGCGAAAACTATCTGGTTGACCAGAAATTCCAATGAAGTAAAAAAAACATCCATAAACTGTTCCGCATACGTGAGTACTCATTTCTCATCAAATAATGAAATTGAAAAATACAACACTCTTTATAATGCCGTTATAAACTCATAATGACCAATCCACCCAAAATATCCATAATAACCCCAAGCTTTAATCAGGGCCATTTTTTGGAACAAACCATTTTATCCATTCTGAAGCAAGATTATCCAAACTTAGAATATATTATCATCGACGGTGGCAGCAAAGACCAGTCGATTCCTATAATAGAAAGATACGCTACCAGGCTTTCGTTTTGGGTCTCCGAGCCAGACAATGGGCAAAGTCATGCAATAAATAAAGGGTTCCAAAAAGCAACAGGTGATATTATTGGATGGATTAATAGTGACGATCTATTATTGCCCAATACTCTAAACACCATTGCAAAGCTATTCATCGACCACAATCCCGCTTGGATTACTGGTGATTGCATCGAAATAAATGAGCACTCAGTAGAGACTGGGAGATATACCACTGAACTACCCAACACCCTCTACGATTGGCTGAATCTGTTTGCTAGAGGTTTCAGCTACAGCATCATTCAGCCAGCCACTTTTTGGACCCGCGAAGCACTTGACAATGTAGGTTTGCTCAACGAAAAATGGCATTACTCCTTTGACCATGAATTCTTTTTTAGACTATTCAAGCACTATGGTTCACCGCTGTATATTAACCAGCCCCTAGCAGCGTTCAGAATTCACAGCCAAAGTAAAACATCAACATCTGCCAAGATTTTCAAGAAAGAAAACAAAGCCATAGCAGCTCATCATATTTCTGCACTAAGCCTTAATCAGCAACTGAAGTTGCGATTAATTAAACTGCTTAAGTAATACAAAATGCCCACCACCATCTCCATAATCATCCCCACCTATAACCGGCGGCACCTCATCGGCACTACCATCGATAACCTGCTGCAACAAACCCACCCTGCGCACGAAATCATAGTGGTAGACGATCACAGCACCGACGGCACGGTCGAATGGCTCAAAACAACTTATGGCAATAAACTAATAGTGCTCACCAATAAAGGCAAGGGACCGGGCGCTGCACGTAACACCGGTTTTCAGGCATCCACAGGCAACTACATCAAATTTTTCGATTCCGACGATGTAATGACCCACAACACCCTTGAGGAACAATTACACGCACTTCAGGCCAGTCAGAAACAATTTGTCACCGGACCCTACACCTACGGGCAACAAATAAACGCCCAATGGCAATCGACCAACAAGCTCCTGATAAACTACCACGGCTTTCCAAAAAGCAAGCCCCTCTATCATTGGATGATTTGGGGACTCTTCATTCCCATACCAGGAATGTTGTTCAAACATAGTTTTTTAGAAGAAGTTGGCCCCTGGCCCGAAGAATGCATCACCAGTGAAGACTGGGCATACCTTTGGCGTATGGCTCTTCGGGAGCCATACCCGGCCCATACCAATAAATGCTACTTCATATACCGCGTACACGAAGCCCAAAGCACCGGAAGCAACTTAGACGACCAGAAAAGGGATAAGGAAAAATTTCAAATCCTCAATGAAATATATCAACACGATGTAAAACATGGCAACTTTACCCTTTGGCAAAAAGCCCTGTTTCGTAACAAATTCTACCAGATAGCACGAGTAACAAAAGACCCGGTCTTTCGAAAGGAACTGCTCCATGCTGCAGGTCCCGGCCAATCTCTTATATGGCAATACTACAGGACTAAGATGAAGATAGGACGCGTTAAAACCAAGACCGATTGGCAACCGATGCATGGAGTTGAGGAAATCAAAAGAACAAAGCTTTAAAAATGATTCCCCGCTAAACTCAAAAAAGGAAATTTATAATCAAGCATTTATATTATTGAGTTAAAGTCATGCACTTCTCCTTAGTCTCCACCATTTTCAACGAAGCTAAACGCCTACGGCAAACTATTGCTGACCTGGAGGCACAAACCATTAAGCCAGCTGAAATCATAATAACCGATGCAGGTAGTAGTGACAATTCTTGGGAAATACTAACCGAATGGCAGCAGCAATCAGCAGTCCCCATTGTACTGCTGAAAGAAGAAGGCTGTAATGTTGCAAGAGGCAGAAATATAGCGATAAAGGCAGCAAAATATGATCTCATTGTCAGCACCGATTTTGGCTGTAGGTTTCATCCGGAATGGCTTCAAAGTTTGATTCGACCTTTTGAGGAGGACAAAACCCTTCAAGTTGTGGGCGGGGCCTTTAGTGTCATTGAAAAAAATGTGACTTCACTCCCGGCAAAGTCGGATTTCATTCTTCAGAACGGCTACCCCATTGTTTTGGACGATTTTTTTTCCGTTTCAAGTCGTTCCATTGCCTACAAAAAGCAGGTCTGGGAAGAAATTGGTGGTTATCCCGAATGGCTCACACTGGCTGCCGACGACACCATTTTCTGGAAGCTGATTAAACGCAAGAAATACAGATATGCTCTCGTTGAAAAGCCTTATGTGTATTGGGGCAGGCATAAGTCAAATAAAGCCTTCGCAAAAGAAGCTTATCGCTACGGGCTGGGCGATGGAGAAAGTAAAATCAACTATCGAAATTTCTGGAGCAATCTAATAGAAACGGTACTTCGCTATAGTATGTTTGTCCTTCTTATCCTCTTATTATCGCTGATTGTTTTGGGTTTTGCTCCCTGGTACATCCTATTTACCATCATCCTGCTATTTCCAGGACTTCGCTCCTATAAAAATGCCTTTAAAAACTGGTCACAACTCAAATCGACCAAATACAATTTCAAAGTGTTTTTAAATGCCTTGTGGCAACTCGAATTAAGCCGTATTCAGTACCTAAAAGGCTACATCAAAGGCTTAAGCACAAAAGACCCCGCGAAGATTGCAGGACGAGTCGCTTTATGGCAAACACTCCATAGACCTGAATCAGACAACTAATGGGCCGCCATAAGCAAGTAAACATCGTCATCTATGAGTCCTCCGCACACGGAGGATGCTACAAATATGCCATTGAGTTATTTAAAGCCTATCGGCAAACCAAAGGCGTAAATAAAGTTTCACTTCTACTCCCAAGAAATGCGGAATATGGAAGTTCAAAGGATGGAGTAGAAAAAATACTACTGCCCGACAACAAACAAGGAAAGAAATGGCATTTTCTTTGGCGCCAGTTCGTCAATCCCTGGCTTCTGTTCCAATACCTGAAAAGGCACAACACCGACAACATGAGCAGGACTTTTGTCCTGCTCAATGATTTTGAACAGACCAGCGCTCCATTGTGGGCCCCACTCTTTCGCTTATTTTTAAAAAAGTATTGGTTTGGTGTTTTCCTGCACGATGCAGATCGGGATGGCTATCCACCCTCACCGCAATTTTCTGCCTGGTGCATGAAAAATATGATGCGCCTTATGCACATTGGCCTTTACCATGGCAGCTTACCCGAGCGGACTTACTACAAAAACACCAAAACACTTTTCCAGAAGGTGGAACATGGACTGTATGCTCCGGCAAAACCCGATGAGATACTAAGGAACCAACTATCCACTTGGAAACAGGCATTCGGCGGACCTATTCTTATAATTCCCGGACACATCAGAGCGGAAAAAAATTACGAGCTGGCATTTGAAGCCCTTAAGGGAAAAACAAATATAGGTTTGATTATAGCCGGGAGTCCGGCCAACAGCACCTATTCCGTGCGTGCGTTAAAAGAACTTGCCACAAAATGGGGCGTTGATAAACAGCTGCTTTGGATTGAAAAGTACCTTACCGAAGAAGAAATGACAGCAGCATTACAGAGTGCTGACATTGTGTTGCTCTATTATGCAGCCAGCTTTCATGCCCAAAGCGGAATTTTAAATCAGGTTGCCCCTTTAAAAACCCCTGTTATCACAGGGAAATTGGAGAATGCACTTACCCAGACAGTGGAACAATACAATTTGGGCTGGACCATTCCCGCAGATAGTGCCAGTGCACTATCTGAGTTACTAAATAAAATTCACCCGCAGGACATCCAGGCAGACTGGGAGGGCTATTTCGCTTCTGCTGCTTGGGAGAATCAAACGGCTTTGGTTACATCTTTAATAAAAACTTTGCCCCTGCAATGATTCAATATTACCAAATCGCCTTCTGGATCTTGCTGGCCGTTGCCGTTTGGCACTACTTCAAATACAACGATGAGTTTTTGTTGCTGCCGGTAGCCTTTTTCTATTTCACAGGCATCCAGAGGTACTTAGCCGTAGCTGAAGGCAAGGCAGAATGGGTGCGGGTGGCCTACACAAGAAACATTTTTTCTCCAATGACCGACGAGAAGGCCATGGAGGCGATGTTCCTTTTTGCCATGGGGACAGTTATCCTTGTGCTCAGTTACCGCATCTTCAACAGGAAAGTGCAATGGCCCCGCTGGCAGGTAGATAATAATGAGGTTTTTACCGCATTTATTAAACAGCACAAAAGCCTAATCCTTGGCCTGTTTATTTTCTACATATTTCTATATACCATTACTCGTCCTTTGATAGGAGGCTCAATTGCACTTGGTCAAAGCTATTTTTTATTACTACCAATGGCTGTAGGTGGATTTGTTTTATTGGCTTACTTAGTTTTTCGTTCCTACACCTGGCAAGAAGATACTGGTGTAAAACTTTTATATCTGGGTTTGATGATATATGCCATCATACAATCATATCACCCCGGTCAGCGTTTTCAATTTTTATCCTGGATGGTCTCCATTGGTGTATTAGTAACGAAAGACTATAACACCAAACGAAAGATAAAGTACTACATTGCAGGTGGAATGCTGGTTCTTTTCTTCTTTTCGTTAGCCGGGGTGATGCGAAAAACGGATGTCAGCAATCTCTCAATAAGTCAACAATGGGAATTGGCTTCTGCACGGACAGAGAGTCGCGAAGACCAAAATATGCTGGACGGCTTTATGATGGTATTGGATGTTTATCCGGAACATCTTAACTATCATTATGGTGGCGAGCACCTTGAAATACTGATGCGGCCTATTCCACGAGCAATCTGGCCGGGTAAGCCACTGGGCGGATACGCAAACAAACTGGGGCTAAACCAATTAGAGAAAGGAACTGTCGGGATTTCCCAGACTATTTATGGAACCTTTTATGGTGAAGGTGGCTTTTGGGGAATTATTATATTTTCAGTACTTTATGGCTGGCTTTTCGTTAAATTGTTTCGAATGGCAGCACGCTACAATTCTGACCTCTATTGGTTGATAAAAGGTATTATCTTGGCGTCCTTCATTCCAATTCTTAGAGGCGGTGACTTACCCGGTATTGTTGCCTTTATTGGCATGAGCTACTGGCCTGTTTTCATTATGATTTATTTGTATAACAGGCATTTGAAGAAGTTAGGTCTACAATAGGAAATAAGTGTATATTTCCTATTGCTCATTACCATTTAAAGCTATCAGAAAATTAATGATTATGCAAAGCCATTCAGGTAATAATCTCCTCCTCCTTTGGGACCGCATGGGCGACTATCACCGCGCCCGCTGGCAGGCGCTGAGTCAACTGGTTGGTGCGGACAACTGTCTGGCGGCGGACTACGGCATGGGTGATGGACTTTACCAATGGGAAAATACCAGGCAGAGCGATAAGTACTTTTGCCTGGTAGCTAAGCCGGTGGAAGAGGTAGGGGCCTGGGAGGCCTTTTCTGCTTTTCGGCAACTGGTGAAGGAGCAAAACATAACGCACGTTTGTATTCCCGGTTATGGTCGGCCGGCCTATATACTGATGTTGCTCTGGGCCCGACTGAAGGGACTTCAGGTATTGATGTTTGCTGAATCGTGGTATGCGGGCAACAGACTGGTAGATTGGGCTAAGGGTTTACTGATTAGCGCAACGGCAGATGTCTGCTTTGTATCGGGGAAAAGGGCGGCCGCTCATTTTTCGCAGCGCTTAGGATTTCCTGCCAAGCGCATCATCGAGGGCTACAGTGTGGTGGACAATCAGCATTTTGCCCATAGAAAATCAGAGGCTGCAGCCAGCGCCAAGCCGCAACTTTTGTGTGTGGCGCGGCATGCACCGGAGAAAAATCTGGGCTTACTGATCGATGCCTTTAAGCAGTCGCACCTGGCCTACACCTGGCAACTGCGTATTGTAGGGGGCGGTCCACTTAAAGAAAACTTAAGTCAACAAATTGGGGACAGCGATGTGTTGCTGGACGACTGGTTGCCCTATGGTGACTTACCGGACATGTATGCAGCGGCCACTTGTTTCATTCTTCCCAGCAGTTTTGAGCCTTGGGGCTTGGTGGTCAATGAGGCCATGGCCGCAGGGTTGCCCATTATTCTGTCCGACGCGGTCGGTGCTTTGCCCGACTTACTTACTCCTGAAAACGGCTGGTCTTTCAACCACAACAGCGTGGCCGATTGTGTGCGCTGTTTAAACCTGTTAGCTGCCACTTCTCCCGACCAGCTTTCTCAAATGGGCGCTTCGTCCCGACAAATCATCCAGGCATTTACACCCGCAACGTGGGCCGACAAGGTTTACCTCTCCTATTTTTCTTATCTTAGCGCAAAGTAATTGTTCAGATAAAACCTATGCAGAATACGCACACGCTGATAATTGGTGCAGGCATCAGTGGCCTTTCGGTGGCCCGTATGCTTACACAAAAAGGCATCGACAACATTGTTTTGGAGCGGGCGTCCAAACCGGGGGGACTGGTAAAATGTGACGTGGTTGATGGTCACTTGTTTCACCGTGTAGGGGGCCACGTTTTTAATACCAAGGTGCAGGGGGTGGCCGACTGGTTTTGGGACCAGTTTGTGCGCGATGAGGAGTTTTTGAGTGCCCGCCGCAAGTCGGGCATTTTTTTAAGGGACCAGTTGCTGGGCTATCCCATCGAGAATTATCTCTACCTGCTGGATGAAGCCACCATCCGTAAGATATTTGGGGAGCTGCTCAATCTGGAGCAGCAAGGGAAACGGGAGCCCATGTCCTACCCCAACTTTGAGGCTTTTCTGTTGGGGAATTTTGGTCCGACTTTGTACGAGCTGTATTTTAAGCCATACAACCACAAGATTTGGAAGACCGACTTGAGTCGGGTGGATTTGCCGTGGCTGGAGGGCAAGTTGCCGATGCCCAACAGTCGGGAGATTATTATGAGCAACATTCTGCGTAAGGAGGAGGCGAATATGGTGCACAGCAGCTTTTATTATCCGCGCAATAGGGGCTCTCAGTTTATTGTCGACCGTCTGGCTGAAGGCTTGCAACTGAATACAGGTGTGCAGGTCGAGACACTGGAGCGTTTCTCCGATAGCTGGGTGGTCAATGGTCAATGGATGGCGCAGCAGGTGGTTTTTACAGGTGATCTGCGTAAGCTCCACGCTATGCTTCAGGGGCTGGATGCTGGTCTGCTTTCGGGCGTGGAAGCATTAAAAGACTTGCGCTCTAACGGTACCAGTAACCTGTTGTGCGAAACTGACCCAACAGAACATTCCTGGATATACTTACCTGATGGCGACCTTCCGGCCCACCGCATTATTTACACCGGCAATTTCAGTCCCACCAACCACCCTGTAGGAAGTCGTCCATCTTGCACAGTTGAGTTTTCAGGAAAGACCAGCCTTGAGTCAATGAAGGCGACATTGAAACGCCTGCCGGGAAATATGAAAGTAATCGACCACAACTTTGAGCCTAATTCTTATGTGATTCAGTACCGGGGCGACCGTCAACGAATTGCAGCGGTAAGGGATGGGCTGCGCGAGGAGAATCTTCACCTTGCCGGCAGGTTTGCCGAATGGGAATACTACAATATGGATAAGGCCATGGAACGGGCTATGGAAGTGGTGGCCGACATTCAGCAAAAGGCTTAGACATGTGCAAGGCTAAGATTGTTTTATCGCACAGCGGCAAGCAGCACAGCTATCAGGTGGCCCGGGCCTTGGATGCACTGGGTATGCTCGATCGCTTTTACACCAGCAGCTACATTACCAACAAAAAGTTACAACAATGGCTGATCAGCCGCAACGACCAATATTGGACACGTCGATTTGTAAAGGGTTTAGGGGGCAGTAAAGTAAGTGCCAACTGGCGTTTTGAGCTGCCAGAGGTGTTTTGGCGATTGAAAGAAGGCAAATCACCACGGGCGCAACGTGCCGTTTACCGTAGGGACGAACAGTTTGATGCGTATGTGGCTGCACGATTAAAACGACATCATGGAGCCAAAGTCTTTTGGGGTTTTCAGGGAAGCTGTCACTCCAGCTTAAAGACAGCCCATGTACTGGGCATGGAGGCTTGGTGCGAATTGGCCACGGCTCACGTTACTGCAGCTCAACGGATTTTGGGTGAGGAAGCCCGTCTTCAACCAAAGTGGGCAGAGACCATTGATAATCTGATATTTCCGGCTGCATATCAAAAACGCTTGGAGGAGGAACCGCATTTAGCTACCAAGGTTTTGGCAGCCTCGGAGTTTACCAAAAATACATTACTTGAGGTCGGTATTGCTGCTGAGAAGATTGATATCCTGCCCCTGGGCTGCGACATTGAGCATGTCCCATATTTGGAATCTGATGTATCAGACTTTCCGCAAAGGCCTTTACGGGTACTTTATGCTGGAACACTTACGCAGCGCAAAGGACTCAGCTATTTGTTGGAAGCTATGGTCGCGCTAAAGCAACATGTGTTAGCCAAAGAAGTAGAATTTCATTTCATAGGTGGAATACAGGGTAATACAAGTTTAATACAACCTTACCTTAGATTGATGCACTACCACAATCCTATTTCACAGACCGAGTTATTCAAAAGATACAACCAGTACGATGTTTTGTTGCTGCCGACTATCTTTGAGGGTTTCGGTTTGGTTATTGTGGAAGCAATGGCAGCCGGCCTGCCGGTGATAACAACCCCGCACTCTATTGGTCCGGAACTCATCAATAATGGATCAAATGGCTTTATTATTCCCATCAGAGATGCCAGAGCTATTGAAAAGGCAATAATAAAAATACGCAATATGGATAGCGACAGCTATATGCAGATGCGCAAGGCAGCACGCAAAGCGGCTGAAAACTATTCATGGCAGACTTACAGTCAGCGACTGGAAGCCATGTTACTTCGTGAAGATTTGATATAACCCTTATTCTCTGCTCCATGCGCATCATAAACCTAATCGACAATCTGAGTCCGGTCAACTTTGGTATCTGGAATGCGGCGCTGGCAACGGCTCCTACGCTGGAAGAACAATACAACTGTCTTTCCTATGTATGGTATCCGGCCTTGGAAAAAGAACCGGAATTGCCTTCGGTACAAAAACGTGCTTTCAGCATCCTCTCTCCCACCAGTTTGAAGCAGGCACTATTGGAAGGGAATTTCTCCCCTGCCAACACCCTTATAGTGAGTCACGGTTGCTGGCAGTTCCCCACCCGCTGGGGCCATGCCCTGCACAGAATGGGTTACAAATGGATAATGGTTCCGCACGGCATGCTGGAACCCTGGAGCATGCAGCAAAAGCGGTTTAAAAAGTGGCTCTACTTTTCGTTGCTAGAGCGGCGCTTGCTTGCTAAGGCAGATGTCATTAGGGCGGTAGGCACCCCAGAATTTAACAACCTCCAAAAAATGCTCTCCGCCAAAGTAGCATTGATTCCCAACGGCATTCCGTCGCTTCATCAACCACTCCTTGAAAAACCCACCAGTCCACGCCATTTCCTTTTTATGGCACGCCTACACCACAAAAAGGGCCTCTTACCCATGGTGCAAGCCTGGCTCAAGAGCAGCCTCGCAAACAACAACCTTTACCTACTCACAATTGCGGGTCCCGACGATGGCGAACTACCCGAATTAAAAGCTCTGCTTGCCTCCTCCGGAGCGACCAACATCCAATATGTTGGTGCAGTCTATGGCGAAGATAAAGAAGTCCTGTTGCAACGCAGCCACTTTTACCTGTTGCCCAGCTTCAGCGAAGGCTTCCCCACCAGTCTACTCGAAGCCATGCAATATGGACTGATTCCTCTGATGACTCCGGGCTGCAATTTTCCGGAAGCCCTGCAAGCAGAATTGGCCATTGCCATAACGCCTGAAGAGGCCACCATTCTAAAGGGGCTCAATCAGGCTGCAAAACTATCCTCGGGGGACCTTAATAACTGGGGCCAAAAAGCGGCTGCCTTTGTAAATCAGAATTACAACCTCAACCACATTGCCGAATTGCAATACAAGCTCTACAGAGCCATGTTGGAGAAATAACAAGAACTTATGCTCTTCAACTCCCTCGACTTCGCCCTCTTTCTACCCATAGTGTTTGTACTCTATTGGTTTGTTACGGCACGTAATTTAAAACTGCAGAACTTGCTGATTGTGGTGGCCAGCTATGTGTTTTATGGATGGTGGGACTGGCGCTTTCTGTCGCTGATCCTGTTCAGTACGCTGGTCGACTATTTGGTGGGCCTGGGCCTGAGCAAGCAGGAAAATCTGTTGAAGCGGCGGGTATTGTTGTGGACCAGCATCGGGGTTAACCTGGGCTTCCTGGGCTTTTTTAAGTACTACAACTTTTTTCTGGACAACTTTATTGAGGCCTTTTCTTTCTTTGGCAGGGACATCAGTCCCAACTCCCTGAACATTATCCTGCCGGTGGGCATCAGTTTTTACACCTTCCAGACCTTGAGCTATTCCATTGATGTGTACAAGCGGAAGCTGGAGCCTACACGCGACTTTATTGCCTTTGCTGCCTTTGTGAGCTTTTTTCCGCAGCTGGTGGCGGGTCCTATTGAGCGGGCCAGCAATTTGCTGCCGCAGTTTTATGCCAGGCGCACTTTCGAGTACAGCAAGGCGGTAGATGGCTTGCGACAGATTCTTTGGGGCTTATTCAAAAAGGTGGTGATTGCCGACAACGCTGCCGAGTTTGCCAATATGTTTTTCAACACTCCGGCCGACTACCCGGGCAGTGTGCTGTTTTTGGGTGCGGTGTTCTTTGCCTTTCAAATCTACGGGGATTTCTCGGGCTACTCGGACATTGCCATTGGTACGGCGCGCTTGTTTGGCTTTTCCTTGATGCAGAACTTTGCCTTCCCCTACTTCTCGCGCGACATGGCGGAATTTTGGCGGCGCTGGCACATTTCGTTGAGCACCTGGTTCCGCGACTACCTGTACATTCCCTTGGGCGGCAGCAGGGGCAGTCTGGCTATGAAGGTGCGCAACACCTTCATCATTTTTGTGGTGAGCGGCTTTTGGCATGGGGCCAACTGGACTTTCATCGTATGGGGTGCGCTCAACGCGCTGTACTTTTTGCCTTTATTACTGGCGCGTAAAAACCGCACACACTTGGGTCCGGTAGCAGAAAACCGCATCCTGCCTTCCTTAAGAGAAATCTGGCAAATGGCCAGCACTTTTGCCCTTACGGTATTGGCCTGGGTTTTTTTCCGGGCAGAGGACATGGCGCATGCCATGGCCTACCTAAAGGGGATTTTTTCCACCTCGCTGTTTACAGTGCCAAAGGGCGCGCATTTTCTGGGCTCGGCCATGCATCCCTTTGTCTTATTCTTTCTATTGGGCTTTTTTATCTTGATTGAGTGGTTCGGGCGCAAGGAACAATATGCCATTGGGGCAACTCTAAGCAGCCAACCCCGCTTTTTGCGCTGGCTCTTTTATGCCTTACTTATTTTTATGTTGGGCGTGTTTGCCCAAACCAATGAAACGCCGTTCATTTACTTTCAGTTTTAGGAGCCATGAACAAAGAAATACTGAATTTGCTTAAAAAGGGTTTGCTGTTTGCAGCTTTTGCCATTCCGGCCTACTTGGTCCTGCTGCTTATTACAGCCAACTGGGCACCTGATCCTTTAAAGCGCAACATAAATTTCAGGATGGGCTCTTACGGCCACATGCATTCACGCTTAAAGGAGGTTCGTGAAAGCGGGCAGGTGGAATTGCTTTTTTTGGGTTCTTCGCATACCTACCGCGGATTTGACACCCGTCTGTTTGAGGCGGAAGGCTGGAGGGTTTTCAATTTGGGCTCAAGTTCTCAATCGCACCTGCAAACGCAGGTGCTGTTACAACGCTACCTGCAATCACTCCGTCCCAAGCTGGTAATTTATGAGGTGTATCCCGGTACTTTTGCTACGGATGGCGTGGAATCCTCAACAGATATCTTGTCGAACGATGTGGTGGATCGCTACGCCTGGACAATGGTACTAAAAACACCGGGTTTGAAAGTCTTCAACACACTGGTGCCGGCTTTGTGGTCCGACTGGACTGGTCAAAAATCGACTTATATTGAAGAAGCGGTAAAGGGGCCGGACACCTATGTGCCAAGGGGCTACGTAGAGATGGAACTACAGCATTACAAAACGGTGCGGGACACCTCATCCCGCGAGTGGACCTGGCGGTCCAAACAGTTGCGTGCCTTTGCACAAAATCTGGAAATGCTGAAGGATGCGGGCGCCGAAGTGCTTTTGGTTATGGCTCCGATTCCTCCGGGGCATTACCGCAATTATAAAAACACGGCAGTCTTCGACAGTCTGATGCAGAACCATGGTCGCTATTACAACTTCAACGACCTTATGTTACTCAACGATTCCCTCCATTTTTACGACGCACACCACCTGAATCAACTCGGCGTGGAGGCCTTCAACCGGGAGTTGATTAAATTATTGAAAGATTATTGGCTTGCACTATAATTTCTTTGCAGAGAATTTCGTATGAATTAGTTAAACACCTAAGGAAGACTTATCCTTCAGGTGAAAACAAACAATACTAACTATTCTCTTTCAGATGGGCTCTGAGATTTACGCTTGATCAAATCCTGCATATCTATTGGTGGTAATAAATATGGCCCCAAAGGTGCAGAGGCAGTCAGAGTGTTGATTGCTGCCCTCAAATAACCTATTACTATATTAACTGAAGAAAAATACTTAAGGTTTTTAGTAATGTTTTCATCCAGATCTGCTTGTTTTGGAATTGAAAATGATGCTCCTCCCTCAATAAATATTTTGTAACCGTGTTTTGGTCTACTAGAATTATTCACCCCAATCTTTGCAAATACGAAGAATTGCTCCTCATCCACTGCACTATGTGAGAAATCGATGTCAATTGCATAGTCTTGAAAGAAAAAATCAGGTGATTTAGATTTATTCTGCTTTGAAGGAGGAATAAACCTAAATTCCATGCCCAAAACAACAAACCTTAAAAGCTTAATTGGAGATTCTTTCGCTTCCATACTCAACTACATAAAATCTTATGCAACTATGTTAAAACACTCTCCTGTCTCAGGCAACACCTCTTTTTTCTCATAGTCAGGTTTAGCAAATGGTTTATATACCCAAACACCCTTACCATCTCCTTTTGGAATGAAGTCATCTATCTGAACTTTCGCATTTCCATTTCTAACTTCAAATTCAAATCCAAATGCCTTTTGAAGTTTTGCCATATGAACAAGGTTCAGAAGTTTGTTCCCATTAAAAAGCTGTGAGACAAAAGCAGGTCTAACTCCCAAAATATCAGCCAGATCCTTTCTGTTCATGTCCCTCTTCTCACGTTCCTCTTCTACTATTTCTAAAAAGCGGAACATCAACACCTTAGCATCAATATCAAGTTTGTCCTTTTCAGGGATACTGTTAAAGAGTGCATCAAACTTCTCCTTTAGATTATTAGGCTTATTCAATTTCGTACTCATAACCTGCCACTTTTTTAATCAATCTTCTTTCAGAAATTTCATGATTGATTCATGATTATCTTGATCGATCGCAATGTTACGTCTGCCATCTTTTGAGGAAAGAATTACTTCTGCTTTTCTTTTCATGCAAAATTAAGCTATAGGTTAACTAGATGCTAACCATTTAACATTTTTAACATTTACAAGAGTATCATACCACTATTTCAAATACGTATATTCAATTCGAGAGTAATGGAAAACTAACTAAATATGACCAATTAATCAAGTACTTATCAACCAGTTATCAGCACAAATCAAAATAGAGTGAGTATTTCGGTGTTATTTGTGCCAGGCATTTCGGCCAAAATGTGCCAGTCTGAGAGATGGTGCAATAGTACAAAAAAAAATGCTATTCGCTTGCTAAAATCCCCTTTCTTAATGAGGGTCCATTTAGGTCGATTCGATGAGAGGCGTTTACCAGTCGGTCGAGTATTGCATCTGCAATCGTTCCTTCTCCAATAATGTCGTACCAAACCGAGACTGGTATTTGTGAAGCCACAATAGTTGTTTTCTTACTGTGTCTGTCTTCTATTATATCCATAAGCGACTCACGGTCCTGCTTGTCAAAAGCTTGTAGCCCAAAATCATCTAGTATAAGGACATCCGTTTTGGCTAATTTATTAATATCATTCATATATGTTCCATCCATCCTTGATAATTTAAGGCGCTTAAATAATCTGGACGTAATTGAGTAAAGAACCTTGTATTCCATCATGCAGGCTTGATGGCCAATAGCCTGAGCAAGGAAGCTCTTTCCAACCCCTGTTAACCCGGTTATTATAACGTTCTCGTTTCTCTTAATAAAATCAAGTGTGGCCAGCCGTTGGAACATGTTTTTATCAAGCGTTCTGGTGGCACTGTAATCGATGTCTGCGAGTGTGGCTTTTTGTCTGAACCCGGCATGTTTAATAAGTCTGTTGATTTTCTTATTCTGACGCTCTTCCCATTCATGATCGGTAAGTAAGGCCAGGTATTCATCCGCAGTCAAAGTGCCTAACTGATTATTCTTGACGTGCTGTAAATGCAGGTCTGCCATAGCATTGATTCGCATATGGCGAAGTTTTTCTACTGTTTGATTGTTGTTCATGTTTATTGGTTTATTTATAGTTAGTTGCCCCTCTTAAGTTGCTATGAGTGGGTATATGGGATGCTCTTTGATTATCCGGCTCCTCAACAAAAACGTCCCGTTTATTCTTAAGGATGTTTTTAAGTCGTCCATAGGAGTGTATGCCGACATCAAGAGCCAATTTACAAGCGTTGTTGAGTCTTTCGGTACCATAGATCCGATGCAATTGGATTACGCCCATGGCTCTCTTGTAAATAACTTCGGGATAAGATTGATTATCAAACAAACTGGATACAAAATCATGGACGTTAACTCCATGCTTTAGTGCCTTGTTCTTAAAAAATTCAGGGCTCCACTCAAGATAGGCTTTGTGTGTGCTACTCAAGTGGCTTTTATCGGTGTTGTACTCGCCTGGAGAAGGGTTTCTTTGGTGGGAAGCAATACGCTGTTGATTGTAAAAGACCTCAACACTCGAGCCGGTATAGTGGATTTGAGTGCTTTTACCGATATAACGATAGGGAACGCTGTAGTAATTGTTGTCCGGAGAGAAATAAACATATCCAGTTTTTTGGACCTTAGCCCGGCGATATCCTTTTATTTCATATCGCGTTGGAGGAAGCGGCTTAAGGTGCTGCCGCTCTAATGTTTGGAAGAGCTCACGTCTACTGCAGGAGCGTCGTTGCTACAACATGTTATTATAGCCTACAAGGTGTTTTTGGATCTCTTTATTGAGGTCATCCAGAGAAAAGAAGGTCATGTTGCGTATGGGGGAATAAATTCGCCGGTAGGATAAGTTTACGGCATTTTCCACCAATGCTTTATCCTGCGGGGCATATCCACGAGCCGGATTTACTACGCTGTTGTAATGACTCGCAAAATCTAAAAATGAGCGATTGATACGAGGCTCGTATTTACTGGCTTTAGTAACTGCTGACTTTAGATTATATGATACAATGGCCTGGGGTACGCCCCCAAAGTATGACAAGGCATTGGCAGTGCACTTTATTAAGGATTCCATGGTTTGGTCGGGACAGGCCTCAACGTAAGTGTACTGACTGCAGGGCAAAATAGCCACAAACACCTCTACTGCCTGGATTTCCCCGGTATGCTTATCAACTATTTTAAGCTTCTTGCCGGCGAAGTCAATGTAGAGTTCATGACCGGGCTTATGGGGAAGTTTCATCGAGCCCTTCTCTTTAGAGTACTTCCTTCGGTAGTGCTCGACAAATTGAGTGTAACTGTATGGCTCTTTAGCTGACGACTTATATTCAGAGTAATGATGTAGTAGCGTAAATCCAGGATGATTTGGTTCTGCATGCATATTGGTGAAGAACTGCATCAGTTCATCAAAGCGAGGATTCTTTATGGTGGTGTGGCCCGGGAACAACTGGGCAAGTTCATAATCCGATAGCTTTAGGAGTTCTTCTATGCCATGCTTACTAGCCTTAAACTGACTTACATAACTGTTAATAGTGTTGCGATGAATGCCAAGAGTATCAGATATACGACGATTACTTAAGCCATCCATGTGCAACCTTAAAATTTGCTTTAGTTCCATTAGATCAAGAATGTGTGCCATATCGCTTTTTTATGGCGATATAGAAAATTAAACTTGATCTCTCAAACTGGCACAAATCAAACCGTAATCGTGAGCCTTAAGCGGCTCTCCAAAATGGCACAATTCGAACCGAAATAATTGGCACAGTTCGAACCGAAACAGAAAGGGGCATTACTGTTGCGATTTTTCCAAAATCTGGCCTTGGTTCGTGGCACATTTTGGCCGAAATTAGTGGCACATTTTGAACCGTTTTACCCAATGAACGTGATGAGATAAAGCCTTCAATCGACATTGCAACCAAAATTGCGGATGCTTTGGGCGTTTCTCTTGACTATCTTACCGGGAAAACAAACGTCGAACTGGATAATTCCATTATTAAACGAGTAGTGGAGATTCAGAGCCTTCCGGATGAAGATAAGAAGCACATATTATACGCTCTTGACGGATTGTTACAAAACGTCAGAACTAAATTGGCTTTTGGAAAATAAATAATCAGTCTCGTTTTGGTAAAACCTTTTTTACAAGTAACTCCAACAGAACAACGATAAAGCTACCGACCATTAATACAAAAACAATATTGGCCAAAATGCTATTATGTTTTACCTATATTGAGCGATTTATACAAAAAAAAATAAAAGATAGCTTGCTTATAACCTTGATAATGTGTATTTTAGAGGTATTAAAATAAAAAAACAACACTTCACCATTTAGGTGCACAAGACTATCTTTTATGAGTACGAAGATAACAAAAATCGGCATTACAACCAATAAAATTTCTGGTCGTGGAGGGCTCCCTTTATTTCTTCGCTACACTGAGCAAATTGGCTTATATGGGCTAATATCGCGTAATGTTTCTTCTCTGCTTACTGGAAACAGCAAAGGCTTGCAGCTTCAACAGTTTGTAAAACAGATTGTTGCATTTTTTATAGATGGCACAAATATGGCCATAAGCAGTTTTGATCAAAGTAAAAAGGATGAAGGATATGCATGTTTGCTTGAATGCAAGACCGACCAATTGGCCTCTTCTCACCAGGTCAAACGTTTTTTTGGGAAGCTGTCCGTTATTTCAAACTCGGTATTCAATAAGATACTTAATGAACTGTTTATCTGGAGGCTTCACATATCCAAACCCAAAGTTATAGAACTGGGCATTGACACCATGGTTTTGGATAATGACGATGCTGCGAAACGCGAAGGTTGCGAGGTCACTTACAAGCGTAAGAAAGGGTTTCAGCCACTTCATATATGCTGGGGCTCGTTTCTGATAGACGTGACCTTTAGAAAAGGAAGTGCTCATTCCAATCATGGATCAGATTACACCGACAGGGTACGCTCTATAGTAAATCTGATACGCAAGAGATACTCCAAAGAAGTCCCTATTGTGGTGTGCGCCGATAGTGGGTTTGCGGATCAGAAAGCGTACGAGATATTCGAGCAAGAGCTTAATATACATTACATTACAACAGGAAAATTGTACAATGATGTTACTGAATATGTAAAGGCTTTACCCATTGACACTTTGGGCAAAATCACTAAAAATAAAGCAGTCTGGCAATTTGCGGAATTTGCCAGCAAGTTGAAATCCTGGTCCAAGTTTCGTCGTTGCTTTTTTACCAGATTGCACCGGGATGATACCGGGCAGTACGTAATGGAATTTGGTAAGCCTGACAGCGTCATCTATACCAATATCGGGAACTGTCCTGTCGCTGACAAAAGGCTTCGGGCATCCGGTGGAGATGAGTGGTTTAAAGCTGATACCATCATACGAAAATCACACCAAAGAGGAGCCGACGAGTTGATACATCGTAGCATTAAAGAGCTTGCTACCAGAGAACAACTTCCTTTTAAATCCTTTGGAATGAACAGAGCCTATTATTTTATGCTGGTAGTTACACACTTTATTTTCGAAGCATACAAACAAGATGTTACCGCAGAGGTTATTCCGGTAACCGTATATCCTAATACATTCAGAAGAAAGCTTATTGATTTTGCTGTCAAGATAACCTCAAGGGCAAGGAGTATTGTCCTGAATGTCACCAGAGTAATTTATGAAACGATAAATATTGAAGAGTTATGGGAACGGTGTCAGTCACCGCCGAAAATTCAGTTTGCATAAGGCAGAACAACATACCTCAGGATTGTAAACCCGTAGTGGTAATGGGAGACTTATGTCCAGACCCATAGAAAATGCGATAAAGTTCGGTTTGAGTGAAAAACAGAACTGAATTTTCGTTGAAAAAGTACACGAAAGAAGCCTACCTCTGAGAAAATTTCCGTTTTTTTGAAATCAAGTGAGACGACGGGGGCAGGTGAAATTACGAATCGCTCAATTTAGGTTTTATTAATATTTCGTCTCCTCTTTTTGCTTGAACAATTATATATTCGCCATGCATTCTATAATACCATAACTTCACTTCATCTCCTGATTTAAATAAATCTGCATATTCAGGTTTTCTGTAAATAATCCTTCGCTTAAACGAATCAATCCTGAGAGCCATACAATCATAAGCCCTATCATTACCACCAATAACGGTTTGCATATACTTCTCATTTGCGACATCAATCACCTCTCCTTGTGCAATTTTAAAAAGAGGCAATATTCTAATTCCTAAAACAACATGAGCACCAATTATTAAAACTAAAATAATTCTCGCAAAGAGAAAAACATTATCCCAGAAAGCGCTTTTTACATCTATCTTATTCAACAATGTCTTCATATTCTAAAATTTCTAAAATTGAATTAATATCCATTGTTATGCTTTCAATCTCTTTCGAAGATAAATTAGACTTCACTTCAGGAGCATTCTTTATTAACTCCCATGCATTGCTCAATGAGACATAATCGGCAGCAATATCTCCTGCAGATTTCTTTTCCAAAAGTCCATGTACGGTAGGTGAAAAAAGACCCAACCCAGCACTAATATCTTCATATAATATAAGAAACTCTACACCTTTCCCATCTCCAATCTTACTAATACTTTCTTTTACGGCCTCGTTGGTTAGAAGTATTTTTATAGTCGCATCAACTTTGTTGATATATATTAGGGCTTTAATCAAAGTCCCTCGCATTCCTGAAGCTACTGCGCCAGTGGAGCCTAGTGTTGCAAATGATGACACAATTGTGATAGCATTACCTGCTAATCGAATCCCTTCCTTTTTTGATGCCTCGTTTCGCAACCAAGGTAAAACAAAGGCTGGCATTGACACGATTCGGCTTTCCAGCTCAGGCGGTAATTCATAAAATGACAAATCCTCCTCAAAATAAATAACAACAGGCTCAAAAGGATCTATCTCAACATTTTCTTTATTAAAATATCCACAAGTGTTGTGGTCAGAAATAAACACCCCCCTGGTTCCGTATCGCCATGTTGGTACTTTGCACCCTTTTTGCCACCAGTAAAATGGCGTTTCGTACACATAATTTAAATTCCCAAAACTCCGAACCTGATTATCAACATTCAACTGCCCCCATGGCGTCGCTTCAAAACAATCTAAATTATCAGAAAACCGTGCTAAATATAGCTTTAAAAGTTCATAGATAAACCTTGTGTAATTATCATTACTACTCCCAACGTTATTCATTACTCTATCAAAATACGCCAACAATCCGGTGGAATATAAATTATTGAAAAGATATTCGATTTGGTCTTCCGGGGTTGTCCGGATTATATCAATAACAATATTCTCAACGGTTTCAGGAATATTGCTGTTGTTATTGATCAGTGATAATAAACTTAATCGTTGGTCTTGTGTTAATGATTCATACAGGCATTGTGGAGATACTTTTAAAATATTTATAACTTTTTCTCTTGTATAAAACTGTTTATCAAAAAAATCAGCAATTGATTGTACAAATTGCCGCTGTTGCAATTTATACTGATGCTCAGTAGGTGTTAAATATTCCAATAAGTTTTGGGCATTGTCTTTATCTACTAAAATTATTAATCCTCCAAAATCAAGTTTTAGCACTTCACCTCTGGGCAATTTCAATAAAGAATTAAAATAACTATCTGACTCTGCTAATTGTAAATCTGCAGGATACTCTATGAGTTTACTGTCATCTAATAGTTGAATATGAATATACTTGTATGTATTGCCATCATATAAACCATCGAAATCCCTGACAGTAACAGATTCTTTTAGCCACGAAAAGAAAACGTTTTTCTCAAATTTCACTTTTCTGTTTGAAACAAAACCACACCTTAACATTTCTATGGTATTAACAACTTTTTCTATCGGTGTGTTTCCTTTAAATTCCCCCTCATCCTCATCTTGCGCCCAAGCAAACAGTATACTTTCCGGGTTATGAATCAAGTCCCATTGGTATTTCCACAGATCGGTGCCGCCGGCATAGTCCATAAGATTGGCGGTTTGTTGCACTGGGAAATAGTGCTGGGCTTTATCGCTGAAGGTGTGGCGAAGGTTGAAGGCGCCATGAGCCAACTCGTGGGCCAACAGGTCAAAGTCAGAAGCACTAAAGTTAAATATAAAGCCGAAATTACCCGCTAAGGGCATGAATCCTTTGCGACTGGTGCCCAAATCGGATAACTCTACAAAGAACAGGTACAGGCTGTTATCGTCAGATGGGCGGTTGCGTTTGTAGGTGCGAATAACTCTGTTCATATCGGTGATATATTTGCTCAGAAAGGAGATTGCCTTCCTCCCTGAAGTCAGATATCCAGCAATTTAAAATTCCGCTTCGCCTTTCTGTTCTTCTTTTATTATCTGAAAATGCCCTTCGTCATTAAGTTTATAAGTCCTAAAGGTTTCCAGCCCATCGGCGTTTTCATACCAAACAATATTTCCTTCTTTTGTGATGTTGGAGTCTATTATGGTAAAGGTCACTTTTTCATCCTGCGGACCTGCATCCCTCATGCCCCAAAATAGGCATATAACCGATAATGCCTTCCCGTCTTTTGAAAAATTCCACAAATCATAAAAGGTTGTTTCAATAGCAACTACTTTTATGATTAATGATTCATAATTATCATTTAGATTGATCCGTCCTATAGGGATAATTTTGTTGTAAAAAGTATGATTAATTTCAATCCATTTACCGTTTTTTTTCTCATCAGATGTATACTTAAAAGGCTCTTCAGGATATAGCCCATAATACTGCCTGATGGTTTTAAGAGTACCATCTTTATCAACATACTGAGGCCTTTTATCCTGGCTGCGGATTATAATATCGTTTGTGAATTTTCCATCCAGAGTATCTCTGTTTGTAAGGTTCAGAATATTGTCTAATGGTAATTCAAGTGGTTTAAAATTATTTGTAAACTCCCTGAATTTTACCTGTGAGGAACATGCATTACAGCATGCAAGCATTAAAAGTGAAAGAATTACATTTTTCATGACTATATGTTTTATTTACATGTACAATAAATTTCTACATATTTAAGGGTTACATCCTGTATATCCGACCATTTCCAAAGATTATCGCTGCCCTTAGTATCTTCAAATGTATTTGAATTGGTATCATAACCACCACTATTACAAGCCTCCCTCCAATCAAAACCATCGGTTTTCCCCTTTACTTTTCCATATGGATCATCAACAATCAGGCCTTCGTTGGTTATGCTTTGCAATCTGATAAGGTGTCCTTTGCAACCAGGCCAAACTGATAACATTATCGAACAACCTGTTTCTAATTTTGGTAATAATACTTCTTTAATTTTTTCTTTATTATCAGAAAAGGTACCTTTAAATTCTTTATATTGATAACATGCTCCTAAGTGCTCTGTTATCTTCTGTCTTGCATCCGGTGTAGTTCTATCTCCGAAATTATTGTTTTCCCGTATCTGCTCCAAATAATCTTCAAACTGCATATTGGCATCAGGGCAAGCAATACCAAGGTATTCAAGGCACATGGCTTGCGAGGTCAAATTGCACATCCTGTCTGCAAGATATTGCGTTTGGTCGTTGTTGCGTTGATTGTGATAAGGAACCTTAGTTTGCAACTCCAAAAAGAGTTCTTTCTTCTGGTCTTCATCCTTTAACATTGCAATTTGTTCCCTCACATCTCTAATTTCATCCGGGGTTAAAACTGTATTATTTGTAAATATTTGTATTATTTCATCGTACTCTTTGCCAAACAAATATTCCTTCAGCTTCCCAATTTTGGATGTTTCATCATCCACCAGTATTTTAAATAGCTCTTCACTATCTTTATAGTAAACAAATCCTCGCTGCCAATCCACAGAGCCATCTGTCACAAAAAACTGTTGGTCATAAAAGCTATATTTGGTCGGATTAAATGTATAATCTTCTGTCTTAGGCTTATAAATTAATCGTATCCGTTTATAGTCTGTATCTCCAACTTTTATGGAATTTGCTATCAATATCCGTTCCTCAATTTTCGTTTGCCCGTTTATTTTTACCTGATTGCCTTTTATACGGGCATTACGGAAAGTTTCTAAAATCTTCAGTACATCATCACAATCATCAAACCATCCTAAACAAGGTAGGCTATAAGCCCCCTCCTCCTCATCCTGCGCCCAGCTAAAGAGTATGCTTTCCGGGTTATGAATCAAATCCCATTGGTATTTCCACAGATCGGTGCCGCCGGCATAGTCCATAAGATTGGCGGTTTGTTGCACTGGGAAATAGTGCTGGGCTTTATCGCTGAAGGTGTGGCGAAGGTTGAAGGCGCCATGAGCCAACTCGTGGGCCAACAGGTCAAAGTCAGAAGCACTAAAGTTAAATATAAAGCCGAAATTACCCGCTAAGGGCATGAATCCTTTGCGACTGGTGCCCAAATCGGATAACTCTACAAAGAACAGGTACAGGCTGTTATCGTCAGATGGGCGGTTGCGTTTGTAGGTGCGAATAACTCTGTTCATATCGGAGGTGTACTTGCTCAGCATGGCGGTACCCTCTACCTTAAATTCGGCCTCGTTTATGCGGCCTACTTCTATTGGCTCGTCAAAATGTACATTCCAGTTGATTACAGCGGATCCGTATATTTCATTGAGGCGCTTTTCGATATCGGACAATTGCGTGGAAGCCGTTGGAAAGGAAGCTCCGTTAACGGGAATAAGAAAGACATCACGGGTTATGCGTTGGTAGCTTACCAGCCCCAACACTCCGGCTTCGGTGAGAATTTCTTCACTTGTACTGTCATTTATATGATTTGTAGTGGCCCTTGCTACGGTCAGACGCTCTTCCTGACCTTGAAAACCTCCGGTAAGCAGTAGTTCAAGGGAGTTGTTGCGGCCCGGGGTTGTGGGGGTTAAAAGTCCGCTTTCACGAATAAAGCGCAGACTATCTGCCTGACAATCGCCATTGGTTAACATTGCAACATAGTCGGTATTGCCTGCTTCGAGCGATTTCCAAGGAACGGTATCTCCATTGCGGTCGCGCAAAAAGTAGCTATTGGGCTTAACTACACCGTTGCCTACGGCATCGAAACCTAAGCGTTGGGTGGCGGAGGGCCTAAAGGTTACCAAACAGCCATGAATGCCTGATTGAGATGGGGTGCGCACGTTGGATGAACTGCCGGGAGGGGTGTTAGGTGCCTGGAATACTTGCCCTGAGGCTTGATCAACAACAACGATGCTCTCGGGGGTTACTATGGCGAGGGTCTGATTCTCGCCTACCAAATAACTTTGGGTCTGCCCGCTTTCGGTAACAACAGTTACATTGCCGTTGCTGACGCTAACGTCAGCAACTTCTTCATCAATTGTCACCTTCTGGTCTGCAATCTCATTAAGGGCTTCTTCAAAACTTAATTCTTGTGAACCCTCCGCTCCTTGCGAACCTCCAACACCCATATTACGACCGGGGATTTTGCCGGTTTCTTCTTCGTGAAGAAATACTACGTGCCCATCAATCATCTGCCGATCGGTGTTGATGGTAATGTCGTTAAAAGATACTTCAAACTTAAGAAATTCGAGAAAGGGGATGGAGGCCAGTCCGCGACCTGAGAAAACGCCTTGGGTGCCACTCACCTCGGTGACTTCAATATAGAAATCGGCTGCTTTAAACTCGTCGAAGCGATGTAGGGCAGGTAAGGGATCTTGATTCTCGAAGCTTATCCTCGGAGCTCCTGCTCCACAACTGTAATCTACAAAACGATCGGTTTTAAACCGAAGTAAGCGCTCATTACTACTGCTTGCGTCGCCACAAGATGCTCTGACATATAATTCGTATTGAACGCTGTGTTCTAAATTATCGATGGTGAGGCCAACGTTGCTGGTAGTTACTTCTTGCCACTCTGAATCGTTCTCTTTTCTGTAACTTACAATATACTCTCTAATACTGCTGTTGCTGTTCCACGATACGGAAACGCTGTTGTGGGATACTTTTGAAATTGCGGCTGAGGGGGCAGCACATTCATAACCGTATCTAAAGGTTGCAATGTCGGAGTTTCCATCCTTCTTAAAAAGCACATTTCCACTTAGGTCAAGGGCTGTTACGCTCATCGAGATGCCCAGAAACAGTCCGAAGGATGAAAATCGTACTCCCTCAGGGGCAAAGTTGGCGTACAGAAAGTACGACAAGGCCATACCCAGGGCAAAGGGTATTACTATACTTGCATGACTAACTATTACAGCATCGCCTGCCTTCTTTTTCAAAATCTTAAGGTCCAGCTCCATGCCTATTATAAACATAAACAGGATCAGACCTATCTGACTTATAAATTGCAGGTTGCCAAGCGACTCAACAGGAAAGAGGGCTTCACTAAAGGCCGGGAAGTAATAGCCTATAAGTGAAGGACCGAGTACGATACCGGCTATTATCTCTCCGATTACAGCAGGCTGTCCTATCCTGTTGCATAGCCACCCCAAAAGACGGGCTGTCAGGATAATTGTTACTATCTGGGCAAGCAGAAGGGCAAGGGGATGCCCAAGATTAGAAGCGATAGAATGCACAAAGTCAGCCCACGGAGTATTGCCTGAAGCGACCGATACAACTGAGCCCCCGTCCTCCAGTTTGCTGCCTGCTATAATCAGGCAATACACCAAAAAGGCAAAGCCTCCTGTAACTCCTACATAAAAGGCTGTATTCCTGTAACGCTTCTTCATACTTCTTTAAACCTGAAAGATAATCTTTTGGTTCAAACTTTTGGTCACTTCGACAAGCTCATTGACCAATAAGCATTTGAACAATATTATTTATTGACTGTTCATATCTTATCTAAATATTTTACTATGGGATCAATAGCTAAGATTTTCGGAGCAATAGCAGCAATGATAGGATTTTCATTGCCAGTCGCCTTTGGACAGAGCGACTTTTACAGTTTTAAGGTTCAAACGCTGCAAGGTGAAGAATTTGATTTTGCCCAACTAAAGGGTAAAAAGGTACTGATTGTAAACACGGCCAGCAAATGCGGGTTTACCAGCCAATATGAGCAGTTGCAGCAACTGTGGGAAACATACGGTGGTGAGAACTTTGTGATCCTGGGATTCCCGGCAAACAACTTCCTGAATCAGGAACCGGGCTCAGCAGAGGAAATCGCTGAATTCTGCAAGCTTAACTACGGGGTCTCCTTCCCTATGATGGATAAGATTTCTGTAAAGGGCAAAGATATCCATCCGGTCTATCAGTGGCTCACCGAAAAGAGCCTCAACGGGGTGAGCGACTCAAAGGTGCAATGGAACTTCCAGAAGTTTCTTATCGACGAGAATGGCTCTCTGGTGAGCGTTATATCGCCCCGTACTACTCCCGATGATCCGGAGATTATTGAGTTTATTACTAAGAAATGAAAAGGTAGCTTCAAGTATTAGAGCATTCACATTGCTGCTAATCAAGCCCTCAATCAAAGCAGGCGGCGGAGGTGCTGCTTCCACAAGGGACCTTCCCCGAAGTAATGCCGCATATACTCGCGCGACGGAAAGACCTGATGCCACAATCCTGCTACTTTGTTGCGGAGCCCCCCCGAGTGCAGCAGTTGCTTAAACACTATGCGACGGTGAAGGGCTTCTTCACCTTTTGCCGACATATAGAGCTTGATTGAAGGTTCCTGTATAAAACTGCTGCTCCACTCTTTAAGACTTTCTCTTACTCTATATCCTGTAAATTGTGCTGACCACCCCAAGGCTCTCAACACGGCCTTACGCCCGGGCTTGTGTATTGCCAGTGTGGCTCTTACTAAGGCTGCTACATCATCCGACTGCTCCAACACCCTCGCTATATCTATCAGCCAGCCAAGGCGCAGTCCGCCCATCTCATAACCATAATAAAGGTGGGTACACAGGTGATACAGCAGCCACGGATCGCTCATCACGCTAAAGGTGCCAAGTGAACCTGCCTTCTGACAAACCATGTCTTCCCACCTCGCTGTTTTGGGCAGGAGGTAACTGCCGTCTGCATATAGCCTGGAGTGCAGCTCTATCATATACCTGTAAGGGGGCAGTACCACTGGTCTTACATGAGCGTTGTGCATTTCATGCCAGGCGCTGATAGGAACATGGGTGCTGCGCGCTCCATTATGTATCAGAAGGTCACGGGCCTGCAACACTTTGTCAGCGGGAACAAGGATGTCAAGGTCACCCATGGGCCGCAGGGCTTCATGGGGATAAACAGTAAAGGCAAGGGCCATGCCCTTCAAAAGTGCAAAGGGAATGTTATTGTCGCCAAACAGCTGCTTAAGATGCTTATATAGTTGGAGTCGCTGCTGATTATCTACCAAAATTGCCAGATAGCGCTTTTTAAGACGGGCTACAAGAAAGGGAAGTTGTTCGCCCTGCCCTTGCTGCATCAGACGATGGAAACACCAGGATACCACCCCACCCTGCTCGGCAAGCAGTACGAAGGCATCAAGCTCCGCAGGATCCTGCCAATTGATGTCGTATGCCCCGGGATTGAATGCTTCCTCAGAGGCAAGGGCCTTTATCGCTTCAAAGTGTTTCTGTCTCAAATTGCAGCATTTTTCACAAAGCTACAAAAAGAAAGCGCTCCCGCAAGTGGAGCGCTGTCTATGAAGAAAACTCAAACGAACACAATGTTACTGAAGCATTGAAATCAGCACTCCGGCTGCTACTGCCGAACCGATTACACCCGAGATATTGGGCGCCATACAATACATCAAAATGTGATTGTTCTTGTCATATTTCAATGCGATTTCATTTGCAACCCTGGAAGCCATTGGGACTGCACTCAGACCGCAAGCTCCTACAAGGGGATTGATCTTTTTCTTGCTAAACATATTGTAAACCTTTGTAGCAAGGATTCCACCGGCTATGCTTATTGCAAAGGCCAGAAATCCGCCAACTACTATACCCAGGGTCTGACCTTTAAGGAATACATCATGGGTCATGGTGGCTCCTACAGACAATCCAAGAAAGATGGTGGCGGTATTCATTATCGGACCGCTTGCTGCATCTGCCAGACGGCTTGTAAGGGTTCCCAGCTCCTTGACAAGGTTACCAAAGAGTAACATACCAAGCAAAGGCACCGAAGAAGGAACAACAATGGCAGTTACTATACCCAGGGCTATCGGGAAGATAATCTTGACCAACTTCAGGTTCTTGATCTCATACTTTGAAGGATAGAGCTTGTCCTGCTCCTTCATATTTATAAGAAACTCCTTCTTGGTCATAAGGAGTTTGGAAACCAACGGAATAATCACCGGCACCAATGCCATATATGAATAAGCTGCAATAGCAATTGGCCCCAAGAGGTGCGGAGCCAGTTTGATAGTTGTGTAAATAGCTGTCGGACCGTCAGCTCCTCCGATAATTCCCAATGAACCGGCTTCCTGTGGTGTGAATCCCAGGAATATGGCCGCTAACAGGACGGCAAAGATTCCTATCTGGGCTGCTGCTCCAAAGAAAGCAAGCTTCAGATTGCGCAACATTGGACCAAAGTCGGTCAGCGCTCCTACACCCATAAAGATTATCGGTGGCAAAAACCCAGTCTTGATAAGCGAATAATACAGGAAGTTCATTATCCCATACTCATGCGCTATCTCAAAGAGATTCATATAATGGCCGTTCTCCAGCTCGATCAACTTGGGATCCACCACGCCCATTCCTCCACCGGGGAGGTTGGCAAGCACCACTCCAAAGCCTATGGGTACCAGCAACAGTGGTTCAAACTTTTTGGCAATACCCAGATAGAGCAGTACACAGCCTATTATCAGCATTATAATGATTCCCGGCTCCGAAAACAGGGAGCTGAAGGCCGTCATCTTATATAATTGTTCTAATACTTCCATGGTATCCGGATTTATGAGATCATCATCAATACGTCATCCTCGTCAACCGAAGCTCCGTTGCTGACTTTTATCTCGGTAATTACACCCGGCTTGTCGGCACTGATCCTGTTGTATGTCTTCATTGCCTCGATATAACCAAGCAAATCGCCCTTCTCAACGTGGTCGCCCACCTTAATCGCAGTCTCACTGCTGTCCTTGGTAAAGTAAAACTTGCCTTCGAGTGGGGAGACAATGGCTTCGGCATTACCCGAAGCTGCAGGAGCCGGACTGCCGGATTGGGGTTCAGCTGAAGCTGCTGAGCTGCCGTCATAGCTGATATTGACTTTGTACTTTTGTCCTTCAACTTCGATATACATCGTTGTGGGCTGGGCAACCGCACCACCGGCTGCTTCCTTGGCTGCCTCGGCCTTGGCTTCTGCAATTTCCTTTTCGAAGTCGGCCTTGGCCTGTCCAGACTTGTAACGTCGGTACTGCTCAGGGTGCATTGCCAGTTCGAAAAGTTCCTCGTCATCCTGACCATAGTCCCAGCCATTGTCGTTCATCTCCTTGCGGAAGGTATCAAGGGCATCGGGATACAGAGCCTGCGGATGGCCGTTGTAAAACTCACGACCTTCCTTCTTTGCAAGGGCAATGATCTCTTCGCCAAGTGGACCGGGCAAGCGGCCGCTCTTGCCTACTATCATATCCCAGATATTGTCGGCTATCATTGACCAACGCCCTGCACCCTTCTCCATCTGGATTACGTTCATCAACGCAACGTTCTTGACATACTGACTGAATGGTGTTACAAGTGGTGGGTAGCCAAGTTCAGGCCATACATATTCTACCTCGTTGAAGAGCTTGACAAGCAGGTCGTCCTCGGTTAGTTCGGGCTGACCGTTTTTGACCTTCCACTTGTTGAGGCTTGCAAGGTTGTTTTGCAGGTCGGCCATTAGCGATCCCATCATACCACCGGGAAGTCCTGGTCCGATAAGCAGGGAGTTCATCAGACGGTTCTTCGGACTGATAAAATAGCCCAGGAAGTCGTCCATATATGACTGGGTGAGGCTGCGAACCTTCATATAGGCATTCATATTGATATCGGGCACATCGAAGCCTGCATCTTTAAGCATAGCCTGTACTGTGAGCAGGTCGGCATGACCTGTTCCCCATGACAGGGGCTCCATACCTACGTCGATATAGTCAACTCCGGCACGGCACACTTCGAGTATTGTTGCAACCTGAAAACCTGGACCGGCATGACCGTGATATGTAAGCGGGATCTCCGGATACTTGACCCTGATCTGCTTTACGATCTCGGCAAGCCATGCAGGACGGGCAACGCCTGCCATATCCTTAAGACAGAGTTCGTCAGCTCCCGCCTGGATAAGCTGGTCGGCAAGGTCAACAAAGTATTCTACCGTGTGAACCTTTGAGTATGATATACTCATGGCAGCCTGGGCAATCATTCCGCCTTCCCTGGCATATCTAATAGAATCGATGATATTGCGCGGGTCGTTGAGTCCGCAGAATGAACGGGCTATATCTGTTCCCTGTAGTTTCTTGACCTTAAACATAAGCTTGCGCACATCGGAAGGTACCGGGGTCATCCTGATACCATTGAGGGCACGCTCAAGCATGTGGGTCTGGATACCGGCTTCCTTGAAAGGCTTGGTCCAGGCCCTAACGGCCTTGTTGGGGTTCTCACCAAACAAAAGATTGATCTGCTCGAAGCCACCGCCATTGGTCTCGACACGTGCAAAGCATCCCATCTCAACGATGTGGGGAGCTACTTCTTCAAGCTGATCCAGACGAGGCACATACTTGCCCGCCGATTGCCACATATCCCTGTACAACAGGGAGAATTTTATTTTCCTACCCATAACATCATATAATAAGTCCTGTTAATCTGCCCTGAAGGGCAAACTTCATTTGATTTTCCGCTTTTTTGCTTTGGGAATAGTCCCGCGAAGTGCTAACTCTCCTTCTCGACTTTTAATACCTTACCGCTGCCTCCTGTAACTGTAGCTACCGCTGCCGCAATAACTGCAAGATGTTTCTGGTTAACTCCCGTAGCCTGACTGGCAACTATTGCTTGTTCACCTTCAGGAAAGAAACGGTTGACAAACCTGACTATCGCATTTCCAAGTGAATAAACTAGTATCAACACCAAAAACACAGTTACCATCCCTACAAGTAACAGTAAAAGTGCAAGTTCTATATTCTCGTTCATGTAATAATTTTTTACTATCCTACGCCAAGATGCTTACAATTATACTAATTTTTCTAGCTTTTATCAAATTTTTACCAGGAATCCTGCCTAAAATCATTTGAATTAAAAAAGCGGCTGTCGTGCATTCACGACAGCCGCTGCTTTTGTGCGGAGAATCCTACACTATTTATAAACGCGATATAGTATAGTCCTTTAGTAGTGCCACTCACGGGCGGCCTCATACATGGCCAGCACGTTTTCAATTGGGGTTTCAACTTTAATCTTGTGTGAAGGACCAAGTATAAATCCTCCTCCTGGTGCCATCACATCCAGCAGTTCTTTTACACCTTCTCTTACCTTTTCAGGTGTACCATGGCGTAAAAGTAGTTCTTCGTCCAAAGCCCCGCAGAATGTAATAAAGTGACCGTAGTCCTTCTTTAATCCTTCGGGATTCATTCCTGCTGCACGGGTCTGGATGGGATCCAGTACTTCTGCTCCAACCATAACAAACTCGGGAATCAGCTTGCGCACTCCGCCGCAACTGTGCATGTAGAGACGGCAGCCATGCTTTCGGGGTACTTCATAGTACTTCTGAAACACAGGGCGAACTATCTCTTCCCAGATCTCATTGCTGACGATTAGTCCGCTTTGTGATCCGAAGTCATCGGCTATGCGGATAAAGTCAACCCTGTTGCCTGCTACCTCGAAAAACTTCTCAATAAACTCATTATAGAATCCGGCAACCTTCTCAACAAGGGTGTGGAAAAACCTGGGATGATACATCATCACATCGAGGAACTCCTCTCGTCCAATAAGGCGCTGGATGATACGGAACAGTCCGGGTGATGAGAAACCCGGTGCAGTCATAATAGCATAGTCCTTGTACTTTTTCAACTGCGCATCAAGGACTTTAAAATCAAACAGGCTAACATCCGGCCAGGGATAATCAGCCAAAATTGCAGGATCAGTCACTCCCTTCAATGGATATTCAGCTACATCCCAATAATGAAAACCTTCCTTGCCTGCCAGCCTGTACTTAACTCCCCAGATGTCTTTCTTTACAGCGTCACCGTTTTGTCCGGTGATTAGTTCCGGTCCAACATAAGCAGGCTCCACCCACCTGAAATCCACATCCAAATAATCCATCATTTCGTCCCTGCTTGAAAACCCGAGATGAGCCATCATTCTGCTGGTGAACTCAGGTACGCCCCAGTAAAAGAACGGTACACGGTCGGGCTGCTCGTGGCTTAGAGTCTTTAAAACTCTTTCCTTGTTATTCATGAAGAAACGATTAAGTGAATAATTAATGTTTCACCGGTTAGGATTAGGAAACCGAATTTAGAGAAAAAACAAAAAGATTTGCAAATAAGATTGACTCAAAAATAGCTTTTCAAATTTTCGAACGTTCTGTTTAAATTGCAAAACCCACAAAATAAGCCTGAAATTATTGATCCATCGGCTGATACAATAAAGACTCGCCCATCCTCTTGTTAAGCTATTTTTAAGTGATGTTTACGTATTTTAATCTTTTGCCTTTTGCATGAATTTTTTAGCGGGGTTCAGAGGGTCTGTCCCGGCAACTGATTGATTACCAATGTTAAAGCTGACTACTGAGCACGCTGACGCAGCACCTCGAAGATCAGAATTCCTGCTGCTACAGATACGTTCAACGACTCTATCTCACCCTTCAAAGGTATTGATACATAGCTATCTATCATCTTGTGCACCTGAGAGGAGATACCCTTGTCCTCCGATCCCATCACGATGGCGACCGGACCTCTAAGGTCTGCCTTGTAATAAGGATAGTCGCTCTTTTCCGAAGCTCCAAGGATTGTAAAGCCCTTTTCCTTGAGGAATTTCAAAACAAACCAAAGGTTTTTGGACCTACAAACAGGGATATTGAAGAGACCTCCAGCCGAGGTCTTAATGGCATCCGCATTGACCTGAACACTGCCTTTCTCGGGCAATACTATCGCATCGGCTCCGGCACAGGCAGCGCTACGGGCTATTGCTCCAAAATTCCTTACGTCGGTGATTCCATCGAGTAGCAGTACCAAAGGCACCTTGCCTATGGCAAGGCTGTTTTCCACAACCTCCCTGATGTCATGGTACTCGATGGGCGACATCACGGCAACTACTCCCTGGTGGTTGCCTGTGGTCAATCTGGCCAAGCGCTCAGCGGGCACTGTCTGCCACACTATATGATTTTCCTTGAGTACATTGAACAACTGATGGCTGAGGTCTCCCTGCAGTCCTGCACGTATGTACACCTTCTCAAGGCTCTTGCCACTCTCGACAGCCTCAATTACGGCTCTTATACCGAATACTATATTTTTCTCTTTCATATATATGCCTTAAGCGCTTATTTTCCTTCCAGTTCACTTAACTCATTCTGGAGTGCTTCCCATTCCTGCATGGCCTTCTCCAGCTCAACATTCATCTTGTCATACTCCTTGACAAGGATGGCCACATCATCACCTTCGGCAGGCTCAGCCAACCTCTGGCTCATCTCTGCAATCCTTGCCTCTAGTTTGGCAATCAGCTTTTCCTTGTCCTCTATCTTGTTTGCAACTCGCCTGACCTTGCGGTTGTACTCCCTAAGTTCTTCAAATCTCTGCTTTCCGTCAACTGGTTCGGCACTTTCCTTTTTCTCCTCCCGACGGGCCTGAACCGCGGGATTGAGTTCGAGTTCGCTAAGCGACTCCATCTTCTTGGCTGCAAGGAACTCATATACGCCTCCGAGGTGCTCGCGGATCTTTTTGTTGCCAAACTCATACATCTTGTTTACAAGCCCGTCGAGGAAGTCCCGGTCGTGGGATACGACAAGCACTGTTCCTTCAAAGTCCTTGAGGGCCTGCTTGAGGATGTCCTTCGACCTCATGTCAAGGTGGTTGGTCGGCTCATCGAGGATCAGGAAGTTGACAGGCTCAAGCAGGAGCATAACCATTGCAAGCCTTGTCCTCTCTCCTCCCGACAGTACAGCAACCTTCTTGTCAACAGCCTCGCCCCCGAAAAGGAAGGCTCCGAGCAGGTCGCGTATCCTGGTCCTGATATCTCCCACTGCCACATGATCTACACTCTCGAGCACTGTCAGACTGGGATCCAGCTTGTCGGCCTGGTTTTGCGCGAAATATCCGATCTTGACCTGGTGACCCAGTTCGACCTTGCCCTGATGCTCCAGTTCATTGAGGATAATCCTCACCATGGTTGTCTTACCCTCACCGTTCTTGCCTACAAAGGCAACTTTCTCACCACGTGCTATTGCAAAGTTGACATCGTCTAACACGTGATGGCTGCCATAGAACTTGCTTACGCCGGTTCCCTTGACGGTAATGGCTCCTGAGTGAGGTGCCTTGGGAAACTTGATGCGCAGGGCACTGTTGTCCAACTCATCTACCTCTATACGGTCAAGCTTCTCCAATTGCTTGATGCGACTTTGTACCTGCACTGCCTTTGATGATTTGTAGCGAAAACGCTCTATAAAGGCTTCGGTGTCATCAATCAGCTTCTGCTGATTACGATAGGCGGCGAGCTGCTGCTCCCGCCTCTCAGCTCTTAGCACTACATAACGCGAATATGGCACCCTGTAATCATAGACTTTTCCAAGGGATATCTCTACCGTGCGGTTTGTTATATTGTCAAGAAAGGCCCTGTCGTGCGAGATAAGCACAAGCGCGCCCTGGTAGTTCTTTAGGTAATCCTCAAGCCACTGTATTGACTCGATGTCAAGGTGGTTGGTAGGCTCATCGAGCAGGAATAGATCGGGCTTTCTGAGCAGGATCTTGGCAAGCTCGATACGCATACGCCAGCCGCCGCTGAACTCAACGGTGGGACGGTCAAAGTCCTCACGCTTGAATCCAAGACCCTTGAGGGTGAGTTCGACATCCCTCTTGTAGGAATGGCCTCCTGCCATGTCGTAACGCTCGGTACACTCGGTAAGGCGGGAAATAAGGTCCATATAGGACTCGCTCTCATAATCCTCCCTCTGTGATATCTCCTCGTTGAGCCTTGCAATCTCGGCCTCGAGGCCGATGATCTCTTCAAAGGCAGTCTCTGCTTCATCTACAACCGTACGGGTGTCGCTGTAGTGGATATGCTGCGGCAAATAGCCGATAGTAAGTTCTTTGGGCATCGAAACATTGCCAGAAGTAGGAACCATCTGTCCTGCAATAATCTTGAGCAATGTTGACTTACCTGCGCCGTTGCGTCCGACAAGTCCTATGCGATCCCTGGAATTTATAAGGAAAGTAACGTCGTCGAATAATCTGAATCCTCCGAAATCAACAACTAACTGATTAACTGATACCATGAAACTTTATGACATAATTTTGTTTCCGGCTGTCGCACAACGTAGGCGGCCCCGGAAGATAGGTTTATTTGTCCAGCGCGACCCTCTCCATCTTCAGATCAGAACGGAAGCGGAACTTGTAAAGGCCTGCATTATAGAAGCCGCCCCAGTTGGATGTCCGCTCAAACCTGAAGTTAAACTGCACCTGGTCGTGTCTGAACTTATCCAGGCAGAGTTCAAAGTCCTCACCATAGCTTGCAATCGCCGAGATAAAGTAATTGGCTACATCATAGCCCCAGATTCCATAGCGTGAAAAGCCTGAAGTGGCATCAGAGCTCTGAAAGAATGGTGATATGGCATGGGGTTCGGTGTGATACCACTGCCTGTATTTCGAAATAAAAGCCTTTGTGTGACTGTCGTTGTAGTCAAGGCCAAAGTGACGGTAGAAGGTACCGTTGAGGGCATGAATCTGCTCGGGTTCCACTGTCTGAAACCTCAACACATCCGACAGACCGTAGAAGTTGATATTTGCCTTGGTCTGCTCCCTTACACCAAAAAGAATGGGTACCAGACGGGAAACTTCCGATAGTTTTGTTGAAGGTACTACGACGTGGTTGGCACTGTCACGGGCAACAAGGTTGATCAAATCGTTCATCTCGTTGGCAGTTGGCAGGTACTCAACCATTCTGACTGCATTCCAGCGGCCCTCTGTGGCTGCAACCTTCTGCCTTAGCAATTGGATAAAGTGCCCTGCATTATCATCCTTTTCAGTCGGTCTGATCACTATCAGTTTGCCTCCTGATGCCTGCTTCACAATATCCTCGGCAATCTTGTCAAATACAAGGTAGTCGGGTGTATTGATATGAAAGAGGTAAGGATTGTTGTCCAGCTGCGGGTTGGTATTCGACATCGGGTAAACTAACGGAATACCATGAGCACGGCTGAACTCGGACACAAGCGGCAATTCGCCTGCCAGTGCTGGACCAATTATCAGGTGCTGCCTGCTAAGTGAGGGATCACGCAGTGCACGCCTGACAGCATTGGTGTCGGGTGCAATGTCGTAAACCGAGAGTTCTACCGAAATACCTTGCTTCTTGAGTGTATCGAGAGCCAGCAGTACTCCGCTGTAAAACTCGGTAAACATCTTGTTGCGGTTGCTTGAGGTCCTTGACTCACGACTTACCTGTATTGACTCAGAATATGACTGATGCTGAGCTGCCGCAAAAGGTAACATCAGGGCTACCCTGATGGGTTCTTTATACCCAAGTGTGTAATTTTTTTCACACCCCACCGTGACATCATAAATGGACATATCGGGAGCCTTGACGGGTTCAGCCTCATCCTTCCTCATTGAAAGGGCTGTCTGACGGGCAAACCATGCATCTGTGGGGATGCGAATCTCATCCCTGGTCTGCAGGTTCTGGAAGTCAATACGTGGATTGATCTGTTTTATCGTCTCAACATCAACATTGTACATGCGTGAAATACCGTACAGGGTCTCTTTACGCTTTACCTTGTGGATTCTGTACAGACTTCTGTCGTTCTGGTCAAGGTCGGCAAGACTCATATCAACCTTGGGCTTGGGCACGCGAATAACGGAACCAACCTTTAGGTCGTTCTCATTCAGACCCGGGTTTAGTGCCTTGATGGCAGCCAGATCGGCCTGATACATACGTCCTATTGAGTAAAGAGTCTGTCCTGGCTGGATTGTATGATACAGATACCTGTCATCCTCAACAACACCCTGATTACTAACCTCCTCCTCGGCAATGCTCAGGTTGTTGGCCAGCGTGGATTTGAGTATTCGGATCTCGCTGCCGGAAACAAGGACTCCGGAACGAAGGGCCGGGTTGTACTCGAGCAACTGATCCATGGAAATATTGTACTTGCGGCTAAGGCTGTACATAGTCTCACCCGCTTCAACAATATGGTAGATATAGCGCTCATCCCTCTGGCTCAGCTCGGGCATAATATCAACAGCAGCAGACCTGGTCTGGGCAGACTGAGCTGCTTGTCCCGGTGTGGTCTGAACCTGTGGCTGAACAGGCTGCGTCTGAGCAGCCTGGCCCAAAGGCCTTGAAACCTGTCCCTGGCCAGCAGCCTGACCTGCAACACCCTGGGCCGGCAGCTCCGGCTTTGCAGGGATCTGCAATATGGCACCGACTATCAGACCTTTTTCGGTACCGGGATTGTATTTGTAAAGCTCGTCAAGGCTTACATTGTACTTCCTCGACAGAGAATATGCTGTCTGTCCGGCCTCGACCGTATGATAGATAAAACTTGTGGATGTGGCTGTGCCCGGGGTCGCAGTGGAAACCGGAATGCGAAGTATCTGACCTATCTTGAGGGTGCCTTCGATATCGGGATTGGCCTCGATAATTGCCTGCATCGGTACACCGTAGTTAACGCTGATGCGGTAGAGTCCTTCACCCTTCTGAATTACGTGAAGGTAGTACTGCTTGCCATTGATCACCATCTTTTGGGGCAGCTCACCTGTTAGGTTCTGCCCATTTAGTCCGGTTAACAGTACCGAAAAAAGAAAAATTACTGATATAGTGCGCCTCGTGAATTTCATTAACAGCCTTTTTGATAATACATCGCAAATTAGGTACCAAAGATAGTAAATATATACAAATCACCGATTGTCGTATCATTTAGGCTAAGCAAAAACGGCCGGGATTTCGCAATCCGGCCGTCTTTCTATAGTTGCTTTCCTATATTAACAGGAAAATTATTGCTTTAGCTGTGCTTCAATTTCCCTGATCTGGCTCTTAAATTCCTTGTCTGTCTCGATCAGATTGGATATAGTCTTGCAGGCATGCAGCACGGTGGCATGATCTTTCTTACCAATCTTGGAACCGATTGCCGACAGAGAGTTGTTTGTTAAACTCTTTGAGAAATACATCGCAATCTGACGGGCCTGAACAATTTCACGCTTACGGGTCTTGGACTGTAGCGACTCAACGTCAAGGCCGTAATAATTGCACACGGTCTGTTTGATAAAGTCGACCGACATTTCCCTTTGCTGGGTGCGAACCAGTTTCTCAACCACGTTGCGGGCAGTCTCAAGTGTGATTTCATCCTTGTTGACTGTCGAAAGGAAGAGCAAGGAGATAAGTGCTCCTTCAAGTTCACGTACGTTGGTGTTGATATGGCTGGCAAGGTAGTGGATAACATCCTGAGTTACCTTGATTCCGTCCTTCCTTGTCTTGTGGGTCAGTATGTCTATCCTTGTTTCAAAGTCGGGTGCCTTGATATCGGCAGAGAGTCCCCACTTAAAACGCGATAGCAGTCTGTCTTCCATACCCTGCAGGTCGGCCGGTGCCTGGTCGGAAGTCAGCACAAGCTGTTTTCCGCTCTGATGCAGGTGATTGAAGATGTGGAAAAAAGTGTTTTGCGTACCTGTCTTTCCAGCAAACTCCTGAATATCGTCAAGTATCAGGACGTCGATCATCTGATAAAAATTCAGAAAATCGTTTAGTGAATTGCTCCTGATAGAATCTGTATACTGGGTTTGAAATTTGTTTGCACTAACGTAGAGAACAGTCTTATCGGGCGACCGCTCCTTGACCTCGATACCGATGGCCTGAGCCAGGTGGGTCTTGCCTATGCCCGATGAACCGTAAAGGAACAAGGGGTTGAAGGCGGTCTTGCCGGGGTTCTTGGCTACGGTCAGACTGGCTGCACGAGCCAGACGGTTGCAGTCACCTTCTACAAAATTCTCAAATGTATATTGTAAATTCAACTGAGGATCAACATCCAGTTTCTTGATTCCGGGTATTACAAAAGGGTTCTTAATGGAAGGTTGATGGTTTTGAACAGGATCGACGGCCTTGTTGCGAACATCCGTTTTATTGGATGTAGGGAAATTTAAGGTCACACCGGCCTCCTTCTTACGGCCTTTGGCCATTACAACACTGTACTCAAGTTTGGCATTGTCTCCAATGTAGTTGCGCAGCGCACTACGCAGGGGACTGATGTACTGCTCTTCTATAATTTCATAGAAATACAGGCTCGGCACCTGGATGGTGAGTACGTCGTTCTTCAGCTTTAATGGCACAATAGGTTCAAACCAGGTTTGAAAAGCCACGGGGTCGATCGACTGCTTAATAAATTCAAGACACGAGCTCCAGACTCCTTTGTGATCCAATTTCATTTTATTCGGCCTTCCATTAAAAATTTTGAGTTAATATGCTGATATATAGGTATTTTCGAGTGAAAAAGTCGCTATTTCAGTGTTGCTTTAAGACAAAATTTGCGAAAAATATCTTGATAAAAAAATCATTTTCGACTTGCATTTTTCTAAAAATCCTTAGTTCCCTAATACTCAAAGAATTAAATTTCTTAGGGTTGAAGTGTTGATTATCAAGTACTTGCGGGCGAAGTGAAACTTTCACTGAGACGGCTAAACCCCCTGTATGCAAGAGGATTGCTACCCCCTCTCACAAAAAATTCATCCTTTCGTCAAATAAATTCTGACAACGAAATACTGTCAATTTGACAGCAAAGTCAGTCCTTAATTTCCAGCTTACGAAGGGCTTTTTTAAGACTTATAGGCTTATTGTTCTCAAGTGCATATATCTCTGCTCCAGGATATTGCGCCTTGATACGGTCCAGAATGCTCAGGGCTTCCCTGTACGAAGAGCTCTCTCCTACCGTGTAGATAAAAGTTTTGCCGTCAAGAGTTTCTGACACGGGAACTCCATCAAGAACAAGTTGGTTCCTTATCGGAAGGGGTTCTTTGCTTTCAGCGATTTTAACCTTGAAAACGATGCCTTTTTCACGGGCTATGCTTTCATCATCGGTGATATAAATGTTACGACCAAGGTCGATTGCTGAGACTTTTACGTAGCGACCAGGATTCTGCCTTACGTCGGCCAGCAGACGGTCAAGATTGGCCGTAGCATCGGTAAGGTTGAGATAGAGGGTCTCGTCCTTAAGCAGAAGACCCATGGAGCCCTCACCCTGTTCCATTTGGGCAAGGATAGTTGAAAGGCTGAGAAGTGATGAATCCAGCCTGGCAAGCATACCTGCAACATCAGCTTCGGCAATATGTCCGGTAAGTCCATGGATATTCTCAATAGCACCGGCAAGGTTTTCAGACTGACTGTTGAGTGCACCTGTGAAGTTTTCAAGGTTGTTGAGAGCAGAGCCCATGGAGCCTCCATCCTGCATGGCACTATTGAGTGCCATGCTTGTGCGGTTGAGGTTGTCCATTGTTTGATACAGATCTTTTATTGCATGGCTGATTCCTTCTTTATTTTCTTCGGAGAAAACATCGTTGAGATTCCTCAACAGGGTATCGAGTCTCACGATCATGTTTTCTGCTTTGTTTTTCAGCGGAACAATCTCGACGGATACCTGTTCGGTAAGCGAACTAGATATAGCGGTCTGAAGGATGGAACCTGCAGGGAGAACCTTGTCGCTCTCGCCTTGCAGTATCCTGATGGCCTTGGCTCCCAGTATGTCAACTGTGTAGAGCTCGGCAACAGTACCCTCGGTGATAGGCAGATCCTCGGTGATTACAAAGGTGACGAGAAACATACCGGGCTCTTCCTTGTAAAGGCTGATGGACTTGACATATCCCACCTTGAAGCCTTTGTAGTTGACCGGTCCACCTGAGTTAATCTCCTCGACACTCGGGAAAACGCCCGAGTAAATGGTACCACTTGTGAAAATAGAAGCTCCTCTAAGAAAGTTGAGTCCCCATATAAGAATGAAACCTGCTATCAGGACAAGTATGGCAATCTTGAATTCACGTCGAATATTAATCTGCATGTTTAAAATTTAAGATGATAAAAAGATTACTGGCGGAGGGACGAAACCGGAACCTTCTCGCCATTCTTAAAGCCAATTATAAAACTGTCGGGCACTACCTTGCGTACCTCGGGCAACTGCGCAGCAATCTGATCATAAGTGGTGGAGTACCCCGTCGTGTACTTATATATGTTACCTTCCTTGTATTCCCATACCTCCTTAAAGAGTTTGTATGGGCCAGTACCTTCCTTGATACGGGTGGTTGATGCTGCGACCTGGATCCTGAATTCTATCTTATCAGTGGAAGGGGCCTGAACTGTGGCTGTCGTGGCCGACTCAGCCTTTCCCTTATCCGCTGACTGAGCCCCGGCCGAAGTCAGAGGCTGGCCTGTTGCCTGTGACTGAGTTGAGGTCGAAGTCTGCTCCTTACCTGAGGCTGTCTGGCCTTTGTCTTGTCCTTTGCCCTGCTGAGCCCTGTCCTGTCCCTTTGCACTCTGTCCCTTGCCGGAATCCACACCGTTGACATTAACATTACTCCTTGCCTCGAAGCGGTTTTTATAATCACGTATAGCACGGAAAATAGCCGATGCCAGATAGGTCTGTCCCTCTTCCGACATCATAAACTTCTCCTCGTCCTGATTGCTCAGAAAGCCCAGTTCAACAAGTATCCCCGGCATCGCAGTCTTGCGAAGCACAAGAAATCCGGCCTGCTTGACACCTCTGTTATGGCGTCCTACCCTTTTCTCAAACTGTTGCTGAATTGCCGATGCAGCCTCGATGCTCTGATCTAGATATACATTCTGCATCAGCTCGAAGATTATATATGACTCCGTCTGGTTGGGATCGAAGCCCTCATACTTGGTGGAGTAATCATCCTCGAGGATGATTACTGAGTTTTCCTTCTTTGCTACCTCTAAGTTTTCTTCAGATCTGTGAAGACCCAGCACAAAGGTTTCTGTACCCTGAATCTTTGGGTTACTGATCCAGTTGGCATGTATGGATACGAAAAGGTCGGCCTTTGCCTTATTTGCTATCTCGGCCCTTTCATCAAGGGGCACGAAGACGTCAGTGTTGCGGGTGTAAACCAGGTTGAGGTCGGGCATCTCTTTCTTGAGATATTCACCGACCTTAAGCGCCACCGCCAGTACTATGTCCTTCTCCTTTGCAGTCTTGCCCAGTGCTCCGGGGTCCTTGCCGCCGTGTCCTGGGTCCAGCACCACCGTTCGGAAACTCCCCCTGCTCTCCTTCTGTGCAGCGGCATCCGATACCGCACCAATGCCTATCAAAAGTACAGCGCCCAGATATGCCAGGCGTGAGAATATAGAATTGAAACTAAACTGCATATCAAGCTTGTTTGGAATGAAATCCAGGCCAAAAATAATAAATATCTAAGACTATAGGGCAAAAATGAGGCCGAAAGGTAATTATGGCCGCTTAAAGAGGATTAAGCTATGCTTAGGCTTTTTTTATATGGCTAAATGCCGGAAGACCATTTTTTACCTTATTTTTGTGCCATATCAAAAACAAAGCAGGTGATATCTTGAGTAGCAAGACATTTAATATCATAATAAGGTTCAGGATGTTAAGCAAACGTTCCGTGCTGTTGAGCTGCTTTTCATCCTTTTTGTTTGCTGCCCTGTCGGCTGCTACTACAGCCGAAATATCCAATGCCCAGGTACAAGATACTATCCCGCAATCCAGTGTCCCAGCTTTTGACGAGCTGGCCCTGCCGTCAGCGGTTGAAACATCTGACTCTCTTGCTGCAGGTACCGATACGACGAAGAAGGCCAGACCTATGTTTGAGGCCGAGATTCAATATGGTGCAAAGGACTCGGTAATCTTTGACCGTGGCAAGGTTCACCTCTACGGTGATGCAAGGGTCAGTTACCTTGACGTTGAACTGAAGGCGTATTATATCGAACTCGATATTGACAGTACGCTGGCTTTTGCCGAGGGATATATTGATGAGAACGGTGAGGAAAAGGGACTGCCGGTATTTAAGGATAAGAGTGGCGAGTACACGATGCGCCGGATGAAGTACAACTTCGAAACTGAAAAGGCGATAATAGAGCACGTCGTTACAACCCAGGGCGAAGGCTATGTGGTGAGTGAATGGGCCAAGAAGAATGATGACAACTCGTACTTCCTCAAGGACGGACGCTATACCACCTGCGACCACCTTGACCATCCTCACTTTTATATTAATATGACAAAGGCCAAGGTTATCCCGGGTAATAAGATTGTTACCGGACCGGCCTACCTTGTTGTGGAGGATGTTAAGATTTTCCCGCTGTTCATCCCCTTTGCCTTTGTGCCATCGACAAGCAGCTACAGTTCGGGGATCCTGATGCCTTCCTACGGTGAGGAAAGCAACCGTGGCTTCTTCCTCAGGGATGGTGGTTATTACTGGGCTGCAGGTCAGTATTTTGACCTCTCACTGACCGGAGATATCTATGCTAACGGATCATGGGGCTTGAAAACTGCTTCGAATTACAGGAAGAGATATAAATACAGTGGTGCTTTTAACCTGCAGACTATAACAAACGTAACCAGTGAGAAGGATCTTCCCGATTACAGCAAATCAAAGGACTTTTCTATAACATGGTCTCACCGTCAGGATGCAAAGGCCAATCCAAACAGTTCGCTGTCAGCCAGTGTAAACTACTCAACAAGCTCATTCGACCGTAACAATGTAGGTAGTATCATCAATCCTGAGATTCTGGCACAAAACCAGAAGCGTTCAAGTATTTCCTATACCAAACGCTTCCCGGGCTCACCATTCAACCTGTCGGTCAACCTCCTGCACTCACAAAACAGTAGGGATACTTCTATCAACCTTACTATACCCGACTTTACCCTTACTATGAGCCGGATCTACCCATTCAAGAGCAAGAACAAGATAGGTACTAAGGAAAGGTGGTATGAGACTGTAAGTATTTCATATAAGGGTAACTTCAAGAACGAGGTCAAAACACATGAAAGGGATCTGAGCTTTACAGCCAAGAGCCTTAGCAATGACTGGAGAAACGGTGCAAAACACTCTATTCCGGTGTCGATGAACCTCAAGCTGCTGAAGTATTTCACTCTGACTCCAAGTTTTAACTATAATGAAAGATGGTACCTGAAGTCAATCAGAAAGAGCTGGGATGAGGAAGCCCAGAAGGTGGTAGTTACAGACACAGTAGGAGGCTTTCAGAGGGCATACGACTATAGCTTTGGTGTAGGTACCAGCACAAAGATTTATACGTATTACAGACCCATCAGAGCTTTGTTTGGTGACAAGATTAACGTCATACGACACGTGATGACCCCAAGTGTTAGCGTGGGCTATACTCCCAACTTTACCGACCCCAAATACGGCTATTTTGATCATCTGGAGTACTATGATGTAAGGAGCGATAGAATCGTCAAGCAGGACTACTCAATCTATGAAGGTAGTATCTATGGTTATCCTTCAAGCCGTGAGTCGGGTTCAATCGGTTTTAACCTTGGCAACACACTTGAGATGAAGCTTAAGAGCGACAGGGATTCAACCGGATTTAAGAAGGTTGCAATTCTTGAAGCACTAAACTTTAGTACTTCATACAACATGCTTGCTGATGAGTTTGCTCTTAGCAGAATTAACATGAATGGCCGTACCAAGATCTTTGGTACCAATATCAGTTTCGGAGCTGTTTTTGATCCCTATGCTCTGGATTCAGTACAGGTATCTCCTACTACCAAGTCTGTACAACGTATCAACAGTTTTGAGTGGTCGGCCAACAACAGGCTTGCCAGGTTGGAAACAGCAAACCTGAGCTTCGGCTTCAACTTTGGGGCTGATACCTTCAAAAAGAAGAAGTCGGATGATGCAGGCAACCAGAGCGACGATCAGAGCAATCAGTTGCCTGAGGCCAATCCTCTGGATGATCCTGATGCTTTGGAGGAGGCTGTATTGCCTGTCCTGGATGTTGAACCTCTGGAGGAAGGTGATGAAGGCTATGCCAAGTTTGAGATGCCTTGGAATATCAGCGTCAACTACAATATGCGGGTCATACCCAATACTGCCAAGTTTGACCCGGTTGCCAGGAAGTTTGACTACAAGTTTACTGCTGATGTGAGCCTTTCGGGTAATGTATCGCTTACCAAGAAGTGGAGTATCAATATGTCTACCGGTTACAACCTGGAGCGTAAGGAGATCTCTCACACCAACCTGAGCATTAGCCGTAACCTGCACTGCTGGAACATGAACTTCAACATGGTGCCCTTCGGTGCTTACAAGTCGTTCTTCTTCTCAATCGCTATCAACAGCACTATGCTTCGTGACCTGAAGTACGAGAAGAGGAGCCACCCGCGCGACAATCCAAACTGGTTCTAGAAGCTGCTTTATTTCTACTGTCGTTTTGTAAAGGCATACTGCACATTCAGCCACTGAAATAAATTTGCTAAAAATCCTCCTTTGCGCCTAAAATTCAGGAAACTCGCTTCGCTCAGACAGCCTGAATTTCTTAACGGCTCCAAATCGGATTTTCTTTACGCAAATTTCTTAAGGCAGCTTCATGTGCAGTATGCCTCGATTTGCCAACTGCTCCCCCATCTGAAGAAATAAATCATACCAAGAATCCGGCCTCTCGCCTAAAATTCAGGAAACTCGCTTCGCTCAGACAGCCTGAATTTCTTGACGGCTCCAAATCGGATTTTCTTTACGCAGATTTCTTAAGGTTGCTTCATGTGCAGTATGCCACGATTTGCCAACTGCTCCCCCATCTAATGAAATAAATCATGCCAAGAATCCGGCCCCTCGCCTAAAATTCAGGAAACTCGCTTCGCTCAGACAGCCTGAATTTCTTAACGGCTCCAAATCGGATTTTCTTTACGCAGATTTCTTAAGGCTGCTTCATGTGCAGTATGCCACGATTTGCCAGCTGCTCCCCCATCTAATGAAATAAATCATGCAAAGAATCCGGCCCCTCGCCTAAAATTCAGGAAACTCGCTTCGCTCAGACAGCCTGAATTTCTTGACGGCTCCAAATCGGATTTTCTTTACGCAAATTTCTTAAGGCAGCTTCATAGTGAGTTTTCTGTACAGTTGGATATTGCCACACGGGTGGTAAAAAAGGAAAGAGCCTTGTCTGCAACTGAAAGGAATGATACATTTGCAGGAAACAAAGACGAGCAGTATGAAAAGAATAATTAGTACCCCGGATGCCCCGGCAGCAATTGGCCCTTACAGCCAGGCAATAGAAATTAACGGCACCCTGTATATCTCAGGTCAGATACCTGTAGATCCTGCAACTGGCAAGGTTGTAGAAGGTGGAATTACCGAACAGACTCACCAGGTAATGAAGAACATCGGAGCCATCCTTAAGGCGGCTGGATGCAGCTACAAGGATGTAGTCAAGTCAACCTGTCTCCTGGCAAATATCGAGGACTTCAAGGCAATGAACGAGGTCTATGCTACTTATTATACAGAGGAGCACCCTGCAAGGGCCGCTTTTGCAGTCAAGGCCCTTCCACTTGGTGTACTTGTAGAGATTGAGACAGTCGCCGTAAAGTAAGCGTCAGATCTTAGACAAGCGACAAGGGTCCGACCGCAACGCTGAAAAAACGGGAACTGCATTACAGAGTCCAAAGCAGCTCTCCCACACAAGAAACGCAAAGCGGGCATTCCCGAAGGAAACGCCCGCTTTGTTGTTTGTTTGAAAAACGTAGTGTAGTTAATACCTTATTCTGCTACAACTTCAAATTCAATTTCGACTTTTACCTCGCGATGTAACTTGATAGTAGCCTTGTAGTTTCCAAGTTCCTTAACGGCTTCCGGAATCTCAATATTCTTACGCTCAAGTTTGAAACCTTGGGTTTCAAGAACTTCAGCGATCTGGATATTGTTAACTGATCCGAAGATCTTGCCGCTTGCACTAGCCTTGGCACCGATAGTAAGCTTCTTGCCTTCAAGTTTACCAGCCAGAACAAGAGCTTCTTGTTTCAGCTTTTCTTCCTTGTGAGCCCTTTGCTTCTTATTTTCAGCATGTACTTTAAGTGCTGAAGGTGTTGCCAATACTGCCAAACCCTGGGGGATCAGGTAATTCCTGCCGTAGCCGGGCTTTACCTTGACTATATCACCTTTTTGGCCCAGTTGAGCCACGTCTTCTTTTAAGATAATCTCCATCATGGTCCTTTTCCTCCTAATATTATTTCAACAAGTCAGTTACAAAAGGCAGCAAGGCCAAATGACGAGCTCTCTTTACTGCACGAGCTACCTTCCTTTGGTACTTCAATGAAGTTCCTGTCAAACGACGTGGAAGAATCTTGCCCTGTTCATTCAGAAATTTCTTGAGGAATTCAGGATCCTTGAAGTCAACATACTTAATCCTGTTCTTTTTGAATCGGCAGTATTTCTTTTTCTTAATCTCTACTGACGGAGGTGTAAGATATCTGATCTCACTTTGATTTTGTGCCATGGCTTAGTTCTCCTTTACTTCTTCTTTTTTGTTACTTCTTCTCTTTTCAGCATACTGCAGCGCATACTTGTCAAGTTTAACTGTCAGGAAGCGAATCACACGCTCATCACGGCGATAGTTTACTTCCAAAGTTTCGACAAAAGAAGGGGCTGCCTTGAACTCAATCAGGCGATAAAAACCTGTTGACTTCTTGTCGATAGGATAAGCCAGTTTGCGAAGGCCCCAGTTCTCCTCATGGACAACTTCGCCTCCATTCTCCAGGATCATATTCCTGAACTTTTCTACCGCTTCCTTCATCTGAGCATCAGACAAAACGGGAGTTAAAATGAAAACGGTTTCATAACTGTTCAACATAGAAACGATTTTTTGTTTATTAATTGATTAGCGGCGCAAAAGTAGTACAAAATAATTTATCATACAACAGAATCAACATAAAGCTTTCACAAAAATCCTGACCATCAACCAACAAAAAAGCGCAGCCACGAGGCTGCGCTGGTACTATTAAAACTGATTATTCCTAATCTTCTTCGCCTGAAGCGTCAATGAAGTTTATCACCCCCTTGTAATACACCTTGATGCTGTTGTCAAGTTCATCTTTACCTTCATAGCTTACTTCGTAAACTCCATTCTCATCAACTTCAATACTGACTGAGCCCTCAAGCAATACCCTACCATCATAGCCCATATTTTCAGGCTCAAAGGAGGTCCAGTAGCTTGCACCATAGGCCTTGTTTACTTCAGGATAATTATCATAATCATCTGTAAAGTCATACTCTCCTGAAACTATCTCTGTACCAGAAGTTGTATCAGCTGTAAGATAGAAGACTGGCCCCTTACCCTTAAACACTCCTTCGTCGTTGTCATAATTCAGTCCGGATCCCATCAGGTCCAGCTCAAGATCATACAGATCTTTACCAAGATTACTTTCGCTATACTTGACAACAAAGCCCTTCTTAAGGGCATAATACTTGCTTCCAACTTGCAGATAGTTTGCTGGTACTGTATCCTTTTCATCTTCACTGCAAGCAGCAACGCCCAGACTTAAAACCAGGCTCAGGCACATTAATTTCTACAGATTCTTCATGTTAACTTAAGATTTAATATTTCTGAATAAAAAAAACAGGGGCTTGTACGCCCCTGTTTCTCCCGTGGTTTCAAGGTTTCCGAAGAATTTCCGAACAATTTTTTATAATGCAGTACTTCAATGCGTTGTTGCTATATTGAATAATCTCCAAAGTATTTCATAAACTGAACACGTTCAAACAGACCCGGATCGGCAGGCTTCAGACTGCGACCATACGATCTTACAGCTTCCAGATCTTTGAAATCCCTGGCCTTCATCCACTTTTCAAAACCAGTGAGGATGTCCAGCAGATAGCCAGCTCCGTTCTTGTATATTGCTGAAACAAGCTGAACTGCATCGGCTCCAGCGACAATCATCTTGACAGCTGTCTCAGCATTATGAATACCATTGGATGCTGCAAGGTCGACATCAACCTTGCCCGACAATACTGAGATCCACCTTAGTGGCCATGCATAGTCGGATGGGTTGGAATATACCTGACCGGAAACTATGCGGTTACTTTCAAGGTCTATATCGGGATTGTAAAAGCGGTTGAACAGTACCAGACCCTTAACTCCAAGGGCAGCCAACTGACCAGCCATATAGGCTGTGTCGGTCATGTAGGGCGGTAGTTTTACAGCTACCGGAATGCTTACGTGATCCAACACCTTCTTTACTATGTTGAGATAACGCTCACTGATTGAAGCAGCACTCATATTTACATCTGTCTCGAGCCGGTAAATATTGAGTTCGATAGCATCTGCACCAGCCTCCTCTAGTTTTGCGGCATAGGAAAACCATTCGCCAGCCGAACTGCAGTTGATGCTTGCAATAACCTTGATACCTAGACGTGACTTGACATCCCTGATAAGTGCCGAGCACCTTGTCAGCATATCATGCTTCAGCTCATAGTCAAAGTAATCCAGGAAGTCGAGATTGCTATCCTGATCAGCAAGGCCTTTGGACAGCGAATGACGATATTCCATCCTGATCTCTTCCTCAAAGAGGGATTTGATAACAACAGCGGCAGCTCCATTGGCTGCTAGTCGCTCTATTGATTCGAAGTTGCCGGTAAGACCCGAACTTCCCACTATGATGGGGTTCTTGAGTTCAAGGCCCAGATATTTGGTTTTAAGATCGACCATGTCTCTTTGTTTTATTGTTTGTTTTGCAGGTACTCATGCATGGATGCTGCTGCCTTGCGGCCGTCCCCCATGGCAAGGATTACAGTAGCTCCACCACGTACTATATCACCTCCGGCAAAGATATCCGGGATGGATGTCTGGAGAGTGTCGGGATCAACGTCCAGGGTCTTCCACCTTGTCACCTTCAGGTTGGGTAATGACTGTGGAATAAGCGGGTTGGGTGAAACACCGATACTTACAACTACTGTGTCAGCATCGATCAGGAATTCTGAACCTTCCACTACAACAGGGGAACGACGCCCGTCGGCGTCGGGCTCACCTAGTTCCATCTTTTGCAGACGAACCTGTTTTACCCTTCCATTTTCATTACCAATATATTCAACCGGATTGCACAGGGTAAGGAATTCAACACCTTCTTCCATGGCGTGCTTTACCTCTTCTACCCTTGCAGGCATTTCTTCAAGTGAGCGGCGGTAAACGATGGTGGCCTTTTCAGCACCTAGGCGCAGTGCCGTGCGCACTGAGTCCATTGCTGTGTTACCTCCTCCAACGACGACTACTCTCTTGCCTTTGACAACGGGTGTATCCATACCTGAGTGGGAAGCTCCCATCAGGTTGACACGGGTCAGGTACTCGTTACTGCTAAGGATTCCAACGAGGTTTTCACCGGGGATATTCATAAAGCGCGGCAAGCCTGCACCGCTGGCAACGAAAAAGCCTTCAAAACCTTCTTCGCGGAGGTCATCGATTGTTGCTGTCTTACCTACGATGAAGTTTGTTTCAAACTTTACGCCCATCTTGCGGAGGTTTTCTATCTCTACATCCACAACTTTGTTGGGCAGACGGAACTCGGGGATACCGTACTTCAACACTCCACCAATCTCGTGAAGGGCTTCGAGGATGTGAACTTCATAACCCAGCTTGGCCATGTCGCCTGCAAAGGCCAGTCCTGCAGGTCCTGAACCGATAACGGCAACTTTGCGACCGTTTGAGGGCGCTACTTCGGGTACTGAAATATTTCCGCTGTTCTGTTCATAGTCAGCAGCAAACCTTTCAAGGTAACCGATTGCAACCGGCTCGCGGTTCATTTTTATTTTGTAAAAACAGTTGGATTCACATTGCTTTTCCTGGGGACATACACGACCGCATACTGCAGGAAGGGTGTTTGTGTCCTTCAGGGTTTTGGCGGCTTCGAGGAATTCACCTCTCTCGATATTCTTGATAAACTTGGGAATGTTGACTCCTACCGGACAACCCTGTACACATGTTGGATCGGGACAGTCAATACACCTTGATGCCTCTACCACAGCCTCTTCGACTGTAAGTCCCATGTTTACTTCAACATAGGAACGGGCCCTTTCCATAGGGGGGGCTGAGGGCATCTCAACACGGTGAATATCAGTGCGCTCTTTGTTCTTTTTGCTCTTTCTGAGCTCCTCACGCCATGGAGCACTTCTTTCCTGCCTCAGATATTCTGTCCTGTCTGTATTTATACTGGCCATAATCTACTTGTTTGCTACTTTACATGAATATTCCTCTGCTGCCTTTAGCTCCTCGGCTTTGTAACCGTTAAGTCGCATCAGCATCTCATCGAAGTCAACTTCGGCAGCATCAAACTCGGGTCCGTCAACGCAGACAAACCTGGTGCGACCACCAACCGTCACACGGCAGGCGCCGCACATACCCGTTCCGTCAACCATTATTGTGTTGAGACTTGCTATCGATGGGATATTATGCTTTTTAGTTACCATTGAGGCAAACTTCATCATAATGCCCGGACCAATGATAACTGCATGATCTATCTTTTCACGGGCAATGACTTCTTCCATACCTTCCGTGATAAGACCTTTGCGACCATAGGAACCGTCGTCGGTCAATACAATAACCTCATCGGAATACTCACGTATCTGATCCTCGAGTATCAGAAGTTCTTTGTTGCGTGCAGCGATAACCGATATTACCTTGTTGCCGGCTTTCTTCATTGCCTCAACAATGGGAAGCAGAGGGGCAACTCCTACTCCACCACCACAGGCGAGAACTGTTCCGAAGTTCTCAACATGAGTGGCCTGACCAAGGGGTCCTACTATGTCGAGAACGGTGTCGCCGGGCTCCAGAGACGTCAGCTTGCGAGAGCTGACGCCAACCTTTTGGATAACCAAGGTGATGGTACCTTTGACTGAGTCGGCCGAGGAAATGGTTAGTGGGATGCGTTCTCCTTTTTCGTCCACGCGGACTATAACGAAGTGGCCTGCCTTGCGGGCCTTTGCTATACGCGGCGCCTCAATGTCGAGGCCTACCACATTCTCAGAGAAAATCTTCTTTCCTACAATTTTGTTCATTATAACTCTTGTTTGCTGCGATTACTACGTGAGATAAGAGACTCCCGGCTCCCCGCCATCCATGGGAGTTTATTTAGATTATTACAATTGTCGGACTTTTGCTGTCATCTAATAAGCAAAAGCGTAAAATCAATGACAATTTTCATAATCGCACAAAAATAGTGATAAAAGAACTGCATTTTACTCTGTGATATCGTCAAGAACCCTATTTACACTAATTCTAAATTATTTAACCCAAGTAATGGCCGCTACATATTTTCATCACCAACCTTAGTAAAATCCCAGATATAATTACTGGTCGCATTTGTCCATACAACTACAGAATATTGTTGTTGCAATAAATACTGTTTTAGTATTTTTGAGCCATCAGGAGTTAAGTATTAACCCCAAAAGCAGCAATACAGACATGTCAAAGAAGAATAACAAAGGCGGAATAGTTTTCAGCACCAACCCCGACTTCAGCTATGAAGAGGTGCAGGATGATGCTGCAACTCTGCCACCGTCTCAGCAAAACCTGAAGGTGTGGCTGGATAAGAAAAACCGTAACGGAAAGGTCGTTACTCTGGTCACCGACTTTATCGGAAGTGGCAGTGACCTCAAGGATCTTGAGAAGAAACTTAAAAACCTCTGCGGAACGGGAGGCAGTTCGAAAGACGGCGAAATACTTATCCAGGGCGATCACCGCGACAAGATAGTAAACTGGCTCACGGCAAACGGCTACAAGGCCAAGAAGGCTGGGGGTTGAGCATCAATTATGATGCTTCAAATCAAACTTCAGTGACTTAAGCTCATCCAGGTCATGTACCGGTCTTTCGAGTTCGGCCGGTATCGGCCTTTTCGAGAAAGTCTGAAAGTACAGCACACAGGCATCTCTCCACCAAATAGCTTCCTTAGTCTGTTGCTTGAACTTATACCTGATGGCCTCAAATCTTTCCTGATCTATCTTTCCCTCCAACTTATCCCATTCTTTCTGGAAGAAGCGGGCTTGTTCAACGCCTTCGTAATACTTGTACACCAAGGCATCCCAAAGTGTCTTACCGCTTGCAAGCCTGTAATCCCAGGGCAGGTGGTGAAACCACAGCAACAAATTCTCGGGACAGGTAGCAGGATTATCATACATCTCCCTCAAGGGACTAAAGTACTGACTTACAGCATTGCTGCCTTTAGAGCTGCGGTCAAAGCCAATACCGTCTTCGCCCGCACGGTGGTAATACCTAGGTAGCCAGTCAGCTCTTGCCCAGCTAAGGTCAGTCCATGGCTCCGGACCGTAGTGATGATCCCATCCCATAAGGTGATGCAGTCCCATAGGTGTCATATAACTCACTACTGCCTCACGAGAACGCATCATAACTTCCTCAAGGGTTGAAACAAAGCTGTCGTCATTTGTAAAGGTCATCCTGATCCATTCTTCGGCTATCTGCTCGCTGCTTAATTGATGATTCCATGCCAGCCTGCCAAAGGCGTACCAGTTGCTTTGCAGCAAATCATGTCCGCACCAGTTGATATCCCTGCCGATATTTGCAACCCCAGCTATGGCAGTAAGTTCATTGCCAAACAGGCTGCCATCGGTGGCACGTGCCACCGATGATCCTGCGCCCAAAGCCCAGGTATCGGCATCCAGCACTTCCTTCCACATTGTTGCCAGGTAGGCCAGTTGATTTGAATGTCCCAGATATTCCAGTGTAATCTGAAATTCGACCATCAGGGGAGTCTTTTGCATTGCACCAAAGAGCGGACTAAATGGTTCACGGGGCTGGAAATCTACAGGACCATTCTTCACCTGGACTATTACGTTATCGGCAAACTTGCCGTCGAAGGGCATAAACTCATTGTATGCCTGCATGGCCCGGTCGCTGTTGGTGGGCTCATAAACGAAGGCCCTCCACATGACCACTCCATTGTGGGGTTTGAGCACGCCTGCAAGCATATTGGCACCATCCTGATGGGTACGACCGAAGTCCATCGGACCGGGCTGACCTTCGGAATTGGCCTTTACAAGGAAGCCCCCAAAGTCGGGTATCATCTTGTAAATCTCAGCAGCTTTGTCCCTCCACCATTGCTGTACATTCTCATCAAGTGGATCGGCTGTGTCAAGTCCTCCAAGAACTGCAGGTGATGCAAAGTTTACCGCCAGGTAAACTTTAATATTGTATGGACGGAACAGATCTGCCAGTTGCTTTACCCTTTCCAGATTCTCAGTATTCAACACTTCAGGGCTTGCATTTACATTGTTAAGTACAGTTCCGTTAATACCAACTGAAGCGTTGGCTCGTGCATAGGTAAGATACTGATCTTTGAGTTGTTCAAAACTCTCCTCACGGTTCCAGAATATTGAGTGTCCGGCATAACCACGTTCCACTGTGCCATTCAGATTGTCCCAGTGGTTGAGCAGTCTTAGTTTGTAAGCAGGCTGCTCATTTATATCTAGATTACTTATATCTTCTCCGTTTTGCATCCTGCGCAGAAGGTCAAAAGTACCGTACAGGATTCCGGTCGTGGTACGGCCGGCAATAAGGATGGCCTTGCCTTTCTTCACGCTGACAGTCCTGATCACATAAGCTTCATCATCGGATAACTCCAGTCCGCCAGGAATCAGGTCTTTTACTATTTTATCAGAACTAGTGGCCAGAACTATGCTACCGTCAGCAACACCCTTGCTTAGTGTGGGTGTTGTGCCCAACAAACTCCTCAAAGCCATACGGATCTCTCCGGCAGCAGCCTGTTGTGTTGCATCATTACCTGTAACCACCAGACTCTTAGCCTCCTTCCTATACCCGGTTGCCATAGACTCAGGCAGCTTACTGTATCGAAGCCACAGGTCAGCACCTGTCTCGGCTCCAACCAACATAGGCAAAAACATCAGGGCAGCTACAACTGCCATCAATCTTCCGTACTTCATCTTCATAATACTATAGTAATCTATAACCGCAAAAACTCAATTCCGTTTAATTTGGGGTGCGGAAGATATAACATCCCGGCTAGAATAGCAAATAAAAGGAGGCCGTCCAAATCAAACCGAACAGCCTCCTTTCCCTGTCTAACCTTCTACTTTAGTTCAAACACTTTCATTGTTAATTATAACCAGGGTTTTGATATGCGTCCTTTTCTTCTTCGCTCATATCAAGGGCATCAATCTGACCTTGTGGTATAGGCCTCAGATAATGGAACTTTTCGATAGTTCTTGTAAATGTCTGAGCCTGCCAGTCTAGACGTCCAGGTCCTGCAATTGAATAGGTAGCCGCATATTGTTGCCACTTTTGGGTACGAACAAGGTCATACCAGCGATAACCTTCCCCAAAATACTCACGTGAACGCTCTGCAAGAATAAAATCGATAGTTATTTCATCGGGAGTACCATCCAGCATTTCAGCACTGTAATCAGCAACCTTCTCCTGATTTCCGTTATTGTCCCATATCCACTTACCTGCACGAGCTCGTATCACGTTAATCAGATCCTTGGCAGTATAACCGCTCTCTGTCTGAGCTCCTTTGACAGCGGCTTCAGCAGCTATGAAGTAGAATTCAGAGAACTTGGCAACATAGTATGGACGGGTTAGACCAGCATTGGGCTGACCAAGTCCGTCACCAGTATCCTTACGATAGGTACCGAGCTTCCACAGTCCCGGATAACGAAGACGACTGATATTGCCTGGGCCTACTACATAGTCTGCACGACCTGGCAATTCACCGGCACCAAGGTTGCTGTAGTCATATCCCGGTTGACTCTTGTCATTAGCCTGAGTCGGAAATACAATGTTTGGATCATCTTCGTCAAGGAAGGTCAGGATGGCATCACCATTTCTAACTTCCATACCGTTGGCATTGTAAAGTACTTCCTGAGTTACTCCACCTTTGAACCAGTTAGCACGATAGGTCGTAACAAAAGTACCGTCATAACGTGAGTCATAGGTCTTGTCAGCAAAGGTGTTTGTAAAGACTTCTACAGGAGGCGCCATACGGGTCCATGGACGACCATAGGCTTGAGAAGCTTCACGATGTACCGAACTTTCATCTACTGTTCTTGCGGCATCTTTGGCACTTCTTACAAGGGTATAGTTGCAGGTTACCATCCAGACTGCAAAGTTATCCGGAGCACCACCACTACCGTATGACAGGCTACCACCATTGTAGTATTCACTTTCTTCAGTGTGGTCTGCCCACAACATCATCTCAGCATTACGTTCGTTATCTCCTAGATGCAATTCGTAGAATGTATCCATAAGCCTGTAAGGACCAGGGTTCTTGATACCTTCAAGAGCTACGTCATAAGCTTCCTGGAAGTACCATGCAGCATTATGTCCGTCAGCATCCTGCCTTTGAGTTTCTGGATATGTGGGAATACCGTTTGGATTTTCAAGCCACCATCCATAGGTCAGATATGCCTTGGCCAGGTACAAACGGGCAACATTCTTGGTTACACCACCTGTTACTCTTGGGTTTTCAGGCAGATCATTGATCGCCTTTAACAGGTCAGGGAAAATAGCTCTAGTATATACATCAGCTACTGTATTCCTGACAGATGTACGCAATGGACTGATATTAAACTTCAGTTCACCAGAACCCAGGTCAAGGGGCACACCACCAAAAGTCTGGGTAAGCAGGAAGTAGTCAAATGCCCTGAAGAAGCGAGCTTCGGCAATAAGAGCGGGGGCCAGACCCAGACCTTCTCCATTCTCAATGATTGCATTGGCAGTGTTGATGTTGGTAAAGCAGACACCCCAAATTGCGTCAGAACGGCTGGTACTAGGTGTAAGCTGTCCAACACCCGATAGGTCCATATCCCTGAAGTTACCATCAGCACTTTGTGCCCATGTATATTCATCAGTACCTGTAAGACACGCATTGTAATAATATGCCTGTCCGTAAATCCACCTCATGTGGGCATACAGTGACGTAATACCTGCATTCAGACCTTTCTCAGTTGAGAAAAAGTCGGGTCCAAACTTCGATCTGGGCTGTTCATCCAGCAAATCATCTGAACAAGCCGCTACGGAAAATGCAATCAGTGCAATTCCGATATATGATAATATTCTTGATCTGTTCATAAACTTTCAGTTATTTAGTTGTAATTAGAAGCTCAGGCTAACACCAACGAGGTAGTTCCTTGTTGCCGGTGTGTTCGTACCGATGGTCAGCAAACGACTTGGATATCCTACTACAGCAGAGTTTTCATTACCGTATGAGTTTGTTTCAGGATCCATACCAGTTTCGTCATTGAAAGGACTAAACAGTACAAAAGGATTCTGTACAGTAGCATATACTCGGAGGTTTGAAATACCTATATTATCCAGAGCTTTCTTGTTGAAGTTATAACCCAGTGTGATAGTCCTGATCTTCAAATATCCACCATCGAAGTAACCCATGGTTGAACCATATTTTGGGTTATCTCCACTTGTGACACCACCCGGACGAGGATACTTAGCATCTGTATTATCAGGTGTCCAGTAGTCAACCTTTACATTGTTACGACGGCCGCTGAGCATATTCAGATAACCATTGGCAGAGTGAAGGGTACTGATAAGGATACCTCCATGTCTGAAAGCACCTACAACAGAAAGATCCCAGTTATTGTATGCAACTCTTGTGTTGAAACCTCCCTGAAATTTCGGATCAACTTCCAGTATCTGACGGTCATCAGCACCGATAGCTCTTACAGGTGTACCATCTTCATTATACTCACCTGTATACTCAACCTTGATCATACCAACATTACCACCCGGCTCAAGAATATCGAGGTAAGGATCACCTTCCTGCCACAGACCTATTTTTTTATAGTCATATATAACGTTGATCGGGCTACCAACAAACCATGAGTTGGCTTCATCCCTATCCAGTCCTGAAGCAAGTTCCGTAATCTGGTTCTTGTTTGTGTAGAAGTTGAAACCAGCATCCCAGGTCCATCCACCCCTGTTATCGATAATGGTACCATTAAGATTCAACTCCCATCCCCTGTTTTCAGATTTTCCAATATTTGCCATTACACTGCTAGCTCCTGAGGTTTCAGGTAACTTAACCAGGAAGAGAAGGTCGCTTGTATATTGATGATAGTACTCGAACGATCCGCTCAGACGGCTGTTTAATACAGTGAAATCAAGTGCAACATTATATGACTCGGTAAACTCCCAACCCAAATTTACATTTGGTAGGTCTCTAACGTAGAAACCTGTTGCATTTGTATTACCGAAGTTGTATGGACGTGATGCAAGTGTACCCATTGTGTAATAAGGTGGAATTGCCTGGTTGGATGTTTGTCCGTAACCTGCACGCAGCTTCAATTGATTCATCCACATTACATCAGATAGGAAGCTTTCTCTGTTGATATTCCATCCCAATGAAATGGAAGGATAAGAATGCCACTTGTGTCCTTCAGCAAGGCGTGAAGAACCGTCTGAACGAACTGAAATCTGAGCCATGTACTTGTTGTCATATGAATAGATTACACGACCCATCCATGACATAAGACCACTTTCCTCATAATTCTGATTGCCGGGATTAGCACTTAACTCAACCTCAGCGAATCCAAGGTTATAATATTGAAGGTGATCTGAGGTGATTCCTCGACCGTCAAAACGAGATCTGAAGTATGTGTTCTTTTCAGCTGAGTACAGACCAGTGAGGTTAAGATTGTGTTTACCAAACTGACGATCAAAAGTCAGAAGGTTATCTATTGCCCAGTTGAATGTATGGCTGTTGGATACAGTTGCAGATGATAATGTAGTCTCGTCAGCACTAAATACAGCCTGTCCGGTATATTGTCCAAAGTGTTCCTGACGGTAGTTCAAACCAACATTAATCCTGTACTTTAGTCCCTTTACCCATGGAGCTTCAACTTCTCCATATACTGAGTTGTATGTACCGAATCCGCGTGTTCTGTTAGCCCACTGATCACCAAGACTTTCCATGGTCTCACGGGTTGCGTTCCACTGGTTGTCGATTGACATACGGATAATCCTCTTTAGATTTCCTTCATCATCATAAGGACTGATCAATGGTGAAGCACTAAGTACTGAGTACATAGGTACATTATCACCATTTCTTACTGAGTAGTTGGAGTTGGTAGTCAAGCCAACGCTTACATAATTACCAATCTTTTGCTCAACAGAAGCTCTCAGTGAGTAACGTTCAAAGTCCTGACCAGGAAGCAACGATTCATCATTGTAGTAGCCAATACCCACATTATAGTTTGCAGTCTCAGTACCACCTGTCACACTGATATCATGATTTGTAACAAGACCGTTTTCATACATCAGATCCTGCCAGTCTGTATTGATGTCGTTGGACTCTTCCAGACTGTTTTCAAACCTGGTTCCGCTTGTTCCATGCTCAGCTATGTCCTTACGCAATTGAACAAACTCAGGACCATTCATCATAGGATACCTGTTAAACAGAGTCCTTACACCAACATAACCATTGTAGGAAATCCTGGCAGCCTGTCCCTTCATACCCTTGTGGGTAGTGATAATAATTACACCGTTGGCACCACGTGAACCATAGATAGCAGAAGCAGATGCATCTTTCAGAATATCGATGCTCTTGATATCACTTGGACTAATATCACTAAGCTTACCTGCAAATGGAATTCCGTCGAGTACAATCAAAGGATCGTTGGTTGCATTAAGTGAACGTGTACCCCTGATACGAATCTGCATTTCTGCTCCAGGCTTAGAAGATACCTGAGACAATTCAACACCGGCTACCCTGCCTTGTAGTGCCTGGGTGATATTGGCTGAAGGAACTTCCCTCAAACGGTCACCGGCAACTGTTGAAACCGAACCGGTAACAGCTTCACGTCTTTGGGTACCATAACCGATTACTACAACTTCATTTAGACCCATCAGTTCCTCTTCCAGGGCTACATTAATAAGTGTACGACCATTGACAGCCACTTCCTGAGTCTGGAATCCTACAAAGTTGAAGACCAGAATGGCATCAGAAGGAACATTACCAAGACTATAAGTACCGTCAACATTACTCACGGTACCACTAGCTGTTCCCTGGATAATAATACTGACCCCGGGCAGGCCAAGCCCATCAGGACCCATCACCTGTCCTGAGACAGTTATGTTCTGAGCGCCCAACCCATAATGAACGCCAGTCAGAAGCAAGACTGTGACAAAAGCCCGCTTCAACAATGCATAGATTTCTTTTTTCATAAATATTGAATTTGATTTTGACTAGTGATTAGCAGTGATTGCCTGTGTAATCAAAATTAGAACTACGCTATGTGGGTGAAGGGTAAATTCCTGTGATAGTGGTAGATGAAATTGCAGGAAGGAGGAAAAATCTGCATAAACGGTGTAAATTTTTTGCAAGTGAAAATTTTACTCCTGAAATGTTAAGATTTCCAAACAAAGCACCCCGGCAGTAAAGCTTCTGCGAGCTTTACTGCCGGGGTGCTTTTATATTGGCTACCAGACTATTGTGCTATTCGTGATACTGCTTGATAAAATCGGTGGGCTTCATCCCTATCTCTTTTGCAAAGCACTTACCGAAATACTTGGGATCGGAGAATCCTACCATAAATGCGACTTCTGAGACTGATAGCTTATCCTGACTGAAGATTTGAACTGCTTTTTTGATCCTCATGGACCTTATAAATTCGACAAGAGATAGTCCGGTGAGAGCCTTAATCTTTTTGAGTATCTTGGAATGGCTCATGCCCATCTCATCAACGAGGATGGCGACGTCAAACGATGGGTCTGACATATACTCTTCAGTGATCTCAAGGAGTCTGCGAAGGAATTTCTCATCGCTGGGAGTAATAACTTCATGTCCCGGTTCAAGAGTGAGCTGCTTGCTGAATTTGGTTCTGAAGGCCTGGCGGGACTTCAGGATCGAAGCAACCTGGGCTTCCAGTACATTGATACTGAATGGTTTTACAATGTAGGCATCCGCTCCTACCTGGAAGCCGGCGAACTTATCCTCATCTCCGGCTCTTGCGGTTAGCATGACTACAGGTATGTGGGAGGTTTCCTGATTGATTTTCACAAGTTTGGTTAAGTCAATACCATTCATACCGGGAAGCATAATATCACAGATTATCAGGTCAGGAATGAGATCCCTCACTTCGGCGGCGGCCTTGTCTCCGTCATCAAAGACGTGAACCTTAAATTTCCTGCTGAACACGGAGCTCAGATATGCGGCAAGATCTGCGTCATCCTCAACTATCATAAGCACCTGATTGCCACCTGAAACAGAGTAGTTCTCATCAAGGACTACAGCATCAAACTCTTCCCTGACTACTGGTTCATCAGCAGTCAATTTCTCCGCTTCTGACAGATCCCCTGGAGGAAGAACCACTGTAAAGCAACAGCCTTTATCCACCTGGTTCTGCACCATAACTTCCCCTCCAAGTTTTTCAACAAACTCCTTGACAATTGCCAGTCCCAGTCCTGAGCCGCCAAGATGCTCAAAGGCATCCCTCTTGACCTGGTAGAAGCGATCAAACACACTATTGATTGTATCCTCAGGAATACCGGGGCCTTCATCCCTGACCTTCAGAATCAGGACATCATCTCCGCTCTCCTTTTCCTGTCTTTCAATGGAGATGGTTACAGTTGAGTTGACCGGAGAAAATTTAAGCGCATTTGATACCAGATTGTGAACAATGGTTTCAACAAGGTTCCTGTCTGATTTAATCCTGCTGTCTGCCACGTTATTCCTGAAATCTATCTTAATATGGTTCTTAGTAATTAATGATTCAAAGTCCACAATAGCCTCCCTGATAAGGGTATCCAAAGCAAAAACAGACTTGCGGACAGTGAACTCACCCTTGTCCATTTTCCTGAGATCCAACAACTGATTGACCTGAACCATAAGTCGTTTTACATTCCTGTATATCAGTAACAGGCTCCTCTTTATTTCCCAGTCCAGATCTCCCCTGTCAAGCAATTGCTTTAATGGTGAATGGATAAGGGTAAGCGGGGTACGAATCTCGTGTGAGACATTGGTAAAGAACCTCATCTTGGCCTCGGAAAGCTCAGTCTCTTTCTTATGTTTAATACTCTCGATTATAAGCTGGTTCTTCTTCTTTACTGCAATTACTGAGTACTTCCTGAATATGATAAGCAGGATCAGCATCAGTATTGCATATACTCCGTAAGCCCATGGTGTAAGCCAAAATGGAGGTGCAACGTTTATGTGCAACTCACATACATGAGGAGACCACACTCCGTCATTGTTTGTTGCCTTTATCTGAAGCGTATATTTTCCCGGCTTAAGGTTTGTATAGTTGATCCTGCGGTTGCGTCCGGATATCTCCTGCCATGTGTCATTAAAACCCACAAGGCGGTATGCATACCTTACCTTTTCTGGACTTGAAAAATGGAAGGCTGAAAACTCGAAAGAAACTTCATTGTCACTATAAGCCAGAGAGATTGTGTCCTTGAAAAAGATGTTTATGTCGAGGATGCTTCTGCCATTTGCTTTCTGCATAGGCAGCACAATATTGTTGTGAAGCCTCATACCCGTTATTGCCACCTTTGCGTCAAAGGGATTGTTTTCAATACTGTCCGGATGGAAAACTGCTATTCCGTCAACACCGCCAAAAAGCATCTCCCCGGTATGAGGGTTAAGGAAGGCACTGTTGGGCTTAAACCCTGAACATGGAAGTCCGTCGTTGGAGTCATAGTTTACAACCTTTCCCCCTTTATGGGAATAGCGGCACAAACCCCTGTTTGTGCCAATCCACAGATGTCCTGAGTTGTCTTCCAGAATAGAGTAAACCAGACCACCAAGGAGTTCATCATCCTCTCCTATGTGCTGAAACACCACTTTGCTATCAAGCACATTGCCAACAGTCTCGTGATCCAACATATTCAGGCCCTTGCCAGTTGCAATCCAGATCCGGCCTTCTCTATCCTCCCGGATACCGTAAACATCATTATAGGCAAGTGAGGTTTCGTCCTCAGGATCATGCATAAAGGTTCTGAACCTGACCCTTCGTTGTAGTATATCGTCGATACGGGCAACACTTAAGCCTCCACCCTTGGTACCAACCCATAACAGTCCATGGGAGTCTATCAGAAGAGCGATTACCTTATCGCTTTCAAGACCCAGTACTGTAATGGGAGTATCATAATACTGGACAATGTTGCGGGTGCGCTTGTCAATGTATCCGAAACCCTGTCCCCAGGTACCAAACCAGATTCTGCCTTCCTTGTCCTCTAGCAAGGAAAACACGAAGCCGTTGACTACATAACTATCGGAACTACCGTTCCGATTGAGAACAACAAGTCTGTTGGTCGCCGTACCAATCCAAAGATTACTGTCGGAATCCAGACAGAGTGCGGAAACTTCCTTTTTCCAGCGTCCTGCCCCGATTACTACACGGGGAATATTTCCTAATTTGTAAAAGCGCTTGCCTTCTATCCTGAAGATATCAATACCGGATGAGGCTGTTCCAGCATAGAGTACGCTTTGTCCACCTGTCAGAGCCGTTACAAGGTTGTCGCTTAATCCACCAGCTTCCTGAATTATGGACCTGAACTTCTTTGCATAAAGGTCAAGAAAGCAGAGCCCCTTATTTTCGGTACCTATCCAGAGTACGCCTGTGCGGTCGATAAACAGAGAATTGACGAGGTTGTCGGGCATCGTGGCATCACGGCCTATTGTATTGTCGAACACATCGGCTATATTGCCATCCACCATTCTGAGTAGTCCACTACCCCTGGTGGCTAACCACATATTGCCGTCCTTGTCCTCTATAAAGTCCTGTACCCAGTCCACCGGCAGAGTACGTGGTGCCGGTGCGTTTTCGTTGTAATATTCTATATCGTAACCGCTCCTCTTGTTGTTCTTTCTGAGCAGCATCAGACCGTCATACGATGAAGCCCACAACTGCCCTTTGCTGTCACGCCTTATCTTGGTAAAAACACTTTGGTTTCTGTTTGGCAGCACCACTGAGCGGAAGGATGTATGCTCTTTGAAGTCAAACTCAAACAAACCATTCTCTGCTCCCAGCAGAAGCTTAGTTGGTTCGTGCTGATAAATTGATACTATTGAGAGGTTTTGTCGTGAGGGTGAAAACACCTCATTGTTTTCATTTCTGTAAACAATGCTTCCTGTAATATTCACGAAGCGCTCCTTGTCGTAGTCATATTTCAGAAGTCCCTCGGCTGTACCTGCCCACAACTGCCCCTCACTGTCTATATACAGATCTCTTACCTGATCGTCATAGGTCAGCCCGCTGAAACGAGTGATGGCTCCAGTGGCAAACTCCAGGCGGTTGATACCCCCACTGCGGGTACCTATCCAGAGCCATCTGTTGTTTTGGATAACAAGACAGCTTATCTCATTACTGGATAGGGAGTTGATATTATCTCTGTCGTACTTGTAGGTTACAAATTCATAGCCGTCAAAGCGGTTGAGACCGTCCTTGGTCCCTATCCACAGAAAGCCCACACTATCCTGAGTCATACACAACACCGAAGACTGGGAAAGGGAGTTGACGGCACTTGCCAATTGAAAGCCAGGTCTTGTATATAACTCAAAACCGCTTACCAGCAATGCCGCAAAAAGCAGGCATAACGTCCTTCCTATTATTATGTAAAAAGTAGCGTTTATGCTTTGCCTCATAACCAGGTTTATTTCTTAACACTCAGGTCCTTCACCTCATATAATACCTGCTTGAGTTTCGCCGGTTTCAGATCGAGAATCTTTAGCAGCTCTGGGTTGTCGTTGATTTCCTTGCACAACACAACACCGTCTGAAAGCAGCTTTTCCTTCTCTGCCTTGGTCAGGTTGGTCAGTGCTGTGATGGGAAATAGCTGATTGTCCTCAACAAGTCGTTTCAGACTCCTGTTTTCTGGGTAGTCCCAGCTAATCAGATTCAGACCACTACATTCACCAAAGGATTGAGCATCACTGGTAAAACGAGTGTTGGTAGCTACCCAACCATGAAATCCAAAGTCCTTGTACTGCTCCTGGGTCCTTCTCTTATCAATAATGTCATTGACTCTTGACCGGATGTAAAGGGGAACCTGGACATTGGCGCTTTTGCCGGGACTGTTGTAAAACTTACATTCCACGAAGTGCTGGTGCTTGTGATTAGTTGCAAGCACATCTACCTCATGTGTTACACACTTACCTTCCACCTCTATGCCAACCTCCACACTGAAGCCCATGGCCCTGAAGACATGCCCCATAAGCTTCTCAAATGCATAACCTGTAGGTCCCAGTTCCATCAATGCATTCTTGAGACTATACCGTGCAGCCGTGAATTTCTGGTGTCTGCGAAGCAGCATAAATGCCCTCCTGTAAAGCTTTGCCGTTGTAGTTCCCTCCACAACCCATGACTCAATATCCTTTAGAACAAGTGAAACAGTTTCATCACTTGCACCTGAACGCTCCAAAGAAGTAGCAAGCTTTTCCTTAGAAAATGGAACAAACTCTCCCGATGCCTTCTTTATCAATACTTGCCTGCTCATATTCACTATGTTAATTAACCATCTGATGTTTATTACAACTAAAATTTCTTACTCCGTTTTCGATAACGGAAAGATAAGGCAATTTAGCATAAATAAACATTGTTATAACAATTGTGCCCTGAAAAGTGCATAGAAATATACAGGCCTCCACTCTGGTGGAGGCCAAAGGTTAGGAACTGTTACCTGAAGCGGGCAGTAACAATTCCTGTAACACCGCGCATTTGACCAATGTATTCGCTAAGGGGAACGGGACTGTACTCAACCTTGTTTTCCCGTGTTGAAGCATGCAGAACATAGAGACGTCCATTTCGCTTTGCTGCAAAGGCGCAATGGGAGAAATCCAATCCGGGGGTGCTGGTAACAAAGGCGATCAGATCACCGTTTTCAACAAGATGCTCGATATGAGCAATTGTATCTGATGTAAAATACCTGAACTCATGAGCTGAGATGCTACCTTCAATCTCCTTGAATCTTGCGATAAGTGAGGGATTATTCTGTAATACGGGATATAGATTGGCATGGGTGGACATAAAGTCGACCTTAGTCTTCATCGTGGCATTGCCGATTGTTTGATTGGTTGTGCTGAGTATGCCTTTAGCTTCTTTATCTAGTATCCATTCGCTGAAGTAGTGCAACCTGGCTTCATAAGAGACCCTTTCATTAGCCCTGTAACGGAGATTCTTTAATTGACGTGTAAATGATCTGAAGTCCCCGGCTGTATCCTCAAAGCTCAGAGCCATGGCCATCACATACTCGACAAAGGTCACACAATCCAGTTCCCTGAGATTGATTACAAGTCTCTCCTCCCCTTCGGTTTCCAGGGTACCCGACACATAAGGCACACCCATAAAGTGTTCGCCGATGGCTAGCAGCTTTTCACCCAAAGACATATTCTCAAAAGCTTCTACCAGTGCTTTTGCCCTAAGCTCCTCAAATAACGATGAGTCCTTAGCTGTAGTAAGCACCACTCTGTCGAGATATAATTCCCCGGGACTCAAGTCAACCATGTCCTCATGGTTTTCCTGAACCATCTCAACAATTCCCTTCTTTGAGACAGATGCTCCCCCATCTGTCTCAACAGTATCACCATTCTTAGTCTTATGCACAGACTCCGCCCTGGTAACGGACTTACCACTGCACGCAAGAACCAATACCGGCACCAGTATCAAACACAAGTATCTCACCTTATCTGTTTTAAGGCTTTAAATATACTGAAGTCATTCTATTTTTTTCTCTTCCTGACAAAACATTGCAGCATCTACCGTATCCCTCAGGCAATGCATCCCTATAGACAAGCATATTTAAATATTTAATTACCATTCACGCAGTTCCATCCTCACCTCCGTTATTCCTAACTTAGTCAATACCAGAAAAATAAGTATTGTATAGAATCAACACTGTATCAAGACCTGGATAAATAAATCCAATCTCACTCCAGCAATCTCTGTATCTTTTACATTATAGTTCATAAATTTCGTAAGTGGCGGTAAACCTTTAACCGGATGCAGGGTTTTAAGTCTACGACATAATGGCACAAGCGGAAGCAAAAACTTCACCTCTATTAGTGCCATATTATGAAGATGATAAACTAAGTAGTATGGCTTCAAAAGCAGAGCAAAATACATCCGACAGGGCTAAAGCAAGGGAAAAGGTCAACAGAGACCTGGCAGCAGAACTACTTGAGCGTATCCGCCAGGCGACTAAGGGTGGCCCGCAAAAGATGCGTGAGAAACACCAGGCGCGAGGTAAACTCCTGGCTCGGGACCGTGTCAACCTGCTGGTTGACCCGCATACTCCCTTTCTGGAACTTTCACCCCTGGCTGCAAACGGCCAGTACAATGACGAGTTTCCTGCTGCAGGGATAGTAACTGGTATCGGCATCGTCCACGGCAGGGAGGTTATGATTGTTGCCAATGACGCCACAGTCAAAGGGGGAACATACGTACACGAAACTATAAAGAAGCACCTTAGGGCTCAGGAGATTGCTGAGCAAAACAAGCTACCCTGTATCTACATGGTTGACTCCGGAGGAATTTTCCTTCCTGAACAGGCCAACGTCTTCCCTGACAAGGATGACTTTGGCCGTATCTTCTTCAACCAGGCTCGCATGTCGGCTAAGGGCATTGCCCAGATTGCAATTGTAATGGGATCTTGTACTGCCGGTGGCGCCTATATCCCGGCCATGTGTGATGAGACAATAATTGTCAGGAATCAGGGAACCATCTTCCTTGCAGGTCCACCGCTTGTCAAAGCAGCTACTGGGGAAGAAGTCAGTGCTGAGGAACTTGGTGGTGCTGAAGTGCACACCTCCATCTCAGGTGTGGCAGACCATATTGCAGAAGACGACGAAGATGCCATCAGAATATGCAGGCGCATCTTTGAAAATATGCCTTGCCAAACCAAATACCCGCTTGACAGGGTTGAAACAAAGGGTCCCAAAGGCCTCAGCGAAGATCTTTACTCACTTATTCCTACTCAGGGAGAAAGCTGGCCCGATGTCAGGGAGATTATCAACCTGATTATTGACGGAGACAGTTTTCAGGAGTTTAAAGCCAACTACGGTACAACGCTGGTAACGGGCTTTGCCCGCCTCTTTGGCTACCAGGTCGGTGTACTGGCAAACAACGGCATACTCTTTTCGGAGTCGGCCCTGAAAGGCACTCACTTTATTCAGCTATGCAACAGCCGTGGCATACCCATGATCTTCCTGCAAAACATTACAGGATTTATGGTAGGCCGTGAATATGAACACAAAGGGATCGCAAAGGATGGGGCCAAGATGGTTAATGCACTGGCCAACTCCCAGGTTCCTTTCTTTACTGTGATTATCGGGGGATCATACGGGGCAGGCAACTATGCAATGGGTGGCAGGGCTTATAATCCACGCTTCCTCTTTATGTGGCCAAATGCCCGCATCTCAGTGATGGGCGCCCGTCAGGCTGCCCAGGTGCTAATCACTCTCAAGCAGGAACAGGCTGCTGCAACAGGAGGAACAGTCTCGCAAGAGGAACTGGAGGCTATCGAACAAAGCATCTTCCGGAAATACGAGTCTGAAGGTTCTCCCTGGTACAGTACCTCACGTCTTTGGGATGACGGGGTGATCGATCCGGCCCAAACCCGCAGCATACTTGGCATGGTACTCGAAAGCTCACTCAATGCCCCGTCTGAAAGTGCCAGCTATGGAATATTCAGAATGTAGTGGCTTTTATCCCGTAGATGTGTTAACTTAAAAAAAGTTCTAAACTCATTGACATGTCACTGATTAAGAAGTACTCAGGCGAAATATGCTACCTCGAACTCAATAACCCTGAAAAGCGCAATGCGCTGGACAAGATTTTGATTACCGAACTAATCCGTTTCTTTGAAGAAAGTACTGAAAGTTCAAAGTTCACCACCCTCGTAATCAGCGGTAATGGAGGCATCTTCTCCTCGGGTGCAGATCTGGCCTGGATGAAGGAAGGTATGAACCAGACTGAGGAGCAAAACCTCGAAGATGCAAGGCTTTTCAATAAGCTCTACTCGACAATGTACAGCTACCCAAAACCGGTTATTGTCAGGGTTGACAAGGGCGCCTACGGGGGCGCCCTTGGATTGATGGCCTGTGCCGACATTGTCTGCACTACACCCGATGCAGAATTTGCATTTAGCGAAGTCAGACTTGGTCTTATTCCCGCCACAGTTGCTCCCTGTGTTGTAAGAAAAATCGGAATATCTGCTGCAAGGCAGCTCTTCCTTACTGCACGGCGCTTTAGCGGAAGCGAAGCATTAAGTTTTGGACTTGTTAACTTTCTTTTCAGTGAGGAGCAGCTGGCCGTGAAGACCAGAGAACTGGCGGCCGAGGTGGCAAAGAATAGTCCTCAGGCATTAAAAGAGACAAAGTTGTTACTGAACCGTTTGGGTTCTTATGTTGTTCCTATAGGCGAAGACCTGGATGAGTACTGTGCACGACTTATTGCTGCGGCACGTACCTCAACCGATGGCCGGGAAGGCCTGAGTGCCTTCTTTGAAAAACGAAAACCAGTTTGGAATGACTAAAGGAAGTATCAGCTTTCGACCTATAAGACGATTGTTTATAGCAAACAGAGGAGAGGTGGCGCTTCGAATCGTTAGAAGTGCACGCGCGATGGGAATCAGAACCATAGGACTGGTAAGCGACAGCGAACCCGACACCTTTGCCGACGAAAAGGCCTATATACAGGGGGAATCACTTGCAGATACATACCTCAATGCCGCAGAGATTGTGTCCCTGGCTCTGAGATACAGGGCTGACGCCATCCATCCCGGCTATGGTTTCCTTTCTGAGAATGCAGACTTTGCACGGAGGACCGAGGCTGCCGGACTGATATTTGTTGGTCCCTCACCGGAGGCTATTGAACTGATGGGCAACAAAATAACTGCCCGCAGGATTGCAATGGAAAACCAGGTCCCCGTCACAATGTCCATCGAAGGATCAATCAACGAAATTGCCGGGAGGAGTTCCGCGTTGCACTATCCACTTATCGTAAAAGCTGCTGCCGGTGGTGGTGGTAAGGGTATGGTGAAGATCGAAGACCCTGCAATGCTGGCCGACAAACTGTCACAAACAGCTCGTGAGGCGGCAAACTACTTCGGCAACGATACTGTTTACCTCGAACAATACATAGAAAACCCTCGCCATATAGAGGTGCAGGTCTTCGGCGACCTGCACGGCAACCTGGTGCATCTCTTCGAGAGGGAATGCAGCATACAGCGGCGCTTCCAGAAGATTATCGAAGAGGCTCCTGCTCCGGGACTATCGGAGGAGAAGCGTGCCCAATTGACCCGTGATGCTCTGGCGCTTTGCAGGGCCATCGGCTATCATAATGCCGGCACAGTAGAGTTTCTGCTCGACGAGTCGGGCAGGCATTACTTCCTCGAGATGAATACCCGCTTGCAGGTCGAACACCCGGTTACTGAAAGTATTACCGGACTCGACATGGTGGAACTGCAGCTGAAGGTGGCAATGGGTCTGCCCCTCCCCTTCACCCAGGACGATATCCGCATCAATGGACATGCAATAGAGAGCCGTATCTATGCCGAAAACCCACTGCGTGACTTTATTCCATCACCGGGACAGATACTGAAGGTCAAGTGGCCCTCTAACATACTTGCACGCACGGATACCTGGTTTGATACCCCCGTGGAAATCAAACCCAACTTCGACCCCATGCTTGCAAAGGTGATTACCCATGCGCCAACACGTGATGCTGCTATTGCAGGACATCTAAATGCCCTTGGTGAAACGCTGATTTGTGGGATAGACACAAATATCGAATACCTCAAAAGCATTATGCTGAGCGGGAAGTACATGGCAGGGGACACGACCACCGCCTTTTGCTCAAAACATGAGTACAGGGCTGCAAAGATTATCAACCCTGAGGTTGCTGCAATTGCAGCGCTGATGCTGCAATTACTCTACCGTAATAAGGGTGAGTCGGTCTGGCAAAGCACCGGCTTTTGGAGACTGGACCGACAGTATGAGTTTTTGCTTAACAGAGAGTCTTACAATATCTCGTGGGAAGGAGCAGGACGTGCTGTTTCGGTAACTGTAAATGCGTCAAACCGCTACCAGGTAGAGAATGCCTTCCTTGATGAGACTGTGCTGGGCTTCACCCTTTCTGGAGAGTCCTTCCGCTTTGCATGGGCAAGTGCTGAGCAGGCAGGCTTTGTGCTTGAACATGGCATGAGCCGCTGGGCGGTCAGACCTGTTCTGCCTTTGCAGACCAAGGCAGATACTTCCGCACAGAAGCGTAGTGGCGACAATGTAAAAGCCCCTATCCCGGGTCGCATTGTCGAGGTGAAGGTAAAGGAAGGAGATCTTGTAAGTGCTGGTGATACCCTTGTGGTACTGGAGGCCATGAAGATGGAAAACCTTCTGACGGCCCCTGCCGGCGGAAGGGTCAGGTTGGTACATGCTCAATCTGGTACCCAGGTCAAGGCCAATGAGGTTCTCGTTGAGATAGAACCTACGCAGGCATCCTGATTTTCAAGCTAATACTTTTGTTAATCTGATTATATCGTTAAACAATTCACTAAAACGTAATTGATGAACCCGCTATTGACAGAGCAGCATGAGGCGCTGAGAAGAGAGATTAGGGAATTTGCCGAAAGGGAGATTGCGCCCAAAGCTGCCATGCTTGACGAGAATGAGGAGTTCTCGGTTGAACTTACACACAAGATGGGCAACGCCGGTATCCTGGGCCTTAACATGCCTAAGGAATATGGAGGACGTGGCCTGGATACGCTTTCATATATTATTGCGGTTGAGGAACTTGCCCGCATTGACAGTTCGCAGGCCGCCACAGTGGTGGCCCACAACAGTCTGGGTCTGGTGCCGATACTGGATTACGGTACCGAGGAGCAGAAGATGAAATACCTGCCACAGCTGACTACCGGACAAAAGCTTTGGGGCTTTGGTCTGACTGAAGAGAACGCAGGATCTGATGCTCTTGGAACGGAGACGACGGCTGTGAGGGATGGTGATCACTGGGTTATTAATGGTGCTAAGAGGTTTATTACAAACGCCTCCACTCCCATTACCCTTGGGGTGACCCTGCAGGTCAAGACTACTGAGGAGTCAGGTCAGAGCAGGCTTACTACTATTCTTGTGGAAAGGGATACACCAGGCTTTAAGGCTGAAAGGATGCTTGGCAAGATGATGTGGAGGGCTGCCGATACTGCAAAGCTGACTTTTGACAATTGCAGGGTACCATATACAAACCTGCTTGGAAAGGAAGGGCAGGGTGCAAAGTACATGCTCAAAACGCTTGACGGTGGACGACTGTCGGTAGCAGCAATGGGCCTTGGGCTTGCTCAAGGTGCTTATGAATTGGCACATAAGCATGCAAAAACGCGAGTGCAGTTTGGTAAACCCATCATCCGCAACCAGGCCATCAGTTTTAAACTGGCCGATATGGATATGAAGCTTGAACTTGCACGTAACACGCTCTATAAGGCCTGTATCCTCAAGGACAGGGGCTACAGCTACACACGTGAGGCGGCAATTGCCAAATTATACACATCCGAGATTGCCCGTGAGATAGCCGACGAGGCAGTGCAAATCTTTGGCGGTTCGGGTCTGTTTAAAAACAACCCCGTCGAACGCTTTTACCGCGACCAGCGACTGCTGCAAATAGGTGAAGGCACCTCAGAAATATTGAGACTTGTGATCTCACGTCTGCTATAGTTACATTTAAGGTACATTTTCAGTACCTTTAGGCAGCTAAACCTGGCAGACTTTAAATCTTATGGAAGAAAGGAAAAAGGAGCATATCGAACTGGCTTTCAAGTCGAGGATTGAAGGGGCGGATGCAAACCGTTACTTCAACTATGAACCTATGTTGTCACCTCATCACAGCGGGGCACCCACACCAATCAGTTTTGCCGGAAAACGGATGATGCTGCCTGTTTGGGTCTCAAGCATGACCGGAGGCACACGTAGTGCCGCGGAAATCAACAGAAACCTGGCAAGGGTCTGCGCCGAGTACGGCATGGGCATGGGACTTGGATCATGTAGGATACTGCTTGAGGACAGAAGCCATTGGAAGGACTTCGACGTGCGCGATATAATCGGGAATGAGGTTCCCCTCTTTGCCAATATCGGCATAGCCCAGCTCGAAAAGATGCTCAAAGACGGTTCCTGGGAGCGCTTGGAGGAGCTGGTTCACCTGCTCCGTGCCGACGGTCTGATAATCCACGTCAACCCCTTACAGGAAGCCTTCCAACCCGAAGGTGACATCTTTGAGGAGGCACCGATAAATACCCTAAGTCGCTTTGTGGAAAAGACAAGGATCCCACTTATCGTAAAAGAGGTGGGCCAGGGAATGGGACCTGAAAGCCTCAAAGCCCTGCTGCAGCTTCCCCTCGAAGCTATCGAGTTTGGTGCCCTTGGAGGCACCAACTTTACCCTACTGGAACTGAGGAGACAGGAGGATTTTGACACAAAGCCCTTTGAGAGTTTTGCCAACGTTGGACACACGGCTTCGGAAATGTGTGCCTTTGTCAACGAGATGCTTGACAGTTCGATATATATACGCACCAGAAATATTATAATCTCCGGGGGCATCAGTGATGTGCTGGAGGGCTACAGGCTTGTAAGAACTTGCAGAATGCCGGCTCTCTTTGGTATGGGCTCCGGATTTTTGCGCTATGCAACGGGCGATTACGGTAAACTTAAAGCCTTTGCCGAGCAATTGAAGAAGAGCCTGAGCCTGGCCGATGCTTATCTCAGACTGAGGCAGCAACCGGACAAATAAGGTATAAATGCAGCCAATCAAAGGATTTTCAAAACTTTCGCGTGAGCAAAAGATAGAATATCTCAGGGAGACCTATGGCCTGGGGGCCGAGTTTGATGAAACTCTGGCCAGCTTCAGGCATACTGAACTGCAGGAGGTCTTCGACAACTTTTCAGAGAATACACTAAGCAATTATTACCTGCCTTTCGGGGTGGCACCCAACTTCCTGATCAATGGCCGGCTCTATGCCGTTCCCATGGTTATTGAGGAGAGTTCGGTAGTCGCTGCAGCCGCCAGAGCGGCATCCTTTTGGGCAAAAAACGGAGGCTTCCGGGTTGAGGTGTTGGGAACCGTCAAGACAGGGGATCTATGGTTTGAATGGCATGGCAGCGAAGCTGAGCTAAGAAAGCACGAAGAAGAACTTAAAGATCACCTACGCCGGGAAGTCAGTCCGGTAACTGCCTCCATGGAAAAGCGAGGGGGCGGGATTATCCAGTTGGAGCTACTATCTTCCGACCAAGGCCATCATACTGCCGGCACCACATCTGGCAGTGTATCTCAAAACGTCAGTGCCGGCGAGTCAAAACACGGCAGTGCAACAGGTGCAGGAAAAGTAACAGATGAGTATGCTGCCGCCGGGACACCCCACAGTTCACACTCCCTTCCCTTTGTGTACCGTATAAAGGCTTACTTCGAGACGGCCGACAGTATGGGTGCAAACTTTATAAATACAGTTCTGGAGGCTATGAAGGAGCCTATACTTGACTTCTTCCGTGAGAAGCAACTTGGGGAACCGGAAATCATTATGGCAATATTGTCAAACAATTACCCAGGATGCATTGTAAAATGCTCGGTGGAGTGTCCTGTCGAAGCACTTAAACCCTATGCCGGAACTTTTACCCCGACTGAGTTTGCCCGTAGATTTAAACTGGCCGTTGATATTGCCACAGCTAATGTGGACAGAGCAGTAACGCATAATAAAGGGATTTACAACGGTGTGGATGCCGTGATACTTGCAACGGGCAACGACTTTAGAGCTATTGAGGCCGCAGGACATGCCTATGCCTCACGCAATGGTCGTTACACTTCCCTGTCTGAATGCAGTGTTGTTGATGACCATTTCACAATGTCCCTATGCCTGCCTATGGCCGTGGGAACAGTAGGGGGACTTACAAGATTGCATCCGCTTGCACGCAAGGCTCTTGAGATCATACAGGAGCCGAGTGCTGCCGAACTAATGGGAATTGCTGCAGCTGCAGGACTGGCAAATAATTTCAGTGCGGTAGCATCGCTTGTAACCACCGGAATACAGAAGGGACATATGAAACTCCACCTGCCCAATATACTCAACTCACTTGATGCAAGCGAAGAGGAGAAACAGGCTGCCTTTGAGTACTTTAATTCCCACACTGTCAGTGTAAAGGCTGTAAAGGACTTTATTGAGCAAAGGAGAAAACAGTGATGGAGTTCTGCCACGCAAACGGAAAACTGCTATTATCTGGCGAGTACCTCGTACTTCACGGAGCTAAGGCTCTTGCCTTGCCACTGAAACAGGGACAAAGTTTCAGTTTCACTCCGGCAGAACCCGGAAAGCTCCACTGGGTGGCAAAGGAACAGGGCCGGATCTGGCTTGACTGCACCTTTGATGCAAACCTGGAGATCTTGGAGGAGAACAAGCTCCAAGATACAGAGGTATTACAAAAACACAATAATACGGATCCCCCCAATAACAGTGCTGAGGCACTTCAAAAGATATTAAAAGAAGCCGCTGCCTTGATGAAGGGCAGGGAGTTTCCTACCGGATTAAGGGTAGAATGCAAGCTTGAATTTAGGCGTGACTGGGGCTGGGGAAGTAGTTCGACTCTCCTCTGGATGTTAGGCAGATGGCTCAATATTGACCCCTATACCCTAATGGACAGAACGATAGGAGGTTCAGGTTATGACATTGCCTGCGCAGGTAGTAACGATCCCTTGTTTTATAGACGCCTTCCAGGACAACAAGCAGAAGTCGTGGTTGCTCCATTTAATCCGCCCTTTCTTAGCCAGCTTGGAGTAGTTTGGACTGGCAGAAAGCAAAGTTCGGCAAGCGAGGTAAAGCGCTTCCTGCAGCAAAGAGCCAAAGACCAGGGGTTGATCAACAGGATCAGTGAGATTTCGGAACAAATGGCGCAGATCAACACTGCAAGGGAGTTTTCCACACTTATGGACGAGCATGAAAGGCTGGTGGCCGGAGCCACCGGACTGAAACCTGTCAGGGAGCAAATATTTCCTGACTTTCCAGGCAGCATCAAATCACTTGGAGCCTGGGGAGGGGATTTTGTGCTTTTCATGGCAAGGGATACAGACTTTGACACAGCACAATATTTCACAGACAAAGGCTACAAGACTCTTTTCGGGCTTGGTGAACTTTTGTACAGGTAGTATGTTAAACAGGGGTTGAATAAAGTAGAATGACACTGATCAGGGAGATAAGGGCTGAAGCGGAATGGGTAAGCCCCTCAAATCTTGCCATTGTAAAATATTGGGGCAAAAAGAATATTCAGGAGCCCTTAAATCCAAGCATCAGCTTCACACTAAGGCAGGCCGTCACCCGCACAAGGATTAAGGCCGAGCCGGCTGTTGAAGGCGGCTTTACATTTAGCCTTAATGGAAAAGTTAAGGAGAGCTTCAACGACAAGATAGAGGCCTTTATGCTGCATGCACGGAGGCACCTGCCCTTTATCCGTAAGCACCACTTGTATATCGAAAGCAGCAACACCTTCCCCCACTCCTCGGGCATTGCCTCATCTGCCAGTTCGATGAGCGCCCTGGCGCTGGGACTTATCGAGCTACACAACCTTAGTCTGGGTAAGGAGGACACACAACCCGACAGAATGATGGCTTCGGGATTGGCACGCTTGGGCTCTGGCAGTGCTGCACGATCCGTTTACGGAGGCTGGACCCTGTGGGGCAGATTTGAGGGCCTGAAAGGCAGTTCGGATATGTATGCCATCCCCGTTGAGGAAGTAGCAGACGACTTCAAAACCATACGCAATGCAATCCTGATTATCGATCCTGCCAAAAAGAAGGTCAGCAGCAGCGAGGGACATAGTCTGATGGACTTCCACCCCTATCGTGATGCCAGGATTGGCCAGGCAAAGGACCATACCGAAAGACTCCTCGGAATACTGAAGGATGGTGACTGGGATGAGTTTTTTGAAATAGCGGAAAATGAGGCACTCTCATTGCATGGATTAATGATGAGTTCGACACCCTCCTATACCCTGCTCCACCCCAACACTATCAGTGCTCTGGCACTGATCAGGGAAGCCAGGGCCGGTGGACTGACTATTGGCTTCAGCATGGATGCAGGACCCAATGTTCACCTTCTTTACCCCGCTTCAGAGGAGGAAAAAGTAAGGAGTTTTATAGAGAAGGAACTAAGTGCACTTTGCCACGAGCAAAAGCTGATCTATGATGAGATAGGTCCCGGTCCTGAAAGAAATATTGACGAGATTTGATCCTGGCTTGATAGGATGAAAAACTGAGAAAGCAGACCATGCCAAAAAATAGCTATAAAAGCGAGTTCTTCCACTCCAAGATAATGCTCTTTGGTGAGTACAGTATCATATTGGGCTCTATGGGTCTTACAATTCCCTATGCCCATTTTAACGGTTCACTGGGTTTTATCAACAAAAACAGATATACCGACCTGGACTACGCCCGTCGCAGCAATGTGCTGCTCAGGGAGTATTACGAGCATCTGCTAAGCCTTGAGAAGGAAGGACGGCTTCCGGAAAACTTTGACACAGTACGACTCGGCAGGGACCTTGATAAGGGTCTGTACTTTGAGTCATCGATACCCGAAGGCTACGGCCTAGGCAGCAGTGGCGCTCTGGTAGCTGCACTTTATCACAGTTACAAGACCGAACATGCCTATCCTCGTAGGGCATCCGACAATAGCGGCACCTTGCAGCTAAAGAAGGACCTGGCAGTACTGGAGTCCTGGTTTCATGGCACAAGTTCCGGAATAGATCCTTTGATCTGCTATATGAAACACCCCCTGTTAATTGGGGAGGACCAGAGTATCAGTGCTGTTGGCATCCCCAAGTACAACCTGACGGCCGACGATGCCATCTTCCTGCTTAACACCGGCAAGCCGGGAAAGACTGCTCCACTTGTAGAGAACTTTATGAAGAAATGCGAGGATCAAAGCTTTCTGGATCTGATGAAAAAGGAGTATATACCTGTCAACAACAACTGCATCAAATACCTTACAGGTGGTGATCTTGACAAGTTTACCGATTACCTGAGGGAACTATCGCTATTTCAGGCCACACATTTTTCTGCAATGATACCTGCATCGGTCGAGATGGAGTGGATATATGGCATAAGCACAGGAAAATACCTGCTTAAGCTTTGTGGTTCCGGAGGCGGAGGTTTTGCACTTGGTTTTACCCGTGATTTCGGGGAAGTAAGAAAACTCTTTGCTGACAAGGGGATGGAGATTATTCCAGTTTATCAGACCAAGTAACAGACCTGTGCCTAAAAGAAGACATCTTCACGATGTAATCTCATCTGACAGTATTATTTCTGGAACCCTTTATCTATTTACTCATCTAAAGAGTGCCCCATTTATTGCAAAAGTACCTCAAGTTGTAGCACAATAACAGAATACTCTCCACGAGATATACATATCTCTCTATAGCAAAACAGGGTGTCCGCGTTCGGATCACCCTGTTTATCTTGAAATTAGGAGGCAAAATTAGGTTTAGATCGCTATTCCACCCCTTTCACCTGTACGGATGCGAATGCACTCCTCAAGCGGGGTAATAAAGATCTTGCCATCACCGACTTCACCTTCGACACTTTTAGTAGTACGTGCGCCGGTTATTATGGCATCTATTGTTGTTTCAACAAACTCGTCATTAACGGCGATCTCAATTCGCATACTTGGAGTAAGGTTGGGAAGCACTCGCTTTCCGCGATAGAACTCTTCCCTCTTTTGTACTCCGTGGCCGGAAACTCTTCCTACTGTGATCCGAGTGATCCCGGCGTTTACCAGGGACTCATGTACTTTTTCCAACTGGTATTCACGTATTATAGCTGTTATTAATTTCATGGAACTGAGTTTTAGAGATTAATTAGGGTTAACCATACCGTATCCGCGTTCACCGTGGTATGAGCGGTCAAGGCCTTCCATTTCTTGTCTTTCAGAAGATCTTAGTCCACCGAATGCCTTGAGGACATACATAATCACCAGGGTTACAACAACTGCGTAAGCTATTGCGATGCCTACTGCTGCAGCCTGTACTCCAAGCTGTTGCCATACTGACCAGCTTCCACCAGCAGCTTCACTTGCATCAGCCATCCATGAATCTCTGATGAAGAAGGTAAGCAAAAGAGCTCCTACAATACCACCTACACCGTGAATACCGAATACGTCAAGGCTGTCGTCATAACCAAGTTTGTCCTTAAGTTGGATTGCATAGTAACAGAAAGCTGAAGCTACGAATCCTAGAACAAGTGCACCTACGGGTTGTACTACACCTGCTGCAGGAGTAATTGCAACAAGACCGGCAAGGATACCTGAGGCAAAACCAAGAGCAGTTGCTTTTTTCAGGAAGATGTAATCAAGGATCATCCATCCGAATGCACCGGCTGCTGCTGCTATCTGAGTAGCTGTCAAAGCTTGAGCTGTAGCCAGTCCGCTTTCAACACTACTACCGGCGTTGAAACCAAACCAACCTACCCACAGAAGACCTGCACCAAACAGAGTCATAACAAGGTTGCTTGGACGGATTTGAGCTTTGGGGAAACCTCTGCGTGATCCGATAAATAGTGCAGCTACAAGACCGCTAACACCAGCTGAAATGTGTACTACAGTACCACCGGCAAAGTCGATTGCACCGGCTGCTCCCATGTTGTAAAGGAAACCACCTTCTGACCATACCCAGTGACAAAGCGGGTTGTACACAAACAAACCCCAGAGTGCAATAAAGAGAAGGTAAACCTTAAAAGAGACTCTCTCAGCAAACGCTCCAGCTATAAGTGCAGGTGTCAGGATGGCAAATTTACCCTGGAACATACTGAATACATATTCAGGAATACCTGCATCCAATATAGTTTCGTCAATTCCTTTCAAAAAGAAGTAGTCGGGATTCCAGCCGATCCAGCCTCCAAGTATATTGGATCCGAAACTCATACTGTAACCAACTGCAATCCACAGGATAGTCATAATTCCCATGGCGCCAAAGCTGTGCATCATTGTTCCCAAAACGTTCTTGGACCTAACAAGGCCTCCGTAAAACAAGGCAAGTCCGGGAATCATGAGCAACACCAGAGTTGTGGAGGTTATCATCCACGCAGTAACACCCGTATCTATCGGGGTTTCTTCAGACGCAAAGCTCAGGATTGGTATCAACAAGAGCTGCATCAACACAAGTAGTCGCTTTTTCATTTTTCACAGGTTTATAGTTAACGATTAATTAGGTATAGCAAACATACAAACCAATTTTGATACTGTAAATAGTTTTTGTGCCTTTTTTATCATGCACCCCTCTTTTTTATATGTTGTTTACATTTATTTTTCGCTTTTTGCTATACTCACCCCCTCTTTTTAGGGGGTCAAACTCCCAAAATATGCTTTTTGAAAATTCGACCACACATCCGGATTATCCAAGTATAAATTACTAATTTTGCATTTATCCCATAGAAAAATGATGGTATGAACGACTGCCGTAAGGGGCAAAATTTCGAATTATGATTGACAAAGAACTTATTAAAAAGTATGAAAAAGCGCTTCCGCGCTATACCAGCTACCCTCCCGCTACCAGTTTTCACAGCGGTTTCACGGCATATGACTACGTAAACTGTATTAAGGAATCCAATAAAAAACAACCACAAAGCATCTCGCTATACATACATATACCCTTTTGCCCCAGGCTTTGTTTGTACTGTGGATGTACCACTCATATTACTCGACAACGAGACCTTATAGACAGTTACCTGGATGCCCTTAAAAAGGAGATCCGTATGGTGGCTTCGCAAATAGACCTATCCCGCCCCGTCACCCAGATACACTGGGGAGGTGGTACGCCAAATGCCCTCTCGGAAAAACAGATTGGAGAAATAATGCAGCTTATATCCTCCATCTTTAAAATAGATCCGGCCTGTGAAACGGCAATAGAATGCAATCCAGCCCATCTCAGCCTCGCTTATCTGGATGCTTTGTTTGGAATGGGTTTCAATAGAATTAGTCTCGGAATTCAGGATTTCGACCATAAGGTATTACGGGCAGCTCATCGTGAGCTCCCCGCTGCTTCCATAGATGCACTTACCGAACATATTAGAAGTCGTTCGGCAGGGGTTAATTTTGACTTTATCTATGGTCTTCCCCACCAAACTGTCGAAAGCTTTTCTGCAACTATTAGAAAGGCTTTGGAACTAAAACCCGACAGACTGGTAACCTTCTCGTATGCACACGTGCCATGGGTAAAACCTCATCAGAGTGCACTTGAAAAGGAAGGTCTTCCCGGGGCTGGAGACAAGTTGGGTATGTTTGATGCAGCATATGCAATCATGATGTCGTCGGGTGAGTATGATGCTATCGGACTGGATCACTTCTCACGGAAGGATGATTCGCTGAGCATCGCGCTGAGAGACGGTAAACTGCACCGTAACTTCCAGGGCTATTGCACCCGCGAGACTACAGGTCAGGTTTATGCCTTTGGTATGTCGGCCATCAGTCAGCTATACAACTGTTACGCACAAAACGTCAAGAATGTCGATGAATATATTAGCCTCATCAACGCAGGCAGATATGCCACAGAAAAGGGCTATATACTGAGCCGGGAAGAAATGATAATCGGGGAAGTAATATCAAACCTGATGTGCAATGACCGCCTTGAATGGGCCGAGGTAGCGGCCCATTTTGACTGCACTGCAGACAACATCAAGGAAGTGACAGGCTTTTCGCCCGACAGGATGAAGGATTTTGTGGAAGACGGGTTACTTGAGATTAGCGAGGCAGGACTTAAGGTAACAGAACCGGGGCGCTTTATAATAAGGAATATTGCTGCCGAACTGGATCCCAATCTCAACAAGGACAAGAAGCAATTTTCTAAAAGCATCTAGGAACTCAAGCAAACTAAAAGGTTTTTTGACTGTTTATAATTGAAAATAATGATCCATGAGTGAAAAATCGGCTGTAATAATAGGAGCCGGAATTACCGGACTTACTGCAGCTTATTATTTAAGGAAGGCTGGCTGGACTATCACGATTTTGGAGCGAGACAGTCAGGCCGGAGGATCTATAAGGACCTTCCGGGAAAACGGCTTTATATTCGAAAGTGGACCAAATACAGGGGTTGTTTCCCAACCCGAGGTGGTTGAACTGTTTGAGAGACTGCCCGAACCGTTTAGGTTTGAACCTGCCAATGAAGAGGCAAAAAGACGACTTATCTGGAAGAAATGTCGCTGGCACGCCCTGCCCGGTGGGCTGAAGGACGGAGTAAGCACTCCCCTTTTCCAATGGAAAGACAAATTCAGAATCCTGCTCGAGCCTTTCCGCAAGAAAGGCACGGATCCCAACGAGACCCTCGATAAACTGGTCAGGCGACGTCTGGGAGATAGTTTCCTGGACTATGCAGTTGATCCCTTTATCCTGGGAATATATGCCGGAGACCCTTCACGACTGGTTACCCGTTATGCTATGCCCAAACTCTACAGACTCGAACAGGAATATGGCAGTTTTATAAAAGGTAGCATCAAAAAAGCAAAAGAACCCAGAACTGAAGAGCAAAAGAAGGTAACAAAGCAGCTTTTCTCAATAGAAGGTGGACTTGAAAATCTGACCAATGCCCTCGTAAGGGAAATCGGAGAGGATTCCTTCGTATTCAACTGTGAGAAGCTTAGCGTATATCCAAAGGACGGTCTTTTCTCAATTTCCTATGTGCAAGATGGCATAAGCCATGAACTCAGGGAAGATGTTGTTATAACAACCACTGGAGCTCACGAAGTGCCTTCCATCCTGCCCTTCCTCAACAGTGAGGAAAAGGCAACCATCAGTGATTTGCTTTATGCCAGAGTTGTACAGGTAGCAGTAGGGTTTAAAAATTGGCGTGGAATCCCGTTGAGGGCCTTTGGTGGACTGGTTCCCAGTAAGGAAAACAGAAAGATACTTGGAGTACTCTTTCCGTCGGCATTCCTTAATAACAGAGCTCCCGAAGGTGGTGCCATCCTTTCGGTATTCCTTGGCGGAGTGCGGAATCCAGGAATCGTCGATCTGGACGATGCTACGATTAAGGATATGGTAATGGAAGAGTTGAGGTGCATGATGCTTATTTGTAATCAGGAACCTGACCTTATCAAGGTCTTTCGTCACACCCATGCCATACCTCAGTATGGTGTAAGCACAGGCAAACGTCTTGATACTATAGCCAGGATCGAGTCACAGTTTCCGGGCCTTATCATCGGTGGTAACCTGCGAGACGGCATAGGAATGGCTGACAGAATCAAGCAGGGAACCCAGATAGCAAAGCAACTAATTGAAAAAAGTGAATTGCAGCTCGCTGGTCGGATCACAGGTGCTCCGGTATAGAAACACTTAGCAGTGCATAACACCTCCTCTTCTTTACCTGTCGAGATCTGTAAGCCCGCTCAAACATGAGTACCATGTAAGGCAGAGTGGACACGGTTCCTGCTCATTTTAAGCAAGAAAGAAAAAAGAGAACTCCAACCATTAAATTATTTGGCCAAAATGTTTTGAAGATTGCTGAAAACACCTAATTTTGCAGACGCAATCAGGAGAGATGGCAGAGTGGTCGATTGCGGCGGTCTTGAAAACCGTTGAACCGAGAGGTTCCGGGGGTTCGAATCCCTCTCTCTCCGCAAACAAGGGTGTAAATCAACGAGTTGCGTGATTTACACCCTTTATTACACCCAGAACACAATTGAATTCAACCTATTTGTCAACTGTTTTCTCAACAACAATTCATATAATATCCAGTCCCAACTCTTTCAGAAATTCGTTATGTTTTTCTGAATTTATCTTTATACTTTCATTAATAGTAGCTAATTTTAGATTAACCTCTTTTAAATCGATTTTCGCTTCTTCAATAGCTGTACTCACATATCTTGAAATGTTAAGATTATAGTCGTTCAACTTTATTTCTTCCATTGAAACTCTACGAGAATAACGTTCTCTTTCTTGTCGGAATTTATAAGTTTCTACGATTGTTTTAATGTGTTCATCACTTAAGCTGTTTTGTCTTTTTTCTTTATCAAAATGCTCACTGGCATTTACAAACAAAACATCATCTTCTTTCTTGCATTTCTTTAAAACCAAGATACAAACCGGAATACCTGTTGAATAAAACAAATTAGAAGGCAATCCAATAATTGTATCGATATTATTGTCTTTTAGCAACTTTTTACGGATACGTTCCTCTGCACCGCCACGGAATAATACTCCGTGCGGCAAAATAATTGCCATTGTCCCGCCATCTTTTAAAAAATGAAAACCGTGCAATAAAAATGCAAAATCAGCTGCAGACTTAGGAGCTAAGCCGTAACTCTTAAAACGAAAATCTTCAGCCAACGTATCGTTTGGCTCCCAACGCAAACTAAAAGGTGGATTGGCTAAAATAGCATCAAATTCTATTTTTTTAGAAGGATTCAATTCATTTAATAACTCCCATTGATTGAGTAATGTATCACCGTGAAATATCTCAAACTCGGTATCTTTCATTCCGTGCAACAACATATTCATCCGTGCTAGATTGTATGTGGTTACATTCTTTTCTTGTCCATAAATTTTTCCGATTGTTCCATTATGGTCTTTCATTCTTTGGCGTACATTTAAAAGCAAAGAACCCGAACCACAAGCAAAATCAAGAACTTTGTCCAGTTTAGACTTTAAGCCTGTTGCTGGGTCTTGTGAATCCAATAAAACAATTTGGGAGAGAATGGTTGAAATCTGTTGAGGTGTATAAAATTCACCTGCTTTTTTACCCGAGCCGGCAGCAAATTTTCCAATCAAATACTCATAAGCATCACCAAGCGTGTCGGTGTCCGTAGAAAAATCGGCAATACCTTCTGCAATTTTTTGGATGATTGTGCAAAGTTTATCGTTTCTCTCTTTTGGGGTCTTCCCAAGCTTCTCAGAATTCAAGTTAATTTCAGAAAACAGCCCTTGAAAAGCACTGTCAAAGGACTTATTCTCAATATAGCGAAAACCGTCTTGAAGCGTTTGCAACAAACTGTCATTTTGTGTTCGAGCCAATTCTGTAATATTGCTCCACAGATATTTAGGTTCAATAACATAATGTACTTTCCGGCGCATCTGTTCCTCAAATTCAGCAATATCTTCTTTGTTTTTTTTATACCAAATCTCTAAAGATGGTGGTACCCTGAAATCTGCTCTTTTGTCTTTAGATGGGCTTTCGGGATAATCTTTACCCAATTCTTTTTTTGCAGCTTCTTCGTAATTGAAAGATAGATACCGGAGGAAAAGAAATGATAGCATATAATCACGAAAGTCATCTGCATTCATCGCTCCTCGCAAAGTATTAGCTATATTCCAAAGGGTATCACCAAGTTTTTTATGTTGTTCTTTTTGTGTCATTATGCTGTTGTTTCTGTTTGAGTATCGTTGTTAAATATCTGCGGAAAATAAAAATCATATTTGGTTGTAAAACCATTAAAAATTCTTATAAACAAGTCTTTACTGTCATCACTCATTTCCACGGGATCGAAAATTGAATATTTACCGTGACTAAATAATTGTAATGCCCGATCAAAAAGTACTTCATCCTCTAAACCATAGATACATTCATCAATTTTATCGTGACCGAAAAACGTTGCAGTTTTTTCTAAAATACTTCTAAGTGCATTAAAATGATAAGTGTAGATTTTGGGCGGATTATCGGAATCTTGTTTTTCGACAATATTTTTTAGCTCACTAAGTGTTGCTATGTGATGAAAAAATGGAGTGTCATTTGTATCTTGTAATGAATAACCATTAACTCCTTTATTATGTAAAAAATATTTTTTGTTTTTTACTTTTCTACCAAACTCATTACAGAGCACATTAAAAAATAAACTATGATGTGTAGAAATTACTGTTTTGATTGACATCTCGAATTTACCATTATTATCTTTTTTTGTAAGCAAATTTGCTAAATCACAAGCTATTGCAATAGCATTATTTTCATCTAGTGACGATATAGGGTCATCCACATATATGTATTTAACCCAACTATAAGCAGGGTCTTCATCAATAGCTAATTGACAAATTGCGAGAAAAAAGCACCAAATAAATAGTGTTTCTTCTCCTCTTGATATTTTAATATTTGGAATGGTTTGTTCATTACCTTCAACAATAATACTCCTTGAAAAAGTTACTGTTGATGTATCGTAATTAATATCAAATTTCAAATCAACGTAGTTGTTTAGAAAAGATTCAATTTTCGAATTCAAATTTAATTCTCGTAATCCATCAAAAAACGCTGAATCAGAGTTTAGTTTTAACTCTCTTTCAGTATCATTTTCTAAATCATTGTTCCAAGAAAACAAATCTTCTGTAAAAGCATTAAAATATAAAGTATCACGACTTGTTACATTTCCATCAGCATCAAAAGTTTTACCTATTTGCTTGAATTCCATTGACAGTCTTGTTTTGCCACTAGCATTGTGAGCAAAAAGCAATACTAAATCTTTCATTGGGCGGTGGTCTCCAATCAAGTCTTTTCTGATATGTTGAGCTATCTCAGTAAGGTTTGAAAATTTAGTTATTATACTCATTTCTAATCAATTTTCGGAAACAAACCTTGCATTAATCCCTTTTTGTGCTGTTTCAATTGTTCTATTTTTTTAGCCTGTTCAGTTATAAGTTCATCTAATGCAGAAAGACAAGAAGCAATTTTTTGTTGTTCATTAATACTTGGTATTTGTAATCGTAACTCTTTAATTTGTGAAACCGATACAACATTTTTAATAGCTCCACCAGCCGATTGTGATAATAAATTATTTTGGTTGTTTTCAGTTTCTAATGTGATTTTGATAAACAAATTGTCATAACCTTTTTTGACTGTCAACTTCAAAAGTGCTTGATTAATTACTCCATTTTTATAATCTTGTGGTATAATAGCAAACTTTCCCATTGTACCAGAACAACTCATAATTAAATCACCAGACTTAACAGAAAATCTCTTTAATTCTGAGAATTTATCTTCATCTATATAATATCTAAAAGAACTAAAATCACTATAAATCGCGTGTGATTGCTCATAAACAGCATATCCTTCTTTTACAAATATTTCCTTTTTCAATTCACCTCCGAAAGGCCCTCTAACAAGTTTACATACTTCGTCAAGTGATTTTTCTTCCCACTCCCCGTCTTTCTCAAACTCCTTAAACCTCAATTTTGGCACTTTTTCGCCCTGTTGTGGAAAAAGGTTTTGCATCAGTCCTTTTTTGTGGGCTTTGAGCAGATCCAACTTTTGGTTGTGGGATTCAATCAAATCATCTAAAGATGAAAGGCAAGATGCTATTTTTTGTTGCTCTGACTTGTTATTAACTATTGGTAATTGACAAGTAATGATTTGACTTGGGTAAATGTGCTTTACAGTCGTTCCAGAAACTAATTTAATAATTTCTCTTTTGGAATGATTTAGTAAATAACTTAGAAAAATTGAATTATAACTTTTTTTCGGTCTAAGAATATTCATATCCCCACCCAAAACAACATTATCAAGCATTATAGCTGATGCTTTTGCTAATCCATCTGGTGTTACATCAGAACTCGGCATTAAAATATCTCCAACTTCACTTTTGAACCCTTCGCTTTTATTTGTTTTTGAATAGATGTCTGAAATTACTTCGTTATATTTTGTAAACAATTCTCCATAATGAATACAAGGCTCCGAACCATTATCATCCATATCGGCTTTAGAAAATGTACCACCTCTGTAAACATCACATATATCCGACACTGAACTGATCTCCCAATTTTCTGAGAATTCAGGGAAACGCAATTCGGGTATTCGTTTATTCTTCTTACTCATACGCTGCTAGTCCTGAAATTTCACGCCCTTGGGCCAATTTTTTTAATTGTGGTACTAAGTCTTCCATTAATGCCAATTCTCTTACTCTGCGTTCTTTCCAATTCAAATTTAATGGAGCTAAAAGGTCAGTGAGTTTTTCACCGTCAAAAATCATACGGCTCATTATTTTATCTATGAACTTTTTCAAGTCTGCCGTTTGAATTCCGTGTTTGTTCGCAATAGAAGCTATTTCCTTATTATATTTATCGTCTTTGAAAGTGTCATAGCCCTTGCGAAGCGTTTCAACATCTTGTCCGCTCTCCCAATCCAAACTATTGATGTATTCGGTTAAATCTTCCTCCTCGTCCATTAAATTGGAATTGGATTTCAGTAGGCTGATTATTTGTGATTTAGTCATTTTGTGCTTTGTGGGTTTTTGCTGTGTACTATCGGCTACCAAGTTCATTATGTAGTCGTAATCAATTAAAGCAGAAGCAAACAAAACAAATTCAAAATCCAATTGTTGAATTTCGTGCGGTGTATTTTCGCCTTCTTTTCGTTGTCTTTCTTGGAATTGTCTTGCCGTTTCGATATAAGAACTACGGAACTCCTGAAAAGTATCGTTTGGTAGAATTGCTTCAATTTTTGACTTTTGTTCTTCGTTTAAATCGGTATATTGATCAAGTTGTGTTTTAAGTCGTTGAACCTCCTTGAAGTTTTTCACAAATGTAATTTTTGCCGCATCTCCCTTCAAGTTGTATACTTCTTGCGGTTCACTCACCAAATTCTGCTCCTGCATAAAAATGCCCAAAGCCTCTACCGCTTTTTTAAACTTATCAATAACCACAGGAGCGGGCTCAACCAGCCAAATTTCACTGGGATTTCCACCACTTTCGCCCGAAAACAAAGAAATGGCTTGATTAACGGCTTCCTGTTGAAAACGAAAATCTAAAATATTACCGTATGGTTTCGTGTCGTTTAATACCCGATTGGTCCGAGAAAAAGCCTGAATTAAACCGTGATATTTTAAATCTTTATCTACATACAATGTGTTTAAGTATTTGCTATCAAAACCAGTAAGCAACATATCCACCACAATAGTAATATCAATTTTATTTTTGTGCGGATAGTCTTTATTACTGTATTTCTGATTTTTAATACGACTTTGAACATCTTGATAATACAAATCAAACTCATTAATTGTGTGATTTGTACCAAATTGATCATTATAATCGGCAATAATTTCCATCAAAGCTTGCTTTTTTTCTTCCGGATTTTTTTTGTTATCCTCACGCTCTTGAGCCAAATCTTCCTGTAACTGTTTGATGTCAGCTGCATTCTTCTGGCTTTGTTGGTCTCCTTGTTGAGCAATAAGTTGAGAAGGAGGCGAAAATACGCAGGCGATATTCAAAGGAACATAATCAATATCATCTTCTTGTTTCTTTTTTTGCACTTTTTTAAAAAGCCTATAATACTCAATGGCATTATTGATAGAAGCAGTTGCCAATACTGCATTAAACTTTCGCTCGTTAGTAGCTGCATTGTGTTTATCTATAATAGCTTCTACAACTGCTTGTTGTGCAACAGTTTCACCTGGTTTCGCATTCTGAGACCCTTTGAAATAATCTATATGAAAACGCAATACATTTTTATCTTCGATAGCATGTGTAATTGTATATTCGTGCAACGATTTGTCAAAAATATCCTTAGTAGTTTTGTAGGTCTCATATTCTCCTTCACGAATTTTGTATGTAGCGTTATCAGGGAAAATAGGCGTACCTGTAAAGCCAAATAATTGAGCATTAGGGAAAAACTCTTTTATCGCTTTATGATTGTCGCCAAACTGAGAACGATGGCATTCATCAAAAATAAAGACAATGCGCTTTTTACTCAATGGCTCCAGGCGTTCTTTGTAATTCTTTTTATACGTGCCATCTAAAGCCAGCCCCAGTTTTTGTATGGTGGTAACAATTACCTTATCTGCATAATCTGTAGAAAGTAGTCGTCTTACCAATGTCTCTGTATTAGTATTCTCTTCTACGCTTCCTTCTTGAAATTTATTGAATTCTTCACGGGTTTGCCTGTCGAGGTCTTTTCTATCGACTACAAATAGACATTTTTCAATCTCAGGATTATTTTTCAACAATGTAGAAGCTTTAAAAGAAGTCAACGTCTTACCACTTCCTGTTGTATGCCAAATATATCCATTTCCTCTATTATCATTTATGCAATCTACGATTGCTTTAACTGCATAAATTTGATACGGTCTCATTACAAGTATTTTCTGCTCGCTTTGTACCAATACCATATACTTGCTAATCATTTCTCCGAGCGTACACTTGGGCAGAAACTTATCAGTAAAATCTTTCAGATGATTGATTTTATTGTTCTTTATATCTGCTAATTCATACACAGGCAAAAATTGTTCATCTGCATTAAATGCAAAATGCTGATTTTTGTTATTGGCGAAATACAATGTTCTGGTACCATTGCTCACAATAAACAATTGTATAAAGCAAAGCAGAGAGTTTGCGTAGCCGTTACCCGGCTCATTTTTGTAATCTACTATTTGTTGCATTGCTTTTCGGTGCGAAATATCACCTTTTTTCAGTTCAATTTGCACCATAGGCAAGCCGTTGATAAGCAATATAACATCATATCTCTGGAAACTATTCTCTGTATTAATACGCAATTGGTTTATGATTTCAAAATCGTTTTTGCACCAATCTTTTATATTTACCAGAGTATAATGCAATGGAGTTCCGTCCTCACGTAAGAAATATTGTTTTTCTCGCAAGAATTTTGAAGCCTCAAACACATCAGATTTTATAATATCCTCACGTAATCTTAGAAACTCACTTTCAGACAATCTTACCCGATTGAGTTCTTCAAATTTAGTTTTGAAATTTTGTTCAAGTGTCTTTCTATCAATTATGTCTGGTCGGTACACATATTTCAAGTCAATCAATTGCTTGATAAGATTTCCTTCTGTATGATATTCCTTATACATTTGCTTTACTTTTGATTAATTCTTTTACATCAATTTGTAAAATCTTAGCAATCTCAAATAATACTTCCAAACTCGGCTGTCTCCTATTGCAAACATAAGAATTGACAATGCTGAAACTCTTGCCAAGCTTTTCGGCAAGCCAAGTTTGCTTAATTCCCTTTTCTTCAAGCACTTCTTTGATCCTGTTCATTGAAATAACATTGATATTTGTCCTTTACGAAAATGAAAATATATGAAATATTATAGCATAAAAACAGTTAATGACAAATATTTTTTCACATTTTCCTCCCCCTCCCCACGTTTCTATCCGTCCAATCAATCCCTATACTTTTCTGAAACTCCTTATATTTCATCCTAAACCATTCAATAATATCCGCACCGTCAATAGCAAGACGTAGCTTTCCGGGCTTGTTGGGTTCGGGTTCTATTTGCGCTGTGGAATGTTCGGTCGAGAATTTCCGTTTGTACTCGGCGGAATACAGACTGCCTTTAAAGCCGACCTTTCCGCCCGATAAAATCCGTTGGGTCAGGTCATCTGAAAAACCAACCAAACGGCACATTCTTTCAATGGAAAGCAGTTCGCGAAGGTTTGGAAATAAGTCGAATATCTTTTTCAACTCGGCACGAAGTTTATCGGTGGTAGATGTGTACTCTTTTTGCAGGGTTTGCATTTCGGTTTTTAAGGAGTGATTTTCATCTTTAAGCGAAGTTATTTCAGATTGTAGCTGCTCAATTTCTGCCTGTTGCTGTTTTGTTTTCGAGTTACCAAAAAGCGAATTTGTAGCCTTCCCTGAAAATCGGACAGTTTAAAATTAGACAAATTATTAATTTTAAGCAGTCAAAACAGAGTTATGAAAAAAACAAGATTCACAGAAAGCCAAATTGTAAAAATTATAAAGGAGTATGAAAGTGGTATTGATGCTCAAACGATATGTCGCGAGCATGGCATTGCCAAGGCTACATTTTATAATTGGCGCAAGAAGTATTCTGGTATGGAAGCCTCTCAGTTAAAACGTTTAAAAGAACTGGAGGAAGAAAACCGTAAACTCAAGCAGATGTATGCAGATCAGAGTTTAGATAACTTGATGCTAAAGGATTTGCTTGGAAAAAAGTTTTAAAGCCCTGCGAGAAAAAAGAGCGAGCCGAATACTTGCATTCCACATACTTGATCGGCATCGGCAGGGCGTGCCGATTGATTGGATTGCATCGCTCCATGTGGTATTATGAAAGCAAACGAAACGATGTTGAAGTCATCAACAAGTTGGAAGAACTGTCAGAGAAACTTCCAACGCGTGGCTTTGATGAATATTATGGTCGAATACGCCAAGAAGGCTATAGATGGAACCGCAAGCGAGTATTGAGAGTCTATCGCTTGCTACAGCTAAACCTACGCAAAAAACGAAAAAGAAGGTTGCCTGCTCGTATAAAAGAACCACTGGAGCAACCCAATGGCATCAATCATACTTGGTCTATGGATTTTATGAGTGACAGCTTGATTTATGGCCGTAGATTCCGAGTATTAAATATTATTGATGATTACAACAGAGAAGCCTTGGCCATTGAGTCGGATTTCTCTTTACCAGCAGAACGTGTAATAAAAGTGCTTAATGAAATCATATTCTGGCGAGGAAAACCTATGAAAATAAGAGTTGATAATGGGCCTGAGTTTATCTCTAATGCTCTGCAGAAATGGGCAAAAGACAACGAAATTAAGTTAAAATTCATTCAACCTGGAAAACCAACCCAAAATGCATATATTGAAAGATTTAACCGCTTTTTCAGAGAGGACATTCTCGATGCATACTTGTTTAATGACCTATCTGAGGTTAGACATCTGGTCTCAGAATGGATGGATGATTATAATGAATTTCATCCACATAAATCATTGGGAGGTAAATCTCCCTTAGATTATGTTAAAAACGAGTATAACCACCATATTTTAAATAGCAAAGAAAGTTCGCTGCCAGAACCTGTCAAGGGTATATAAACGGCTTCGTTCCTCAGCCGCCCTTGACAGAACCTCTCAGCTCACTGAAAAAGCATTTAGAAATATGGTTCAAGAAAAAAAATGTCTATTTTGTAGTTGTCTGATAAGGGGTAAGTCTACACTTCCAGTTCCTTTATTTGTATCTGATCTTCTATCTGTTTTGATATATTTTCTATTTTTCTAATCATTTCAGTAGTTTTTAATGATAAGACTATCTCTGTAAATTGTTGATTTTACAGACTAATAACTTAAAAAAGGCATAGAGTATTTAGAACAAGAATGATAAACCCTTGTCAAACACACCCTGTAAATCTCTATCTTAAAAGTAATTAGTGATAGATAATCGAATCTAAATCTACGTTTATACCCATGATCCTTTCAATTTAATTATAGTTGAATACTATTTGTTACTCCTATTTCGTTGATGAAATATTCATCGTGTGAAATAATCAAGACTGTTCCCCGATAATTCTTGATTGTTTCCATCAAAATCGACAAGCTTGATAAATCAAGATTATTTGTAGGCTCATCTAAAACAAAAATGTCAGGAATGTGATTTGATATCATCAAACAACAGAGATAAAGCCGCATACGTTCGCCTCCGCTTAACGTTTGACAATTTTTATCCCACGTTTCCTGTGGAAATAAAGCTCGGTTTAATCGCAGTTTAATTTCATGGTCTGCCAAATTGTTTTTATTATACTGCTCTGCTAATTCCAATACAGTGAGAGGTTGGTTTACCTGCTCATATTCTTGATCGAGATAGACATACGAAAAATCAGATCTGATGACTTCGCCTTGTATTGGAAATAATTCCCCAAGCAATAATTTCAGAAAAGTTGTTTTACCACTGCCGTTATTCCCTCGAATGTGGATTCGTTCGCCACTCCTGATTTCAATATTAATAGGAGATTGCCAAAGAAATTTATCTTTCACATATCCGAAATTGAGTTCGTGGGCAGAGATTAGTATTTTCCCGCTATGTAGTTTCGTGTCCTCAAAATCTATTTTCAATTCAGTGTTTTGTAGCTGGCGATCCCGTAATGCAGATAGGCGTTGCCGGGTATTGTCTATAATGTTTGAATGCTTTTCTCGCAATTTGGCAGAACTGTTTTCTGCTAAATTACCACGAGCATTCATAACGATTCTAGCAATACCACCTTTTTGTTTGCTTCGTTCACCTTGCGAGGTACGTTTTTCTTGTCGTTCTCGAACTTCTTGTGCTTTCTTTCGAGCTACCCGAAGGGCAGTTTGTTCTGCATCAATCTGCTGTTCTAAAGACCGATCTTCTATCGTTTTTTGTTCTCTGTAAAAATCATAATTCCCTCCATATAGCCTAATTCCTTTTGGAGACAACTCGTATGTTGTATCTAAAAGATTTAACAGGCTAACATCATGACTGACAACTACAACTGTAGTTTTTGTGTTCTGGATGTATTCATATAATATTTTCCGAGCAGACAGGTCAAGATGGTTGGTTGGTTCATCGAGTAAAACAATCTCCGGCTTATGCAGAGCCAATCCCGCCAATAGAACTTTCGTTTTTTCTCCTCCGCTTAATAATGAGATAGATGAATCAAGTTCGATGCCTTCTAATCCCCAGTATTCTAAAGCTTGACGACATCTGTTTTCTACCTCCCAATCATCGTTTAGAGTGTCATAGTAAACCTGTTCAGAAGCTCCTCCAAAAATTGCGTTGAGAGCATTTAGTTTTTCTGATACTCCGAGAGCTTCGGCAATAGTCTGCTCTTTGATGTTTATCTGCTGGGGAACATAGTAAGGCTTGGATTCTGTTCGGATATTACCGAAAGAAGGCATAAGTTCTCCTGCCAACAACTTTAGTAGGGTTGATTTTCCTACTCCGTTATTGCCAATAAGAGATACTTTCCCGCCATGTGAAACAGAAAAACTTACAGACTCGAATAGTGTATGTTGATTGAAATAGTGATAAGAAACATCACTGACGATAATACTCATTTTGCAACAACTAATAGTAATTCCAAAGAGGAATCGGATTAAACCGAAGGTATGTAGAACTCTATGGTGTCGGTTTAATTAAAACCAACTATTAATTGTTTATTTTCATCAGAGTATTTTTAAATTCGATTGCAAATGTATGAATAATAGTCGAATAAACCTAACCATTTCTTCAAAATGCTACATACGTGATTATCTCAATAGTCTATAACTCAATTTTATAATGCCGGAAGCGTAGGCAATATTTTCTCTCAATTCCCAATTAGATTCTTTGGGGTTGCTGGGAAACAATGGAATGCCTGAACCTAAAATTACGGGGATGTAGCAGATTTGCATCTCATCAACCAAGCCTGCATTTATGCACATGGTGATTAATTCTCCACCACCAGCTAGCCAAATATCCTGACTGCTTCTATTTTTGAGATCAGATATTCGTTCGATAATATTATCTGTTATAAACTCTATGTTTTCTTTTGTATCTATCGCTTTATGAGATACCACAAAAGTTTTCTTATCCTTGTATGGCCATAAAATATCCATGCATGATAATTCATGATAAGTTCTTCCTCCCATGATAACAGTATCTACAGAAGTTAGCATTTCATTATACCCATAGTCTTCTTTTGTGGGGTTTGAAAATTCGGTTAGCCAATCTAAATCTCCGTCAGGTCGAGCGATGTATCCATCGAGTGAAGCGGCAATGTAAACTTTAATCTTTCCCATGTTTCTTGATTTTAGTGTTTATACTGTTGCTCGCTGTACCTCAAAAGAAAAAGCGTGGAACTCACACTATTCCACCACGAGGTACTGGCATACCCACAGACGAAACAGGCAAGCCCACGCCATACTTTCGTATAGTATGAACATTGCGACTGTTGTCTCGTCTGTATGAAAAGTGCCAGTTTTCGTGGTGAGACGTTCAGCGAACGTTATGTTATATAAAACGGACGAATCCGTAATTTCGTTCCGTAAACGGCAACAACTACTCAACGAACCAGAAGACGGCTTGAAAGTTTCTTGCTCCAGTAGGTTGATTGATCGAATAAACTATCTGCTCGAAATGGTCAGTAATCACTTTGTCTAGTGTTCGTTGTTTCTTTGAGGAATCGACAACAACATTTTCATTCAAATAGTAATCCTGTCCAAATTCAAGACCGATAAAATAGTTCATGTACATCAAAAATTCAGGTGTTGCACATGCCCCGCTTAGCATACTTGATACCATGATTGTTAAGGAGTTCAATATATCTATCTGCGATTTCTTTCCCATACATCACCTTTATGCGGTCTGTCAGCATTCTGCGGTTAAGGCGAATAAAATTTGATTTGGGAAGTTCTCCGATAAGTGTAGTTATATTTTTATTTTCTACATTGGCATTGGCATCAAACTTACTGCCTGTGGCTGCATTGGAGGCATTGCAATAGTCCATCATAAATTTGAGCTTTTCCGTCACTTCACGATCTTCCGCGTGTTTCTGTCGGTAGAGCATTTAGGATTTAGCAACAGCAAAGTATTTTTCAGCCATCAGAGCTACCTCCACCTGATTCTGCACTTCTTCAACGCTGATACCATCAAATATTTTTACCCGACAAAGAATGTTGCTGATGACTTCTTGTGTGGCAAAACTGCCAACTGAAAGAAACGCCTTTGGAAGTTCAAGCCACAAGGGACGGTGGAGTCCTGCGTATATTTATCTTTGTTCTGAGGGAGTCTAAGTAAGCGCACTAAAAGCACATTCCGTACACAAACCCCGAGAATGTTGCCATTACTATTACCAACGCAACAAAGATGATTGTTTTCTTTGTACCCATTACCCCACGAATAACCAACATATTTGGCAACGATAGCGATGGGCCTGCTAAAAGCAGAGCCAAGGCCGGGCCTTTGCCCATACCCGATGCCAGTAAACCCTGAATTATAGGCACTTCAGCCAAGGTAGCAAAGTACATAAAAGCTCCCGTGAAACTTGCAAAAAAGTTGGACAACAGTGAGTTTCCACCAACAGCCCACGACACCCATTCATTCGGCACGACTCCTGCAATAGCTGTCGAATCGTGTGTTGAACCGAGTAAAAATCCTGCTGTTACAACACCCACAGCCAAAAGAGGCATAATCTGTTTGGCAAACCCCCAGGTGGAAAGCGCCCATTCGCGATTATCTTCATCGTTCTTATCAAACAATGTCATTAGGCTGAGTGCAGCAATACCAACGATCATAGGGACAAGCGGAACAAATACAGAAGTTGAAATAAAAGTTTTTGCAAGCAAAGCCGACACTGTCGTAGCCACTACCCCCAAAGCCACCCATTGCCATTTGATTTTCAGAATTTTTACGAGCGAGTAGCAAAGCATAAGTGCAAATCCGCCTGTGATAAACCACTTGTATTTGAATATATAGTACCAAAGGCAGCTTGTGTCATCCGCAGCTGGTCGTCCCCAGTTCGCAAAAACAAGAATAGCTACCAACGAAAAGAAGTGGAAAGCTGTCTGCTTCATCGGACGCTTTTCGGGCATTTCAGGAAAGTTCATCTGCTCTTCCTTTTTCGCCTTCTCTTCTTTTCGGTAGATAAACGACATCACAAGTCCGATGATAATTGAGAAGCTGACTGCTCCGATTGTACGGGCAATACCCATTTCAGCACCAAGAATACGTGCGGTCAGGATAATCGATAATATGCTAATCGCAGGGCCGGAGTATAGGAACGCTACGGCTGGTCCTAATCCTGCACCACGCTTATATATACTTGAAAAAAGCGGAAGAATAGTACAAGAACAAACAGCCAAGATAGTTCCTGACACTGCCGCTACTGTATAGGCTAACCACTTTTTAGCGTTCGCTCCGAAGTATTTTAGAACCGCACCCTGACTGACAAAAATAGAGATTACGCCTGCAATGAAAAAGGCTGGCAACAGACACATCACAACGTGTTCCTGTGCATACCACTTCGACAAATCGAGCGTAGCAGCAATAGCCGTCATAAATGTTTCGTTGCCGACAGGCATGAAGAATACCGCGGCAAAAATCGCCACGATCCAAAGCAGTATTTTAAGTTCCTTTTTAACTTCCATAACCTATAAACCCAACGCTTGACGGACTTCCGCTTCTGATGGCACTCGTCCTTTAATTTTAACCACTTCGTCAACGACCACAGCAGGGGTAGACATGATATTGTATTTCATAATATCCATAATGTCTTCAACCTTTGTGATTGTTGCTTCGATTCCTGATTCTGCAACTACTTTTTCGACGACAGCCTGAGCTGTTTTGCATTTGGCACATCCAGTACCTAATATTTTAATTTCCATGATTTCAATCTTTTAAATATATGTAACTATGTAATAAATCCCTACAATAATGAATATCGCGGCAATTACACGTTTAAACCATTTTTCAAAACTCTTCATGCCATTGTAAAACTTACCGATGTTTGCCATACTGTAAGCCAACAAATAGGCTATTATGATTACAGGCAGACCTGTTGCAATAGCAAAAATAGGAGGTAAAAGCAAGCCTGAAGGGGCTGCGATTGTCATTGGTATAAGCACCCCGAAATAGAGCACCCCGCTGAACGGACAAAATGCCAACGCGAATACTACTCCCATGATAAAGGCATTCCAATATCCGCCTTTCTGTTTCTCTTCGTTCACTTTTGGCTTAAACTTATCGAATAACGGGATGTTGAATTTAATTATATCCAACATCAGAATTCCGACGATTACAAGTGCTACTCCGAGCCACATTCCGCCAACGTCTTGCAGTAGCTTGGCAACCTTGAATTGGCTTGCTCCGAAGTAAAATATAAGTCCTAATGTTGTATAGCTGAACATTCGTCCAAGCGTATAGAAAACACCATTGAAAAGCACTCTTTTCTTTTCAGTGATGTTTTTACTGAGGTATGCCGTTGCCGTAATATTTGTCGCTAAAGGACACGGGCTGATTGCTGTCATTAAACCTAATACAAACGCTGCCAACATTGGCAAATCGTTCTTATAGGCATCGACAAGTTGCTGTAGCCACTCCATGTTACTTCGTGCTTTATTTAACTTTTGCAACGAGAGCTTTTAAATTAACCAACACAACTGTTTGGGCTTTTACTTTAAATTTTTCAACAAGTGCATTATTGCTCTCTTCTTCAAGTGCTACTTGTTTGAATGTTACATCTACAGGAAAATTCTTAGCAACAATCACCTTTATATCATTTTCCAGCGTGTTGCAAGATCAATTCAATCTTTTATTTACTTCGCTCTTAATCAGATCGGCCAAAACATCAGGACTGTTTACAGCATTGGCAAAAGCTTGTTCCGTGATGTTAATAACGTTGCCGCCTTTGTCTATGATAAGACCATTCCATGAAATTTCATACTTCTCCACCAGGGCTTCGTTAGCCTTGTCATCCGTAGGAAGAACCAAGAACTTAACATTTGTGTTTGAAGCGTAGTTTGCTTCAATTGCCTGTTTCGCAACTTTCTCTACGGTATTGCAAGTCATGCAACGTTGCTTTCCATGAAAGTAATATACATAAACTGTGTTGGCATCGGCTACCGCCGTCTTCGTTTCGGTTGCTGCATCAGTATTCTGTGCTTTCTTTTGTCCACCGTTACCACATGCTGTAACAAAAAAAAGGCTCAACATAATTAAAATAACATTTTTCATTCTAATTTGAATTTAGGTGAATAGCATTATTTATTTGTAATATTTGCGTTTTAACCAAAAGGCAATATTAACCAAACCTATCAGTACGGGCACTTCGATAAGTGGCCCGATTACTCCGGCAAAGGCTTGACCGCTGTGCAATCCAAATACGCCGATTGCAACAGCAATAGCCAATTCAAAGTTATTTCCCGTAGCGGTGAACGATACAGATGCGTTCTGATCGTAAGTTGCCCCTGCTGCTTTACTTGCAAAAAAGCTGATAAAAAACATTATCACAAAGTAGATTAGCAATGGAATCGCAATGTGTACTACGTCCATCGGTATTTGTACGATCATCCGACCTTTCAAGCTGAACATCAAAACAATTGTCAGAAGCAGGGCAATCAAAGTGATTGGAGAGATTGCCGGGATAAATTTTTCTTGATACCACTGTTCGCCTTTTACCTTAACTAAGACAATACGGCTAAGGAAACCCGCAAGGAAAGGAATACCCAAGTAGATTCCGACAGTTTTTGCTATCGTGCCTATGGAAATATCAACTATCGCACCTTCAAATCCGAGCATCGGGGGCAATACTGTAATAAACAGCCATGCGTAGAAGCTATAAAAAACAACTTGAAAAATTGAGTTTAGAGCCACTAAACCTGCTCCGTATTCACGATTGCCTTCTGCAAGGTCATTCCAGACCAGGACCATTGCAATACAGCGAGCCAATCCGATTAGGATAACTCCTATCATGTATTCAGGGTAATCGTGCAGGAATGTAATTGCCAGAACAAACATCAATATTGGCCCTACTAACCAGTTCAAAAATAATGAAGTGGTGAGGATCTTGACATCCTTAAATACTTTTGGCATTAACTTGTAGTCAACCTTTGCCAATGGTGGGTACATCATAAGGATAAGCCCTATTGCCAACGGAATGTTTGTTGTTCCACTCGACATTGAATCTATAGCTGTTGAAAATGAGGGTATGAAGTAGCCTAAGGCTACTCCTAGTGCCATTGCTATAAATATCCAAAGGGTAAGGTAGCGGTCCAGAAAACTAAGCCGCTTGCGCTCTACAGCGGGGGTACAATTGTTAGCACTCATACTTACTTCAGGTTATCATCTACAAATTGCTTGCAATATGCTTTTATCATATCACGAACACGGCTGAACTCTGCCTTAATTTCATCCTCTGTACCTTGTGCCTTTGCAGGGTCTGGAAAATTCTGGTGTAGCTTTACAGCATTAGAAGGAAAGTATGGACAACGTTCACGGGCATTGTCGCACACAGTGATAACGTAATCAAAATCAACATAGCGGTACTCGTCCACATTGTTTGATGTGTGCCCCGAGATGTCGATGCCATCTTCTTTCATTGTCTCAATCGCGCATGGATTAACGCCGTGCGTTTCCACGCCGGCACTGTATACCTCAGCACTGTCGCCTGCAAAGTGACGCAAATAACCTTCTGCTATCTGACTGCGGCAACTGTTGCCTGTACATAATACTAACACTCTTTTTTTCATGGCTTCCAAGTTCTTTATACTATTTTACATTACTTGCATGTGAGCCCAATAGCTGACTACTACATCGGCACGGTTGTCATCAACAGGCATTTTTTCAATGTCCCCCTGTCTGAAAAAAATGTTCTTATATCCTCGTTTTTAGGCGTTCTCGCTGGCTTTGTTAATCATATAAATACAAACCGTACGTATTTCGCAAAACTACGAACATTCAAATTAAAAAAATTTTTATGTACTAACAGGAACCATCATTATTGTTTACCTCTACCAGGAAAGATTCGAATAGTGATTTCGCCATCGCCCAATTTTCCTTATTTATGCAGTACTTTACTGTCGGCAAAGTGATTGTCCCTTGAATCAATCCTGCCTCTTTCAGCTCCTTCAAATGCTGGGATAAAGTACTTTTTGCAATTGGCAATATATCCGACATATCACCATGATAACAACATGTCTGCCTTGCAAGCATCTGCAATATAGCTATTCGAATCGGATGCCCTAAAGCTTTAGCTAAACGCGCCAATTGCTCTTGTTCCTTTGTCAGTTGTTCTTTTGCCATAATCCAAAATATCGTTCGTAAAAATACAAACAATATTCAAAACAGGTAAGTGTTATTATATTTTTTTTCAAAGCATGCGAGTAATAAGCGATACCGGAATTGTTCAGGCCTGAGATAGGATTGGCGCACTGGTAACCCTTCTCCTAGAACTCCAGTTTCTGCTTCAACTGCTCTGTGTATTGATCTATTCGGCGCATTTCTGTTGGGATATCAATTTTCTGTGGACAGTGAGGCTTACACTTGTCACATCCGATGCAGTGGCTGGCCTGACGTAATCTTGGAATACTCCTGTCATACCCTACAAGGTAAGCCCTGCGAGCCTCTTTGTAATTTTCGTCATTGGAACTTCTAAGCATTTTACCGGAACTGATTATTCGGTTATAATGACCAAATACTCCCGGAATATCTACACCATAAGGACAAGGCATGCAATACTGACATTCTGTACACTGGATATAGTCATGGCTCACCATAATCTCTGTGACCTTCTCGAGCAAAGCATTTTCCTCCTCGTTAATCGGGACAAGCGGAGAATAAGTACGTATGTTTTCCTGCAAATGCTCCATATATACCATACCGCTCAATACCGAAAGTACAGTTTCAGGAGTGCCAGCATAACGGAATGCCCATGCAGCGGCAGAGTCCTCCGGACGAGCATGTTTGAGCAGATGGAGAGCCTCTGTATTTATCCGGGACAA